>JAKFVL010000019.1 GCA_021732215.1 Hyphomicrobiales bacterium
GTGGTGGGGGGTGTTTTCGATCGAGAAAGACTCTCCGCGAAATCCTTCGGCGTCGATTTGCGGGCGCGATGCGCGGCTGCCTCGCCGCCGGCGCGGCGATCCCAGGAATTGTCCGGCGGCGGCTGGATGCCGGTGCCAGATCCCATGCCCGCATCGCCGCGATTGATCGCGGGATTGAGCAATTCGGCGAGCGCCGGCCCGATCGGCTGCACGTCGGGCCTCGACGCTAAGGATTTTGGCGCCTTCGACTTTGGCGTTTTCGTTGCGGATTTTTTCGGTGTGCCGGGGGATTTCGCCATGGCCGGAATATGGGGCGGCGAGGGCGTCAGGAAAAGGGCAAAACGGAACTGCCCACTGTCAACGTGTGGCAGGAGTAAATCTTACAACACCTTTGCCGTATTGCCCTTAAACAGGATCGGGCCTGTCGGGCGGCCGGTCGGCGAGCCGCCTTCCGGTTCGAGTGTGATCTCGAACAACTGGTTGGCCACTGTCTCCGGCAGCTCGTCGAGATTGAGATCGATGGCGCGCGACTGGCCGGTCAGTCCGACCGGCTTCGGCCCGACGGCGCGGTCCCACAACGTCCACACCTGCAAGGTGCGGCCTTGCGGCACGTCGATGGTCTTCAGCGGGATCAGTTCGACCCGGCCGTTGGCGAACGCGTTGACCACCGCGCCGACTTCGCGCGTCGCATCGCTCACCAGCACCGCGACATAGACCGGCTTGCGCTGCGCCAGCGCGACCAGATCGCGGCGCAGGTGCTTCGATGTCGTGATCGAACCGATGGCGATGAAGGCGAAGATCAGCGCGGCAGCGGTGCCGATCAGGCCGGTCACGCGCCAGAAGCGCAGGTTGTGCCACAGCGTAGCGCCGCGCGTCGCGCCGCGCATGCCGGCCGGGACAACCGCGGCACGGTCGGCCTTGGTCGATTGCACGATGCGCTGCCAGAGCTGCGCGGTCGGCGTTACGGGCGGCGCGCTGATGTCGAAATCGCCGAGCCGCTTGCGCCAGTTATTGACGGCGCGCTGAAACGATTCATCGGTCTCCAGCCGCTCGTCGGCAGCCGCTTCGGCGACGGAATCGAGCAGGCCCATCACGTAATCGGCGGCCAGCATATCCAGTTCGCGGTCGTCAGGAAGCTGGGTCATCCCATGCACTCCTGCAACGAGATCAGGCTGCGCCGCGCCCAGCTCTTCACGGTGCCGAGCGGCACCTTGAGGCGGCCGGCGAGTTCGCCGTGGCTCATGCCATAGACGTAGGCGAGCACGACGACATCGCGGCGCGGGCGCTCGATCTGCTCGAGGCACTTGCGCAGCGCGCTTGCTTCGGGAAGCCGCGCCATCGCGTCTTCCGGTGCGATCTCCTCCGGATGTTCGCCGGCCGAATCGTAGCGGTGTTCGTTGCGATGAATGCTGAGCGCGCGATTGCGCACCACGGCATAGAGCCAGCCCAGCGCCGCGCCGCGCGCCGGATCGAAACTGCGCGCGCCGTTCCAGATCCGCACGAAGGCGTCGTGCACCGCTTCCTCGGCAAGGTCCTGGCGGAACAGGATTCGCCGCGCGACCCCGATCATGCGCGGAGCCTCGCTGTCATAGATCATCTGCAACGCCCTGCGGTCGCCGGCAGCGCAACGCACCAGCGCGGCTGACATCTGCGCTTCCCGCTCGACATTCAGCAATGCGACGCCCGTTCTGTCGTCCAAACTGCCGTTCCGGATCATGTTCATCCACTTGCATAGCCTTTATACCGCGCCGCTGCGGCATTTGGATGCACGGTTTCGGATTTTTTTCTGCGTCTCTGCATCCGATCCCGGCTTTCCGGAGGTATCCGCTGCGATGGCCCGAATGGACCCGTCGTAAAACAGGGAGTTATCCGATGAAAATCCGTACTGTTCTGGCCGCCTCCGCGGCCTTGCTCATGACCTCTGCCGCCGCCTATTCGGCGGAAGTTGCCGCGCTGATCGGCAACGACACCATCGCGACCGTCGATACCGCCGCCAAGAAGGCGACGGGTTCCGTCAAGGTTTCAGGGATTTCCGGCGCGCTGGTCGGCATCGATGTGCGTCCCGCCGATGGCTTGCTCTATGGCCTGGTCGATGACGGAACCGTGGTGACGATCGCCAAGGACGGCAAGGCGACCATGAAGTCCAAGCTCGATACGATGCTCGCCAAGGGCGTTGCCGCCACCGTCGACTTCAACCCCGTTGCGGATCGTCTGCGCGTGATCGGCGCCGACGGCATGAACCTGCGCGCCAACGTCGACGACGGCAAGGTGACGAAGGACGGCGACATCAAGTTCGCTGAAACCGATGCCAACAAGGGCGCCAGGCCCAACATCGTCGCGGGGGCCTACACCAATTCGGTGAAGGGCACCAAGGAGACCGCGCTGTTCGACATCGACTCCAGGATGAACATCGTCAAGCAGGCGCCGCCGAACGACGGCATTCTCAACACCATCGGTGCGCTCGGCATCAAGGGCGACACGGTCGCGTTCGATATCTCGACTGACGCCAGCGGCAAGAACGATGCCTGGGTGATGGCCGGCAACACGCTCTACAGCGTCGATCTCGCCACCGGCAAGGCAACCGAAGCTGCCAAGATCACCGGCGTCAGCGGCACTGTGAAGGATATCGCAGTCATGCCCGGCAAATAATCTCCAAGGGTTTGTCAGGCATACCGGCGGCGGCGTTGCGGTTCTCGCAGCGCCGCCGTTTCGCTGTCCGCTGCACGATCACATTGCCGCGCGCGGACCGGCGGTCCCATTGACTTGCGGGAACGCGCGCGCAACATTCATGCAGTCGCATCCAATTGGTGCCCAGCACGAACCTCGCAAGCCAGCTCAAGAACTTTCAGCAAGGACCGCAAAGATGATCGATGTGTATTACTGGCCGACGCCGAACGGCCACAAGATCACGATGTTTCTCGAGGAAACAGGAGAGCCCTACAAGATCGTGCCGGTGAATATCGGCAAGGGCGAGCAGTTTGAGCCGGAGTTTCTCAGGTTCTCGCCGAACAATCGGATGCCGGCGATGATCGATCACAAGCCAAAGGACGGCGGCGCGCCGGTCGAGATTTTCGAGTCGGGCGCCATGCTGCTGTATCTCGCCGAGAAAACCGGCAAGTTCATGCCGTCGGATCTGCGCAAGCGTTACGACGTGATCCAGTGGGTGATGTGGCAGATGGGCGGCCTCGGCCCGATGGCCGGACAGAATCATCATTTCTCGATCTATGCGCCGGAAAAATTGCCTTATGCCATCAGCCGCTACGTCAACGAGACCAACCGGCTCTATGGCGTGCTCAACAAGCGGCTTGCCGATCGCCCGTTCATTGCCGGCGAGTACTCCATCGCCGACATGATGAGCTACCCGTGGATCGTGCCGTGGAAGCGTCAGGGCCAGAACCTGGACGATTTCCCGCATCTGCGCCGCTGGTTCAATTCGATCCGCGAACGGCCTGCGACGGTGCGGGCCTATGAACTGACCGACAAGATCAATCCGAACGCGGCCGTCGGCATCAACACCGAAGAGCAGAAGAGAATCCTGTTCGGCCAGACCGCGGCGGTGGTGAAGTAACACATCGCGCTCTGCGTTCTCGCCTCTCTCTGCACGCGGGGAGAGGTCGCCCGCCGCAGTTCGAAGATAAGGCGCGGCGGGTGACGGGCGGTTCAGTCATCGCTCATCAGATTTGCCCCTTACCCCGCATGCGGGGTGAGGGAGCTGGCAGCCTCCCGCAGACAATCCGGGCACAGGCAATCGCTGCCATCGTTCGGCATCGGCAAACGAAAGCTCTCGTCCGCGCACCAGCATGCGCCGGACTTGGCGCACGAAAACTCCGTGCCGCATTTTTCGCACCGGAGAGCGCGGGGCGTTACGTCTGTCTGTTGCATTGAGGCAGCCTATCACAGCTTCCGCATCGGCGATGTCAGCCCAGCGTGATTCTGTCGATCTCTGCCATATCTTCGGCGGTCAGCTTCCAGCCGACCGCCGCGACGTTCTGCGTGATCTGTTCTTCGGATGTCGCGCCAGCGATCACGCTCGACACCTGCGGCTTGCAGGCGAGCCACGACATCGCCAGCTCCAGCATCGATTTGCCGCGCGCTTTGGTGAAGTCCTGCAGCTTGGCGACGATCGCCTCGTTCTTTGGCGTGGCGTAGCGGTTGCGCAGCGCAGGCATCTTGGCGAAGCGGGTGTTGGCGTCGACATCGGCTCCGGGCTTGTACTTGCCGGTGAGCAAGCCGCTGGCGAGCGGAAAGAACGGCAGATAGCCCATGTTGTAGGCCTGCGCGCAGGGTAGCAATTCTTTTTCGTTGTCGCGGAACACCAGGGACCATTCGTCCTGGCACGACACGAAGCCGTGGGTGTTGATCGATTTCGCGACCTCCTGCGCCTGCGCCACGCGCCATGCCGGAAAGTTCGAGCAGCCGATGTAGCGCACCTTGCCCTGGCGGATCAGATCTTCCAGCGCGCGCAGCGTCTCGTCGATCGGCGTCAGCGGATCGCAGTCGTGCTGTTGATAGAGATCGATGTGGTCGGTCTTTAGCCGCGTGAGACTGTCCTCCACCGCGCGCATGATGTAGCGCCGGGACGCGCCAATTTTCGTGCCGTCGTCCGACATCGCCTTGGCGTATTTGGTCGCAAGCACGATGTCCTTGCGGCGATTGCCGAGAACATCGCCCAGAACCTTTTCCGATCCGCCGCGTCCGGCATAGATATCCGCCGTGTCGAACAGCGTGATGCCGAGATCGAGCGCCTTGTGGATCACCTTGCGCGAGGTCTCCAGATCGATGCGGACGCCGAAGTTGTTGCAGCCGATGCCGACAGCCGACACGCGCAGACCGGAGCTGCCGAGATTGCGGATTTCCATGGATATTATCCTGTGAGACGCCGGCTTCGGAATAGCGAGCTGACGTATTTGGCTATGCGAAGGGATCGCCTCATCATTCTGACGTCCGCCGGCTTGCACAGCAAGCGGCAGGACGCAGGCGGTTATGCGAGTTTCGGTTCCGCCGCTGTTTCGCGCGTTGCCGTGGGTTGAGCCGACCGCGGCGCGCGCATCGCCGCCGTTGTCATACGCCGCACCGCCATTTCGGCGTCGCGAGCGATGATCTTGCGGTTGGCGCTCATGTCATAGGCTCTCGCGTCGCCCCAGGTGATGGTGACATCGACCGCGCCTGAGGCCAGCACGCCGATCAGATGCGGAATGAGATCGATATCGCCGTACCACGCCACGCGATCGCGCAACCCGCGGCCGATCGGCAATCCGGCCCAGCCGGTATAGGCCAGCGACAGCGGTTGCACGGTGACGCTGTCGTGGTGGGTCGTCTTGCCGAGCGCATGATGGACCGCGCCGATCAATGCGGAACGGAACGGCAGGATGTGGGTGCCGTTGCTCGATGTGCCCTCCGCAAACAGCACCACGGCGTCGCCGCCCAGCATCCGGTCGGCGATTTCCTGGGTCGCAGCGCCGGTGCGATGCCGCGCCTGGCGGTCGATGAAGATCGAGCGCTGCAATTTGGCAAGCCATCCGAACACCGGCCAGCGCGCAATCTCGTTCTTGGCGACGAAGACCGCCGGTGCGACGGCGCTGATGACGCAGATGTCGAGCCAGGACACATGATTGGCGAGGATCAGGACCGGATTTGCCATGCTCCGCGTGCCGATTTCGCGAATCCGGATTCCGACCACGGCACAGAGCACACGATGAAACAGATGCGGGATGGTCCGTTGCAGGTGGGTGTTGAAATAAATTCCGGCGAGCTGAAAGGGCAGCAGAACCAGCGCCAGCAGCGTGAGGAACAGGACGATCGGGACGACGCGGATCATGTGGAGCGTATTGAATTCCGGTGGCCTGACAGTGCGGCGCCGGCGAGGCTGATGACCGGCGCGGACAGTCTTACCCGACCCCTCCGGCCATACCAATCCGGCAATCCATATTCCGGCACGGCAAAAAAGAAAGCGGCCCCGGCCAGTTGCGGCGACTGACGGGGACCGCTGGATATGCGCCCGTTAATTGGACGGGGGCTGACGGGCGCAGGTGAACGCTAGCCGTACTGCGTGACGGTGCGGTGACAGTCCGGGGTTGTCCACATGCCGCGAGGCGGACTGGTTCGGGGGCGGTCGCCGATCGGTCTGGACGGCGCTGGCCGATTTCGCCAGCGCAACGGCGGCCAGCGAGGCGGCAATTGAGGAGGCAATGAAATGGCTGCGGCTCATGGACTGATGCCCTGCGCGGGGCAGCCACAATGGCTGCCGATCCATCAGTCGTCGCAATGGCAGATGGGTGCGTTCGAAGCTATTTCGCCGCAGGGGTCACGCGCAGGATGCGCCCGGCGGAATTGTCGGTCAAAAGCCAGATCGCGCCGTCCGGTCCCTGCCGCACGTCGCGGATGCGCTCGTTGAGATTCTGCAGGATGCGTTCTTCAGCGCCGACTGTGTTGCCGTTCAGCGGCAGCCGCACCAGCATCTGGCCCGCCAGCGCGCCGACAAGCAGGCTGCCTTTCCATTTCGGAAACAGGTTGCCGGTGTAGAACGCCATGCCGGACGGTGCGATCGACGGCACCCAGTATTTCACCGGCTGCTCCATGCCGTCCTTCGACGTCGAGGCGTGCAGCTTCGCGCCTGAGTAGTCGATGCCATAGCCGATCACCGGCCAGCCGTAGTTCTTGCCCTTGCCGATGATGTTGATTTCGTCGCCGCCGCGCGGGCCGTGCTCGATTTCCCAGAGGTCGCCGGTCGCCGGGTTGAATGCGAGGCTTTGCGAATTGCGATGACCGTAACTCCAGACTTCCGGCTTGGCGTCGCCGCGGTCGGTGAACGGGTTGTCCTTTGGCGCGACGCCTTCGGGTGAGATGCGGACCACCTTGCCGATATGATTGTCGAGCGTCTGTGCCTGGTCGCGCGCGCTGTAGTGATCGCCCAGGGAAATGAACAGGCTGTTGTCCGGCGCCTGCGCGATGCGGCAGCCATAATGATTGCCGGACGAGAGCCGTCCGTCCTGGCGGAAGATGACACGGACATCGGTGAGGCGCGGCGGCGAACTGTCGTTGAGCTTGCCGCGTGCGACGGTGGTCCGGCCGCCGCCCGAGGCGCGTTCGGCGTAGCAGAAATAGATCGTTCCGTTCTGCACGAAGGACTTGTCGATGGCGACATCAAGCATGCCGCCTTGTCCCGAATACCAGACCTCCGGCGTGCCGGCGAGCGGCGGCGACAACTGGCCTTCGCGCGTAACGAGGCGGATGCGGCCGGGCTTCTCGGTCACGATCATCCGGCCGTCAGGCAGAAAGGCGAGGCCCCACGGATAGGCGAGGCCGGTGGCAATCGTCTCGACCTCGAGCTTGCCTGCCGATGATGTGAACGAGGCGCTGTCGCCTCGGGTGCTGGTGGCGATGAGGAAAGTCGCCGCCAGCGCGGTGGCGATCGCGAGCGACGCGGTGACGAGGACTAGGGGCGTCTTCATCGCAACCTCTCGAACTCGCGTTGCGCGTGCACCGGCGCGGGATCGGCAATACAGGAGATATGTTTGGAAAGGGCGCGGCTCAAGCCGGCAGCGGCATCGCCGCGACGACTTTGATCGACAGCACCGTGACGGCCACGATCAGGCATAGCGAGATTGCGCCGATCGCGATCGACGCCGCGATGGCGGTTCGGAGACGGAAGGTAGTGGTGGCACGGCTGCCAAAACCGGCAGCGGCGCCATGCGACCGCGACATAGCCTTAGATCCTTGGCCCTAAAGATCGATTCAAGCGAGCGAATCACCTGCACCATCTGAATCGCAGAAATGACTGTCTTGATTGCGGCGGGAAAGTCACAAAAGAGGCCAAAACGCGGCAAATTGGAACACGGCGGCGTGAAATCCCCGTTATTCTCGGGAGTTCACTGCTTTTACATGTTGGCAGCGATGCCGGTGTCCTCGCCCGAAACCAGTTCCGGTTTCCAGTCGATGTTGACGAAACCCGGAGTTCCCTCGACCCGCGAAAGCCATGCACGCACGGCGGGGAAGCTCGCGAGATCGAAATCGCACAGGTGTGCGACGTGGGTGTAGCCGAACAGCGCGATGTCGGCGACGGTGAGCTGGCCGGCGGCGAAGAAGTCGCGGCTCTTGAGATGGTTCTCCATCACCTGAAGCGCTGCGTAGCCGCGCTCCATCCAGTCTTCCAGCGAATAGGCATGAAGCTCGCGGCCGCCCTTGACCAGCGACAGCCAGAAGTAGGCTGCGCCGATGTTTGGCTCCAGCGCGTGCTGTTCGAAGAACATCCACTGCAGCGCTTCGGCGCGATCCATCCGGCTTTCGGGCGCGAGCGGCGTGCCGCCCGCGACATACCACAGGATCGCATTCGACTCGGCGAGATAACGGCCTTCCTCGATTTCCAGCAGCGGCACCTGACCGCTCGGATTTCTGGCGAGAAAATCCGGCGTGCGGCTCTCGCCGCGCAGAATGTCGATTTCGATCGCCTCGTAAGGCGCGTTCAAAAGCGCCAGCGCAAGGCGGACCTTGTAGCTGTTGCCTGAGCGCTGCATCGAATAGAGCTTGTACATGCGATCGTGCTTTTTTTCAGATTCGCTTGTTTTCAGATGCGCTGTTCGGCGTTGCCGCCGCCGCACACTTTCCTCCCGAAAGGCGTTGAAACAATGATGCCGCGGCCGCCGCGCCGCAAGCCCCTCGTACTGGAAATAGTTGAAATCGGTTGCGCGGCAGCCGATGCGGGAAATATCTGACTGCCGCGTCAAGTCAGGTATGCGATCACGCTTGTGCGATGGCGCGCTGCGAAATCGGCATGACGCCGGTGTCGTGCAAGGCGCGGAGCATGGTGACGGCGAACAGCAGCAGCATCGCGATCAGACCGAGCGGGATCAGGGTCAGCCCGCCTGCCGTGCGCGCAATCAGCGGCACGATCCATGCGGCAGCCAGCACGGTGATTTCGTAATCGCGAAAGCCGTGCGTCAGTCCGTGCCTGACGAAGAAAGCGATCGAAACCGCGAGTACGACCATGTCGTAGTCGAGAGCGTAGGGCGTGGCGAGCAGGCTCGCGGTGGCCAGCGCGGAGGCTTTCAGTTCGTAGGCCGCATTGCTGGTCCATAGCCACGACAGGAAGACGGCCAGCGCCAGCGTCAGCACGCCCTGTGCCGAATAGGCCAGCACCAGCGAGCCGTGCCAGGCGCGGATCGCCGCAAAGACCGACTGGAATTTTTCCCAGCCGGTGGAGCCGGATTCGAACACCAGCTTCTGCGTCACGTCGGTGGATTGCAGGAAGGCCCTCCAGACATCGATGCCCAGGATCGCCACTGACAGCGCCGACAGCACGATCACGCTGCACGCGGCCGCGATGAAGGTAATCCAGCGGCGATCCGCCATCAGGCAGAGCGGGATCATCAAGCCGAAATGCGGCTTGTAAACCAGCAACCCGATCAGCAGGCCGGCCAGCCATGGCCGTCGCGGCATGAAATGGAGTGCGCCGCCAATCAGCGCCGCGGTGAGAAATCCGTTCTGGCCGTGCCCGATGTTGACGAAGCTCGCCGGAAACGCGAGCGCGAGCAACAACGTCTCCGGCCGCGGCAAGATCAAGCGCATGGTCAGCAGATAGGTGGTCAGGCTCGCTGCGACCCACGACAGCAGCCCCCAGCCGTATGGCATCAGCGCGACGAGGGCGGCGACGGCAAAGAAGAACGGCGGGTAATTCCAGGTGAACAGCGGAACGTCGCTGCGTTCGAAAATCGCTTTCTCGACGGCATGCTGAACCAGCGGATTGTAGGCGCTGGCAGCAAGCCCCTCATTGGCGAGAATGCCGGCGGCGTAGGTGTTGGTGAAATCGGTGCCGATCGGCTTGCCGCTGTCGTCGACCCAGGTGTCCAGGCGGGAAAAACCGATTCCCGCCGTGATCGTCACGACGGCGATCAGGATCACGCTGTAGGCGCGCATGCGCTCGGCCGTGACCCAACAGCCCGTTCGTACAGATTGCCAGATCGAGGTCAGAGCGCTCTTACCTTTGACATGGGGATGTCCTGATGGACGAAGACATCCATACCGAAAGGGCTTTAACGCTTCGTTTATCGTTGAATGCCTGGCAACTCGGCTGCGGGCGGAATGACGAAATCGGCGTGGAACACGAGGCCGTCGCCGCGAAAGTCAAAAGACGATGTGCCGCCAAACTGCCCGGTGACCAGACGGTCGATCAGGGTCGAGCCAAAGCCGCTACGGCGCTCTTGTTTCACCGACGGGCCGCCGCTTTCGGTCCAGTCCAGCCGGAGGCGGTTGCCGGGCTTGGCCGGCTCGGGAACGACGGACCAGCGCAGATGGAGCTTGCCGGCGGGCAACGATAGCGCGCCGTGTTTGCTGGCGTTGGTGCTCAGTTCATGGATAATCATGCCGACAGAGGTGGCGGCGTCCGAGCCGACCTCGAAATCGGGGCCATCGTAGGTGATACGCCCGGATTGCTGATAGGCGTCGAATTCGCTGTTCAGGAGATCGCGAAAATCGACTGCGGCCCATTTCTGGCCGGTCAGCAGCGTGTGGGTGTTGCCGAGCGATGTGATCCGCGCGCCGATGCTGTCGCGAAACTGTTCAAGCGTCTGGGATGAATTCAGGCTGAGCCGGATCAGGGCGTGCACGTTGGCGAGTGTGTTCTTCACCCGATGATGCAACTCACCGATCAAAAGCTGCTGTGCGCTTTCCGCCGCGCGCCGTCGTCCGATCTCTTCGCTGAGCGCGATTTCGGTCATGACAATCGCGGCCACATCTATCAGAAGACGCTGGTCGTCGTCCGTCCATTGCCGTGGTTTGGTGTCGATGGCACATAGAGATCCCAGGATGTGGCCCGATGCGGTGATCAGCGGGACGCCGAGATAGGCCACGATGCCAAGATCCGGTATGGCGAGATTGTCACAGACGCGGAGATCATTCGGCGCGTCGCTGACGATCAGCGGTGCGCCTTCTTTGACGACAAGCTGGCAGAACGAATGTGTCAGCGGCGTTTGCCGGGCTTCGGCAACAGGCGGGGCGAGGCCGTGCTGGCTTTTGAAGAACTGCCGTCTGTTGTCCACCAGCGAGATCAGGGAAACCGGCACATCCAGCAGCCGGATCACCATGCGGGTCAGCCGGTCGAACGACTCGTCCGGCGCCGAATCCAGAAGGCCGGTGGCGGCAAGTGTCGCAAGCCTGTCCGGATCGTCAAGGGCTTGCGCCAAACGGGATACTCATTCTGAAATGTCTTTTACCCAGCCCTGTTTGGCATTTCCGGCAAGGTTTGAAAACGCACGTTTTCAGGGGTCCGGACAGCCATGCGGGAACTGTCTTGCGATGCGCCAGTATGAACTTTAGTGTGTATCCGCCCGGTGCCGGATTCCCCGTGTCCTGGCGCTCACATCCTCAATCAGGAGACCATGATGACGTTTCTGTCCTCTTCGCTCGCCCGCGTGAAGCCGTCCGCGACCATCGCGGTCACGGATAAAGCGCGCGCTCTGAAAGCGGCGGGACGCAACGTCATCGGCCTCGGTGCCGGGGAGCCGGATTTCGATACCCCCGCCAACATCAAGCTCGCCGCGATCCATGCGATCGAGGCCGGCAAGACCAAGTACACCAACGTGGACGGTATTCCCGAGCTGAAGGAGGCGATCATCGCCAAATTCCAGCGCGAGAACGGCCTTGCGTACAAGCCGAACCAGATCACGGTGTCCACCGGCGGCAAGCAGGTGCTCTACAACGCGCTGATGGCGACCATCAATCCGGGCGACGAGGTTATCATTCCCGCGCCATACTGGGTCAGCTATCCGGAAATGGTGGCGCTGGCCGGGGGTGAGCCGGTGCCGGTGGTCTGCACCGCCGCGGATGGCTTCAAGCTCAAGCCAGCCGCGCTGGAAAAGGCGATCACGCCGAAGACCAAGTGGATCATCCTGTGCTCGCCGTCGAACCCGACCGGTGCTGCCTACTCACGCGCCGAATTGAAGGCGCTGACCGACGTGCTGGTGAAGCATCCGCATGTCTGGGTGATGACCGACGATATGTACGAGCATCTGGTCTACGACGACTTCGAATTCACCACGCCGGCGCAGGTCGAGCCCAAGCTCTACGAGCGGACGCTGACCGTCAACGGCGTGTCGAAGGCCTATTGCATGACCGGATGGCGCATCGGCTATGCCGGCGGTCCGGCGGAGCTGATCAAGGCGATGGCGACGATCCAGTCGCAATCGACTTCGAACCCGTCGTCGATTTCGCAATGGGCGTCGGTCGAAGCCTTGAACGGGCCGCAGGAGTTCATTCCGGCGCATAACAAGGTGTTCAAGGAGCGCCGCGATCTTGTGGTCTCGATGCTCAATCAGGCCAGCGGCATCGAATGCCCGCGTCCCGAGGGCGCGTTCTATGTCTATCCGTCCTGCGCGGGCACGATGGGCAAGACAACGCCGTCGGGCAAGACGCTCGCGAACGACGAAGACTTCGTGACGGAACTTCTGGAGAGCGAGGGTGTCGCGGTGGTGCAGGGCTCGGCGTTCGGCCTCGGTCCGGCGTTCCGCATTTCGTATGCCACGAAAACCTCGGACCTCGAGGACGCCTGCCGCCGCATCCAGCGTTTCTGCGGCAACCTTAAATAAGCCCAAAAACGGTCCGATATCGGCGCCGTCGCCTCACGGCGAATTCGGCTGTGCTCCGCATCGACGGTGCGGAGCAGTCATCCGTCTGTAATTTGAATGTCTGCTTTAGTCCGGAGATCATCTCATGCGTCGCTCTACAATCGTGCTCGGCCTCGTTGCCGCAACTCTCACTGCGTTCGCGTCGGGCGCCGATGCGCAATCGCGCCGCGATCGCACGCGCGTCGTCGTGACGCCGCCGGAGTCCGGTGTGCAGGTCGGCACCCTCCAGTGCCGCGCCGGCCGGCAGGTCGGACTCGTTCTCGGTTCGAGCAACACATTCGATTGCGTCTATCGCGCACCCGGCCGCCGGCCTGAGCGTTACGCGGCGCAGATCAGCCGTTTCGGAATCGATCTCGGCGTCACCGAGAACACGTTGCTGTCGTGGACGGTGTTCGCACCGACCCGCCAATTCGGTCCCGGCGATCTGGCCGGCGACTACGGCGGGGTGCAGAGCAGCGCCACCATTGGTGTCGGCGTCGGCGCTTATTTCCTGGTCGGCGGTTCGTCGAATTCGTTCGCGTTGCAGCCGCTCAGCGTCCAGGGCCAGACCGGCCTCAGCGTCGCGGCCGGCATCGCCGGACTGCAGCTTCGTCCGGCTGGCTGAGCCGTTATATTTGAAGCTGATTTGGATATTTGAAGCTGATTTGGCATGCGAAGCTGAATTGGTGTTTAACTGAGTTGAATGACAAATGGCACCGGGCCCGCGCAAGCGGGCCCTTTGTTTTGCGGCAACACGATGCGTGGACGGACTGCGGCTTGATTGAACAGTGTCGCGCGATAAGATGCCGTCATTCGCTGCCTGGCAGCGTCGGGTTTTCTGCATCACACATTCATTGCCCTGGAGGTTCTTCATGCGCCACTTTTCGTTAGGTCTCGGTGTCGCCGCAGCCGCGCTGGTTGCGTCCTTTGCCGCCGCGCAGGCGCAGTCGCGAATCCAGGTCGGCGTTCTCGAATGCCGTGGCGGATCGAGCACCGGCTTCATTATCGGCTCGGTAAGCAATCTCGATTGCGTATTCAGGTCCGATAACCGTCCGCCGGGATATTACGTCGCCACCATCCGCAAGGTCGGTCTCGATCTGGGAACGACGACGGCATCGGGTCTCGCATGGGGTGTGTTCGCACCGACCGAACAGATCGGCCGCGGCGATCTGGCCGGCAACTATGCCGGCGTGCAGGCGAGTGCCGCGGTCGGCGTCGGCGTCGGCGCCAACGCGCTCGTTGGCGGCTCGGCCAATTCGTTCGCGCTGCAGCCGCTCAGCCTTCAGGGCCAGACCGGTCTTAGTGCGGCTGCGGGACTTGAGAGCATGGAATTGCGGCCCGCGCCGGGGCGGTAAAAGAATGCGTCTTTGCCGGGCTTAGCCGTTCGAAGAACGGCATCGCTTTGCTCGTCTATGACCCGGCAAACGTCTATTTCCAGGAAAGATGGATGCCGGGATCAAGTCCGGACATGGCGTGTTTGCACAGCAGCACTGTTACTGCTTGCCAAGCCGGACGAACGGGCAGAGCATTGTTGTTGCCGACCCGCATGAGCGTCTTCCGCAAAAGTGGCGAACGGTTGCGATAAGGAATGCGTTCAACTGGGAAGTTAGGATTTTGTCCGGCGGCGAACCTGCTATCCACTTCGCCGGATGAAGGTCCGACGCGGGCCGAGCTCCAGATGGAGACGGCATATGGCAAACGAGGTCAGAAGTCCCCGAGGGACTGAACAATCGGGTCATGAACGATCGGGTCCCCGGTGCATTGCATTGGTGGGCCCGTTTCAAAGCGGCAAATCCTCCCTCCTCGAAGCGATCCTCTCACGTACCGGCACGCCCCCACGCGGCGGCGATCATCACACAGGCAATAACGGCACCACCCGCATGAGTACGTCGCTCACGGCGGCGACCGTGAATTTCATGGGTGACAGTTACACCTTCCTCGACTGCCCGGGCTCGATCGAATTCGCACATGACATGCGCAGCTGCCTGCCCGCGGTCGACGCGGCGGTCGTGGTCTGCGAGGCGGACGAGAAGAAGCTGCCGCAGTTGCAGATCATCCTGCGCGAACTGGAAGATCGCGGCATTCCGCGCTTTCTGTTCCTGAACAAGATCGACAAGGCCAGCAAGCGCGTGCGCGAGACGCTCGCGACGTTGCAGCCGGCGTCGCGGATTCCGCTGGTGTTGCGGCAGATCCCGATCTGGAACGGCGACCTGATCGCGGGCTTCGTCGATCTCGCGCTGGAGCGCGCCTTCGTCTACCGCGAACACATGCCATCCGAAGTGATCGAGCTGAAGGGCAGCGACCTGGAGCGCGAGAAGGAAGCGCGGTTCTCGATGCTGGAAAAGCTCGCCGATCATGACGACGCGCTGATGGAGCAGCTGCTCGAGGATATCGCGCCGCCGCGCGACGCGGTGTTCGACGATCTGGTCCGCGAACTGCGCGAGGGCCTGATCTGTCCGGTGCTGCTCGGCTCCGCGACGCGCCAGAACGGGGTGTTGCGTCTGATGAAAGCGTTGCGACACGAAGCGCCGGGGATTACGGAAACCGCCAAGCGTCTTGGCGTTGCATCGGGCAAGGATGCATTGAGTAAAGATGGATGGGCCTATGTGTTCAAGACGGTGCATCTGCAGCACGGCGGCAAGCTCTCGCTGGCGCGCGTGCTGAACGGCGCGATCGACGACGGCGCCACGGCGCAGTCTTCGAGCGGCGGAAGCGGGCGCGTCTCCGGCATTCTCGGTGCGGCCGGAACGGCGGACGGCAAGCGGCCGCGCGCCGAGACGGGAGACACCGTCGCGCTAGGCAAGCTCGACGCCATCAAGACCGGCGAGACGCTCTCGTTCGGCAAGGTGACGCCGGCATCGCTGGTCACGCTCGCGCCGGCGGCTCCTGTGCTGGCGGTGGCGCTCGCCGCCGCGGACCGCAAGGACGACGTCAAGCTCGGTCAGGCGCTGGCGAAACTGAACGAGGAAGATCCGTCGCTGACATTGATTCATGATACACAGACCCATGACGCTGTGATGTGGGGGCAGGGCGAGATGCATCTGCGTCTCGCGGTCGAACGGCTCGGCGAGCGCTTCGGCGTTGCCGTGAAGCAAACGCCGCCTGCGATCGGCTATCGGGAGACCATCCGCAAGCCGACCACGATCCGCGGCCGCCACAAGAAGCAATCCGGCGGTCACGGCCAGTTCGGCGACGTCGTGCTCGAGATCAAGCCGATGCCGCGCGGATCGGGATTCAGCTTCGTCGACAAGATCGTCGGCGGCGCGGTGCCGCGCAATTATATCGGCGCGGTGGAAGAGGGCGTGCGCGACGGTCTCGCTCACGGCCCGCTCGGCTTTCCGGTGGTCGATGTGCAGGTGACGCTGACCGACGGCTCGTATCACAGCGTCGATTCCTCCGACCTTGCATTCCGCACGGCGGCGCGGATCGGCATGGGCGAAGGTCTGACGCAGTGCCAGCCGGTGTTGCTCGAGCCGGTCCATGTGGTCGAGATCGTCTGTCCGACCGATGCCACAGCCAAGGTTAATGCGATCCTGTCGGCGCGGCGCGGCCAGATTCTCGGCTTCGATACCCGCGAGGGCTGGAGCGGCTGGGATACGGTGCGATCGATGATGCCGGAATCGGAGATCGGCGATCTCATCGTCGAACTGCGTTCGGCGACCGCGGGTGCGGGCAGCTTCTCCCGGCAGTTCGATCACATGGCCGAGGTGACGGGCCGAACCGCCGACCAGATCGTCGCGGCCCATCGCGCCGCGGCGTAGGTTGCATCCGTCATCCCGGGCGGAGCGAAGCGCAGACCCGGGACCCATACACCGTGTGCCATCGGTATGGCTGGGCGTATGGGTCCCCGCGTTCGCGGGGACGACACCTCAATATGACATCATCCTCGCGTCACATGCGCGGAGACGCAGAGCCAGCGGTCGTCGCGTTTCTGCCAGATGTTAGTGTAGCGGCCGAAGCCTTTCGAGCCGTCGGCGACTTTCACGTAATCCGTACGCGCATGAATGAAGGCAAAGTCGCCGAGCAACCGGATGCGGATGTCGCTGCCTGCGATATTCTTCACCGATGACGGCTTGCCGATCTGCGCCAGAAATCCGGCGCGATCGACGATCGATCCGTCGGGATTGCTGTTGAGGAAATCATCCGACAGATTGGCGTCGAACCAGCGCACGTCGGACTCTTCCACCGCGCGCAGATAGTTGCGGTTGAGGTCATGCAGAATATCGAGTTCGCGTGTGCCCAAGACTTGCGCGGCCGCTGTCTGCGACATAGGCGTCCTCCTTCGTTGTTTCCTTACCCGACTATACAGTACCCTCAACCGGTTTGTGGCGGCAGGGGCAGGAAATGCTGACTTCAAAACGCAACGTAGCACTCGCCTGTGCGCTGAGCGCGCTGGCCGGATACGTGGACGGCATCGGCTTTATCCATCTGGGCGGCTTGTTTGTCTCTTTCATGAGCGGCAACTCGACCCGGCTCGGCGTCAGCATTGCCGAACTCGACTGGAAAGCGGCGCTCGAAGCCATCGGTCTGATCGTCGTGTTCGTTTTTGGCGCTGCCTGCGGCAGCGTGATCGTGCTCGGCGGCGGAGATCGCCGCACCGCGTGGCTGCTGCTCACCGAGGCGGCGTTACTCGCCGCCGCGGCGCTGCTCAGCTCGTTCGGCCTGCACGGCGTCGCGGTCGGCATCCTCGCGTTGGCGATGGGGCTCGAGAACTCCGTCTTCCAGGTGCAGGGCGGCGCCGGGCTGGGTCTCACTTACGTCACCGGCGCACTGGTCAAGGTTGGGCAATTGATCGTGGTGGCTTTTCGCGGCGGCGGGCGATGGGAATGGCTGCCGAACCTCGTGCTATGGGCATCGCTGGTCATCGGATCGATCGCGGGCGCGCTGGCCTATCGTCGTATGGGGCTCGAAGCCGTCTGGTTCGCGGCTACCGCCGCACTGCTGCTTGGCGCGATTACTGCGACCAGATCGTGGCGAACGGCCTGACGTTGACAGTCTGCAACAGGGCATGATTTGACCGTGGACGGCGGCGCTTGCCGCCGAACGGAAGGTCTTATGTCGTCTTCCCCTCGTGCTGCATGTCTGATCGGCTGGCCGGCCGCGCATTCGCGCTCGCCGATCATCCACAACTACTGGCTCAAGCAGCTCGGCATCGCCGGCGGCTACAGCATCGAGGCGGTGCCGCCGGAAGGCTTTGCCGAGTTCGTCACGCAGCTTGCGGCGCGGGGCTATGCGGGCGCCAATGTCACGATTCCGCACAAGGAGCATGCGTTGAGATTGTCGGCTCCCGATGACCGCGCGAAGGCGGTCGGCGCCGCCAACACGCTGTGGCTCGACGGAGATACGCTGCGCGCGACCAACACCGATGTCGAAGGATTCATCGGCAACCTCGATGCGTCGGCGCCGGGCTGGGATGGTGCGGACGAAGCGCTGGTGCTGGGTGCCGGCGGCTCGTCGCGGGCGGTGCTGTTCGGCCTGCTCGATCGCGGCATCAGCCGTATTCATCTCGCCAATCGCACCATGGAGCGCGCGCAGGTTCTCGCCACGCAGTTCGGCGCGAAAGTGCAGCCGCTGGCGTGGAACGAGATCGGCAATGTGCTTCCGCGGGTGGGCCTGCTCGTCAACACCACGTCGCTCGGCATGAAGGGCCAGCCACAGCTCGACCTGTCGCTCGATGCGCTGCCCGCAAGCGCGACTGTCGCCGACCTGGTCTACGTGCCGCTGGTCACGCGGCTTCTGCAAGCCGCGCAACAGCGTAGCCTGAAAACCGCCGATGGCCTCGGCATGCTGTTGCATCAGGCGGTGCGCGGTTTCGAATTGTGGTTCGGCAAGCGCCCGCAAGTGACAGCCGAACTGCGCGCGCTGGTCGAGGCCGATCTCAGCCGAGCCTGATTGCTCATCGCACCCGGCAGCGGTGATAGCCATTGCTGTCGTACCAGCAATGCCGCACCGGCCGCCGCGCGGGCCGCACCGTCGGTCCGCCAACCACGGCTCCAATGACGCCGCCAGCCACAGCGCCTACGGGACCCGCGACGATAGCTCCGGTTCCAGCGCCGATGGCAGCGCCGGTCAGCGTGCTGTTGCTTTGCGCCGATGCTGGCGTTGCGATCGCTGCGGCAATCATGAAAGCCGATGCGAGAGCGATGCTGCGCATGGGAACTCTCTCCGGTTGCGTTGTTTGACGTCAATCAACGCAAGCCCTGCGGCAGCAAGATGGCTCTGGCGAGGCCAAGAACGGGCGAGGGGCAGTGCTCAGCGGTTGCGCGGGTAGTCGTCCATCAGCACACGGCGATCGATCTCGTCGATCGTGTTGACGCCGCAGAGCGCCATGGTGGTCGAAAGCTCCTTGTTGATGACCTCGAGCGCTTTCAGCACGCCGGCTTCACCGCCCGCACCCAGACCATAAACATAGGAGCGTCCGATCATGCAGGATTTCGCGCCGAGCGCGACCGCCCGCATCACGTCCTGACCCGAGCGGATGCCACCATCCATCATCACCTCGGTTTGTGCGCCGACCGCCTCGACGATTTCCGGCAGCATGGAGATCGACGATGGCGCGCCATCGAGCTGACGTCCGCCATGATTGGAGACGACGATCGCTTCCGCGCCGGTCTTCACGGCGAGCCGCGCGTCCTCGACATCGAGGATTCCCTTGATGATGAGCTTGCCGGGCCAGATGCTGCGGATCCACTCGACGTCTTTCCAGTTCAGCGACGGATCGAATTGCGAGGCGACCCATTCGGACACCGAGGCGACGTCGTTTACGCCCTTCAGGTGCCCCGCGATATTTCCGAAATTGCGGTTCTTGGTGCCGGCCATCCCGGCGACCCAGCCGGGCTTCGAGGCAAAGTCGATGATATTCTTCAGGTTCATCAGGTTGGGCGGCACGGTGAGGCCGTTCTTGATGTCGGCGTGGCGCTGGCCGATCACCTGCAAATCCACCGTCAGCACCAGCGCGCTGCATTTCGCCGCGATGGCGCGTTCGATCAGCGCCTTGCAGAAGCCGCGGTCGCGCATGACGTAAAGCTGAAACCAGAACGGCTTGTCGACATGCGCCGCCACCTCCTCGATCGAACAGATCGACATGGTGGAGAGTGTGTACGGAATGTTGAGCTTGTGCGCCGCGCGGCAGGCGTGCACTTCGCCGTCGGCCCATTGCATGCCGGTGGAGCCCACCGGCGCCAGGATCAGCGGCATGCTCGCCTTCTCGCCGAGGATGGTCGTGGACAGATCGCGATGGTCGATATCGACCAGGATGCGCTGTCGAAATTTGATGCGCTGCATGTCGCTGCGGTTGGCGCGCAGAGTCTCCTCGGCGTAGGAGCCGCCATCGACATAATCGAAGAACGCGCGAGGGACGCGGCGCTGATGCAGCACGCGCAGGTCTTCGATGCAGGTGACGTCTTTCATGGTGGTTTCCCCGTTTTTCTGAGTTGTCCTCCAGCGCTGCGGCGGGTGCAAGACCCCTCAAATCCTTTGCCGCTCAGTGGAATCCGGCCGGGAACACGCCGCAGTGCGGCGAGTTATCGGTCGGTATCCTATGGAGGCTGACAAATGGACAAGCGCGCCGAACGTGAAGCCCATGAGCACAGGGACCACGCCGACAAGAAAGACAGGCTGGACGAAGCCCTTGAGCAGGGTCTCGAAGAGACCTTTCCGGCATCCGATCCGGTCAGCCTGACCCAGCCGGCGCCGTCCAAAAAGGACCGCGATATCAAGCGGAAGGGCTAGAATTCGTCTGATAGACCAGCGTCAGCCGCCGGATTGCAAACCAAATTGCACTCCGGCGGCTGCTTTTATGCCGTAATCTCAATGAGTTGACCAAATTTTCTGCCATTGGCCCGGTCGGTAATCATTCATCATATTTCTTGAAGCGCCCCCGGTTTGAGAGTCTTTATAACCCCCAGCGGGATACAATCGCCGCTTGTGACAGCGGTGGGTTTGCTGGGGGATTAATGAGCCGCAAATATTTCGGGACCGACGGCATTCGCGGGCGCGCCAACAGCCTGATTACGCCAGAACTCGCGCTCAAGGTCGGGCAGGCCGCCGGTTTGGTGTTTCAGCGCGGCGAGCACCGCCACCGCGTCGTGATCGGCAAGGACACCCGCCTGTCGGGCTACATGATCGAGACCGCGCTGATTGCGGGCTTCACCTCGGTCGGGATGGACGTGCTGCAGCTCGGCCCGATGCCGACGCCGGCGGTGGCCATGCTCACCAAGTCGATGCGCGCCGATCTCGGCGTCATGATCTCCGCCTCGCACAACCTGTTCGACGACAATGGCATCAAGCTGTTCGGCCCGTCCGGCTTCAAGCTGTCCGACGATGTCGAAATGCAGATCGAGCAGTTGATGGACGAGAATATCGACAAGAAACTTGCGCAGAGCGCGAGCCTCGGCCGCGCCCGCCGCATCGACGGCGTGCATGACCGCTACATCGAATTCGCCAAGCGCACCCTGCCGCGCACGCTCAGCCTCGACGGCATGCGCGTGGTGGTCGATTGCGCCAATGGCGCGGCCTACAAGGTCGTGCCGGAAGCGCTGTGGGAACTGGGCGCGGAAGTCGTCGCCATCGGCGTCGAGCCGGACGGTTTCAACATCAACAAGGATTGCGGTTCGACCTCGCCGGCGGCGCTGAGCGCAAAGGTGCGCGAGATGCGCGGCGATATCGGCATCGCGCTGGACGGCGACGCCGATCGTGTGCTGATTGTCGACGAGCGCGGCCATGTGGTCGATGGCGACCAGTTGCTGGCGGTGATCGCCGCGAGCTGGAAGGACGACGGACGTCTC
This sequence comes from Hyphomicrobiales bacterium, assembly GCA_021732215.1. Taxonomy (GTDB): domain Bacteria; phylum Pseudomonadota; class Alphaproteobacteria; order Rhizobiales; family Xanthobacteraceae; genus SG-bin9. The sequence goes on from JAKFVL010000019.1 coordinate 21,383, forward strand.
GCCAGGCCCGGCATCGTCGCGACCGTGATGTCGAACCTCGGCCTTGAACGCTACCTCAAGGATCAAGGCATCGGTCTGGTGCGCACGCCGGTCGGCGACCGCTATGTGCTCGAGCAGATGCAGGCCCATGGCTACAATGTCGGCGGCGAACCGTCGGGCCATATCATCCTCTCCGACTTCACCACCACCGGCGACGGCTTTGTCGCGGCGTTGCAGGTGATGTCGGTGGTGCAGAAGCTCGGCAAACCGGTATCGGAGGTCTGTCATCGCTTCGAGCCGCTGCCGCAGATTCTCAAGAATGTGCGCTATCGCAAGGGCAAACCGCTCGACAATCCGGCGGTGAAGTCGGCCATCACCGATGCCGAAAAGCGCCTTAACGGCTGCGGCCGTCTGCTGGTCCGCTCGTCGGGCACAGAACCCGTGATCCGCGTGATGGGCGAGGGCGACAACCGCGACATCGTCGAGGAGGCCGTCGACCTGGTCGTTTCGGCGCTGGATCACGCCGCGGCGGCGTAGCTACTCCTCATGGTGAGGAGCCGCGCAGCGGCGTCTCGAACCATGAGGCCCCAACCGATCTGCGCAGTGCACTGCATCCTTCGAGACGCAGCCCTTCGGGCCGCTCCTCAGGATTAGGAGAAATTCTTTAAGCGCACGTCAGCCATCGCATATTACCACTGGTTCGATCTGCATCGACGGCTTAGGTAAGGCAATCAATCGATATTCGCACCATGAACAAGCCCGTCATCGTCACCGAGGAAACGCTTACCACGCCGGTCGTGGTCGAAGCGGCGACGCCCTCCGTCGCGGCGTCCGCTGCGGGGCCGGCTTATGCGGTGTTGTTCGCCATCAGCATCTCGCATTGTCTCAACGACCTGATGCAGTCGCTGATTCCATCGATCTATCCGATCCTGAAGGCCAACTACGCACTCGACTACACCCAGATCGGTCTGATTTCGCTGGCCTTCCAGTTCACCTCGTCGCTGCTGCAGCCGGTGGTCGGCTTCTATACGGATCGCAAGCCGATGCCTTATTCGCTGGCGATCGGTATGGGTTTCACGCTCGCCGGCCTGTTGCTGTTGTCGTCCGCGCATCAGTACGGCGTGATCCTGCTGGCCGCTGCGATCATCGGCACCGGCTCCGCGATCTTTCATCCCGAGTCGGCGCGCATCGCGCGGCTCGCGTCCGGCGGCCGCTACGGTTTCGCGCAATCCGTTTTCCAGGTCGGCGGCAACTTCGGCAGTGCCGCCGGTCCGTTGCTTGCCGCGCTGATCGTGGTGCCATTCGGGCAGGGCAGTGTGGCGTGGTTCTCGATCGTCGCGGCGCTGGCGATGGTGATCCTGTGGCGGATCGGAAGCTGGTACAAGCCGCGCATCGTCGTCCGCAAGGCCGCGCAGGCGCTCAAGGATGTGGCGATTCTCTCGCCGGTGCGGTTGCAGCTTGCGCTTGCGGTTCTGGTGGCGCTGATGTTCTCGAAGGCGTTCTACACGGCGAGCATCAGCAGCTACTACACGTTCTATCTGATCGAGAAGTTCGGCGTGACCACATCGACCGCGCAAATCCTGCTGTTCGTTTTCCTCGCCGCCAACGTCGTCGGCGTCTATTTCGGCGGACCGCTCGGCGACCGCTTCGGCCGCCGCCATGTGCTGTGGTTTTCGGTTCTCGGCTCGCTGCCCTTCACGCTGCTGCTGCCCTATGCCGACCTGACCGGGAGCGTGGTGCTGACGGTGATGATCGGCCTGATCATGGCGTCCGCGACACCCGCGATCATCGTGTTCGCGCAGGAACTGATGCCGCATCGATTCGGTCTGATCTCGGGCATCTTTTATGGCCTTGCATTCGGCCTCGGCGGCATCGGCGCCGCAGCGCTCGGCAGGCTCGCCGATCTCACCAGCCTCGACACCGTCTATTCGGTGTGCGCGTGGCTGCCGGCGATCGGCCTATGCGCCTTGCTGCTGCCGCGAATGAAGATCGCTCGCACCTGATCCGTCGTCGGAGCGATCGGGGAGGGGCGGGCTGTCGCCTGTTTTCGTCAACGTTCCGTTAGCGAGTGTGACGAAGCGCGTGGTTCTCGCCACAATCTCCGATTCTGAAGAAAGCGTTAGAGTTTTCAGAAGTGGCTGCAGCGCAGGGTCTTTGACGCTGTCATTCATGCGTTGCATCGCGCTGGACCGGTGGTTCGTAAAAATACTCACTGAAAATCAACCTTAATAATTAGGGTTAAGCGCCGCTTAAGAAATTGCTGGCATCGTCCTGCCGTGAGTTTCGCTTTCGGATTTTTGTGTGTGGGGCGTCTGCGTGTCGTCTGCCTCACCGGACGAAGAGGATGATGCCAATGCGTCGCGTTAAATCACTGATCGCCGCCGGGGCGGCATCGTTATTGTCCACCACGGCATTTGCCGCCGATTATCCGCCGCCTCCGCCGATTGCACCCCCGCCTCCGCCGCCATATTACGCGCCGCCGCCGCCGCAGGAATTTGGCGGCTGGTATCTGCGCGGCGATATCGGCATGACGAATCAGAAGGTGAAGAGCCTTCAGAACATCCTCAACAACGATCCCGGCGTCGCGGTTCAGCCGGTGCACTACGAGTTCGACAGCGGCGTGACCTTCGGCCTCGGCATCGGCTATCAGTACAACAGCTGGCTGCGCTTCGACGTCACCGGCGAATATCGCGGCAAGACCAGCTTCAACGGTCTTGAAATTATCCGCTTCAATGGCGGCATCATCGGCACCGATGAGTATCGCGGCAACAAGTCCGAGTGGCTCGGTCTCGTCAACGCCTACGCCGATCTCGGCACCTTCTGGTGCATCACGCCGTTCGTCGGCGCGGGCATCGGCTACAGCCGCAACGAAATCCGCGGCTTCACCGACATCAACACTCCGAACGGAGGCGTTGCGTTCGCGCAGAAGGCCACCAAGACCAACTTCGCCTATGCCCTTCATGCCGGTCTCGCATACAAGGTGACCAACAACTTCACGATCGAACTCGCCTATCGCTACCTCAATCTCGGCGATGGCATCACCGGCGACCTGCAGACTTTCGATGGCCTCAACGCGCGCTTCAATCCGACGACTTTCAAGGACATCACCTCGAACGACTTGAGATTGGGCGTCCGCTGGAACCTCGAGCCGACGCTTGTCGCGCCGCCTCCGCCGCCGCCGCTGCTGGCCCCGCTGATCCGCCGCGGCTGATCTCTCTCCTCGACTCAAACAACGGCGCGGGATTTTCCCGCGCCGTTTTCTTTTGCGCCCGCGTCCGATCACAAAACCATCCGCAAGCGCGCAAATCATCCGCCGCGACAACGATTGGTTAAGGTTAACAAGCCATGATTGCGGCGTATCGAGTTGCGGATGGAGTGGGCAATGCGTCGGTTGATGTTGGCGGCGATTCTGGTGAGTGCGGTCTCGGGCGCCGAGGCGGCGGACCTGTCGGACATTCCGATTCTGCGCGGCCCCGTGAGCGAGGGTCTCAGCTCGCGTTCGGTCAACTGGGAAGGCTTCTACGTCGGCGGCCAAGTGGCATGGGGCGCCGCATCCATCAACCACGCCGGAGCGAATGACGAACTGGTGTCAGGTTTCGCGCTCAATCCGTTCTTCACGACGTTTATCGCGCCGCCCGTGCCTGGCCTTGGAAAATCTTCCGAAAATCAGATCGGCTACGGCGCTTTCGTCGGCTACAACGGCCAGTGGGATGATGTCGTTCTCGGTCTGGAAGGCAGCTTCATCCATGGCGACTTCAAGGGCCGCGCCTTCGGTTCCAACACCAGCGTTTATTCGGGCAATGGCTATCTGAATACGGTCAACTATACGTCGACCTCGTCGCTTCAGCTCGAAAATTTCGGCACCGTCCGCGTGCGCGGCGGCTATGTGATCGGTCCCTTCCTTCCCTATGCGTTTGCGGGAATCGGTCTGGGGCAGGCTGACATCGCGCGCAGCCTGACGGTCACGGCGTCCGGTACCGGTGGTCCGCCGGCCCAGCCGGCTTATGGTCCAATCTCGATCACGACGAACGGCAACCAGCCGAACCACCTGGTCTATGGCTATTCGTTCGGTGCGGGTGTCGACGTGCTGCTGATTGGCGGCTTGTTCGCCCGCGCAGAATTCGAGTATCTGCGGATCACCTCGGTTGTCGACACCAACATCAGCACCGTGCGCGGCGGTCTCGGCTACAAATTCTGATCCTGCGTTTCTGCAGTATCGCGTCATGCAGCAAAAGCTGTTGCGCGGATCGATTGGCGCTGCTTGTCTGCTGTGACAACGGCAGCGGTGTTGTCATGAAAATCTTCGGCGATCTCAATTCGGGCAACTGCCTGAAGGTGAAGTGGACCTGCGACGTCCTCAAGCGCCCATATGTCTGGGTCGATATCGACACCATGAAGGGCCAGTCGCGCACGCCCGGGTTCCTCAAGATGAATCCAGCGGGGCAGGTGCCTGTCGTTGAACTCGACGACGGCCGCGTGCTGTCGCAGTCCAATGCGATCATCCGCTATCTCGCCAGAGGCAGCGCGCTGATCCCGTCTGACGATTATGCCGCGGCCAAGATGGACGAGTGGCTGTTCTGGGAACAGTACAGCCACGAGCCCTATATCGCGGTCTGCCGCTTCATGATGGTCTATCTGAAGAAAGACGTGAGCGAACTGGATTCCGAGAAGCTCAAGCGCGGATATGCCGCGCTGGCGCGAATGGAACACCAGTTGGCGGAGACGCGATATCTGACGGGGCAGGGCTTCACGCTTGCCGATATTGCCTTGCTCGCCTACACGCGCGTCGCGCACGAGGGCGGATTTCACCTTGAGGGCTATTCAGCATTGCGCCGCTGGATCGGCGATGGCGAGACCGTGCTCGGCCTGTCCTCCGCAACCCGAACATGACTGCGACGGGCATCAGCATCCGCCGGGCGACACGCGACGATGTTCCTGCCATCGTGCGCATGCTGGCCGACGATTTTCTTGGCAAGGATCGCGAACGTCCCGACGAGCCGCTGCCGCAATCCTATTACGATGCGTTCGAGCGCGTGGATGCGGATGGCAACTTGCAGCTCGTCGTCGCGGTCGATTCCATGGGCCTTGTGGTCGGCTCGCTACAGCTCTGCGTCCTGCCGGGGCTGAGTTCGCAAGGCGCAACACGCGCGCTGGTCGAGGATGTCCGCGTCGACGGGAAGCTGCGCGGGCAGGGCGTCGGCGAGGCCTTGCTGCGCTGGGCAATCGCGGAATCGAAGTCGCGTGGGTGTCATCTGGTCGAACTGTTGACCAGCCGCGCCCGTGTCGATGCGCAGAGGTTCTATGTCAGGCTCGGTTTTGTCGAGAGCCACGCCGGCATGACCTTAAGGCTTTGATAACAAACGACAGCTTTACGAAAGCATCGTCATTCAAGTGCTCCAATTGTGATTTCGGTCGTCATGCCCGGACTTGATCCGGGCATCCATCTTCTTTCGTGAAAATGGATCACCGGGCCTAGGCGAGCAAAGCGACGCCGTTCTTCGACCGGCTCTGCCGGTGATGACGAAGGAGTTTGCTGCTTCGCCAAAGCTCCTTGACGAAAGCGGGCAATTCCCATATCTCCGCCGGCGGGACACCTCCCCCCAACGGGAGGCTGGCTATCTGGAAGGATAGAGCATGACGACAGCGAAGCCCGCTGTGCGGCCGGCAGTGCCGCACTTTTCTTCTGGCCCTTGCGCTAAGCGCCCCGGCTGGAACACCCAAAATCTCAAAGACGCAGTTGTCGGCCGCTCGCATCGCGCCAAGATCGGCAAGGCGCGCCTGAAGCTCGCCATCGATCTGACGCGCGACGTGCTGGAAGTGCCAGCCGATTACAAAATCGGCATCGTGCCGGCGTCGGACACCGGCGCTGTCGAGATGGCGCTGTGGTCGCTATTGGGCGCGCGCAAGGTCACGATGATCGCATGGGAATCCTTTGGCGAGGGTTGGGTCAGCGATGTCGCCAAGGAATTGAAACTCAAGGACGTGGTGACGCTGAAGGCGCCGTATGGCGAGCTTCCCGATCTCACCAAGGCCGACCCGGCGTCCGACATTGTCTTCACCTGGAACGGCACGACATCGGGCGTGCGCGTGCCGAACGCCGACTGGATCAAGGCGGATCGCGAAGGGCTCACGATTTGCGACGCCACCTCGGCCGCATTCGCGCAAGCTCTCGATTTCAGGAAGCTCGATGTGGTGACGTTCTCCTGGCAGAAGGCGCTGGGCGGCGAGGCCGCGCATGGCATGCTGATCCTGTCGCCGCGCGCTGTCGCCCGGCTGGAGAGCTACAATCCGCCGTGGCCGCTGCCGAAGATTTTCCGCATGACCAAGGGCGGCAAGCTCAACGAAGGCATCTTCGAGGGCGAAACCATCAACACGCCGTCGATGCTGTGCGTCGAAGATTATCTCGACACGCTCAACTGGGCCAAGTCTGTCGGCGGGCTCAAGGGCCTGATGGCGCGGGCGGACGCCAACACCAAGGTTTTGAGCGACTGGGCGGCGAAAACGCCGTGGATCGATTTTCTCGCCAGCGATGTTGCGATCCGCTCCAACACCTCGGTGTGTCTGAAGATCGTCGATCCGGCGATCGCCTCGCTGTCGAACGAGGCGCAGGCGGATTTCTCCAAGAAGCTGGTCGCGCTCGTCGAGAAGGAAGGCGCAGGCTACGACTTCGCGCACTATCGCGATGCGCCGGCGGGTCTGCGCATCTGGTGCGGCGCGACGGTCGAAGCCAAAGACGTCGAGATTCTGACGCACTGGCTCGACTGGGCATTCGCCGAGACCAAGGCCACGCTGGCGAAAGCGGCCTGATTTTTCTTCCCCTCTCCCCTTGTGGGAGAGGGTGCCTGAGCATCGGAGATGCGAAGGCGGGTGAGGGGTTCTTCTCATCGCCCGACCCCTCACCCGGCTCGATCTCGTTTCACTCGACCTCGCCACCCTCTCCCACAAGGGGAGAGGGTTTCCAGCGACCACCTCACATCCCGTTGCGAGACTCTCATGTCCAAGCCCAAAGTTCTCATTTCCGATGCTCTCTCTCCCGCCGCCGTGCAGATCTTCAAGGATCGCGGCGTGGAAGTCGATTTCCAGCCTGATCTGGGCAAGGACAAGGACAAGCTCGCCGCGATCATCGGCGATTACGACGGTCTTGCGATCCGTTCGGCCACGAAAGCCACCGCGAAAATTCTGGAGAAGGCCACGCGGCTGAAGGTGATCGGCCGTGCCGGCATCGGCGTCGACAACGTGGAGATTCCGGCAGCCACGGCGAAAGGCATCATCGTGATGAACACGCCGTTCGGCAATTCGATCACCACCGCCGAGCACGCGATCACGCTGATGCTGGCGCTGGCGCGGGAAATTCCTCAGGCCGACAGCTCGACGCAAGCCGGCAAGTGGGAGAAGAACCGCTTCATGGGCGTCGAAATCACTGCCAAGACGCTCGGTGTGATCGGTTGCGGCAACATCGGTTCGATCGCAGCGGATCGCGCGCTCGGATTGCGCATGAAGGTGATCGCGTTCGATCCGTTCCTGTCGCCGGAGCGCGCCAGGGACATCGGCGTCGAGAAGGTGGAGCTGGACGATCTCTTGAAGCGCGCCGATTTCATCACGCTGCATACGCCGCTCACCGACAAGACCAGGAACATCATCGACGCCACGTCCATCGCCAAGATGAAGAAGGGCGTGCGCATCATCAATTGCGCCCGTGGCGGTCTGGTCGATGAACAGGCGCTGGCCGACGCGCTGAAGTCCGGCCAGGTGGCGGGTGCGGCGTTCGACGTGTTCGTCGAGGAGCCTGCCAAGACCAATATCCTGTTCGGCCTGCCGAACGTGATCTGCACGCCGCATCTCGGTGCATCCACCACCGAAGCGCAGGAGAACGTGGCGCTTCAGGTTGCCGAGCAGATGTCGGATTACCTTCTGACCGGCGCGATTTCCAACGCGGTCAACTTCCCCTCGATCACGGCGGAAGAAGCGCCGAAGCTGAAACCGTTCGTCGAACTTGCGGAAAAGCTCGGCTCGTTCGCGGGCCAGCTCACCGAGACCGGAATCCAGAAAGTGCAGATCACTTACGAAGGCGCCGTTGCCGGCATGAAGGTCAAGGCGCTGACGTCGGCGGCTCTGTCCGGTCTGTTGCGGCCGATGCTGGGCGACGTCAATGTGGTCTCCGCGCCGGTGGTCGCCAAGGAACGCGGCATGGTGGTCGATGAGGTCACGCGCGCGGCGGTGAGCGACTACGAAAGCCTGATCACGGTGACCGTCACCACCGAACGGCAGGAACGCTCGGTCTCCGGCACGGTCTATCATGACGGCAAGCCGCGCCTCGTCGACATCAAGGGCATCCGCGTCGATGCGGAGTTCGGCAAGTCGATGATCTACGTCACCAACGAGGACAAGCCGGGCTTCATCGGCAAGTTCGCCTCGCTGCTCGGCGACGCCAAGGTCAACATCGCGACCTTCCATCTCGGCCGCAACAAGCAGGGCGGCGACGCGATAGCGCTGGTCGAGGTCGATGGCGTGGTGCCGGCAGGAGCGCTCGACAGCATCCAGAAGCTGCCGCATGTGAAACAGGCCAAGACGCTGACGTTCTGAGATGAGGGAGATCTGGATTGCGTCGTCGCTTTGCTCATCGCAATGACGTCAGAGCGATCAGCGGAAACCCTCACACCAGCGTCGCCTCGATGGTGTAAATCACGCCGTCCTCGACATAATCCACGACGGCACGGCCGCGCAGTTGATCGCGGGCGCCGCGCTCGATCAATTGCGAGCCGAAACCCTTGCGCTCCGGGGCGGTGACTTTTGGCCCGCCGGTTTCGCGCCAGATCAGTTGCAGCATGCGGGCCTTCGGTTGGTCGAAGGTCTTCCATTCGATCTGAATCGTCCCGGCGTCGTTGGCGAGCGCGCCGTACTTCGCCGCATTGGTTGCGATCTCGTGCAGGATCATCGACAGCGTCACCGCCTGCGGTGGAGATAGCGGAACATCCGGGCCCGATATGCGGACTCGTTTTGAGCCCGCCATGGCGTAGGGCCGCAGCACCCGCTCGACAACGTCACGAAAACCGGCCTGCACCCATTTTTCATCGCTGAGCAGATTGTGCGCCTCCGACAGCGCACTGAGCCTTCCCTCGAATGTCTTTCGTTCGGCGGGACTTGCACTGCGGAAGGTCTGGCTGGCGATCGCCTGCATGATGGCGAGCGTATTCTTGACGCGATGATTGAGTTCCTCCACGAGCAGCGTATGCAGGGCCTCGCCGCGAGCGATCGCCTGCGCCATGCGGAAGGCGAAGCCGACGCCGACCAGCAACGAGATCAGGCCGACGCCCGTGGTGATGGCAAGACTGTGGAGCAGCGGGCTTGTCACCGTTGCTTGCGCGATACCGGGTGCGACAATCCAGCCGGACACCGGCGACCGCGAAACCGATGTGAACAGCGGGACGCCTTCCAGCGAGACCGTGATCAAACTCAGCTCGGGGCCCTTGAACATTTCGGCGTACAATGACGGCGAGGCGCGCTTGCCGACGGTCTCCTGCGGATTAGGCACCCGCGCGAAATTTGTGCCCTCGCCGTCGAAGATCGATATGGTCCAGTCCGGGCTCGGCCGCTGCGCCTCGATGATGCGCTGAAAGATCGCGATCGGCGGACTGAACGAAATGACCGACATCACCTGGCCTGCGCTGTCGAGCACCGGAGCCTCGACCGTCACGATCATGGAGTTGCGCACGACGCCGAGAAAAAGGTTCGAATAGGCCGGCTTGCCGGTGGCGAAAACCTTGCGCACCATGTCGAGGTTGTGGCGCGGCGGCAACGTCGAGATATCGCGCTCTTGCGATGAGAACAGTTGTTGGCCGTCGCGGTTGGCCACCAGCAGCACGCCGCCGGGATACTGTTCGAGAAACTTGGATGCGATTTCCCTGAATGCGTTGAAATCGCTCTGGCGTGCCGCATTGGTCAGCGCCAGCACTTCCAGGCCGCTGGTCATGCGCTGGACTTCGGCATCCAGCACAAGGCGAATGCTGCGCGCGGTTTCCAGCACTCGCGCCACCGCCTCGCTGCGGTCTTTTTCGTAGTTCTGATAGGTGATGGCGCCCGCGAACAGGATCAGCGGCAGCATCGTCCCCGCCACGAGCAAGGCGAGGCGGGACGGAAGCGAAAACCTCGGCAAGCGCGCCCCCCGGCGGCTAAAGTCCTGACTCAGCGAAACATACTCGGTCACTGCCTGCCCTGCATAGACCGCGTCCGCGCTGCAATATCAGCGCAAGGACCGTAGACGGATCGGCGGGAAACGGCGTTGGGATGGGTTTGGTTCCGGCTGGGCGGATTTATTTTAATTGCCGGGCTGCCCGGTCTCCCGGGTGGCCGAGATCACATCTGCAATCAGCCGTGAGACGCCCTCGATGTCAAATTGTGGACCGGTAATTCCCAGCCGCACCACGACCAGCCGCTCGGACGGCACGATCACCGTGTACTGGCCCATCACGCCGCTGGCGTAAAAGGCCTCGCGCGGCATGCCGAGTGAGGTACGATAGCGCGACCCCACGCTGTCGCCGTGGTTGGTCCAGAAGCCCGCGCCCATTCCGACCCACGCGCCGGGACTCAGCTCTGCCGAAGACTTGACCCATCCTTCCGGCAGGATGCGCCGGCTGCCGACCGTTCCGTCGTTGAGATAGAGCATGCCGAAACGCGCCCAGTCCCTGGCTGTGGCCACCATCTGGCTCGAGCCTTCCGGTGTGCCGGTGGCGTCAAACTCGATTGTCACGTTGCGCATGCCGAGCGGCTCGAACAACTCGCGCCGGGCGAATTGCAGCACGTCGGCAGCGCGACCGCCGACCGCGTCGCGGATGACGCGCGACAGCAGCACGGTGTTGCCATCGTGATAGTTCCAGTGTTCGCCCGGTGCTGCTTCCAGATCGGCGGTCGCGGCAAAGCCAGCCATGTCGCGTTCGGAAAACTTCATGCGGTTGACCGGGGCGAACGCGCTCATGATGGAGGCATTCAGCGATGAGCCCATCGCCAAACCGCTGGTATGTCGCAACAGATGCGCGATGGTGATGCCGTGATGCGGGTCTTTCGGATTGCGCCATTCCGCGATTGGCGCCGGTTCGTTGATGGCGAGCTTGCCCTGGCGCACCAGGATGCCGGTCAGTGCGCTGATGACCGATTTTGTCATCGAGAAGCCGAGGACCGGCGTGTCCTTGCTGTAACCATCTGCGTAGCGTTCGGCGATAACCTTTCCGTTCTTCACCACGACGACCGCCTTGGTGTTGCGCGGCGGAGCCTGTCGAGATTCGGCGAACGCCTGATCGAGGGCGCGCCGCAGATCGGGATTGGCCGGTGTCACAATCCCCGGCCCGGCGATCTCCGGTAGCAGTGAAGGTTGCGCCGGTTCAGGTTTTGGCAGGGTTGCGTCCGCCGCAGCTCCTCCGTGCATCAGCATGCAGCCGAGCCCGTCGCGATGGGTAGCGCGACTCTCGACGCCGCCAAACAACGTCGCGGCGACCTGTTTGCGGGTACGATCGACGTTCACCCCGATCGCCCAGGCAATCAGGTTAACGCCTGGCATCGCGGCGGTGGTGTCCGCAAACAAGCGGTCCGGGTCGAGACCCGAAACGAAAGTTCCGGTGCAAAGTGTCTTGGCGACGAAACCGGTGACGACGCGCGGCGCATCGGCGGCCCGTGCTCCGGCGGTGAGCGCCGTCGCGCCGAAGGCCAGAGCGGCTGCAATGGCGACAAGAATCACTCCACGTTTGCGCATGTTCGATCTCCGCAAGTGCCGCCGGAATGGCGTGGTGCGGAGATGCCCGGTCTGGCGCGGTTCTGCTCGCCGGATTCGGAAAACAGGCTGGCCGAATTCTGAAATGAGCAGGTATTTCAGGCCGATTGCGATGCCCGCTGGCCCTCTCAGGGGCCGGCGCGGCGATATTCGGTCGGTGTGAGGCCGGTCTCCGTCTTGAAGGCGCGATTGAACGGCCCGAGCGACTGGAAACCGGCATCGAGCGCGATCGTCGTCACCGGCACATCGGACTGCGTGGGATCGGTGAGTGCCGCCTTGGCCTCGGCGATCCGGTAGCTGTTGAGAAAGGCGTTGAAGTTGCGATAGCCGAGCCGCTGGTTGATGACCCGCCGCAGCCTGTATTCCGGAACGGCGAGCTTGGCCGCGAGCGTGCCGATGGTCAGGCCGTCGTGGCGATACAGCCGCTCGTGCTGCATCAGCCGCTGCAATGTTGCGATCAATTTCAGGTCTTCCGGCCGCTCCGGATCGGCGATCTCGTCGGCCTCCGGTGCAAGGCGCGTGGGCGCGGCGGTGACGAACAACTCGCTTCCGGTTGCGCGTGTCAGATGCCATGCGACGACGGAGACGATGGCGATCAGCGTTGCGGCGTTGGCGACGCCGAGAAGCGGAGGCGGCGGTTCGCCGGTCAATGCGAGCCGCAGGATGCCATTGACGATAGAGTAGATCGCGGCGGATCCGACGATAAAAATGCGGAGGCGGCGACGGCGCTCGACCAGATCGCCAGACCACGACGCGATGGTCTGCGCGACGGCGAGTGCGTTGAAGCCGAGCGCGATCACCGTGAGCGCTGTGGCTGTCAATCGGGACAACGGCGTCGCCGCCGCCAGCAGCGAGCAGTTGGCGAAGCTGAGTGCGGTCAGCAACGCCCATGCGGCCGCGTGCCACCAGCGCAGCACAAATCGGTCGTCGAACAGGGTCCTTGCGAACAGCCAGAAGACGATGACGTTGCCCGTCGATACAGCGATCAGCGCGCCGCGCCACCATGTGACTTGGCTGGCGAATCCCGCGGCGGTGCTGATTGCGAATGCAGCCGAGCCCAGCGCAAAAGCAGCGCCTAGTCGCCCGGCCGGGCTGCGGCCGTAGTCGCGCAACAGCAAAGCTGCGAGCAGCAGCAATAGCGCCACAGCTCCGGTGCGAAATGCGAGATCGACGGCCTCGAGCGGCATGGTGGTTGATATTTAATCCATCATCGCAAAAAGAGGAATTGCGGTTTTCGCTATTTCGGTGTGCGCGCCGAAGCCTGCCGTGACGCGATGGCGATCCCGGCCAGCACCAGCACGTAACCAATGATGTGAAACAGCCTCAGCTTTTCGCCGAGCAGGGCGATGGCCATCACCGAGCCGAACACCGGCACCAGATGAAAGAACGGCGCGGCGCGATTGGGGCCGATCAGCGCGATGCCGCGGTTGAAGAACAGATAGGCCAGCGCGGAGGGAAGATCACCACGTACACCAGCGTCGCCGCGGTCAAGGCATCGGCCTTCAGCGTATAGCCGGTGTGGATTTCCCAGATCATGAACGGCATCAGCAGGAGCGCGCCGCAGCCGGTGGTGAAAGCAATCAGCGACAGCAGGTGCACGGCGGGCCGCTTCGGCATCAGCGCCGAGTAGATGCCGAACACCAGCAACGCTCCGGCGAACATGATATCGCCGATGTTGAACTGGATCGCAGCCAATGCGCTGACATCGCCGCGCAGGATGATGATGAGCACGCCGATCAAGGACAGCGTGATGCCGAGCGCCTGACCGGCCGTCAGCCGCACGCCGAACAGGATCAGCGACCACAGCGCCACGAACAGCGGTCCTGATGATTGGATCAGCAGCGCATTCAGCGCCTCGGTATATTGCAGCCCCGCGTAGGACAGCGCGTTGTTGGCGGCAAAGCCGGTCGCCGACAGAATCAGCATCAGCGGCAGGTTGCGGCGCAGAACCGGCCAGTCGTTCTTCAGGTGCGGCCAGGCGAATGGCAGCAACAGCAGCAACGAGCCGCCCCAGCGAACGCAAGACAGCGTCATCGGCGGCACTTGTCCCGCGACAAAGCGGCCGAGCACGATGTTGCCGGCCCAGAACAGCGAGGTCAGGCTGAGCAACAGGTAGGGCTGGTTGTTGAGCCAGCCGATCGGCGAACGGGGAGCAGGTGCGGGCAATGCGGCTGGAACCGCGTCGAGAGACATGATGGTCACGTTGCGCTGATTTCCTGCGGGCGGGCAACCGCCGCGACAGTATCGCTGCCATGCACGATACGGATCGACAGGACTGCTATCCGACCGGTTTGTCGGCAACGGCGGATGGTTTGCGCGCCGCGAAAATGACCCCGGCAATCACCAGTGCATAGCCGGCGATGTGATAGAGCTGAAGCCGCTCGCCGAGAAAGCCGATCGCCATCACCGATCCGAACACCGGGATCAGATGGAAAAACGGCGCGGCGCGATTGGCGCCGATCAGCTGGACGCCCCGATTGAAGCAGAGATACGAGCCGATCGAGGGGAAGATCGCCACATAGGCCAGCGCCGACAGGTTCGGCAGCGTCAGGCTGAATCCGCCGCGCGTCATCTGCTCCCAGATGAACAGCGGGATCAGGCAGAACGCCCCGCAGCCGAAGGTGAATCCCACGAACGACAGCTCGTGAATCTTCGGCCGCTTCACCGACAGCGCCGAATAGAGGCCGAAGATCGCGAGCGCGGCAATGAAAATCACGTCGCCCTTGTTCAGTTCGATGCTTGTGAGCGCCGTGACATCGCCGCGCAGCAGGATCACCAGCACGCCCAGCAGTGAGACGATGATGCCGAGCGCCTGCGCCACAGTCAGCCGGATGCCGAGGATGATGAACGAGAAGATCGCCACGAACAGCGGCCCGGATGATTGGACCAGCAGCGCATTCAGCGCCTGGGTGTGCTCCAGCGCCCAGTATTGCAGCGTGTTGAAGGCGCTGACGCCGATCAGCGACACCGCGATCATCAGACCCAGTTTCTCGCGGATCAGCGGCCAGTCGCGCTTCAGATGCGGCCATGCGAATGGCAGCACAATCAGGAATGCGAACGCCCAGCGCAGGAACGACAATGCCACCGGCGGAATCTCGCCGGCGACGCCCCGGCCGAGCACGGCGTTGCCCGCCCAGAACAGCGGCGTCAGCGTCAGCAGGATATAAGGCTGGTTGCTCAGCCAGGTGATGACGGAGCGCTTCTCAGATGACATGCGTGCCGCCCGGCGAGGCCAAAAGACAACTGCAAAACTGCAAGTATGGTGCCGGTTTGAGGCGAATTGCCGGGTCCGTCAACCGCCGTTCGTGCGGGCGCGTTATGCGCGAAGGGAGCCAGAATGTCAGGGGCGGTAGTAGTTCGTGTTGATGGTTTCGCTGCGCTCTACCCATCCTACAGTGGCATCATTGCAAGAACGTCAGATCCGTAGGATGGGTAGAGCGCAGCGAAACCCATCGTCTCAAGCTCAACGCGCGTTAGGGTTCGCCGAACTCCCCGTGCCAGCTTGTAATGTCTCCTGCCCAGTCCGCACTGCAAATGCCGAGAGCAACGAAGCGATGAAATGACGAATACGGCCAGTCAGCTACTCTCGTCACGTGACCATGTTTCACGGGATTATAGTGTATGTAATCGGCATGCGTCGCAAAATCGCGTTCGTCTCGGAGCGTGTGCTCCCAGTAGCGCCGCTGCCAGATGCCTCTCTCGCGCTTAGATGCACGGCTGGCCGAAATGTACTCTTCGTGTGGCAGGCTGCGCGAGAAGCATGATTTGATGAGACGCCAGCGAAGCGCAAAATCCGCGTCTCCCGGCGGCAACGTCCAGATCGTGTGCAGATGGTCTGGCAAGATGACAATGGCGTCAATCGCGAACGGATGCGTCGCCCGTACAACCTTGAACGACTTGCGAAGCACGGCGATGTGTTTGGTGAGCAATCGCAGGTTACGTTGCTCGATATTCACCGTAAAGAAAAGGCTGCCGCCGGGGATGAAATTACGCCGGTAAGTGACCATCGCGCACGTCGCCGCCTTCAACGCCGTTTAAGTGCTGAATGAAACCCGACGTAGCCACCTAATAGAGTGCCGATCAAACCTCCAATCAATGAATAGCCTCCGCCTAAATCTTCATGTCCTAGCCAATGCAGAACGATTGAGCCGGCGATCGATGTAATAGCTGCGCCCAAAACAGCGCCTACGAAAGTAAGGGCAATTGCTTTGAGGATGGTGACAATCAAGCTGTTCAAAGTGAAGACCGTATCGTCTGGGTAGCGAAGTAACCGTGGTTCATTAGATGCTTGTCCAGTTCATCAAGAAGGACGCGAGTTCAAATTGGCTAAAGATCGGAGCAATACTCCGCGTCGTCGGTCGTGATGGGTTTCGGCAAGCTCAACCCATCCTACGGATCGTCGCCGAGCAATAACCAGTTCTTGCCCGGCTGCTGTAAGCGATGCGTCTTCTATTATCAGGGGAAATCAATGGTTTGAACCTGCCGAAGGCGGGTCTGTGACGTCTGTTTAACTTGCGTATGAAGGCGTCATCCTTTATCCGGTTGCCGAAAGCCTTGCTGGGAGCACATTTCCCGCCGCCAGGCGATCAAGCCCGGCCTCGCCGGGCCGTCACCCAGGCATCAACGGCTCAAGGACTCTCCTGAATCATGGCGAACGTTGTGGTCGTCGGCGCCCAATGGGGCGACGAGGGAAAAGGCAAGATTGTCGACTGGCTGTCGGAACAGGCCGACATCGTGGTGCGCTTTCAGGGCGGCCATAACGCCGGCCACACCCTCGTCATCGACGGCAAGACCTACAAGCTGGCGCTGTTGCCATCGGGCGTGCTGCGCCCGAACAAGCTCGCTGTCATCGGCAACGGCGTGGTGTTCGATCCGCAAGCCTTCCTTGACGAAGTCGTCCGGCTGAAAGCGCAGGGCGTCGAGATCACGCCGGAGAATCTGCGGATCGCCGAGAACGTCACGCTGATCCTGCCGCTGCATCGCGAACTCGACAGCCTGCGTGAGTCCGGCAATGCGGCGACCGCAATCGGCACCACGCGCCGTGGCATCGGGCCTGCCTACGAAGACAAGGTCGGCCGCCGCGCCATCCGCCTGATGGACCTCGCCGATCTCGACACGCTGCCGCACAAGATCGACCGCCTGCTGGCGCATCACAATGCGCTGCGCCGCGGTTTCGGCCTGCCGGAGTTCGACGGCGCTGTCATGCTCAAGGAATTGACCGCGCTGGCGCCGCAGATTTTGCCCTATGCGGAAACCGTGTGGCGGCTGCTCGACCAGAAACGCCGCGAAGGCAAGCGCATCCTGTTCGAGGGCGCGCAGGGCGCGCTGCTCGATGTCGATCACGGCACCTATCCTTACGTGACGTCGTCGAACACCGTGGCCGCGCAGGCGGCGACCGGTACAGGTCTCGGCCCGTCGGCGGTGGGTTACGTGCTCGGTATCTGCAAGGCGTATACGACCCGCGTCGGCCTTGGTCCGTTTCCGACCGAACAGGACAACGAGATCGGCCGGCTGATCGGCGAGCGCGGCCGCGAGTTCGGCACCAACACCGGCCGTCCGCGCCGTTGCGGCTGGTTCGACGCGGCACTGGTGCGCCAGACCGCGCGGACCTGCGGTATTCATGGCCTCGCGCTGACCAAGCTCGACATTCTCGACGGCTTCGACACCATCAAGGTCTGTACCGGCTACATGCTCGACGGCAAGGAAATCGATTATCTGCCCGCGGGTGAAGGCGCGCAGGCGCGCGTCCAGCCGATCTACGAGGAGATCGAAGGCTGGAAGGAGCCGACCGCGAATGCGCGCTCCTGGGCTCAGCTCCCGGCGCAGGCCATCAAATATGTCCGCCGCGTCGAGGAACTGGTCGGCTGCCCGATCGCTCTCTTGTCCACCAGCCCGGAGCGCGAGGATACGATTCTCGTCCAGAATCCGTTCGAGGCTTAAGCAAGGCTCGGGCATGGCTCAGAAATGGCGCGAATGATCGATTTGGCCGCGGCCAAGGTCATTCCAACCTTTGAAATTACGGGCCGATCCGGCATGATCGCGCCCGGCGCGCGCCATTCCGAACCACGGGAACCGGTTTTCGGACCAATCGTATTTGAATGAAGACTTCTGAAGGTAACTGACGTCGGATGGCTGACTACTACCCGCTGATTGCCCGCGCCATCGCAGGCCTCGATCCGAGCGCACCCGGCGAGGCGCGGCGTGCGCTCTATGAGCGGGCACGCACCGCGCTGATCGCCCAGTTGCGCGGCGTGCAGCCGCCCTTGAGCGAATCCGAAATCACCCGCGAGCGGCTGGCGCTGGAAGAGGCCGTGCGCAAGGTCGAGTCCGAGGCAGCCCAGCGCGCGCGTGCGCCGAAGTCATCGGCGCCGCCGCCGCCCGAACCGCCGCCGGGTCCGGCGATGCCGCCGATGCCGGAAACGCTGCAGGCACGCCCGCGCGCCGGCGACGCATTTCGCGCAAGCCCGCGCGGTCCCCGTCCCGAAGCTGCGCCGCAACGTCCGCAGCGCGATCGCGCCGCGCCGCGCCCGCCGCTCGCACAAGACGATCGTCAGGGCGGAGATCGTCAGGGAGGCGATCGTCAGGGCGGAGATCGTCAGCGCCCGCTGCGTCCCGAACCGCCGCGTTCGCCGCAGCGTCCGCAGCCGCCAAACGATCCGCGCGCACGAGGCGGCAATCGCCCGGGCCTTGAGGGCTTCCGCGATGTGATGGCCGATGCCGACGATCTCGGCACCGCCGCCGCGCAGGCCAACCGCGCCGCGCGCAAGGCCTTTTCCAAGGTGCCCTCGCCATCCGCCGAATTCGACCGCATGGAGCCGGACCTCGAGAATCGCGGTGGTCCGCAGGGCCAGCCCTACAGCTACGACGAATCGAGCGAAGAAGCGGCGCGCTATCAGGGTCCATCCGCCCAGCAGCCGCAACGTCCGCCTCCGCCCGGGACGGCCAAGGCAAAACGCGCCGCGCCGCGCTTTCCGGTCATGGGCGCGATCGTCGTCGGACTGGCGCTTGTCATCGCCGGCCTTGCGATCTGGCAGGGACCGAAGGTGATCCGCTTCGTGCGCGGCATGCTCAAATCGTCGCCGGCGGTGGTTCAGACCGTGCCCGATCCGAACGCGCCCGCGGGTCCACGGCCGAAAATTCCCGATCGCGTCGGACAACCGGGCTCGAACCAGATCGCGCCGGTAGCGCAGAAGGTCGTGCTCTACGACGAGGATCCGGCCGAGCCGCAAGGCAAGCAGTACGTCGGCACGGTGATCTGGCGCACCGAACAGGTGAAGGCGGGGAACGCCACCGATCTCGCGGTGCGCGCCGACATCGATATTCCCGAGCGCAAGTTCAAGATGACGCTGACGATCCGCCGCAACTCCGATGCGTCGTTGCCCGCGAGCCATACGGCGGAACTGACCTTCGTACTGCCGGCGGATTTCCAGGGCGGGACCGTCGCCAACGTTCCGGGCGTGCTGATGAAGTCGAACGAACAGGCGCGCGGCACGCCGCTGGCCGGTCTCGCGGTCAAGGTGACCGAGGGCTTCTTCCTCGTCGGTCTGTCCAACGCCGAGGCCGATCGCGCGCGCAACATCCAGCTTCTCAAGGAGCGCTCGTGGTTCGACGTGCCGCTGGTCTATTCCAGCCAGCGCCGCGCCATCGTCGCGATCGAAAAAGGCGCGCCGGGCGAACGCGCCTTCAACGAAGCGTTCTCCGCTTGGGGGCAATAATCATTCCTGGGGTTGTTATATTATGAAGATCACGCTGGTCGGTTCGCGCCATTTTGGCGTCGAGGCATTCAGGGTTCTGCGCAACCAGAACGCCGATATCGTGCGCATCGTCGTGCATGACGCAGAGGATCGCCTTGCGAAGGCCGGCCATGACGCCGGCATCGAGGTCGTCGTGCAGGCCAATCCGAAGCGCGTCGAGGCCAGCGAGATCGCGCCGGGCGCCGATCTGATCGTCACCGCGCACTCTCACGCGCGCGTCAGCACGGAGGCTTGCGCCGCGGCGAAGCTGGGCGGCATCGGCTATCACCCCTCGCTGCTGCCGCGCCATCGCGGCATGGCGGCGATCGAGTGGACCATCAAGGAAGGCGATCCGATCGCCGGCGGCACCATCTATCATCTCTCCGAGCGATTCGACGCCGGCGCGATCGTGCTGCAGGACTGGTGCTTCGTGAAACCGGGCGAAACCGCCCGCGAGTTGTGGGAGCGCGCGCTGGCGCCGCTCGGCCTGCGTCTGCTTGGCGAAGCCGTCCAGATTGCGCAGAGCACAGGCCGTTTGCCGCTGAAGCCGCAGGACGAACAGTTCGCCACCAAAGCTCCGGCGCTGACGAAAGAGCACGCCGCCTGATATCCTTTCGTCATTGCCGGGCTTGACCCGGCAATCCATCTGGCGAGGATGAAGGCCAGGCGGATCAAGTCCGCCAGCCACCGTGGATCATCGTCGCATGCTGATCTCGACCACGCCGCTTCGCCTCATCGTGAAATGTTTTGCGCTGCTCGCGATCCTGTGCGCGCTGCCGCTCGCGGCCCAGCATTCAGCGCCGAGCGCGCCGTTTCTGGAGCGAAACGATTTCCTGCTGCGCTCGGCGGGATTCCGCGTGAAGTTCGCCAACGACGACAGGGGCCGCCGCGCGATGAAGGCGCTGCCGCCGCATCGTTTCGTGATTTACACGGCGAACGGCGCGCAGACTTTCGTGTACGCCGATCCGGGCCGCTGCAATTGCGTCTTCAGCGGCACCGCCGACAATTTCAGGACCTATCGCGACCTGCTGCGCAATCCGAAGCCCGGCGTCGATGACGTCGCGCCGGATTACAGGACGCAGGCGAGCGCGCTGCTTGCCGATCCCGTGCCGCTCGGCGACGTCGGCGATCCCGATACGCTCGCGGAATATCTGCGCGATGGATTGTAGGGCTTTCTTGTATTGCCGAGGCGACCGTTTGTCCTTCGCGCGCCCCGCGTGCGGGCAGAGGACTGTTTGTTTCGTCATTGCGAGCGGAGCGAAGCAATCCAGTTCTTGGTTCAATGTGGATTGCTTCGTCGCGAATGCGCGCTCCTCGCAATGACGAAAGATTACGGCGCGGGCTTCGCGCCCACCCGCACCGCATCCATGACCAGTTCTTCCGCATCGAGAATGCCCTCATGGGCGTTGCGCACGATGCTCTCGGCCATCATCGCCTTGGTTGCGGGCGTGCGATGCGCCTCGTCGATCTGCTCGACGGCGACATCGAGCACCTCGCGCAGGGTGGCGATGTACCGGGCGTCGAATGCCTGTTGCGGCAATTTTGTCATGTGCTTCTCCATTCTCATTTCGATACACGCATGATCTTGAAAAGCACCATGCGGCGCTTGCGCATCGTCACACGCAACGCAAGCGCGCGGTGGTGTAGCGGTTCAATGGGGCAGAGATGAGTCGGGGAGGTGAAGATGAGGTGACGATCACGCGCATAGTTCATGAGAAACGTTTTAGTCGTCGAACTGCGACGCGGCTCCATCGCTCCGCGATCAGATCGGCTGGCTGAACCAGTTGGCGATCCGCGCCAGCATGCCGGGCGGCTGCGGCGTCGTGGCTGTCGCGTCGGTCTCGTCGTCTGCAGCCGAGAGGCAGCGTTTGGCGAAATAGACGAGGAAGCGCATGTCGTCCGGCATCGTGACGGTGAAATGCTCGTCGCCGATGAACACCGTGTAGTCGTAGGAGCGATGGCCGGCGCCGATCGGGCGATTGTGCGACGAGGCCGCGTAGTCCTTCGAGATCACGAACATCGACGGATCGAGACCGCGCGCGATCATCTCTCGTTCGATGACGGCAATGCCGCGTTCGAATTCAGGACTGAACGAGCCGAAGCCCGATTGCAGTTTGATCTGCATGGCATGCTCCGCGCATCCGGAATGGCCGGTAGTGGCTTGCCTCTATTGGTCGGTGCGCGGGAAACTCCGGTTCAATCGGAACAGGTAATCCGTAGCGCGTTATCTCTGTCCGGTGGGCCGGGTGGCAAAGCGCATGATCTTGCTCTCCGGCGTGATCGTCTTCGACGCCGGCGTGATTTGCCTCGCCTCGCCGTGTTCCGTTGTGAGGCACAGCAGCGTGAAGAAGCGCAGGAATTTCATGTCGCTGGCCAGCGTGACGGTGAAGTGTTCGTCATCGACGAACACGGTATACGCGCATCGCTGCGTTTCGGCGTCGCACGGCTTCAGTTCGGACAGCGGCAACGCGCTCTTCGCCACGGTGAATTTGTCCGGATCGAGATCGATCGCGATCATCGCGGCTTCGAGGTCGCCGAGCCTGTCGATGAATCCGGGGTCGAACGGACCGGCGCTGCTTTGAAGTCTGATCTGCATCTGAAATGCTCGCGAAATGTATTTGAAACAATTGATGAAACAATCAAATCCGCAATCTGCGAGGTAGTGTTTCAAGCATGCGCGGAGGTTCAACGCTGTATTGCCTTGGTCGATGGGGCCGCTTCGTGTCGTATTTTTGAGTTGGCTTTCTTCACCCTCGCCCCGCTTGCGGGGAGAGGGTGCCTTCGCATGGCGAAGGCGGGTGAGGGGGTATGTGAGTTTGTGATTGTACGTCGCTTAACAGCGGCCAATGCCCCTCACCCCGACCCTCTCCCCGTAAACGGGGAGAGGGAGAGCAGCGAAAAATCACCCAACAAAAAAGCCGGCGTCACCGCCGGCTTTCGCAATTGTTAAAGTCTTCGAAAAGCTCAGTGAGCTGCGATCGCGCGTTGCGCCTGCTGCTCCTGTGCGGCAATCGCGCTCCTTACGGCCGATTGCACCTTCTCGAAAGCGCGCACCTCGATCTGGCGCACGCGCTCTCGCGAGACGTTGAATTCGGCAGCGAGGTCTTCCAGCGTCATCGGCTCTTCCGCGAGGCGGCGCGCCTCGAAGATGCGGCGTTCGCGCGGATTGAGCACACCCATGGCGCCGGTCAGCGCCTGATGGCGATGGTTGTATTCCTCGCTCTCGGCGATCATCACTTCCTGGTTGGGCGAGGTATCGACCAGCCAGTCCTGCCATTCGCCGGGATCGCCGTCGTCGCGGATCGGCGCGTTCAGCGATGCGTCGCCGCCGAGGCGGCGATTCATGTCGATCACGTCCTGCTCGCCGACGCCGAGGCGCTTGGCAATGATCTTGACCTGATCGGGACGAAGATCGCCCTCCTCAAGCGCGGAGATCTTGCTCTTCGCCTTGCGCAGGTTGAAGAACAGTTTCTTCTGGTTCGCGGTGGTGCCCATCTTCACGAGCGACCACGAACGCAGGATGTACTCTTGAATCGACGCCTTGATCCACCACATGGCGTAGGTGGCCAGGCGGAAGCCTTTCTCCGGCTCGAAGCGCTTCACAGCCTGCATCAGGCCGACGTTGCCCTCGGACACGACTTCGGAAATCGGCAGGCCGTAGCCGCGATAGCCCATGGCGATCTTGGCCACGAGCCGCAGATGGCTGGTGACGAGCTGGTGAGCGGCGTTCGAGTCGTCATGTTCCTTGTAGCGGCGCGCGAGCATGTACTCTTGCTGCGGCTCGAGCATCGGGAACTTGCGAATTTCGCCGAGGTATCTGGAAAGACCGGATTCTCCATTGAGAACCGGAAGCGTAGCGGCACGGGCCATTGTAGCGCCCTCCATTTGTTCAGGCCCCCGATAGCGGCGGGCCAGGCAGATCGTCACTTTTGTTAAAGCTGACGCGACTGCGATGTTCCACGCTGAGACCTCTCAGCGCAGGTGCAACATACACCCAAACCCCAGGAAAAGGAAAGAACAAAAGGGGGTCACGACTTTGTGTTGGCAATTAAAGTATTGTAATAATGAGCAATATTACATGCATTTGCGTCATTCTGACGCGGTGAGGCAGGAGCGCAGATTCTCAAGATCGGACGGCAGCTTAGCCGTCCATTCGAGAATTTCGCCGGTTCGGGGATGCTCCAAGGCCAAGAGGTATGCGTGGAGCGCTTGCCTGTCGAGCGCCGCCAGAGCCGTTTGGGCCTTGGGTCCGAGGTGGCTGGCCTTGGTCTTGAAATGAGGCCCGTAGACCGAGTCGCCGAGCAGCGGGTGGCCGATATGGGCGAGGTGGACGCGGATCTGATGGGTGCGGCCGGTCTCGAGCTGGCATTCGACCAGCGAAGCAACCGGCTTGCCGTCGCGGCCATGATAAGTCTCGCGCAGTTCCCAATGGGTCACCGCCTCGCGGCCGCTGTCGCGCACCGCCATCTTCTCCCGCGCATGCGGATGCCTATCGATGGGCGCATCGATGGTGCCGCGCGGGCGGTTCGGCACGCCCCAGATCAGCGCCTTGTATCCGCGCCGCATCTCGTTGGTGCGGCCGTGATCGGCGAATTGCGCGGTCAGCGAAGCGTGGGCCTTGTCGTTCTTGGCGACCACCATCAGGCCGGTGGTGTCCTTGTCCAGCCGATGCACGATACCGGGGCGCTTGACGCCGCCGATGCCGGAAAGGCTTGCGCCGCAGTGGGCGATCAGCGCGTTGACCAGCGTTCCGGTGGCGTGGCCGGCGGCCGGATGCACGACAAGGCCGCGCGGCTTGTTGATGACAATGATGTCGCCGTCCTCGAATACGATGTCGAGCGCGATGTCCTCGCCTTCCGGTTCGGCGGCGATGGCGGGCGGTACGTCGATGGTGATGGTATCGCCGGTTTTGACGTGATGCGCCGGATCGCGCACGGACGTCTCGCCGATCGCGACGTGGCCTGCGAGGATCAGCGCCTTCAGCCGCGAGCGCGACAGATCCGGCGAATGCACGGCGAGCACGCGGTCGAGCCGCTGCGCGCCCTCGCTGCCGTCGACCGTCACCTGCTGGCGTTCGCCGTCAACCATGGCTGCTTCTCGTTATCCCCGTCCGCGAAATCTGGTGTAAAGCATCAGCCATGACCGATTCAGCAAATTCCGTCACACCCGATCCGAATCCCGAACTGACCGCGGCGCTCACCGCGCGCGTTCGCCGCATGATGCTGATCGCAGGCCTCACCACCGCGCTCGGCATGGGCGCGGTTCTGATCGCCATCGGCTACCGCCTTTTCAGGGGAGATGGAAGCACCCCGCCGTCGGCCGACGTTACTGCGTCGCTGCCGAAGGGCGCGAAGATCGTCTCGACCGGGGTGGCCGGGGACCGGCTGCTGGTGACCGTCGATATTCGCGGCGTGATCGAAATCCGCACCTTCGACGCGCGCACGCTGAAACCGGCGGGCCAGCTCAAATTCGTCAATGAGCCTTGATCGTCGCAAGCATCGGGCGGGCGCGTGCCGATGTGAGAAATCATCCTAGATTGACTTCAGTTTACTCTAGGATTATATTCCAGATCGGATATTCGCGGGGCTGTTTGACAATTGAAAAAGATAAGCCGGGCCGCCGCACCCGCCCATCCCCTGCGTTTCAGGCGCGCGGCATACCCGCCTTGCGGCCGGCGCGTTTCAAGGTTATTCCCTGAACCAACGCTCCCTTCGTCTAGCGGTTAGGACGCGGCCCTCTCAAGGCTGAAACAGGGGTTCGATTCCCCTAGGGAGCGCCAGATTGCCGCGCTTTGCCGTCAGACTGATTGCTCTGCTTTTTCCATTGAACCATATCGCGCGCGGGCGAACCCATTCAGTGGAGGTTCGTGCGCTGGCGGTTTTACTCCGGCACACGGACACTTCGGTTAGCCGGAGTTTTCAGCAATGACAATCAAGCTCTCGAATTTCGTTCCGGCCGCCGCGTTGACGATCGCTTTTGCCACGGCATCGCCTGTGCTTGCGCAAGGCACCGCCGATGAGCGGTCGGCGTGCATGGGCGATGCTTTCAAATTCTGCAGCGCAGATATTCCCGATGTGGCCAAGATCGAGGCTTGCCTGAAGCAGAACCGCGCACAACTTCAGCCGGCATGCCAGGCGGAATTCGAGCCCGCCGGCAAGACCAGGATCAGAGCCGGTCACTTCCGTTGACGCTGGGTCTGTCTCGTTACTGATACGCCGCGACGATATCCGATACTGCTCGTTCGAGCTGGCGGGCGTTGGTGCACTGGCGCACCACGCTGCAGAAGGTCGCGTAGCGCGGCATCTCGGAATCGCCCCAGCCCCAGGCCATGCGTCCTTCGGGATTGAGCCAGACCAGCCGCTTCGAGCGCTCGCCGATGCGCCGAAGAATATCCGCGCGCGGATCGAGATTGTTGGTACGCGCGTCGCCGAGCACGATCACGGTGGTTTTCGGCGTGACGATGTTGAGCCAGCCTTTTTCGAAGTCGGCGAGCGAGCGGCCGTAGTCTGACGAGCCGAAGCCGGCTTTTGCCATGATCTCGCTCATGGCTTCCTCGGGCGATTTCTTTTCCAGGATATCGCTGACCTCGATCAGGTGCCCGGAGAAGGCGAACGAGCGCACATCGGAGACCACCTCGTGCAGGCTGTGGATCAGCAGCAGGAAAAAATCCGAGACCCGCGCGACCGAGCCGCTGACGTCGCAGATCGCCACGATCTTCGGCCGGTCGCGATGGCGGCGTTTCCATGTGGTGAGAAACGGCACACCGCCCCACGCCGCATTGCGCCGGAGCGTGCGGCGCACGTCGAGATGCCCGCGGCGCTGGCGCTTGCGCGGTTTACTGTAGCGCGCGCGCAAGCGTCGCGCGATCATCCGGATCAGCGCCTGCATCTCCTTGACCTGCCGCGGATCAAGCCGGGCCATCGGCGCGTTGCGCAGGATGTCGTTGCGCAAGGCCTCGGATTCCTCGCGGCCGTACAGCAGCAACGCTTGCGAGACGGCCTCGCGCACGGCGTCGCGCAGACCCTGCGTTGCTGCGGCGAGACGCTCCGCCTCCGACGGGTTGGCTGTCGTCAGCGCGTCGATGTCGTCGCGCAGGCGCGCGATGCCCATCAAATCGAGCATCCGCGTCGAAAACAATCCGCGCTGCGTGAAGTAACGGATTTCGGAAAGCTGCGCGGCGTTGGCGGCCTGCGCGATCGCCGTCGCGATCTCGTTGCGGTCCTGCGACATCAGCATCCGGGCAAGCGCGCCAAGCTCTGGCGTGCCTTCGCTGGAGTTGCCATCGCCCGCGCTTTCGGCGCCCGATGTGTCCGCCGGGGAATTGTCGTTGTCAGCCTTGGGCTCGTCGTCCGGAGCATCGTCTGGAGCGTTCGGCGGGGACGCATCCAGCTCCGGATGGTCGAAGAACAGATCGAAACATTCCCCGAGCGATTGCTTTTCCTCGCGGGTCTTGGCCAGCGTTAGCAGCAGCGTGTCCTTGAGAATGCCGCGATCGGAAAATCCGATGTCAGCCACGGCGCGCATCGCATCGATGCTCTCGGCAGGCGAGACGCGCACGCCCGCGCCGCGTGCGGCCCGGAAGAAGCGATGCAGGTTCTCCCGCATGGAGTTTATCCGTAAACGTTCTGCTTCGTCGCCTTGGATACGAAAGTGGTCACTTGCGGCAAAGTGGTCTCGATATCGGCTTCGTATTTCAGGAGCACGTTCAGCGTGTCCTTGACGGTCTGATGATCGAGCTCGGACGATTGCAGCAGCACCAGCACCCGCGCCCAGTCGATGGTTTCGGATACCGACGGCAGCTTTTTTAGATCGAGCGTGCGAACCTCGTTGATGAAGCCGACGATCTGCTTGCGCAGCGCTTGGGAGATGCCGGGCACGCGGGTCTCGACGATGCGCTCTTCCAGCTTCTGCTCGGGGAAACCGATATGCAGATGCAGGCAGCGGCGCTTCAGCGCGTCGCCGAGATCGCGTTCGGCGTTCGAGGTCAGGATCACCGTCGGCGGCACGATCGCTGATATGGTGCCGAGTTCGGGGATCGTCACCTGGAAGTCGGACAGGATTTCCAGCAGCAGCGATTCAAATTCCGCATCGGACTTGTCGATCTCGTCGATCAGCAGCACGCAGCCCTTGGCTTGCTCGAGTGCTTGCAAAAGGGGACGCGGTTCGACGAACTCCTTGGAAAAGAATACGTCGCCGAAGTTGTGCAGCTTGTCGAGCGCCTGCGGCAGCGTCTCGGCATGGCCCAGCACTTCGCCGAGCTTGTCCTTCAGAATTTGTGTGTAGAGCAATTGCTTGGCGTATTTCCATTCGTACAGCGCCTTGGCTTCGTCGAGCCCTTCGTAGCACTGCAGGCGGATCAGCTTGACGCCGCGCCATGCAGCGATCGCCTTCGCAAGCTCGGTCTTGCCGACCCCGGCCGGGCCTTCGACCAGAATCGGCTTTTCGATGCGCTCGGAGAGATAGACCGCGGTGGCGATCTGCCGGTTTGCAATGTAGCCCGCTGTGGCGAGGCCGCTTTCGACGGCCTCGATCGAGGCTGCCGGCCGATAGTCTGTCACGATCGTTTGTCCCTGGAATAGTAGAGGCGTTCTCGTTTGATTAAGCACAATAGCACCATTCCGGGCCGGCGTTACAACCGGTGATTTACCAATATCGGCGCAGATTTCTCGCGTATCCCGTCTGCAAACCGTTTGAACCGACGCGAGATAGCTTTGATTAACCGGCCCGGCAGAATTCGCCCGGCATGACCGGCCATTTTGAGGGCCGGTTATGCATTCCGGTGCTATCGCTCCTGCAATAAAAAATGGGGAGCGGACAATGAGCGCAATCAATTTCATGACGCTGGCGACGATCGTCGCGGCAATGCTGGCTTTCATCTCGCCGCGCGTTGAGCGTGCCCGAATGAATCGCAGCCGCGCGCGTTGATCGGACTGCGCTGACCGCGCGGGATTTTTGACGGTCAGCTTGTTTACCGATCTTTTGCAGCGGCTTCGGATCGCGGGATGCGTGCTGCCGGCGCACTGCCGGTCGGCAGCGACAATCCGGATTCTATTTTTTCAAGCAGCATTTCAAACTGACGCTGTTCGGCCTCGGTCAGGCAACTCAGGATTTCCGCTTCGCGCCGCAAGAGCCGCGGAATGAGGCTCTGATAGAGCTTCCGCCCTTCGCGCGTCAGCCGCAGGCTGTATTCGCGGCGATCCTCCTTGTTCTCCACCCGCTCGATGATGCCGCGCTCGATCAGTGTCGAGACCGCGCGGCTGATGGTCGATTTATGCGTATGCGTGCTTTCCGAGACGAACTGGGCGGTGCATGGCGTCTCGCGAAATCCGAGCGTCGCGATCACCCGCCATTCGGGAATATCGAGGCCGTAGCGATCCCGGTATTCGACCGACAGCGCCGCGCTGATTTCTGCCGCCAGCCGGTTCATGCGAAACGGCACAAACCGGAAAAGATTGAGGTTCTTCACGCGCCTTTTCCTGTCGTGCGGGGCGTTGACCAGAGCCTGCCGTCTGCGCTAAGATAGTTGCAAGTGAAACTATCAGACATTCGGGGCTCCGGCAAATTCGGCGACAGGGCGGAATGAGCGCGGTCAGGCAGTTCGGATATTCGCGCCATCCCGATCAGGATCGGGACCGGTTACGTGCGGCGCATCACGACGTGGTCGTGGTGGGCGCGGGGCCAGTCGGGCTGTCGCTGGCGATCGATCTCGCGCAGCGCGGCCAGCGTGTGGTGCTGCTCGATGACGCCGACCGGATCGGCGAGGGCTCGCGCGCGATCTGCTTTTCCAAGCGATCGCTGGAATACTGGGATCGTCTCGGCGTTGGCCAACGCATGGTCGACAAGGGCGTGGTGTGGAAGGTCGGCAAGATCTTCGCGCGCGATGCGCTGCTCTATCAGTTCGATTTGTTGCCCGAGCCGGGTCATAAACGGCCGGCCTTCATCAATCTTCAACAGTACTACGCCGAATCCTATCTCGCTGACCGCACCGCCGAGCTGGCGGCGATCGATCTGCGCTGGAGCAACAAGGTCACCTCGCTCGAGCGTCACAACGATCATTGCGAATTGACCATCGAGACGCCGGACGGCCCATATAGAGTCAGCGCGAGCTACGTGGTCGCTTGCGACGGCGCGCGCTCCGCGCTGCGCGGCATGGTCGGCGCGGATTTCGAAGGGCAGGCGTTCGAGGATCAGTTCCTGATCGCCGACGTGAAGATGACAGCCGCGTTTCCGACCGAACGCTGGTTCTGGTTCGATCCGCCGTTTCATTCCGGCCGCTCGGCGCTGCTGCATCGCCAGCCCGACGACGTATGGCGCATCGATCTGCAGTTGTCGCGCGATGCCGATCCGGCCGTCGAGCGGCGTCCGGAGAACGTGCGTCCGCGCATCGAGCGGATGCTCGGCAACGGCAATTTTGAGTTCGAATGGATTTCGGTCTATCGCTTCCACTGCCGGCGCATGAGGCGCTTCGTGCATGACCGCGTGATCTTTGCCGGCGATTCCGCGCACCAGGTGTCGCCGTTCGGCGCGCGGGGCGCGAACTCGGGTCTGGAGGATGCCGAGAATCTCGCCTGGAAGCTGGCGCTGGTTCTGAGCGGCGATGCTCCTGAAAGTTTGATCGAAAGCTACAACACGGAGCGCAGTGCAGCTGCTGACGAGAACATTCGCGAGTCGACGCGCTCGACGGATTTCATGGCACCCGCGACCGCGCAGGAGGCGCGCATGCGGCAGGCCATCCTCGCGCTTGCCAAGGACACCGAGTTTGCCAAGCGCATGGTCAATGGCGGCCGGCTGTCGGTGCCGTCGGTCTATGACACGCCGCTGTCGACGCCGGACGCCGATGAGTGGAGCGCAGGCCCGCGTCCGGGATCGTCGCTGGTCGATGCGCCGCTGACAGACGATGGCAAAGATATTTATCTGAGCGACGCTTTCGCCGAGAACCGCGACGGCTTTGCGTTGCTGGAATTTGCCAATGGCACGTCTGCCGAGATTGATGCGAACGTTCGGCGCATCTGGATCGGTGGTGATGGTCTGGCGGATACCGAAGGCCTTGCGATGAAACGCTACGATGCGACGCCTGGAGCGGCGTATTTGCTGCGGCCGGATGGCTATGTTGCGGCCCGTTTCCGTCACCCGTCGAAGGATGGCGTTGCCGCAGCGCTGGCGCGCGCCAATGGCTTGCAGTGAGCATGATGACGAAACTATCGACCAGTTCCAACTTCGTAAAACCGGACGATGCGTTTCGCATGATCCTTGAAGCGCATCGCGGTCTCGAAGATAGCGCCAGCCATGCGCTCGATACGGCGCTGGTGCTGATCCTGGCCAATCACATCGGTGATCTCGACGTGTTGCGTGAAGCGATCGCGCTGGCGGAGCAATCGGCGGGTAAACAATGACGGGCGTCATTGCGAGAAGCGATTGCTTCGCTGCGCTCGCAATGACCAAAGAATGAGAGTCTAGATGACAGATATCAAGCCAACGAACAAAAGTTTCGCATCGAGCGGCGATCTCGCGGAGAAGAAAGTCACGTTCTCCGAGATCGGCCCCGACCTCTATGCGTTCACCGCCGAAGGCGATCCGAACTCGGCGGTGATTGTCGGCGACGATGGCTGTCTCGTGTTCGATGCGCAGGCGACTCCCGCGATGGCGAAGAGCGTGATCGAGCGTGTCCGCACCGTCACCGACAAGCCGATCAAATATGTCGTGTTGTCGCATTATCACGCGGTGCGCGTACTCGGCGCATCCGCCTACAAGGCGCAGGGCATTGTCGCGTCGCAGGAAACCTATCGGCTGATCCAGGAGCGCGGCCAACAGGATTGGGATTCGGAATACGGGCGGTTTCCCAGGCTGTTTCGCGATGCGGAGAGTATTCCCGGTCTCACATGGCCGACGCTGACGTTCGAGACCGAGATGTCGGTGTTTCTCGGCAAGCGCGAGATCAAGCTGATGCATGTCGGCGCAGGGCACACGTCCGGCGATATCGTGGCCTGGGTGCCGGATGCGCAGGTGATGTTCTCCGGCGATCTGATCGAATATCACTCGGCGTGCTACTGCGGCGATGCGCATTTGCGCGAATGGCCGATGACGCTGAACGAGATTCGCGCGTTCGATCCGAAAGCGATTGCGCCGGGGCGCGGCGATGCACTCAAGGGCCAGTGGATGGTGCGCGATGCGATCGCGATGACGCGCGACTTCGTCACCTCGCTTTACGGCGCTGCTGAGCAATCCGTCGCCAAGGGGCATAGTTTGAAGGATACGGTCGGCGCGACGCGCGCTGTGATGGACCCGAAGTTTTCGACATTCGCTATTTACGAGCACTGCCTGCCGTTCAATGTCTCGCGCGCCTTCGACGAGGCGTCCGGCATCGTCGATCCTGTGATCTGGACCGCCGAACGTGACCGCGAGATGTGGGCCGCCATTCAGGGAGGTTGATATGAACTACAACACAGCGCCGGGCGTCATCACGGGCAACCATGTCGGCATCACGCCAGGCTACATGTCGGGTTTCGGCAACAGCTTCGAGACGGAAGCCTTGCCCGGCGCGCTGCCGATCGGCCGCAACTCGCCGCAACGCTGCGCCTATGGGCTTTACGCCGAGCAGTTGTCGGGCTCGCCATTCACCGCGCCGCGCGGCGCCAACGAACGCTCGTGGCTCTATCGCATCCGCCCGTCGGTGCTGCATTCGGGCCGTTTCCAGAAAATGGACAAGAAGCTCTGGCGCACCGCGCCGTGCCTTGAGGCGGATGTGCCGATCGGCCAGATGCGCTGGGACCCCGCGCCGATGCCGAAGGAGAACCTGACGTTCCTGCAAGGCGTCCAGACCATGACGACGGCGGGCGATGCCGGCACCCAATCCGGCATGGCAGCTCATCTGTATCTGATCACCGCATCGATGGTCGATCAGCACTTCTACAATGCGGACGGCGAGATGCTGTTCGTGCCGCAGCAGGGTAATCTGCGTTTCGTCACCGAGTTCGGCGTCATCGATATCGGCCCGCAGGAGATCGCGGTGATTCCGCGCGGCGTGAAATTCCGCATCGAGCTGCCGGCTGGTCCGGCGCGCGGCTATCTGTGCGAGAATTACGGCGGTGCGCTGACGCTGCCGGAACGCGGACCGATCGGTGCGAATTGTCTCGCCAATGCGCGCGACTTCCTCACACCGGTGGCGGCCTTTGAAGACAAGGACACGCCGACCGAGCTCTACGTGAAGTGGGGCGGCGAGCTTTATGTGACGAAGCTCAACCATTCGCCGATCGATGTGGTCGGATGGCACGGCAATTACGCGCCTTACAAATATGACCTGCGGACGTTCTCGCCGGTCGGCGCGATCTCGTTCGATCATCCCGATCCGTCGATCTACACGGTGCTGACCTCTCCGTCGGAAACCGCCGGCACCGCCAACATCGATTTCGTGATTTTCCCGGAGCGCTGGTCGGTGGCGGACAATACGTTCCGCCCGCCCTGGTACCATATGAACATCATGTCGGAGTTCATGGGCCTGATCTGCGGCGTTTACGACGCGCGGCCGGAAGGCTTCACGCCCGGCGGCATCAGCCTGCATAACTGCATGCTGCCGCACGGACCGGACCGGCAGGCGTTCGAGCATGCGAGCAACGTCGAGTTGAAGCCGGTGAAGATGACCGGCTCGATCGCCTTCATGTTCGAAACCCGGTTTCCGCAGCGGGTTACCGCGCATGCGGCGAACAGTTCGACGCTTCAAGCCAACTACGCCGACTGCTGGAGTGGGCTTGAGAAGAAGTTCGATCCGAAACGGCCGTAGGCGAGCTGCGGTTTCGAGACTCACAGCCAGCGTTGCGCGTTAACCACGGAACCGCGTGAATGACAGCCTGTGGAAAACTTTAGCCGACCCAACCATTTGGCACAGTTCGGCTTTTCGCCTGTCATCTGACTGTCATCCAGCCATCATAAAACTGCAAGCGCCCGCTTTTAACGAGTTGGGCGCGAGGCCGATCCAACCAGGGTCGGCTTGTCCGCTTACGGATGGAGAGACACCGTGAATTTCATCAAATCGCTCGTCGTCGCCGGCGCGGTCGCCGTCGCATCGACTTCCGCAATCGCAGCCGACATCACCGGCGCGGGCGCTACTTTCCCGTTTCCGCTCTATTCGAAGTGGGCCGATGCCTACAAGAAAGAGACCGGTAACGGTCTGAACTATCAATCGATCGGCTCCGGCGCCGGCATCAAGCAGATCCAGGCCAAGACCGTGACGTTCGGCGCCAGCGACTCGCCGCTGAAGGCCGAGCAGCTCGAGAAAGATGGTCTCGTGCAGTGGCCGCAGGCCATCGGCGCGCTGGTGGCAGTCGTGAACCTCGAAGGAATCAAGCCGGGAGAACTGGTCGTCACTGGTGAACTCCTCGGCGAGATCTATCTCGGCAAGGTCAAGACATGGAATGATCCGGCAATCGTCAAGCTCAATCCGAAGCTGACGCTGCCGTCGAGCGCGATCACCGTTGTGCGCCGTTCGGACGGTTCGGGAACGACGTTCCTCTGGACCGACTACCTCTCGAAGGTGAATGCCGAGTGGAAAACCAAGGTGGGTTCGGGCACGGCCGTCGAATGGCCGGTTGGCGTCGGCGCCAAGGGCAATGAAGGCGTTGCCGGCAACGTCAGCCAGACCAAGAATTCGATCGGCTATGTCGAGTATGCCTACGCCAAGCAAAACAAGCTGACCCACGCTGCGATCGTCAACAAGGCTGGCAAGACAGTGCAGCCGACGATTGAGAATTTCCAGGCTGCCGCTGCGAATGCAGATTGGGCGAAGTCACCGGGCTACTACGTGATCCTGACCGATCAGCCCGGCGAAAGCTCCTGGCCGATCACCGGTGCGACTTTCATCCTTATGCACAAGAACCCCACCGACAAGGCCGCTGCTGCTGAAGCAATCAAGTTCTTCAAGTGGGCGTTCGAGAAGGGCGACAAGATGGCTCAGGAACTCGATTACATTCCGATGCCGGATCCGGTCGTCAAGCTGATCGAGAAGACCTGGACCGCGGACATCAAGAGCTGATTGCCAATACTGACGGAGGAGAGGTTCGCCTCTCCTCCGTTTCGTTGAGAGGCGTTGTGCAAGGCAACGCGACACAAAGAGCGCAAGGCAAGCGCCGGCAAGATCAACGCCGGATTGCATCGTGGGCAAGTTCAGGTAGCCATAGGGGATTGGCGTGGCAGATATGGCGGTTCAGGGCGACGCGATGGAAGCTGCCGGACCTTACGATCGTGCGAAGGCCCTGAGCGCGTTCAAGTTCGGCGACAAGGCATTCTACTGGATCACCCGATCGTCCGCGCTCGCTGTGCTGCTGATCCTGGGCGGCATCATCATGTCGCTGGTTGTGGGCGCCTGGCCTGCAATGAAGGAGTTTGGCTTCTCGTTCCTGTGGACGCAGCGCTGGGCGCCGGCCAACGATCCGCCGGTTCTGGGCGCGCTCGGGCCGATCTACGGCACCATGGTCACCTCGATCATCGCCATGGCAATCGCCATTCCGGTCGGAATCGGCATCGCGATCTTCCTCACCGAGCTTTGTCCGCAATGGCTGCGCCGTCCGATCGGCATCGCGGTTGAATTGCTCGCTGGCATTCCGTCGATCATCTACGGCATGTGGGGCTTCTTCGTGCTCGGGCCGTTTCTGGCCAACACCTTCCAGCCGTTCATGATCGGAATCTTCGAGGGCGTGCCTGTTCTCGGTGCGATTTTCGCCGGGCCGCCGTCCTATCTCAGTCTGTTCAACGCGGCCTTGATCCTGGCGATCATGGTGTTGCCGTTCATCACTGCGATTTCGGTCGACGTGTTCAAGACCGTCCCGCCGGTGCTGAAAGAAGCCGCCTACGGCGTCGGCTGCACCACGTGGGAAGTCGTCCGCAACGTCGTCATTCCCTACACCCGCGTCGGCGTCATCGGCGGCGTGATGCTGGCGCTCGGCCGAGCGCTCGGCGAAACCATGGCGGTCACCTTCATCATCGGTAACTCGTTCCGGATTTCATCTTCGATCTTCGCGCCGGGCACGACGATCTCCGCGGCGATCGCCAGCGAGTTCGCCGAAAGCGACGGCTTGCATCAGTCCGGATTGATTTTGCTCGGCCTGCTGCTGTTCGTGCTGACGTTCATGGTGCTGACAGTCGCACGGCTGATGCTGATGCGGCTTGAACAGAAGGCGGGGAAGTAAGTCATGAACCCGATTTATGCATCACGCCGGCGGAACGACATCATCGTCCGGTTCCTGTGTCTGGGCGCCGCGATCTTCGGCGTGACCTGGCTGGCCTTGATCCTGTTCACGCTGTTCTACAACGGTCTCGCCGGACTGAGCGCCCAGGTTTTCACCCAGAATACGCCGCCGCCCGGATCGACTGAAGGCGGTCTGCTCAACGCCATCGTCGGGTCGATCATGATGACCGTGATCGGCGTCGGCGTCGGCGCTCCGATCGGACTGTTCGCCGGCACATATCTCGCCGAGTATGGCCGGCACGATCGGCTGACATCGGTGATCCGTTTCATCAACGACATCCTGCTCAGCGCACCGTCGATCATCATCGGTCTGTTTGTCTATGGCGCCGTCGTCGTGCCGATGGGCGGGTTCTCGGCGTTGGCTGGCGCGCTGGCGCTGGCCGTGATCGTCATTCCGGTCGTGGTACGCACCACCGAGGACATGCTGCTGCTGGTGCCCAATCCGCTCCGGGAGGCTGCTTCCGCACTCGGTCTGCCGCGTTCGCTGGTGATCAAGAGGATTGCCTATCGCGCCGCGCGGGCGGGTCTCATCACCGGCGTCCTGCTCGCGACCGCGCGCGTTGCCGGAGAAACTGCCCCGTTGCTGTTCACCGCGCTGAGCAACCAGTTCTTCAGTCTCGACCTGACCAGGACCATGGCCAATCTGCCCGTGACCATCAACAACTTCGTGCAGAGCCCCTACGAGTACTGGAAACAGCTCGCTTGGACCGGCGCTCTGCTGATTACGCTGACCGTGCTCACGCTCAATATCGGTGCGCGGCTTCTCGGTGCTGAGAGGACAAAATCATGAGTGAGTTGCATATGTCTGTTGATGCTGCCCGCGGAAAAATGCCGCCGCCGATGCCGCACAGCGAAGCTCCGCCGAAGATCACTGTACGCGGGCTGAATTTCTACTACGGTCAGAACCACGCGCTGAAGAACGTCAATCTGGTGCTGGCCGCCAATCGCGTGACCGCGTTCATCGGCCCGTCCGGCTGCGGCAAGTCCACACTGCTGCGCGTCTTCAACCGGATGTATGACCTGTATCCGGGCCAGCGCGCGGAAGGCCAGCTTCTGCTGGACAAGACCAACATTCTCGATCCGAAGCTCGATCTCAACCTGCTTCGCGCCCGGATCGGCATGGTGTTCCAGAAGCCGACGCCGTTTCCGATGACGATCTACGAGAATATCGCTTTCGGCATCCGCCTTTACGAGAAAATCTCGAAGTCCGAGATGGACGGTCGCGTCGAGGCGGCGCTGCGCGGCGGCGCGCTCTGGAACGAGGTCAAGGACAAGCTCAATGCCAGCGGTCTCAGCCTCTCCGGCGGCCAGCAGCAGCGGCTTTGCATCGCCCGCACCGTCGCCGTGCGGCCGGAAGTCATTCTGTTCGACGAGCCGTGCTCAGCGCTGGATCCGATTTCGACCGCGAAAATCGAGGAACTGATCCACGAACTGAAGGAGCAGTACACGATCGCGATCGTCACTCACAACATGCAGCAGGCGGCCCGCGTCTCCGACTCGACCGCCTTCATGTACCTCGGCGAACTGATCGAGTTCGACGAAACCGACAAGATATTCACGTCGCCGACCGACCGCCGCACTCAGGATTACATTACGGGCCGTTTCGGCTGATGCCGCTCGCCCGGGGAGAATGAAATGGCTTTCGAACACACCACCAAAGCCTTCGACGTCGATCTGCAGGAACTGACCCGGCTTGTCGCCGAGATGGGCGGGCTTGCGGAGCGCCAGATTGTCGATTCGGTCGATTCCCTGATCCGCAGGGATGTCGCGCTCGGGACCCGCGTTGTCGCGGCCGATCTCGAGATCGACAGACTGCAGCACAGGATCGAGGAACTCGCTGTCCTGACGATCGCCCGCCGGCAGCCGATGGCGGTCGATCTGCGCGAGATCGTCGGCGCATTGCGCGTTGCCACCGATCTGGAGCGGATCGGCGATCTTGCCAAGAACATCGGCAAGCGCATTTCCGCGATCGACAGCGATTTTCACCCGCTCAAGCTGATCCGCGGTCTGGAACACATGACCGACCTCGTGCAGTCGCAGGTCAAGGCTGTGCTCGACGCCTATGCGGCGCACGACGTTCCCGCCGCGATGACGGTCTGGAAGGGCGACGAGGAGGTCGATGCGATCTGCACTTCTTTGTTTCGTGAACTGCTGACCTATATGATGGAAGACCCGCGCAACATCGGGTTCTGTATTCACCTGATGTTCTGTGCCAAGAACATCGAACGGATCGGCGATCATGCAACGAATATCGCCGAGACTGTGCTTTATATGGTCGAGGGCCAGCAGATGCTCGACCAGCGTCCGAAGGGCGACATGACCAATTTCGCCACGGCGTTGCCGAGAAACTGAGATAGGTGGATACATGACCGCGCGCATAATGGTCGTTGAGGACGAAGAGGCTTTGACGACGCTGTTGCGTTACAATCTCGACACCGAAGGCTATGAGGTCGAGACGGTGTCCCGGGGCGATGATGCGGATACGCGGCTCAAGGAGCGCATTCCCGATCTCATCGTGCTCGACTGGATGCTGCCTGGCCTGTCCGGCATCGAACTGTGCCGCCGCCTGCGCTCCCGGCCAGAGACCAAGCAGCTTCCGATCATCATGCTGACCGCGCGCGGCGAGGAAAGCGAGCGCGTGCGGGGCCTCGCCACCGGCGCCGACGATTACATCGTCAAGCCGTTCTCTGTCCCCGAGTTGCTCGCGCGCGTGCGAGGTCTGTTGCGCCGGGCCAGCCCGGAGCGGCTCGCGACTGTGCTGTCCTATGGCGATATCGAACTCGATCGCGACAAGCGGCGCGTGGCCCGGGCCGGCCGGCCGATCGATCTGGGGCCCACCGAATATCGCCTGCTCGAATTTTTCCTCGAACATCCCGGCCGGGTCTTCAGCCGTGAGCAATTGCTCGACGGCGTGTGGGGGCGCGACATCTATATCGACGAGCGGACCGTCGACGTTCATATCGGCCGGCTGCGCAAGCTGCTCAACGATACCGACGAGCCTGATCCGATTCGTACCGTTCGCGGAGCAGGCTATGCGCTCGACGATCGCTTCGAGAAGGCCGAATAGCGGCCGCAAACTATTGTAACTTGAGGTTTTTCTGAAATGTCGCGGTGAGCCGGGCGCAGGCGGAACTGGCTGCCGCGGCTGCCTTGTTCACTTGCCTTGGATTATTCTGACGGTCATAACCCGGATTGATGTATCGGGATACGGCCCATGGACCAGCTGACCGCCCCTCGCGCAACCGATCGGAACTCGGCGATCAACCGTTTGACAGAGTCTGTCGTGGCGGCTGTCGAGAACGCCCATATCGACGCGGCGCCGTTCTATCATCTGCAACTCAGCAATATTTTTCCGCAGGATAGCTACGCCGCCATGCTGGCCGCGATGCCGGGCGCGGAGGACTATCGTCCGATGCGCGGCCGGAGCAAGACTGCGGGCCAGACGCGCGTGAAGATCGATCTGTTTCCGGAGTACATCCGTCACCTGCCGCCCGAAAAGCTCGTGGTGTGGTCCCAGGTCGGGGCAACGCTGTGTTCGAGGCCGGTGAAGGATGCTTTCCGCAAGATGCTTGCGCCGGCTCTTGAGCGCCGCTTCGGCAAAAATTTCAGATCGGTCGGCATGTTTCCGATACCGATCCTGACCCGCGATATTCCCGGCTACCTGATCGTGCCGCACACCGACACGCACTGGAAGGGCATCACGGTCCAGCTCTATCTGCCGAAGGATGAGTCGGCGACCGACATAGGCACCATCTTCCATGACAGATTGCCGGACGGCAGCATGCCGAAGACCAAGCGGATGCGGTTCGCGCCGAACTCGGGTTATGCGTTTGCCGTCGGCGACGACACCTGGCATTCGGCCGATCCGGTGCACAACGGCGTGAAGACGCGCGACAGCATCCTGCTGACATACTTCGTCGATCAGGGGCCGATGCGGATGCTGCGCAACCGCGCCAAGCGCGTCGGTAACTTCATCAAGAACGAAACGCGGAACTTGATCTGAGTTTTCTCGTCATTGCGAGGAGCACCCCGGATCGGCGCGCGCACTGTCCGGGCACAGGCTCCGCGACGAAGCAATCCAGTTTGCCGATGAATGGATTGCTTCGCTCGCAATGACAACCAGGTCGACTTTCGACTGCCTCACGTCTCTCTCAGCGTGCGCTTCATCACCTTGCCGTTGGCGTTGCGGGGCAGGGGATCGGTGCCGAGCATGAAGGTTTCCGGCACCTTGTAGTCGGACAGCCGTTCTGCGCACCAGGCCTTCAATTCCTGTTCGCCGGTCTTACCATCGCGGATGACGACAACCGCATGGACGCGCTCGCCAAGCACCGGGCAGGGCCGCGCGATCACGGCGCTCTCTGCCACGCCGGGGTGGCCGGCGAGAACTGACTCGACCTCCGCCGAATAGATTTTCAGGCCGCCGCGGTTGATCATGTCCTTCTTGCGGTCGAGCACGCGCACGAAGTTCTGCTCGTCGACGGTGCCGAGATCGCCGGAGCGCCAGAAGCCGCCGGTGAAGCTCTCGGCGGTGGCCTGCGGGTTGTTCCAGTAGCCCTTGATGACCGACCCGCCGTGAATCCAGATTTCGCCGACTTCGCCGCGCGGCATTTCATGGCCGGAGTCATTCATCACGATGATTCGTGCGCC
Organism: Hyphomicrobiales bacterium; assembly: GCA_021732215.1. GTDB lineage: Bacteria > Pseudomonadota > Alphaproteobacteria > Rhizobiales > Xanthobacteraceae > SG-bin9. The sequence continues at coordinate 61,740 of JAKFVL010000019.1, forward strand.
GGGGCAGGCGAGCCCGACGCTGTCGATGTTCTGCGCGGTAAGATCGCCCGGCATGATGGTGCTCGGCGATGCGGTCTCGGTCGAGCCGTAGGCATTCATCAGCTTGAGGCCGGGCAGATGCTGTGACAACCTTTCGATCGTCGCCACCGGCATCGGCGCTCCACCGAAGCCGCCGATCCGCCACGCCGACAGATCGTACCTGGCGAAATCCGCCTGCAGCAGGCACAAATTGTACATCGCCGGCACCATCACCGTGTAGGTGATGCGCTCGCGCGCGGCGACAGCCAAATAATCGGCGGCCTTGAATTCCTTCTCGATGATCAGCGCACCCGCGCAGCGGGCCATCGTCGTGATGTTGGCGACGACGCCGGTGACGTGCGCCAGCGGCACCACGGCGATCGAGCGATCCTTGTGCGTCAGCGTCATGCAGGCTTCGTACACCATCGAAGAGTGGATGATGTTGCAGTGGGCGAGCATCGCACCCTTCGGCTTTCCCGTGGTGCCAGAGGTGTAGAGAATCATCGCCGTCTCTTCCTCGCCCGGATCGGCGGGCGGAGGCGGTTGCTGTGAGGTCAGCAGCGCGTCGAACGGAATGGAGCCCGGCGTAGCGCCGGCCGAGATGCGCACCTTGAGTTCAGGCACATCGGCTGCATCGGGCAGGCGGCCGGCGAGATCGTCCTCGTGATAGATCAGCTTGGCGCCGCAGTTATTCAGCACATAAGCGATCTCGGGCTTTTGTTGCCGGATGCCGAGGAGCACGCTGATCGCGCCGAGCCGCGCGGCGGCAAACAGCGTCAGCACGAACTCGATGCGGTTGCCGAGCAGCAGCGCGACCCGGTCGCCGATCTCGATACCCTGCGCGGCGAGGCCCGCGGAAATCGTCGCAGCTTCGCGCACGACCTCGCGCCATGTCATGCGCCGGTCGCCGCAGACCAGCGCTTCGCCGTCCGGGTGTCTTGCTTCGGCGTCCAGCACCATCTGCCAGATGTTTTTCGGCCGTTCTGCGAAAGCCGGAATCACCCGGTCGCCGAACCGGGCTTCGAGACGCATCTTTGGGAGAGGAATTCGCGACCAATCCATGCTGTTTCTCTTTTGGGTCGATGCTTCATCTCGTCATTGCGAGGAGCAAAGCGACGAAGCAATCCAGTTTTTCTTCGCGGGCTCTGGATTGCTTCGGCCTGACGGCCTCGCAATGACGGCGGAGGGTTAGTGCGCGAGATTCGCGCCGCGCTCGATGGTGAACTCCAGATCGAACAGCGAGCGCGAGTGGTTCATGTCGGATTGCGAGATCAGCACGGTCAAATCCTTGCCGCGCAGCGAGGCCAGAACTTCCGACAGCCGCTCGGACAGCGCCGGTGCGATTCCCTCGAACGGCTCGTCGAGCAGCAGGCACTTGGTGCCGATAGCCAGCGCGCGCCCCAGAGCCACGAGTTTTTGCTGGCCGCCGCTGAGCAGCAAGGCCTTGCGGTCGCGCATCTCGGTCAACTCGCGGATCACCTCGTAAACGAAATCCAGCCGCGCCGTCTTGTCGATCCCTTTCGTCACCCACAGCGGCAGCATCACGTTTTCCTCGACGGTGAGCTGCGGGATCAGTCCGCGATCTTCCGGCATGTAGCCGATGCCGAGCGCTGCGCGGGCATGCCGCGGATACGCCGATAAATCCTGCCCTTCAAAATGGATCGCGCCGCGCTTCGGTGTCAGGTGCCCCATGATCGAGCGCATCAGCGTGGTCTTGCCGGCGCCGTTGCGGCCAACGAGACTTGCCATGCTTCCTTGCGGCACACGCATGGTGAAACCGCGCAGCGCCGGCATCGACTGGATTTCGACGTTGACGTCGCTGATTTCGAGCAGGGGAGCGGCTGTCATCGCGCGCCTCCGGTCACGTAGCGGCGCACGTCGGCATCCTTGAGAACGACATCCGGTTCGCCATCGGCCAGGATTCGCCCGCTGTAGAACGCCAGCACGCGATCCGCGTAGCGGGTGACGATATCCATGTCGTGTTCGACGAACACGATGGTTCCGGCTTCCTTTGTCACCGCCTGGATGACCCGATCCATGGTCGAGAACTTTTCTTCCGCGGATACGCCGGAGGTCGGCTCGTCGAGCAGCAACAGATGCGGCCGCCGCGCCATCGCCATGGCGATATCGACCAGCTTGCGCACGCCGCCGGCCAGTTCCGACACCGGGCGGTCGGCGTAAGCACGCAGACCAAGGCGATCCAGCAGCACAAGAGCCTGCTCGCGGCGGTCCTGAGCTTCGGCGGGCGAGGTGAACGACAGCGGAACGGCTTTGGTGCCCGAGATCGCGACGATGACGTTCTCAGCTGCAGTCAATTCGATGAACAACTGCGGAATCTGGAACGAGCGCGAGATGCCGAGACGGGCGACATCGCGCGGCGATTGCTTGCCGATGGCGCGGCCTTCGAGTTCGATCTTGCCGCTGTCGGGCTTGAGATATCCGGTCACGAGATTGACGAAGGTGGTCTTGCCTGCGCCGTTGGCGCCGATCAGGCTGACCTTCTGACCGGCCGGAATCGAAATGGTCAGATTGTCGGCCGCGACCACCGCGCCGAACCGTTTGTTCAATCCCTCAACGGCGAGAACCGGCGTCATTCCGCGGGCTCCGTCACAGCCGCGCCGGGAGCAGGAGCATCAGGCTGATCGCTCTTGCGGTTGGCGCTGGTCCAGAGCGAGCCGATGCCGCGTGGCAGGAACAGGATGACGGCAAGCAGGAACGCGCCGAGCACGAGTTGCCAGGTGTTCGGCAAATAGAGATTGGAGAACGACCGCACCAGTTCGAGTGCCAGCGATGCCACGAACACCGCGGCGACGCTCTGGTAACCGGCCAGAATGGCGACGAACACGAATTCTCCCGACGTGGTCCAGTATGCGAATTGCGGATCGATGTGCCGCTGCGCCATCAGGCTGAGCGCTCCGCTCGCGCCCGCGAAAACCGCCGCGATGACGAAGTTGATCGCGACGATGCGGTTGGCGGAGACACCGAGATATTCGACGCGCAGGTTGTTGGCGCGCACCGCAAGACTGACAAGTCCGAGTTCGGAGCGGAAATAGACGGTCGCTGCGATGCCGGCCAGCCCGGTTGCGATCACCGATACGGAATACAGCATGAAGTCGGCTTCGCGCGGATCGGTGAAAACATTGCCGAACAGCGTGGGGCGGCCGACGTTGAAGCCGTCGGAGCCGCCGAGCGCGGTGGTCTTCACCAGCGCGCCGTACAGCACCATGGACAACGCGAGCGTCAGCATGCCGAAGAAGATGCCGGTGTAGCGTGAGATCAGCGGACCTATGATGAGGCCGAGAAGACCGCCGCACACCGCGCCGATCATCACTTGCACGACTGCGTCGGTCAGGCCGAAGCTGTTGGCGATCAACGCCACGCCATAGCCTCCCGCCGCATAAAACAGACCCTGGCCGAACGAGACGTTGCCGGTGCGCGCCAACACGACGATGCCGAGCGCGATCAGCGAATTCGATGCGGCGACGGTCGCAAGCGACAGCGTCCACGCCGGCAGCACGCGGCCGAGCAGCACGAATGCGAGCACGATGCCCAGCATGGCCAGCGGATGAGACAGCGCCTTCATCAGATCCGCCTCGCCGTCTCGCGCTGAAACAGGCCTTCCGGCCGGATCATCAGAACCACGGCCATGATAAGGTAGATCACGAACAGTTCGCCCTGCGGAAAAATGTGAACCGAAGCGGCGCGTGCAAGGCCGACCAGAATCGCGCCGACCGCCGCGCCCTCGACGCTGCCGAGCCCGCCGATCACCACGATCGCGAAACTGAGGATGATGACGTCGGAGCTGAGACCCGGCTGTACGGAAATCTTCGGCGCCGTCAGCGCGCCCGCGAAAGCCGCGAGCATCAGGCCGAAGGCGAACGCGAAAGCATAGATGCGATTGATCTTCACCCCCATGCTGGCGCTGATTTCCGGATTGTGAATCACGGCGGAGACGATCTTGCCGGTCACGGTGCGGTTCAGCCCGAACCACACCGCCAGCCCGCTCGCGATTGCGACCGGGATCAGCACGAGATCGTAGCCGACATAGAACAGCTTGCCGAAAGATACGTTGCCGAACAGTTCATAGGGCTGCGTCGCCAAAATCGGATTGACGCCCCAGATCAGCTTGGTGATGTCTTCCAGCAGCAGGAACACGGCGTAGGTCACGAGCAGGAGCACTACCTCGTCCCGCCCGTAGAACATCTTCAGCAGACCGCGCTCCAGCATCACGCCGACTGCAAGCGCGACGAAGGCGGCTGCCAGCAGCATCGCTGCAAAGCCGAGCGCCGGCGGAAGCCCTTTCGCGGCAAACAGCGTGACGACGGTCGCGGCGATATAGGCGCCGAGCGCGTAGAATCCGCCGTGGGCGATGTTGAGAATCTTCAGGACGCCGAACACGAGCGTGAGTCCCAGGGCGACCACGAACAGCCAGGACGCTTCGATCAGGCCGTCGATGACAATGGTGAGAAACAGGTTCATTGATAAAAATACGCGCTTCCAGGACCCGTCATTGGGAGCCATCGTCTCGCCTTTGGCGAGCCAGATGACAGGCTCCACGAAGCAATCCAGTCCAGCATGATGTGGCTGGATTGCTTCGTCGCCATGGCTCCTCGCAATGACCGCTTAAGTTTGCTTCACTCGCACTTCGCGCCTTGCATGCCGCCCTTGATCCAGTCGAGCGACTTGATGCCGGGCGGAGGGTTGACGCATTCGGCGTTGAAATACTGGATGTCGACCAGATCGACCCGCTTCTTTTCCGGATTGTACTTGGTCCGGCTGATGCCGATCGGCTGGGTGGCCTGATGGCCGTCGCCGAGCGTCATCTTGATCAGGCCGCCGGGCGATTCCCACTGCGAGCCGGTCATGGCGGCAACGATCTCGTCGGTGGTCGGCTTCTTGCCGCCGTTCTTTTCCATCGCCTTTTCGATCGCGTTCTTGAGGCCGAGTATCGACTGGTTGATGCGATAGGCCGCCTGCACCGGATAGGCGCCGATCGCCTTTTCGAATCCGGGGAAGAACCAGTCGTTAAGGACCGATTTGCGCGACATCAGGCCATAGGCGCCGCGTGCGCCGATGATGGTGCCGTCGGGCATCTTGTCACCGAGCGCGGGCAGCACATGGTCGGCGGCGCTGAACACAAGCTGGCTGCGTTTCGGAAGCCCGCGTGGCGCCGATTGCAGAACGAAGGCCTGCAAGTCGCCGCCCCAGAGGCTTGAATAAACCACGTCGGAGCCCGCGCCGACCAGCGCGGAGATTTCCGTGCCGTATTGGCCCGCGCCGAATTTCGGCAGCAGATCGGTCCCGAGTTTGGCATTGGGGAAAATCTGTCCCGCCGCCGCAACGAAGTCGGCCCGGCTGTCCTGACCCCAGGCATAGTCCTGGTTGATCGCCGAGAACGTCTCCATCTTGATGTTTTTCGCCTTCATGTAGCGAATGAGGGCGACGTTATCCATCGTGGCGTGGGAAGCGGTGCGGAACACGTAGTTGTATTTCGCTTCCTCGAAGATGCGCGGTGTGCCGCAATCCATCAGCACCAGCAGCTTCTTCAGCTCTTCAGCGATCGGGGACACGGCGAGACAGTCGCCCGAACTGATATAGCCGAGGACCGCATCGACATTGTCGCGCTGATAAAGGTTGCGCAGTTCCTGCACCTGCTTGGTGGCGCCGCCGTTCTCGTCGATGATGATCGGCTCGATCTTCATGCCGCCGAAACCGACCTTGTTATGCGGCGCGGGTACCGATCCCTTGTTGAGTTCGTCGATGGTGAACGTTGCGCCGTTGCGCGCAGGCACGCCGAAACTTTCGGCGGCAGGTCCCGACAGGAACGTGACGATGCCGAGCTTGAATGTCTCCTGCGCGGAAACCGGAACGGTTGAAATAGTCAGGGCCGCAGCGGCAGCCGCGAGCGCAATCCTGCCCTTGTGAGCTGAAAGGGTGTGCATGTTCTCTCCCATATGGCTGGCGTGATGAGCCAGCTTTGATCCGCATCCGTTGTCCGGACGTCGATAGCGGGTCTTAGCCTATGCGGGCTTTCCGGCTTCGTCCATGGGCGGGATGGCTCGCCAGGTTCTCGTCAAGTCTTTGAAAGGAGCGTTCGAAACGGGTTGCGACGCGCCGCCGCAGGTCATCGCCGCTTGCGCGACACGGTACGCGATCACTACCTCTCCGCGAGGGCAGTTTCGTTGCTACGCACCCTGGAGAAACGATGAGTTATTTGCGGACTGCAATTCTTCTGGCGGGCCTGACCGGTCTGTTCATGGCGGTCGGCTATCTGATCGGCGGCGCCGGCGGAGCCACTATTGCGCTGCTTTTCGCGGCGGGAACGAATTTGTTCGCCTACTGGAATTCCGACCGGATGGTGCTGTCGATGTATGGCGCACAGGAGGTCGATGAGCGCAGCGCGCCTGACTATTACCGGCTGGTCCGCGAACTCGCCGGCCGCGCCGGCTTGCCGATGCCGCGCGTGTTCCTGATGGAGAATCCGCAGCCGAATGCATTCGCGACCGGACGCAATCCGCAGAACGCCGCGGTTGCGGTCACAACCGGATTGATGCAGTCGCTGAGCCGCGAGGAAGTCGCCGGCGTGATCGCGCATGAACTCGCGCACATCAAGAACCACGACACGCTGCTCATGACCATTACGGCGACCATCGCCGGCGCGATCTCGATGATCGGTCAGTTCGGCATGTTCTTCGGCGGCAACCGCGATCACAACAGCGGCCCCGGCATGATCGCGACGATCGCGATGATGATCCTGGCCCCGCTTGGCGCCATGGTCGTGCAGATGGCGATCAGCCGGACGCGCGAGTATGCCGCGGACGACCTCGGCGCACGCATCTGCGGAGAGCCGATGTGGCTCGCCTCGGCGCTGGTGAAGATCGACAACGCGGCTCGCGCCGTGCCGAACATGGATGCCGAGCGTGCGCCCGCGACCGCGCACATGTTCATCATCAATCCGCTGTCGGGTCAGCGCTGGGACAATCTGTTTTCGACCCATCCGGCGACCGAGAACCGCGTCGCCGAGTTGCAGCGGCTGGCGGCGGCGATGGGCGGGCGAGGCAATGTCATGCCGAACGCCGGAGCGCCTGCGGGCAGTCCCTGGGCTTCCGGCGGCTCGCGCGGTTCATCGCGGGGCCCTGCGCGCGGTCCTTGGGGCTGATGGTGTTTTGGTCCGGATTACCGGACCGAAGGAAGCCCGGCTGATCAATGTTTCAGCATCGCTTGCATTTCAACGCCTGCCTGCTGGCGTTTCGGGTTTCCGCAACATAAGATTTGCGTGCCGGTATCCTCGAGTCCTCGCGGCTCGATATTCAAGAAAGCATCGCACGATGCGCGAAGTTCTGGATCACTGCATCGGCGGCCACGAGATTACAGTCGAGGCCGGGGCGCAAATCCTGCGGGAGGGCGAAGCGACCGGCCGGCTCTATGTTTTGATCGAGGGGCAGCTGCAGGTTCTCAAAGGCGGGACCGTCGTTGCGACGATCGCCGAACCCGGTTCCGTTCTCGGCGAAATGTCGGTGCTGCTCAACCAGCCTCACACGGCGACAGTCCATGCGACGGTCGCCTCGAAAATCTACCAGTTCGACGACGCCACGTTTTTCATGCGGTCGCGGCCCGAGGTGGCGCTGCTGGTGGCGCGGCTGCTGGCTCAACGGCTCAATGCGGCGACGACATATCTTGCCGACATCAAGCGGCAGTATGCCGGACATGGCAATCACCTCTCGATGGTGGGCGAGGTGCTCGAAAGTCTCGTCAACCTGCCGCCGTCGAACGTTGCTCCGGGATCGGATCGACAACCTGACCCAAGGATATGAGCCAGTCCGGCGTCTCGGTGATTGGCGCCGCGGGCCGTTGCAGGCTTGCATCGAGATCGATGAACTGCTCGCCGGCCGCCGACAGCCAGAACGCCTTGCCGGCGTCGATGTCCAGCACGATGTGCGCCGGTGGCCGCCCATACTGATGGCCTGCGTTGAAGATCCAGGTCTCGCCGATGCGGTCGAACCACGAGCCGTCGCGCACGAATGGCGACTGGTGGACGTGTCCTGACAGAACGATGTGGGGCTGATAGCCCCTGATCCATTGCTCGACTTCCTTGTCGCCGAAATGACGCGAGCCGCCCCAGCTGGTCGGTGAGTTTGCCGGTGGGGCATGATGGATCCAGATCCAGCGTCTTTCCCTGTCCGCGGCCGCGTCCTCGAGCTGGCGCTCGAGCTTCGCCCGAACCACGGGGCCGTCCCACCACGGACACACCGTGAAGCGGGTATCGCCGATCGTGAAGCTGTCACCATCGCAGGCGATGCCGAGGCTTCGCGCTTCGGCGACCCAGCGCGCAATCTTTTCGCCCTCGGGGCTGCGCTCGTCGAGATCGTGATTGCCCGAGCACAGCACGACCCGGGTGCTGGACGCCAGCATGGCGAGATATTTCTGAACGACGACGATCTGGGCGCGAAAATCGACGATCGAGCCGACGTCGAGCGCATCGCCAGCGAACACCACGAGATCGAACAGCGGGGCCGCTCTGACGAGCCAGTCGAATTGAGGGAGCGAATAGTGCAGGTCGGCAACCACGAGGCAGCGCATATCGCTGTCGATTCCTGTTTTGCGTTCCCGGGCCTGACGCAGATGATGACAAATCATCCGGGAAACAAACCGGCGAGGCAAGCCGATAGTTTATGCTTCGCGCAACGGCGGCATATGCCGGCTCGATTGGCCGTTGGTGCGATCCGGAATCGTGGTAGCCTGTTCTCGTCCGGAGGACGCGATCCGTCACCCGCGCACGGAGGACAAAACCGTGAGTGATCTCAAGACCGAGATGGAGCAGCGCGACAGGGAAGTCGCGCATAATGAGGCCAATCGGCAGACCACCAGCGCCGTTCGTCTCAGTTCGTGGGCGCTGATCATGGCTTTCCTGGCATGCGCCGTGGCCGTGATGTTCGTGCTGGCAGTCGTCCGTTTATGACATACAGCCGTTTTACGACAGTCAGACCTTCACCATCCGTTTGCCGCGGTTGTCGCCGTTGAGCAGCCCGATCAGCGCCTTGGGCGTGTTCTCAAGCCCGTCGATGATGTCTTCCTGGACCTTGAGCTTGCCCGATGCGACCCACGATTGGAGGTCGGCAAGCGCTTTTTCGCGCTGGTCGTAATAATCCATCACGATGAAGCCCTGCATCAGGAGGCGCTTGACCACGATCAGCCCCGGCACGCCGCGCGGGCCGGTCGCCGACGGCGCGCCGTCGTACTGCGAAACCGCGCCGCAGCAGGCGATCCGTCCGCGATTGGTCATCTGCGCGATGCACGCTTCGAGCACATCGCCGCCGACGTTGTCGAAATAGACGTCGATACCTTTCGGCGCGGCGGCCTTCAGCTCCTTGAACAACGCGGTGTTCTTGTAGTCGACCGCGGCATTGAAGCCGAGGTCGGAGACCAGCCATTTGCATTTTTCCGCGCCGCCGGCGATGCCGACCACATGGCAACCCTTGATCTTGGCAATCTGGCCGACGATCGAGCCTACCGATCCCGCAGCAGCTGAAACGACAACTGTCTCGCCCGCCTTCGGCTGGCCGATATTCAGCAGGCCGAAATATGCGGTGAGCCCCGCAATGCCATAGACGCTGAGCAGATGAGACATCGGCTTGACGGACGGAACCTTGATGAGATGCCTGGCCGGCAACGCCGCATACTCCTGCCATCCGGTATCGGCGAACACGAGATCGCCGGTCGCAAAGCCGGCCGCTTTCGACGATACGACTTCGCTGATGCTGCCGCCGGCCATCACGGTGTTGGCCTCGACTGCCGCGCGATAGGTTGCGCCGTGCATCCAGGCGCGGTTGGCCGCATCGAGCGAAATCAGCCGGGTGCGAAGCAGGACTTCGCCATCCTTCGGTTCCGGAATTTTGCCCTCAGCCATCTTGAAGTGATCCGGGCTGAGTTTGCCCGAGGGCTTTTCGGCCAGCAGTACTTGCCGGTTGACGCTTGCACCCATGACGTTCTCCCGTTCGGCCGCTCCTGACGATGCTGGCGGCCGCGACAGGTGAGGCTAGCCAGCCTCTCGGGGTTTCACAACATCGGCGGGCCGACGTCCGAAGCAGGTCCGGCGGACGGCTGTATTGCCGGAAAGCGTTGCGTCAACCGCCTTGGCACCATGCTGCTGCTCGGCTATTTTGCCGCGGAATTCGAGCAGGATCGGCTCAAGGAGAGGCGTTGCGTGTTCAGCTTGGGGCACTCGGTATTGCGACTGACTGCGGCGATCGTGGCTCCGCTCATGCTGCTGCCCGCAAGCAGGCCGGCGCAGGCCATCGAGATGAGCCGGGAAGTCGCCGAGCTATATTCGTCGGTTTCCATCAATCCGCCGAATGCCAGCGTCATGACGGTGTGCTACGGGTTTGTTTGCCGGCGGCGCACGCAGCTCGACTTCAACGCGGTCGATCGCAAGGCATTGACCCAGATCATGGCCGCCGGAAAAACTGCGGAGGCGGAGCGGGCCGCGGTCCAGAAAGCGGTGATCTGGTTCGACAAGCGGATGGCGCCTGAACTCGGCACCGACAAGCGTGTCGCCTATGCGGACTTCCGCTACTTCGACGACAAGCACAACTACGATTGCTGGGACACCACCCGCAACACCACCAGTCTGTTGCTGGTGTTGCGCGAATGGGGTCTGCTGAAACACCATGTCATCGGCAATCCGCGCTATCGCGGCAATGTCCTGCGGCTGCAAACGCCGCATAACACCGCGGTACTGGTCGATCGAACCACCAAAGTCGAGTGGGCGGTCGATCTGTGGCCGCGCAAGTTCGCCGAGGCGCCAGACGTCATGCCGGTCGAGCGCTGGCTTACGGAAAACTGAGTCTAGAAAATAAAATCGATCATGCGCGCCCGTTAGCAAACGGGCACGGGGACAATCTTTGTCAGTGTTGCCGCGAGGCTGCCTGCATCATCGACGCAGGCAGCGGTGTCTCAGACCTTGATATTTTCCGCGGACGTGCGGCCGCGGTTTGCGACCTCTTCGTATTCGATCGTCTGGCCTTCGTTGAGAGTGGACAATCCCGCCTTCTCTACCGCCGAAATATGGACGAACACGTCCTTGCCGCCAGCGCCGGGCTGAATGAATCCGTAGCCCTTGGTCGGGTTGAACCACTTGACAGTACCTTTAGCCATCACGTCGTCTCCGCAGTGTCGAAACACTCAATGAATATTAAAATGGTCGATCACAGCCGCTGCCCTGCCAAGGATACGCCCTGCCAAGGATATCGGCTGCGGGCGTGAAGATAATCCAAATAGTCCAGCGTTGAACAGGTACTAACAACGGCCATTGCTAAGTCGTGGCCATGACACAAGGCCGCAACGCCGTACGGTGGCATGCCACGCTGCAGCACGGCGATGGAACTCGCGGACGGCGCGGCTGAAACGCAAGCACCCGGCCGTCGAAAACGGCCGGGCGCTTTTCGATTTAACGCCGGAGCGATCAGTACGCGCAGACGTTCACAGTGCGCCAGCGCGGGCCCTTCGGGGTCAGAACGCGGCGGACTTCATAGCAGTCATTGTATGCGCTGCCCGTATAGATCGGGGCGTAGCCGAAGCCGAAGCCATGGCCGAAGTGATGACCGTGATGATGATGGAAGCCCCAGCCGCCCTTCCAGCCGGCCGATGCGGTGGTGGGCGAGAGAGCAGCGGCGCTCACGGCGGCCGCGGCAATAAGTCCGAGGGCAAGTTTGCGGATCATGGCAATTCTCCAAAATACCAAAATATCAATGCGTGAAACACGCGGGGTTTAAAGTCTGGTTCCTCTGGGCGGGTGTGTTTGGCCCGTCGCGAGATTGGTCGCATCCCGGAAAAACCGGGTTCATGGCCAGGCGAAAAATTCGTTGAAAAATCGCTGGAAAGCGTTGCTAAACAAGCATTTATTGACCGGGCGTTTATTCGTCGCCGGGGCGCTTGTTCAGCAGATCCTTGGCCAGATCGGAGAGCGCGGGCCTCGGCAGCGCCGCGAATGGCAGCGGGCGGATCACATCGATTGCGGCGAGCCCGAGCCGTGCGGTGAGCAATCCGTTGAGAATGCCTTCGCCGAGGCGCGCGGACAGTTTCGCGGCGATGCCATGCCCCAGCATCTGCTGGATCAGGCTGTCGCTCGCGGCAACGCCGCCGGTGATCGCAAGATGCGACACCGCATGACGCATCAGCTGGATCATGCCAAGTGCGCCGGGGCGGGCGCCGTAGAGCCGCGCAAGCTGACGCACCATGCGCAGCGCTGCGACGGAGACGAACAGGATGTCGATCACCGCACGCGGGCTGACCGCGGTTACGACCGAGACACGCTGCGCGGCCGAGGAGATGAGACGGCGCGCTTCCTGATCGAGCGGCGTCATCAATTCGCGCTCGGCCAGGCGAATACGATCCGCGCCATCGATGATGTCCGCGGCATGGCTTTCCAGCGCCGCGCGCGCCCGCGCCAGCCTTGGATTGCTGCGTGCGATCTTGAGCAAGTCGTCGACGATGGCGCGGCCCTCGGCACGGTCGTCGCTGACGAGCGCCGCAGCCGCGCGTGCATGCAGCCGTTCGATGCTGGCGAGACGGGAGAGGCTCAGCACTTCGCGGCCGGTGATCGCGACCAGCGCGATCAGGGTCGCCACCGCAAGCACCAGCCCGAGCGCGCCAAGGCCCGGATTAAGCGCGAACAGATCGTCGATCAGCCGTATCGCGCTGACGCCAGCGCCCAGCACGATGAGCCCGCCTAGCCCCGACCAGAACAGCGTGCCCCATCGGAGGCCGCGGTGCGCCGGTGCGAGGGGCGTTTCGATGGTAACGGGAAGCTGCGACGGATCGGCTTCGGGCGTGATCTGGATGGTGCCGCGCGCAGGCCGCATCATCTCGTCGGCCGGATCGCGCACGATCACACCGGGATCGTCGAGCTTGAAGGTCGCCGGTTTGCGGGTGGTCATCGGATCTGTCTCATGTCAGCCGGTCACCGATCAGGAACTGGAGCGCTCGGTCGAGGCGAATATGGGGCAGCGCGGGCGCGTCCGCATCGTCCTTTTCGAGAAAAGGCGGCCGGAATTTCAGGAAACGAAAATCGGTCTCGTGACCGGCGGCGGCCGAAAGCCCCTGAAAGCTGCTCTGACTGGCGAACAGCTCGTCGATGTCCGCAGGCAAGTCGCCCGGGAACGTCGCGACTTCGGTCTTGCCGTCGAATGTTTCTCCATTGGCCGTCTCGCCAGCGGCAGGAATGCCGATGATGGATGGCAGCGTATCGCGTCCGCGCCGAACCTGCGCTTCCCGCGTCGCCCGCACCGCGGCCAGCGCCACCACATCGACGGCAGCGCCTGCCATCTCCGCCCGATTGGCGGCGCGCTCCACCATGCGGCGCAGGATCGCTTCCAGCCGATCGTGGCTGATGTGATGCAGATGGTCGGCCTTGGTTGCCGCGAACAGGATCCTGTCGATGCGCGGGCGCACCAGCGAGCTCAGCCAGGTCGCGCGGCCGGTGCGGAAACAATCGAGAATGCCGCCGAGCGCGGATTCGAGATCGTGCAGCGCCTCCGGCCCGGCGTTGAAGGCGGCAAGTGCATCGACCAGCACGATCTGCCGGTCGAGCCGCGCGAAGTGATCGCGGAAGAACGGCCGCACAACCACGTCCTTGTAGGCCTCGAAGCGGCGCTGCATCATCGCCCAGAGCGAGTTGTCAGGTGCATCGACGCCATTCGGCAGATCGAGCGGCGCGAAGGTGAGGGCGGGTGAGCCTGCGAGATTGCCCGGCATCAGGAAGCGGCCGGGCGGCAGCAGACTCATGGCAAAGCGCTCGTCGCGGCAGGCGCGAAGGTAAGCGGTGAAAAGCCGCGCCGCTTTCAGCGTCGCCTGCTCGTCCTCATGCGCCAGCGGATCGAGCTGTGCGAGTTGCGCGTGCCATTCGCCTGCCAGCTTTGCGCGCGGTCCCTGGCGCGACAGCGTCAGGCTCTCCGCCGACCATTGCTCGTAGGTCTTGTCCAGCACCGGCAGATCGAGCAGCCACTCGCCCGGGTAATCGACGATGTCGAGCGTCAGCGTCCGCGTCGCGGCGTTCTCGCGCTGATAGTCGATGACGAGCCGCAGCTCGCTGATGCTGGAGGTCGATTGCGGCCATTGCCTGTCCTCGACCAGCGTCCTGAGATGGGTTTCGTAATCGAAGCGCGGAATGGCGTCGTTGGGCTGCGGCGTCAGCCGCGCACGGGCGATCCGCCCCGATGCGAGCGATTCGAACACCGGAAAGCGGCCGCCACGGAGCAGGCCATGCACCAGCGCGGTGATGAAGACCGTCTTGCCGGCCCGCGACAGTCCGGTGACGCCGAGCCGCACCGTCGGATTGAACAGGCCGGTGCCATAGTCCGCGAGCGCGAGCGCCGAGAGGCGGGCCTCCTCAACAAGATCGGAAAAGAAGGTCATCGGCAGACCGGTCGTCCTCAATTGGCGCACAAACAAGCGGGCAGGCTTCACAGGTCTGTCATGACCGGCAAGACATGATGGGCGGACGGGTCGATTCAAGAGCTATTGGCACGAATTTGGCAAGGATTGGCGTGCAAGATGGACCGGTCGAAGCATTCGATCGTCTCTCAAATTCGCCATACAAAGCAGGTGGCGTGGACAGACGGTCGGTTGGATGACAGAATTTTGGCGGCGGCTTGCCGATCGCAGTTCGTAATCAAGGCCTGAGTGATAATGTTTCGTTTGAAGCCGCCGACGACCCACATCATCGACGATATCGCAGGTGCGATACGCTGGAACTATGACCGCGCCGAGCTGATCGCCGATTCCGTTGTCCATATTCTCGGTCTGTCGGCCGGCCTGATTGCATCGGTTGCGTTGATCGTGGTGAGTGGCCTGTTCGCCGCGCCGTCGCATCTTGTGGCCGTGTGCGTCTATGCCGCCGGACTTCTGGCGATGCTGGGGCTGTCGGCGGCCTACAACATGTGGCCGGTTTCGCCGCGCAAGTGGTTGCTGCGCCGCTTCGACCACTCGGCAATCTATGTCCTTATCGCCGGCACCTACACGCCGTTCGTGATGCAGATCAACGATCGCATGGTCGCGGGCCTGCTGCTCGGCGGCATCTGGCTGGTCGCCATCGTCGGCATCGTGCTGAAATTGTTTTTCCCCGGACGGTTCGACCGGCTGTCGATCGGTTTATACCTTGCCATGGGATGGAGCGGGGTCGCCGCCTACGATGCGGTGATGGCGTCGCTGCCGGTCAATACGCTGGTGTGGCTCGCGGTCGGAGGCATTCTCTATACTCTCGGCGTGATCTTCCATGCATGGGAAAGATTGCGTTTCCAGAACGCGATCTGGCACGGGTTTGTGCTTTCCGCCGCCGCCTGCCACTATGTCGCGGTGCTCGATCTCGTCCTGACCTGAGAGCGTTTCAGGAAAAAGCGGATACCGGGCGCAGCAGTTCAATAGCCCGGGTCCAATCCCATGAACATTGCAGGCCAGATCGTGGTCGTAACCGGCGGCGCCAACGGCATCGGCCGCGCGCTTGCCGAAGTTTTCCATCGCGAGGGCGCCAAGCATGTCGCGGTTGCCGATCTCGATGAAGCGAATGCGCACGCCGTCGCGAAGACCATCAACGGCTCGGCGTTCAAGTGCGATGTCGGCAAGGAGTCCGATATCAAACGTCTGATCGACGAGACCGAAAAGAACCACGGGCCGATCGGGTTGTTCTGTTCCAATGCCGGCATCGGCGGTGGCTTCGATCCGCTGTCGGTCAACGCTGGTGGCACCAGCGACGAACCGTGGATGAAAAGCTGGGCGATCCATGTGATGGCGCACGTCTATGCCGCGCGGCATCTGATCCCGCGGATGAAGACGCGCGGCGGCGGTTATTTCCTCAATACCATCTCCGCGGCTGGGTTGCTGTCGCAGGTCGGCAGCGCGGCGTATTCGACGACCAAGCATGCGGCAGTCGGCTTTGCGGAAAATCTCGCGATCTCGCATCGCGCCGACAACATCCGCGTTTCGATCCTCTGTCCGCAGGGCGTCGAGACCAACATGCTACGCGGGTTGCCCAAGGGGCCGCAGTCCGGCGACGGCAATCTCAGCCCGGAGGACGTAGCCGAGGCGGCGCTGAAGGGCATCACGCAAGAGATGTTCTGTATCCTGCCGCATCCGCAGGTGCTCGGTTACATGCGCAAGAAGACCGAGGACTACGACCGCTGGATTGGCGGGATGGCCAAGATTCAGGCCAAGCTGCGCGAGGCCAATCAAGCCTAGTTTGCAACGGCAGTGGTTGCATCCCTCCCCCTTGCGGAGAGGGTGGCGCGAGTGAGCGAAGCGAATGGAGCGCCGGGTGGGGGTTCTGCGAACGGCCCCACCCGGCCTCCGCTTCGCTCGGCCGACCCTCCCCACGCTTCGCGGGGGAGGGATGCAACTACCACCGCGCAAAATGGTGACTAATGCTTCTGCCCATATAGAACGGGCACGGCGTCATCGACTGTCACCTCGATCAGCGTCGTGTTCGATGACGCGAAGCCGCGCTTCAATGCGCCGCCGAGTTTCGCGGAGTCAGTGACGCGCACCGCATCGCAGCCCATGCCCTGCGCGATCTTGACGAAGTCGATGCCGGGCAATTCGAGCCCCGGCACATCGCGGACCTGCATCACGCGCGAGAACGAGCGCATCGCGCCGTAACCGGAATTGTTCACGACGATCACCGTTAGCGGCAGCTTGCGTTGCGCGGCGGTCCATAGTGCCTGGATCGAATACATCGCCGAGCCGTCGCCGAGGAGGCAGACGGTGCGCTGCTTGCTGCGATCGAGCGCGATACCGACGGCGGCGGGCAGCGACCATCCGAGTCCGCCGCTCGCCATGGTGTAGAAGCTGTCCTGTCCGCGCATCGGCAGATGCTTCTGCATGATCGGGCGATGCGACGGGGCTTCCTCGACCAGCAGCGCATCTTTCGGCATCGCCTGTGCGATCGTGTGCATCAGATACTCGGCGGGAATCGGATCGGCTGCAGCCGGATGTGGCGGTATCGCACGCGGTGGGGGGATGGGCCGCTTGGTATCCGGCAACAAACCCGTCAGCGCGGAGAGCGCGGGCGTCATGGTCGCGACAATGCTGTTGCCGGCCGGCGTCACCGCGGCGGCTGCCGGATCGTCGGTGATCTGCCACAGCACCGTGCCGTTGTGGAAGATATCGGCATGCCCCTCGATGTGAAACGTGAAAACCGGCGCGCCGAACACGACGACAAGGTCGTGCTTGCGCAGCGCATCCGACAGTTGTGTGGGCGAGGCATGCAGAAATCCGGCGAACAGCGGATGCCGCTCCGGGAAGCTGCAGCGATGCGAAAAGGGACTGACCCACACGGCGGCCTTTGCGCGTTCCGCGAGCTTCACCATCGCATCGACCGCGCCGGCCTTGTCGATCGACGGTCCAACGACGAAGGCAGGCGCTTTGCTCGCAGCAATCGCGTCGGCGAGCTTGCGCATGGCCTCCGGATCGGGTCCAAGCTCGCGGCTGATGTGGCGAACGGCGAGCGGCAGCGCCGGCTTGGTCCAGTCGTCGATCGGAACCGATACGAACGTTGGCCCGCACGGCGGCTGCATGGCTTCGTAATAGGCACGCGCAATCGCGCCCGGCACATCCTCGGGCCGCGCCGGCTCGACGCTGTATTTCACGTAAGGTCTGGGAAACTCCGAGGCGCGTTCGGCGTAGAGAAACGCCTGCAACGGCAGGATGCTGCGCGCCTGCTGGCCGGCGGTGATGACCATCGGCGTCTGGTTGCGGAACGCCGTAAAGATGTTGCCGAGCGCATGGCCGACGCCCGCCGCCGCATGCAGGTTGACGAACGAGGCATTGCGTGTTGCTTGCGCATAGCCGTCGGCCATGCCGATGACGGACGCTTCCTGCAAGCCGAGTACGTAGTCGATGTCGCCGGGCCAGTCGCTCAGGAACGGCAATTCGGTCGAGCCGGGATTGCCAAATACCTTCCGGATGCCGAAACCGCGCAGCAGGCCGAGCGTGACGCTCTTCACGGTGGACGGATTTTTCTCGGTTAAGGCCATTTTATCGATTCTCTCGTCATGGCCGGGCTGATCCCGGCCGTCCACGTCTTGATGTCATAACAGACGTAGATGCCCGGCATAAAGCCGGGCATGACGATGATGGTGGACTAGCGAATGCGGGTCCAGTTCTCGCTCTTGCAGACGATACCGGCCAGCGCGCAGCCGCGTGTCGTCATCCGGTCACCCGTCACTGTGATCACGACCGAGAAATTCAGCTTGCGTTGCGGATCGTAGCCGTTGCCGGTCAATGTGCCGTCTGCGGCCGGCTTGACGTCGAACACGATCTTGTCGCCGACCTTCTCGTCCTTCACATCGGGCCGGATGTAGGTGTCGGTCATGCAGATCTGCGCGCCGCATTTCTCGACCTTCACCCGGGCGACGCCATCGCCGCGCGCCCACGCGCCGAAAAAGCTGTCGGCGGTTGCCGGCAGTGTCGTCGATAGGGTGACGGCAAGGATGAGGAATGCGCGCATGCGACAGATACGTATCCGAACATGCGGAAGTTTCGTCGGACTACAGCGTTGCCACACCCTTCATGGTCGGCACGCCCTGATCGTTCGCTGTCCACAGCTCAAGGCCGGCTGCGGTCTTGTTGGCGTTGACGCTGAATTCGGAACCCTCGAACAAGGGCTGCACGCCGCGATAGGTGAACTTCGCCGGCGCCTTGCCGCCATTGAGCCTGGCGGCAAATTCCACCAGCAGCGCCGCCTGCATCGGGCCATGGAACACGAGGCCGGGATAACCCTCGACCCTGGTGACATAGTCGCGGTCGTAGTGGATGCGGTGGCCGTTGAAGGTCAGCGCCGAGTAGCGAAACAGCAGCACTGTATCGGCCATACGTTTTTCGCTGTGTTGCGCCGCCGGTGGCGGCGGGGGCGGTTTCGGCGCCGTCTGCGGGCCGGTGGTCGCCTCGCGATAGACGATGTCGTGGCGTTCCTTGATCGCGATGCCGCGCGGCGTGGTGATGGTGTGGTTGACGGAAACGAAACAGAGCGTGCCAGTCGAGCCGCTCTTCACGTTGATATCGGCAATCCTGGACGAGCGCTTGACGTTGTCGCCGACGCGCAAGAGATCGAGGAATTCGATCTCGCCGCCGGCCCACATCCGGCGCGGCAGCGGCACCGGTGGCAGGAAAACGCCGCGCGTCGGATGGCCGTCCTCGCTGAGCTGCGAAGCCGGATACACCGGCGGGGCCAGACACCAGTGCGTCGTGAATGGCGCGGCATCGCCGGTCATCGGCGATCCGATGTCGAGGAACAGCGTCGCACGCAGGCCCTTGACCAGCTGCGCAGTGACCACATCGGTCGCTTCCTCGGTCTTGCCGAGCCACTGGCGCAAATGATCGAGATCGAGAGCCAATGATGTCGCTGCTGTGGCTGTCATGATGCAGCCTTTCCTTTTTTCGCGATCACGGTAACGTTCCCGCTGTGCTCACCCAGATCAGGCACAGCGCCGTAGCGGCGTTGCTCGCCGACCACCTGCGCGCCTGGCGCTGGATACGAGACGACGCCATTGGGCGTCTGCACGTCGATGCGGCGCAGATGCGGATGCTTCGCCAGTTCATCCATGGTGTTCACTTCCGCGAACGCGATGTCCGCATCGTCAAGCCGCTTAACCAGTTCATCGCGTGAGAGCGAGCCGAAAACATCGGCGACGATTCCATCGGTGACGTCGCGGTTGCGCACGCGCTCGATGCCGTTGGCCAGACGCGGATCGGTCAGCAGGTCGGGCTTCTTCATCACTTCAGTACAAAGCGTGCGCCATTCGCGCTCGTTCTGGATCGAGATCAGGACCGGGCGGCCGTCCCTGGAGAGAAACACGCCGTAGGGCGCGATCGAGGTGTGCGACAGGCCGATGCGCTTCGGTGTGTTGCCGCTCTCTGCGTTCATCAGGGGAACTGCGAGCCAGTCGGCCATCACGTCGAACATGGAGAGGCGGATGTCCGCGCCTTGTCCGGTGCGCGAGCGCGCGATCAGTGCTTCGAGGATCGCCGCGTGCGCCGCCGCGCCGGTCGATACATCGACCACCGACATGCCGACACGGGCCGGCGCTTCCGGGCCGCCGGTGAGCGAAGCCAATCCGCTTTCGGCCTGAATCAGAAGGTCATAGGCCTTGCGCTGGGCGTAGGGTCCGGTGTCGCCATATCCCGTGATCGTGCAGACGATCAGCTTCGGATACTGCTTGCGCAGGCGCTCGCGGGTGAAGCCGAGCTTGTCCATCGAGCCGGGCTTGAGATTTTGCACCAGCACGTCGGCGCTGGCGATCAGCGCCTCGAGACTGGCGCGGCCGTCCGGCGTTGCCAGATCGACGATGACGGATTTCTTGCCGCGGTTGAGCCAGACAAAGTAGCTGCTCTGGCCTTTCGCGGCGGCGTCATAGGCGCGAGCGAAGTCGCCTTCGGGCCGTTCAATCTTGATGACGGTCGCGCCTGCATCGGCGAGGCGCGAAGTACAGAACGGCGCGGCAACCGCCTGCTCGACGGCGATGACGGTCAGTCCTTCAAGCGGCAGCATTGATCTGCTCCTGAACTCTCCGCTGTCATGCCCGGCTTCATGCCGGGCATCCACGTCTTCCTTTAATGAAACAAGACGTGGATGGCCGGAACAAGCCCGGCCATGACGGGCAATTAAAACTAGTACGATCTTGGCATCCCCAGCACATGCTCGGCGACGAAGGATAGCACCAGATTGGTCGAGATCGGAGCCACCTGATACAGCCGCGTCTCGCGGAATTTGCGTTCGACGTCGTATTCCTCGGCAAACCCGAAGCCGCCATGAGTCTGGACGCAGGCGTTGGCCGCGTCCCATGAGGCATCGGCGGCGAGCATCTTCGCCATGTTGGCTTCCGCGCCGCAGTCTTCGCCGGCCTCGTAAAGCCGGGTCGCTTCGCGCACCATCAGTTCCGCCGCGCGCATCGCGGCATAGGCTTTGGCGATCGGAAACTGGATGCCTTGATTCTGGCCGATCGGCCGCCCGAACACGGAGCGCTCGCGCGCATAGTCCGATGCCTTCTTGATGAACCACTTGGCGTCGCCGATGCATTCGGATGCGATCAGGATGCGTTCGGCATTCATGCCTGAGAGAATGTAGCGGAAGCCCTTGCCTTCCTCGCCGATCAGGTTTTCGGCCGGAACGCGCAACTCGTCGAAGAACACCTCGGTGGTCGAGTGGTTCATCATGGTGCGGATCGGCCGGATCGAGAGACCGTTGCCACGCGCTTCCTTCATATCGACAAGGAACACCGACAGTCCGTCGGTGCGCTTCTTGGCCTGCTCTTTCGGCGTCGTGCGTGCAAGCAGCACCATCAGGTCGGAATGTTCGGCGCGGCTGGTCCAGATTTTTTGACCCGACACGACGTAATCGTTGTTGCCGTCGCGCCGCGCAAACGTCTTGATCGACGACGTGTCGGTGCCGCTGGTCGGCTCGGTGACGCCGAAAGCCTGCAAACGGGTTTCGCCGCTGGCAATGCGCGGCAGCCATTGCTTCTTCTGCTCGTCATTGCCGTGACGCAGCACCGTGCCCATGGTGTACATCTGGGCGTGGCAGGCGCCGGCGTTGCAGCCTGCGCGATGCACTTCTTCGAGGATGGCGGCTCCTGCGGACAGCTTCAGTCCCGCGCCGCCATATTCCTCCGGGATCAAGACCGACAGATAACCCGACTGCGTCAGCGCGTTGACGAAGTCGGTCGGGTAGGCCATCTCGCGATCGAGCTTGCGCCAGTACTCGCCGGGGAACTGCGCGCAGAGTTTGGCGACGGCGTCGCGGATATCCGTGTAGTCGTCGTGAACGTGCTGGTTCATCGCGTGGCTTGAGGTTTCTTTGCTGGCGGATCGACCGATCGCATGGTGGCGGTTCCGAACGCGCAAAGCATCCGGCGCCTTTGTTTTGGGAGATCATCCCGATCTTTGCAACGCCTATCGTGCCGCTGCGGGTATGTCCGCTGGACTGCCCGCGGGGTCTTGACGTTTCAAGGCCGGCTGCGTCACCCGCGAGGCCTAGCCGGGGATGCGGACCGGCAGCGTTTCGTAGCCCTTGATGAAGCTCGAATAGACCCGCTTCGGCTCGCCGACCACTTCGATGCGCTCGAATCGCTTCAGCATTTCCTGCCACACGATTTTGAGCTGCAGCTCGGCGAGCCGCATACCGACGCAGCGGTGGATGCCGAAACCGAACGACAGATGGGTGCGCGGCCGGGCGCGGTCGATGATGAAAGCGTCTGGATTCTCGATCACGGTTTCGTCGCGGTTGCCGGAGACGTACCACATCACAACGCGATCGCCTTTCTTGATGGTCTGGCCGTGCATCTCGTGATCCTCGAGCGCGGTGCGGCGCATGTGGGCCAGCGGCGTCTGCCAGCGGATCACTTCCGCCACCATCGAATCAATCAGTTCCGGATTGGCGCGCAGCTTGCGGTATTGATCCGGGTTTTCGTTCAGCGCCAGCACCGAGCCGGTCATGGTGTTGCGGGTCGTATCGTTACCGCCGACGATCAGCAGCACGATGTTGCCCATCAGATTGTCGGGATCCATTTCGCGTGTCGCCGGGTTGTGCGCCATCATCGAGACGAGGTCGTTGCGTGGCTCCGAATTCACCCGTTCGTTCCAGAGCCTGGAGAAATACGCCGCGCATTCGTCCATGATGTCGCGCCGCTCTTCGGCAGAGTCGACGATGCCGCCCTTCGGGAGCGCGGTGGCCACGTCCGACCAGCGCGTCAGCTTGCGCCGTTCCTCGAACGGGAAATCGAACAGCGTCGCCAGCATCTGCGTCGTCAGTTCGATCGACACGCGCTCGACGAAGTTGAAGGTCTCGTTGCGCGGCAGCTCGTCGAGCACCTTGCCAGCGCGCTTGCGGATCAGCACCGCGAGTTCGTCGAGGTGCGTCGGCGTAAACATCGGCTGCACGGTCTTGCGTTGATGCTGATGCCGCGGCTGATCCATGGCGATGAAGCTCGGCCAGTCGTAGCCCGGCGGCACGTCGCGGATCGAGATGCCGCCCAGCGTCACGTCCGACGAGAAGATGCCGTGGTTGGTGTCGACATGCATGATGTCGTTGTAGCGGGTGATCGACCAGTACGGCTCGATCGGCGATTTGGTGCAGAAATGAATCGGCGCTTCCTTGCGCAGCCGCTCGAAATACGGTTGCCATGTGTCGGAGCGGAACAGTTGCGGCGCGCCGGGATGCATGTCCTCGACCGGCATCGAATAGGCGTATTCGCGCGCGGCGCGCATCCGCTCGGCCTTGCCGGGCTCAACGAAGCCTGAGTTTTTCGCAACGGTGTCCAGCATCAATGTTCTCCACTCGTGCCGTCGATCTAAGCGGCGATCCGCACCGGCAGTGTTTCATAGCCCTTGACGAAACTCGAATACACCCGCTTGGGCTCATCGACCACCTCGATGTGATCGAAGCGTTTCAGAATTTCTTCCCACACGATCTTGAGTTGCAGTTCGGCGAGCCGCAATCCGACGCAGCGATGAATGCCGAAGCCGAACGACAGATGCTGGCGCGGGCGTGCGCGATCGATCACCAGCGCATCGGGATTGTCGATCACCTCGTCGTCGCGGTTACCGGAGACGTACCACATCACGACCTTGTCGCCCTTCTTGATCTGCTTGCCGCCAAATTCGATGTCCGACAAGGCAGTGCGGCGCATATGCGCGAGCGGCGTCTGCCAGCGGATCACTTCGGGAACCATGCTGTCGATCAGCGCGGGATCGGCGCGCAGCTTGCGGTACTGATCCGGAAACTTGTTCAGCGCGTAGACGCTGCCGGTCATCGTGTTGCGGGTGGTGTCGTTGCCGCCGACGATCAGCAGAACGAGATTGCCGAGGAAGGTCTGCGGGTCCATGTCGCGCGTGGCGTCGCTGTGGGCCATCATCGACAGCAGGTCCTGCTTCGGCGGGGCGGCCATTCGCTCCTTCCAGAGCCTTCCGAAATACGTGGCGCATTCCATCAGCTCCGCCTGCCGCCGCGCTTCATGCTCGGCGCTGGTCGGCAGCGTCGTCGCGACATCGGACCAGTGGGTCAGTTTGCGCCGGTCGTCCCACGGGAAATCGAACAGGGTCGCCAGCATCTGCGTCGTCAGTTCGATCGACACGCGATCGACCCAGTCGAACGTCTCGTTGTGCGGCAGCGCGTCGAGCACCTGGCCGGCGCGTTCGCGAATGACGCCAGCCAGTTGATCGAGGTGCGTCGGCGTGAACATCGGCGCCACGGTCTTGCGTTGCGGGCCGTGTTTGGGCTGATCCATGGCGATGAACATTGGCCGCCGCAGGTCGCTCGGCGCGTCGCGGATGGTGATACCTCCGAGACTGGCTTCCGACGAGAACACCGTGTGGTTGGTCTCGACGCTCATGATGTCGTTGTACCTGGTGATCGACCAGTACGGCCCGAACATGCTGTCGCGGCAGTAATGGACCGGGTCTTCCCGGCGCAGCCGCTCGAACCAGGGCCAGAAGCTGTCGCTCCGGAACAGTTCCGGATGGCCGGGATCGAACTTTTCCAGCGGCGTGGCGTAGGCCGCCTCGTGCGCCGCCTTCAGATGGGCGTCATGCGCCTGATCCATCGTGCCGTGCATCGTGTCCTCCGATGTCCGCCTTGTTCAGATCGGCGGGTTGAGCCGATTACACCCTGCCGGCGGCGGTATCACAAGATTGCATGACACCAACCCGAAATCATGCCGCGGCGACCCGTCGCGCTCTCATAAGTTGGTAAGAAATTTTATGGTAAACCTTTCGTGTATCGAATCCGGGGGCTATCGAGAATGTCTATTTTCAATGGGAATCAAGAGCTTAAATCGAAGATTGACGCCCTCAGCAAATCGCAGGCGATCATCGAATTCAACCTTGACGGGAATATTCTGACAGCTAACCCAAATTTTTTGGGAGCAATCGGATACCAGCTCGAGGAAATTCAGGGCAAGCACCACGGCATGTTCGTGGACCCGGTCTATCGTGAGAGCGCGGAGTACAAGGAATTCTGGGAATCGCTCCGCCGCGGCGAGTATCAGGCGCGCGAGTTCAAGCGCTTCGCCAAGGGCGGCCGCGAAATCTGGATTCAGGCATCCTACAACCCGTTGATGGGCAGCAACGGCAAACCCTTCAAGGTGGTTAAGTTCGCCACCGACATCACCGCTGCAAAAATCAAGTCCGTGGACCACGAAGGCCAGATCCAGGCGATCCACAAGTCGCAGGCCGTGATCGAGTTCAATCTCGATGGCACGATCGTGGTCGCCAACGAGAATTTCCTGAGCACGCTCGGCTACCGGATGGACGAAATCCAGGGCAAGCACCACAGCATGTTCGTCGAACCGGCCGATCGCGACAGCGCAACCTATCGCGAATTCTGGGACAAGCTCCGCCGCGGCGAATACCAGGCGGGCGAGTACAAGCGCGTCGGCAAGGGCGGCAAGCCGATCTGGATTCAGGCGTCGTACAATCCGATCCAGGACGCCAGCGGCAAGAACGTCAAGGTCGTGAAGTTCGCGACCGACATCACGGCGCAGGTTGAGGACCGGATGCGCCGCGCCAGCGTCCAGAAAACCATCGATAGCGACCTGGACATGATCACGGATGCCGTGACCTCGACATCCGAGCGCGTCAACTCGGCCGTCAGCGCCTCGACCCAAAGCTCCTCCAACATGCAGGCGGTTGCCTCCGGAGCGGAAGAGCTTGCGGCGTCGGTCGGCGAGATCAGCCGTCAGGCTGCTGAAGCCCTCAACATCTCGCAGCAGGCCGTGCGGCAGGCGAACGAGACCAACGAGATCGTCTCCGGCCTCGCGGCCGCGGCGCAGAAGATCGGCGACGTGGTCAAGCTGATCAACAATATTGCCGATCAGACGAACCTGCTCGCGCTCAACGCCACCATCGAGGCCGCGCGCGCCGGCGAGGCGGGGCGGGGATTCGCAGTGGTCGCGTCGGAGGTGAAAAGCCTCGCAACCCAGACCGCTAAAGCCACCGACGAAATCAGCGGCCAGATCGCGGCGGTGCAGGGATCGACCCAGAGCGCGGTCAGCGTGATCGAGGCGATCACCCAGACGATTTCCCGCGTCAACGAAATCTCTGCGGCGATCGCGGCCTCGGTCGAGGAACAGTCGTCGGTGACGCAGAGCATCTCGTCGAACATGCAGGTCGCGGCCAAGAGCGTAAACGAGATCAACGACAACATGTGCGAGATTGCCAGCGCGACAAAGTCGGTCGATCAAGCGACCCGCAAGGTCAAGGAAGCCTCGCGCTCGCTGGGCTGACGGCCTTCCCACTCCAACGAAGCACAACGACAGGCCTTCTCTCACGAGAGGGCCTGTGGCATGTTCGGCCTCACAACAAAAGCCGCGCCCGTCGGGTTGCCGGCGGGAGGCGGGCCGGAATGATTGCCAACGCGCAGCGGATATTCAATTTCGATCTCGGCGAAACCGCGGACGCGATCCGCGAAACCGTCAAGGAATTCGCGGCGAACGAAGTCGCGCCGCGCGCGGACGAGATCGACAAGAGCAACAGGTTTCCCCGCGATCTCTGGCCCAAGATAGGTGCGCTCGGTCTGCACGGCATCACCGTCGAGGAAGAGTATGGTGGTTCGGGTCTCGGTTATCTCGAGCATTGCCTTGCGGTCGAGGAGCTGTCCCGCGCCTCGGCGGCGGTCGGCCTGTCCTATGGCGCGCACTCCAATCTTTGCGTCAACCAGATTCGCCGCAACGGCAACGACGGGCAGAAGCGCAAGTATCTGCCGAAGCTGATTTCCGGCGATCATGTCGGATCGCTTGCGATGTCGGAACCCGGCGCCGGTTCCGATGTGGTTTCGATGAAGACTCGCGCCGACAAGAAGGGCGACCGCTACGTGCTGAACGGCAGCAAGATGTGGATCACCAACGCGCCGGTGGCGGATACGTTTGTCGTCTATGCCAAGACCGATGCGGCGGCCGGTCCGCGCGGCATCACCGCCTTCATGATCGAAAAAGACATGAAAGGCTTTTCGGTGTCGCCCAAGCTCGACAAGCTCGGCATGCGCGGCTCCGACACGGCCGAAATCGTGTTCGAGGATTGCGAGGTGCCGGAAGACAACGTGCTTGGCGGGGTCGGGCAGGGCGTCAACGTGCTGATGTCGGGCCTCGACTATGAGCGCGCGGTGCTGGCCGCCGGACCGCTCGGCATCATGCAGGCCTGTCTCGATGTGGTGATGCCCTACGTCCACGAGCGCAAGCAGTTCGGCCAGCCGATCGGCACTTTCCAGTTCGTGCAGGGCAAGGTCGCCGACATGTACGTGACGATGAACGCATCGCGGGCCTACGTTTACTCCGTCGCCAAGGCCTGCGATCGCGGCGAGACGACGCGCGAGGATGCGGCTGGAGCCATTCTCTACGCAGCCGAGCGGGCGACGCAATGCGCGCTCGATGCGATCCAGTTGCTCGGTGGCAACGGCTACATCAACGACTATCCGACCGGCCGGTTGCTGCGCGATGCGAAGCTCTACGAGATCGGGGCGGGCACCAGCGAAATCCGCCGCATGCTGATCGGGCGCGAGCTGTTCGAAAAAACCGCGTGACGGGCTTGATCCGTGTGTCGTTATGGCGCGTCTAACGTTCGCACGGGCTTTGCGTTGTCCGTCCAGCCGGGAGTTTTGCCTTGAACCAGAGTGTGCCGCCGATCCCTGTGCCGGACGGTCCGGCGCCGACCGTCCCGATGTCGTTCTCCGGAAATCGCGGTGCGTTCCTGCATCTTGTGACGCGCGGCGCGCTGCTTGAGTTTATCACCGTCGGCTTCTATCGCTTCTGGCTGATCACAGACATCCGTCGCCATCTGTGGTCGCACACCGTGGTCGATGGCGATTCGCCGGAATACGTCGGCCGCGGCCGGGAACTGCTGATCGGCTTTCTGGTGGCGATGGCGATTCTCGCGCCGGTTTATCTTGCCTATTTCCTGGCCGGTCTCGAGGCCGAACGGATTCAGGCGTTCGCCAGTTTTCCGCTGTTTGCATTCCTGTACGTGTTCGGACAATTCGCGGTCTATCGGGCTCGGCGTTACAGACTTTCCCGAACCGTATGGCGCGGCGTGCGCTTCTGGATGAGTGGCTCCGGCTGGGCCTATGCATTTCGCGCGGCGTTGTGGAGCATGCTGATGCTGCTGACGCTCGGCCTTGTGTTGCCGTGGCGCGACGCTGCGCTCGAACGCTACAAGATGCAGCATTCGTTTTATGGCGATCTGCAGGGCAGCTTCGAGGGGAGCGGCTGGGAGTTCTTCAAGCGCGGATGGTGGCTGTGGCCGCTGGCGTTCGTATCGGTCATCCTGCTGCCGCTCGCGCCGTTTGTGTATGCCGCCTTCAAGGCCCTGCAATGGCGATGGTGGCTGTCGGGCATACGGTTTGGCGGCGTGCAGTTCGAGTCGGATTTGCGCGGCGGCATACTCGCGAAGCTCTACTGGAAAGTGATCGCCTGGGCGCTTCTCCTCGTTGCCGCACTGATCGCGTATCTCGTGATCGCCGCTGTTCTGGTCGGCGCCATGAGCGGCATGACCATCTCCGAGGCGTATAAATCGCCCGCATTCCTTCAAAGCATTCCGTTCGGCATCGCGACGGTGCTTGGTTATCTCGCGACCATGCTGGGGTTCAACGTGGTTTTCCGCCTCTATCTCACCCGCGATTTCTGGGCGCATGTCGCATCGTCGATCCGCATTCGCGGTCTTGCCGCGACAGGCAACGTTGCCGCCAGGGGGGATCTTGCCGGTGCGCTGGGAGAAGGCTTCGCCGACGGTCTCGACGTCGGCGGTTTCTAGGACTCCATGATGGATAGCGAAGCGCCAGCATCCCAAAGCACCAGGACCGCGATTTATTTTGACGGCGCCTCCAGCCGCAAACGGATTGTTGAACTGGTTTTCTCCGCCGCGATCGAGATCAGGGAGAGCGGCGAACTGATTGCGACCTGGCCGTATATCGGCGTGCGCCGCGCCGAAAGTCCACCGGGATTGCTGCGCGCCACCAGCGAGACGGCGCCGCCGCTGGCCCGGCTTGAGATTCGCGATCGCGATCTCGCGGTTGAGCTGATCAGGCGGTGCGGCAAATTTGACGATCAGACGATCGGCGCGGGCGGTGTCGTCCGGATTGTCGGATGGTCGTTCGCGGCATTGGCCTCGATCGTTTTCCTTCTCGCGTATGGCGTGCCTTATGCAGCCGAGCGGCTGACCCCCTTGATTCCGCAATCGGTCGAGCGGCGGATCGGCGAGGCGACCGACAAGCAGGTCAGGCTGCTGTTCGGCGACAAGGTTTGCAGCGGTTCTGCGGGGCAGGCGGCGTTTCTCAAGCTGGTGAATACGCTTCGCGCCGGCATGGGCCTCGATGCGTCGGTCGATGCGGCGGTTTTGAGCAGCGACATTCCCAACGCCATCGCGCTGCCGGGCGGCAAAATCTATCTGTTCAACGGATTGCTGACCAGGGCGAACAGTCCCGATGAAATCGCCGGCGTGCTGGCTCACGAGCTCGGCCATGTCCACAATCGCGATTCGATGCGCAACATGATCTACACCGGCGGCACGTCGTTCCTGATCGGCCTGCTGTTCGGTGATATTTCAGGATCGGGCGCGATCATTTTCGCGACGCGCTCGCTGCTCAATGCATCCCACTCGCGCGATGTGGAGAACGGCGCCGATACCGCGACCGTCGATCTGATGCACAAGCTCGGCCGCTCTCCCAAGCCGATGGGCGAGTTGCTCGTTCGCATCACCGGCAACCAGGGCGACAAGAACTTTTCGATTTTCGCCAGTCATCCCCTGTCGGAAGAGCGGCTCGCGCGCATGACCAGGGAAGACCGGCAGCCTGAAGGCGCTCCAATCTTGACGACCGAGGAATGGAATGCGCTGAAAGCCATCTGCGCGACAGACAAATAGCAACCGCCTACTGCGGCAGATTGTTGATCTTGCCGATCCATTCGCGCACGTCCTTGAGCACGGCGGGGAGAACGTCCTTGACCTGCTGGATGGTCATCCCGGCCTTGATCCTCGGATCGTAGAGAATATTCATCAGGTACTGGTCGTAGATCCCGAAAAAGCCAAGCGAGACCTCGTCGTTGAACATGGTCCACGGCACGTCGGTGTCGTTGATCGGTCCCAGCGATTGCAGCAGTTCCTCGTAGGCGCAGTCGTGAAACACGAAGTCGCCGTTGTCGACGGTGAGCAACACTTCCGAGCGAACGATCTGGAACGTCTCGTTCTTGCTGAAGCCCGACAGGCATTGCGGATCGAGCGACGACTTGATCTCGCGCGCCTTGTCCGCTCCGTAGAGCCTGGCGATGGTGCTGCCGAGGTCGCGGTCGCGCACCAGCGTCGCGGTCACATTGGCTTCGGCTTTGTTTTTGACTTGCGCAAGATCGATATGCCGGATGCGGCGGGCGATATCGCCGATGATCGTGCCGAGCTGGCTGACGCGATTGGCGGGAGCGGTGCCGTCGATGAATATCCGAACCGGGACTTCGTATTTGCGGATGCGGTCGACGCGGCCCGCGAGGTGATATTCCGCTCCGAACGCAGCCTTGAAGAAACCGTCGCTGATCTGCGCATCGGTGAACGATTTTTTCTCGGCGCGCTGTCTGGCGGAAATCTGGGGGATTTCAGCGAAAGCCGCTTGCGGTAGCCACATGCCGAACCAGGCGATCGCAGCGGCGATCATCCATCCCGTATGAGGCGAACCAACCGTTGCTGACCTGGACAAAAACATGCCCCGAGTGGAGTGGATTTGACATTCGCTACCCACTTGGCCACGGGCTCGCAAAGCGAATGTCAAATCCAAGCTCCACTCGAAAATCTATACTGCTCGTGGTCCTTTGATTCTAACATTCGCAATGGCGACTGCTGAAATGGAATGCGAATGTTGGAATCGGACCACGAGCCTATCCGGCCCGGGGCATGTGCAGCAACGCCGATTCCCGCGCATCGTGCGCGGGATGATTTGACGGTCAGTTGTTCTTGACGATCACGGTCGCGCCGAGCTTGACCCGATCATACAGATGGATGACGTCGTCATTGACCATGCGGAAGCAGCCTGACGAAACCGCCTGACCGATCGTCTCGGGTTCGTTGGAACCGTGGATGCGATAGAGCGTCGAGCCGAGATACATCGCGCGCGCGCCGAGCGGATTGTCGGGACCGCCGACCATGTGGCGCGGCAGATCGGGACGTCGGCGCAGCATCTGCGCGGGCGGAGTCCAGGCCGGCCATTCCTTCTTGGCGGTGACGCGGTGGGTTCCGCCCCAACGGAAACCGTCGCGGCCGACGCCGATGCCGTAGCGGAGCGCGACGCCGTTGGCCTCGACCAGATAGAGCCTGCGTTCCTTGGTGTTCACGATGATGGTGCCCGGCGCGTAGTTGCCTTCGATCCGCACCGTGGCGCGTGGAACCGGACCCGACCCGCTGGGAGTGAAAATGTTCTTCAACCCCAGCATGAAGTCGGTGGCCTGCGCCTCCTGCGCGGTTGCGGCGGCAGGCAGGGCAAGGGTGACAGCAATGGCGGTCAGAACGGCATAAAGGCGGATCATCGAAGTCCTCTTTGGAATGCTGCCAGATCGACGCGGACCCGGCCCAATATTCAGTCGAGACAGGCCATAACTTCCGGTAATCCGCAAGCCAACCTGCCGTGAGGCCGCGTTTTCGGTTGGCAGCGTTGCCCAAAAGCACCGGATGCCGCGCGAAGTCTCGGGATTATTGAGATTTTTGTTGCCTGCTGTCTGCGCGGCCAATGGTCCTCCTTTGACGACGTTCCAAAACGATGATTGATCTGGGACGACAAGAACAAGTCATTGGAAGCGGGAGTGAGACGATGAACGGTGCGGAAAGTCTGGTGCGGACCCTGGTCGCGGGCGGTGTCGATGTCTGCTTCACCAATCCAGGCACCTCCGAGATGCATTTTGTCGCAGCGCTCGACCGGGTCGAGGGCATGCGTTGCGTGCTCGGTCTGTTCGAAGGCGTCGTCACCGGCGCGGCCGACGGCTACTACCGGATGAAGGGAACTCCGGCCTCGACCCTGCTGCATCTCGGCCCCGGCCTCGCCAACGGTCTCGCAAATCTGCACAACGCCAAGAAAGCGCACTCCGGCATCGTCAACATCGTCGGCCAGCACGCCACCTACCACATCGAATACAATGCGCCGCTGACATCGGACATCGAAGGTCTCGCCCGGCCGATGTCGCAGTGGGTGCGCACGTCGCCGGATGCGAAGTCGGTTGCCGGGGACGGCGCTGCTGCCATCGCGGCGGCGAGCGGTTCGCCCGGCCAGATCGCGACGCTGATCCTTCCCGCCGACACCGCATGGAACGAGGCCGACGGTATCGCGCAGGTTCAGCACGACAGGCAGAAGCCGAGCTACTCGCCGAAGGGCGTCGAGATCGCCGCCAAAATTCTCAAGAGCGGTGAGCCGACGCTGCTGTTGCTGACCGGCGGCGCGCTGACCGGGCCGGCGCTGGAACTGGCCCAGCGCATCGCCGGCAAGACCGGCTGCAAGGTGATGGGCCAGACCTACAACCCACGCATGGCGCGCGGCGCCGGCCGGTTTCACATCGAGCGCATTCCCTATGTGATCGAATCCGCGTTGCCGATCCTGAAAGACTTCAAGCACATCATTCTGGTCGAGGCGAACGATCCGGTGGCGTTCTTCGCCTATCCGAACAAGCCGAGTCTGCTCAAGCCGGAAGGCTGCGAGGTGCACCGCATGACCGAGAGCGGCGAAAACTCCGCCGCCGCGCTCGAGGCGCTGGCGAGCGCCGTCGGCGCGAAAGCCGCCGACATCAAGCCGCAGCAGAAAACCGAGCTGGTCAAGCCGACCGGCGCGCTCGATCACGCTTCGATTGCGCAGGCGATTGCATTCGCGATTCCGGAAAACGCCATCGTGGTCGATGAATCGATCACCACAGGCCGTGGCTTCTTCCCGCCGACCGCCGCATCGAAGCCGCACGACTGGCTGCAGAACATGGGCGGCTCGATCGGATTCTCGACTCCGGTTTCGACCGGCGCCGCGGTTGCGTGCCCTGACCGCAAGGTGATCTGCATGGTCGGCGACGGCAGCGCGATGTACACGCTGCAATCGCTGTGGACGCAGGCGCGCGAAGGTCTCAACGTGGTGACGATCGTGTTCGCCAACCGCATCTATCAGATCTTGCGCGGCGAGTTCGACGGCGTCGGCGCCGGCCAGCCCGGACAGAAGGCGATGGATATGCTGAAGATCGACAACCCGACGCTGGACTGGGTGTTGCTCGCCAAGGGCATGGGCGTTCCGGGCCGCGCGGTCGAGACGGTCGACGAGTTCAACGCTGCGCTCGCCGCCGCGATTTCCGAAAAAGGCCCGCAGCTGATCGAAGTGCGGCTGTAGAGCTTCTCATCATTCCGGGACTCGAGCATCAGCGAGCGAACCCGGAACGATGGAAGAACAACGGCATCTTGGAAATGCCTCACCCGCTTCCTATCTCATGACGGTAGGTCCTGCCGGGAACGGCTTTTCTGCCGGAACAAATCACGTGAGCGTAGAGTCGAAAGCGGAACTCGACCGTCATCTCGAGTGGGTGCAGAGCAAGCTGCCGTCGCGGGCCGCGAGTTGCGTGCAATGGCTGCGCCAGCCATCATCGATTTTCTGGCGGGTGCCGATTTCCATCGCGCTGATTCTCGGCGGTATCTTCAGTTTCCTGCCTGTACTGGGCATCTGGATGCTGCCGCTCGGCCTGATCCTGATCGCGCAGGATGTGCCGTTCCTGCAAACGCCGTTGGCGCGCGCGCTCGGCTGGGTGGAACGCAAGTGGCAGGAGCGCAAGGCGCGGCGCGACGAGGTCAAATGAGCAGCATCAGCTGCCGTTGAGCGCATTTGTTGTTTCGAACCCTCGGATTTAGCCAGCTGATCGAGTTCCCTGACATTCGCCGTTAACCGTAAGGTCGGGCGACTTTTTCAGTTCTTCTCCGCATTTACCTGTTCGATAAGGGTTAGTCCTAGCATCCGCGAAGTTCGGGGACTTCGCAGAATGCGCAGCATTTTCAAATTTCGGCTTGGCCATTTTTTCAGCGACCGGCGCGGCAACGTCGCCGTCATGTTTGCGTTGGCGATCGTTCCGGTGATGAGCGCGATCGGCTCGGCCGTAGACTATACGCGCGCCACCCAGATCAGAGCCAAGCTGCAGGCTGCCGCCGATACCGCGATTCTGATGGCGGTCGGGCGGACCGAAATCACATCCGACGCGAAATCTGCCCAAAAAAAGGCCGAGGCGTTCTATGCCGCACAGGCAGCGTTGCTCGGCGTGCCCGACAGCAAGATCAAGATCAAGATTACGGATTCCACGGCCGGGCGCACAGCGACCGCGACATTCTCGGCGGACGTCAAGACCAGGTTTGCCAAATTCGTCGGACTGAGCACGGTCGATGTCGCGGGAACCGCCAAAGGGACCGGTCCGGTCGCGACCTATATCGATTTCTACCTGCTGCTCGACAACACGCCGTCGATGGGTGTCGCTGCGACACCGGCAGACGTTACGAAGATGGTTGCGAACACGCCGGACAAATGCGCGTTTGCCTGCCATGACACCTCTGACGCCAACAACTATTACAAGCTCGCGAAGAATCTCGGCGTCCAGACCCGCATCGACGTGGTCCGTCAGGCGACCGAAAAGCTGATGGATACCGCCGCGAACACAGAGATCGTCAGCGATCAGTTCCGTATGGCCATCTATCAGTTCGCCAATTCATGCGGCACGTCCGGTCCCACCACGATCACCCCTCTCACGGGCAATCTTTCGAGCGCAAAGACCGCGGCGAGCAAGATCGATCTGATGACCATGCCCTATCAGGGCTTCAATAACGATCAGTGCACCGATTTCGATGGCGTGGCGACCGCCTTGAATCTGGCCATTGCGCCGCCAGGCGCGGGCGTTCTTGGCGCGCCCCAGAAGTATGTGTTTCTGGTCTCCGACGGTGTGAGCGACGCCTACTATCCCGGGACCTGCACCAAGCCGACCACCGGCGGGCGATGTCAGGAGCCGTTCAAGCCATTGAACTGCACGCTGATGAAGAATCGCGGCATCAAGGTCGCTGTGCTCTACACCACCTACCTCTCGCTGCCGACCAATGCCTGGTACAATTCGTGGATCGCTCCCTTCAACAAGGGCCCATACGGTCCATCGGTCAATAGCGAGATCGCCAAGAACATGGAAGCCTGTGCGTCGCCGGGATTCTACTTCGAGGTGAGCCCGACTCAGGGCATCGCGGAAGCCATGGACGCGCTGTTCAAGAAGGCCGTGTCGCAGGCGCGGCTGACGCAGTGACGATTGCGATGGTGGGCGCAAAGTCCGAAACTTTTTCATTTCTGTCGTTTAGCGCTGGCGAACAGGCGCTCTAATTGCTCTCGGTTATCGATCAGCAGCAAAAGCATTGCGACCGCTGTCGGTGGGCGACCAGAACGGCAAACGATGCGCCTACTACACACCCGATGATGCCGACGGACCGTCCGCCCAGCATGAACGTATCCAGCTGTGTGTGATAACACGCCCAGTTGTTGAACGGTTGAGATCGCCCATCCTGACGCAAGCGCCGGACGATATCGCCGTCAGGATCGAGAATACAAATATCTGGTACATTGATGTTTGGGAGGTTTTTCTGTCGGCGCGCTTCCCTGAGCAAAGCCTCGGGCCGAAAAACTGATGGCGAAGTGGCGTTCTTGTTACGAAGGATTGGTGCCATGGGTGCTACGAGTGCGGACGCTGAAAGACGCGATGATGGCGCATCAAACGCGATGCCCAAAGATACAACAGATGGCGATACACGGCTTTCTGGGTCAAGCGGGGTTCGGACATATCTAGTTTGAACGGGTTGAAATGATGAGCAGCAGGACACTGAACAAAACCACGGCGCCCACAAATACTCTGTCGCTCAGATTTGACCGGCCTTGCTGTGAAGGCGTCGCGAGCGACAATCCCAAAACGAACCAGAATATCCTTTGATAGCTAAAGTCCTGAGCAAGGCCCCCAATCCCCATCAGTACCAGGCTTCCTAAAGCGGTGAATCCCCATCTGCTCTCAAGGGTAGCTATCGCGGTCCAGCCGCTGTAAGTGAGAATTGCCGCGCTGGTCAGCAAAGCCAGCAGTCCAACGATCCCCATCTCGGACAGAAACCAGATGTAGATGGAATGGATGCCCTTCGGCACGTCTCCAAGTCGGCGGATCGATTCGAAATAAGCGCCGATCCCTGCGCCGAAGAGTGGGTGATTTTTCCATGCTTGAAGCCCACCCAGAATTGTATCCCAACGCTCCTGATCGGCATGAGGATGATTCAGTCGTGTCGTTTCAACGGCCGGAGGTGCCGCTGGATTATTCTGGCTCAGAACCAGCGCCGAGCTCTGCCGGCTGAGAACCGGAACGTGCGACGCTGTCTGCGATGAGACGGGGATCACAAAAGTAAGAGCGACAAAAACCGCTGCGACCGCCATGGTAATTGCCGGCGACGTCGTAGGGGCTCTCACTGGCGAAATCCTTGAGTGCGCAAAGTCCATTGCAGCAAGAACGATCAGAAATAGGATGCCGGTCCGGGACTCGGTCAGGAAAATCGTTGTGAAGATCACGGCTATCGAACAGATGAAAACAGCCTGACGCTCATGAAGCGCTCCCAAATGCCTTGCCGCGATCAGGAGAACACCGCTGATTGCGAGGTCGAACGTGAAGGCATTTTGATTGTTGGCAAAACCCTGCAGCGGATAGAAGATGACGTAGGTTGGCAGCGGGTGAAGAAAGGATACCGCCAAAGTCACCAGCTGTAGACCGCAGATGGTTACGGCAGCGACCATGAGAGAATTTGCGACATCGGTCCGGCCGGTATCGCCGGCCAGCCTCGTGGTCGCCGCGCCCAAAGCGGCATAGCCAAGCAGGACAACCCATCCGACCCCTCGCGTATAGAGCGCCCAGCCTGCGAGATGCCCGTAAATAACGGACCCGAGCAATCCGCCCGCAATGGCAGCGGTGAGCACAGCAAGTGCGACCGACACATGCAATGGGAAGAGGGAGCGCAGTCTGCCGGCAGCGACCATCAGCACGACGACGGTCAAGGCGACGAAAATGAGTATATCGGCCACGTTGATATTGATGAGAACATTTTGATCTGTGGCGGGGGCCCGCACGCGAAAAAAGATCAGAACCGCGCAAGCGATCGACAGGCATTGAATGATCAGGGTGTCGGTTACGAAAGACCGCGCCACCTTCACATCCGCGTCGGAGGACGTCTCGTCTATAGATCGAAGCGCTCTCTTTCCGGAAGCGAATGGCAAAGCTGCCAACCCGAACAAGCCGGCAACCGCTATATAGATAATTCCGACCAGAATCGAACATGCTACGGCTGTCTCCGCCGGAATGCCGACGAAGGCGAGCGTCGCCGCTGCGCTCAACTCTCGCAATCCGAAACCGGCGAAGCTGATTGGCAAGCTCGTCGCCAGCATGACGATTGCGAGTGCCGATATCAGTTTGATTGATATGCTTGTTGGATCGAGCGCCTCGAATAATATCAGGTAAGCACCGAGGCCTGCTGCGTGACCCAGCATTGTCCACGCGGTGCTGGGTCCGAGCCTGAGCAGGAGGCGCAGTCCAGCCATGCTGCCAGTCAGGGCGTGCTTGCGAAGCGCGATCAAGGCGACGGAAATAGTGACAACGACAATGCCAAAGCCGGCGGCGACCAGATCGCCGATGCCCTGGTTGAAGTCGATGGCCAATCCGCTGAAAAGAATCCACGCCCCGACCAGGCTAAAAATAAGGAGAATGCCTGCAGCCAGGATTCGCTCGACGTATGTTGCGAGCACGGAAATACCGAAGGGTATTCCTGAGGCTTGCAAAACGATAGCGCGAGACAAGCTCTGCCCGAAAACGTTGAAGGCGAGCGTCGTCAAATTCCCCGCAGCGAATGCCAGGAAAAGAGGGCGCCAACCGACAGAAAAATGGAACGCTTTCAGCATGCTTCCCGACCGCGCCCACGCAAAAAGGTTGGCCAGAATGGCCAAGATCGTGACCTGGAAGAGAGCTGCGGGTGTGATTTTGGGAAGTAGATTCAGGACGTCTTTGACGTCGACTATCCAGAAAATTCCAATCAGATAAACGAGGGTGAGGGACCCAACGATCCACCGTTTCTTCGGTCCCAAGAGACACCCCTGTACGGTGTAATCGATGTAAAATACTCGTTCTAATATAACTCCTTACAGCGGGGGCCGCTGGGGTGCGAGCTTATAATTGGTTTTGCCAGCGGTTATTTGACTCATGTCCGCAGGCCTGGTTGTCCAAGTTGCTGCAGAGGTGAATTCGGCGTCGTGGAACTGGGCCGTAGGTTCCGGTCGATGGTGGGCGCACAAGGGATCGAACCTTGGACCTCTCCCGTGTGAAGGGAACGCTCTCCCGCTGAGCTATGCGCCCGCCGCGATCGACGCAAAAAACGAGATGCGGCCAAGTATATAGGCCGATCTGCTGTCGTGGCGAATGGGTGCGGATTTACGGAATAGGAGGCGTGAGGTCAAGCGGACCGCCGGTCGCAAAACCGGCGTGACGCCTGCTTTCAGGTGCTCTGGCGCGCGCGCGAAGCGTGCGATTGCAAGGCGCGGATACGCTCGGCCAGCGTCCCGCTGACCGCGGCGGTACCGTGGGTGCTGGTGCCATTGACCGGAGCGATCTTCGGCGCTTCCGGCTCGGCGGCGAGGATCGCCTCGATCGGCGAGTTCGGCCCTTCGAGCTGGGATGCGAGCTTCGCTACCTCGGCCGCGATATCGTTGATGCGCTCGCGCAGCAATGCGTTTTCCATGCGCTCGGTCGCCCATGAATTTTCCGCCTGGCTCTGCATCGCCTGCACTTCGCGCTGCGCGGCTGCGCGTTCGTCGCGCGCGATCCGCAGTTGCTCCTCGACCGCGGTTTTCTCGGCGCGCATCTTGTCGAACCCGGCATTGCCGGAAACCGCCGCGATGTCGGCGCGCAGCTTGTTTTCGGTGTGCTTGGCCGCATCGATCTGCTGCCTGAGCAGGTTGTTCTCGTATTCGCGCTCGGCCAGCAGCTTGCCTTGCGTGGCGAGGCGATTTTCCAGGTCGGCGACGCGGTTGCCGAGCATTTCGGCTTCCTTGACCTGAAGCACGAGTTGCCGGTCGAGTTCGCCGACCCGCTGGTTCAGTGTATCGACGCGGCCCCGCGCGTCGGTCAGTTCGCGGCTCGCGGCGTCGGATTGCGCGCGATGCTCCTCGAGCTTGAGGCGCGAGTCGCCGAATTCCTTCTCCGCCTGGCTGACGCGATTCTGCAGGGCGTCGATCTGCACGCGCACGGCGACAAGCTCGACCTGCCGGCTGTCGGCGAGCACGGAGCGCTCTGACAGACTGCCGGAGAGTTTTTCGAGTTCGCCCTGCTTGTCGGTGAGCGCCTGTTCGGCGGATCGCAGCGACTGCGTCTTGGCGGAGAATTCCTCTTCCGTCGCGCGAAGCTGATCCTTCAGCGCCTTCTCGCGCGCTTCGAGCGCGAAGATCGCGGCGTTCTTCTCGCCGAGTTCAAACTTGAGACGATTGATCGCGTCGGACTTCTTGCCGAGTTCGGCGAGCTGACTCGTGGTCTTACCCTTGAGCTGCTCGACGCTCATCTCGAGCCGGCGCGCCGACATCGCGAATTCGGCGCGGAGCTGATCCTTGTCGGCCTGGATTTCCGCCATCGACAGCGGCGTCGCAGCCTCGAGCCGCTTGGTGGTGAGCCGCACCGCGCGATTATGCACCAGCGGCATGGTCATCAGACCAAACAGCATCGAAATCAGAAAACCGATCGCCAGATACATGATCGGCTCGACCATCGCCGTTAACTCCCGCGACCAAATACGCCGTCTAGTGGTCCGTTTCTAACATTCGCATCCCGTTTCAGCAGCCGTCTTTGCGAATGTTAGAAACAAAGGACCACTGGCAAATATAGGTATCTAGTGGAGTTTAGGATTTGACATTCGCTTTGCGAGCCCGTGGTCAGGTAGGTCGCGAATGTCAAATCCACTCCACTAGCCATCCTGCCATGGACGGCAGGGAAAAGGCCAGCAAGACAGTATGTTAACGTGAATATGCCGATTTGAGGATCGGCCGCGGACGGCAAGCTGCCCGAAATCCGGTCAGAACGGATTCCAGGTCGCGTTCGGCGTAAACTTGAGGTAGCCGATATTGGCGCCAAGCCTCAAACCCACGCCGGCGCGAATGGGAACCAGCACCACGTTGTTGGCCGTGAGCGCGGTCATGCCGAAGCCACCGATGAAGTAGGCCGAACCGTTGATGCCGGCAAACCGCTGATAGATCGCGCTGGTGGCAGGCAGATTGTAGACCAGAACCATCGTCCTTGCGCCGTCGCCGCCCCAGTCGAAACCGACCGACGGACCCTGCCAGTAGACTTTCAGGTCGCCTGCATTCTTGGTGTAGAGCGTGCCCTCGCCGAAACGAAGCCCGGCGACGAATGCGCCGCTGCCTTCCTCGCCCAGCACATAGCCGTTCGGCAGGCCGAACTGGCTCACCGCTCGCTCCACCACCGAGGCGAGGCCGCGCGAGACATTGCCGAAGAACTTTCCTCCGGTCGCGACCAGCTCATCGGGGGAAAACGTGCTCCGTTCCGATTGCTGCGCCGATGCAGGCCATATCATCAGTATCGTGGCGGTCATCGCCGCCGCGGCTAGCCGCGTCACGAATGTCATCAACCCATCCCCTTGGCATGCCATCAGCAATTTGATGCTCGCCGCTTAACCGGTTGCTGACGCGCGAACGGTAGGCTTCGCCAGACATCGACCGGTTCCGGAACCGTGTCCCCGATTCCTGACCCTTTATATCGTGAGGAACTATGACGGCACAGCGGCAGTATCGGACCCGGAGAATGGCGATTGCCGTGCCTCTCTTTGGCCTTTGCGCCCTGATTGCGCCGTTTTCGGTGGCTTCCGCCATGACCGAGCGGGTGGTGGTGGATCGCCATACCGGTCTGGCGATCGGCGGGATCGACCCCGTTTCCTATTTTACGCAAGCCGAGGCGGTGAAGGGTCTGGCTGACTTCGAGGCCGTATCGGACGGTGCAATCTGGCGCTTTGCCAGGGAGAGCAACCGGGCGTTCTTCCTAGCCAACCCGGATGTCTATGGTCCCCGTTTTGGCGGCTACGATCCGGTCGGCATCGCCAACGGCAAGGCTGTGGCGGGCAGCGGGCAAATCTGGGCGATCCACGACCAGCGCCTTTATCTGTTCGATGGCGAGGACACCCGCGCGGCGTTCGTCGCCGACCCCCGGCGTCTCGTCAAGGAAGCCGAACAGCGCTGGATCGCGCTGAGCGAAACCCTGGCGCTGGACTGAGAGGCCGTCATTGCGAGGAGCGCTTTGCGCGACGAAGCAATCCAGGGTCACAATCCGGGAGCATGGATTGCTTCGCTTCGCTCGCAATGACGCTAGCGGATAGCAACCGACGGATCGCCCCAGGCTATAAATTCGGGGACGATGAAGCTGTCGCTGCGTGTGCCGAAGCGCAACGGTGCGCCCCGGCTGTCGGTGATCTTGCCGCCGGCCGCCGTCACCACCGCATGTCCCGCCGCCACGTCCCACTCCGATGTCGGCGACAGGCGCGGGTAGATGTCCGCGCCGCCTTCGGCCACACGGCAGAACTTGACCGCCGATCCGAGGATTTGCCGCACGGCTCCGGGCTTCGCCGCGATAAAGGCT
Organism: Hyphomicrobiales bacterium; assembly: GCA_021732215.1. Classification (GTDB taxonomy): domain Bacteria; phylum Pseudomonadota; class Alphaproteobacteria; order Rhizobiales; family Xanthobacteraceae; genus SG-bin9. The sequence goes on from JAKFVL010000019.1 coordinate 103,448, forward strand.
TCCGTGCGGGGGTCGCCATGGGACCGGCTGACCGTGACGATCCAGGGACTTCCCTGACCCGGTGTTCGGCGCGTGCGGATCGGCTGGGCCGCCCGCGCGCTCGCATCCTTTGTCACCAGAAGACGTTCGGCTCCGTGTCCGACAAGCCCGCGCCATATCAGTCCGAGAGCGGGTGCGCCGACGATGCCGAGCAGCGGTTCTCCGTCCGTAACCAGCGCGAGGTTGACGGTGTACTCGTTGCGTCTGGCGACGAATTCCTGCGTTCCGTCGAGCGGATCGATCAGAAAGAAGCTGCCGCGATAGGGTGCCGCCGCAAGGTGCGTGCGTTCTTCGGAGAGCGTGGGAATGCCGGGCGCAATCTGCGCGAGGCCTTCCGCGATGATGCGATCGGCCGCGAGGTCGGCTTCAGTGACCGGCGAGCCGTCGGACTTGCCCTCCACAGCCATGGTGTTCCGGTCGATCCTGAGAATGGCGGCTCCCGCTTGCGCCACCAGGTCGGTCAGCGGCTCCATCAGTCCGGCGGCGATCTCGCGATCCACCGCTGTGACGGATGCTGGCAAGGGGGTCATCGATCGATCTCATGCATGTTCACCGGGGCCATCGGGCATGGCTGATGAGGTGGCAGCCGCCGGTCCGGCAGTGTATCAAGCCTTGAACCATGCGTGATTCGTTGCGTGTTCGGCGGGATTTGTGAGCGTATCCAGTCCCCAACATACCCCTGACATGCCCATCGGGTCCAACGGGTCGAAATCAGGATCAAGTGCAGGATCAACTGAATGTCTGACGCGCCCGCTTCCGGCTCCGCCCCTGATGCGCTTGAACTCGCGGCCTTGCTCTGCTCGCGAGTCTGTCACGACCTCATCAGCCCGGTCGGCGCCATCGTCAATGGCCTTGAGGTTCTGGACGACAATCCAAAGCCCGAGGATCGCGAATTTGCGCTGGACCTGATCCGCAAGAGCGCCAGGACGGCATCGGCCCGCCTCCAGTTTTGCCGCCTGGCCTTCGGTGCGGCGGGCTCTGCCGGCGCCCAGATCGATACCGGCGATGCCGAGAACATGGCGCGAGGCTTCCTCGAGGACGGCAAGACAGTCCTGACCTGGACGCTGCCGCGAGCCTTCCAGCCGAAAAACCGGGTCAAGCTGCTGCTCAACATGCTGGTGATCGCCCAGCAGACCGTTCCGCGCGGGGGCACCCTGACGGCCGAACTGCTCGGAGCCGGCGAGACCGCCGGGTTCAGGATTCGGGCGGCAGGCCACAACGCGCGCCTTCCGCAGAATATTTCCGACATTCTGAGCGGGGCTCACGCCGGGTCAGTGGATGCCCATGCGGTTCAGCCCTATTACACACGGCTGCTCGGGACGGCCTGCGGGCTGAAAGTGGCGCTTGCGGCCGATGGCGACGCCATCGTGATCTCGGCGACCTGAGCTGACCGGACATCCTTAACGATTGGTAAATGCGCGCCGTAGCGGACGGTTCGCGTTTACGATCCGCTCACCAAATATAAACGCTTTCCATAGAAGCTGACTTCGCTTCCGAACGTGTGATTTCTCGCACCGGATCTTGAAGGCTGGTTCCATGGACGATCTTTTGCGGGAATTCCTCACCGAGACCAACGAAAGTCTCGATGTCGTTGACAACCAGCTGGTCAAATTCGAGCAAGACCCCAACAACGCCAAGATTCTCGACAACATTTTCCGCCTCGTTCACACCATCAAGGGGACGTGCGGATTCCTCGGCTTGCCGCGCCTCGAAGCGCTGGCGCACGCCGCCGAAACCTTGATGGGTAAATTCCGCGATGGCATGCCGGTCACTGGCCAGGCCGTGACGCTGATTCTCACCACGATCGACCGGCTCAAGGACATTCTCGGCCAGCTCGAGGCCAACCAGGCCGAGCCCGAAGGCACCGACGAAGACCTGATCGATTTGCTGCATCACATGGCGGAGCATGGCGCGGAAATTCCCGCCGACGAAGCTCCGATCGCCGCCGCCGCGCCGGAAGAAAAGCCAGCGGCCGCTGCAAGTGCCGATACGACCAGCGGCTCGCTCGTCGTGCAGACGCTGGAACGTGCGTTGCGCCCCGGTGAAGTCTCGCTGGACGATCTGGAGAAGGCTTTCCGCGAAACTGAAACCGAAGCGGCGCCGGCACCGAAGCCGGTTGTCGCGACGCCGGCTCCGGCTGCCGCCATTGCCAAACCTGCACCGCGCAAGACGGCCGTCGAGATCGAGGCGGTCAACGAGAGCGACAAGGTTGCCAACCAGTCGATCCGCGTCAATGTCGATACGCTCGAACACCTGATGACGATGGTTTCCGAACTGGTGCTGACCCGCAACCAGTTGCTCGAGATCGGCCGCCGTCACGAGGACTCCGATTTCAAGGTGCCGCTGCAGCGGCTCTCGAACGTCACTGCCGAGTTGCAGGAAGGCGTCATGAAGACGCGCATGCAGCCGATCGGCAACGCCTGGCAGAAGCTGCCGCGCATCGTGCGCGATCTCGCAGGCGAACTCGGCAAGCAGATCGATCTCGAGATGCACGGCGCCGACACCGAGCTCGACCGCCAGGTGCTCGACCTGATCAAGGATCCGCTGACCCACATGGTCCGCAACTCTGCAGACCATGGTCTTGAGCGCCCCGATGAGCGCGCCAAGGCCGGCAAGCCCGAGCAGGGCACGATTCGCCTCTCCGCCTATCACGAAGGCGGCCACATCATCATCTGCATCGCCGACAATGGCCGCGGTCTGAACACCGAACGGATCAAGGCCAAGGCTGTCTCGAACGGGCTCGCCACCGAGTCAGAGATCGAGAAGATGACCGAGGCGCAGATTCACAAGTTCATCTTCGCGCCCGGCTTCTCGACCGCGGCTGCGGTGACCAGCGTGTCCGGCCGCGGCGTCGGCATGGACGTGGTGCGCACCAATATCGACCAGATCGGCGGCACCATCGACATCAAGTCGGTGGCCGGCGAGGGATCGAGCGTCACCATCAAGATTCCGCTGACACTGGCGATCGTCTCGGCGCTGATCGTCGAGGCCGCGGGCGACCGCTTCGCGATTCCGCAGCTGTCCGTCGTCGAACTGGTCCGCGCCCGCGCCAATTCCGAGTACCGCATCGAGCGCATCAAGGACACGCCGGTGCTGCGGTTGCGCAACAAGCTGCTGCCGCTGATGCATCTGAAGAAGCTGCTCAGGATCGACGACGGCTCGTCCGCCGATCCGGAAAACGGTTTCATCGTCGTGACGCAGGTCGGCAGCCAGACCTTCGGCATCGTCGTCGACGGCGTCTTCCACACCGAGGAAATCGTCGTCAAGCCGATGTCGACCAAGCTGCGCCATATCGGCATGTTCTCGGGCAACACGATTCTCGGCGACGGCGCCGTCATCATGATCGTCGATCCGAACGGCATCGCGCAGGCGCTCGGCACCTCGGTCGGCTCGCAGCACGAGATCAACGAAGAGAACGCCGCGATGCGCGCGAGTTCCGCCGATCAGCTCACTTCAATGCTGGTGTTCCGCGCCGGCTCGATGCAGCCCAAGGCGGTGCCGCTGGCGCTGATCACGCGGCTCGAGGAAATCGCCGCCAACAAGATCGAGCAGTCGAACGGCCGTCACATGGTTCAGTACCGCGACCAGCTCATGCCGCTGGTGCAGATGGACGGCGTTTCCGTGCGCTCCGAAGGGTCGCAGCCGATTCTGGTGTTCGCCGACGACGGACGCTCGATGGGTCTCGTGGTCGACGAGATCATCGACATCGTCGAGGAGCGCCTCAACATCGAAGTCGCGGGTGGCAGCGATGGCATCCTCGGTTCGGCCGTGGTCAAGGGCCAGGCCACCGAAGTCATCGACGTCGGACATTTCCTGCCGATGGCGTTTGCCGACTGGTTCAGCCGCAAGGAAATGCGCCCGTCGGCGACCGCGCAGTCGGTGCTGCTGGTGGACGACTCGGCCTTCTTCCGCAACATGCTTGCGCCGGTGCTCAAGGCGGCCGGCTACCGCGTGTCGGTTGCGGCCAATGCCAATGAAGGTCTCGGCGCGCTGCGCTCGGGCCAGCGGTTCGACGCGGTGCTGACCGATATCGAGATGCCCGACATGAACGGCTTCGAGTTTGCCGAAACCATCCGCGCCGACCAGCGACTGGGTGGAATGCCGATCATCGCGCTGTCGTCGCTGATCTCGCCCGCAGCCGTCGAGCGCGGCCGGCAGGCCGGCTTCCACGATTACGTCGCCAAGTTCGACCGCCCCGGCCTGATCGCGGCGCTGAAGGAACAAACCGCTGAAGTCAGCCGTGCGGCATGAAGGACAGAACGATGAGCGAAAAAAAACACGGTGTTGACGGCGGCGTTTCGGAATACGTGACCGCGATGATCGGCGGCCAGTTGTTCGGATTGCCGATCTCCCGCGTGCAGGACGTGTTCATGCCGGAGCGCCTCACGCGCGTGCCGCTGGCGCCCGCCGATGTCGCCGGCGTGCTCAACCTGCGCGGCCGGATCGTGACGGCGGTCAACATGCGCGCGCGTCTCGGACTTCCGAACGAGGAATCCGATCGGCCGCCGATGGCGGTGGGCGTCGATCTGCGCGGCGAATCCTACGGGCTCCTGATCGATTCGATCGGTGAAGTTCTGAAGCTGTCCGACGACAGCCGCGAAGTGAATCCGGTCAATCTCGATCCGCGTATGGCCAAGATGGCCGGCGGCGTGCATCGGCTCGACGGTCAATTGATGGTGGTGCTCGACGTCGATCGCGTTCTCGAGATCGGCGCCGAGGCAATGGCGGCGTAAGCCAGCGGGACAACAGATCGGGATTGAAACAGCCAATCCGGATCAAAACCAAGAAAGCGAGGCTGTCATGAAGACGTGTCTGGTGGTGGACGACTCGAGCGTGATCCGAAAGGTCGCGCGCCGTATTCTGGAAGGCCTGGACTTCCAGATTTCCGAAGCCGAGGACGGCGAGAAGGCGCTCGCGGCCTGCCGGCAGGCTCTGCCTGATGCGGTGCTGCTCGACTGGAACATGCCGATCATGGACGGCTACGAGTTCCTGCGCAATCTGCGCCGTATGCCGGGCGGGGATCTGCCCAAGGTTGTTTTCTGCACCACCGAGAACGACGTCGCGCATATCGCGCGCGCGCTTCACGCTGGCGCCAACGAATACATCATGAAGCCGTTCGACAAGGAAATCGTGACGGCGAAGTTCCAGGAAGTCGGCCTGATCTAGTCTGGCCGGCGTTCGAATTCTAGCGAGCGGTTCGGGGAGAGGTCAGCGCTCCCCGCGTCACGACCTGCGGTGCAGGAATCTGCTGTGCGTGCGTGTTGCGTTGGTGAGTAATGAGTATTGTAACTGCAGTCACTCCGGCTGTCGCGCCGCATCGGCATGAGCCGTTGCGCGTCATGGTGGTCGATGATTCCGCCGTGATCCGCGGGTTGATCTCGCGCTGGATCGCCGCTGAGCCGGATATGGAAGTCGCGGCATCGCTGCGCACCGGCCAGGATGCCGTCAACCAGATCGAACGCATCAATCCCGATGTCGCCGTGCTCGACATCGAAATGCCCGAACTCGACGGCATTTCGGCGTTGCCGCTCCTGCTCGCCAAGAAGCGCAACCTCGTCGTCATCATGGCGTCGACGCTGACGCGGCGCAACGCGGAGGTCAGCCTCAAGGCGTTGTCGCTCGGCGCGTCCGATTACATTCCGAAGCCGGAAAGTTCGCGCGAACTGTCGGCCGCCGATACGTTCCGGCACGATCTGCTGCAGAAAATTCGCCACCTCGGTGCGCGCGGCCGAGGCCGTAGTCCCGCTTTGCCGGCAACCGCAAGCCCGCCGCTCGCGCCCGCCGCCGGTTCGCACGAGCCGGTTCGCGCAACGGTCGCGGCGCCGGCGCATGCTCCGGTCAAGACACGGGCCTTCAGCCCCGGCATTCCGCGTGTGCTTCTGATCGGTTCGTCGACCGGCGGACCGCAGGCGCTGATGTCGCTGGTTGCCGAGATCGGCCCCGTCATCGACAAGGTGCCGGTGCTGATCACCCAGCACATGCCGCCGACATTCACCACCATTCTCGCCGAGCATCTCGGCCGCGCCAGCCATCGTCCGGCAGCGGAAGGCGTCGACGGTGAGTTGATCAAACCGGGTCACATCTATCTTGCGCCCGGCGGCAAGCACATGCGCGTGGTGAAGCACGCGGCCGGTGCTGCGATCGCGCTCGACGATGGCCCCCAGATCAATTTCTGCAGACCAGCGGTCGATCCGCTGTTCACATCCGCCATCGATGTCTGGCGCAGCGCCATTCTCGCGACCATCCTGACCGGCATGGGTTCGGACGGCATGCGCGGCGGCAAGGATATCGTCGCGGCCGGCGGCAACGTGATCGCCCAGGACGAAGCCACCAGCGTGGTGTGGGGCATGCCCGGTGCGGCGGCCCACGCCGGAATTTGTTCAGCCATTCTTCCCCTCGGCCAGATCGCGCCGAAACTTGTCCGCGTGTTTTCAGGAGAGCGATCGTGACCCCCGCCGACTATGAGTACCTTCGCAAGATGCTGAAGGAGAAGTCAGGCCTCGTCCTGTCAACCGACAAACAGTACCTGGTCGAGAGCCGGCTCTTGCCGCTCGCGCGCAAGGCGAACCTGCCGGGCATCGGCGAACTTGTCGCCAAGATGAAGGCTGGATCGCAGTCGATCACCACCGATGTGGTCGAGGCGATGACGACCAACGAGACGTTCTTCTTCCGCGACAAGGTGCCGTTCGATCATTTCAAGGACACGATCTTGCCGTCGTTGCTGCAGGCCCGTGCCGCGCGCAAGAGCCTGCGTATCTGGTGTGCGGCCTGTTCGACCGGACAGGAGCCGTATTCGCTGGCGATGATCCTGAAGGAGATGGGCACGACTGTCGCGGGCTGGCGCATCGAGATCGTCGCCACCGACCTGTCCCAGGAAGTACTGGAGAAATCGAAAGCGGGCATCTTCAGCCAGTTCGAGGTGCAGCGCGGACTGCCGATCCAGTTGCTGGTCAAAAACTTCAAACAGGTCGGCGAACTGTGGCAGCTCAATCCGGACATCCGCTCCATGGTGCAGTTCAAGCAGCTCAACCTGCTGCAGGACTTCTCCCATCTCGGAGCGTTCGATCTGATCTTCTGCCGCAACGTGCTGATCTATTTCGATCAGGACACCAAGGTCGCGATCTTCAATCGTCTCGCCAAGTTGAATGAAGCCGATGGCTTCCTCGTGCTGGGCGCGGCCGAAACCGTGGTCGGGCTGACAGACGTCTACAAACCAATGCCCGACAAGCGCGGCGTTTATCGCCCGAACCCGAACCGCACGGCGGCGGCGCCGCCGCTGGCGCCGGCCATGGGAGCGGGTGCTGCCAAGGCTGCCGCGCGCTGATCCCCGGATCGCCTCACGCTGCACGTCAAACAAAAAGCCCGCCGTGATGGCGGGCTTTCGTTTGTCGCTGCTGTTGCGATCGCGTCAGGACTTGACTTCGATCTTGCCTTTCATCGCCGGATGCAGGCCGCAGATGTAATCGTAGATGCCGGCATCCGCGAGCGTCAGCTTGGTGGTCTGACCCTTCTGCATGATCGGCGTGCGCTGGCCTTTTGCTCCGGTGATGGTTACCTGATGCGGCGAGCCGTCGCTGTTGTACCAGGTGATCTGCTGTCCGGGTGCGACGACCACGGTCTCCGGTCCGAACTTGAAATCGGCGACGCTGACGATGCCGGGACCCGGCTTCGGCTGCGCTTCCTCACCCGGCTTGGTCCCCTTGAGGCTCGCCAGCGAGATCACGAAGTCCTGCCCCGCATGCGGCTTGTGGCATTCGAAGCAGCCCTTGATGTTGGCCTTGTCGTTGACCTTCTTGTCCGGCCCGAACGCCTGATATTCCCATTCGCCGTTGCGCAGCTCGTTGGGATACTCAGTGCCCCAGCCCGCGCGTTTCTCCATCACGGTGTAGGCGACGAGGTCGCCCTTGAGGAAGCGGCCGTTCGGTCCCTTCAGCGGCTTCCCGTCCGCATCGACCTGCGCCTTGTACTGCACCAGCGTCAGCACGGTGCCGCTCGGGATCGGTTTGCCTTCGCGTGCGAGATCGACAACATTCGCCGGCGAGGCCCACAGCTCGCGATACTGCTTGTTGTCGTGGCGATCGACGATCGAGTAGAGCGCGCCCTTGTCCTTTTGATCGAAGCCCTCGGGATAGGCGACCTTGTCGGCACCCGCGAGCGCTGAAACGGCAATGACGGCGCCGCATGCGGTACCGAGAACGGCTGCGGCAGTGGCCGCCTTCAGATGTGTCACCTTCGGATGCGTCATATGGATTGCCCCTAGCCTGATGCAAATTCGGATGGTTCGGATGCCTTAGAATCTTTCTTATTTGCCAGTGGGCCATCAATATTGACGTTTTTCAAGCGTCCGGCCGGACACATGATGGTGTTTCAATACCCTGATTGTGCCTGGATACCATAAAGGTGTTTGGATACTATGATGGCTCAGAGCATGGTTGGCATAGCCCGATGGGGCCGGAAATCCCTTCACATCTGCGCCGCAGCCTGCATCGCGGCGATGTAGCCGTAAGGCCCCAGCCCGCAGATCACCGCTGTCGCAGCCGACGAAATCTTGGAGTGCCGGTGATACTCGTCGCGGGCATGGATGTTGGAGATGTGGACCTCGATCGTCGGTCCCTCGAACGCCTTGATCGCGTCGAGGATCGCGACCGATGTGAACGAGTAACCCGCCGGATTGATGATGATGGCGTCCGCGCTCTGCCGCGCCGACTGGATCAGGTCCACCAGCACGCCCTCGTGGTTCGACTGGTGAAAGGACATCTCGAGCGACAGTTCGGCGGCACACCGTTCGCAGCTCTGCTTGATTTGCTCGAGCGTCGTGGTGCCGTAGATATGCGGCTCCCTCACGCCGAGCAGATTGAGGTTGGGTCCGTTCAGGATCATCAGCCGTTTCATGATGTTGTCCTTCTTCAAGCTCACCGGCTAACCAATGCGGGTCCGGTTGCCGCCGGAGAAAAATGCTACACCGGATTTCGAAGCGATTGGAAAAGCGTCGTTGGGAAAGCGAAGGAGCGTCGATGCCTCTGTTGGGCCGGGCCGCCGTGGCGATGTGGTGGGACATGGCGTCCGCGATGCGGACCGAGTTCGAGGATTGGCACTCGCACGAGCATTTTCCCGAACGGATGGGCATTCCCGGTTTTCTGCGCGGATCGCGATGGGCATCGGCGTCGGGCGGCGAAGGCTTCTTCGTGATGTACGAGCTCGATGTCTACGGGACGCTGACGTCGCCGCACTATCTGGCGCGGCTGAACAACCCGACGCCGTGGTCCACGAAGATGATGCCGCACCACCGCAACATGGTGCGCAGCCAGTGCCGCCTGCTGGAAAGTCATGGCGGCGGCATCGCCAATACGATGATGACGCTCCGCCTGTCGCCGGCAGCAGGCAAGGCGAGCGATCTGCTCGCATATTTAAGGACGACGCTCTCGGAAATTCCCCAATGTCCGGGTGCGACGAGCGCACACTTGCTGCAAACCGAGACCCCGGCGGCGGCTGTCACGAAAGAGCAGCAGATTCGTGGCGGCGATGGCGTAGCGGACTGGATCGTGCTGGTGTCCGGATACGATGCGACGGCGCTTGCGAATGTCGTTGCCAACGGCCTCGATGCGGCTTCGCTTGGTGAGGCCGGTGCTCAGCCAGGCCATATCGCGGCTCACTATAATCTCCGCTTCGCGATGTCGAAGGCCGATCTGGCCAGGTGAGTGGGCTGACGGACGGTTAGCCCGAGATCGGCTCGTTCGCGCTCATGCCTGCTGATCCTGCAGGTGTGGCGGCCTGACGCCGGCGCGCGAGAGCCGCGATCGATAGCATCGCGATCGCAAGCACAACCGGTGGAAACACCACCGCGTTGACCGACGACCAACCGTAGCTCGCGAGCAACTGGCCGGACGAGAACGATCCGATCGCCATCACGCCGAACACGAAGAAATCGTTCAGCGCCTGCACTTTGTTGCGCTCGGACGGCCGATGGGTTTCGAGCACCAGCGCCGACGCGCCAATGAAGCCGAAATTCCAGCCCACCCCGATCACGATCAGCGACGTCCAGAAGTGATATGTGGAAATGCCGGCGAGGCCGATGCCGGCCGCGACTGCTTCCAGGATCAAACCGATGGTGACGATAGTGGGTGCGCCAAAGCGCGCGATCAATGAGCCGGTGAAGAAGCTCGGCCCGTACATCGCCACGATGTGCCACTGGATGCCGAAATTGGAATCGCTGAGCGACAGCCCGCAGATCTTCATCGCCAGCGGCGCTGATGTCATGATCAGGTTCATCATCGAGTAGGAGACCGCGCCGCAGATCGCCGCCGCGATAAACCGCGGCTGCCGTGCGATCTCGAAAAGCGGACGGCCACCGGCGAAATCCGCTGGTGCGGGGCGGGGCGCATCGACGCTGGCGAGCACGGCCATCGCGATCAGCGCGACGATCGCCTGCATCGCAAAGCTGAAAGCGAACAGATAGGGCGGCCAGATGTCCATCGTCCACTGCACGAGTTGCGGCCCGAGCACGCCCGCAAAGACGCCGCCGGCCATGACCCACGACACGGCCTTCGGGCGATAGGCGGCGCTCGCGCCGTCGGCGGCGGCAAAGCGATAGGATTGCGACACCGCGCCATAGAGGCCGCCGAGAAACGTCGCGACGCAAAACAGCACGAACGAGGCGTAGAGGATCGCCAGCGCAGCGAGCAGGCCGCACGCTGTGCCGCTCGCCGTTCCGGCGATGAAAGCAACGCGGCGGCCATAGCGGCGAGAGATCGCGCCGGTCGGCAGCGTGCCGGCGGCGAGGCCAAGCACGTAGATGGAGAGCGGCAGCGTGGCCAGCGACACGCTCGGCGCCAGCGTGAAGCCGACGATCGAGCCGGTGGCGAAGATCACAGCCGCGTTCGCGCCCGTGAGCGCCTGCGCGATGGCGAGGCGCTTGACGTTCGATCGTGCGCGCCGATCGTCCGTGGTGTCGTTGTTCAAGGCGGAATTCCAGACACGGGGGCATGACGCCGCGCATCGCGGCTGGCCGGATAAGATACCCGGGGCCTGCCGGAATCAACCGCCCAGGAGCAGATGGTGGCGCAGGGGTGCTCTGTCCGATTGGCGGACATTCCATCGCGACCTGTCAGGAGAGGTAACCAGATCGCGGCATTAAAAAAGCCCCGCCACGTATGGCGGGGCTGATCGACAATGCGCCTGCGTGTCAGCGAACCCAGATTTGCTTGTAGACCGTGCCGCCGAAATCCATGTGAAGTTCGAGCGTCTCGCCTTTGGCATTGGTCGCGAGAATCTCGAAGTGTCGCTTCTTCCGCTCGACCGGCTCGCTTGGCGTAAAGCCGGCCTCGCGGGCAATCCTCACCGCATCCGCCGGACCGATGGGCCGTTTCTCCGACACTCGCTCGGGATCGTGGTCCGCGTCTTCGATCTCGTCGAGCCTGCCGAAACGGTCCAGCGAAGCGATCACCTCCTTGCCGGCGGCGTTGCGTCCGGGAATCTCGATATGCTTGGGATGACGAACCGGCTCGCCGACCGCCGTTACGCCGGCATCCTTCAGTACCCGCAACATGCTCTCGCGGTCGCTGCCGAACCGCGCATCGGCCGCGGGACCGCGCGGCGGCTCTGGCTGCCTTGCGCCGGGCGGCGGGGCGATCGCGGCGGTGCCGATGCCGGGCGCTGGCGGCGGAGGTGGCGTGGCCGCTGCGAAGATCACCTCGCCGTTCTCCCGCTGGATCTTGCGCGCATCGAAGGTCTTGTCCCGCGGCAGGCCTGTGACAGTGACGGTCTCTCCGCTGGTTACGGCCAACGACGGCGGGCCGCCCGGTCCGGTTTGCACCAGAATCCTGCCTGATCCATCGTCGAGCACGAACTTGTCGCCGAACACGTCGGCGATCTTGCCCTTGATGCTGACGCCGTCGGCGGACAGTTGTCCGATCTGGACCTGCGACAACGCCCCGCTCGCGAGCGCGATGCAGCCAGCTGCGGTGGCGGCCAATAACGTTCTTGTTCTGTTTGTCTTTCTGGCAATGCTCATTGAAACTGTGTCCTCGTTCTGAACGTGATGCTGCCAGACTATAACCCGCGGTCATTGAACCTTTGCCGGACATTGCCGTTCAATTTCGGTTCAGCCTGGCATGGCAGAAGCGGGCTGTCGTCGTTTGCCGTGAGGGTCGATGCGGATTCTGATCGCCGAGGATGAGGTGAAGCTCGCGGCCGAGGTCGCGGGCTTTCTGCGCAACGCCGGAATGGCGGTCGATTGCGCGGCCAATGGCGTGGATGCCAGCCATCTGGCCGAAACCGAACCTTACGACGCGATGGTGCTGGATCTCGGTCTGCCCGGCATGGATGGCATGGCGCTGCTCACGAATCTGCGGAGCAAGGACATCCGCGTGCCGGTGCTGATCCTCACCGCGCGCGACCGTTTCGCCGACAAGGCTGCAGGCTTCCGTGCTGGCGCAGACGATTATCTCACAAAGCCGTTCCAGCTTGAGGAGTTGCTGCTGCGTCTGCAAGCGCTGGTGCGCCGCGCCGCCGGTCACGCTCATTCTGAAATTCGCGTCGGTGCGCTCGCGCTCGACACCACGAGTGGCGTCGCGACGCTCGATGCGATGCCGCTGCGGTTGACGGCGCTGGAGCGGCGCGTTCTTACCTATCTCATGATGCATGCCGGCCGCACCATTTCCCGCACCGAGCTCAGCGAACATGTCTACGAGCACGATCACGATCGCGATTTCAACAGCATCGAGGTGATCGTCAGCCGGTTGCGCCGCAAGCTCGGGCGGGAGCGGATCGAGACCACGCGCGGCGAGGGCTATCGCCTGCCGGACCACGCGGCCTGACATGCGATCCCTGACCCGTCGCCTGATCCTTGTCGTGATGCTTGTCTCGGCCGCTGCTTTCATTCTGACCATCGCGCTGACGCTGCGCATCGTTTCGGGCGCTGTGACGCGCGACTTCGACGCCCGGCTCTCGACGGCGCTGAACGAACTCTCGTCAGCTGCCGATATCGGCAGCGACGGTATCCTGTCGTTATCGCGCGATCCGGGCGATCCGGCATTCAACCGTCCGAACTCGGGCTGGTACTGGAGCATCGCGCAGGGGCCGTCCGTGCTGGCGCGCTCGCGCTCGCTGCGATCCGGGCAGCTCGATTTTCTGACGACTGGCGCTGACAGCGAGGCGGTCTCCCGGGCCGGGCCGGCCGGCGAAGAACTGCGGATTCGCAATCGTACAGTTAGGCTGCGCGAGCGCGGCGATCTGCTGATAACGGTTGCTGGTCCTGCGCGCACGATCAGAGACGAGGTGTGGTCGTCGACGCGGACACTGATCGGGACGCTTGGTGCAGTTGCGATAGTGCTGCTGATCGGGCTCGCCATCGTGATCCGGCGCGGCCTGCGGCCGCTTCGCCAACTCGCCAACGATATCGGCGATGCGTCGCGCGGCAACGCCGTCAATCTCAAGCCGCCGGGCTATCGCGAGCTTGACCCGCTTGCAGGCAGCATCAGCGATCTGATGACGCAGGTGCAAGGCACAATCGAGCGGTCGCGGGTGCAGGCCGGCAATCTGGCGCATGCGATCAAGACGCCGCTCAGCCTGATCTCCGCGCGCAACCAGCAGCGCGGCGGCGCTAAGGATCGGGACATCGATCTCAGCGTCAGTCTGATCGAGCGCCAGATCGGCCATCATCTGAAACGGACGCGCTTTGCCGGCAAGGTTCGGCTGGCGTCGGAATTTATCCCCGTCGCATCGGTCGTTGACGATCTCGTGCTGGTGATGACGCGAAGTTATCCGGCGCGCGCTCTGCAAATCCATGCGGACATTGCCGATGGCGCTGTCTTCCTCGGCGAACGCGAGGATCTCGAGGAGATACTCGGCAACATTCTCGACAATGCGTGCAAATGGGCGAAGACCCGTGTCGATCTCGCCGTGCGGCAAATGCCGGGCGCGATCGAGATCACGGTGCAGGATGACGGGCCGGGTCTGGCCGCCGCCGACCGGGAGAGGGCGCTGGAGCGTGGCTGCAGGCTCGACGAAACGGTGAGTGGCACCGGCATCGGTCTGTCGATCGTGGCCGATCTCGTCGCGCTCTACGGCGGCGAGCTTGATCTGCAGACCGCCGCATCCGGCGGGCTGCTCTTGCGGATGACGTTGCCCTCGACGGCCGGTTGATCGCGCTGCGCCTGCAATGAGAAGCCCCGCAAGTTCAGGTCATGCCACTTCTGGATGAGTCCGCGCGCCGATGATTCGGAGTGCGCGCAAGCATTGCGCAGGCGAATCGGTTACAGCCGTTGGCTGTTGTGAGCGCACCAGACCCGGTGGCTTGCCTGTTCGGTTGGCTGCGCAGCACCATGATCAGATCTTTCGACAGAACCTCGACCAGTCTGCGCATTAGGCTGATAGCCATCATATTAATCCTGGTCGGGCCGCTCGCCGTCTTTCAGGCGCTGGAAATCTGGCAGGTCAAAACCACGCGGACGCGGACCACCCAGCAACAGGCCTATGATATCGCGAAGGCAGCGGCCGCCCGGTATCAAGACACCATCGACGATGTTCAAAGCGTGCTCGGGCTGCTCTCCCGCGTGAAGGATGTCACCGACGCCCCGCAGGAGACCTGTTCGCGTTTTCTGGGCGAAATCGTGCGGTCGAATGCCTGGGCGCGGACGCTCTTCCTCGTGGACAAGAGCGGGAAGGTCACCTGCTCCACAAACCCGACATCTCTCGGCTTTGACCTTTCAAAACGGGAGTGGTTTCTGAAGGCGAAAGCCGCCGGCCCCTTCGGCGTCAGCGAGTTCCTGATCAGTCAGGTTTCCGGTTTGCCGTCGTCGTTCGCCGTGCTGTTTTTCCGCAATGAAACAAGTGGCGAAGAGCAAGCCATAGCGACCAATCTTGATCTTGCATGGTTCGACCGGCTGGCTGAGTCAACAAATCAGCGTCCTGATGCCCTGATGATGTTTGTCGATGCCGGCGGGGTGGTTTTGTCTCGCCATCCCGCGCCAATCTTTCCCGGCTACGCCCGCGTGTCCCCTGCTCTCAAAAAGGAAATCTTTACCCCCCACGAAGGATTGTTTTCCGGGGTCGATCCCGATGGGAAGGAACGGTTGTTCGGCGCGTTCAAGCTGTCTGGAACAGGGGCGCATGTGGTGGTGGGTTTCGATCGCTCCGCCGCGCTCGGCCTTATCGACAAATACATTGTGATCGCGGCGCTTATTTTCGGCGGGACGATGATGCTGGGTGCACTGGTCGTCTGGTTCATCGGCGAGAGGATTTTCGTTCGGCCTATGGAGGAACTCGGCGGGTTTCTGCGCACCGCGCTGAACACCATGGATCAGGGACTGATCGCCATCGACCGGAACGGCCAGACCTCGATCATGAACGCGCGGGCCATAACGCTGCTGGGGCTCCCGGAGAGCTTCGCCGTCTCACGGCCGCATCAGGATGAAATTCTTGCCTATCAGCGCGGCAACGGGGAGTTCGCCAGCGACGAACAGTTCGAGTCGATACGTACCGGCATCGAACGTCGCGAGCAAAAAATCTACGAGCGTGAGCGGCCCGACGGAGCCGTGCTGGAAATCCGAACGGTGCCAACCGCGGACGGCGGCCTGGTGCGCACCTATACCGACATCACCCAAAAGCGGGCGGCGGCGGAAGCCCTGCGGCGCGAAAAGGAACGCGCCGAGGCGGCTGCTGCGGCAACGTCGGAATTTCTCGCCAACATGAGCCACGAACTTCGCACGCCGCTGACCGCCATCATTGGCATATCGGAAATGTTGCTGAAGGAAGCGCATTCACCGGATAGTCAGCGCCAGTTCATCGAAATGCAGCGCACTGCCGGTCAGGGGCTGCTCGGTGTTATCAGCGATGTTCTTGATTTCTCCAAGATCGAAGCAGGTCAGCTCGAACTCGACATCCAGCCCTTCGTGCTTGAACGGCTATTGAAATCCTGTGTGGAGATCGTCGGTGCAGCCGCAAGGCTCAAGAATCTGACTGTGAGTCTGGAAATCCACGAAGGAATTCCGCAATGGGTCAAGGGAGACGCCCCGCGCTTGCGTCAGGTGATCCTGAACCTGCTGGCGAACGCGGTGAAGTTTACTTATTCAGGCTCGGTCAGGCTAAGCGTCGAAAGGCTTGATGGCCAGCCGGGAATGCTTCTCGTTTCGGTGTCGGACACCGGCATAGGCGTTGAGCCGGATCAAGCGGCCAGAATTTTCGATCGTTTCTCCCAGGCCGACAGTTCGACAACGCGCCGTTTCGGCGGGTCGGGCCTCGGTCTTGCGATCTCGCGGCGGCTGGTCGTGCTGATGGGCGGAGACATCACGGTTCGCAGCGCGAAAGGCCAGGGTTCGACGTTCGCTTTTACCGTCTCGCTGCCTGCATGCGCTCAGCCTGAAGCCGCCGCGGCAGATCAGGCTGTCATGTCAGGCGGCGCCTATCGCGTGCTCCTTGCCGAAGACAACGATCTGAACCGCCAGTTCATCAAGGCCATGCTGGAGCAGCAAGGCCATCATGTCACGGCCGTCAATGACGGAGCCGAGGCGGTCCGGACGGCTGTGCGCGCCGAATTCGATGTCATTCTGATGGACGTGCAGATGCCGGACATGGACGGATATCAGGCGACGGAGGCGATCAGGCGAGCGACAGCACAAACACCATTGCTGCCGATCATCGCGCTCACGGCCAATGTGCTGTCTGGGGAGGAGGAGCGCTGCTTGCGGGCGGGTATGAATGCCTGTCTTGCGAAACCGGTGAACTGGCCGTCGCTGTTCGAGACGATGGATCGTTTGGTCGGTCAGCAGCGCGTCAAAAGCCCCGATGCCGGGCGCTTGGTTCGTATGTTGGCTCACGGCGAACCCAGTGTTTTGGCAACGCTGAACAAGGCGACGCTCAGGCACATCCGAGACGCTCTCGGTGATGGCCCTGCGGCGAACCTGGTGAGATTGTTCGCGATTGAAGCCCGGCAGACGTTTCAGCAATCTGGTTCGATGGAAGCCGATCGGACGGCGATTGCTCGAACGGCACACAGTTTCGGCGGCTCGGCAGGTTTGCTTGGATTCGATCGTTTGGCCGAATCCTGCCGCCAATTGAGCGTCGCAATCGACGATGCGGCGTTCGACGATCTGCTGGCAAGTTGCCGGATGGAATGCGAGCAGGCGTTGGACGAGATCGCGCGATACGTAAGCGACGGGAAGTTTCGCGATACGCAAACGGCAGCTTCCGGGAAGGTCAGATAGTGGCGAGCCAGCCTTGCGCCGAGGCATAGCGCACGATGTCCGCACGCGAGCCGATGCTTGCCTTTTTGGATGCTCGCATCTTGTAGGTCTCGACCGAGCTTGAACTGATGTCGAGACGGCTTGCGATTTGCTTCGTCGTCAGGCCGGTTGCAACCAGCTTCAGAACCTCTGTTTCGCGATCCGTGAGCGAAGGCAGACTTGTGTCTGGCCGCCGGCAAGACGGCTTGCTCCCAGGCTTGAACAGATATGCCGCCATCGCCGGATCGACGTAGAGCCCTCCGACGCCCACTCCGCGAATGGCGCTGGCCAGATGGACCGCTGCCGAGCGCTTCAGCACATAGCCACGCGCGCCGGCATCAATGGCCTGATTGAAGTGGGCGCGATCCTCGTGCTGGGTCAACGCGATGAATCCGGTCGCCTGGCATTCGGCGGACAATGCGCGGATGACCTGGATGCCGTCGATCCCGGGAAGCGAGAGGTCGAGGATCGCGATATCGGGCCTGCATTCCCTGATGACGTCGACCGCATCCGGGCCGGAAGTCGCCTGGCCCACAAGGTCGAGACTGGCATCCGCCTTGATCAGCATGCCGAGCCCGGTCAATACAATCGGATGATCGTCAGCAATGACAACACGCGCTATCGACATCAAGAATTCAACTTCGGTTGAACGGCCGGCTTGCTACGAGCTTCAGAATGCCAAGCGCCACTTAATATTATGCCTGCAATCTAATCAGCAGTTCCGCGATTTCCGGTAAGGTTAGAAAGTCCTTAACAAAGCCGGGTGGCGCCAGGCCGCCCGGCTTTGTCTGGCTTATCTGAACAGCCGCAGGATCGACTGGTCGGCCTGCGATGCGAGGCTGAGCGCGGTGGACGACAGCTGCTGGCGGGTCTGGAGCGCGAGCAGGTTGGCGCCTTCCTCGTTGGTGTCGGCTGCGACGAGGCTGTCCGACGCCGCGTTCAGGGCCGCAATCAGTCCCTTCGTAAAGTCTTGACGGGTCGAAATGATATCGCTGTTGGACGCGAAGATGTTGGCCTGCGTTCGCAGCGTATTGAGGCTGTTGGTCAGGTTGGTCAGGGCGTCGTTGATGTCCTTGTCGGTCTGGAAGGTATTGGCCGATGCCGCGATGCCGAGGCCGGCGGCTGTGTTGGTGACGCCTGCGACGGAGAGTGACGATGTCGAGTTTTCGCTGAAAGCAACCGTCAGGCTGCCGCCATTGAGCAGGTTGACGCCGTTGAAGGTCGCGTCTCTGGCGAGCTGATCGATCTGCGAGCGGACCGAGTCGAACTGGGTCGCCAGCGTCGAGCGGGTGGTGTTGAGCGTGCCGGCGGCGGTGGTGCCCGCGGACAGGCCGAACTGCGACAGTTCGGGAGCAGTCGCGGTGCCGCCCAGCACGATGCTGTTGGTTGTGGTCGCTTCAAGCTGAATCTTGCCGTCGGCTGTCAGCGACGCCTTGACTCTCAGGTTGGCGGTGTTGTTGACGCCATCGAGAATCTGCTGCGTCGTCACCGTGCCGGCCGATGTGATCGTGGCGGTCGTGACGCCGTCGTTGACGGTGATCGTGCGGGCGGCAACGACGGCGAACGAGCTTGCTCCGGTCAAACCAGAAACCGTTCCGGTCCGCTTGGCTGTGGTGCCCACGCTGGCGAGAGCCGCACGCGCCGAGGACTGGGCCGACTCCACCAGGTTCCGGATCGACGAGAGACTTTCGTTGGTGGACGACAGAATTTTCGAAGCCGAGACGATATTGTCGAAGACATTGCCGAGGTCCGATGCGCGTGCGCTCAAGGCCGACGCTGCGAAGAAGACCGACGGATTGTCGTTGGCGGAATTGACCTTCTTGCCGGTGGCCAGGCGGTTCTGCGTGGTCGACAGCAGATCGTTGGTCTGCTGCAGCGAATAGAGGCTCGACCGGACCGAGTTCGAAAGAAGCACAGAAGACATAACACTCACCCCATTTGTCAGCGGCCTCCCAGGGACCGCGTTCTGAACGGGGTGGATCATTCGGCGCGAAGTCCGAACGGCTTCTGAAAAATACTGGTTAACGGAGCGAGCCTCGTCCTGTCTAACGCACTGTTTTCATTGGATGAATAATACTAACGCAAGCTGTCGTGAAAACCGCGACAGACCGCCATGAACACCGCGACAGCCGGCCGGGGTCGCCGCGACAGGCACCGTCGCAGACCAGCGCCGTCGCAAACGTGGCTGCCCGCCTTGCGGCTGCGGACACAAACAAAAACCCCGCCATTTGCGGCGGGGTCAAGTCTCGGGAGGAACCATGAAGCAGGAAGTTCAGACAGTCATACTCACGCAGGAATGCGGATATCGTCCTCGGCGGGTTCGCGCAGCACATACCCACGGCCCCACACCGTTTCGATGAAGTTGCGGCCGTCAGACGCATTCGCGAGCTTCTTGCGCAGCTTGCAGATGAACACGTCGATGATCTTGAGTTCGGGCTCGTCCATGCCGCCGTAGAGATGATTGAGGAACATCTCCTTGGTGAGTGTGGTGCCCTTGCGGAGCGAGAGCAGCTCCAGCATCTGATATTCCTTGCCGGTGAGGTGGACGCGCTGTCCGCCGACTTCCACCGTCTTGGTGTCGAGGTTGACCACGAGGTCGCCGGTCTGGATCACCGACTGGGCGTGACCCTTGGAGCGCCGCACGATCGCGTGGATGCGCGCGACCAGTTCGTCCTTGTGGAAAGGCTTGGTCATGTAGTCGTCGGCGCCGACGCCGAGACCCTTGACCTTGTCCTCGATGCCGGCGAGGCCGGAGAGGATCAAAATCGGTGTCTTGATCTTGGAGACGCGCAATTGCTTGAGCACGTCGTATCCGGACATGTCCGGAAGGTTCAGATCGAGCAGGATGATGTCGTAGTCGTAGAGTTTGCCGAGATCGACACCCTCTTCGCCGAGATCCGTCGTGTAGACGTTGAAACTCTCGGACTTGAGCATCAGCTCAATCGACTGCGCAACGGCGCTGTCGTCTTCAATCAGCAATACGCGCATGCCAGTCCCCCAATGTCGCCGCTCCGGGCGTCAGGTCGGCCGCTACCGGCGGCACTGGAAAACGCCTTTGAACAACTGATTCGGATCCTGACGGCATATGGTTAACAAAACCTGATTCGTGTGCGCAAGTTCTATCGGTGCAATTTTTGTCGAATCGTCCTAAGATATTGCGTCGTAGCAGCTTTTTGTAACCGTAGCCGTTCAAGTTCCACTTTAAGAGCCGGGCCTAACCGACTCTCGCGACTCGCACCTTCGTTCTGTCGTGAAAGCGCGCGCAGTCATTAAAGACGTGACGTAATGATTAACGATGCGGGTAAACACGAAGTTAAGAGCCGGACCTGCCAAGGCCGAAACTTAAGGTTTCTCCGATGAAAGCGCTTGCCGAGCAGATTAGCGACGTCGACGGCGTCAATATTTACGGCCGGGTGGTCGGCGTGCGCGGCCTGATGGTCGAGATCGCGGGGCCGGTTCACGCCATGTCGGTCGGCGCGCGGATTGTGGTGGAAACCGGCGGCAACCGCTTCATCCCCTGCGAGGTGATCGGCTTCACCGGCAACAACGCGGTGGTGATGCCGTTCGCCGGCCTCGAGGGTGTGCGGCGCGGCTGCCGGGCCGTCATCGCCAATGCCGCCTCGCAGGTGCGGCCATCTCCGTCCTGGCTCGGCCGGGTCATCAACGCCATGGGCGACCCGATCGACGGCAAGGGGCCGCTGACGCAGGGGCCGTCTCCGATGCCGTTCCGCGCAGCGCCGCCGCCGGCTCACTCACGTAAAAGAGTGGGCGCGCCGCTCGATCTCGGCGTGCGGGCGCTGAATACGTTTCTCACCTGCTGCCGCGGCCAGCGCATGGGCATCTTCGCAGGCTCCGGCGTTGGCAAATCGGTGCTGCTGTCGATGCTGGCGCGCAACGTCGATGCGGATGTCTCTGTGATAGGGCTCGTCGGCGAACGCGGACGTGAAGTTCAGGAATTCCTGCAGGACGACCTTGGAGACGAGGGTCTGGCGCGTTCGGTGGTCGTGGTGGCGACATCCGACGAACCCGCTTTGATGCGGCGGCAAGCGGCTTATTTGACGTTG
This sequence comes from Hyphomicrobiales bacterium, assembly GCA_021732215.1. Lineage (GTDB taxonomy): Bacteria > Pseudomonadota > Alphaproteobacteria > Rhizobiales > Xanthobacteraceae > SG-bin9. Next base: position 124,770 of record JAKFVL010000019.1, read on the forward strand.
GCCATCGCCGAATATTTCCGCGACGAAGAGAAAGACGTCCTCGTTTTGATGGATTCGGTGACCCGCTTTGCGATGGCGCAGCGCGAGATCGGCCTGTCCGCCGGCGAGCCGCCGACCGCGAAGGGCTACACGCCGACCGTCTTCACCGAGTTGCCGAAGCTGCTCGAACGCGCCGGTCCGGGCCTCGGACTGGGCACCGTCACTGGCATCTTCACGGTGCTGGTCGATGGTGATGATCACAACGAACCGATCGCCGACGCGGTGCGCGGCATTCTCGACGGGCACATTGTGATGGAGCGCTCGATCGCCGAGCGCGGGCGCTATCCGGCGATCAATGTGCTGAAGTCGGTCTCGCGAACCATGCCGCGCTCGGCCGCCCCGGCTTTCCTGCCCGTCATCACCCAGGCCCGCAAGACGATGGCGACCTATGCCGATATGGAGGAGCTGATCCGGCTCGGCGCCTACCGTCAGGGCTCCAGCGAAGAGGTCGACGAGGCGATCCGGCTCCATGGCCCGCTTGAGGATTTCCTGCGTCAGGCCAAGGACGAAGCCACCGGATTGAGCGACGGATACCGGCAACTCCAGCAAATCCTGATGGAGCCAATTTGACATTCGCGCAGCATTGCCCGCGATTTCGGTTCGCGAATGTCAAATTAAAAGCTCCATCAGCACCTTAAGATGACTGGTAGTCCTTTGATTCTAACATTCGCTTAGGGACTTCGCTGCAAAGAGAACGCGAATGTTAGAATCGACTACCAGCTAACTTGGAAACGGAACGCTAACTTTGTCAGGCCATCATCCGCACTCTGTAACAGTGAGTAGCCGGTGGGACCCTTGTTGGGGCCGGCAGTGTCCCGCGTGCGTTTTGGGACTTCTGGGGAGTATGAGTCGATGAAGTCACGTGAAACCCTCATCCGCCTGAAGAAATTTCAGGTCGACGAGAAGCGCCGGCGGGTCGCCCAGATCGAGGGTATGATCGCCGATTTCCAGCGCATGTCGGCCGATCTGGATCGGGAAATCCAGACCGAGCAGGACCGCGCGGGTATTCAGGACCCTTCGCACTTCGCCTATCCGACTTACGCCAAGGCTGCGATCCAGCGCCGCGAAAATCTGGTTCGTTCGGCGGATGAGCTGCGCGGCCAGCTCGACGATGCCAAGGCCGCGCTCGGCGATGCGTTCGAGGAGCTCAAGAAGGTCGAGTTGCTGGATGAGCGCGATCAGGCCCGCGAGCGGGCGGAAATCAATGCGCGTGAGCAGTCCGAACTGGACAACATCGGTTTGATGCGGGCTCGCCTCGGCAGCGCGCTGGCCTGATCCTCGCGATCGGCCCGTCGGCGCGAGCGACCCTCAGTCCCGACGCCTGCGTGCATCTTGAGGCAGTTCAATACCCGGGCATCGCTGCCCGGGTTTCTTTTTGGGGTTTCGCTTCCGATTTTCGGGGGTTACGGGATCGTTTCCGGACAGGATATGTTACGAAATCGTCCACTATCCTGAAGGCAGGCCGTATATCGTCACAAGGAAGTGCGCTCATTTCGCCCAGGCGAGCTGCGGTCTTGCGAGCGGGATGTGTGCTAAATGTATGCAGTATGGGACTTTTTCGGCGCTACCGGTTCCCGGACCGCCGATGACCGGGTGGATCGGGTGAGGGAAAGTGAATGCTGACGCCGGCTGAGCTGGTCTGGCTGATTGCAGCGGTTGCCAAGGGCGATGAGGACGCTTTCAAGCGTCTCTACGACGCGACGCGCGCGAAACTGTTCGGCGTCGTGCTTCGTATATTACGTCGGCAGGACCTCGCTGAGGAGGTCATTCAGGAGGCCTACGTCAAGATCTGGAACAGCGCCGGGCAGTTCAATCCGGGGCTTGCTTCGCCGATCACGTGGATGGTGTCGATCGCGCGCAACCGCGCCATCGATGTGGTCCGCAAGAAGGGCGAAGTCTCGATTGAGGAAGAGCCCGCTGCCATGGAAGTGGCGTCGGACACTCTCGATCCGCTGGCGCGGCGCGAGATGGCCGAGGATCTGAAGCGGATTCTTGAATGCGTGGGCCGGCTGGAGCCGGAGCGGCAGAAGCTGGTGCTGCTTGCGTACTACAACGGTTGGAGCCGCGAACAGCTGGCGGCGAAGTTCGAGACGCCGGTAAATACTGTGAAGACCTGGCTCCGGCGCAGTATGATCGAGATCCGGGAGTGCCTTGGATTGGGATGATGAACTATAGCGAAGACCATATCGCGCTCGCGGCGGAATACGTGCTCGGCACGCTCGATGCCGATGAGCGCACGCAGGTCGAGACCATGATGACCGTGGACAGCGGTTTCAGGGCCATGGTCGAGGCGTGGGAGCGCAAGCTCGGTGGTCTGAACCAGATGGTTGGCGCGGTCGAGCCGCCGTCACATCTGTGGGAGCGTATTCGCGTGGCCGCCGGATTGTCGGCGCCGCAATTGCCGCTGACGCTGCCGGACGTGCCGAGCGCGCCTGACATTGCGCCTGACGTCCAGCCTGCGGCCCGTTCGAGCGCGGAGATTCTCGATTTCTCGAACCGGCTGCGCCGCTCGCGCAGCACGTCGCAGGTGATGACCGCGCTGGCGGCTTCGCTCGCCGCGTTTGTCGCCGTGCAGGCGTATCGCCCCGATCTGCTGCCGCAACAGCTTCGTCCGAAGCCCGAGGTGAAGGTCGTCGAGGTTGCGGCTCCGCAACAGACCGCTTCAGCATCCGCGCAATTCGTCGCTGTCCTGCAGAAGGGGGCCGACTCCCCGGCGTTCATTCTCACGGTGGATACCGCGACGAAGAACTTTGTGGTGCGCAAGGCGGGCGCAGAGGTGGAACCCGGCACGAGTTACGAGCTGTGGATCGTGTCGGACAAGCTGCCGGCGCCGCGTTCGCTGGGTGTGATCGGCGAGGACGAATTCACCTCGCGTCAGGTGCTGGCGTCCTACGATGAGGACACCATCAACAAGGCGACCTATGCGGTGACGATGGAGCCGAAGGGCGGCTCGCCGACCGGCCAGGCCACCGGCCCGATTCTCTTTACCGGCAAGCTGATCGAAGCGGTGCCGCCGGGGAAGTGATTTTGCGATTGCTTGCTCTGAATGAAATCAAAATGCCCTCGCGAAAGCGGGGGTATTTTTCATTGTAGTGCTTTCACAAACTTAGCCGTCATTCCGGGATGCGCGTTCTTCACTCGCAGGCCCGGAATCCATACGCCGCATTAGACATTTTGCGATGAGCGGAAGTTACACCGGCGACTCTAGTACTAAATCGCAGGCTCATAAACCGAACGGCCACATTAGCGACCGAGCGAAGTTGTTTTTGCAACTCATGCTTGAGGGAGGTGATAGTTTCCCGTATTATTGACTGCATGGCAAGATGCACAGCACCGGTACATGGCCATCGCACGGCGAGTGGTCGAGATAACTGCCCTGCATGCGGTGGTCGCTACGGCGGCTATCGGTCGTATTCTTCTTACTCACCCTCTTCCTACTCACCCTCTTCCTACTCTTCCCCGTCTTATCCTTCGTCGGGGAGCGGTGGGGGCGGACGAAGTAGCGGTGGCGGGTCCAGCCGCAGCATGAGGCCACGCTGGTCGCGATCCGGTTCATCTCAGTTGTACACACCTGAGGAAGTGCGGGCACTAACCCCAATTCGCGAGACCGTCGAGAAGCGAGCGTCCCTACCAGATATTCGGGACATTTTCCTGTGCCATGCGTGGGATGACCGGCAGACTGTTGCCAAGCAGCTTTACGAACTGCTTGTGGCAAGCGGTGTCTCAGTCTGGTTCAGCGAGAATGATATTGGCCTCGGCGAGCCTTTCCTTCGCGCTATCGATAAAGGCTTAGCGAAGTCGCGTATTGGACTCGCATTGGTAACCCCTGCGCTGTTGAAGACCCTCCCAGCGGCGGGCGTTGCAGACAAAGAGCTTTCGGTACTCCTAGCGCGGGATCAACTCGTTCCCATCGTGCACAACACGACCTACGCCGCTCTCCGCGAAGTCAGTCCCATGCTCGCTTCGCGAAATGGTTTGGACACTGCAGAAATGCCGATGTCAGACGTCGCGGCCAAGCTCGCTGAACTGGTCAAACTCTAGCTCAATTGCCGGATCGATTTCGAGCTAGCGACAAGCACGCGGGAAATACTACCGTTCCGGTTTCGGCTTCCACCCGCTTGCCAGTTTCTGCGCTTCGGCGATCTGTGCCGGGGTCATCTTCGGCGCGATGCGATTTCGATTGCCGATCGCATCTTTGTCTCCTCCCGCGGCGGCCACACTGAGCCACGTGTATGCTTGAACATTATCTTGCGGCACGCCCAGTCCCGTCGCGTAGCTGAGGGCAAGATAGACTTGCCCTCCAAGGTGACCTTGGTCTGCAGCGCGGCGAAACCACTTCGCAGCCTCGGCCTGGTTCTTGCGCACCGCTACGCCGGCGAAGTGCAGGGTTCCGACGCTGAACTGCGCACCGGCGTTGCCGCGCTCGGCGGCGAGGTGATACCACTTCAGCGCTTCAGCTTTGTTCTGAGGCACCCCTTTGCCGTCATCGTACAAGCTCCCCAGGTTGAACTGGGCGAAGGTATTGCCTTGATCGGCTGCGAGGCGCCACCACTTTGCAGCCTCGGCGTTATTTTGCGGCACGCCATGGCCGCCGGCGTACATGAACCCGAGCGCGTACTGCGCCTCGGCGTTGCCTTGGTCGGCAAGCGGACGCCAGAGCTGGTGCGCGGTTGCGTAGTCTTTTCTGTCATGCGCCGCCTTCGCATCCTCAAGCGGCCCCGCAACAGCGCCTCCCGCCATCGACAGCGGCGAAGCGAGCGCGAGAAGGAACATCAGAATTCTGACGAACGGCATGGGCAACCTTAATCGGTGGCGCGATCCGGCGCAGCACGCGCCGCCGTCGCCACGATGGTGGTTGTTTGTCGCGGGCCGCCCGCAAAACGTTCACCGCCGGCGGGCACAGACCAACGGCCATCGTGCCTTCCAAGCCCGACTCGTCCGGATCGGAACTTGACAGTTCTCGTTTCTGGATTATATTCCTATTTATCCCGTCCCATTTGAGGGGCGATACGCGATCGTCACGGATTGCGGGGCGGGATGCGGTGGACGCACGCAGCGTTCGATCGCCGTGACTTGCGCGGGCTTGCTCGCGCATCGAACAGCGATGACGACAATGCTGCGCGCGGACGGGCTGAAGTCGCGTTACCCCGAGGCATCGCCTTGCCTCACAGCGGTGGATTACTCAGGTTCGCCTGCCGGGGGTTTTTCGCGAAATAGGCCGTTAACACCACTGCGTGCGGAACGCCGGGTGACACCGGCGTATTCGTGGCGACTACGCTCGTGTGCTCAAACTCCTTTTGCGCACGAGGCTGCGGGTGCGTCTTGCGCCCGGCGTTCCGCGCGCCCTCTCGCAAGAGGGTAACGGACCAAATGAAATCCGGCGCCCCCGCGCCGCAAACAACAGGGGCGATTAATCGCGTCTATTTCTCCTCGTCATTCCGGGGCGACCGAAGGTCGAACCCGGAATCCATCTCTCCAACCACTCGTTCGCGGATGCATGGATTCCGGGCTCGCCCGCATCGCTGGCAAGTGTACTTAGAAGGCTCGCGTCCAGGAATGGCAAAGGAGGGCAAGGAATGACGAGCAGAAACGGTGCTGTTTGAAATTTGAATCCGAAGCGAGTGAGCGACATTCGCGCTATCGTTCACGCAAAAAGAAAACGCCCGTGGGGAGCGGGCGTTTTCCGTCGAGTCACTTGGGGGTCGTCTACTTGGGGTCGTCTAGTTACTCACGTGGCGACTTCGGGGGGCTGGAGAAGAGCCGCGTGAATTCGTGAATTCTTCGATTAACGTATCACCGTATTGCCCGAGCTGGTGATCACGACCGGCTTGCCGGCCTTCACAACTCCGGGATTCTGATTCTTCGCGCTCGCGGTCTGCGTCAGACCATCATCCGAATTGACGCGGGCGGTGATTCCAAGTCCTGCCACTGCGATGGCTGCAACCAGCGCAACGACGACGATCTTCAGGTGGGTCGTTCGATCCGCACTGTAAATCGAGTGGTTCATTGAAGCCTCCTGCCGCTTTTTGATCGGCTGCACTGGAATTGGTCGAACATTCCAACGAGCAGGTTCAAAGCGCGCTTAGATCAAGAACGTAGGAAGCTGCTCTCCGGTTCCTAAGCCCCCCTCACATTGACGTGAAAAGGAGTGAACTGGCCGTCATACCGATTGCCTGTGGCCGCATCGCAACACTGAATTTCGACAAAACTCAAATCGAAACAGATGCTTAGGCAGACGAGACGAAGTCACGCGGTTTGTTTCGAGGCCAGATAATTCGAGCGGTCTTAAACGCTGCCGACCGTCTTGAGTTTGGCGCGCGGGTGGATTTCCGCCTGCGACATGACATTGGTTTGGGAGCGGAATCGTTCCACCAGCGAGCGCACGAACGGCCGGATTGCTGCAGACGTCACAAGGACCGGCGCTTCGCCTTCACGCGCGGCCTGTTCGAAGCGATCGCGAACGATGGTCATGAATTCCGACAGCTTCGAGGGCTGCATTGCAAGGCTGCGGTCTTCGCCGGTGCCGATCAGCGACTCGGCGAAAGCCTGCTCCCATTTTGCCGACATCGCGATCAGCGGCAGGTAGCCGTTGACCGATGTGTTCTGGGCGCAAATCTGTCGCGCGAGCCGGGCGCGAACATGCTCGACGATGGTCGACGGGTTGCGCGAGAATGCGAGCGCGTCGGCGATGCCCTCCAGAATTGTCGACAGATCGCGGATCGAGATGCGCTCGGCGAGCAGCAGTTGCAGCACGCGCTGGACGCCGGAGGCGGTAATCTGGCTCGGGATGATGTCCTTGACCAGCTCACCCTGTTCCTTCGGCAGGTCCTTGAGCAGCTTCTGGACCTCGCCGTAGGACAGCAGGTCCGACACATTGGCCTTGAGCAACTCGGTCAGGTGCGTCGACAGTACGGTAGCGGCGTCAACCACCGTGTAACCCTTGAGCGAGGCTTCTTCCTTGAGGACGCCATCGACCCAGGTCGCCGGCAGGCCGAACGTCGGCTCCGTCGTGTGTACACCGGGCAAGCCGACCTGATTGCCGGCCGGATCCATGACCATGTACTGGTTCGGCCAGATTCGTCCGGAGCCTGCGTCGACCTCCTTGATCTTGATGATGTACGTGTTGGCCTCGAGTTGCACGTTGTCGAGGATGCGCACCGACGGCATCACGAAACCCATCTCGATCGCGAGCGAGCGCCGCAGCGCCTTGATCTGCTCGGTCAGACGGTCGGTGCCATCCGGGCCATTGACCAGCGGCAGCAGCGCGTAGCCGAGCTCGATCTTGAGATCGTCGATCTTCAGGGATGCAGAGATCGGTTCTTCCGCGGCTGCGGCGGCGGCGGCGGCCGCCGCCGGCGTGTCGGCTTCGCCTTTCATCTTGTCGATGGTCGCTTGATGGTTACGTTTGCGGGCCGTGATCGCGAGAGCGGCAGCGCCGCCGCCGAGCAGCAGGAACGGCAGCATCGGAATGCCCGGCAAGAGGCCCAGCACGATCATGACGGCGGCCGACATGCCGAGCGCCTGCGGATAGCCTGTGAACTGCTTGATCAGCGCCTTGTCCGCAGCGCCCGTGACGCCCGCCTTCGAGACCAGCAGGCCAGCCGCGGTCGAGACGATCAGGGCCGGAACCTGGGTGACGAGACCGTCGCCGACAGTGAGCAACGTGTAGGTTCTCGCCGCATCGGAAAACGACAAATTCTGCTGCGCGACGCCGATGATGATGCCGCCGATGATATTGATGAACACCACCAGAAGTCCGGCGATGGCGTCGCCACGAACGAACTTGGACGCACCGTCCATGGCGCCGAAGAAGCCGCTTTCGTCTTCCAGCAGCTTCCGGCGTTCCTTGGCGGTCTTCTCGTCGATCAAACCTGCCGAAAGATCGGCATCGATCGCCATCTGCTTGCCGGGCATGGCGTCGAGGGCAAAGCGCGCGGCGACTTCGGCGATGCGGCCGGAGCCCTTGGTGATGACGACGAAATTGACGATGACCAGAATGGCAAAGACGATAATGCCGATGACGAAATTGCCGCCCATGACGAAGTTGCCGAACGCCTCGATGACGTGACCGGCTGCGGCCGTCCCCTCGTGACCTTTCGAGAGGATCAGCCGGGTCGATGCGAGGTTGAGCGACAGCCGCAGCATCGTCGAGATCAGCAGCACGGTCGGGAAGGCGGAGAATTCGATCGGCGTCTGGATGAACAGCGCCGTCATCAGGATCAGGATCGACAGCGTGATCGAGATCGCCAGAAGCAGATCGAGCACGATTGCGGGCAGCGGAACGATCAGCACCGCGAGGATGACAAGGATGCCGATGGCGAGGGCAATGTCGCCCCGCTTCAACATGTTGCCAAAGTCACCGAGGCTCGGAATTCCCAGGTTTGGTCCCGATCCGGACGATCCCTTACCCGCGGTTACATCAACCATGGTCGCCGCTTCCCCACGCTTGTGGCGGCTGCGGCCGCCAAAGGTCTGCGCGGCGGCCGAAGGGCCACCGCCTCGCAAGTGAGGTACCGCGCTTGCTTCCACGGGCATTGCGCCCCCGTTCTGCACGACCGACGACACTCAACTTCACCCGGCAATTTTTGCCCGGTGTATGGTTAGCAAAGCGTTAATATCGATGAGGCAAACGCAAACGGCGGCTATATTCTAGCCGCCGTTGCTTCTGGAAAGTCGATGATCGGTCGGTCTGCTCAGGCCGCAGGCGCAGGCGGGCCTTGGAAGAACGTATGCATGACATGCCACAGCCGCTTGCGATGGGCGCCGACCATGGCGCCGCCATGCGTCATGCCGTGCAGCAGGACGAACTGTTTGTCGCTGCCGCCGAGCGCGCGGAAGAACGTATAAAGCTCTTCCTCGGTCGCGTTGCCGTCGTGTTCGGGGCGCACCAGACACACCGGGCAGCGCAGCTTGGCCGGGTCCACCATCGGCATGTTGATCGCCATATCGAGGTAGGTGCCGCTGGGTACGCTGTCGCCGAATTTCAGTTCGCTCTCGGCCAGCGCCTGAATCAATGCGGGATCTGATTTGCCGGCGACATCGCGATCGAACATGTTGCGCACCTGAGCGAGCCCGAAAGGCCGGCGCGGGTTGGCCTTGTAGGCTTCGACATTCTTGCGGCGGCGGTCCATCTCGGGAGCCTTCTCGCCAGTATAGGTGAAGGCGTGGAGGATCAGCCGGGAAACGCGGTTGGGTTCGACCATGGCGAACGCGCCAGCGCGAATGGCTCCGGACGACTCGCCGAACATCGCGACCGAGGACTGGCCCGTGACGGATTCGACGTAAGGCAATGCTGCCTTGAGATCGGCGACGCCGGTCTGGATGCCCGAATTGTCCGAGGTGCGCGAGGAATGGCCATAGCCCTCATGGTCCATGGTCCAGACGTCGTAGCCGAGCCTGGCGAAATGCTCCATCGCGGAGTAATCGGTATTGCCGGGCAGGATCAGATCGTACGTTCCGCGGCTTGAAATCGTCGAGCCGTGGACCAGAAACAGCACCGGACGGCGCTCGTTCGCAGCCGGCACGATCCGCTTGCGATACAAATAGAGCTTCACTGGGCCCTTCATCACCCAATGCTCTTCAGCCTTGATTTGAACGGTCTCGGCCGCGGGGGTTTGCGCGGATGCGCCAACCGTCATCAAGCCTGCTGCGCCAGCCGTAAGTTGCAAGAGTGTGCGTCGCGGCATAGAGCCGGTTACAGAAGGCTCGTGATGGTCGGCTGACATTGCTGGCTCCTCGATGATGGAGCGCTCCTTTGAGCGTCCGTTATCGAAGGCTAGACCGCTCGCATAAATCGTCAACTTTATCAGGGCACCTGTGCAATTGGCTGCCTTGACCTGCGCTGGACATGCCGCGACATTGTGCCGGTGCCGGGTTCTGTCGATTCCAATCTGCCAAGCTCCGTTTTCACGCCCGATTCCCGCGATGCGTGGATCAGGCTTGGCATTGCTTTGCTGATCGGAGCGATCGGCAGCGTCGGGCTGTGGTCCGTGGTGGTTGTGCTTCCGGTGGTGCAGGCCGACTTTGGCGCCACCCGGGCCGATGCCTCGCTGTCCTTTACGCTTTGCATGATCGGATTCGGCGTCGGCGCGATGGTGCTGGGCAAGCTGTCGGATCGCCGGGGGATCATCGCTGCAGTTGGCGTTGGCACGGTCATTTGCTGTCTCGGCTATGCCGCTGCTGCCGCTGCTCCGGCCCTCTATGTCTTCAATGCCGTCCATCTCGCGATCGGTTTCGGATCGGCTGCGACCTTTGCACCGCTGATGGCAGAGGCTTCCCACTGGTTCGAACGCCGCCGTGGTCTTGCGGTGACGATTGCAGCCAGCGGCAATTACGTCGGCGGTGCGATCTGGCCGACGCTCATCGAGCGGGGAATGACGGCCGTCGGCTGGCGAATGACGACGATTGCTGTCGCAGCGGCGGTGGCTATCGCCATGGCGCTCGCGCTGCTGGCCTTGTGGTCGCGGATGCGTGGCGGCCAGGTGCGCAGTTACGCACAGGCCGCGGCGCCGCGCATCGACCTGAAACTCAGCACCAATGCGCTCACCGTGATTCTATGCCTCGCGTCGATCTCGTGCTGCGTCGCCATGTCGATGCCGCAGGTTCACATCGTGGCTTACTGCGGCGATCTCGGCTACGGCGTCGCGCGCGGTGCGGAGATGCTATCGATCATGCTGGGACTGGGCATCGTTAGCCGGATCGGTTCAGGCTTTCTGGCGGACAAGATCGGCGGTCTGAAGACGTTGCTGATCGGATCGATGGCGCAGGGTTTCGCACTTGTGTTCTACATTTTCTTCGATGGTCTGACGTCGCTCTATCTGATCTCGGCGATGTTCGGCCTGTTCCAGGGCGGCATCGTGCCGAGCTATGCCATCATCGTGCGGGAATCGATGCCGGCCAGCGAAGCGGCGACACGCATCGGCATCGTGATCTTTGCGTCGATTATCGGCATGTCTTTTGGCGGCTGGGTATCCGGCTGGATCTTCGACAAGACCGGATCGTACGGAATGGCCTTCCTCAACGGCGTTGCCTGGAATGCTCTGAATATCGGGATTGCGGTGCTGTTAATCCTGCGTGCGCGGCAGCGGATGCAACTCGCTCCTGCCTGAATCTGGAAGGGGAACGATTGCCCGATTGCCGGTCATCCGAGCCCGTTGTATGGGAACGCGATCCGCCGCGTCACAACGCGGCCGGAGAGGGCCTGTAGCTCAATGGTTAGAGCCGACCGCTCATAACGGTCTGGTTGCAGGTTCGAGTCCTGCCGGGCCCACCACGCATTCGCCGCGAACCGCGTGTTCCCCAGAACGCCGGCACAAGCCCGCAATAAGGGCGGTTTTCTTACGCTGTGTGTTTCGGAGATTGCCTTTGGAGACTGAGATGGCCGATTTCGGCGCTTCGGTCTCCGCTCAAATCAATTCTGTTCCCGGCGCGGGATCGAGGCCGAGCATTTTGTGCTGAGCGGCCCAATCGGCGGGCGCATCGCGTAGGCTTGCGACGCCAACTCCACGCGGTAGTTTGCCATCGACGGCGGCTTGCACGAGAACGGGCGACAAGAACGCTAGCGATATCGTCAGATTGACCTGCCGTGCTGAGCAGCGCTCCCGCTTGGCAATCTGGCCGATGCTGGCAGTTTTGCCGCTGACGATTTCGTCAAGCCAGCATCGCCCGCGTGCGATAGCACTGACCAAAGAAGCGCGCGTTTCTGAACGGATCGGGCGACCGATTGCCGTTCCTTTGGGCTGCGATACCGGAATGATCTCACGACGCATTTTTGATGGCCGTTTTTTCCAGGCAATACGAAGGACTTTGTTCTTGGAGCGTCGGCTTGTCGTGTGCGTTTGATCACCATCGCCAGCGTCCGAGCGAACTGTCACCAGCAACTGACCGGCATGAACATCGACGCGTTCGACGAACCGGCGCACGAACTCGCAGTCTGAGCGTTGCTCTTTGTCCTGCACTTTCTCACTAGATGCCTTGCCGATGTGTTGTCGCAATGCTGCGACGACAAGTTTTTCGATTTGGTTCGCAGCTACGCGCTTGATGGTGCCGGCTTTATCGGGCTCGCCTTGCACAAGTGCGGATGTTGTATAGTAGCGATATCTGACGCCCTTCTTCAGTGTGTAATTGGGCGTCATCCGATTACCGCGGTCATCATAGATCAGTCCGGCCAGGATTGAATCGGAGCTGTGGCGGCTTGTCGCTTGGCTGGTCCGCTGCTGCTCCAGCTTGGCCTGGACAGCATCGAACAGGGCGCGATCGACAATCGGCGGCTGCTCGCCTCTGAAGATCTCGTCTTTGTAGACAACCTCGCCAATATAAAATCGGTTGCGTAGCAAGTAGCCGAGGGCGCCGCGTCCGAACGGAATGCCGCCGATGCTGCGGCCAGATGAGAGCGGTCTGACTCTGGTCCTGATGCGGGAGTGTCTCAAATCTGCCAGCAAGAGGTTGAGACTCTCGAGCTCCAGATAGCGGCGATAGATATGCCGCACAGTTTTGGCCTCATGCTCGACTACTGTGATGCGACGATCCTGGGCATGATAGCCGAGCGGCACCATGCCGCCGACCCACAGACCCTTGCGTTTCGACGCCCCGATCTTGTCCCGTATACGCTCCGATGTGACCTCCCGCTCGAACTGCGCAAAGGATAAGAGGACGTTGAGCGTCAATCGCCCCATCGAGGTCGTGGTGTTGAACTGCTGAGTAACCGACACGAATGAGACATCATTGGCATCGAACAGTTCGACCAGCTTGGCAAAGTCGGCAAGCGAGCGGGTCAGCCGATCGACCTTGTAGACGACGATGACATTGATCCGTCTCGCCTTGACGTCAGTCAGCAGTTGTTGAAGGGCAGGGCGGTCAGTTGATCCGCCCGAGAAGCCGCCGTCGTCATACCGAGTGCGAACAGGCATCCAGCCGGCATGGGCTTGGCTTTTGATGTACGCTGACGCTGCATCGTGTTGAGCGTCTAGCGAGTTGAATTCCTGATCGAGCCCTGCGTCGGTCGAGACCCGGGTATAGATCGCACAGCGGACCGAGTTTGCTGTCGGCTTCATGGCTCGGCGACAACCAGATCGCGTCGGGTCTTGTCCCGCAGACCGAAGAACCGGTGCCCGTTCCACTTGGTGCCGGTGACGGCAAAGGCGACTGCGGATAAGCTGTCGAAGGTTTTGCCCTGCCAGACAAATCCCTCGGCGGTGACGGTTACGCGCTGGGCGCGATCGTTCCATTCGCGCATCAGGATCGTCCCCGGCCGAAGTGCAGCGCTCTCCAGGTCGTAAGTCGACCGGACCGCCTCAACGCCGGCGTTGCCGGATCCGATCTGCGCCAGGAAGCGAGCCGTTGCTGGATTCAGATCGCCAAATACATTTGCCTGAACGCGATAGGCCACTATGGCCAATAACAAATGGCGGGGCAGGTGCGGTGGCGCGTCTTGCCGGAACAGGCTGCGCCAGCGCCTTTGCAATCCGGCTAGATCGAGATCGCCCAGTCGGGCGATCTCCTTGGCGGTCTCCATGCTGGTATTTAAGTGATTGCGATGCTGCTGCGCCATCGGATCATGCGACAGTTGGTTTAGCGGACAAATGCTTCGACGTTCTAAGCTCGACGATTCTGTAAACCCTGTCCTTATCGTCCTTTCGCTCCGATACGAGATTGAGTTTGAGCTTCTTGCGGACGACGCCTGCCAAAAATCCCCGCACCGAATGCTGCTGCCAACCGGTCGCTTTCATCAACGCGGTTATCGTGGTGCCAGCAACCGATCCCAGCATTGCAATAATCTTCGAGTGTTTGGTGTTCGAAGAAGTCGGCTTAGCCAATTTGGCAGAGCTGCGTGTCGGTGTCCGGCGCGCGAGTTGCTTTCGCGCTGCGGGTTTCTGCTTCGATAAAGAGCTTGCCATGAGATCCTCGAGGTTGAGCGACGCCATTCGTCGCACCACCCCAGCCCCGCCAGCCTTGCGCCGCGGGGCTCAATCCGGCGGCAGCCTCCCGCCGAACACTCACAGCAATGCTCGAACTGCGCGTCAATGCCAGTCCTTTCCGAGCAATCTTGTTGCTCAGATCATGCCCTTGCTGCCATTCCCTGCGCGGGACCGCGGCATCTGAAAAATAGCAATTTGGTGGTTCGATCCCTCCCGCCCCAGCCACGCATTTTCGGTTTCAGAGAATATTCTTTTCACCGCACAAAAAAACCCGCCAACAGCGGGCTTTTCTAATTGCGTAAGAGTTTCCAGAGACCGGATGTCGAACTTTCCGGCCTGAAAATTCCCAAAGTCTCTGGTGTCGTCGGTGAATATTCCCGTTTTTCTGGAGACTGGTGTTGGAGACCGAAGAAGAAAACCACTGCTTGGTTTGCATGGAGTCGCAATACTCCGGAGACCAACACAGCGAGAGTGCGGGCGGCAACGCTAAGGCCAGCTTATTCAGAGAATGAAGCGGTAACTTGCTAGCAAATGAGTATTTGCTAACCAGTCATCACATCGAAGACCGATAAGCTTTCGAGCAAAACCTTATCAGCCTACGGGACGGAGAATTCGTCGCGCGACGCTCGGAACGGATTCGGGATCCAGTCTCTCTTTTGCTAGGGCCGCCTTCAAGAGCTCATCCGGAAGGAAATGATCGTACTTTTCGCGATGAAGTTTCGCAGCGTGTTCGGCGAGATCGCTTCCGGAGGGAGGTGGAGATGCTGCGATTTCCCTCAGTATGGTCGAGATGTCCGACGAGTTGCAGTTGGCGACCTCGATGATATGGCCGCTTGCACTCGCTTCGAAGCCGCGGCCCATGAGCGCCAAGGCGAAAGTGTCGAGTTTCGTCGAGCCGACCCAGGGAAAAAGTGCGCAGTCCCTTCCACTTTGCAGCGTGGCAGTCCGGTCGAGGCCGAGATCGGTGAATGCCGATCGACCCTCATTCAATAGCTCGCGCGCGACTGCATCCAGAAAGACGGGCACGTCGTTCGAGATGAGCGTCGATCGCATGACTTCGGCGATACGATCATGCACGCCGGAGAAATCCCCTCCGAAACGCGGGGGGAGGGCGGCATTAGTCACCTTCACCTCGAGCAGCCGGGCCTTGGCGTCGATAGATAGGATTTTCCATCGGCGTCCGCTGAAAATGATGGTCTGACCCGGCGCCAACGTCTGATCGATCGGAATGGTACCGATGGTCTTGCCTTCGGCGACGACGCGGAACTCTTCCGTCGTCGTAAACACGGCGTAGAAATCGTGACCGGTCGTAACCCGTTCGCCAGTCTTGCCGAGCATCAAAGACCGGTCCGAAGCCATCTCGAGCAGCGCGGCCTCGGGGCGGGCCATCGCCTTGAGCAGTTCAGCGTAAAACGCCTGATCGATGGAACGAAACGGCCCGCGTTCGCAAAGCACCTTCCACGCGGAGGCCGGTTGCAAGGCTCCGAACTCGCAAATTATCGCAAGCGTCTGCTGCAAGAGGGTCGACAAGTGCAGGCCCGACGGGCGCGGAGGCTCGCACCATTTCTGCATGAGCAGATCGACCATGGCGACGGCCTGCACGAGATCCAGGCGCAGCTTGTCGGACGGGTGCAGTCCGCCACCGAACTCCTCCTCGGGGATGTACATCCGCAACACCGCCGGCTTGCCGGCGCGGCGGCCCGACCTTCCGAGCCGCTGCCGGAGCGACGCGACGGACCACCCCGGTCCGACCTGGGCTACGCTTTCGACGTCGCCGATATCGATGCCGAGCTCCAGCGTCGATGTCGCGACCGCGGTCGTGGGCCTCGGGTCGTCACGAAGCCTGGATTCAACGAGTTCGCGCTCGGACTTGGCGAGGTTTCCGTGGTGGGCGAAAAATTCGTTCGGGAGGCGTTGCGTCTCCGCCATCTCCCGCAGGCGGTCCGTGAAGATTTCCACGTTCCGCCGCGAGCCCCCGAACAGCAGATTTCGTTTTCCTCGCAACACGCCGAACATGTGTTGAGCCATCTCAGCATCCGCGCTCGATGGTGGCGCAACCTTCTTGCCTTCTTCGATCGGCGGCCTGCGTCGGCGATAGCCGCGTACTTGGAGAAGGATGTCCTGCGATCCCTCCTGGCTTTCGATGATGTTGACATCACCACCGGCACCTGGCCGTAGCTCTTCGGCCGCCAACGCCATGTACCCTAGCGTCGCCGAAAGACCGATCCGGTCTATGCGGTCGCGGCGGGTAGCGACTTCGACGCGGTTCAGGATGGACTGGAGTTGCCTGCCGCGCTCGGTACCGATGAAAGCATGGAGTTCGTCGATGACGAAGGCGTCCAGGCGTCCGAAAAGGTGATCGACCTGTCGGCCGCGCCGGACCAGCGTCGCCTCCAGCGATTCGGGCGTGATCAACACGATGCCGGCGGGGCGTTCGATGGCGCGCCTGCGTGCATCCGACGAAACGTCGCCGTGCCAGCGGTGGAGCGGTATTTGGCATGTCTCGAGAAGCGATTCGAGGCGCCGGAACTGATCGTTGATCAATGCCTTCAACGGACTGACATAGACGACGGAGAATCCTTGCGGAGCGTCCGTGGTCCGCGACAGAATCCTCGATATCAACGGAAGGAACACCGCTTCCGTCTTTCCCGCCGCCGTCCTTGCGGTGAGGATCACGTCGCCTCCGTCCATCACCGCGGGGATCGCGCGCTCCTGGACGTCGCGCAATTCGGTCCAGCCTTGCGCCCACACCCAGCGTTTGACGGGTTCGGCGAGGCGGTCGAATTGCGACGAGGTCGTGGCGGTCACAACTGGAGCCGGCTCAACTCGTTGTCCGAAACGTCCAGCGGCATGCCGGGATCGATCGCATCCGCGGAAGCGCCGCGATCCTCGGCGATCTCGGCCTCGCCGATCAATGAGCGCCAGTCGGCCTTCGGATTCTGCTCGAGGATCGAGAGAAGGTCCACGAATGCCTTCACGCTGTTTCGGGGAGTCCGGAAGTAGCTGTCTCCGATGCGTTCGCGGCAATGGGTGGCGAAAGCGTCCAGCGCCTCGTCGGGGACGAGGAATTTTGCCGGATCGCCCCCGGCAAATAGCGCCCTTAGCCGCTCGAACAGGACCAGAAGTTCATCCGGCGTGAGGTTCTGGAGCCGGATAACGGGCCCCGAGTAGTCGGCGAAGCCTCCCTTCGCGAAGGTATTCTCGGCCAGCCTCGATTGAATTGCTCCGTCGGCGTAGAGTCCGCGGCGGGTGTCCAGAAGAAAATCTGGTGTTCCTCCGAGAGCGAAGCCGATGCCTTTGGCCGAGCCCTGGAGCACGTCGTTTATGATCCGAAGGATCTGATCGAAATTCATCTTTCGGGATTGCGCGCTCTGCAATTTGTACAAGGTGACGAGTTCGTCGAGGCAGACAAAAAGTCCCGAATAGCCGGCGTGACGGACGAACCGCGCCATGAGCTTCAGATTATCGTAGACGTTATCGTCGTCGATGATCGTCCGGACATCGAGCTCCTGCCGCGCGGCGGTCTTGTTGACGTACTCGCCCCGCAACCATCGGAGTGCGGCGGACTGCATCTCGTCCGATCCTTCCTCATAGCCGCGCGCGTAGGCGGTGACGACCGACGCGAATTCGTATCCGCCCGCCATCTGCCTGACGTCCTCGAGCTTCGTCCTTATCTCGTCCGCCGTAGCAACGCCTTTCACCTTTGCTTCGTCGGCGGCCTTGCCGATGAACCTTTCCAGCATGTTGCGTAACGCGCCGCCGTCCGGCGAGGTTCGCGTCGCCGTGTTCTGCGCAAGTTCCGCATAGAGGGCGCGTGCATGACCGGTGGTCGAGTGCAGGCGCTTGTCCGGCGATAGGTCCGCCTGCATGACGACGAGATTCTTGGCCAGGGCGAGCTGTCTTACCAGGAACAGGAAGAAGGTCTTGCCGGCACCGTATTCACCTATGACGAAGCGCAGCGCGCCGCCGGCGGCCGCGACGCGATCAACGTCGGAAAGAAGAGCCTCGATCTCGCGCTTGCGGCCGACCTGGATGTGCTGAAGTCCGATTCGAGGAACGACGCCGGAGCGCAGCGCGTTGAGGATGGTTTCCCGGTCCTTCGATTTGATGACGGGTTGCTTTGTCATTCAGCCGCCTCGGAGAACTGCCCTGCAACAATATCGCGATTGACGATGATCGGATCGCCATCCTCGAGGAGGAGGTCGTCGTACCGGTCGAACCCCCAGGAGTTCAAATTCTCAAGCGCCGCGCCTGGTATCAACGACAGTTCGCGCGCCAGTCGTTCGAAATCCGCCCGCGGCCAACTTTCTCGTTCCAGCAAGGCCTGAAGAAGGCTTGCGAGGCGCGGCTCCAGAGCCTCTGGCTGGTTTCCGGGAGTTGCCGTCGGCACATCGTCGGTTTCGTGTGCGTCGAACACATTGGCAAGGATTGCCGCCGCCGCCTCCGTTTCCGCGCGGATTGCGGCCCTTCGATCGACCGGCTTGGGCGCCGCGGGAACAGCCCGCGCCCGAGGTTGATCGTTACTTGCTGCAGGTGGCGCCGTCGGCGCGCGCGGGATGGCGTAGCCTGTAGGTTGGCCTTCACCCGGCGATCGCACCGGTTCGTCGTCCTGGTTGGCGGCCGTCGCTTTGTGAAGTTCCGCGTACAGCCGCTCCGGATCCAGGTCCAGTTGGTGGTAAATTCGCTTGAGCAGCGCGACTTCGGTTCGTTCATGCGAGCCGCCGGCCGAAGCGACCCCGACCAGCAGATCGGCGATCTTGGCTCGCTCCTCGTGCGGGATCGCCGCGAGCTTGCGTCGAAGGCTTGCCAGCGCAACTGGGCGCAATTCCAGCCAACGGAGGTCGGCGCTCAGCCGGCGGCGCTCGTTTTCGGTTACGCCGTTTGCATTGGCAAGCATTCCTTCGAGCGACAGCCGCTCGGCCGTTTGCAGGCCGCCGTCGGCCTTGCCGACGAGAATGCCGAGAGCGACGGTGAGAAGCGCGCTGCGATAATGAGGCGAGGCGGCCTCCAAGGTTTCCGTTGGCGCATCAAGTTCGAAGAGAAGCATAGAGTCGTGGTCGGCGCCGAACGAGAATCCGGGACCGGGAACGACACCCAGCCCGAACTTTGCCAGGGTTTCGGCGAGCTCCCGCAGCTTTGCCGATGTTATGTTGCCGGGCTGGGCCGCATTTACTCGGTCAAAAAGTTGCGCGGCGGGAACGATTTCCTGCGCCAGTACGCGTTCGTACAACCAGGTCAAAGGATTGTTCGGCAGATCCTTGATGGCAAGCGCCCTCTGCGGGGGCGGCAATAACGCGATCGCATGGAGAGAACCCGCATGTTCGGGGGCCTTTGCGACACGTCTGCTGTAACGGTCGAGCCGCTCGGTGCAGTCGTCGAGGATGTTTCGGCCGAGCGCGAGCGCGTCGCTGCAGCCGGACACATCGGGCAGCGAACCGAAGGCGTCCGTCAGATCCGAGACGAACGTGCCGCTCGCCGACCGGTACAATATTTCGGCACGGGGCAGGTTGCGACCGTCGAGGACTAGTCCGCGCGGGAAGCGCCGTCGGCACTCTTCGTCAAACATGGATTTGAGTTGGGTGAAGGCGCGGCGCGCCGGCGTCTTCACCCTGGTTTCGGGATGGGACATGGTCCAGGACAGCAGCCATTCCGGCTCGATCGCCAGATTATCCCGCAGGCGCCGGCCGATCGCGATCTTCACGTTGGTCGGAATGTCGCCTCCAGTTGCCTCGTAGACAGGAGCCGCGTTGCGGTCGCGTCTCAGTTCGAGCAGTTGGATTGCGGACAGCAGCTCCGTTCCGTAGCGGTGAAAGGACCGGTTTCCGCCATAGATTTCAAGGAGCCGGACCAGTTCGCCTTCGATAACAGCCCGGTCTTCCTCGGATCTCTCCAGGATTGCCCGGCGTTCCAGCGCATAGAAGTAGACGAAGACATATCCGATGTACGTATCCGGTGCGTTTCGCGGAGATGCCATCCAATTGAGGAACGCGAGCCGCGAGTCCGGGCTCATCGATCCATAACTGGGCCAGTAGCTCATCTGCTGGCCGGCAATGTCCGCACTTCGGCCCACCGGCAGCGAAGGATCGATAAGACAATTGTCGTGGTCGGAAGATGAGTTCGACGTCGGAAGCCGGGAGCCTACATACGCCGGGCCTGCAATCTTTCTTCGGCCGACGGCTGCGGCCCTTCCAAACGGGATCCACGCAGCATCACCGTCGGCACGATAGCGAGACAAGTCCGCCACGGGTTGAACGGCGATGATGTCTGCCGGGGGCGCCGCTCGCGGAGGGGATGATTTCCCCGGGATCGGCTCCTGACGATAAGCATTGTTGATCCGGACCTTACGTCGTCGAAGGGACAAGCCCTTCAATGCGAGCACCAGGACGGTGATGATCGATATGATGACAAACCCGAGCAGGTTGCTCGGCTCGGGCTTTGTTGCTTCTGCCGGTCCCGTCGATTTGACGGCATGGGAATGAATGTCGGCCCGTGTCAATTCGGCGGATGGCGCTGAGCGGTTTGATTGATGTGCCACCGGCTGCGCGGTCGAAGGGGAATCCACCGGAACGGGCTTCGATTTGGGCCGATTGCCGCCGACCGTCTGTTCTTGGCGGCCTTGCGAAGCCCACCAAGGGGCCTGCGGCACAGAGCCGTTGCTCTGTTCGGCATCCGGAAGCTTGGCCAACCTTGATTGGTAGGTTGTCCACTCCGGGGTTATCGGGGAAGTCGCAGCGGGGGGCCGAGTTCGTGGTACCGGAGATTTGGCGGGGCGAGCCGTACGGACGGGCACAGTTTGAACCGACAGCCCCGCCCCGGCGTTCGGCTTGGCGGTGCGAACAATCGCCTGGGGGCTTTGGCCTGCGTGAACAGGAGGAGAGACAGGTGTTTGTGCCGCTGCAGCAGCGGTCGATAGGGGCACAACAAGCAGGCCGACAATCTGCCTTACGCTATACATTCGGACGCGCACGGGCGCTCCCCCGGAGGCCGCGCTCCGATATTCTATCGGCTGCTGCAGCCACCTACCCCAGAAGTTGCAAAGTCTACGTTATCGATTGAGCCTCCGCTAGGCCGTTCTAGGGTTCGACGGAGCGGATTCCCTAGCAAACTCTGTACTTTCGACGTAGGGGGCGGTGGGGCGTCTCCCGGAGATTGGAGCGTCCTGGACGAGCACCGCATGCCCGTAGGTCGCCTGGTACAACCCAAGTACAGTCCTCTGAAAAATGGCATAGTCGCCAGTGCGGGCCGAACCGATTGAAATATCGGCGGGCACGTCCGCACGGGGTAGGAAATGCAAAAGGTCGGGGCAACGCTCAATCTGAGCGCGGGAGACTTGGTCGGGCACCTTAACTGTCGCTACCTGACAAAACTCGATCTCAAGGTCGCCAACGGAGAGTTGGACAAGCCGAAGGTCTGGGATCCCGTGCTTGAAACGCTTGTGGAGCGGGGCGCGCTGCATGAACTGGGCTTTATCGAGCATCTCAAGGCGGCGGATCTCGCCGTAACCGTTATCGATGGGGTCGGGATCGATCCGAAGTCGGTCGCGGCAACCCGCGACGCTATGGCCCGCGGCGATCCAGTCATCGTTCAAGGCGCCCTTCAGGCTGGCCGGTGGAACGGACGGGCCGACGTTCTGCGTCGTGTGGAAACGCCGAGCCGCTTCGGCGCATGGTCTTACGAAGTGACCGATGCGAAGCTCGCCCGGGAAACCAAAGGCAATACGGTCTTACAGATATCCCTGTATTCCGATCTGCTTTCCAAAGCCCAGGAGCTCGAACCGCAATCCGCTTTCGTCGTGACTCCCGGAACGAACTACATGCCCGAGGAATACCGCGTCGCCGACTATGCCGCGTACTACCGGCACGTCAGAGGCAGTCTCGAGCGCTACGTCTCTGGATCCATCGTCCTTGATGTCTACCCGGAACCCATCGAGCATTGCGAGATCTGCCGTTGGCGGCGCCATTGCGATGACAGAAGGAGGGCCGACGATCATATGTCCCTCGTGGCCGGCATCAGTAAATCTCAGATCGGCGAGTTGGAGAGGCATGGCATCGCGAGCACCGCGGCACTGGCGGTGCTGCCCTTGCCCCTGCCGTGGAGGCCCGAGCGGGGAGCGGCCAAGAGCTTCGAGAAAGTACGCGAGCAGGCCAGAATTCAGGTCGAGGGAAGGACAAGCGGTACAGTCGTTTTTGAGACCCTGCCGCCGATTGCGGGATTTGGCCTATCGCGCCTTCCCGAACCGTCGCTTGGCGATGTCTTCTTTGACTTCGAAGGTGATCCGTTCGTCGGCGACGGCGGGTTGGAGTTTCTATTCGGTTGTGTGTACGCGGACGAAGGCGGTTCGGAGCGCTATGTGGGCGATTGGGCCTCGAACCGGCAGGAGGAGAGGGCCGCGTTCGAACGCTTCGTCGACTTCGTGACGCATCGCTTGAAGGTCTATCCCGATTTGCACATCTACCATTTCGCGCCCTACGAACCGGCGGCGATGAAGCGCCTGATGGGCCGCTATGCGACGCGCGAGAACGAGGTCGACAATTTTTTGCGCGCGGAGATCTTCGTCGATCTCTTTTCGGTAGTGCGCCACGGTATTCGAGCGAGCGTCGAGAGTTACTCCATAAAGAAGCTCGAACCGCTTTATTCATTCGTCCGGACCGTGCCCATGGAGGATGTCGGCCGGGTGATGGCACGTACCCAGGCTCGCCTTGAGATGGCAGATTCTGCCGGTGTGCCGGACAGCGATAAGACCCTGATCAAGGGCTACAATCGGGATGACTGCGCATCTACCCAGGCGCTGCGGGATTGGCTGGAAACGGTACGGGCGGATCTTGTCGCCGGCGGGGCCGTCATCGACCGGCCGACGGCAACGACCGCAGAGATTAGTACTGAGCTCGATGATTGGCAGAGAAAGGTCGCCGCACTTGTCGCACGTCTCACGGACGGTGTGCCTGACGACGTCGGAGAACGGAGCGCCGAACAACAGGCGCGATGGCTCCTGGCGTTCATGCTCGATTGGCACGGGCGGGAAAAGAAGGCCGTTTGGTGGGAATACTTCCGGCTTCGCGACCTCTCGGCGGAAGATTTGCTTCAAGAGAGGGCCGGCTTGGCGGACATCACGTTCCTGCAGCAGGCCGGCGGCACCACCAAGGCGCCCGTGCATCGGTACCGTTTCGCGCTACAGGATACCGATATCCGGGCTGAAGATGATCTCAGGAGCATCGGGGGCGACAAGTTTGGACGCGTGGTGGCTGTATCGCTCGACGACCGCACCATCGACATCAAAAAACGCGGAGATACCGCAGGCTTACATCCTGAGGCGGTGTTCGCCCACAACTTCGTCGATACTCAGGTGCTTGCCGACGCGCTGCTGCGCATTGGCGAGCACGTGGCGGACCATGGAATGCAAGGCGAGGGTGATCATCGGGCGGCACGCGACCTTTTGATGGCCTTTGCGCCACGTCTTCGGGGCCAACAGCTTCAGCTGGACGGCGAGGCGGTACTGGCGGCGGCGATCCGGATAGCCCTCAATCTCGACAGGAGCGTCTTTCCAGTGCAGGGACCTCCCGGTGCGGGCAAGACCTATACGGGCGCTAGGATGATCAGTGCGCTCGCGAGGGAAGGAAAGACGGTCGGAATCACGGCCAACAGTCACAAGGTCATCCGCAACCTTCTCGACGAGGTGGTGATAGCGGCGCGCGAACAGGCCTTCCAGATCGGGTGTATTCAGAAGATCTCCGACAAGGAAGACGATCGACCAAGCCTGAAATTCACAACTGACAATGTGGCATTCCTAGATTTGTTGAGTTCTGACTGCCAGGTCGGAGGCGGGACGGCATGGTTTTGGGCGAGGCCTGACGCTTCGGACAGCGTTGACGTCCTCTTTATCGACGAGGCCGCGCAAATGTCGCTCGCCAATGTTCTGGCCGTCTCTCAGGCTGCGCAAAGCATTGTACTGCTAGGGGATCCCCGCCAACTCGAGCAGCCGATACAGGGTAGCCATCCAGAGGGGGTGGACGTCTCGTCGCTCGACCATATCCTCGGCCAGCACGCGACCGTGCCCGCCGACCGCGGTCTTTTTCTCCCGGAGACTTGGCGACTGCATCCGCTGATCTGCGCATTCAACTCGGAGATGTTCTACGAAAGCCGCCTGCATCCCCGTGCGGGGTTGGAGAACCAGGCGATAAGGTCGAAAGGTAGGCTCAATGGTGCGGGACTTCGCTACCTCCCCGTAGAGCATGAAGGCAATCAAAGCTCGTCGCGGGAGGAGGCGGACCATATCCGCGATCTTGTCAGCGAAATTTTGGCAGGTGGGACAACCTGGGTCGACCGCGCGGGTATTGAGGCACCGGTCGGGCTGGAGGAAATCCTGATCATTGCGCCCTATAACGCGCAGGTGTTCGAGCTTCAGGAACGCATTCCCGGCGCCCGCGTCGGGACCGTGGACAAGTTTCAAGGGCGGGAGGCACCGATCGTGATCTATTCGATGACGACGTCCAGCCACTCCGACGCCCCTCGTGGCATGGAGTTCCTTTACAGCGCCAACCGTTTGAACGTTGCCACTTCGCGTGCGAAATGCATCTGTGTCGTCGTCGTATCACCCCGCTTGTTTGAAGCCGAGTGTAGGACGCCCCGCCAGATGCAACTCGCGAACGCATTTTGCAGATATCTGGAGTTGGCGACTCCGCTGTGAGTGGCTTTTCTCCCGAAGTATCGCCCCGCCAGCGCTCAGCGAGGGTCTCTTCGTTGTCGTCCCTAAGTGGCTAGGACGTAGCATCGACGTCTGTGGGCGAAGCGCTACGTTTGTTCAGGAGATGGTCGATCTCCGAGGTGCGCTTTTCCGACAGCCCGACTTCCTTGCCGAATTGTGGCCATCGGTCCACCGCTGCGCGTACCTGCTCGAACATTTGTTCAGCCTGGGCCTTCGGAATCGAAGCTTTGTCGGCGACCTTCATAATATGTGTTTTCGTGGGGTTTCTCCCCTCGCCAGCCACCGCGAGGTTATGTTCACCGCCTGGTCCCTCGGAAAGAGTAAGATCGTATGCCGGCGTCGGATGCCACGTTCCATCTTTCGCCATCAAGAAGGCGTGGTTCTTCGCATGGTCGTCCCGGTTGTGCGCAAGCACGTTGAACACCATACGAACGAACATTTGCCGCACGTGTCGTTCGTCGCGGGTGAGTGCGCGTGTGACCCGCAACAGAGTATCATAGTCGATCGACGGCGCCCGATGATCGGCTTCGAGCAGGCCGCTTGCCGTCTGGACATGGACGCTGCCCTCCGCCGTCCGGTCGAAGCGCTTTACGGCGAAGTAGCTGCCCTTCTTGGTCTTGATCAATCGCGCCAACGGCATCTCAACGCCGGCGGCCTTCGCCATCAGCGAGTATGCGTATTCCTCCCGGCCTATCTCCGCCGGGTCCACATTCGCCTTGAACTTGACCAGCCAAGGATCGAAACCATCGGCCAAGCCGCTGCCGCTATCGGCGATGACCTTTCCGGTCTTCTGGTTCAATCCGATCATGATCTTCGGACGAACCCCCGCCGAACCGCCTTGGATTTCCTGTAGGCGGTCGACGTCGGCTTCGTCGATTTCGTTCTGAACCGCGGCGGCTTCGGCCGCCAGCCAATCCAGATCAATGTCGCCGCCTGCGGACTTGCCGAATACTTTGTTGGGGATGTACCGCAACGCGCCAACGCCGGTCTGGCCGAGATATGCGAGACGGTCGAGCGGGGTGAGAAGCCGGAAGTCGTAGTTCAGGTTCTGCAATCGACGGTCCAACAACAGTCGGCCCCATCCGTCGGGGAGACTGTCGTTGAACATCCCATGTAGACCGCCGAAAGGCTGGTAGGGCGCCTCTTTTGCTCCCTCACCGACGGTGAGTCTAAACGGCGATAAGGCGAGGCGTTTCGAAGCAAAATCGGGATGGTATTCGAAGTAGGCTCGGCGTTCGTCCTTGCTCCATGCCAATGTACCGACGTCGATTTGTTGCCCGTAGAAGTCGAGCATCACCGAAAGCTTCTCGACGCTTTGCAACGGAGTCTGATTGGCTACTTTCTTCATTTTCGGCGCCCCCGCAATCGGGGCGGTCTTGCGACGACGTCCTCGATCGATTTCCGCGGTCTGTGCGGAAAGATATTTTCGAATTCATTCTCGGCTCCCAGCGCAAACGCGATCGCGATGAGAAATTCAAGCGACGCCTTGCCGCTGCGCTCGAACAGCTTAAGTGTTCCGAGGCTGACCTGCGCGCGGTCGGCAAGTCCCTGTTGGGTCAGATTGGCCTCGAGCCGCCTACTTTTGGCCCGGTCGGCAATTCCGGCTAGAACCTCCTGTGGGGAGGCGATATTTAGAGCTAATTCCATAGCTGTTATCTCCAAATATGTCTAATAATAGATATTATAATATCTCTTATAAGTCAAGATGAGATCTCTCCTTGCGAGCTTAATACGCCTCGCCTTCGAGTCATTCCTATAAGCTTTTGATTTTACATGAAAAATTTCTAGAATGGCTAGTTTTTGCCGACGTTACTATCCCTGAAACCGGGCGTCAGCGATCGCTGTTACCGCGATGGCACCTGGATCTTCGTTCGTCCTCGGGTGCGGCTAAGAAATGCAACGACTCGCTAAGAAGCACCAAAATGCTTCGACCGGAACTGGGCTACGCGTGAAATGCGATCAGAAAGATAGGTGCGATAATCGACAAGCAGCCCTTCAAGATCCCGTCGTCCGTCTGTGCGCGTCAGGTCTGTCTCTTGCAGGGCCGCCGCCAGCGTCAGACCACCTGCCACCTCTTCGACGAGCCTGTCGGTCAACAGACGCTCGACTTCCATTCTGATGGCGGGTGACAAGGACGATCTGCTTTCGAAGTAGATCAATCGGAGTCCAAACGTCCGGAGGCGTTCGTCGTCAAAGCTCTGGACGATCGACAGTGCCTCGGGCCAGCTCGCATCGTGGAACGCCGACATGCGGTATTCGTCGTCCGGACCCGGGAACCCGTCGTATAGCTGCATCTCGACATGGGGTGATCGCGGGAATGGCTTTCGTGCCGAACCGTAAGCCGCAACGATCCGGGCGCAGAGCGCTGGATCGTCCCTGACGACCCGAGACGTGGCTTCGATCGTCTCCGGATCCGCGCCATTTAACATCAAGTCCGGAGCATCGTAGAGCGGCGTCAGAGTCGGTGCGGCGTTGACTCTGAGGCGGCGAACCGGACTTGGCTTCAGGCCAAGTTCGACTTGCAATTCCTCGTCGGACATTCGGGCGAGACGATCGACGCCACCGTCCAGCCGCAGACAGAGTCGGCCGTTCGGTTGGTCCGGATCACGACCGAGGCAAACGACCGGAGTATGATAGGCCTCGTTGGCGAAAAACTCCGTCAGAAAAAAGCCGTCCCCGGCGTCGACAAAGTCGGCGACCGTTGCCTTCTTCGAAAACCGGACGAAGCGCTGCCAAAGCTCGGAAGACCGTTGGTAGACGCAACGGCAGAGATCGAGCGTAGCGAGTACGTCCGCCATAGCATCGTGGGCCCGACCATGCGCGATGCCGTTGGCTGCGGCCAACGCTTCCAAACGGAAAACGGGACGGCTTTCCGGCCCGCGTGGAACCGAGAGGCACGCCGGAGAGAGCGCCGCAGCAGCCATCATCAGGCCGAAAGCGTCCGCGCGGCAGTTGCCATGGTTACTGGTCAGCCAGGCCGAATGAAGGGTCTGAAACAGCGCATGCCGCAACATTTCCTCGTCGAAGCGAATGGAATTGTAGCCGATGAAGATCGACGG
The DNA here is from genome assembly GCA_021732215.1 of Hyphomicrobiales bacterium. GTDB lineage: Bacteria > Pseudomonadota > Alphaproteobacteria > Rhizobiales > Xanthobacteraceae > SG-bin9. The sequence goes on from JAKFVL010000019.1 coordinate 152,486, forward strand.
AGACCAGGAGAGAAGCTTGTGCCGAATGGCGCGAACCATGTCGTAATGCGATGGCAATGCCTCATCCAAGAGGCTTTTGATCGGCAGGCCGTTGGTGCACAGGGCGGCGGGATGAGGAACCACGTGCGGCAGGAGACGGGAGCGCACCTGGAATCGGTCGACCTCTTCGAGGTTGTTGTCGGTGAGGATCGCCGCAAAATGCACGATCTGGTCGAAGCCGTGCTTCAGGCCGGTGGTCTCCGTGTCAAAGAAGACGAAACTCACCGAACCACCTTTACAAGAAGCGCCCCGCCAGCCGGTATCGCATTGCGGATGCACTCACGCGGAATTTGCGCGCGAGTGCCTCGATGCCGGCGTCGTCCTCAATATCCAGTCCGCTCGCATGGAGCGCGGTCGTCAACAACTCGCTCGGCATCAGGAGCTCCGATGCGAACGCGTTGGCATCGATCTCGAGCGGGTCCACCCCCTGCGAGGAAACGTCATCCCGCAGCAACATGCGGAATCCGCGATCGACATGAACGGCCTTCCGTATCTCCGATTCGTGGAGGACGTGGTGCCCGAGCTCGTGCGCCGCCGAGAATCGCTGGCGGTTGGGGTGGTGCAGCGCGTTGACGCCGATGATTCCGATGTCGTCCTTGATGTAAGCCATCCCCGAGAGGTCTTCATCGAGCGGGGCGTACTGGAGGACGATGCCCCGCGCTTTGATGATGCGTTCGACCGGAACCGGAGCGACCTTGACACCGAAGTCGCGCAGGATGGCTCGTGCGGACTCGCGTGCTTGAACCGGATTCGCTCTCACGACCCGGCTTTCTTGGAACCGCGTTGCGCGAGCGCGCTCGCGATCAAATCGGTGATCTGGGCCTTGCCGCGCGCGGTCATGGTTTCATCGGACAGGATCACGTCGAAATCCTCTTCTGTTGTCGGTTTCGATAGAGCCGGCAGCAAATCTGAGATTTTGGCGAACTCGAGCGCCGCGGCGAGACTGTACACGTGATGCAGCAGCACGTTCTGCCTGCCGCTTTCGATGTTGGCTACAGATGCGCGGGACATTCCGACACGCCCTGCTAGTTCAGTCTGCGTGAGATTGAGTCTCTTCCGCTTTGTGGCGATGGCGCGCCCGAAAGCTTTGTATATCGCCTCTTCTGCCATTTCAGGTGTTTGCCCCAAGCAAGCCATAATGTCAACGACAAGCACATTTGTGCTTAATACAATCATTTAAGTGTGCTTATTGAAAACATGAACGGGCTCTGGAATCAATGCTGTGGGCGCCGGGAATGAGTCCACGGCAGGAGATGATGGAGGCTGAGAAATGTCGAAGCGAATTCATATCGTGCCGCACGACGGCGGCTGGGCGACGCGGCGCGAAGGGGCGTCCCGGGTCGGATCGACTCACGCGACACAGGCCCACGCGACAGGTGCAGCGCGCGGCACGGCGATACGCGAACGCGGTCAGGTCGTCATCCACGGGCGGAACGGCGGGATAAGGGACGCGAACTCCTATGGCAATGACCCCTTCCCGCCGAAGGGCTGATTCTCGCAAGCCGTGCCCGCCGGGCACGGCTTTTTCCTTAGTTGGGTCGCTCGCGGCCGAATGAAGCAAGGACTCGACGATGAAGAACCTGGCCGCGGTCAACGATGACTTCAACCCGACGAAGGGCATCCAGCGCGCCCGCAGACTTCCCGATCCCGAACTCGGTGTCCTGTGGGATTCGATCATCCTGGAAGACAAGCTGAAAGAGCAGCTCCTCTCGCAGGCGATGCTGAACTTCACCCTCCGCGGAAAGGTCGATCGCAGCGTCATTCCGCTGCACGGCGTGATCCTTCTCGTCGGGCCGCCGGGGACCGGCAAGACCTCGCTGGCGCGCGGGTTGGGGCATCGCACCGCCGAGTCCTTCAGAGGCGGCGGCTTCCGCCTGCTCGAGGTCGAACCCCATGCGTTGACCAGTTCCGCGATGGGCAAGACCCAACGCACGGTATCGGAATTGTTTTCCCAGTCGATTGCTGAAGCAGCCGGTAGCGGGCCGACCATTGTCCTCCTGGATGAGGTCGAGACACTGGCCGCCGACCGATCGAAGATGAGCCTCGAGGCCAATCCGATCGATATCCATCGTGCGACCGATGCCGTACTCGTTCAGCTCGACGCCCTCGCCGAACGATATCCCGACCTGCTGTTCCTCGCGACCAGCAACTTCCCCGAGGCTGTCGATGCCGCGTTCACCTCCCGCTGCGATCTGGTGATGCAGGTGCCGCTTCCGGACCGGGAGGCATGCAGGCGTATCCTCAGGGATTGCCTGGCCGGTCTCGGCAGGACCTATCCGGCGATCGGGAAGCTGCCGGCTGCGGCAGGCTTCGACCGCTGTGCCGCCGAATACGTTGGTCTCGACGGGCGCGCCATCCGGAAGACGGTGGCCAATGCCCTGGCCAGCAGCCCGCAGACCGCCATGAACCCGGAACGAGTGACGGTCCAGGATCTGCTTTCCGCCGCGCGCGCGGCAAAGGCCGGGCGCCTTCCGGAGGGCAAGGCTCGATGAGCACCGTAGCAAGCCGGACCTTCAAGAGCACGCCAGGGCGCGACGCTGCGCGAACATGGACGGCAATCGTCGACCTCCTGACCCAGGGAAAAGCCGGCGAGGCCCGCAGCGAGCTGCTCGCGGTGGCAGGCGTCGCCGCCAGCGTCATTGCGGACCAGGCGCCAAAGGATGCCTCGATCACGGTGACCTGCGACGGCCCGCGTACCCGGATCTACTGCTTGTACGACGACGATGCCGTCGAGGGATCGGACGCCAACGAAGATCCCCTCGGCTTCGAGCCGCTAAAGGGGGATTGGCGGGTCTCACTGCCCTGCCTGTCGGAAGATTTGTCCTGGGTTCAGGGCGCCCTCAAGAAGCACAGCACCCGCATCACGGCGCGCGATCTCGACGCCACCGTATCCGGTGCCGATGACGCCGCTGCGACGAAATCCCAGGCGCTTGTTTTCGATCCGAAAGGATTTCTCGGCTCATGACCAGCGTCGCCGTCAACACTTACACGCACTCCGTCACCTATGTGGCGGACAACATCCTGAAGAGCCTGAAAGACATCATCCGTCTCAGCGGTCTCAATCCTTCGGAATTTGTCGGGGATTGGGAGCTGCATATGCGCGGAGTCCAGACCTGGCTCAACACCGGCGATCTGGAGACGGTCAAGCTGGAGATCTATAATCCACAGACCGACGCACTGATTTTCCGCTGGGACATCGATATCGCTTATGGCTGGTCGGGTGGAGACGGCACTTTCTGGACCGACACCGAGCAGCTCAGATACGCCATCAGAAAGGCGGGCTTGGCCCCGAGCGAAGCCCGCTATCGCTTACTGCTTCATGCGAAGCCCGGACGCCCCGACGTGCTGGGCTGGTGCAGCGCGACATCGCGTTCCACCGACGGGATGGTCCGCCAGAGCCTGGGAACTACGGTCGAACACAGCGGCCTCGGCGCCAGCACATCCTATCTCAGGAGGGCCTGATGCTCACGATCGACGAAGCATTCCGGAAATTCAAGAGCCGCCTGGAGCTGAACGAGAAGGAGCAAGCGAACGCCTCAGCGCGTCAGACGGAGGTGAGGGATTATCTCGACACCAAGTTCAAGATCGACCGGAGTTTCCTGACCGGATCGTATGCGCGCTGGACCAAGACGAAGCCGCTGAAGGACGTCGACATATTCTTCGTCCTGAAGTCCTCCGAGGATCATTATCGGTCGAAGGCGCCGTCGGTGGTGTTGTCCGATTTTCACAGCGCGCTGGCGGAGAAATACGGGGATAAGGCGAAAAAACAGAATCGATCGATCAACGTGGATTTCGGCGTGAAGGCCGATGCCGACGACAACACCGATTACTGCGTCATCAGCGTCGACGTCGTCCCCGCTTTCGATAAGGACGACGATTTTGAGATACCCGACAACGACCTCGGCAAATGGATCAAGACCAACCCGCAAACCCATGCCGCAAAGGCGACGGCGGCCCATCATGCCTATTCCAGCGAATGGAAGGGATTGGTGCGGATGGTGAAGTACTGGAACAACAATCCGAAGCACGGCGAAAAGCCGGTAAAGCCCTCGTTCCTCATCGAGGTGATGGCGCTTCAGTGCCTCCACGGCGGCTGGGGCGGCAGTTTCGACCGCGAGATGCAGGGATTTTTCGCGACGCTTGCCGATCGAGTACTCGACGAGTGGTCTGATCCGGCCGGCCTCGGCCCTCCGATAAGTGACGGTATGGATGCTGCACGCAAGGCGCGGGCGAGGGACCTCCTGCGCGCGGCGGGGCGCGAAGCCACGCTCGCGATAGACCATGTGCGCCGCGGCCGGAACGGTGAGGCGCTGCGAGCGTGGCGCGAGCTCTTCGGTCCGAAATTTCCATTGTCCTGACTGGTTGCAGTCCGAGTAATCGAGGTCTTCTATGTCAGAATGGTCCCTGTCCGTGCTTCTTTCCTCGCTGCACGAGGATATCCAACAGCGGCTTGCCACGGTGCGCAAGTCGTTCGGGCATCCGGGCACCAAGGGCGATGCGAGCGAAAACGTTTGGATCAGCCTGCTGGAGACGTATCTGCCGAAGCGCTACCAGGCGTCAAAGGCGCACGTGGTCGACAGCCTCGGAAACTTCAGCCAGCAGATCGACGTGGTGGTTTTCGATCGCCAGTATTCTCCGTTCATCTTTACGTACGAGAACGAGACCATCATTCCGGCCGAAAGCGTCTATGCGGTGTTCGAGGCCAAGCAGACGGCAGACGCTGCCATGGTCGCCTACGCACAGGAAAAGGTGGCAAGCGTTCGGCGCCTCCACCGGACGAGCCTTCCGATTCCATATGCAAAAGGCGTGTACCCGGCAAAGCCGCTCATTCCGATCTTGGGCGGGCTTCTCACCTTCGAAAGCGAATGGAACCCGGCGCTGGGGACCTCCTTCGAGAAGGCCTTGTCCGCGGGCGGCGTCGACGGCCGGCTCGATCTCGGCTGCGTCGCGTCGCACGGCCACTTCTTTCTCGATCAGGCGAACTCGACGTATTCGCTGGTGAGCGAGGATCGAGCTGCTTCTGCATTCTTGTTCAAGCTCATTTCGCTGCTTCAGTTCAGTGGTACTGTACCGATGATAGACGTCGAGGCGTATGCGAAGTGGCTCGTCAGGTAGGACGAAAGCGACTCAGATTATCTGAGGAATACGCAGTCCTACGAAATGCGGCATGTTGCTTTCCGAAGCCTTCTGACATCAGGTCGAGCGTCCCAAAGCTTCTCAAAATTGGTGTAGAGCAAGCATCCGGGTCGCGAGCGACCCAAGGGGTGCGAGCGGGCATATTTCGCTCCGGCAAAGACGAGCGTGCTGCAGGCAAAATGAGCTGGCTAGGAACGGGCTCCGTCAGCCTTGGTGGCGTCGGTCGCGGGCGGGTTCGATTGGTCGACTGATAAGCAAATTACACAATCCTTTTCAGTCGGTGACGATGTTCCATAACATTCGATCACAGAATCCGACTCCCGCAGGTGGAGAACCCGGCGCTGCTCATCCCAGCCAAGCGGCAACTGCTGCGGAATGGTTGCGAGCATGACGGCAACGACTCGTCGCCGATAATCTTGGCGGTCACATGCAGAAGCGCCAGCCGCAGGTTGTGTCGCACCACTTTGGGATGATAGCGGCGCGCGCCAGCTCCTCGATGCCAAGCTTATGGAGGCATTGGATGTGAAGTCGAGTGGCGCAGCAGTTCAACACCAACTCGTCGATGGGACGGTTGAAGTTCCATTATGCTCAAGCTGACTGCTTAAAAGCGACGACGCACAAATTCCGAGCCCATCGCCACAGCAATGCCGTGTTCTCTTGGCGGCATCACCTTGATCATGGGCTTTGTCGCAATGAAATCTAGATACTGAGTCATGGCATCGATCTGGTCGTCGAAATGCCCTGGGAAGCTGACAATCTCATCGATAAAGGGCCCGCGCCAAAGCGCATCTGCCGGTAGCCATATAGAGCAGTTGAGAATTGCCGAGCGATGCTGTTCCAACCGCTCGCCCTTAGTCCCCCGAGGACTTATGAGTTTGCGCTCAAACCGAGGTTTCATTTTGTTGAGATCAGAGTAAAGGGCGGGGCCGTTAGCAGTCTTTTCAATCAGCATCACGCTGGGATTGTGACGCCTGATGAACCGGCGGACCTCTTTGGCGAGTTGCGTGAAGTCGCATTGTTCACAACTCTGGTCGATTAAATAGAAAGATCTGCCGAAGGCTTTCCACGCCTGGATAGCGCTACGGCTGGCATTGATCCCACCGCTTTGACCGGGATCGATGCTGAGCACAACTGGCGCGATCGGCTCCCCAAACTTGTCGAAGCTGCCGAAATGTTCTGCCTTGATGGCCCTAGATGCATGTTTGTCGATGCCCTGCTGATGGAAGAGAGCATAAGGTGGTGAGACCTGACCGCGTTTGAGCTCCTCGACGGCGTCGGCGGGGTAGGCGTCCGGACGAAGTAAGTCGCCGCGCGGTCGTACCCAATATCGGCCATCATGCATCCGATAGGTCTTCGCTCGCGGTGCAATGAAGGGGATCTGGACGCACTTCCAGCGCGGATCAGAAATGAGTTCGGACGAAAGATCGTCCTCGGCGACGCGGTGAGCGACTACAATCACGCGGCCTTTGGTTTTGTTTTGCAGTCGCGAAAGAAGAGTCGTGAAGCTGTCTTTCACAGCGTCCTTGGCCCGTTGGTTTTGCCAATCGCCGAATTGATGGGGATCGTCGTAAATGATTACGTCGGCCGTGTAGCCGGTCAGTCGACCCTGTGCGCCGACGGCATACACATACCCGCCTTCAGCTGTGCCGAAATCAGTAGCCCGATCGTGGCCGGTCTTGATGCGGGTCAAGAATACCTGCTGAAACCAGGAAGCATCCATCAGCTCTCGTATCGCGCGTGCCAGTTTTGCGGCATATGAGTCATCATATGCAACGACGAGCAGACGAATGCGCGGATTGTTTCCGAGCATGAATGCTGCCAGGCAGACCGTGCAGACGAAGGTCTTTAGATGCTGTGGCGGCAGGTTGATGAGAAGGCGTTTCGTATTCTCAGAGATAAACTGGGTGATTTCGTAGCAGAGGTAGTCAACATAATGCTGATGGCCCAGCCGGTCGCCGTGCTGTTCCTGAAACGCGTAAGCTACGAACGCAGGAAAATCCTTGCGCAGCAGGCGGGCTAGTTGGCGATCGATCGATCGGCTCATTGTTTCTTCCGCTTTTTTGTAGAAGTGCGTCCTTCAGCATCAGCCGTATTACTCGGCTTGCCTTTTCGCTGGCTGTCGAGATAGCTCTGCAGAAAATCGAGATCGCCGCGGTCGCCGTGCTGCTCTACGGGCGCTTCTTCGCTGCCGACGCCAAACAGACGCATGCAGGCGAGCAGTGCGTGGACGGCGCGAATGTCCTTCTTTATGGCGGCGGCGGTCAGCGTCTTGATGAAGGCCCGCTGTTTCGTGATCCTTTTTTCGCGGCCGTTCTCGGTGAGCACCAAGGTCTCCCGCAGCTCGGCCGCAAGGTCGGTCTTGAAGTTCGAGACGCCTCTTGGTCGGCCACGGGGATTGCCACTGCGGCCCTTTTTAAATTTATTCGCTGTGGGGGGACGACCGTAACCGACGTCGTCGTCGCGCTTATCGGCCATCGCGAATCCCGAAGTTTGGGCCGGCGATCAACCTTTGCTCAGCATCATTGAAACGCTCGCCGGTATCAGCGCGAACAGCGTCACGGCCGGTCGCGGCCTGCCATCTGCGAACGATGACGTCGACATAAAGAGGGTCAAGTTCCGTGCCGCGGCATATCCGACCAGTCTCGTGGGCCGCCATGAGTGTGGTGCCTGAACCAAGGAAGGTGTCGATCACTACATCGCTACGTTTCGTTACATCCCGTAGTACATCGGCGACAAGTGCGACGGGCTTGGCGGTTGGGTGCGAACAGAGGAGGGCGTCACGATCCCGGCCGAAAGCATTCATTCCGGGGTAGGTCCACACATTTGTCCGGTTACGGCCGTGGCGGCCCAGCTGAACGTTATTGAGGGGTTGCTCATTGCCAGCGGCATAGATCGGGATTAGTTCGTGCGCGTTGCGGTAAATGCCGCCCATGCCCCCGTTGGTTTTGGTCCAGACGGCGATATTGTATAGCGACATGCCGCAGCGGCGCGCGGCGACGTTCATCTCGGTGATGTGCCGCCAATCAATGCACACGTAGAGGAGTGCCGAAGGCGCGCAGGACTGCTTCAGCACGTTAAGCAGACCACACAAAAATGCAAAGAAGGCGTCCTCGCTGAGCTCACCGGTGCCTTGCACGAACTCGCGGTGTTGATGCTTACCCCTGCCAGAGATGAAACCTTGGACGGGAATATTCCAGGGCGGGTCCGTGAAAGCCGCGGCGGCGATGTCGCCGTTCAACAAATGAGCGACGAACGAGGAATCCGTGGCGTCGCCGCAGCCGACGCGGTGAGGTCCCAACTGCCAGATTGTCCCCGTAGTTGTGACCGCGGTTTCTTCTAAAGGAGGAATATCGGATGCATTTTCCTCGACGTTGGCGCCGGGAATATCGGCACCGAGCCGGAGGTCAACTTCCGGTGGGGAGAAGCCAGTGAGGTCGACGTCGAAATTTACTCTAAGGAGATCTTGAAGAACCTCGCGAAGATTCGCGTCGTCCCATTTTGCATCTTCGGCCAGCCGATTGAGCGCAAGCCTGAGAGCCAGGACGTGCTCTTCGGTTTGACCTTCGATCACGACCGTGTCGATATAACTTTCGCCATTTGCCTTCAACGCCCGCCAGACTAACTCAAGGTCGATGATGCGGTTATCGGACGTGACCGGAACCGGTATCACTTGGCCAAATTGCTTCAAGCCGCGCTGTAGTTTTTCCAACTGTTTCTGCGGATGCCGGCGGACAGCCGGCTCCATCGCTCTCAGTTGGTCAATTGGCACGCGTTGGATGACGAGTTGATTGCTGATCATCTTTAGACTCAATTTTGCAGTTCGAAGATGTCGTGAATCGTTAAGTCTGGCGCTCCTCTGCAAAAGGTCGAGTCGCTTATTAGCCGAGCATCAAACTCGTCGATTCGACGGCGCGCGCTCGCCGCGTCTGCACAACAGACCTCATAGACTGACGCTTCTCTAATCGCGAAAAACTGCTTTCTGCTGTTGCAAACCGAAGTTCTTGCCGCCGCCGCGAGGGCCGCTGGAAAAAATCGATTAAGCGCACTTCTTTTACTTGAGAACAGCCGAAAATCCTCGCGCCCGTCCTTGTCGAAAATTATGACGGCGAATTTTTTGCCCCAGCCAAAACGATCGTCAATTAGCGCGGCAAGTTGCTTGGCGGCTTTGCGTCGCGCGCTCCGACCCGCAGATCGCGACCCCCCGTCCTTTGTATTGTAAATCATTCTACGCATAACCGTCCCGCTACACACATACATAATATAATACCCGATATATATAAGAGTTTTCTTGGATATTACAAGCAAAAAATCGTTGCTTCTAACTTTCGGAATAGGTAAATAAGAAGTAGGTATGCAAGTATTTTTGGGCTTTTTCAGATGAAAAAAGAGACTTTACGCGCGGCAGCGAAGTTGGCTTTGGCTCGGCATTTTTCGGAGGTGAGGGTCGGTAAAGCCCAGGGCGTTATTCCTGGTGCGCGCCTCCAATACATCGATTCAGGCGCGAACCAGGAGGCCGCCGTCCGAACATCGAACGACCGTGAAGTAGGATTGCTCCGGGATAGGCACGGTGAGTGGCGCACCTTATCTAAGGTGCAATTGGTGCTAGTTGCAGTCCCAGCTAAGACTGATGACGAACTTATCGAAGTCGTGGCTTTCGATCCCTCGCAGCTCAAACGCGAATTCGACGATGTTGTGAAGCGCACAGAGAAGGGCCGCCGCGGCCTGACCCGTTTCAAAGCACCGATCTTTTTGCCGCTCGATCCGATCAAGGGAAAGAAGGAGCAGGGGCTCCGAGCGTTCTGTAAATGGACGGAGACAGTCGCAGAGGCTGATGTGCCTAAGGCTGCCGTAACTGAATCCGATAGTTCATCAGCGGTCGAGGCGATCCGTGCTGGAATCGCAAAGGGTCTTGGTGTCGATGCTTCCCGGGTCGAACTGACGTTCAGCTTTAAGTTGCTGCCGTGACCCCACAAGAGTTCGTCGCAGCTGTCGGAATGCCGTGGTCACGAGCGAATTCACTGTATTGCACATCCGCCGGCACATTGCCGCTCAGGCGTGTAGACCGAAGACATTCAAGTCACTGCGGGACGCCGCAATTCGCATAATGAGGATTTATGGAACGAGGTGGAGCAGCAGAAGATCTCCGCAACTGGCAAGCAATAGGCGAAGCCTTCTGTCGAATTGCAACACAAGCTAGTGAAAGATTCTGCTGAATT
>JAKFVL010000021.1:0-10000 GCA_021732215.1 Hyphomicrobiales bacterium
GCGCGTGTGCGTAACAAAGATAACGTTGGAAATTGCCCCTCACCCGTCTCGCATCTGGCGATGCTCGCCGACCTCTCCCCGTAAACGGGGAGAGGTTAAGCTATCGCTCCATAGACGAAATCAGTTTGACGTTGGCGGCTTCGGTGGCGTTGAGCGGAACATCCCACGCATAGGGCTTGTACCAGGCGAACTTGCTGAAATAGGCGGTGAGCTGCGGATCGCGGAAAAAACGTCCGCGCCGTGCGTAGATTTCATTGCGGGCGATGCGAAGCTGCTCGCTCGACAGACCCTGCAACGACTGGCGGGACAGCAGGACGCGATCGGAATTGGCAAAGATGTATCCGCCGCTATCGGCCGGTGCAGGCGCGATGCCTTTGGCGCCGACGGGTGGCGGCGGTAGGCTTGCGACCGGCGGAAGTGGACGGGGCTGTTCAGCAGGGGGCTGATCGTTACGCGGCAGGACGGGGATGGGCGCGGGCGCCGCACCACTTCCGGTCACGCCCTTGGCCAGAAAGACATCGCCGTCGATCTCGTCGTAGTAGGCGGGCTGCTGACTGTGGCCGACCGTCGAGGCGAGCTGTTTGACCTGCAAGCGTGTTTCCTTCACCACCGAGATCAGCGACCGGTTGGGATCTTCCAGCAACGGCAGGAAGCTGCGGGTGAAAATCGAATTCGGGTTGGCATCGTTGTCCGACAGACGGTCGAGTGCGACCTCGCCGACGCCGGCCGAGTAGGCAATGAAAACGCCGCCGGGCGTCTGCGCGGCGCCAAGCCCGCGTGTCCCTCCGAGCGAGCGTCCGCTGTTGTCCTTGAACGGATTTTCGCGGCAGGCATCGAGCACCACGATTTGGGTCCGCGTGCCGCGGGACTTCAACCGCTGGATCATGGTGTCGGTCGAGATCGCTTCGTCTCTCAGCAGGCTTTGTTGTTGCGCGGAGACTTTCGGCGCATCGACCGGGATCAGATAATTGGCCCCGGACAGTTCGATGCCGTGACCGGAATAAAAAACGAAAGCAGTATCGCCGGGCTGGATCGAATTTTCGAAGGTGCTGAACTTCTCATTGAACTCGCGGCGGCCGAGGTTTTCGCCGAGCGTGACCTGAAAGCCGATCTTGCGCAGCGATGTGGCGACGGCGCGGGCGTCGTTCACTGCCTTCTTCAGCGGCTCGACATTCTTGTAGCTGTCATTGCCGACGATAAAGGCGAACCGGTTTTGCGCGAGGCACGGCGACGCACTCGCGGCTGCCAGGAAAACCGCCATCAGCAGGATTTGCGCGATTTGCTTCATCGTCACGACAACCCGTCGCGGCGCGGGTTGCGCCGTCAGCTGCGGATCATATCAACCGGTCCTGCGTCACCGCAATCGTATCGCCGGGCCGGATCTCGCCCCCGGTGATAACTTTCGCATAAATGCCGCAGTCGTCGTGCCCGTAGACACGTTGCAGCGTCTGCGGAATGTGCATGTCGCGCTCCGCCGTGACCGGATCGACATTGGTCGCGGCGCAGCGCACGATCCTGTGCTCGACCTTGAGCCGGACATCGCCGATCGCCAGCGTCTGGCCGACCAGGTCGAGTTCGTGCCAGGCCGGCCAGCCTGTGACGTGAAGGTTGCCGCGAAAGCGCAGCGGATCGACCGGACGTCCGATCACGCCCTCCAGATCCGCGACGCTGGCGAGATTGATGATCGAGACCACCTTGGCCGAGACGTCCGAGAAGCTGTGCCCGGGGGCGAGCAGCAACTTTGGCGGCCCGCGAAGCTCGGCTGCGAAGGTCTCCGCGAAGAAATTCTCGATCTTTTCACGGCCGTCGGCTGCCTCAAGATTGCCATTACATTTTTCGGCGCCGTTTTGGTGAACAGTGAGTACGTGAGTTTCGTCGTCATAACGGGTCTGGAGTCCGGCCAGCCGCTCGTTTCGCATCAGCATCAGGAAGCGGCTTTTCGGCAAGTATTTGGGATCATTGGCGTCAAAGCCGCTCGGCCCGTTTTCGATCGCATAGCGTCGATCCGACGGCAGCGTATGCCCCGGCGCGAGAGTTACGCGCGGAAGCCGTTCGGGGCTCAGGCCTTTGACGGGATAGCGATAAATGCTGTCGAGTTTAGCTGGCGAAGCGTCGATCATGCGGTTTTCTAGATGGATTCGCCGCCTCAGGCCATCCTAACCAAAATCCCAAATTCCCTCTTTCAAAACGGGAAATCATTCCCACATCGGCATAAGCTGGCCCATCGGCCGGCCACCCAATGAAAACCCAATGAAGATGTTCCAGTCGTGCCTTTCGGGCGAGCGGGACAGGCCGAGGGAGTAGATATGAACTTTGAAAAATACACCGAGCGTTCGCGCGGATTCGTCCAATCGGCGCAATCGCTTGCGGTCCGCGAGGGCCATCAGCAATTTTCGCCGCTGCACGTTCTCAAGGTGCTGCTGGACGACGGCGAAGGCTTGGCCGGTGGTCTGATCGATCGTTCTGGCGGCAATTCGCGCGCGATCCTGAAATCCACCGAGGCCGCACTGGCGAAGCTGCCGAAAGTTTCGGGAGCCGGTGCAGGACAGGTCTACATGGCGCCCGCAACCGCGCGTGCGTTCGATGCCGCCGAGCAAGCGGCCGAGAAAGCCGGCGATGGTTTCGTCACCGTCGAGAGGCTGTTGCTGGCGCTTGCGCTCGACAAGGATTCAGAGGCTGGGCAAATCCTCTCGAAAGGCGGAGTGACGCCGCAAAACCTCAACACGGCAATCAATGCGCTGCGCAAGGGCCGCACCGCTGACAGCGCCACGGCGGAGAACGCCTACGATGCTTTGAAGAAATATTCCCGCGATCTGACGCAAGCCGCGCGAGACGGCAAGCTCGATCCGGTGATCGGCCGCGACGAGGAAATTCGCCGCACCATTCAGGTGCTTTCGCGCCGGACCAAGAACAACCCCGTCCTGATTGGTGAACCCGGCGTCGGCAAGACCGCCATCGTCGAAGGTCTGGCGCTGCGCATCCTCAACGGCGACGTGCCGGAGAGCCTGAAGGACAAGAAGCTCCTGTCGCTCGATCTCGGCGCGTTGATCGCCGGCGCGAAATATCGCGGTGAGTTCGAGGAGCGGTTGAAGGCCGTGCTTCAGGAAGTCACCAGTTCAGACGGCGGCATTATTCTTTTCATCGACGAAATGCACACGCTGATCGGCGCGGGCAAGGCAGACGGCGCGATGGATGCGTCGAACCTGCTGAAGCCGGCGCTGGCGCGCGGCGAACTGCATTGTATCGGCGCGACCACGCTCGACGAGTATCGCAAGCATGTGGAAAAAGATGCTGCGCTGGCGCGGCGTTTTCAACCGGTGTTCGTGTCCGAGCCGACGGTGGAAGACACCATTTCGATCCTGCGCGGCCTGAAAGACAAGTACGAGCAGCATCACGGCGTGCGGATCACGGATTCTGCACTGGTCGCTGCGACCACGTTGTCGAACCGTTACATCACCGATCGTTTTCTGCCGGACAAGGCGATCGATCTGGTAGATGAGTCTGCTGCGCGTTTGAAGATGCAGGTTGATTCGAAACCGGAAGAACTGGATTCGATCGACCGTGAAATCGTTCGGCTCAAGATCGAGCAGGAAGCGCTCAAAAAGGAGAGCGATGCGGGCTCCAGGAGCCGGTTGCAAACGCTTGAGACAGAGCTGACCGATCTTGAGAAGCGTTCGGCCGACATCACGTCGCGCTGGAGCGCCGAAAAAAACAAGCTATCCAACGCACAGAAGCTCAAGAGCGAACTGGATCAGTTGCGCCTTGAACTGGCCAATGCCCAGCGGCGCGGTGAATTTCAGCGCGCCGGTGAACTGGCCTATGGCCGCATTCCCGAGCTTGAGAAGAAGCTCGCCGATGTCGAAGGCTCGGAATCCGGCGGTGCGATGATGGAAGAATCCGTGACCGCCGATCACGTCGCGCAAGTCGTGTCGCGCTGGACCGGTGTGCCTGTCGACCGGATGCTTGAGGGCGAAAAAGACAAGTTGCTTCGCATGGAGCAGAGCTTGGGCAAGCGTGTGATCGGCCAGGCTGAGGCGGTTCGCGCTGTCTCGACTGCAGTGCGACGTGCGCGTGCGGGTTTGCAGGACCCGAACCGGCCGATCGGCTCCTTCATGTTTTTGGGGCCGACCGGCGTCGGCAAAACCGAACTGACGAAGGCGCTTGCCGAATTCCTGTTCGACGATGAATCCGCTCTCATTCGCATGGATATGTCCGAGTACATGGAAAAGCATTCCGTGGCTCGGCTGATCGGCGCGCCTCCAGGCTATGTCGGTTACGACGAGGGCGGTGCGTTGACCGAAGCGGTTCGGCGGCGGCCATATCAGGTCGTGTTGTTCGACGAGATCGAGAAGGCGCATCCGGATGTGTTCAATGTCCTGTTGCAGGTTCTCGACGACGGCCGTCTGACCGACGGTCAGGGCCGCACGGTCGATTTCCGCAACACGCTGATCGTGATGACCTCGAACCTCGGTTCGGAATTCCTCGTCAACCAGCCGGATGGCCAGGATACGAGCGCGGTGCGCGATCTCGTCATGAATATGGTGCGCGGCCACTTCCGGCCGGAGTTTCTCAACCGCGTGGACGAGATCATTCTGTTCCATCGTTTGCAGAAGAGCGAGATGGGCCGAATCGTCGAGATTCAGTTCGGCCGCCTGCAGCGCTTGCTCGACGACCGCAAGATCGTGCTGACGCTGGATGCGTCCGCGCGAAATTGGCTCGCCGAAAAGGGATGGGATCCGGCCTACGGCGCACGGCCGCTGAAGCGCGTGATCCAGCGGTACGTGCAGGATCCGCTCGCCGAAATGGTGCTCGCGGGCAAGGTGCGCGATGGCGACCGTATCGGGATATCAGCGGTCGCTGGCGGTCTGACCTTTAACGGTCAGGCGGTTGAGTCTCATCGCGGCGATGATTTTGTCGCGCGCAGCACTGTGATTCCGCAAGTCGGCGAGGGTGGCCGGCCGACGACTCACTGACGGCGGAAAGATTTACGATTCTGCAAGACCGCGTACTTCGTGTGCGCGGTCTTGCAATTCTTGATTGCAGATTCGGGAAGGTGTCAGCGGGTGGTCGAGCCGGTGAAGCTCGAGATGAAGCCTGCGCCCTTGCTGGCATTTCTCTGCGGCGCGGCGCTCTGATCCTGGGCGACGCGGGCTGGCGGACGTGTGGTCATCATGCCTTCCAGCCGGTCTCGCTCCTGTTCGAAGTTGGCGAGCATCGAGCCTTCGAGCGAGCGTCCGCGGGGCAGCTTGATACGCATCGGATCGACAAAGCGGCCGTTGACGAGAATTTCGTAGTGGACGTGGGCGCCGGTCGACAGGCCGGTCGAGCCGACGAAGCCGATCACTTGTCCCTGGCGGACGCGCTTGCCTGGCTCCATGCCTTTGACGAACGCGGTCATGTGGCCGTAGGCCGTCTCGTAACCGTTGGGATGTTTGATACGGATGTATTTGCCGTATCCGCCTTCCCAGCCCACTTTCTCGATCGTGCCGTTGCCGGAGGCAAAAATCGGCGTTCCGTAAGGGGCGGCCCAGTCAACGCCGGTGTGCATCTTGGTGTAACCGAGGATCGGATGGCGACGACCGCCGAAGCCGGATCGCATGGTTGCGTTGCCCACCGGTTTGCGGACGAGGAACTTCTTCGCGCTCTTTCCGGAGTCGTCGTAGTAATCGACGATCGAGTCGTCGGGCGTCTGGAAGCGGAAGTATTTTTTGGTCTCGCCGCCGACCGTGAGCGCGGCGTAGAGAACGTCATTCTTCTCGCCGGTTACGGTGCCTTCGTCATCGCCGGTAAAGAAAACCTCGAACGCATCACCCGGCTGTACCTTGCGTTGGAAATCAATGTCGTAGGAGTAGATCCGGATCATATCCTCGATGACGGGCGCAGGAACCTTGTTGCGAAGCGCGGTCTCATAGACGCTCTGGTAGAGCCGGACGCCGGTGCCGTCATCCTCATCGTCGTCGCTGTTGTCGGCGACTTCAGTCGGAGTGTTGAGGCTCTGCACATCGACGGAAACGTATTTGCCGAAGTCCGACAGCGCCGCCACGGCTTCGATGGTGTTATCGTTTGCGACCATGACCCGCAGCGGCTGCAGGCGCTGACCGGGAGCGGTGGGCGCCATCAGGATGCGCAGCTTCTGACCTTCCTTGAGGCCACCATCGCGGCCACGGGCGCCGAGCGTGTTGGCAATCGCCTTTGCTTCGTCCGGCGTTGCGCCCTGATCGCGCAGCACCGTGAGCACGGTGTCGCCTTTCTTGACGATGTGGATACGTTCGTTGGACGGGTTGCCGCCGGTGATCTGGTCCTTGGTCTTCGGCAGCAAGGTCACGTTCTCAGGCACCACGCGGGTCTCAAAGCCGGCGTAGGGATCAACGCCGCCCTCGGTGGCATAGGCGAGCTTGATATCGGGCTGGGCGCTGGCATAGCGAACGCCGCCGGTGTTGTTGCCGCGCCAGTTCGAGGCGTCGCGCACCCGCAGCAGAACGTCTTCGATTGCGATGTTGGCCGCGATCTTGGCGCGCGGCAAAGCGGTTGCGAGGTCGCGCGTGACGAACGATACTTCCGCATCGGGCTCCGCGCCGTCGTTGGTCTGCGAACCGTCGGCGGCGATGGGCGCGGCGCTGCCGACATCGGTCAGCAGGCGCTGTGCATTAAAGGGTGGTATCTTGGCGCTGAGCTCGCTTGTGGTCAGCGACAGGTTGCCGGAAATGCGGATATGAGGCCGCACCTTCATAACGTCGCGGTTGCCGACGCGCGTAACTTGCGAGATACGCACGACCTGTCTTGCGGCAGCCGACTCGCTCGGAGGCGGCAGGCGGTCGCTCTTGCGAACGCTGGCGCGTTCGTTGGCGCCGAATGCGCCACGCAACGCACCTTCGACACGTTCCGGCACTTTTGCAAATGTCAGTTCGCCATCGAGAGATGCGAAAACGGCGCCGCCGATGAGGGCTGCGCCGCAAAGACCTGTCAGAATGGTGCCGCTGAACCACTGCACCGAAATACGGCGGCGATCGATCACCGCGACTTCGGATCCATCGACGGATAGCGGCGGCTCGTGGCCGAGATCAATGATCCCGGTCTCACGGTCGTAGGCTCCCCCGCGCGACGTCTTGTGGCTCAAACCACAGTCCCCCAAATTCTGACCAGACAACCGCCGCACGCGGCCGACTCATGCTTCTCGTATTGTTCGGCCGCCCGCTTGCGGAGCGTTACCGATGTATTCCTCTCGATCAAACACACCCCACCCGGCATGTCCGACGTCACTGCTCTCTGTCATAGACGCTTCTGCACCGGTCGCCAAACGCAGGCGATCGATGAGGTCTAGCGATCAAAACCTTCCACTGCTGATACCGGTATGCGGATGGCACCCGGCGGGAGAGAGCTTCGCTCGACGGCCTCAACTCGATGCGCTGACATCTCTGGACATCCCAGTCACATACATTGCGATTCAAGGCCAAACAGAACCGCCAGAACGTCGCAGGAATGTGGCCCAAGTGCGGCGCAGACATCCGAAATCGAAGGAGAATGTGCGGCGCAGCAAGGCTTTGGCTGGTGTTGAGTTTCGTGCGACGATTTGTTGACATCGGCGTTGACAATGCCGATCGGGCGAGCCTATAACCCCACCACTGGCGCGGCGATGCCTTGGCCTTCTGGCCCCGGCATGAATTTGCGTCTTTAGAAGCTCCTCATTGAGATGAGTGAATGAACAGCCGATCGTTGTCGGTTGCCATTCGGCGTCGGATGAAGACTTCAAGGTTAAAGTTTAGCTCCCAGCTGATGGGAGTTGGGGCTCCCCGCCCCGGGCTGTTTGACAAGTTAAGATGAAGAAAGAGAAACGTGGACGGCGGAGTCCTTGCGGGTCTCGATCATTTGAAAGCGCAAGTTTTCAAGAGGTTGAGACCGGACGAAAGACTTCGGCGGTACACGTTTCAAAGGTTACACCATCGTTGTCAGCGATGTGAATCGCAGACAGCAAGTTGGCTTGAGTTTGAAAGAACTCAGGTCAGCAAATGGTGGGACCTCGTCAAACGTTGTGATCAGCCGGTTTAAAGTTTCAAGTCCAACTTGAGAGTTTGATCCTGGCTCAGAGCGAACGCTGGCGGCAGGCTTAACACATGCAAGTCGAGCGGGCGTAGCAATACGTCAGCGGCAGACGGGTGAGTAACGCGTGGGAACGTACCTTTTGGTTCGGAACAACACAGGGAAACTTGTGCTAATACCGGATAAGCCCTTACGGGGAAAGATTTATCGCCGAAAGATCGGCCCGCGTCTGATTAGCTTGTTGGTGAGGTAACGGCTCACCAAGGCGACGATCAGTAGCTGGTCTGAGAGGATGATCAGCCACATTGGGACTGAGACACGGCCCAAACTCCTACGGGAGGCAGCAGTGGGGAATATTGGACAATGGGGGAAACCCTGATCCAGCCATGCCGCGTGAGTGATGAAGGCCCTAGGGTTGTAAAGCTCTTTTGTGCGGGAAGATAATGACGGTACCGCAAGAATAAGCCCCGGCTAACTTCGTGCCAGCAGCCGCGGTAATACGAAGGGGGCTAGCGTTGCTCGGAATCACTGGGCGTAAAGGGTGCGTAGGCGGATTTTTAAGTCAGAGGTGAAAGCCTGGAGCTCAACTCCAGAACTGCCTTTGATACTGGGAATCTTGAGTTCGGGAGAGGTGAGTGGAACTGCGAGTGTAGAGGTGAAATTCGTAGATATTCGCAAGAACACCAGTGGCGAAGGCGGCTCACTGGCCCGATACTGACGCTGAGGCACGAAAGCGTGGGGAGCAAACAGGATTAGATACCCTGGTAGTCCACGCCGTAAACGATGAATGCCAGCCGTTGGAGGGTTTACTCTCCAGTGGCGCAGCTAACGCTTTAAGCATTCCGCCTGGGGAGTACGGTCGCAAGATTAAAACTCAAAGGAATTGACGGGGGCCCGCACAAGCGGTGGAGCATGTGGTTTAATTCGACGCAACGCGCAGAACCTTACCAGCCCTTGACATGTCTAGGACCGGTCGCAGAGATGTGACCTTCTCTTCGGAGCCTAGAGCACAGGTGCTGCATGGCTGTCGTCAGCTCGTGTCGTGAGATGTTGGGTTAAGTCCCGCAACGAGCGCAACCCCCGTCCTTAGTTGCTACCATTTAGTTGAGCACTCTAAGGAGACTGCCGGTGATAAGCCGCGAGGAAGGTGGGGATGACGTCAAGTCCTCATGGCCCTTACGGGCTGGGCTACACACGTGCTACAATGGCGGTGACAATGGGATGCTAAGGGGCGACCCTTCGCAAATCTCAAAAAGCCGTCTCAGTTCGGATTGGAGTCTGCAACTCGACTCCATGAAGTTGGAATCGCTAGTAATCGTGGATCAGCATGCCACGGTGAATACGTTCCCGGGCCTTGTACACACCGCCCGTCACACCATGGGAGTTGGTTCTACCTGAAGGCAGTGCGCTAACCCGCAAGGGAGGCAGCTGACCACGGTAGGGTCAGCGACTGGGGTGAAGTCGTAACAAGGTAGCCGTAGGGGAACCTGCGGCTGGATCACCTCCTTTCTAAGGATGGTTCTTCAAGAGCTTGCTCTTATCGAACCTCTTCAGAAACATCAGTGGCCAACGATCGTCAGGATCGTTGAGCTGCATTGGCGGGACACCGCCGTCTACGTTTCTCTTTCTTCGCGGACGAACACGCGCCAGGGGCGGCGCAATCGTGAGCATCGCTTGTCGTTTGAGCTTGTTGTTTGAAGCGACATGATGCGCGCGTGCGAGCCTCTCGTCGTTAGACTTGCAGTCGTAAAGACTTGCGTCGTCAGGGCTTGTAGCTCAGTTGGTTAGAGCGCGCGCTTGATAAGCGTGAGGTCGGAAGTTCAAGTCTTCCCAGGCCCACCACTTTCCAAGCGTGCTTTCCTGAAAGCGCTTGCTCCACGCCATAAGCAGCATTCGTCTTCTGGTACGGGGGCATAGCTCAGCTGGGAGAGCGCGTGCTTTGCAAGCATGAGGTCGTCGGTTC
>JAKFVL010000021.1:15000-148630 GCA_021732215.1 Hyphomicrobiales bacterium
GAGTTCGTCGCCATAATAGAGGGTTGGCGTGCCGCGCAATGTCAGAAGCAGCATTGCGGCGTTGCGCAACTGCTCCCTGCCGATGCGGCTTGCCAGGCGGCGGCGATCGTGATTGCCCAGAACCCAATTCGGCCACGCACCAGCCGGCAGCAGCGACTCGTATCTTTTGACAAGCGCTTCGATCTCCGTGGCAGTCCATGGCGTGCTCAGCAGCGAAAAATTGAATGGCAGATGAGCTCCGCCAAGATCGGCGCCGTAATAGGCGACCAGACGCTCCAGCGGGAGGTAGATTTCTCCAATCAGAAGACGATCGTCGAATGCATCGATGACGTCACGCAGGCCACGAACGATATCGTGGATCTCGTCGACGTCGGCCGAATGCCGCGTCAGCAGGCTTTCGTGCGGCGGCCGGCTGTCGTCGTAAGCCGGGTTGGGCGGGTTGTCGCGAAACTGCGCATCCTTCATCAAGTGCCACATCACATCGACGCGAAATCCGTCGACACCCTTGCGCAACCAGAAGCGCATCACATCGTGCATCGCCGTGCGCACCTCCGGATTTCGCCAGTTCAAATCGGGCTGCGCGGCCAGAAATGCGTGGTAGTAGTATTGGCAAGTTGTGGCATCCAAGGTCCAGGCACTGCCGCCGAATTCCGACAGCCAGTTGTTGGGCGGGCCGCCATCGACAGCCGGATCGCGCCAGATGTACCAGTCTCGTTTGTGCGACAAGCGCGACGAATGGCTTTCGACGAACCAAGGATGCTGGTCCGAGGTGTGGTTCGGGACCAGATCGAGGATCAGCCGCAATCCATTTTCATGCAGCGCGGAAAGCAGCGCATCGAAATCGATCATCGATCCAAACAGCGGATCGATCCCGCAATAATCCGAAATGTCGTAGCCGAAATCCTTCATCGGCGACGGAAAGAACGGGGAAATCCAGACCGTCTCGATTCCGAGAGTCTTGAGGTACGGAATTCGCGTCATGATGCCGCGCAAATCGCCGACACCATCGCCGTTCGAATCCTGAAACGATCGCGGATAGATCTGATAGATCGTCGTCGTTTGCCACCAGGGCCTGTTCGCGCGTGTCAACACCGGCTCCACGTCGCCTGACTTGGTTGCGAACGAATGCCCCTGGCAACAGTTAAGCAAATCTGGTTGCCGTTGTGTGACGGGCGCGGACCTAGTCGAACATGACGACGCTGCGCAGCGTCTTGCCGGCCTTCATATTGGCAAATCCCTCGTTGATCTCGGACAGCTTCAGCTTGGCGGATATCCAGTCCTCGAGGTGCAGCTTGCCGCGCATGTAAAACTCGACCAGCCTCGGCATGTCGACGCGGAAATGGTTCGATCCCATCGACGAGCCCTGAATGCGGCGTTCGCGCAGGAAGTCGAACCCGTGCAGTTCGATCTTCTCGCCGAACGGAACCATACCGACGATGGTCGCTGTGCCGCCAACGGCGAGCATCGCGAACGATTGTTCTGCAGTTTTCTTCGTGCCCAAGACCTCGAAGGCATGATGTACGCCACCGTTGGTGAGATTCTTGACCTGCTCCACCGGATCGCCGTCGTTGGGATTGACCAGATCGGTGGCGCCGAGTTTGGTGGCGAGCTGCAGCTTCACGGGATTGGTATCAATCGCGATGATGCGGCCGGCGCCTGCGATCGCTGCGCCGTTGATCGCGGCCATGCCGACGCCGCCGCAGCCGATCACGGCGACGGTTTCTCCCGCGACAACCTTGGCCGTGTTCACCACGGCGCCGTAGCCGGTGATGACGCCACAGCCGATCAGGGCAGCAAGCTCGAGCGGCATGTCACGGCGTATCTTTACGATCGCATTCTCGTGCACCAGCATCTGCTCGGCGAATGACGACAGGTTGAGAAACTGGTGCATCAGCTCGCCGCCCTTCCAGCTGAGCCGCTTGGATTGGCCGGGCAGCATCTTCACGTCAGTATTGGTGCAGATCACGGTACGGCCGGTGGTGCAGTTGTCGCAAGTGCCGCAGAACACCGACAAGCAGGTCACCACATGGTCGCCGGGCTTCACGTAGGTCACGTCCGAGCCGACCTGCTCGACCACGCCTGCGGACTCATGACCAAGCACGGCGGGCAAGGGATGCGGATACAGTCCTTCCATGAAATGGAGGTCGGAATGGCAGAGCCCCGCGACCTTGGTCCGGATCAGGACCTCGCGCGGCCCCGGCTTTTGAAGCGTGACATCCTCGATGACGAGCGGGCTATGAGCTTGGTGCAGAACAGCGGCCTTCATGGCGTTCCCCGGCTTGTTTTGTTGGCCGCAAGCTAATCCGGTTTCGGCCTTGTTGCGCAAGCGCCGAATGCTGTTGCAATTTCAGACGCACCGACCAAGGCAATCAGGCCGGATATGCGTCCGTACCGGATGGCTTGAGACGTCGATAGCTGATCGTCCAGCGCAGCGGCCCCGGCTCTCGGCCGATAGGTGCGTCCAATTTGACGCCGAGTCTGCGGTCGCAAGCCGCGGCGAGCCCTTCGATCAACCCGGAGAGAGCTGCGAGACAACTCGGATCGTAATCGTCGAGGCCTGCCATCGCGCCCCATGATGTTTGGGAGACGACGAAATCGCCTGCGCCACCCGTGGCAACCAACGCCTGATCGCCTTGTGCTTCCATCATCGCCACGAGAAAATCGGCAAAGCCTTTCGGCCCGCCGCTCGGATCCCCGAAATGCTGCGCTGTCTCGGCGAAGAGCTGCATGCCGACGAGCTTGCCGTTGAGATGCAGATGCTTTGCTGCTTCCTCCGGACCGAACAAGCCGACCGCGACGGGGAGACCCGTCCGCACATATTCGAGGGCGTAATTGCGATAGGCCTTGTCGAGCCGCGCCTTTGGCCAATGGTCGGTGCCGAGTCTTGGCGCCCTTGCGGGGTCGAACAGCGGCGCTTCAAGCCCTGGTTCGAACCGCAGGCACTCTTCGGGCTTTAGTTCGCGATCGTACTCGTAATAAAAGCCCTCGAGCCCGTTCTCGCCATCGACGGTTTGCTTCGTACAGACAAATCCCATCCGCGGGTTGCCGAGCGCCACGCCGTTGTGTGCGTGCCAGCCGCGCAGCATCGCCGCTGACACCTCGCTCGGAATCGCGCAGATCGCCGTACCCTTCCAGATCCAGCGCGGCGGCGGATAGCGAACCCATGCCTTGCGATCGGACTCGTACATGTACTCGACTGAAACGCCGCCGATGAAGTTGCTGAGATAGTGGTACTGCGCAGCCGCGACCGGATGGGGCAGTTTATCGAGCCCCAGCTTCTGCAAGCCCGGAAGAAATCGCTCATGATGCTGGCGGCGAAACACATGAAACACGAACTCGGCCGCCTCTGCCGCTCCGCGACGGGTGATCAGCGTCATGATCAGGCCGGTGAACATGGCGTGGTAGAGGTCAGCTATGGCGTGCGAGGGACTGGCTTCGGTCGCCGAAAGCGCGGTCTGATGTTCGATCGTCATCAATGCCGTGATCCTTGCTGGATTTTTATAGCACGGCCGGACGGGCTGATCAGGCCGGCGGCGGCACCGATATCTTCACCGACTCGCGCTGCATCATCTTCTCGTTGAACGCAGCGAGCTTTGGAAACGCCTTGCGCCAACCGCAATCGGCAAAGCGGAAATCGGCATAGCCGAGCACGCAGACAATGCCGATCTGGGCGACATCGAGAGGTCCGGAAAAGACATCGGGCCTGTTCTCGAACCGGGTCATGCCTTGCCATGCGCGATTCCAGTGATCGTCGCTCCACCCCTGCCATCGCAGCGCTTCCGGTCGCACCGCCTTTTCGTAGCGGCACAGCAGCATCGAATCGAGCATGCCCTGCGTGATGGAGTGATCGCTCTTGACCCGCCAGCGCGACGGGCCGGAGGCTGGAATAAGTTTTCCGCCGCCGGCAAGCTCGTCGAGATACTCAACGATGACGTAGGAATCGACGATCACGTCGCCGTTGTCGAGGATCAGCGCCGGCAGTTTCTTCACCGGATTGACGTCGCGCACATAGTCGTCATTCGCTTCGCCGGGAACGACCTTCGCGGAGATGAACTCGATCTTGCCGATCAGGCCGAGTTCAATGGCGGCGATGCGGACCTTGCGCGCGAACGGCGAGGACGGCGAAAAAACGAGCTTCATTGAGGTGAATCCAGTGCTGAAAATGGCTGTGGCAAACCTGTGGCGTTACGCTGCGACGATTTTCTGGCGCTGTTCGCCGAGACCCTCGATTCCGAGCGCCAGTTCGTCGCCGACTTCGAGGAAACGCGGCGGCTTCATCCCGAGTCCGACGCCCGGAGGCGTACCGGTGGTGACGATGTCGCCCGGCAGCAGTGTCATGAATTGCGAGACGTAGGCGATCGCTTTTGCAACCGAGAAGATCATGGTCTTGGTCGAGCCGTTCTGGCAGCGCTTGCCGTTCACATCAAGCCACATGGTGAGTTTTTGCGGATTCGGCACTTCGTCCTTGGTGACGAGCCATGGCCCGACCGGGCCGAAGGTGTCGTGGG
Source organism: Hyphomicrobiales bacterium (assembly GCA_021732215.1). Classification (GTDB taxonomy): domain Bacteria; phylum Pseudomonadota; class Alphaproteobacteria; order Rhizobiales; family Xanthobacteraceae; genus SG-bin9. Next base: position 19,509 of record JAKFVL010000021.1, read on the forward strand.
ACTTGCCCTTCGTCCATTGACCGAGCCGCTCGATCTGAAACTGGCGCTCGGAAACGTCGTTGCAGATGCAGAAGCCGGCGACATGGTCCATCGCCTGCGCTTCGGTCACATACTTCGCGCGGGTGCCGATGATGACCGCGAGTTCGACTTCCCAGTCGAGCTTGGTCGAACCGCGCGGCTTCTCGACGTTGTCGTTCGGTCCGCACAGGCTGGTGTTGGCCTTGAGGAAGAAGATCGGTTCGGTCGGGACGGCCGCGCCGGTTTCGGCAGCGTGGTCAGCGAAGTTGAGGCCGATGGCGACGAATTTCGAGATGCCGGTGACGGGTGCGCCGATCCGCGGCGAGCCGCTGACGGCGGGGAGGGAATTGACGTCGATCGCGGCGAGCTTTTTCAGGCCCTCGGGCGAATAAGCTGCGCCATCCAGATCTTTCACATGAGCGGACAGGTCGCGGATCTTGCCGGCACTGTCGAGGATTCCGGGCTTTTCCTGGCCGATTGCGCCGTACCGAAGCAACTTCATGTGGTCGTCCTTCCCTGCGGGGTTTCTTGTTGCCGTCTTTCATGGAACAGGGGTTTGAAAAATTCAACCGGTGCAGTCGCATAAGCGCCGCGCCAAACGCTCAAATGCGCCGAGAATTGATTGGCTTTACGCTGCGGTGCAAAAGCGCGGCCGTCGTTGCTCAAACCGCGATCAGCTTGAATACGTCGCCGTCGCGCTTGAGATAGCCGGGGTCGAAGTGCCCGCCGACAATGAGCGTATTCGTATCCGCGAAGCGCGAGAACAATTCGCGGCGTGTCCGCGCCGATTGCAGCGGATCGTAATCGACGGTCGCCGACCAGTCGAGATGCGCCATCTGACAGGGGCTGTGGGCCACGTCGCCGGTCAGCAGGCCTTCCTCGCCGCCGGATTTGACGTGGATGCTGACATGGCCGGGGCTGTGTCCATAGGTCGGGATCAGCGTGAGTTCGTCGGTCAGCCGGTGATCGCTCGGCACCAGGTCGACGAGACCGGCAGCCGCGACTGGCTTGACCGAATCCTCGATCACCGCCTGCTGCTCGTGCGTACCGTTGCCGGCAAGCCAGTGGTCATATTCCGGTTTGACGAACACGTAGCGTGCGTTGGTGAAGGTGGGCACCCACTGGCCATTCTCCAGCTTCGTATTCCAGCCGACGTGATCCACATGCATGTGGGTGCAGAACACCGTGTCGATCGTGTCCGGCGGATAACCGGCAGCACTCATGCGGTCGAGGAAGTCAGTGTCGAGGTTATTCCAGGTCGGAACGCTGCGGCCCTGCTTGCCGTTGCCGAGGCACGTATCGACCACGATGCGCCGGTTGGGTGTTTCGACGATCAGCGACTTGATGGTGAGCCGCAGCTTGCCTTCGTCATTGGCGTAAACGGGCGCGAGCCACGGAATCTTCTGGCATTCCTGATAGGTCGCCTGCGGCAGGATGAATCGCGTTCCGCCGACAGCTTCGAGCTCGGTGACTTTCGTGATTTTGACCTTGCCGACCGTCCAGGATTTGCTTGCCGTCGAAGTCATGCGCGTCCATCCAGGTTTTTTGCCGAATTTTTCAGGTCCGTCATGGCCGGGCATAGCCGTTCAAAGAACGGCGTCGCTTCGCTCGCCTATGTCCCGGCCATCCACGACTTTATGGAGCGAAGTTGAAGACGTGGATGCCCGGCACAAGGCCGGGCATGACGGCGATTACTGCGATCGATCGAGTTTACATCGTTCCCGGAAACGCGCCGCCGTCCATCAGCAGGTTCTGCCCGGTGATAAAGCCGGCCTTCGCGCCGCAGAGGAACGCGCAGGCAATACCGAATTCTTCCGGATCGCCGAAGCGTCCCGCCGGATTCTCCTTGGCGCGGGCCGCGAGGACTTCCTCGATGGTCTTGCCGCTGCCTTTCGCCTGCGTCGCTGCCACGCCGCGAATGCGATCGGTGTTGAACGGACCGGGCAGCAGATTGTTGATGGTGACGTTGTGGCTCACGGTTTTGCGTGACAGGCCGGCGATGAAGCCGGTGAGGCCAGCGCGTGCGCCGTTTGACAGGCCGAGCACCTCGATCGGCGACTTCACCGCTGCGGAGGTGATGTTGACGATGCGGCCGAATTTGCGCTCGATCATGCCATCGACTGTCGCCTTGATGAGCTCGATCGGGGTCAGCATGTTGGCGTCGATCGCTTTCAGCCAGTCGTCGCGAGTCCAGTTGCGGAAATCGCCGGGCGGCGGGCCGCCAGCGTTGGTAACGACGATATCGGGATTGGGGCACGCCTTCAACGCCGCCTCGCGGCCGGCAGGCGTTGTGATGTCTTCCGCGACTTCGGTCACGGTGATCTTCGGATACATCTTGCGGATGTCCGCGGCAGTGGCAGCAAGAGCGTCCTTGCCGCGCGCGACCAGCGTGACATGCACGCCTTCACCGGCGAGCGAGATCGCACATGCGCGTCCAAGCCCCTTGCTCGCGCCGCATACCAATGCCTTGCGGCCTGAAATTCCCATATCCATCGTTCACTCCCAAGATTTGTCGTTTCAGCCGCGCGCCATGCGCGCCGTTGTGTTTTGTTGTCCGGCAGATGCGTTGCGATGAACCATCTCCGGAAGCGGCGCGACCCTAGTCCCCTGCGGAGAAAAGTAAATGACTGATCCGTTCGATATCAGTCACCAAATCGTCCGGATCGCTACCTGCGTCGCGTCGATGAGCTGGATCTTGCTTCCGATTTGCGGAGCGGTCGCTTCGGTATCGCCGGCGTGCCATCGTTGCCTGATAGCGCGAGACTGAGGCGCGCGAAGCAGCGTTGGACGCTTCGCCGCTGATCCAGTTCGGACATCTTCAGCGCGGCCAGCATGTCCGAATGAAGGATACTCGAAAGCCCGTGCAACGTAGACCAGATAAACATGGCGTCGAGATCGGTCGATCTGGTGGACTGCGGCTCGGTCTGCCGGAGCGGCATGCCTTGCAGCCGGTCACGCAGGATACTGAAAGCATGATGCGCATTCTGCATCATCCGGGGATGCCGGCGAGGGTCCGGAAGCGGCGTGCTGAACATCAGCCGGTATTTCAGCGGATGGCGTTGTGCGTACTCGAGATACAACAAACCCATCGCTTGCAGGTCTTCATGCGGCTGGTCGGACGGAGGGCGAGTTCCAAGAAAGACAGCAAACTCGTCGAAGCATCGCGCAACGATTTCCGCCAGGATGTGGTCCCGGCTCGGGAAATGCTTGTAGGGCGCCTGATGCGAAACCCCGACACGGCGGGCAACATCGCGCAGGCTGAGCTTCTCGATGCCCGCTTCCTCGATGATCCTGAACGCTTCCACAAGGCAGGCTTCTCGAACATCGTCAGGTCTGGCTCTGGCTGCCATGGAGGTGCTTCGTCATCCCGGCCATGATGCGGCCCATGATGGCCGTCCGCGCGAATCGCGGCAAGGTTGCCAGCGAGCCTATAAGAATTTTCGAGAGCATGCCGGGCCAGACTGTCGTCTTGCGGCCCAGCGCCACGAGGGCCTGTTCCGCCACCGCTTTCGGTTGCATCGCCTGACCCATCTGCATCCGCGACCGTTCCGCAAAACCGCTATGAACCGGCCCGGGCGCGCAACTCAGCACATCGATTCCATGATGCGCCAGCTCAGGCGCCAGGCCTTCGGCGAGCGTCTGGACGAAGGCTTTCGTCGCGGCGTAGTTCGCCGCATTGGGCACGCCCTGATACGCGACGATCGAGCCGAACAGTACGATTCCGCCGCCGCGGTTTGCCAGCCGCGAAGCGATGATCTTGGTCATCGCGGTCACCGCGCGGCAGTTGAGGTCGATCATCCCGAGTTCGGCGTCGAGGTCGGTCTGAAGAAACGGCCCGGCTGTGCCGAAGCCTGCGCTGGCCACCAGAAGCCCGATATCGAGGTCCGAGACGCCGTCGAACGTCCGGCGTATCTCGGATATATGCTCAAGGTCGGCCGCGATCAGGCGCGTGCTGACGCTGAAGCGTGTTTCAATCTCGGCGGCAATGGCCTGCAAGGCCGGGAGCCGGCGCGCGACGAGCACGACGTTGATCCGGCGTGCGGCGAGGGCCTCGGCGAAAGCGCGGCCGATTCCGTCTGATGCACCTGTGACCAGTGCCCAAGGGCCGTAGCGATCCCGCCACGAAGCGTATTCCTGCTCGCTGCCCATCGGATTATCCCGTGAGTTGACAATGTCTACTTATATACCTAGTTTGGTAGACGATGTCAACCCGCATTGACGGCGTTCGAGGAAGGCGATGGTTTATGTGTCGATCACCGGACTGCGGCTGAAGCAGTCGCGTAGCCTGATTCGGTTCTGGTGGCATGCGATCCGCGCCATGAAGCAGGCAAAACAGGCTGCAGGAAACATTTCTGCCGAGACCCGGACCATCAACGGTGTGCACCATACGCTGTCGGTCTGGGAGAACGAGGATGCGATGCACCGCTATCTTGTGTCGGGCGCGCATCTTGCGGCGATGCGCGTGTTTCCCGCGATCGCGGCCGGCAGCACTCTGGGGTTTGTCGCGGACCAACCGCCCGACTGGAGCGACGTGCACGAAATCTGGCGAACGCGAGGTATTGCCGTCGTCAGCGCGCGCGCAATTCGCCCTTGATCATGTCCGCGGCCTTCTCGCCGATCATGATCGACGGCGCATTGGTGTTGCCCCCGATCAGGGTCGGCATGATGGAGGCGTCGGCGACGCGCAGATTTTCGACGCCGTAGACCTTTAACGCGGGATCGACCACCGCAAGGGGATCGTTCACGCCCATCTTGCAGGTGCCGACCGGGTGATAGACGGTATCGGCGCGGGCGCGGATCGCAGCACGGATATCGTCATCGCTGCGGACGTTGGCCGTGAACACGTCCTCGATCTGGATCGCTTTCATGGACGGTGCGTCGAGCAGGCGGCGTGTCGTTTTGTAGCCCGCCACCATGGTTTCGAGATCGTCCGGATCGCCGAAGAAATTCGGATCGATCATCGGTTGCTGCAGCGGATCGGCGCTGCCAAGCCAGACGCTGCCGCGGCTCTTCGGTCGCAGCAGGCAGACGTGGCAGGAGAAGCCGTTGCCATAAAAGCGCTTGCGGCCGTGGTCGTCGACCACCGCCGTGCAGAAGTGCAACTGAATATCCGGCACGTCGAGATCCGGCCGCGTCTTCAGGAAGCCGCCGCATTCGGCGATGTTCGAGGTCATCGGGCCGCGCCGCTCACGACGATACTGGCCGATCGCCTTGAAGATGCGCTTGATGCCGGGGAACGTCAGCCCGGTGAAATTCGGCAAGTCCGAGCGGAAGGCGAAGACGAAATCCGGATGGTCTTGCAGGTTCTGGCCGACGCCAGGCAGGTGATGCACCGGCGCGATGCCGTGCTGCTTGAGAGCGGCTGCGTCGCCAACGCCGGACAGCATCAGCAATTGCGGTGACTGAAATGCACCCGCTGCCAGGATTACTTCGCGGCGTGCGCGTACGATCTTGGCGGTCTTGCCCTGACGATATTCGACGCCGGCCGCCCGCTTGCCTTCGAACAGGATGCGGGTGGCATGCGCTTTGGTCTCCACCTTGAGATTGGGTCTCTTGCCGATAAAGGGATGGATGTAACCGCGCGCCGCGCTCCAGCGCTCACCGTTCTTCTGCGTCACCTGATAGATGCCTGCGCCTTCCTGATCCTCCGCGTTGAAGTCTTCACGAATCGGAAGCTGCGCCTCGCGCGCCGCCTGCAGAAAGATGTCGTGGACCGGATTGTCGGTCTGGAGGCGGGTGACGCTGAGCGGTCCGCCCTTGCCGTGATACGCGCCGCCGAACTCGCTGTTGTCTTCTGAGCGTTTGAAATAGGGCAGCACGTCGTCATACGACCAGCCGGTATTGCCGAGCGCGGCCCAGTGATCGTAGTCGGACCTGTGGCCGCGGATGTAGACCATGGCGTTGATCGCCGACGATCCGCCAAGGCCCTTGCCGCGCGGCTGATAGCCGATGCGGCCGTTGAGACCCCGCTGCGGCACGGTGGTCATGGCCCAGTTGTTCACTGGACCCGCGACCATCAGCACCAGCGCGCCGGGCGTCGTCACCACCCAGTTGTCATTGGCGCCGCCGGCCTCGAGCAGCATCACGCTGGCTTGCGGATCTTCCGACAGGCGGCTCGCAACCGCGCTGCCGCCGGAGCCGCCTCCGACGACGACAAAGTCGAACTCCTCAACCACGCGATCTCCCCCAACTTCATTTCGCTTTTGTTGTTTGTCGTGCGTTCGTATTGCGCGATCAGGACAGGAATCGCAGCAATTTTTCCAGCCGTGCGATCTTCGCGCCATAAGGCGGATAAAGATCGGGCAGGCGGCTGAGGCCGGGGCGATAGAAGATCGGCTTCAGCTTGCTGAAGGTTTTGAAGCCCCATTCGCCGTGATACGATCCCATGCCCGATGCGCCAACGCCGCCCATCGGCTGGTTCATTTGCGTGAAGTGGAACAGGCAGTCGTTGACGGTGACGCCACCGGACATCGTGCGCGACAGCACCGCATCGCGTGCGGCGTCGTCCTTGCCGAACCAGTACAGCGCCAGCGGCCGGTCATGGGCGTTGATGTAATCGATCGGTTCTTCTGCCGACGTGTATCCGATCATCGGCAGCAGCGGACCAAAGATTTCCTCCTGCATCACTTTCATCTCGGCCGTTGCGCCGAGAATGACGGTCGGCGGGAATTTCCGCGCGGATTTCCACGCGGGATCGGCCGGGCTCGCCGCTTGCAGGATTTTCGCACCGTGCGATGTCGCGTCTGCAACCAGTGCCTCAAGGCGTGCATAATGCCGGTCCGAGACGATCGAGGTATAATCTTTGTTGGAAGCGTCGCTGCCATACATGCGCGCGATGGATTTTTGCAACAGCGCCGCGAATGCTTCGGCGCTCTCCTTCGGCAGCATCACGTAATCCGGCGCGATGCAGGTCTGGCCGGCGTTGAGCAGCTTGCCGTAGGCGATGCGTTCCGCGGTCTGCGGTAAATCCGCCGAGCGGTCGATGATCGCCGGCGACTTGCCGCCAAGCTCCAGCGTGATCGGCGTCAGGTTGCGGCCCGCGGCTTCGGCGACGATACGGCCGACGCGGGTCGATCCGGTGAACAGCAGATGGTCGAAGGGCAGCGACGCGAAACGTTCCGCGATGCCGTCCTCGATGCCGGTGACGGCAAGCTCGCCGTCATCGAACGCTGCGGCAACCAGTTCGCGCAGCAGTTTCGCGAAGCGCGGCGTCAGTTCGCTGGGCTTGATGATCACGCGGTTGCCGGCGGCGATCGCTGCGATGGCGGGCGCGAGCGTGAGCTGCAACGGGTAATTCCACGGCGCGATGATGCCGACGACGCCGAGCGGTTGCGGCATCAGCACGTTGCGGCCGGGCCAGAACTGCAGTTCGGTCTTGACCCGCTGCGGAGTCATCCAGCGCTTCAGCTTCTTGGCGTTGTGCTTGATCTCACCGAGCACCAGCAGGGTTTCCGCGATTGTCGTTTCGACCGCGGCGCGGTGGCCGAAGTCGGCGGAGATGGCCTCCTGGAAGCGCTGCTCGTTATCCGCCACCATGGTGCGCAGGCGTTCGAGCCGATCCAGCCGCTCAGTGGCCGAAGGCGCCGCCGTCTTGCGCGACAGCTCGAGTTGCCGATGGAACAGCTCGTCGAGGCTCCGGGTTGCGGCGTTCGCGAGCGATTGATCCATGATGGCCTCCCGAGGCTTCCGATGGCGCTTAAGCTCCGCCCTTGCGTCTCGACTGGCAAGAGTGTTCAGCGCCGCGAGAGCCGTCCGTTGCGGCCTTGTGGCGGGTGTCATAAAAACTTGAAAAAGGTGGCTTCAGGGCTTTCCAAAGGGGGGTCTGGTTGGTACACACCGCACGCGCCTAGGGCATTCGCCCCGGCCGCTCTTTCTGGAACCTGAAGCTGGATCGGACAGCGCTTGACGCGCCGATAGCGTTTACAAATCCTGAAAGATATCAACGGTTTGACGCGGGGTGGAGCAGCCCGGTAGCTCGTCAGGCTCATAACCTGAAGGTCCTAGGTTCAAATCCTAGCCCCGCAACCAAATAACCTTCATCCGGAAGGTGAATGACAAAGGCCGCTCTTTTCAGAGCGGCCTTTTCTTATGAGCGGCGAGCCGTCGTCGCTTTGCGAAACGCCCTGCCGAATCGCCTGCCCATTACTGTGTACGGCGCACCCGCGAAGCGGCGTAACCCGCCGCGCGAGCCTGGAATATTGGATCGTTTGCGGGACCGGCGACGCCCTCCGGCAGACTGTTCACCGGATCGCTGTTCTTCCCGTCGCACACCGTGTTGTCCTGAAGCGCGGTGACCGAGATTGTGCCGAGCTTCGTCGTCTTGCGGGTCTCCTCCGGCCACATCACAGTCGAGTCGTTGGTCGGATCGCCCGCTTCGCCCAGAATGGCTACGAAGTCGAACGCGACCGGCCCTTTGGCGAGCCGCTCTTTCAGTTCGTCGCCATAGAAGTTGTCGGGCTTCGCCTTCAGCTCGTCCTCGCTCAGGTTGAGTTGACCGGCGCCAGGAACCGCCTTGAGCTTTACAATCGTTGCTTTTCCCGCCTTGTTGGTCAGCGTGTAGGCCTGCACGCCCCAGTAATCCACGCCCGCGAAGCTCGCCGGCACCGGACGCGCATTGATCCAGGCCGCTTGTCTTGTCGTCTCCGGGTTGGCGGCTGTGAACGCCTTGATCTTTTCAGCGTCCGGCTTTCCGTCCGCTCCCGGCAACCGGACCTCGACGAATTCGAGCATCTGAGCCGGCGTCTTGGCGAAGAACACCGGAGCAGAGATGAAGTAGAAGAGCATGGGGCCGGATGAATCTTCGAACTCCAGAGCGAAGCCGCGCGTCGTCTTGGTCTTGTCCGAAATGTTCGGGTTGCCGCCGCCCATCGAGAAACGCACCGTCATGGGAGTTGTTTTGGCGAAGTGCGGCGCCTTGGACAGACTTGCCGCTTCGGCCGACGGGGTAAACGTGCCCTTGGCGCACATCCCCTTCGCGCCGCTCGCGCGCACGCCCTTGCGGTTTCCGCCGAGCGTGAACATTTTTTCGACAATCACTTGTGGGTCGGCTTCGCCGGCAGAAGCTGGTTTTGCCTGGGCGGCGGGCGCGCCGGCTGCAGGCGGCGTTTGAGCTAATGCCGTCCCCGCGAGCAGGCAAGCGGTCAAAGTCGTACAGATTCGAGCAATTCCATTCGACATGGTCAATTCCCCTTCCTAAGTTTATCTTGGGCTGTCCTCGATCGTCACAGCCTCCTTTCGCATGCCACAGCTTCGTTGTTACTGGTTCATGCCGGTTCAATCTGACACGGGTGTCGAGGCTTTACTTGGTGGTGGCTTCCTGATAACGCCTCATTTGGGCTGCGCCGAAGCAGAACTCAATTTCGGGCATGCAAGCAAAAAGGCCGCTCTTCGGGAGCGGCCTTTTTGCTTGGTCATGAGTTTCAGATTTTACCTTCTGTCGAGAGCAAGCCGGGGGGAAGTGACCAGCTTCCGCCCCGGCTCTAACTCGAGCCAAGGGGTATCTATGGCTCAAGCTTACTCAGCGCAGATGACGGACATGGTCCAACCCGAGACCCGGTTGCTGCCGGGCTGACACCAGGTCTCGGGCCGGACGCATGCTCCGATCAGGCTGCGGCTTTCTTCGCTCCCGCCGGAACCTCGGCGACGGTCTTCAGAATCTGCGAAGCGATGGCGTATGGGTCGCCCTGCGAGTTCGGGCGGCGATCTTCGAGATAGCCCTTGTAGGCATCGCCCTTGACGAAGGAATGCGGCACGCGGATCGAGGCGCCGCGGTCGGCCACGCCATAGCTGAACTTGTTCCACGGAGCCGTCTCGTGCTTGCCGGTCAGGCGCTTGTCGTTGTCCGGACCGTAAACCGCGATGTGCTCCATGAGATTCTTCTCGAAGGCCGCCATCAGTGCTTCAAAGTAAGCCTTGCCGCCGACCGTGCGCATGTACTCGGTCGAGAAGTTGGCGTGCATGCCCGAGCCGTTCCAGTCGGTGTCGCCGAGCGGCTTGCAGTGATACTCGATGTCGATACCGTAGGTTTCGGTCAGCCGCTGCAACAGATAGCGGGCCATCCACATTTCGTCGGCGGCTTTTTTGGAGCCCTTGCCGAAGATCTGGAATTCCCACTGGCCTTTCGCCACTTCGGCGTTAATGCCTTCATGGTTGATGCCGGCGGCGAGGCAGAGGTCGAGATGCTTCTCGACGATCTCGCGCGCGACCGAGCCGACATTGCTGTAACCGACGCCGGTGTAATACGGGCCTTGCGGCGCAGGATAACCTGTCGTCGGGAAGCCGAGCGGGCGGCCGTCCTTGTACATGAAGTATTCCTGCTCGAAACCGAACCATGCGCCGGGGTCGTCGAGAATCGTGGCGCGCTTGTTGGTGGCGTGCGGCGTGACGCCATCCGGCATCATGACTTCGCACATCACCAGAACGCCGTTGGTGCGCGCGCCGTCCGGATAGACCGCGACCGGCTTGAGAACGCAGTCCGAGCTGCGGCCTTCTGCCTGCATCGTCGAGCTGCCGTCGAAACCCCACAACGGAAGCTGCTCGAGTGTCGGGAAGCTGTCGAATTCCTTGATCTGTGTTTTGCCACGAAGATTTGGCGTCGGCGTATACCCGTCGAGCCAGATGTACTCGAGCTTATACTTGGTCATTTCGTCTCTCTCTTGGTTGCGATGCGTAGGGAGGTATCCCGAAGGCTGCTGGTCGCGCAGGTGTCTGGCTCCCAACCAAAAGTTACCAAGCATTTAATATGCCAAACCGGGCGGTGGCTGGTTCTTGCGCGGACGTCCAAGGTGCACAGCGTTTATGCGTTTGGAGGCTTGGGTTTCGCGAAAGTCTGCCGCAGTTTTTGGCGGCCGAGAACGGCTGCTTGCACCGCCATCAATTCGCACCCTCGGAAAAACATCAGATGATTTGCTGATGATCTACGCCGCAGTTTTTCTGCGTGCACATATTGTCGGCATTTGATGCTTTTCGATGCGGCAAATCGCGCAAGGGATGTGCGAAGCGTGATATCGTCACCATCTGAGTCACGTCACTCAGCGTCCAAAGGAGAGACAACAAAAAGGAGAAACATGTGATGAGTACGAATTCAACCGAGACCACGCCGCGGGCGACCGCGACGATCTATCAGTTTCCGCTACGGGGCAGGCTGTTGTCCGCCAGCCAGCGCGGTGAGGCCAAGCCAGTACTGGATACGACGCCGCGTATTGCGAGCTCGGGCTGGTATCACGACGCAGCCATCGACGAATCCCGGCGTGCCGGAAAATGATGGTGTCGTGTAGAAGAGTATCGGCGCGAAGCCGGATATCGAAGCGATCGTGAGTAAGGGCTGAACAACGATGTTCGGCCCTTTTGCTTTTTGTGCTGTTGCTTCCTGTAATGCTGTTGCGCGCGCCTCACGCGCCGAAGATCGACCAGCCCATTCTCTTCGCCAGCGTCTCGAGTGCGACACGGCCGAGCCGCGAATTGCCCGAGTCGTCGAGGCCCGGTGACCAGACGGCAATCGATGCCTTCCCAGGCGCAATCGCAAGAATGCCGCCACCGACACCGCTCTTGCCCGGCAAACCGACGCGATAGGCGAACTCTCCGGAGCCATCGTAGTGACCGCAGGTGAGCATGATCGCGTTGATACGGCGCGCGCGCTCGGCCTGCACCACCTGAAATCCGGTTGATGGATCGCGGCCCTTGTTGGCCAGAAATCGCGCCGCGGCCGCGAGCTGCCGGCATGACATCGCGATCGCGCAATGGTGAAAATAAACTCCCAGCGTGTACTCGACCGGGTTCTGCAGCACGTTGAACGACTTCATGTAGTTGGCGAGGGCGGCATTTCGAAAGCCGGTTCGTTGCTCGGAGGCCGCGACCTTTTCGTCGATCTTGATCGACGTATCCTGCGCCAAAGATTGCATGAAGCGAAGAATCTCGCCGAGAGCGACCTTGGGCTCGTGACCTGAGAGGATCACATCGGTGACGGCGATCGCGCCCGCATTGATGAAGGGGTTGCGCGGGACGCCGTCCTCACGCTCGAGCTGGACGATGGAGTTGAACGGACTGCCCGAGGGCTCGCGGCCGACGTGCTTCCACAGATGATCGCCGACCATGCCGAGCGCGATCGTCAGCGTGAACACCTTGGAAATGCTCTGGATCGAAAACGGCACGTCGCTGTCGCCGCCCACGACGAGATTGCCGTCCGTATCGATCACCGCGATGCCGAACGCCTTGATATCGACGTTGGCCAGCTCCGGAATATACGTGGCGACCTTGCCGCGATCGGTCCGCGCTGCCATTTCGGCGGCGATCTCCTTGACGACAGCTTCGAGATGCGCGGGGCTGGGACTCATGTTATCCGGAAGCTGTTGCTTGCACTGCATAGATTGGACAGATAGGCATCGCATGCAATACGCAAATTGCGCGTGATCGCGCAACTCGCGCGGTGTTGCCGATTGTGGTGTTGCCGATTGTGATGTGATTGGCGAACCGCGCAGATGGTTTTGGGGGAGGGGCCTGCCGAAATGCGAATGATTGCAATTTTCCTGATTGTTATGCTTTCGGCGCAAAATTCCGGAGCACAGACGGCTGCTTACGATCTGACAGTGACGGCCGATGAAACCAAGACCAATTTCAGCCCGTGGGACGGCGTTCCAGGGCTCGGCGGCAGCCCCGCCAATATCAATGCAGCCCCGGATATCGCGGTCTGCATCGTCCAGCCGGACAAGAAACCGGAGTGTCTCTGGCGGCCTCAAGGGCGGCGGCTGCTGTCGGTTTGCCAGAACTCGCATACCTGCAAGTTTGAAAACGTAACGCTGCCACCCGTGCCGTTCGGACTTCTGTTCATCGACATCGATATCCGGCGTCACGACCTGATCGACATTGTCGTTTTGACGGGAAATGCGACGGCGGCCGGCGAATCCGATATCGAGCGCGCGCTGCTCGCGGCCATTTCAAAGCTGACACCTGCATTGTCCGAAGGCGCGAAAGAGCGTGGATTGCTCAAGGCAAAAACAATTCCGCTTCAGCAATGTGTCGTGAATCCGAATTGCCGGTTGACGCAGTCGCAATTCAGTCTGCGGCGCCGCGATTGACAGCGACGTGAACCGAGTAACTGCGATAATTGAGTAATTGCGATCACCCGCGCAGCGCCAGCCCCGTTGCCGCTTCGAGCTCGGGAATCGCCTGCGATGAGCTCAGCACCTTGATGGTGGTCATACCCATCTCGCGGGCCGGCTTGAGGTTGACGCCGAGGTCGTCGAGATACACGCATCGCTTGGGATCGACGCCGAGCGCCTCCACCATCATTTGATAAATCCGCGGATCGGGTTTTCTCAGTCCAATCCTGGCCGACTCGATGATGTGATCGAACAGCGTCATCACCTCCGCGATGTAGAGCGATCGTCCGCCTTTGCTGCCGATGGCATTGGCGGGAAGATTGTTGGTGATGCAGCCGGTCTTGAAGCTCGCCTTCACCCGCCGCAGCGCCTCGATCATCTCGGGACGCAGATCGCCGGACAGAAGCTGGATGACGTCCTTGCCCCGCACCTCGGCGCCGAGCGCGCGCGATTCCTCAGCGAACAGCCGGTCGAAAGTTTCGATGTCCACCTCGGCCCGTTCGAATTTGGCCCAGGCGTTTTCCAGATGATTGGCGGTGTTGGTGCGCCGGATAATGTCCGCAGGCAGTCCGCGCTCGGTTTCAAAACGGGCGAAGGCCTCGAACGGCGATGAAGTGATGACTCCGCCGAAATCCCATATCACTGCTTCAATCATCGCGGCCCTGCTGCGTCTCGCCTGCGTGAACGACGGCTAACACGATGTCCGGAGCGGGGCCAGTCCGGATCGTTTGCCGGGGAGCCCGCCGCCGCCCGTTCAGATTTTTTGCCGTGGTGTGATCCAGTTCACAAACGAGGTTCGGTCTCCGGACTAGGTTCGCATGCAATCTCTCAACGCAAGGAGGTTCGCATGCCGCATCTTCCCGTCGATCGGAGGCTCGAGGACCGGGCCAATCATCGCAGATGGGTCCTAACGGCTTTCGGCCTTTACTGCATCGCACTGATCGCCATAGCGGCGATCTCCTTTGCCACCCGTTCAGCCGCCGATGTGAACGTGGCAAGCGGCACCCGGATCGATGGCCCAACGCAGAAACTGAGGCCTTTGTCGCATTCTTCGTCGGTCACTCTCTCCTCCGCGAAACGGTAGTGCAGACGTTCTTCCGAAACATCATCGAACAATGGATGGCACAAATGTTGACAGCAAAGACAAAGGCATTCTGCTCTGCCGCATTGTTTCTAGGCGCCCTTTGTTGCACGGCCAGCGCTTCCGGCGGCAAGGTTCGGACAGACGCTGAGACAACAGTTCAGTTCTGCTGGGCGTCAGGCAAATTCGACGGCACGATCTATTTCGCCGAAGCTGTGAATCGTGAAGACCGCAGCGGCAGCTTCGCCACGCTGCTTGAGATCTCCGGGATCGATCACCATCCCATCAATTGCAGCGTACTGGACGAGAAGGCGTATCGGCGGGCGCGGTCCGAACTGATGGACGCCTGGTCCGCGGCCGAGTTCGAGGTGATCAACACCACCTTTATGTCAGATCTGGACTATTGATCGGTAACGGGCAGCGACGAACTCGTTTCGAGGTCGCCGCTATCCGGGTTCGTTCCAATGCCGGCAGAGTCCGGCCCTTGCTGCAAGGCTACAGCTTCAATGCACGCTTGAGGCTGTCGAGCTGTGCGGCAATCTCGCCGGGCTTCGTCACCGGGAACGAGCAGAACGTTTTCGTGCAGGCGAAGGCCGCCGGTCCATCCGGGAAATCCGGATAATCCACATCCGGGTTCGCGAGCGGGCCTTCTTGCTTGTCCCACCACTCCGCGCGTTTGTGTTGCAGCGGATGGGACAGGGCCGCACGATAGAGCTCGGCCGACCGCGGATCGTTCTTGGCGCCGACGATGGTGACGTGAACCGGTTCGTTGCGCAGTTCGTCTTCGGCGGTCAGCACGTCCGGCAGGAATGCGAGCGCGTCCAGAATGGCCGGTGACGTCAGATAGCCCATGCCGGCTTCG
The DNA here is from genome assembly GCA_021732215.1 of Hyphomicrobiales bacterium. GTDB lineage: Bacteria > Pseudomonadota > Alphaproteobacteria > Rhizobiales > Xanthobacteraceae > SG-bin9. The sequence continues at coordinate 34,567 of JAKFVL010000021.1, forward strand.
GCGATCTCGCGGTAGCGTTGCTCGCCGGTGTAGGACGACAGCAGGTTGAACATCCGCACCGTCGTGACGTTATCCTCGCGCTGCTTGATCGGCTTGGAGAGATTCTTGGCATCGGGAGACGCCGCGACGACAAAGCCGCCGGTGGTCTGATCGATGAAGGTCTTTGCGATGAAATCCGCTGTCGCGGTCGCCTGCGTCAGCCACTCGCGGCCGCCCGTCGAGCGATGCAGCGCGAGCAGCGCCTTGGCCATCTCGACGTTGTCGGCAAGGTAAGGCCCGCCCTTGTCCTGCTCGGCGTGGCGGAAGCCGCCGCCCGGAAGCGAACGGTTGGCGATCGCCCAGCGTGCCGCCTTGATCGCCAGGTCGCGCGCTTCGGTAACGCCGGTCGCATCGTAGTAGGCGAGCACCGCCGAGATTGCCTGAGCCGTTTCCCGCGCATATTGCCGTTTATCGACGCCGGGCGAGCCTTCGTCGAGGCCCATCGAGGAATAGAAACCGCCATCGGGTGCGGCCATCGTGTTCTTCAGGAAGCCGTAGATGCGATCGGCTGCCTGCCGATACGCCGGATCTTGGAACATGACCGAGGCGCGGGAATAGGCGGAGAGGGCAGCCTCCTGCACAAACATCGGAAATTCCCGGACCGGCGCCGACCAGTCCGCGCGCAGATTAACCTGGCCGACGGCGCCGGTGCTTCTGTCGACCATCGACAGCATGCCCTTCAGCGTCTTCTGGATGCGTGCGGCCTGTTCCTTGTCGCCGAGTCTTGCGCGATGCAGCGCCCAGTTCAGCGTGTTGTTGTCGACCAGCTTGCTGCGGCCCCAGCCGCCATTCTCCTTGTCGTACACGCTGTCGATGAATTTGACGATCTCGCCGCGCTGCGCATCGCTGAGGCCGGTGGCGAGAGTGCGCGGGCGCTCGGCGGGCGGTTCGGCATAGGCGATCGGCGTGGGGTCCTTGACCGTACCCTCAAGGATCGGAATGAAGAACTGCGGCGAGTAAAAGCCGCGGAGCTTCACGATCTCCTTGCCGTCCGGTCCGAAGATGATGGTCGCGGGCCAGCCGAAATTCTCATAGCGCTGCGAGATGTCCGGGCGGCTGTCCTGATCGACGTGGACGGGGATATAGTTGTCCTTGAGCGCCTTGCGGACATCGCCGTTCGACCATGTTTCGCGGTTCATGACGAAGCACCACTTGCACCACCACGACTGCAGCGACATCACGACGAATTTCTTCTCGCGTGCGGCGCGCTCGAAGGTCGCGTCGCTCCATTCGCTCCAGAAGCCGTCCTTGTTGTCCAGCGGGGCGGCATGCGCAACGCCTGCGAACAGCAAGGACAGGATGACGATTGCAGCCCGGATCATGGTCTTTTCCTCGTTCTTCGAATTGCCGGCACAATGCCAGATCGTCCGTTGGACGGTGGTCACAGGCTGGTGAGAGCGGCCGAATCCGCAAGTATGAGAATCAAGGAAACGTGACCGTTTGCAACGTAACGGCTTGCCGAACGCGCGCAACGCGCAATGCTTTTCGATGGGTTAACGGTTTGCCCGTTCACTCATACGCGCGGCATCCTTGATCCGCGCCGTCCGGATATCGGTCGCTTCCCACACCATGCGTTTGGTGCGTTCGCGCCCGAGCAGTTCGATCGGGTCTCTGTTGTCGATGTGCCCGAACTGGCCCTTGTAGACGCTGTAGCCGCACAGTTCCTGAAGCCGTCTTGGAAAGCGCTGCACGGTCTCATGCGGTATCCCGAGCTGAAGGTTCTCCTGCTGCCGCATCCAGCCCCAGCAATAGGCGCAGGAAAACGCAAAGCGGCGCTCATTGCTGACGTTTGCCCCGCCGCCATGCCATAGTGCGCTGTCGAACAGCATGACGCTTCCTGCCGGCATCGTCGCTGTCACCGCATCGTAGTGCTTGCCGTATTCGGGAGAATGATCGAGTTTGTGACTGGCTGGAACGATGCGCGTCGCACCGTTGTCGTCGCGAAAATCCGACAGCGCCCAGATCGCATTGATCGTGATCGGGATATGCGGACGCGGCAGCGGAATAAGCTGGGTGTCCTCATGGATGGGCTGTGCGTCCTGGCCGGGTCCGAGCACGAGCGAGCAGAACGAGGAGAGCAGACATTCCCTGTCGAGAACCGCTTCCACGATCGGCAGCACGTTATCGTGCAGCGGCACTTCCCAGAAGATATCGTCGTAAGTCAGGAGATTGTTGACGCGCAGCGTCTTGAAGCCTTCGAATGATGTCTTCGCGGTTTGAAGGCTGTGATCGCGTTCGATGCGAAGCACCGCGTCCTTCAGCGCCTCGACCAGTTCGCTGCTCGCGGCGCGTTCGATGATCGTGTGTCCATCGTCGCGAATGCGCGTCGCATGGGCCATGATCTCGGCTTCAGCAAGCATGGGGCGTCTCCCGGGTTTCGTTGTTGCGCCTTGTCCGGCGCTTCCAGGGACGAGAGACTAGATACGCGCCTGCTCGCTGTCATCCGCAGAATGGCCACGGAACGAGCTAGGCGCCAAGGTAGAGGCGTCCAAAGGACGGGCCACAAGGCGTGCGCTAGCGCGATCGAGTCCAGGTTTCGCCGCCGCAGAATGCGCCGACGCAACCCTCGACCTTCAGTGAGTTCGGACCGGTCACCGATACGTTGCTGCTATAGGTCTTGCCGTCGTCGGCATTGTAAATTCGCCCGGACCATCTGTTCTCACCCGACGGCTTCATGCCGGTGAACAGACCGATGCCGATGATCCGGCGCTGGGCCAGCCGCGGATCCTGGTTTTTGTCATCGACCTGTAACTTGCCGGTTGCCGGATCGATCGGCTCTCGCAGCCATATGACGACCCCGCACACACCGGATCCGCAGCGCGATACGCGCACCTTTGCATCGCCCTTTTCGGTGAGCCAGATTCCCGAAGGGTTCAGCGCCTGCGCATAGGCAGCGTGCTGTGCGGCAAAAAGAAAAATGAAAGCAATGACATAAAAAATTTTCTGGACATTCGGCGTCCTCTGCAACCAGGCCGTTCTAGCAACAAATCGCTGGCAAGCAATGTGCGCCGAACGTGCTTGTTTCAAGCCATAGGCCATGAGTTGACGGTGCAGATATGTAGAATATTTGGCGGCGGTGGCTTGGCCGATGAAATTGCGTCAATCGCCCCAGGATGTGGCTCGAACGACAGCGGCGCTGAGCAATCCGAACACCACCATCGACGCAGCGACGAGTGCAAACAGCGTCCACAGTTCCGCGCCGCTGGAAGCAAGCCACCAGCCGCCGACAAGGACCATCAGCAGCCGGGCGGTCCCCGCGATCACCGGGCCTCCAACCTTTGCTGCACCCTGCGACGCGAAATAGAGACATACGCCGAAACCGAAGAAGCCGTAAGCCGGTCCGGCCCACGCGAAGTAGGATCGCGCGGCGGTGCGGACGGACTCATTCTGCGTGAACAGTCCGATCCACAGATCCGGTGCGATCCAGACTGTGAGGCCGACCAGCCCGACCAGCAATCCGGCGAGGCCGCCGGCAGTCCACGCCGCGCGTCTTGCACGGGTCACAAGGCCCGCGCCGATGGCCATGCCGACCACCGGAATTGACGCCACGCCGAGCGCGAAGGAGATCGGCACCAGCAGAAATTCCAGGCGCGCGCCGATGCCGTACCCGGCCAGTGCCTCTGGTCCGAAACTCGCGACGATCCTGGTGAAGATCAGGATCGCCAGCACCGATTGCAGCGGCGCCAGACACGAAATCGCGCCAACCTTCAGGATGTCGAAGAACATGTCGCGCTGAAACGTGAATGCCGAAACCCGCAACGTCAGGCGGCTGCGGCCGCTCAGGATATACCAGGCGAGAAACAGCGCCCCGAGCGTGAAGGCTATCAGTTGTCCTGCCGCGACGCCTTGCATGCCGAAGCGCGGGATAGGCCCGACGCCAAGGCCGAGCACGCCGCCGGCGATGGCCTGGATCAACGCGACGGTGAGGACCACGCCGGACGAGCGCATCATGTCGCCGGTCCCGCGCAGCACCGAAGCCAGCGTATTCACCAGCCAGATCGATGCCGCACCGGAAAACAGAATCTGCGAATAAAGCAACGCTTCGTCGAGAACGCGGCCGCGTCCGCCGAGCAGTGCGTACAAATGCTTGCCGAAAATCAGCATGATTGCGGTGAACAAAAGTCCGCCGCCAAGCCCGATGATGGCGGCATGAAGCGCCAGCATCGCGGCACGATCCGGATTGCCTGCGCCAAGCGAACGGCTGATCGCGGATGATACGCCGCCGCCCATCGCGCCCGCGGACATCATCTGCGTCAGCATCACGAACGGGAAGACGAGCGCGATGGCGGCCAGTTGCTCGGTGCCGAGCCGGCCGATGTAGGAGGTCTCGGCGATCGCCACGAGTGTTGCGCCGATCGATGCGACCGCGTTCGGCGCCGCCAGCCGGATCAGTGTCGGCAGGATCGGCGCTGTCACCAATGGACTTGCGGGGACGGCCATCGTTGGCGGTTTCATTTGGATCGTCATGCCCCGACCATCTTTTTTGAATGATGATCGTAATTTAATGTAAGCTGGCGGGGAAATCCATGCGGCGTTCCTGCATGGTCACCATGGCAGGCCGCATAGGTCGATGGTCCCGGTGCGCGGGCGCATCGCCATATCGAATATCATCGGCTTCATGACATCGAATTTCACTTGTTGGCCGTTTTGCTCGACGATCAGGACGCCGCCGAACGGCTGCCATTTGCGCGCGGCGTAAAACGACATCTTCTCGTCGTCACAGACCAGAAGCACGAAATCGATCGCTTCATGGTGCCGGATCGTCTGGATCGCCGCATCGAGCGCGACGCTGGCATATCCCTTGCGGCGATGATCCGGATGGGTCGTGACGCCGCCTACGCCGGCGAGGCGCGCCTTGCGGCCATTCCAGAGTCCGTCGCGGAAATAAAGGCCAACGTGGGAAATGATCTGGCGGTTTTCGTTCTCGATCAGCACGCGCAGATCGGGATTAGCCCAATCGACATCGCCGGACCGCGCGAGCACTTCCGGCGTCCAGACCAGATCGAACAGCGGCTTGACCTTCGCCCACGACGCGCTGCCGTTCAGAATGTCGATCTCGATGCTCATTTCCTAGTCCGATTCTGACATTCGCACCCCATTCTCGGCGCAGTCCGTTGGCGGATGTTAGGATCGAAGGACCACTAGCAACTAAGGGACCACTAGCAACTATATGTTTTGAGTGGAGCTTCGCATTTGACATTCGCCTGCGCGCAGCTCGGCAACTGGTTTGCGAATGTCAAATGCGCTCCACTCGACCGACCCCTGCGCCGCTTGCATCTCTCATCCGATCTCCGATGGTAGTCAATTTCGGATTCTGCTGTACAAAGAGAATACGGTTCTCCGGGAGACGGTTTGGTGAAGGCAAAAGTCGATGCGGCCGATCTTGGATCGGTTCAGCGCTGGTCGATCCTCGTCGGCGCCGCGGTGATGCTCAGCCTTGCGATGGGCATGCGTCAGAGTTTTGGCCTGTTTCAGCCCTCGATCATCCGTGATATCGGCATCACCACCGCGGACTTCTCGCTCGCGACCGCGCTCCAGAACGTGGTGTGGGGCATCACGCAGCCGGTTGTTGGCGCTCTGGCCGACCGCTATGGCGCGCGCTGGGTGATGGTGACCGGCGTGCTGGTCTATGCTGCGGGCCTTGTCACCATGGTTTTTGCGACCTCGGCGCTCACGTTTACGCTCGGTGCGGGGCTTTGCATCGGTCTGGCGTTGTCGTGCACGGCCTCGAGCATGACCATGACGGTGACCTCGCGCACGGTCTCGATGGCCAAGCGCAGCGTCGCGATGGGCGCGATCTCGGCCGCCGGCTCGCTCGGCCTCGTACTGGCATCGCCGCTGGCGCAGACGCTGATTTCGACCGCAGGCTGGCAAATGGCGCTGGTCGGTTTTCTCGGACTGGCCGCCGTGATGCTGCCGGCCGCGTTCTGCGCCGGCAAGGCCGACGACATCGCGATCAACAAGGCTGACGACACCGATCTGTCGCTCCGCGAAGTCATTGCATCCGCGCTCGGGCATTCCGGTTTCGTTGTCATGGCGCTGGCGTTCTTCGTTTGCGGGTTGCAACTGGTCTTCATCACCACGCATCTGCCGAACTACCTCGCGATCTGCGGGCTCGATGCATCGCTCGGCGCCACGGCGCTGGCGACCATCGGGCTGTTCAACGTGATCGGCTCCTATGCTTTCGGTTGGCTGGGTGGGCGTTATCCCAAGCAGATCCTGCTGGGCGGCATCTACGTGCTGCGCTCATTGGCGCTGGCGACGTATTTCTATTTTCCGGCGACGCCGGCATCGACGATCGTATTTGCAGCCGTACTCGGCACGCTGTGGCTCGGCGTGGTGCCGCTGGTGAACGGCCTCGTCGCCCAGTTGTTCGGCCTGCGCTACATGGCGACGCTGACCGGGATAGCATTCCTCAGCCATCAGACCGGATCTTTCCTCGGCGCGTGGGGCGGTGGCCTGATCTACGATCGGCTGGGCAGCTATGACCGCGCCTGGCAGGCGGCGGTTTTGATCGGCCTGATCGCCGGCACCTGCCAGATGCTGATGAACGTCCGCCCGCCCAGGGCGCGCGATGCTGTGCCGGTGGCCTTGCCTAAAGCGGCGTAACGCACATTTGGCCGCGAGCGGCTGATTGCTGCTTTGCAGGTAGAATGGTAGGGTTCCCGCATATTGGGCGGGGGCGTTATTTTGCGCCGAAATGTCTTTCTGGCCATGGTGTTTCTTTTGCTGTCGGCCGCGCCGGCGGCAGCGGACAAGCGCGTCGCGCTGGTGATCGGCAATTCCAGCTATCAGAACGTCGGACGCCTGGCCAATCCCGCGAACGATGCCGACGCCATCACAGCGACCTTCAAGAGCGCCGGTTTCGATATCGTCGAGTCGCGGCGCGATCTTAAATCCGGCGAAACACGTCGCGTGCTGCGCGATTTCGCCGACAAGGCGCGCGATGCGGATATCGCGGTGGTCTACTATGCCGGCCACGGCATCGAGGTCGATGGCACGAATTACCTGATCCCGGTCGATGCGGCGCTGGAGCGCGACACCGACGTCTACGACGAGGCATTGGGGCTGGATCGACTGCTCGTGACCATCGAGCCGGCCAAAAAATTGCGGCTTGTGATTCTCGATGCCTGTCGCGACAACCCGTTCTCCAAGACCATGAAGCGAACCATCGGCACGCGCGCGATCGGGCGCGGCTTCGCCAAGGTCGAGCCGTCGAGCCCGAACACGCTGATCGCATTTGCGGCCAAGGCCGGTTCGACCGCCTCCGATGGCGACAGCCGGAACAGCCCGTTCACGGCGGCGCTTGTGAAGCACATCGCGACACCGGGTCTCGATCTGCGCAAGGCGTTTGGCTTCGTTCGCGACGACGTGCTCAAACAGACGTCCAACAGACAGGAGCCGTTTGTGTATGGCTCGCTTGGCGGCGGCGACGTGTCGCTGGTGCCTGCCGCTGCACCGTCAGCGGCCTTGCCCACACCCGCAGCCAGTCTGAACGCTGAAGTCCGCCGGGATTACGAACTGGCCGAGAGGGTCGGCAGCAGGGAAGCGTGGGACCTTTTCATTTCGACCTATCCGTCGGGCTTCTACACCGAACTGGCGAAGGCGCAACGCAACAAGCTAAGCGCCGAGACAGCGCGGATCGAAGCGACCGAGAAGGCGCGGCGGGCCGAGGAAGAGCGCGCCAAACTTGCTGCGGAGAAGGCTCAGAAGAACGAGCAGGAGGACGCTGCGGCGCGCGCCAAGGCAGCCGAGCAGGCGCGCCTCGCTGCCGAAAAACTGAAGCGCGAGGAAGAGGCGAAGGTCGCGGCCGCCGAGAAAGCAGTAGCCGAAAAGCTGCCAGCGCAAGTATCGGCACTCACGCCGGTATCGCCTGAGCCGAAGCCGGAATCGCTGAATCGTCAGTTGCAGGCCGAGTTGCGCCGGGTCGGTTGTCATACCAGCGCCGTCAATGACGACTGGAGCACGGCGGCCAGACGTTCGCTGGAGCAGTTCAACAAGCGTTCAGGTCTCAAGCTCGAGGTCAAGGCTGCGAGTATCGACTCGCTCGATGCTGTCCGCGGCAAGACTGCGCGGATCTGCCCGCTGGTCTGCGAGAACGGCTATCGCGCCGAAGGCGAGACGTGCGTCGAGATCGTATGCAAGGCGGGCTTCGAGGTGGGTGATGGCAACACCTGCGAACGGATCAGGCCGAAGCAGGAGGCCAAACCGGCGCCGAAGCGCGACGGGCCCGCTAAGCGCGATGAAGCGCCTGCGAAGCCCCGGCAGGCCGTATCGCAGCCTGCAACCGGCCAGATCATCTGCAACACCGGCGGTTGCCGGCCGGTCGCCAAGGGATGCCGTCTCGTTGAAGGAAATGCCGGCAATGGTATCCGTACCAATTCGGCCGGACTGATAGAGGTTTGCAACTGACGTTGCGGCCTTGGGCTGGTTATTCCTCCGCGTGAGGAAACCTTCTATAAGGGTCGCTCGTTAGTCCCAAATCTTCAGTCCCAAGTCTCTCACCACAGCGGAATTGATCCCATGACCTTCACGCTTCCCGCCCTGCCGTATGCCTATGACGCCTTGGCTCCTCATATGTCCAAGGAAACGCTCGAATTTCATCATGACAAGCATCACCAGGCCTATGTCACTAACGGCAACAATCTGCTGAAAGGCAGTGAATTCGAGGGCAAATCGCTCGAGGAAATCGTGAAAGGCTCGTTCGGCAAGAATGCGCCGCTCTTCAACAATGCCGGTCAGCACTACAACCACCTGCATTTCTGGAACTGGATGAAGCCGAACGGTGGCGGAGACAAGCTGCCGGGCAAACTGGCCAAGCAGATCGACAGCGATCTCGGCGGGCTCGAGAAGTTCAAAACCGATTTCGCAGCCGCCGGCGTCGGCCAGTTCGGCTCCGGGTGGGCGTGGCTGTCGGTGAAGAACGGCAAGCTCGAAATTTCCAAGACCGCCAATGGCGAAAGCCCGCTCGTGCATGGCGCGACCCCGATCCTCGGCGTCGACGTGTGGGAGCACTCCTACTACATCGATTATCGCAATCGCCGCCCCGACTATCTCAAGGCGTTCGTCGATCATCTGGTGAACTGGGAATACGTCGAGTCGCTGTATTCCAAGGTGGCGTGATCGATCAGATCAAACCGAAGTATCCTCCTCCATTGCCGGGCATGGCCGTTCGAAGAACGGCGTAGCTTCGCTTGCCCGGCAATCCATCTTTTTGCAAAGTAGATGGATGCCCGGATCAAGGCCGGGCATGACGATTGCGGAGGATTGCTGCTGTTCTGGTTTGGTGTTCAAGCGGCTGCGCGATACAAATAACGATGACCTATCTTCTGGTTTTTCTTGGCGGTGGCATCGGCGCGACGCTGCGGCATTTGGTCAACGTGCTTTGCGCACGCACGCTTGGCGGCGTGTTTCCGTATTCGACCTTTTTTATCAACATCTCGGGTTCGCTGGCGATGGGTCTGATCGCCGGCTATCTTGCCTTCAAGGGCGATGCGTCGCAGAACTGGCGATTGTTCCTGATGACCGGCATCCTTGGCGGTTACACCACTTTCTCGGCATTTTCGCTCGACACTGCGATGCTTTATGAGCGCGGCGAAGTCGGGCTGGCGGCGCTCTATATCGTGGGCTCCGTGGTGCTCTCGATTGCCGGTGTTTTTGCGGGGCTTGCGATCGTCCGCCAGATGGCCTGATGTCCAATCCCGCCGCGCCAAAACTAAATCCTCCCGATGACGACGTACCCGCTGGGGCGCGCCCGAAGAAGCGCAAGCCGGTCCAGTGGTCGTTTGTCTTCATCCTCGTGCTGGTCGCGGTGAGTGTTGCACTGGTCTGGCGGCGCGACGGGACGCAGGGCGTCATCACCATCTTCATGAGCGACGTCTGGCTGTTTGCCGAGATTCTGCCGCGCGTGCTGGCGGGCTGTCTGCTCGGCGGCTTCATCGCGGCGGTGCTGCCGCACGACCGGGTATCGAAATCGCTTGGCCCGCACTCGGGCCTCAAGGGCTTGCTGATCGGTGCGGCGTTTGGCGCGATTCTGCCAGGCGGTCCGTTCACGGCTTATCCAGTCGCAAGCGCGCTGCTCGCTGTCGGCGCTGATTTCGGCGCGACCATCGCGATGGTCGTGAGCTGGACGCTGATCGGCTACGGACGCGCGATCTCTTGGGAGTTGCCGATCATGGGTACCGAGTTCACGCTCTGGCGCATCGTCATCTCGCTGCCGATGCCGATCCTTGCCGGCGTGCTCGGGCGTTTCGTTTACGTGCGCGTCAAGGAGCGGTTCGAGCTATGAGCGCGCTTCTGGTCGATATCGTGCTGTGGGGCTCGGTGCTCGGCGTTGGCCTGCTGACATTCATGCGCGGCAAGCCGGTGTTTCAGGCCGCGATGAAGCAGGGCGTCGGCGATTTCATCAATATCGCACCGCGCGTCGGAATCGGCGTGATCGGTGCGGGCTTCATCGCTGCGATCATCCCGCCGGAGTTCATCATCAGTTCACTTGGACCGGACACCGGCTGGTTCGGTGTGCTGATGGCGACAATCGCAGGCGCAGCCACGCCGGGCGGCCCAGTGATCGGATTTTCGCTGGGGGCAGTCGCTCTGAAAAGCGGGGCGGGCGCACCGCAGGTGATGGCTTACGTGGTGGCGTGGGCGCTGTTCGCCTTCCAGCGCATGATCTTGTGGGAAATTCCCTTTATGCCGGCGCGGTTTGTGTGGTTTCGCGCGGCGGTGTCGCTGCCGTTTCCGTTTCTGGCTGCGGCCTTATCCATGTTGAGTGGGAAGCCCTGAAACGCCTCTCCGGCAGGCGGCCTTGTCTGGACTTTCCGAGATGTAATACTATAACATATCGCAAATGGCTCACGATCACTCTCACGCGCACGACCATGCCCATCATCACGGGCACGGTCATCACCATCATTTGCCCGGACAACCGCATCCGGCGCAGACGGCGGCGTGGTCGATCCTGCGCATGCCGCTGGTCGCCAGGGTTACCGCTGCGGTGGTGCTGAGCGCCGGGCTGTGGGCGATCGTCGTGTTGGCGATGAGGTGAGCATGGCTGCGCAACTGCATTTCCGCGATGTCACGCTCGGCTACGACCGGCATCCGGCCGTGCATCATCTCAGTGGCGAAGTCGCCAAAGGTTCGCTGCTGGCGGTGTGCGGTCCGAACGGCGCGGGCAAGTCGACGCTGTTTCGCGGCATCGTCGGAATTCTCAAACCGCTTGCGGGCCAGATCGGGCTTGGCGAGGTCGCGGCGCGCGACATCGCCTATCTGCCGCAGTCCGCCGACATCGACCGCAGCTTTCCCATTTCGGTGTTCGATTTTGTCGGCACTGGCCTGTGGCGCAGCAAAGGACTGTTCGGCGGCTTCGGCAAGCCCGAGATTGCGCGCGTCGATCATGCGCTGTCGGCGGTCGGTCTCACAGGTTTCGAGAATCGTTCGATCGGCACACTCTCGGGCGGGCAGATGCAGCGCATGCTGTTTGCGCGGCTGCTGTTGCAGGATGCCCGCGTGATCGTGCTCGACGAGCCGTTCAACGCCATCGATGCCAGGACGGCCACCGACCTGATGGATCTGGTGCTGCGCTGGCACGGCGAGGGCCGCACGGTGCTGGCTGCGCTGCACGACCTCGATCTGGTGCGGCGGCATTTCCCGCAGACGCTGCTGCTGGCTCGGCAGGCGGTGGCGTGGGGCGCAACGGCGCAGACGCTCACGGCCGAGCGCCTGCTCGAAGCCCGGCGGATGTGCGAGGCGTTCGACGATGATGCGGCGGCGTGCGCGATCGATGCGCCGCCCCAGCGCGCAGCCTGATGCACCCATGATAACCGACGCGCTGATTGCGCCTTTCACCGAGTTCGAATTCATGCGCCGCGCCTTGGCCGGCGTGATCGCGCTGTCGCTCGGCGGCGCGCCAATTGGCGTGTTCCTGATGCTGCGGCGGATGAGCCTGGTCGGCGACGCCATGGCGCATGCGATCCTGCCGGGAGCGGCGATCGGGTTTCTGCTCTCGGGGCTCAATCTGTTCGCGATGACATTCGGCGGGCTGATCGCAGGATTCGCAGTGGCAATTCTGGCGGGCGTCGTCGCGCGCGTGACCGAACTGAAGGAAGATGCGTCGCTGGCGGCGTTCTATCTGGTGTCGCTGGCGCTCGGCGTCGCCATTGTCTCGATCAAAGGCACCAACATCGATCTCCTGCATGTCCTGTTCGGCAATGTGCTGGCGCTGGACGATCAGACCCTGATGGTCATTGCGTTCAACGCCACTGTGACGCTGATCTTGCTCGCAGTGATCTGGCGGCCGCTGGTGATCGAATGCGTTGATCCCCTGTTTCTGCGCTCGGTGAGCCGCGCTGGCGCGCCTGCGCATCTCGCTTTCATGGCGCTGGTGGTGATCAATCTGGTCAACGGCTTTCATGCGCTCGGCACGCTGCTCGCGGTCGGCCTGATGATCTTGCCTGCGGGTATCGCGCGATTCTGGACCCGCGACATCAGCGCGATGATGCTGGTCGCGGTTCTGAGCGCGGTGGTTTCCGGCTATGCGGGGCTGGTGCTGTCTTATCTCACCAAGATTCCGTCGGGGCCGGCGATCATCCTGATCGCAGCGGTGATCTATCTGGTTTCGCTTTTGTTCGGAACGGTCGGCGGCATCATGCGCAAGCTGTTCCCCGGCCGGCATCTGGAGGCCTAAATCATGCGTCTGTTTTGTCTTGCCTTGCTAACGCTGTTCTCGCTCCTGAGCAGCGCACCCGTTTATGCGCAGGGGAAACAACAAGACAAGCTCAACGTCGTCGTCAGTTTTTCCATACTCGGCGATCTGGTGAGAAGTGTCGGCGGTGACCAGGTCAACGTCACGACATTGGTTGGTCCCGGCGGCGACGCCCATGTCTACACGCCGACGCCGGCAGATGCGAAGCGTGTGTCCGAGGCCAAGCTCGTCGTCATCAATGGACTCGGCTTCGAGGGCTGGTTGCCCCGGCTGATCAAGGCGAGCGGCGGCAAACCCTCTGTGATTACGGCGAGCACGGGCATCAAGCCACGGAAGCTCGCCGACGATGGACACGGTCATGGCGACGCCGATCCGCATGCATGGCAGTCGGTGGCGAATGTTCGGGCCTACGTCCTGAATATCCGCGATGCGTTGATCGCAGCGGATGCCTCGGGCGTATCGACCTATCTCACCAACGCCGATGCCTATCTGGCCGAACTGGATAAACTGGACCGTGAGGTGCGTGAGGCGGTCGCAAAATTGCCTGCCGAACGGCGCAAGGTGATTTCGACCCATGACGCCTTCGGCTATTTTGCGCAAGCCTATGGTATCGCCTTCATCGCGCCGCAGGGCGTCTCGACCGAATCCGAGGCCAGCGCCCGTGATATCGCGGCGATCATTCGCCAGATCAAGGCGCAGAAGATACCGGCGGTCTTTCTGGAAAATGTCGCTGATCCCCGGCTGATGAGGCGGATTGCCTCCGAAACCGGGGCAGCGATCGGCGGCACGCTCTATTCCGACAGTCTGACCGACGAAAAGGGTGATGCACCCACTTACATTGGTATGGTCAGGCACAATATAAAGGCGCTTGCCAGCGCGCTCACGAACTAGCGCGGAGCCCCTCTGTTGCCAGGGCGCGTTGGCCATGCCCTGGAGCTTTCATGTCTGACGTCGCTGCCTCGAAAATCCCCGTCACCGTGCTGACCGGCTATCTCGGCGCCGGCAAGACCACACTGCTCAACCGCATCCTGTCGGAAAATCACGGCAAGAAATATGCTGTGATCGTCAACGAGTTTGGCGAGATCGGCATCGACAACGATCTGATCATCGGCGCGGACGAAGAAGTGTTCGAAATGAACAACGGTTGCGTCTGCTGCACCGTGCGCGGCGATCTTGTTCGTATTCTCGACGGCCTGATGAAGCGCAAAGGCAAGTTCGACGCGATCATTCTGGAAACCACGGGCCTCGCCGATCCGGCGCCCGTGGCGCAGACGTTTTTCGTCGACGAGGACGTCCGTGAGAAAACCAGCCTCGATGCGGTCGTCACGGTTGCCGACGCCAAGTGGCTCAGCGCCCGGCTGAAGGATGCGCCGGAAGCCAAGAACCAGATCGCGTTCGCCGACGTCATCGTGCTGAACAAGACCGATCTGGTCAGCAAGGCGGAACTGGCTGAAGTCGAGGCCCGCATTCGCGGTATCAATCCCTACGCCAAGCTGCATCGCACAGAGCGCTGCCAGGTCGCGCTGAACGACGTGCTCGATCGCAAGGCGTTCGACCTCGATCGTATTCTGGAGATTGAGCCCGAATTCCTGGGAGAGAGCGACCATCACGACCACGACCACGATCATGATCACGACCATCATGATCATGGCCATGATCACGCGCATGGGCACGGCCACAGTCACGGCGGGCTGAAGCACTATCACGACGAGGACATGAAGTCGTTGTCGCTCAAGACCGAGAAGCCGCTCGATGCCAACAAGTTCATGCCGTGGCTGCAGGCGCTGGTTGCCAGCGATGGCCAGAGCATTCTCCGCTCGAAAGGCATCCTGTCGTTCAAGGACGACGATGATCGCTACGTGTTCCAGGGCGTGCACATGATGATCGAAGGCGATCACCAGCGCGAATGGAAGGCGGACGAGCCGCGCGTCAGCCGGCTGGTTTTCATCGGCCGCGAATTGCCGGAGCAGAAGATCCGCGACGGCTTTGAGAAGTGCATTGCTTAAGCAATGACCTCGTTCAATTCGGATAACCCCGCGTCCATCGTCTCGGTCACCGATCGCGTGCGGAAGGTCGAACTGCCACAGTCTGCGACCGCATTGCATTTTCTCGGCGACAGCGCCGGATTCGTGGGCGTCGAGAATAGCATCAGTTTTGCGAATGCGTCGGGCAACGTGTCCACGCACGAGATTCATGACGGCGGCATTCTCTGCACGGTCTCGGACGGAAAGCGCATCGTCACCGGCGGCGACGATGGCAAGCTGGTCACGGTCGATGCGAGCGGCGCGACCGAGACGATAGCCAGCGACGCCAAGCGCCGCTGGATCGACAACGTCGCGTTGCATCCCGATGGCGCCATCGCGTGGTCCGCCGGCAAGACAGCATTCGTGCGGCCCACCAAAGGCGACGAGAAATCTCTCGATGTGGTCTCAACCGTCGGCGGGCTTGCGTTTGCGCCGAAGGGCTTGCGGCTCGCGGTGGCGCATTACAACGGCGTGACGCTGTGGTTTCCGAATATGGCGGCGAAGCCTGAAGTTCTGGAATGGAAAGGGTCGCATCTCGGCGTGACCTTCAGCGATGACAACAAGTTTCTCGTCACCACCATGCACGAGTCGGCGCTTCACGGCTGGCGGCTCGCCGACAATCGCCACATGCGGATGACCGGCTATCCGTCGCGGGTTCGCTCGATGTCCTGGACCGCCGACGGCAAGCATCTCGCGACCTCAGGCGCGGACACCGTCATCGTGTGGCCGTTCACCAGCAAGGACGGACCAATGGGCAAGGAGCCGGCGATGCTCGCGCCTTTGCAGGCCAAGGTCACGGTTGTGGCCTGTCATCCGAAGAACGACATTCTCGCGGCGGGCTACAGCAACGGCATGGTGCTGATGGTGCGCATGCAGGATGGCGCGGAAATTCTGGTGCGCCGCAACGACGATGCGCCGGTCTCTGCGCTGGCGTGGAACGCCAAGGGCTCGCTGCTTGGTTTCGCCAGCGAGAACGGTGACGCGGGTTTGCTCACGCTCTGATCGTTTCGGTTCCTTGTGCATCGAAAATTTAATCGTGCCACTCCGCGTGCTGGAGCGCTGAGCAAGGAACTATTGTCAGCCCCGGTTTGTTGCAATTCGTAACTTGATGTGACGGGAGACGGTCATGACGATGCTCGATCGCGCACAAAAACGATCGGCGATCGGCGGCATTGCGCTGGGTATGTCGATTGCAATAGTCGGCGCGCTGATCGCGGCTTCGGCTTACACGCACCTTGGTGACAAACCGCATGTGATGGCGCAGGCGACGCCGGACGCCACCAAATCGTCGCCCGCAGAACCCGTCCGGCCGACCACGCCCGCTCCCGAACCCGCACGTCCCGACGCCGATGCGCAGAAGGCCGGTGCGCAACCGGCCTTGCCGCCCGCGCCTGCTGAAAAGACCGGCGAGCCGATTCCCGAGCGGAAGTAGGTTGTGGCCGTCGTCCTTCGAGGCTCGGGCTTTGCCCTCGCACCTCAGGATGACGGATCACTTTTCAAAGATTAGAGCGTCATCCTGAGGTGTGAGCCGCGCAAGCGGCGAGCCTCGAAGGACGGGCTACAAAATCACCGCACCAGAATATTCCGGAATTGCCACGGATCGGACGTGTCGATGTCCTCGGGGAAGAGCCCCGGGCGTCCCTTTAAAGGCGTCCAGTCGGTGTAGTAACCCTTCACCGGGCCGAGATACGGCAACTGGATTTCCAGCAGGCGGTCAAAATCCATCTCGTCGGCTTCGACGATGCCTTCGTTCGGATTTTCCAGCGCCCACACAATGCCGCCGAGCACGGCGGAGGTGACCTGGAGACCTGTCGCGTTTTGGTAAGGCGCAAGTGTGCGAGTCTCCTCGATGGAGAGCTGCGAGCCGTACCAGTAGGCATTGTTGTCGTGACCGAACAACAGCACACCGAGTTCGTCGATTCCGTCGACGATCTCATTCTCGTCGAGGATGTGATGCTTCTCCTGCATCGTGCCTGAACCGAACAACTCGTGCAGCGACAGTACCGCATCGTCCGCCGGATGATAGGCGTAGTGACAGGTCGGCCGGTACACGGCCTTGCCCGAGGTGTCGCGCACCGTGAAATAGTCGGAGATCGAAATCGACTCGTTGTGGGTGACGAGGAAACCGTATTGTGTACCGCGAGTCGGGCACCAGGTGCGCACGCGCGTGTTGGCGCCGGGCTGCATCAGGTAGATCGCAGCACCGCAGCCGGCCTCGTGGGTATGCGCATTCTCCGGCATCCATGTCTCATGGGTGCCCCAGCCGAGTTCGGACGGCTGCATGCCCTCCGAGAGAAAGCCTTCCACCGACCACGTATTGACGAACACCTCCGGCGGTTTCGGCTTCTTCGAGCGCTGGGTGTCGCGTTCGGCGATGTGGATGCCCTTGATGCCGGCCTGCCGCATCAGGTCGGCCCATTCGGCCTTGGTCTTGGGCTTCGGCGCGTTGAGCTTCAGATCGGCGGCGACATTCAGCAGCGCCTGCTTGACGAAAAAGGAGACCATGCCGGGATTGGCGCCGCAGCAGGAGACGGCCGTGTGCGAGCCGGGCTTGCGCGCCTTCTTGGCGGCCAGCGTGGTCTCGCGCAACGCGTAGTTGGAGCGCGCGGCCGCGCCCTTCGAGGCGTCGAAATAGAAGCCGAGCCAGGGCTCGTTGACGGTGTCGATGTAGAGCACGCCGAGTTCGTTGCAGAGCTCCATGATATCGACCGAGCCGGTATCGACCGACAGGTTGATGCAGAAGCCCTGGCCGCTGCCTTCGGTGAGGAGCGGGGTCAGCAGTTCGCGATAATTGTCCCTGGTCAGGCCCTTCTGGATGAAGCGCAGGCCATGCTTGTCGCACAACGCCTTGCGGCCCTCGTCCTTCGGGTCGAGCACGGTGATGCGCGACTTGTCGTAGTCGAGATGCCGCTCGATCATCGGCACCATGCCTTTGCCGATGGAGCCGAAGCCGACGATCACGATGGGGCCGGTGATCTTCCCAAGGATCTGCGAGGCGGGCGACATCATCAGCAATCTCCGGAAAGTTAGACAGTTGGGGCGTATCAGCTTCGGCGCTTGGCCGTGACTTCGATCTCGATCTTCATCTCGGGCTTGTAGAGTCCGGCGACGACCAGCAACGTCGCGGCCGGGCGAATCTCGCCGAGATATTCGCCGAACAGCGGGAACACCGTGTCGGCGTCGTTGGCGTCGGTGATGTAGTAGGTGGCGCGAACGATGTCGGCCATTGCGAAACCGGCCTCTTTCAGCGCGCTCTCGATGGTCTTGAAACAGTTTCGTGTCTGGGATGTGACATCCGCAGGCAGCGTCATGGTCGTGTAGTCGTAGCCTGTGGTCCCGGCGACGAAACAGAGGTCGCCATCGACCACGGCGCGGCTGTAGCCGGCAATCTTCTCGAATGGCGATCCGGACGAAATCAGGCGGCGGGACATCGGCAAAGCTCCATTGTTTCGGGCCCGGCTTGCCGCGTTAGGGCCAGTAAATCAAGGGGGCGAAAAGCCGTAAAATGTAGCGGCGTTTTTAAGTCCCGGACGAGCGCCGGCTCCGTCTCAGCACGTCCACTACGATCTTGAGACCCAGCAGGATCATGACCGCCGTCACGGCAGCCTGCTGCATCAATCCGCGACGGCGCGGATCGTCATTCGCCTGGGGCGCATCGAATTCGGTCGAGGTCATGGGATCAGGCGGCGCGTGGGGCGAGTGCGCCGAGACGAGTGCGTCGCGGAGCCTTCGCGGTGGTCTTGGTGGCTTGGCCTGTGGGCACGATTATGCCCCAAGCACCATCGAGCGCGTCGTCGCGCAACTCCAGCCCAAGCAGCCGATTGCGCTCGAACGGGCCGGGCAGGGCTAGCTCTGCGGTCTTTTCCGCCGAGAAGCCGAAGCGGGCGTAGTACGGCGCGTCGCCGAGCAGAATGACCGCGCCGTGGCCGCGGCGCTTCGCAACGTCCAGCGCGTGACGCATCAGTTCGGCACCCACGCCGAGCTTGCGGCACGACGGATCGACCGCGAGCGGGCCGAGCACCAGCGCCGGCTTGCCGCCGGCGCTGACGTGCCACAACCGCACGGTCCCGACGAGACGGCCCTCGCGCACGGCCGAGAAGGCAAGGCCTTCGGCGGGCAAGCGTCCGTCGCGGATGCGCTGGCAGGTGCGGCCATGGCGGTTCGCGCCAAAGCTGGCGTCCAGCAGCGCTTCGCGCGCAGTGACGTCGGAGGCTTTTTCCGCACGGATCGCGAACGGAGCAGCACTCACTTGCAGGGCGGTCTTTCTGGTCGAAACAGCAGTCCGAGTCATGGCACGTCGGTCCCCACGCCAGCGGCGCGCAGCGCCCGGGCATGTTGTCAGTTCAGAAAATGACGGGATGGGAGCCGGCGAACCGGCTCCCGCTTTATCGAAGGGCCTGATGCGGCCCGATCGCGGAAGCGATCAGATGTGGTAGGTCTTCAGCGGCGGGATGCCGTTGAAAGCCACCGACGAGTAGGTCGACGTATAGGCGCCGGTGCCTTCGATCAGCAGCTTGTCGCCGATCTCCAGCGTCACGGGCAGCGGGTACGGCGACTTCTCGTACAGCACGTCGGCAGAGTCGCAGGTCGGACCAGCCAGCACGCACGGCGTCATTTCGGCGCCGTCATGCGGGGTCCGAATCGCGTAGCGGATCGACTCGTCCATCGTCTCGGCGAGACCGCCGAACTTGCCGATGTCCAGGTAGACCCAGCGCACCTCGTCCTCGTCGCTCTTCTTCGAGATGAGGACGACCTCGGTCTCGATGATGCCAGCATTGCCGACCATGCCGCGGCCCGGTTCGATGATCGTTTCCGGGATCTGGTTGCCGAAATGCTTGCGCAGCGCACGGAAGATCGACCGGCCGTAGGTCACGACCGGAGGAACGTCCTTGAGGTACTTGGTCGGGAAGCCGCCGCCCATGTTGACCATGTTGAGCGCGATGCCACGCTCCGCGCAGTCACGGAACACGGTCGCAGCCATCGCGAGCGCACGATCCCACGCCTTCACCTTGCGCTGCTGCGAGCCGACATGGAACGAAATGCCATGCGGTTCGAGGCCAAGACGCTTGGCGAGGTCGAGCACTTCGACGGCCATTTCCGGGTCGCAGCCGAACTTCCGCGACAGCGGCCACTCGGCGCCGGCGCAGTCGTACAGGATGCGGCAGAACACCTTCGCGCCGGGAGCGGCACGGGCGATCTTTTCCACCTCAGCCGAGCAGTCGACCGCGAACAGGCGAATGCCGAGCGCGAAGGCGCGCGCGATATCGCGCTCCTTCTTGATCGTGTTGCCATAGGAGATGCGATCGGGCGTCGCGCCGGCAGCCAGCGCCATCTCGATCTCGGCCACCGTCGCGGTGTCGAAGCACGAGCCCATGGACGCGAGCAGCGTCAGCACTTCCGGCGCCGGGTTTGCCTTGACGGCATAGAACACCCGGCTGTCAGGCAGCGCCTTTGCGAAGGTCTGGTAATTTTCGCGCACGACCTCAAGGTCGACCACGAGACACGGCTCCGTGTCGCGGCCTTCGTTGCGGCGGGTACGCAAGAACTCGCGGATGCGATCAGTCATGGGAGTATCCCCCATACAGCTTCGGGGACGGCGAACCGTCCAGATGATGTCGGTCATGCTGTCTCGGCACATCACGCGATGGAGGCGCGAAAATGCCTGGACCTCAGACCAAACTGTGCTGCCGTGGATTGGAGGGAATAGTCCCGCCGCACGCCTGGCAATGATGGACAAGCCTCTTCGGTATTCGCGCCAGCTGGTGGAAAGCTGGCAGAGACCAAAAAAGCCCGCTCCGTCGTTGCTTTAAGTCGCGTCCCCCGTTGAGAGCGGGGTGCGCCGGTTCGCCTCCGGCTGCCAGTCACGGTTGCAAGGAGTAAAGTCGCCTTCAACGGCATCTCTGGAGAGAGATGCTGGCCTCTCAAGTCGAACCCGACTTAAGCGACCCTCGGCTTCTTCATCCCTTGGCGGCTGTCCGGCCTCTTGTCCGGATACCTACCGACTGACACACGACCACAGGCACGTGCGAAATTGGGCAAGGCAGGAAATATGCTTTTTGACTCAGCTTCGCAACAATTTTCTTGGACCAGGGATAACTTTCTCAACCTTGTGGTCGTGAAGCGACAGCGCGTGCGCCAAAACGCGCGCGAACATGAATGGATGTTTAGTTTGTTTAACGAAATGTTGCGGGAGTGAGGGCGCGAGAGAGCGTGAGTGGCGCTGGAGTGGAGAGGGCAGCGCCGGCGAGCGGTCGCAGTGCCTGCGGGCCGCCGTCGTCAGCGCGTGCGAGACGCCCTCGTCAGCGTGTAAAAGGCTCGACACGCTGCGCGCCGCGCAGGAAGGCGACCATGACGGCGACTCCGATGACGAACAGGATGCCCTGGATAATGCGTGTGCCGGTGTCATCGAGGCCGAACAGGATCGCGAGCGCCCAGCCGCCGGCGAAAGCCGCGCCGAACACCTCCGCGCCGATCAGGATCGCCGCCGAGACGACGGTGATCACGCTCGGCCAGGCGATCTGGCGGGATGAGGAAGACGGTGTCGAAGGTGTCATGGCGCTGGTTTCCAGATGGGGCCGCAATCTCGTTCAAAAACCCCTGCCGATCAAGCGCCAAAGCGTCTCGTCTGCCCGCCATCGCGACACTGAAAAAGCCGCATTAAGTGCTATAGAAGACGTCAAATCGCCTCCCGCACTTCCCGAGGGACCTCATCGATGACGAACCCGCTCCTGATCGCCTGGCAAACGCCGTTCGAGACGCCTCCGTTCGAGGAGATAAGGCCCGAGCATTTCCTGCCGGCGTTCGAGCAGGCTTTCGCCGACCATGCGGCGGAGGTTAACGCGATCACCCATGACCCGTCGGCGCCGGATTTCGACAACACGATTACCGCGCTGGAGCGCTCGGGAAAGCTGCTCGACCGCGTCTCGTCGATTTTTTATACGCTGGCGGCGGCGAACTCCAATCCGGAACTGCTGGAGATTGAGCGCGAGGTATCGCTGCGTCAGGCGCGGCACTGGAATCCGATTATGATGAATGCGGTGCTGTTCGGCCGGATCGCCAGGCTGCACGAGGATCGCGCCGCTCTCGGCCTGACGCCGGAACAGCTTCGGCTGCTGGAGCGGACCTATACCCGCTTCCATCGAGCCGGTGCGGGCCTTGCCGAAGAGGCCAAGAAGCGGCTTGCGGAGATCAACGAGCGGTTGGCGCAACTGGGGACCCAGTTCAGCCATCACCTGCTCGGTGACGAGCAAGCCTGGACCATGGAGCTCGGCGAAGGCGATCGCGGCGGCCTGTCCGACGCCTTCGTTGCAGCCGCCAGGGCGGCAGCCGCCGAGCGCGGCATGGATGGCAAGGCGGTTCTTACGCTGTCGCGTTCGTTTGTGGAGCCTTTCCTGCAAAGCTCGACCCGCCGCGATCTGCGCGAGAAAATCTACAAGGCCTTCGTCCTGCGCGGCGACAACGGCAACGATAACGACAACAGCACGACGATCGTCGAAGTGCTCAAGCTGCGCGAGGAGACCGCCAATATTCTCGGCTTCCCCACGTTTGCCGCCTATCGTCTCGAGGACTCCATGGCCCGGACGCCCGACGCGGTGCGCGGCCTGCTGGAGCGGGTCTGGATTCCGGCGCGCGCCCGGGCGCTGGCCGATCGCGATGCCCTCCAAGAGCTGGTGACGGAGGAGGGCGGGAACTTCGAACTCGCGCCATGGGATTGGCGTTTCTACGCCGAGAAGCTGCGCCAGCGCCGCGCCAACTTCGACAACGAGGCGATCAAGCCTTATCTCACCCTGGAAGGCATGATCGCAGCTGCGTTCGATGTCGCCACCAAGCTGTTTGGCCTTTCCTTTACCGAGCGCAGCGACATCCGGGTCTGGCATCCCGACGTGCGCGTCTGGGAGGTCAAGGACGCCAGCGGTCGGCACAAGGCGCTGTTCTATGGCGACTACTTCAGCCGGTCCTCAAAGCGCTCCGGCGCGTGGATGAGCTCGCTGCGTGACCAGCAAAAGCTGGATGGCGCGATTGCCCCGCTGGTGCTCAATGTCATGAATTTCACCAAGGGCGCGGACGGCCAGCCTTCGCTGCTGTCGCCCGACGATGCCCGGACGCTGTTTCATGAGTTCGGCCACGGCCTGCACGGGATGCTGTCGAACGTGACCTATCCGTCGATCTCGGGCACCTCGGTGTTCACCGATTTCGTCGAATTGCCCTCGCAGCTCTACGAACATTGGCAGGAGCAACCGCAGGTGTTGCAAAAATTCGCCCGGCACTATCAGACCGGCGAGCCGCTGCCGGACGACCTGCTCAAGCGCTTCATCGCCGCGCGCAAATTCAATCAGGGGTTCGCGACCGTCGAATTCGTCTCGTCGGCGCTGATCGATCTGGAATTCCACACCCAGCCGTCGTCCGCGAGCCGGGATGTGCGCGCGTTCGAGCGCAAGGAGCTGGAGAAGATCGGCATGCCTGCCGAAATCTCGCTGCGGCACCGGCCGACCCAGTTCGCCCATATCTTTTCCGGCGGTCACTACGCCGCCGGCTACTACAGCTATATGTGGTCCGAGGTGATGGACGCCGATGCATTCGGCGCCTTCGAGGAGGCCGGCGATATTTTCGCACCTGCAGTGGCGAAGCGGCTGCATGACGATATTTACTCGTCCGGCGGATCACGCGATCCTGAAGACGCATATATTGCCTTCCGCGGCCGCAAGCCTGAGCCTGACGCTCTGCTTCGCCGCCGCGGCCTGCTGACCGAACCCGCCGCAGCTTGAGGTTGTCTACATGATGCGCCTGTTCTCATTCGCCATCGTCCTGCTAGCCGGATTCGTTGCGCAACCGAACGATGCGCAAGCTCATCCGCATGTCTCGGTGACGTCGACCAGCGAACTGATCTACGCGACCGACGGCTCGGTGACGGGCATTCGCCATGCCTGGACGTTCGATGATCTTTTCTCGGCCTATGCGATCCAGGGACTCGATACCAAGACCAAGGGCGTTTACACGCGCGAGGATCTCGCGCCGCTGGCGCAGGTCAACGTCGATTCCCTGAAAGAATTTGCCTATTTCACCACGGCGCGCAGCGGCGCCAGGAAAGAGAAGTTCGGCGATCCGGTCGATTACTTTCTTGAGTACAAGGATAGCAAACTCGTCCTGACCTTCACACTGCCGTTGAAAGTGCCGGCCAAGACCCAGGAGCTGGTTCTGGAGGTTTACGACCCGACGTACTTCGTCGCCTTCGCTCTCGCCGACAAGGAGCCGCTGAAGCTGGTCGGCGCGCCGGCCAACTGCAAGCTGGCGATCCAGAAACCGGCCGAGAGCAAGCCGCAGCAAACGCTGAGCGAGCAGAATTTTCTCAACGGCGAAAACGCAAACTACGGCGCCAATTTCGCCAATCGGATGACGGTGGCCTGCCAGTGACGCTGCGCTGGATTTCCTGTCGCGTTTCGATCGTCGTCGCCGCCATTGCAGCGATTGCCTTGTCCGATGCTCTCGTTCACGCCGTCGTCGCGCAAACTCCGTTCGGCGCGCCGCGGCCGGCGGCAAGCGCCGTGCAGCAAACCGGCGGAATTATCGGCTGGCTGCTCGCCAAGCAATCCGAGTTCTATCGTGAAATGTCCGGCGCGATCCGCGCGGCGAAGAACGACGGCAGCGCCGTGACGACCCTGCTCGGTATTTCGTTTCTCTACGGTGTTTTTCACGCCGCCGGTCCCGGACACGGCAAGGCGGTGATCTCTTCGTATCTCGTCGCCAATGAGGAAACCGCGCGGCGCGGCATCGTGTTGTCGTTCGCGTCGGCTTTCCTGCAGGCGCTGGTCGCGGTCCTGATCGTCGGTGTCGGAGCCGTCCTGCTCAACGTGACCGCCAAAACCATGTGCAGCACCGAGCGTGTGATCGAGATTGTCAGCTACGCGCTGATCGCGGCCTTCGGTGCGCGTCTGGTCTGGACCAAGGGCCGGGGGTTCATCGGCGCGCTTCAGCGTGAGCGCTCCGGTGGTGTGGCTGGGCCGGGCCTCGTTCCGGCGATGTCGCACGCGCATCGGAGTGCTGTGGCGCACGGTCACTCGCATGCGCACCACGATCATGGTCATGCTGCGCATGATCACCATTCTCATGCGTCCCATGCGCATGAGCACCACCATCACGACCATGCGCACGTTCACGACGAACACTGCGGCCATAATCACGGCCCGACGCCGGATCAGCTGGCTGGCCCCGGCGGCTGGTCACGCGGATTGGGCGCGATCGTTGCGGTCGGTCTGCGGCCGTGTTCGGGAGCCATTCTGGTGCTGGTGTTCGCGCTGGCGCAAGGGCTGTTCTGGGCCGGGGTCGCAGCAACTTTCGTGATGGGTCTTGGGACCGCGATCACGGTTACGGCGATCGCTCTCATCGCTGTCTCGGGGAAAGGGCTTGCGCGTCGTCTCGCCGCAGGCCGCGAAGGCGGCGGCGTTCTCGTCATGCGCGGACTGGAATTCGGGGCAGCGGGACTTGTGCTCTTGCTCGGCGGCGGCTTGCTTCTTGGCTATCTTTCGGCCGAGCGTGTCACCTGCTTCTGAGCGGCTGCGCTTGACTTCAGGCGTCCGAAGCGCGATCTCACCAGTGGTCTAATCCCAGCATTCGCATTCCTTTTCAGCGCGGCCTGTTTGCGAATGCTGGAATTGAGGACCGCTCGCAGTATAGACTATGCAGTGGAGAGCATGGCCGTCGTCGTTCCATTTGACAAGAACCGGGGTGTCGCGGAGCCCGCGCATGACCGTGTCGGCGTGTTGCTGGTCAATCTCGGTACGCCCGACACCGCCGATGCCCAGGGCATTCGGGTCTATCTGCGCGAGTTTCTGTCCGATCCTCGCGTCATCGAAAATCAGGGACTGATCTGGAAGATCATTCTCGAAGGTATCGTGCTGCGTATCAGGCCCGGCCGGAAGGCTGTCGATTATCAGAAGATCTGGAACACCGAAAAGAACGAGTCGCCGCTCAAAACCTACACGCGCGGGCAGGCCGAGAAACTTGCGCTCTCGATTGCCGATCACAACCATGTCGTGGTCGAGTGGGGCATGCGCTACGGCAATCCGTCGATCAAGGCGGGGATCGATCAACTGACCGCGCAGGGTTGCGATCGCATTCTGGTGGTGCCGCTGTATCCGCAATACTCCGCATCGACCTCGGCGACCGTGGTCGACAAGGTCGCGAGTGCGCTGGCTGACATGCGTGCTCAGCCGACCATCCGGGTGACACCGCCTTACTATGACGAGCCAGTATATATCGATGCGCTGGCTGCCTCGATCCGCAAGCACCTGGCGACGCTGCCGTTCGAGCCCGAACTGATCATGGCGTCTTTCCACGGCATGCCGCAGTCCTACGTCGACAAGGGCGATCCCTATCAGAAGCAGTGCGTCGCGACCGTTGATGCGCTGCGCGCCAGACTCGGTCTCGACGAAAAGCGGCTGATGCTGACCTTTCAGTCGCGCTTCGGCTATCAAAAATGGCTTCAGCCCTATACCGACAAGACCATCGAAGAACTGGCCACGAACGGCTTGAAGCGCCTCGCCATTGTCACGCCGGGTTTTTCGTCGGACTGTCTCGAAACGCTGGAAGAAATCGCCGGCGAGAATGCCGAGATTTTCCATCACAACGGTGGCGAAAAGTTCACCTACATTCCATGCCTCAACGACAGCGACGAGGGCATGGATGTGATCCGGCAACTGGTGTTGCGCGAGCTGCAAGGCTGGATATAGCGGCAATCCAGCGTGGCTGGATTTGGCGCGGCGTGAAACGCCTGAACGCAATCTGAATGCATCCGCCGGATTGCAGACTATATTTTTTCCCTGATGGTCCTTGCCTCTGGTTCCCGGGCACCCGGTCGCCTATGTCGAACCAAGGTCGCTTTTGATGCGACAAAGACACAAGGATCGCTGTGGGCCGGGCTAACCGGCTACGGGCGGACCAACGCGGCGCGTCTGCAAGAGGTAGGGGAAATCGATGTCTGGTTTCGATATTTTTGCCGTCGGATTTTTGCTGCTCGTCATTTTCACGGTTTTCGCCGGTGTGAAGACCGTCTCGCAGGGTTTCGACTGGACCATCGAGCGCTTCGGCAAATACACCCGCACGCTCTCTCCCGGCCTCAACATCATCGTCCCGTTCTTCGATCGCGTCGGGCGCAAGATCAACATGATGGAGCAGGTGATCAACATCCCCGAGCAGGAGGTGATCACCAAGGACAACGCGACCGTGACGGTTGACGGCGTTGCCTTCTTCCAGGTCTTCGACGCGGCGAAGGCAAGCTACGAGGTTTCCAATCTCGAGCAGGCCATCGTGACGCTGACCATGACCAACATCCGTTCCGTGATGGGTTCGATGGACCTCGATCAGGTGCTCTCGCATCGCGACGAGATCAACGAGCGTCTGTTGCGCGTCGTCGATGCCGCGGTGTCGCCGTGGGGTATCAAGGTCAATCGCATCGAGATCAAGGATATCGTGCCGCCGGCTGATCTCGTCGAGGCGATGGGTCGACAGATGAAGGCCGAGCGCGTCAAGCGCGCCGACATCTTGCAGGCCGAAGGTCAGCGGCAGTCTGATATTCTGCGCGCGGAAGGCGCCAAGCAGTCGCAGATTCTGCAGGCCGAGGGCCGCCGCGAAGCGGCGTTCCGCGATGCCGAGGCGCGCGAGCGTTCGGCCGAAGCGGAAGCCAAGGCGACACAGATGGTCAGTGAAGCGATTGCCAAGGGCGACGTCGCGTCGCTCAACTACTTCATCGCCGACAAATACATCAAGGCGTTCGGACAGATCGCGGATTCGCCGAACCAGAAGATCATTATGCTGCCGATCGAAGCAATGAACGTGCTTGGTTCGCTGGCCGGCATCGGCGAAATCGCCAAGGCGACGTTCGGCGAAAGCGCGGCTGCCGCCGCGCGCCGGCCGACCGTACCAAATACGGGACCGGGCTCGCAGGGATAGGGGAGGCCGCGATGACGCAATGGCTCTCGCAAATGGGCACATGGAACTGGCTGATCGCCGGACTCGTGCTGATGGGACTGGAACTGCTTGCACCCGGCGTGTTTCTGCTGTGGCTCGGGCTTGCGGCGCTGGCGGTCGGTTTGCTGTCGTTCGTGATCGACTGGTCCTGGCAGACCCAGATCATCGTGTTCGCGTTGCTTTCGATCGCGGCCGTTCCGCTGTGGCGCTCGCTGGCGCGGCGCAGCAGCAATGTCACTGATCAGCCGCATCTCAACCGCCGCTCCGATGCGCTGGTGGGCCGCGTCTTCACGCTGGACAAGCCGATCGTCGATGGCGCGGGTACGGTTCGGATCGACGATACGGTCTGGCGTGTCTCCGGGCCTGACACGCCGGCAGGCAGTCGCGTGCAGGTGGTGAAGTCCGATGGCGCAAGCCTTGTGGTCGGGCAAGCCTGATCGCCCGGCGATTGCATTGACCTGATTATCCCGTTTTGAACGGCGGCCAGCGGTCGGCGAATTTCTGCAGCGGCAGAAACAGGCCAAGCAATTCGCGGCCGCCATCGGTCAGCCGGTAACCGCCGGCCTCCAGCGTTTCCACCAGTCCTGCGTTGCGCAGCTCGGCCAGCCGGTCGTTGATCACTGTCGGAGAGGCGTCATCGCAGGCCTCGCGCAGCGCCCGCGACGTCAGCGCGTCGCCACGCAGTTCCCACACGATCCGAAGCGTCCAGCGCCGCCCGAGCAAATCCAGCAACGCCATGATCGGCCGGCCGGTGCGCGATCCGCGCACCTTGCGTGGTATGCCTTTGATGGAATTGATCTGCTGTTTCGTCATGGCCGGGCCTGATTCGATCTTGTGCTACGGAAAATGTAGCAGTATGCTACGAATATTGTAGCACAGGAGTGATCCATGTCACGCATCGCGCCGCTTGAGCCGCCTTACCCGCAGCAGATTCAGGAGCAGTTCGACAAGGTGATGTCGTCGGGACAGCCGCCGCTGGTGCTGTTTCGAACTATTGCCACGAGCGAGCGGGCTTACAGTAAGCTGCGCGGCGGTGGCCTGCTCGATCGCGGGCCGCTGACGTTGCGCGCGCGGGAGATCGTCATCGATCGCACCTGCGCGCTGAACAGATGCGAGTACGAATGGGGCGTGCATGTCGCGATCTTCCAGCAGCCCGCGAAACTGACCGACGACGAGGTGCGGGCGACAGTGCTGGAAGGGCCTGACGCGGCTTGCTGGAACGAGGCGGAGCAGGCGCTGATCGCAGCCGTCGATGCGCTCCATCATCATGCAACCTGGAGCGATATTGAGTTTGCTGCGCTGAAAGCGCATTACAGCGACGATCAGATTCTGGAAGTCATTCAGCTTTGCGGCTTCTATCGCACGATTGCGTATTTCGCGAACGGGCTGAAGCTGCCGCTGGAGCCGTTCTCCGCCCGCTTTCCTGACTAGCGGCTAGGCCACGCCGGCCTGCAGGATGTCGTGCAGACGCAGGATGCCGACGGGCTTCTTGCCCTCTGTCACCATCAGCGCGGTGATCTTGCGGGAATTCAGAATCTCCAGCGCCTCGCTGGCGAGCAGATCGGGCCTGATCGTCTTGGGATCCTTCGTCATCACGTCATCCACGAGAGCCGTGATGAGGTCTGGCCGCATGTGACGGCGCAAATCGCCGTCGGTCACCATTCCGACGATATCGCCGCGCTTGTCGACGATGGCGACGCAGCCGAAGTTGTTAGAGGTCATCTCGACCAGCGCGTCCGACATCCGGGTGCCGAGCGGCTTGATCGGAACGGCTTCGCCGGTGTGCATCAGATCGCGCACGAACTTCAGCATCGCGCCGAGTTTGCCGGAGGGGTGCAGCACGCTGAAATCGACGGGCGTGAAGCCGCGGCTCTCTAGCAATGCCACGGCAAGGGAATCGCCGAGCGCAAGCTGCATCAGCGAAGATGTCGTTGGCGCGAGATTGTGGGGGCATGCCTCGCGCGCCTTCGGCAGCGTCAGGCATACGTCAGCCGCCATGCCCAGCGTCGAGTCGGCTTCGGCGGTAATGGCGATCAGGCCAATGCGGAAGCGGCGCGAATAGTTGGTGAGATTTTTCAGCTCGGCGGTTTCGCCCGACCATGACAACGCGATGATGACATCGTCGGGCGTAATCATGCCCATGTCGCCGTGCGAGGCCTCGGCGGCGTGAACGAAGAACGCCGGCGTACCGGTCGAGGCAAATGTCGCCGCCATCTTGCGGCCGATATGCCCGGATTTGCCAAGCCCCGAGACGATCACGCGGCCCTTGGCGCTGCGCATCAGTTCAACCGCGGCGACGAATGCCGGACCGAGGTTCGAGCGCAGCGCGGCCGCGAGGGCGGTGATCCCGCCGGCTTCGGCGTCCAGCGTGCGCAGGGCCGACGCGATCGCGGGCAATGTGTCTGCATTCGCGGAAGGAGATGTCGTCCGCGGTTTCGATCGGGTCATGCCAACAATCCACATGAGAGGGCCGGGCTGCGCAGCCCGGCTGGACCGCGTCTTACCACAGCCCCCGCCGCGAGGCGACGCACGCCCCGCGCCGGCAACGCCTCGTTAACCATAATTGTTTTAACTCCATTAACGAGATGGCTCCCGGGCCGTGCGCCGCGCGAACTGGCTGTCTCTGTAAATATATGTTTTTACTGGAGTTCTTAGAGTGGAGGTGAGTCGGCGGGGAAGGGGTCCGGTGACGGACCGCCGCGAGCGCGGCCTGTGTCGCCGCGCGCTCCAGCCATGCCTGAATCGATGTCTGCAACTCGGCGTTCTTTTCCTGTGCACAATGGCCGGTCAGGCTCCGTTGCGCGCCCAGACCGTTACTCCTGACATGCTGCGCCCCGAGCAAGGCACGAGGACAGCGCCGACGGACTCGGCGTTGCGCAAGACGCCGCTGGTGTCCGGCGTGCTCCCCAACCCGGGCGGCCCCGCGTCGCGGCCCCTCCCATCTACCGCGCCGTCGCCGCTTCAATCCGCCGCGCCGCAGCCGCGTGACGACAGGCCGGCCTCGTCGCGCATCAATCGCCTGCAGACGTTCGATGCACCGGCGGCATCGGGCGCCGGCGCCACAGGCTTCGACACGCTCAACCGCAGGCGCGCGAGGGCAAAGCTGCGTCCCGGCGCGCCGCGGCCGAAAACGCTTCCCGGCGCATCGCAGAAATCGCCGAGCATCTACGTGCAGCCGCCGCCACCGGTGCCGACATTTTCCGCCAGCGTGCCGACCGTAACCAGCACCGCCGCGCCTTCGCAGCTCAGCGCGCCGCCGCTTCCCACGGCTGCGCGCACACCGGTATCGCAGTCGGTCGCGGGCACCTATCCTGGCGCGCCGCTGCGCCGTCGCCTGCGGCCGGATGATGATCCGTTCGGCGCGGTCGGTATCACGGCCGGCTCGTTTCTGCTGAGACCCGCCATCGAGTTCTCCGGCGGCTACGACACCAATCCGGCGCGCACCAATCCGTCGCGGGGCTCCGCGTTCTACGCGATCTCGCCGGAATTTGTGGCCGCGTCGAACTGGTCGCGGCATTCGCTGAGCGCAGATCTGCGCGGCACGTTCACCGGCTACAAGATTTCCGGCGAGCCCATCCCGAGCGGCGGCACGACGACGACGTCCGCGCCGCTCGACATCGACCGTCCGGACTTCAACGGCCGCGTCAACGGCCGCTACGACGTGGTGCGCGACACCCGCATCGTCGGCGAAGGCCGCGCTCGCGTCTCGACCGACAATCCCGGCAGTCCAAACATCCAGTTCGGGCTCGCGAAGTATCCGCTGTTCCTCACCACCGGCGCGACTCTCGGTATCGAGCAGGATTTCAACCGCTTCCAGATCCAGCTCAACGGCCTTGCCGATCGCACCCAGTTCCAGAACTCGCGGCTGACCGACGGCTCGTCGTCGTCCAACAACGACCGCAACTTCGATCAGTATGGCGGGCTATTGCGTCTCAGCTACGACTTGCTGCCCGGCGTGAAGCCGTTCGGCGAGGCGCAGGTTGACACACGCATCCGCGACCAGCGCGTCGATCGCTCCGGATTTCTGCGCAATTCGGAAGGCACGACGGTGCGCGCGGGTTCGACGTTCGAGTTCTCGCGGCTGCTGATCGGCGAGGCATCGATCGGTTACGCCAAACGAACGTACCAGGACCCGCGGCTCAACGATCTCACCGGGCTTCTCACCCGCGCCTCGCTGACCTGGCTCGCTACGCCGCTGACGACGGTGCGGCTGCTCGCTGATTCGTCGGTCGATGAATCGCAGCTGCCCGGTGTGTCCGGCGTACTGACGCGAACCTATACCCTGCAGGTCGATCATGATTTCCGCCGCTGGCTGACCGGCATCGGCAGATTCACCGCCGGAACGATCGACTATCAGGGCGGCACGCGAAACGATGTATTCTATTCGGCGTCGGCGAACCTGCTCTACAAGCTGAACCGCGAGCTGTGGCTGAAGGGCGAAGTGCGTCACGACTGGCTCGACAGCAATCTGCCCGGCTTCTCGACTCGTGCAACGATCGTCTTGCTTGGCGTGCGGCTGCAGCGCTAACCGCACAGCCGGACCATTCGTTCCTGGACATGTCGGCGCGAAACAACGAGCGCGGAACAACGAGAATGGCCGGATATGCTCGCGGCATGCCCGGCCATCACTCAACTCGACAACTCAAACGCGAACGTCTCAGTAGTAATAGGCGCGGAATCGCGGATGCGCCCATCCGTAATGGCGATGATGGTGACGATACCAGCCGTGATGACGGTGATGACCGCGGTGCCAGCCGTGGCGATGGCCGCCGCGCCAGTGAACCTGCGTTACGCCGGCATCCTGCGCGGCTGCGATCGGCGTTGCGTTGATCGGCGCGGCCGAGGCGCCGACGGGCGAGAGCGCGACGAACGCTGCGGCAGCCGCTGCGAGCAAAAGAGTCTTCATGATGATCCTCCGTCGTTCAGGGTTTGACGGATGCAGCGGGGAGGCACTGCGATCGTTCTGAACGTCGGTGGATGATGAGCCTTGCTTCCTGCACGCGCGCTGAACGCTTCATTCAGGAAAACTGATGCTGCGTTCATAAAAAAGCGGCGTTTCGTCGCGTAAACGAACGCCACCGTCATTGCTGAAAGTTAATGTGGATCGGCGCGCCGGCCGGTGACGGAAAGCCTTACTTCTTCTTCTGATTGACGATCGGTGCCGCCGTCTGCTGCATCAGATGCGGCGGCGTGCCTTTGCCCTTGCCTTTGTTCTTCTCGGACTTCGGCTTCTTGGTTTCGCGATTACTTTTCTGTTCGCCCTTGGACATGGTGATTCTCCCGGCGGCATCAGGCCGCGCCGCTACTCTCTTCGGATTGCCTGCTTCGGGCAAGAGGGGCGAGCCCAACAGCCGCGCGTCATCCCCGGGGGGCTTCGCCTGTATTTCTTTTCGTCATTCCGGGGCGCGCCCATTTTTGATGCGCAGCCTGCGTATACTGGCCTGCGTGCGCGCGAACCCGGAATCCATAGCCCGCTGGGGACGTGCCGCAAGAGTCGCAGAGCCATTTCCGGTCATCGCCACAGGTCTGCTGCGGCTTATGGAGTCCGCGCTCGCTCGTTTCGCTCGCGCCCCGGAATGGCGGCTGAGTGTTGAAAGCGCGGAGCCTCCAGCGGTATTCGATTGTCAAACAGCGAGTGAATTCTGGACGCGCAACTCCGTCCTTGCCGATCCGAGCGCTTCTCGCGCAGACCGACCCTTCTTTTTCGCATGATCCGATTCCGAAAACCGGTACCCACTTTTCGGGATCATGCGCCCCGTTGAGGGGAGATGGAGCGCCGCACGGCGCAACATCTTGTCGTCTCGCGGCTCACTCCCGGCCTGCGACAGCCAGGATGCGACCCGCGCTCGCCTTGCGGCGCTCCATGCGCGGCGATTTCTGTCCGGGGGGCCGTGCTTCCGGGGCGAGGACGATGGGGATCACCCCACCTGATCCGGCGCGCTTTCGCGCACCTTCATCCAGCCCGCGTCCAGCCTTGCGGCAGAGCCTCGTAGTAGGCCCGGACGGCGACCCCCGGCCTCCCGAGTCCGTGCTTACGAGGCACAGCCGCAGGCGCCGCATCCCGCTCCGCCTTCAAGAACGTCTCCGGAAGACGTCCCCTCGCGAACGGGATGCGATGCAGATTAATCGAAAGAGAGACCTTGTCAAGGAATATTTTCCTACATATAGTTTTGAAGCCGCTACATTCGGAGGATGAATTGAAATTCGGTTGGGCCCAAGTAACAGGCAGGGGAAGAAATTCCCTTTTCCGGGATATATCCCGTTGCGATTCAGCAATACTTTTCATACATACTGGCGCAGCAGGAGAACCACCATGCCTCTGACTGCAATGCAGGCCGCCCGCAAGGTCTGTGAGCACGGCTCGTGGACCGTTACCAATCTTGGGCTTCAGAAAATTCTCTACATCGCGCACATGATCTACATGGGCGAGAACAACGGCGCTCGCTTGATCGATACAACTTTTGAAGCTTGGGACTATGGTCCCGTATCGCCGCAAGTATATCAGCGTGTGAAGATGTTCGGCGCAAACCCCATTCAAAACGTTTTCTTTGGAGAGCCACGTCCGAACGACGGTATGAGAGAAGCGCGCCTTCATAACGTGTGCACGCATCTGTTTGGCAAAAAGCCAGCCGAGCTAGTCGCTATCACTCATTGGAAAGAAGGCGCATGGGCGAAGCACTATCGTCCTAACGAACATGGCATTGTGATTCCGGATTTGGACATTTTGGATGAGTACAGACGGCGCGCCACCGCCCAACCAAGAGCCTGACGGCAATACACAGCAGCCGTCCAAGCCGATCGCAGAAATTCTAGCGCGCGGCACTGATGCGATTCCACCATTGCCAGTCGATCAGAGCGCAGCAGCGTTGGAACTTCGTCTTCAAAAAGAGATCGACGGTCGCAACCAAGATTTATTCTTTGTGATCGGGTTTCTCGTTGTCGCGATAGATGCTGCTGTCTTTCAGCACCTTCCTTGGGTTGGGATCGTTTGCATCTTCATACTTGAGGTTGTTCTATTAATCGGACTCGCCAAGCGTCTTGGCAACGAGCACGTTACAATTCTTTTGGATCGCTTGTTTCACCAACTGCTAAAATGGGTTGGCCCTAAGTCAGGTGACTGAAGGTCCAGCCGCAACTGACATGCGTTCGGTTCGTTCTTAGGCATGCGACGCCAGCGCACGAACCGCTACCGCCACTTCTTCCTCAATCCCAGTCGCCGAAACTTCACGCCGCTGCCGTCGGGCAGGCGCGTTGCGTCGTAGCCGCCGTCGATGATGGCGACGCGCTGCGGCATCTTTTCTTCCGGTGCGCGGGTGACGTCCCACCACGAGGCGCGGTGCGAGGCGCGGGGCAGCGCGAGATCGAGCAGCTCCTCGATCTCATCGATCGTCATTATGAATTCGTCGCGCGTCTGTTTCTTCAGATGATCGCGCAGTGGGTCGTAGGGGCTCACGGCTTTGTTCTCAGTCGAAAGTCAGTTGCGGTTTTTCCCTCCCCCTTGTGGGGAGGGTGGCGAGAACAAGCAAAGCGCAGTTCGAGCCGGGTGGGGGGTAGCAGATTTGCGGCGTACCCCCACCCCGGCCTTCGCTTGCGGACGATGCTTCGCATCGCCGCGCTTGGCCGACCCTCCCCACAAGGGGGAGGGACTAAATCTCAAACATACTTCTTCATTTCCGCCAGCAGGTCTCCGCGCAGATCCTCGCGGTCCATGGCGTAGGCGATATTGGCGGCGAGAAAGCCCGACTTCGAGCCGCAGTCATAGCTCTTGCCCTTGAACTTGAAGCCGTAGAACGGCTGCTTGGCGGCAAGCGCCTTCATTGCGTCGGTGAGCTGGATTTCGCCGCCCGCGCCGCGCTCCTGCGTTTCCAGGATCTTGAAGATCTCCGGCTGGAGGATGTAGCGCCCGGTGATGGACAAGTTAGACGGAGCTTTGTCCCGCGCAGGCTTCTCCACCATGGCGTCGATCTGAAACATGTCGCCCTTGGGTTTGCCGACGCCGACAACGCCATACATGTGCACGACGTCCATCGGCACTTCTTCGACCGCGATGATGTTGGCCTTGTCCGCGCCTGCCGCATTGGCCGCGTCGATCATTTGCTTGAGGCCGCTCGGCTTGTGCTTCACCAGCACGTCGGGGAGCAGCACGGCGAACGCCTCGTTGCCGATGATGTCGCGCGCGCACCACACCGCATGTCCCAATCCGAGCGGCGCCTGCTGGCGGGTGAACGAGGTCGCGCCGGCTTCCGGCTGGTCGCGTTCGAGCAGTTCCATTTCCCTGGTCTTGGCGCGCTCTTTCAATGTGTCTTCGAGTTCATAGGGCCGATCGAAGTGATCCTCGATGACGCCTTTGTTGCGTCCGGTGACGAATACGAGATGCTCGATGCCGGCTTCCAGCGCCTCGTCCACCACATGCTGGATCAGCGGACGATCCACGACGGTCAGCATTTCCTTGGGCATCGCCTTGGTGGCGGGAAGAAAACGGGTACCGAGACCGGCGACGGGAAACACGGCTTTGCGGATTTTCATGGGAGCTCTTGAAGGCGGCCTATGGAGGGGAACGGTGGCTGGGTAGCAGTTTTCGCAGGCCCGCTCTAGCGGGCGGCGAATGAATGGAACCTGAGCGATGGCTTGCGCGTCATTTCGCCCCTCACCCGATCCCTCGCAAGCTCGGGATCACCCTCTCCCCGCGTGCGGGGAGAGGGAAAAGCAGCGCGGAGCGCTGCGAAGGGTGAGGGGCGCTTGTCGAGCGAAAATACCGCCGTATTGGAGCGGCAAACTGCAAAAATCGCCGAGCGTTAAGTTCATGGAAACCGCGAGCGGGCCTGATACATTATCTTCCATAGGGACCGGGTGGATATGCGATGGGTGCGACGATTTCAGGACGCGGGCTTTACGCGGGATTGCTGACGGCGGCGGCGTTGAGCGTGCTGCCTGCGACGGCCTATGCGCAGGGCTCCGGCGAGCGCAATCCGTTCAGTGCATTTCAGGATCTCTTCACCGGCTCGCTCAACCGTCAGCAGACCAACGCGCCGCAGCAGCAGTTTCAGCCGTCGAGCACGCCGGCAGCGCCCGCGCCTTCCTCAGGGGGCAGCGCGCCGAAGGAATGGAGCGGCGAAGATGGCGCTTCAGGCCATCCGCTGATGACGGCGAGCGCGATCCGCCAGTCGGCTGCGAATTTCAGCAACTGCATCGCGGGCTTTGAGGGCGACGCCGTGCGGCGCGGCATTCAGGCCGAGAATTTCCGCCGCTTCACCGCGGGGCTGACGCCGGACCTGCGCATCATGGACTTCGTCGATGCCCAGCCGGAATTCACCAAGGCCGTGTGGGACTACCTCGACATTCTCGTCACCGACACACGTCTGGCGCGCGGCAAGGAAATGCTCGCCAAGCATGCGGCGATATTCGATCAGGCGGAAAAGACCTATGGCGTCGATCGCTACATTATCGCGGCGATCTGGGGCATCGAGTCGAATTATTCGACGCAGGCCGGAGACCGGCCGGTGATCCGCTCGACCGCGACGCTTGCCTGCGTCGGGCGGCGGCAGAAATACTTCAAGGACGAATTTCTCGCCGCACTCGAAATTCTCAACCGCGGCGACGTGAAGCCCGAACTGCTGAAAGGCTCGTGGGCCGGCGCGTTCGGCGCGACGCAGTTCATGCCGACGGCGTTCAAGCGCGACGCGGTCGATTTCGACGGCGACGGCCGCCGCAACATCGTCGAGTCGGTGCCGGACGTGATCGCATCGACCTCGAACAAATTCAAGAAATCGAACTGGCAGAACGGCCAGACCTGGGGTTACGAGGTCGAGATTCCGCAGCGCTTCAATTTCCTTTACGCCGACCGCAGCCGTCCGCTGACGATGGCGCAGTGGCAGGCATTGGGCATCAAGCGCGCGGGAGGCAAGCCGTTTCCGCGCCTCACCGATCAGGCCTATCTGATCGCGCCCGGCGGCGCCGGCGGACCGGGCTTCCTGATGCTGCCGAACTTCAGGGCGATCATGCGCTATAACCCCTCCGAGGCGTATGCGCTCGCCATCGGCCATTTCGCCGACCGGCTGCGCGGCGGCACGCCGTTCGTGCAGGCCTGGCCGCGCGACCAGCGGGTACTGACCCGGGCCGAACGCCTTGAATTGCAACAACTGCTGGCGAGCCGAGGTTTCTACCGTGGCGAACCGGACGGCTCGCTCGGCGGCAAGACGCAGGAGGCGCTGCGCAGCTTCCAGGCCTCGATCGGTGCACCCGCCGACGGCTTTGCCTCGTCCGGCATGCTCGACCGGCTACGGGTGCGCTAACCCTTTCATCCGGTTCTGATTTCCTTGCTCTTGACGGCGCGGTCCGTCGCGGGTTTATGGAGCCCGTTCACCGTCAATTGCCGCGAATCCGCTCGATTGTCTGCTATGGTCGGCGTGTTATCCGCGATCCCGAGAACCGATGCTGCACCGTAAACCCAAACAGCCGCGCCAGGCGCCGCCGTCTCCCGTCAAGGAGAGCGGCAGGACCACGCTGCTCGTGCTCCTGATCGGCATGGTGTTCGGCATTCTCGCGCCCGCGTCCGCGCAGTTGTTCAATTTCGGTTTCTCGCAGCCGCAACGTCAGCAGCAGCGTCCGCAGCCGCCGGGCGGCGGATTTTTCTCGCCGTTCGAACAGATTTTTCCGGGGCAGCCGACGCCGGCGCCGAGGGTCGATTACTCGCGCGCACCGGTGTCGCCGAAGAAGGACATTCCGGCGGAGCGCAACGTGCTCGTGCTCGGCGATTCGATGGCTGATTGGCTCGGCTATGGTCTTGAAGATGCGTTTTCCGAAAGTTCCGATCTTGGCGTGATCCGCAGGCACAAGACCGTGTCCGGTCTGATCCGTTATCAGCCGAAGGGCGATCCGGCCGACTGGGCTGCCGCCGCCAGGGGAATTCTCGCCAAGGAAAAGCCGGACGCCATCGTCGTGATGCTGGGCCTGCACGATCGTGGTGCGATCCGCGAGCCTGTGGTCGAGAAAAAGAAAGAAGACGAAAAGAAGAAAGACGCGAAAGCGAAGCCGGATGCAAAGGCTGCCGACGGCAAGCCCCAGGCAAAGGCGGATGGTGCTCCCGCCGATGCAGGAGCAGTCGCCGCCAAGCCGGATGAGACAAAGAGCGATCCGGAACTGGATGCGGATGACGAGCAGCCGCAAATTGCCGTGCCGGAGAAGTCGGCGCGAAGCGGTGCGCTGCACGAATTCCGCGAGGATCGCTGGGTCGAGCTTTACGCCAAGAAAATCGATGAGATGATCGCGGTCGTGAAGTCGAATGGCGTGCCGGTGCTGTGGGTCGGGTTGCCGGCGCTGCGCGGGCCGAAGGGCACTTCCGACATGCTGTTCCTCGACTCGCTCTATCGCGACGCAGCCAATCGCGCCGGCATCACCTATGTCGATGTCTGGGACGGCTTTGTTGATGAAACCGGCCGCTTCATGCAGCAAGGTCCTGACTTCGAGGGTCAGATCCGCCGTCTGCGTACGCCGGACGGCGTGTTCTTCACCAAGGCCGGCGCGCGCAAGCTCGCGCATTATACCGACCGCGAAATCCGCCGCGTGCTGGCGACCCGGAGCTCGCCGCTGGCGCTGCCCAGCGAACCAGCGACGCCCGATCTCAACGCACGTCCTGACGGACCGGCGCCGCGCCCGCTGGCCGGGCCGGTGTTGCCGCTGGTTGCGTCCTCGATCCGTTCGGATGAATTGCTCGGCGGCGCCGGGTCGCGGCCGGCTGCGATCGATGCGCTGGTGGCGCGCACGCTGGTGAAGGGCGAACCGCTGCCGGTGCCTGCGGGACGCGCCGATGACTTTGCCTGGCCGCGCCGCGAAGTTGGCCGCCTGGAGCCCGGCGCGACGCCGCCGACGCCGGTTGCGGCGAGGTCGGAAACAACTCCTGCCGCCGCCGCTGCTGCAACCGAAGGAACCGCGCCCTTGGTGCCGCCGAAACCGAAACGCCCGCGCGTTCAACCGTCGCAAACGCTGCCCGGCTTCTTTGGCTTTCAGCAGCCCGCGCCGCCGCCGCCGCCGCGCCCGCGCTTTTTCAATCCAAACGCACCGCGCCCGCCGGGATCGATCGGCCCGTCGGCCTCCGCGCCGGGCGGCTTCTTCCGCTAACGGCCTTTCCGCGCATTCCTGCGATATGATCCTGCGAAGGTCTGTACCTGCTGCGGTGCACGTTGACTTGCGGTATTGGCGTGACAAACTTTTCTCCAAAGCGATGCGTACAAGCGCACGTCAGCGGCGGATCAATCGCTGCGACTTCAGGGAGAGAGCGTCATGCCCGTGACCATCCGTCCGCTGCATCCCGTGATCGCCGGCGAAGTGTCCGGCGTGGATATCACCAAGCCGCTGTCGGGCGATGATGTCGCCGCCATCGAAGCCGGAATGGATCGCTACGCGGTGCTGGTGTTTCACGACCAGCCGTTCAGCGACGAGCAGCAGATGGCGTTTGCGAAAAACTTCGGCACACCCGAGATTCCGAAGGGCGCGAGCGTCACCAAGCCGGAGGACTATCGGCTCAAGACCGGCCTCGCGGATGTGTCCAATCTCGACAAGAATGGCGCGCCGCGTGCGCGCGACGACCGCCAGCGGCTGTTCGGTCTCGGTAACTGTCTGTGGCATTCAGACAGCTCTTTCCGCCCTATCCCGGCGAAATACTCGATGCTCTCGGCGCGCACGCTCAACACCAGGGGCGGCAACACCGAATTCGCCGACATGCGCGCGGCCTATGACGATCTCGACGGCGAACTGAAAGCCGAGATCGAGGACATGATCTGCGAGCATTCGCTGATGTATTCGCGCGGCGCGCTCGGTTTCCTCGATTACACCGACGAGGAAAAGGCGATGTTCAAGCCGGTGCTGCAGCGGATGGTGCGTACTCATCCGGTCACCGGGCGTAAATCGCTTTATCTGTCATCGCATGCGGGCGGTATTGTGGGCCTGCCGGTTCCTGACGCGCGTGTGCTGTTGCGCGATCTCAACGAGCACGCGACGCAGCCGAAGTACGTCTATGTGCACAAGTGGAAACTGCATGATCTCGTGATGTGGGACAATCGCCAGACCATGCATCGCGTCCGCCGTTACGATGAGAGCCAGCCGCGCGACATGCGCCGCGCTACCATCGCCGGCGATGCGCCGACCGTTGCGCAGCAGGCGGCGGAGTAATTTTTTCCCGTTTTGAATCTTTCCGCGCGGGAAACAGAAGAACGTCAGCACTTACGACATATCACTGCACAGTTTGGCGCAATCGTGTGCAGTTTGTCGCAAACATGTCATCGATCTTCATGACGACATTATCGGCAAGTTCCGCGGAACGGCATGCCGGTTCCCGTGTTGGTTCTACATCGAATTCAATGATGGAGGATTTAACATGACCAAGAAGTTCCTTGCGTCTACAGCTCTCGTGTTCGCTCTCGCGGCCGCGCCTGCGCTTGCGCAGGACAAAATGTCGCCGTCGTCACCTCCGGCTGCGCCTGCGGCATCGGGTACTGCGATCACCGCACCGGCGAGTGGCCAGTGGCGCACATCGAAGCTGATCGGCGTCGACGTCTATAACAATAACGACGAGAAGATCGGCGACATCAGCGAGTTGATTTCCGACGCGAACGGCAAGATCGATACCGTCGTGATCGGCGTCGGCGGCTTCCTTGGCCTCGGCCAGTCCGATGTTGCGGTGAAGTTCGATCAGCTCAAGTTTGTGAATGAGCCGGTCGCGCCGAAGGCGGCGTCAAATACGGCGAGCGGAGGTGCTGCTGGAAACGCGATGAATCCGCGCCCGTCGTCGAGCACCGTCGGTACCTCGACGGCGGCGACTGCATCGGCCGAGCCGCGGATGTATCCGGACCATGCGGTGTTCAACGCCACCAAGGAGCAGCTGAAGGCGATGCCGCAGTTCAAATACTCGCAGTCCACTGCAAGCTCTGCGCCGGCTTCGAGCAAGTAACGACGCTTAAGGTCCGCCGGCTGTCCCCCGGTCGCGCAAGCGATTGAATATGCCGTGTGCGGATCGCAAGCGGCCCAGAGCGCAAGCTCTGGGCCGTTTTGTTTTGTGGATGCAACAGGATTAGCCGGGCAGGGTGCTCGAACCCATCAGATACTGGTCGATGGCGCGGGCGCAGACGCGGCCTTCGCGAATAGCCCAGACCACGAGCGATTGGCCGCGGCGCATATCGCCGGCGGAGAACACCTTCGCCACCGAAGTCTGATAGTCGCTCATGTTGGCGCGAACGTTGCCGCGCTGGTCGAGATCGACGCCGAGGCTCTTCAGCAGACCCTCGTGCACCGGATGCACGAAGCCCATCGCCAGCAGCACGAGATCGGCCTCCAGTTCGAACTCCGTGCCGGGCATCGGCTGGAATTTCGCGTCGACCTGAATGCCGTGCAGCTTCCTCACCTTGCCGTTTTCACCGGTGAACTTCTGCGTCAGCACCGCGAACTCGCGCTTGGCGCCTTCCTGATGCGACGACGAGGTCCGCATCTTGAGCGGCCAGTTCGGCCAGGTCAGCAGCTTGTTTTCCTTCTCGGGCGGCTCCGGCATGATCTCGAGCTGCGTCACCGACGTCGCACCATGGCGTACCGAGGTGCCGATGCAGTCCGAACCGGTGTCGCCGCCGCCGATCACGACGACGTTTTTGCCGTTGGCGAGAATGTCCTTCACATCGCCGAGCGGCTCGTGGCTGACGCGGCGATTTTGCTGAGGCAGGAAATCCATCGCGTAGTGGATACCGTCGAGATCGCGGCCCGGGATCGGCAGGTCGCGCGGCGCTTCCGCGCCGCCGGTGAGCGCGATCGCGTCGTACTCTTTCAACAGTTGTTGCGGATCGACCGAGCCCTTCGCACCGACATGGGCGTTGTAGTGGAAGGTGACGCCTTCGGCCTCCATCTGCGCGATGCGGCGGTCGATGATGTCCTTTTCCATCTTGAAGTCGGGAATGCCGTAACGAAGCAGTCCGCCGGCCTTGGCGAATTTCTCGTAGACGTGCACGTCGTGGCCGGCGCGAGCGAGCTGCTGTGCGCAAGCGAGGCCTGCGGGGCCGGAGCCGATCACGGCGACCTTCTTGCCGGTCTTCTCGGCGGCAATTTCAGGCTTCAGCCAGCCTGAGTCCCAGGCCTTGTCGACAATGGCGCACTCGATGGTTTTGATCGTGACGGGGTTGTCGTCGATGTTGAGCGTGCACGACGCTTCGCAGGGCGCGGGGCAGATGCGGCCGGTAAATTCGGGGAAGTTGTTGGTCGAATGCAGGTTGCGCGACGCCTCTTCCCAGTTGCCGCTGTAGACGAGGTCGTTCCAGTCCGGGATCTGGTTGTTGACCGGACAGCCGCTGGTGCCCGGCGCGAGCGAGCCGGTGCCGTGGCAATACGGAATGCCGCAATTCATGCAGCGCGCGGCTTGATCGCGGAGGTCTTTCTCGTTCAGCGGGACGACAAATTCCCTGTAGTCCTTGATGCGCTCGGCCACCGGCGCATAGACGCGGTCGTTGCGTTCGATTTCGAGAAAGCCAGTAATCTTACCCATAAACCCGTCTCTTCAACTCAACATCCGGCCGCTCATGCGGATTGGAATGGTTCTCATATCACGCTGCGCGGGTGATCTCTCGCAAAAAACCGCCTTCGCGGCCCGGACCGTGGCTTTGCTCGCTGGATTGTTGGCCAGGAGTGGCAGGGCGGCCGCACCGGCCGATGAAGTCCTCGGCCTCGCGCGCCGTCGCATCGATGCCGAGCGAGACGCCACGGCCAATGGCCGTGACCTGAACATCGCTTGCACGGGTCAAGCCGCTGGCGATCTGCTTCAATTGGCCGGCGTTCAGCGGCGGTGTCGCAACCGTCTCGACGAAGCCGTTGGCAACGACTGTGCCCTGCGCGTCCACGCTCGCGATGGTGTCACTGCCGGAGCGGAAAGCGACGGTTGCGGGCGCCGTCTCGCCGATCTTGAGGAATGCTTTTTCGGCGAGCTTGGCCTTCAGCACCAGCTTCGCCTCATTACCTTTGGAGCATACCAG
This sequence comes from Hyphomicrobiales bacterium, assembly GCA_021732215.1. Taxonomy (GTDB): domain Bacteria; phylum Pseudomonadota; class Alphaproteobacteria; order Rhizobiales; family Xanthobacteraceae; genus SG-bin9. The sequence goes on from JAKFVL010000021.1 coordinate 78,294, forward strand.
CGCCAGCGAACGCCGCTCGCGCATGAAACCACCGCTCGCCAGCCTCAGCACGCGATCAGATGAATCGGTGCTGACGGAGCTTTCTGCCACCTGCGACCGGAAAAACAGATCGCTGCCGATCAGATAGGCGGGGATCACAGCCACCATCGCCGCTACCAGAACCTTTCCCGTATTCACGCGCCGATCGCAATTTTGGGTTCTTCGGACGCACGCGCCTTCATTTCCTTCAGCGCGCGGCGATACTCGACGGGCATGATTTTGCGGAACTTCGGCAGCCAGGTCTTCCAGTCGGCCAGGATCGCCGCCGCCCGCGCCGAGCCGGCGTATTTGGCGTGGCGCGAGATCAGCACGTGCAGCCGCTCGATGTCGGCTTCCAGCAGGTTGGCCATCACATCGACGCGGCCATGGGCCTCCAGATCGCCCGAGTGGTGATAGGTGTTGGCGTTGATCATTTCCTCCGACAACAGCGGTTCGAGTTCGACCATCGCCATGTTGCAGAGCTTGTCGAACTGGCCGTCCTCGTCGAGCACGTAGGCGATGCCGCCCGACATGCCGGCGGCGAAGTTGCGGCCGGTCTTGCCGAGTACGACGACGATGCCGCCAGTCATGTATTCGCAGCAGTGATCGCCCGCGCCTTCGACGACGGCGACCGCGCCTGAGTTGCGCACGGCGAAACGCTCGCCGGCGACGCCACGGAAGTAGCACTCGCCCTCGATCGCGCCGTACATCACAGTGTTGCCGACGATGATCGACTGCTCCGGCACGATGCCGGAATTGCGATGCGGCTTGACCACGATGCGGCCGCCCGACAGGCCCTTGCCGACGTAGTCGTTGCCTTCGCCCTCGAGTTCGAAGGTGACGCCGCGCGCCAGCCACGCACCGAATGCTTGCCCTGCAGTGCCCTTCAGCTTCACATGAATGGTGTCATGCGGCAGCCCCGCGTGGCCGTAACGCTTGGCCACCGCGCCGGACAGCATCGCGCCGGCGCTGCGATCGGTATTGTTGATCTCGGCGTCGAACTTCACCGGCGCGCCGCGATCGAGCGCTGCCTGCGCCTGCGCGATCAGCTTGCGATCGAGCACGGCCTCGAGGTGATGGTTCTGCGCCTCGGTGTGATGAATCTTCACGCCGGGCGCGGCCTTCTGCTTGTGGAACAGCTTCGAGAAGTCGAGGCCCTTGGCCTTCCAGTGCGCCACCAGCGCGTTCTGGTCGAGCATCTGGGTCTGGCCGATCATCTCGTCGAAGTTGCGATAGCCGAGCGACGCCATGATCTCGCGGACTTCCTCGGCGACAAAGAAGAAGTAGTTGATGACGTGTTCGGGCTGGCCGGTGAAGCGCTTGCGCAGTACCGGGTCCTGCGTCGCGACGCCGACCGGGCAGGTGTTGAGATGGCACTTGCGCATCATGATGCAGCCCGCGGCGATCAGCGGCGCGGTGGCGAAACCGAATTCATCCGCGCCGAGCAGCGCACCGATCACCACGTCGCGTCCGGTGCGGAAGCCGCCATCGACCTGCACCACGATGCGGCTGCGCAGCCGTTCGCGCACCAGCGTCTGGTGCGTTTCGGCGAGGCCGATTTCCCAGGGAGATCCTGCGTGCTTGATCGAGGTAAGGGGGCTTGCACCCGTGCCGCCCTCGAAGCCGGCGATTGTGACGTGATCCGCGCGCGCCTTGGCGACGCCGGCGGCAACCGTGCCGACGCCGATTTCGGAGACGAGCTTGACCGAGACCAGACCGTCCGGATTGACGTTCTTCAGGTCATAGATGAGCTGCGCGAGATCTTCGATCGAATAAATGTCGTGGTGCGGCGGCGGCGAGATGAGACCGACGCCCGGCGTCGAGTGGCGCACCTTGGCGATGGTCGCGTCGACCTTGTGGCCGGGCAACTGGCCGCCTTCGCCGGGCTTGGCGCCCTGTGCCATCTTTATCTGCATCATGTCGGAGTTGACGAGATACTCCGTGGTGACGCCGAAGCGGCCCGAGGCGACCTGCTTGATCGCCGAGCGCATCGAGTCGCCGTTCGGCATCGGCTTGAAGCGGTCGGATTCCTCGCCGCCTTCGCCGGTGTTGGAGCGGCCGCCAATGCGATTCATCGCGATCGCGAGCGTGGTGTGCGCCTCGCGTGAAATCGAGCCAAACGACATCGCGCCGGTGGCGAAGCGCTTGACGATGTTCTTCGCAGGCTCGACCTGTTCGAGCGGAACCGGCTTGCGCTTCTCGTCCTCGGCGGTCTTGAGCTTGAACAGCCCGCGCAATGTCAGCAGCCGTTCGGATTGCTCGTTCAGAATCTTCGCAAACGTCTTGTAGCGATCAAGCGAGTTGCCGCGCGCGGCATGCTGCAGCAGCGACACCGACTCCGCCGTCCAGGCGTGATCCTCGCCGCGGGTGCGGTAGGCGTATTCGCCGCCGACATCGAGCGCGGTCTTGTAGACCGGCGAGTCGCCGAACGCATCGGCATGACGGCGCGCGGTTTCTTCGGCGATCTCGGCAAGGCCGACGCCTTCGATCTGGGTGTGGGTGCCGGCGAAATACTTGGCAACGAAATCGGCCTTGAGGCCGACCGCGTCGAAAATCTGAGCGCCGCAATAGGACTGATAGGTCGAGATGCCCATCTTCGACATGACCTTGAGCAGGCCCTTGCCGATCGACTTGATGTAGCGCTTGACGATTTCCTTGTCTTCGAGCTTGACCGGCAGGCGGTCCTTCATCGCGACAATGGTCTCGAAGGCGAGATACGGGTTGATCGCTTCCGCACCATAACCGGCGAGGCAAGCGAAGTGATGGATTTCACGCGGCTCGCCGGACTCGACGACAAGCCCGACCGAGGTGCGCAGGCCGTTGCGGATCAGATGATGATGCACGGCGGCGCAGGCCAGCAGCGCGGGGATTGGAATGCGGTCCGAACCGGCCATGCGGTCCGACAGAATGATGATGTTCACGCCGTCGCGCACGGCGGCTTCGGCGCGCGCGCAAAGCTCGTCGAGCACCTGCTCCATTCCGGCGGCGCCGAAGCCCGCGTGGAACGTGGTGTCGAGCGTGCGCGATTTGAAATGGGATTCGGCGATTTCCGAGATCGAGCGGATTTTCTCCAGGTCCGCGTCGGTCAGGATCGGCTGGCGCACCTCGAGGCGCTTGGTCTTCGACATGCCCTCGATGTCGAACAGATTCGGCCGCGGTCCGATGATCGAGACGAGGCTCATCACCAGCTCTTCGCGGATCGGGTCGATCGGCGGGTTCGTCACCTGCGCGAAGTTCTGCTTGAAATACGTATAGAGCAGCTTCGGCTTGTCCGAGAGCGCCGACAGCGGCGTGTCTGTGCCCATCGAGCCGGTGGCTTCCTCGCCGGTCGAAGCCATCGGCGTAATCAGGATGCTGATGTCTTCCTGCGTGTAGCCGAACGCCTGCTGGCGATCGAGCAGCGGCAGGTTGGAGCGCGCACCCTTCGACGGTGCGTCCTGCAATTCCTCGAGTACGATCTGCGTGCCGTCGAGCCACTGCTTGTAGGGATGGCTCTTGGCAAGGTTCGCCTTGATCTCGTCGTCGGGAATGAGGCGTCCCTGTTCGAGATCGACCAGCAGCATCTTGCCAGGCTGCAACCGCCACTTGGTGACGATCTGCTCTTCCGGAATTTTCAGCACGCCCATTTCGGACGCCATCAGGATGCGGTCGTCCCTGGTGACGAGATAGCGGGCCGGGCGAAGGCCATTGCGGTCGAGCGTCGCGCCGATCTGGCGGCCGTCGGTGAACGCGATCGCTGCCGGGCCGTCCCACGGCTCCATCAGCGCTGCGTGATACTCATAGAACGCACGGCGTTCTTCATCCATCAGCGGGTTGCCGGCCCATGCTTCGGGAATCATCATCATCACCGCGTGCGACAGCGAATAGCCGCCCTGCACCAGAAATTCGAGACCGTTGTCGAAGCAGGCGGTGTCGGACTGGCCCTCATAGGAGATCGGCCACAGGCGGCTGATGTCCTTGCCGAACAGCTCGGACTGCACCGATGCCTGCCGCGCCGCCATCCAGTTGACGTTGCCACGCAGCGTGTTGATCTCGCCGTTGTGCGCGACCATGCGATAGGGATGCGACAGCGACCAGGTCGGGAACGTGTTGGTCGAGAAGCGCTGATGCACCAGCGCCAGCGCCGACTCGAAATCCGGTTCGCTCAGATCAGGATAATACTTGCCGAGCTGATCGGCGAGAAACATGCCCTTGTAGACCATGGTCCGGCACGACAGCGAGCAGGGATAGTAGCCCGACAGACCGCGATCGCGGCGCTGATAGATCGCATTCGAGATCGACTTGCGCAGGATGTAAAGCCGGCGCTCGAATTCGTCCTCGCTCATCACGGCGCTGTTGCGGCCGATGAACATCTGCATGTGGAAAGGTTCGGTCGGCTTTACGGTCTCGCCGAGCGATGAGTTGTCGCTTGGCACCTCGCGCCAGCCAAGCAGTTTCAGGCTCTCGGCCTTCACCTGATCGGCGATGATGCTCTTGATCACCTTCCGCCAGGACACGTCGCGCGGCATGAACAGCGAGCCGACCGCGTATTCGCCGGGCTTCGGCAGCGCGAAGCCGAGTTCCTTCGCCTTGCGCGAGAGGAAAGCGTGCGGAATCTGGACAAGGATGCCGGCGCCGTCGCCGGCGCGCGGATCAGCGCCGACAGCGCCGCGATGTTCGAGATTGCAGAGAATCGACAGCGCGTCGGTGACGATCTGATGGGACTTCTTGCCCTTGATGTTGGCGATGAAGCCGACGCCGCAGGAATCCTTTTCGCGCGCGAGGTCGTAGAGACCTTCGGCTGGCGGACGCCAGGTGTGCTCGCGCTGGGCCTGTGCAAGTTCAGCAGATGTCAGTGCAATGGCTTTGCCGGCCGGGTCTGCCGCCAACGCTTGCGTCACGATCTCGTCGCGCCCGAACTTTGACCCGCCCATAACGACCCCTTCAACACCTTCGCGACATGATCGCGTTGCCCGATCACGCCCGCCGAGGACCTGCTTTCTCGCTCACGACCGGCCCGGAAACCGGATCCAGTTCTTCGGCGCACCTTGGGCGTTCGCGGCACCCCGTTGACCTTGGGGCCACCACTCGCGCCCGGCGAGCCATTTTTGAAATCAGTCTGGCGTGGACTTCACTTGTCCGAGTGAAAAACCCGCCGGATATCGTCAGCGTCGCAAATCGAGATAATCGATGCAATCGCTGTGCCGGGTTACCCCGCCCAAATTGGACAGTAATACTGTCCTAACGGCCGACAATGTCAAATTTTTATCTATCACACAAGCGGATGTGAGTCCCGGCAGCGGGCTCGCGGATACCGCCACGGTTGCCTCGATTTGGCCGCCTCGATTTGGCCGCGACCGGCCGCGATCCAGCCCAAGCTCCGCCGGATTCCCCCCGGAGATTGCACCGTGCAAGGCCGCTTCCGAAGTCGGGGACGGCCGGGGATGTGACCGGGAGCAGAACGATGATCAAGGGGTGGACAAATTCGGGATCAACGAGCCCGGCGCGGACGGCGTTCCGGCTGATGGCGCCGCTGGCGATTTTGCTCGCGTCGCCGGCTCTGGCGCAATCGCCGCCGCCGGGCGCTGTGCCGCCCCCTGCCGGGCCTTACGCCGCGGTGCCGGTCGATGTCATCGATCCGCTGTGGGTTCCGCCGCGCGCGGTGATGCGGATGCTGCGCTCCGCCGGATATGAAATTCTGAGCCGACCGCGCGTCCGCGGCGTGCTGTATTCGATCGCGGTGGTCACACCGGACGGCGAGGACGGCCGCGTCTTCATGGATGCGCGTGACGGCCGTCTTGTGCGCTTCGTGCCAGGATTTGCCCTGAGTAGCCGGACCGAACAGGACGTGGAGTTCACCTACAATCCTCCCGGTCCGCCGCCTCCGCTGCCGGGTGCGGCTCCGCGCAAGCCGCCGTCCACGCCCCAGACCGCGAGCCGGGCGCCCTCAACGACAGGCGTGGCGCCGAATTCCGCCAGACCGCAGTCCGCTCCGAAAGTGCAGCCTGGTCCAAAGCCCGCCGAGACGACAGCATCGCCTCCGCCGCAGACACAGGCGATCGCCACAAGGCCTGCCGAGGCCAAGCCCGCTGAGGCAAAGCCCCCCGTGGTGCTTCAGCCGACTCGCGAATTGCCGGCTGTGCTGGGGCTGGAGTAGGGAAGTCTATTCTCGTGCAGTTATTGCAGGCCCTATCCCTCCCCCTTGCGGGGAGGGTGGCTCGCGTAGCGAGCCGGGTGGGGGTCTTGCAAGGCGTTAGTGATCGTCTCCATCACACCGTTGAAGCTGTGATCAATGTCCGAATTCCAGAAACGTAAAACGTTGAAGCCGCTGCGTCGAAGGAATGCATCGCGATCGCGCTCTTGTTGATCGGCAAGGCCATGTTGCCCGCCGTCTGATTCGATCACTATTCTGTCCGCGAAAGAAATAAAGTCGACGATGTAGGGGCCAATCGGAGCCTGTCGTCGAAAGTGATAACCCTGCGCTTTCAGCGTCCGCAAGGCAGACCACAGTTTCACTTCTTGCTGCGTCATGCGTTTACGCAATGTCCGGGCAATTTCGTTTGCCATTGCCGATCACCCCACCCGGCTGACCTCCGGTCAGCCACCCTCCCCATCAAGGGGAGGGATGGCGCATCATCCAATAGCGACTTCTTGCCGAAATTCCGGGTTTGCTCTTTTCACTCGCGCCGGAATGACGATAGAGAAAACAAAAAGCGCTCCGGGGGCACCCGGAGCGCTTCGTCAAATCTGGAGGCAGTATCGCAATTGGCGATTACGCCGCTGCAGCTTCAGCCTTGTTCTCGATCACGGTCTTCGCTGGCGAAGCCGAAATCGGAATCACACGCGGCTTCTTGGCTTCCGGGATCTCGCGGACGAGATCGACGTGGAGGAGGCCGTTCTCGAGCGATGCGTTCTTCACCTGCACATAGTCGGCAAGCTGGAACTGGCGCTCGAATGCGCGTGAGGCGATGCCGCGATAAAGCACCTCGGAGCCGTCCTTGCCGTTCTCGTTGGCGGATTTCTCACCCTTGATGCTGAGCGTGTTCTCTTTCGAGACGATCGAGATTTCGGCGGGGGAGAAGCCGGAGACGGCGACGGAAATCCGGTAATCGTTCTCACCGGTGCGCTCGATGTTGTAGGGCGGGTAGCCGGACGACGTGTCGCCGGTGGTCTGGTCGAGCAGCGAAAACAGACGGTCGAAACCGACGGTGGAACGATAGAAGGGAGCAAGATCATAGGTACGCATAGGTAGTCCTCCATTGAGCGACTGTTGAAAGTCCCGCCCGCCATCGGGCCGGGCTCTGGTTCTGTGCAGCCTGGATCGAGCATGATCCGATCGGAAAATCGGGACCATGCTCTGTAGCGGCCTGCACGAAACTGATATGGGAGGGCATATCCGGGGTTCAAGAGGGGCGCGCCGGGATCGGGTCGTTTCCAAAAACCTCTTGTTTTATTGATCTTTTTGATTCGGCTGGCCTCATGACACTCGTTTCCGTTCCCGCGAATCCGGTTCCCGACGATGTCGTGAGCGGCACTATCCGCACGCCCGACGGCGCCGACCTGCGGTTCGCCCGCTGGGCGCCGCCGGCCAAGCGAAAAGGCACAGTCTGCGTCTTCACCGGCCGCGGCGAATGCATCGAGAAATATTTCGAGACTGTGCGCGATCTGCGCGAGCGCGGCTTCGCGGTGGCGATGATCGACTGGCGCGGACAGGGGCACTCGTCGCGCCGTCTGAAGGATTCGCGCAAAGGTTATGTGCGCGATTTTTCCGACTTCGAGATCGACGTCGAGACTTTCGTGCGGCAGGTGGTGCTGCCGGATTGCCCGCCGCCGTACTTCGCGCTGGCGCATTCGATGGGCGGCGCGGTGATGCTGCGCATCTCGCATGCGGGCAAGCGCTGGTTCGACCGCATCGTGCTGTCGGCACCGATGATCGATCTGCCCGGCCGCACCACATCGGCGCCGATCCGCACCGTGGTGCGCCTGCTGCGTTATGCCGGCATGGGCGGCAACTACGTGCCCGGCGGCAGCGATGCGCTGGTCGGTACCACCACCTTCGTCAACAATCCGCTGACCAGCGATCCGGTGCGCTACGCGCGCAATGCCGCGATCTATGAGGAAGACCCAACGCTCGGGATTGCTTCGCCGACGGTCGCCTGGGCCGACGCTGCATTCAAAGCGATGCGCGCCTTCAAAGCGGTGGATTATCCGTCTCGCATCCGCCAGCCGATCCTGATGATCGCGGCGAGCAACGACACGGTGGTGTCGACCGGCGCGATCGAGGAATTCGCCTATCACATGCGAGCCGGCTCGCATCTGGTCATCGCCGGCTCGCGGCACGAAATCCTGCAGGAACAGGATCGCTATCGCGGACAATTCTGGGCAGCTTTCGATGCGTATGTGCCCGGCACGCCGTTGTTTGGGTAAGCGATGTTCGGCATTCAGGACCTCGCGCTGTTCATGATGGCCGGCTGGATTCTCATCGTCACACCCGGTCCCGACACCGCCTATATCATCGGCCGCAGCGTGCAGCTCGGCTGGCGCGGCGGAGTCGCAGCCGCACTGGGCATTGGTTCAGGATGCCTCGTGCATGTCTTTGGGGCTGCGATTGGCCTTTCGGCGATCATCGCGACCTCGTCGATCGCGTTCACCGCGGTGAAGCTGATCGGGGCAGCGTATCTCTGTTACATCGGCATCCGGATGCTGCTGTCACGCGGCTCGACGTTGAATGCCGATGCGACGCCGGATGGCATGGTGTCGCCGCGCGAAATCCCTTTGCGCCAGGTGTTCTGGCAGGGCGCGCTGACCAATGTGCTCAATCCCAAGGTGGCGCTGTTCTTTCTCGCATTCCTGCCGCAGTTCGTTGACACGGCCTCGCCTCACAAGGCTGCCGCTTTCCTGCTGTTGGGCCTGATCTTCGTCATCAACGGTACGTTGTGGTGCCTTGGCGTTGCGGCGTTCGCGGCAAAGGTTGGCGACGTGTTGAAGCGCTCGCGCAATGCATTGACGTGGATCGATCGCGCGCTCGGCGGCTTGTTTGTCGCGCTCGGCGTGCGGCTGGCGCTGTCGGAGGCGCGCTAGGTTGCGCGCAAGAGCGTACTGAGCGCCAGATATGCTCCAAGCAGCATCATCGCGATCAGGAACCAGCGGCGGAACGAATCCTGATCCATCCGCGCCCGCAGTGCCTGACCCAAAAACATGCCGCCGAAGGCACAGACCAGTGCAATGCCGCCCGGCAACGCGGTCGCGGTGGTCAGAAGCCCTGCGGCGGTCAGATTGAATGAGAGTGCAATCGTGGCGGTGGTGAAGAACACGCCGAGTGCCTGCACCAGTTCGTCCTTTTCCATGCCGATGGCCTGCATGAACGGCATCGATGGAATGACCTGCACGCCGGTTGTCGCCGAAATCGCGCCGGTGATGAGGCCGACGATGCCGCCGACCCATTTCTGGTTCGGCTCAGCGACGGCGAAGCGCACCTGGCCGAGGCTGATCGCGCCGTAGATCACCAGCAGCAGGCCGAGCACGACGGTGCTGATCCGCGCGTAAGGCCCGGTCATCATGCCGGAGCACGCCAGGATGCCTATGACGGTGCCAACCATCAGCGGCCACAGCCTGCGGATGATGTCGCGTAAATACGGCCCCACGAAAGTCTGCCAGATGTTGGTGACGATCGCCGGCACGATGACGATGGCGAGCGCTTGCGCCGGCGGCATCTGCGTTGCGAGCAGGCCGATGGAGACCGTCGGCAGCCCGAGGCCGATCACGCCCTTGACGAAGCCGGCGATCGTCAGCGCAACGGCGATCATGATGAGAGTGATGGTCTGGTCGGTCATTGTCAGGGAGAACCCGGCAGGAGGGAGCGGCACGCTTCACGAAACCGAAGTGCGGCACAAGTTGTTATTTGTCTAAATCGTTATTGGTCCAAGTTGTTATTGGCGGCGCGTGCTCTCTCTCCTCGCAAAACCGGTATCCGCTTTTGCTGAGCACGCGCTACAGCGAAATGCCAAACGTTTTTGCAAAGCCGCTCTGTCCGCTGCGCGTGATGGCAACCGCGCGGCTGTCTTTCTCGCGTCTGATCCAGCCGAGATCGAAGCAGCGCACGCACAGCGCGGCTCCGAGCCGTCCAGCCAGATGCGAGCGCCGCTCGCTCCAGTCCAGGCAGGTCTTGCACAGCGGCCGCGAACCCTTGTCGGCCTTGGCGAGATCGATGCCGAACTCGCTCAGGAACTTGCTGCCCTTGCGGGTCACCGCGCCTGCACCGTCGGAAATAATGACGTGGCCTTTGGTGGTCAGTGCGTCCGCAAGCGCAATTCCCAGTCTTCCTGCGAGATGGTCGTAGCAGGTCCGCGCGGTGCGCATCGCGATGTCCTTTGGGCCGACAGGCCGATGACGTTTCGGCCCGGTCGCGGCGACTGCCATCAAGGCTTCGATCGCCTGCGCGATGTCGGGTGTGGCGAGGCGGAAATACCGGTGGCGGCCCTGCTTCTCGACGGCAATCAGCTTGGCGTCGGTGAGCTTGGCGAGATGGCCGCTGGTGGTCTGCGCGCTGACGCCGGCATGCCAGGCCAGTTCGCCCGCGGTCAGCGCGCGGCCGTCCATCAGGGCCGAGAGGATATTGGCGCGGGCGACATCGCCGATCAGCGATGCGACGGCGGCCAGCGTGTTGCCCGATGCGATGTTGGTCATGGGAAAATCCTACGTCCTGACCGGGTGAAAGTCAGCCGAGGATAGTTCGGTGCAGGCCGAAATGTGGCAGGGGTGGCAGGTCTTGTAGCCCGGAGCGCAGCGCAATCCGGGGTCCGTGGATGCCATCCCGGATTTCTTCGTTTCATCCGGGCTACGATCGGCTGCGCGTGCTTGCGCGCGTCGAAGGGCGACGGCCACTCGATGTCATCCTTCGAGGCTCGCCGCTTTGCGGCTCGCACCTCAGGACGACGGACACTGACCAGCGTCAGTTGTTCAAAATCTTCAGCGCCGCTTCATGGACGCGCCTGTCGCCGGCGGCGACGATGCGGCCGCCATTGTGAGCCGGCTTGCCGTCCCACGTGGTGATGATACCACCCGCGCCGGTGACGATCGGCACGAGAGCTGCGACGTCGTAGGGCTTCAGTTCGGTTTCGATCACGAGATCGAGGTTGCCGCTCGCCAGCATGCAGTAGGCGTAACAGTCGCCGCCGTAGCGCGACAGCCGCACCTCGCCCTGCACGCGCTCGAATATGGCGCGATCAGTGTCGTTCATCAGCCGCGGACTGGTGGTGAACAATGTCGCCTCGCCGAGGGTCTTGCAGCGGCGCGCAGAGAGTTTGCGTTCGCCCGATGGACCGGCGTAACGCGCCGATCCGTTGTCGCCGGTGAAGCGTTCGCCGATGAAGGGCTGATGCATCATGCCGAACGCCGGCACGCCCTTGTGCATCAGTGCGATCAGCGTACCCCAGATCGGCAGGCCGGAAATGAAGGACTTGGTGCCGTCGATCGGATCGAGCACCCAGACGTAATCCGCATCGGCATTCTCGTCGCCGAATTCCTCTCCGACGATGCCATGTTTGGGAAAACTCGCCTTGATCATCCGCCGCATCACGGCTTCCGCGGCGCGGTCGGCTTCGGTGACAGGATCGAATTCGCCGTTCGGCTTCTTGTTGTCGATCGAGAGCGAGGTGCGAAAGAAGGGAAGGATAATTTCGCCCGATGCGGAGGCGAGGCGGCTTGTGAAGGCGGTGAAATCGATCACGGTCAAAGACGTCTCTCCATTTGCACCGCGATGTCCACCAGTGTGGATCCCAAGTCTGGTTCAACTGTGTTGAATCCGGCTTCTTGCCGGCTGTTTCGTTCAAGCAGCGCTCGCGCCCTAGGCCGTATAAGACTCTGCGCGATCCGGCAACTTCGCGAGCTGTCGATCGGCTAGGAACCGTGCGGTCGATGGACGTCGGATTCCTGGAGAAAGATAAAAACTGAAATTCAGTCTTTCGCATAATATTCTGACTCATGCGCTCTCGCGCTCACCGCCTCTTTCTCATAACAAATTGATTTAGCTTGTGAATTCTTGATTACGTAAAATGAACTGTGCAAATCAGCTATGCGCTGGCTGCATGTGTAATCCTTTAATAACTCTTGCGCTTTGTGCAGTGCGGCTACATATTATTGCGGTGCGGTAACGCCTCGCGTTATCGCTGCCCTCCTTGGGCGTTTCCTCCCTAGACTTGGGCCGCTTGCTCATTGCAAGCGGCCCTTTTTTCTTTTGAGGAGTTGATGACGCCAGCGCTAAAGCCTGGTGTCTTGCTGAGCGCACGCGCGTAAATGTCCAGTGCTCGGCCGTCGCCTCCGGCGGAAATCCGCGATCGGCATGGATGACCAGCCGCCATGGATCGAGATGCTTGTGGACGTGAAAGCGATAGGGCGTCGGATCGTCTGCCATCGCGTTTTCGTTTGATTTTGAGATTATTCCGCGGCGAGCGGAAACGATCCGAGATTGCCGAGCGGAATCCCGGCGATGGCGTCGGCGACGGCCGAAAAGTCAGCGACCACCTGGGCAAAGCGCGGGCCGCGCTCGCGCCGCCGCTCGTCCATGTAGATCGCGCGATTGAGTTCGATCTGGATGGTATGCAGTCCGCTTGCCGGATTGCCGTAGTGCTCGGTGATGAAGCCGCCGGCATAGGGTTTGTTCCGTCCGACCGAGTAGCCCAACTGCTTCAGCGTGTCCTCGACCGTGTCGGTGAGCAGCGCAGAGCAGCTTGTGCCGTAGCGGTCGCCGATCACGACGTCAGGACGGGGCGGCTCGTCGCGGGACACGCCGACCGACGGCATCGAATGGCAATCGACCACGATCGCGGTGGCGAACGCGCGATGTGCGCTGTTGATGAGTCTCCGCAACGCGCGGTGATAGGGCTTGTAGAGAATTTCGATCCGCTTCAGCGCGTCGTCGACATCGAGCCGCTCGCGGTAGATGTCCTGCCCGTCTCCGACCACACGCGGAATGGTGCCGAGGCCGCCAGCGACCCGCATCGAACGGGTGTTGGCGAAACTCGGCAACCGGCCAGCAAACATGCGCGGATCGAGTTCATATGGCTCGCGGTTCACATCCACATAAGAGCGTGGAAAGTTGACCCGCACGGTGCCGAAACCGCGCCCGGCCAGATCCTGGATCATTTCGTCCATGAACGAATCTTCCGAGCGCCGCAGCGCCGGCAGATCGATGCGCGATGAACTCAGGAATTCCTTGGGGTAGACCGAGCCGGAATGCGGCGAGTTGAATACCACCGGCGCCCGCCATTGGGCGGGTTCGACAATCTCGAATGGCGGCGACAACTCGTCGTTAAATTCCATCATCGTGGCACTTGGCCTTATGCTCGCGGTCGGCCCTCATTGCACTAATGACAGCATATTTTGGCCGGAAAGGCGCTGCCAAATGTTCGGAGCAGTCTGGAATTTGTCGCGGGACCATGCTGATTTCTGGCGAGGGTCCGCGATCCCGGCATCGCTTTCACCCGAAATTTACCACCCGTCAGGCTTAGTGGTTCGACCGAATTCAGTTCCGGAAGTGACAGCGTGACCATGCACAAAATCCTGCTTGCCGAAGACGACAACGATATGCGCCGCTTTCTAGTCAAGGCGCTGGAGAATGCGGGATTTCAGGTCTCGTCCTACGACAACGGCATGTCGGCCTATCAGCGGCTGCGTGAAGAGCCGTTCGAGATGCTGCTGACCGATATCGTGATGCCCGAAATGGATGGCATCGAGCTGGCGCGCCGGGCCTCGGAACTCGATCCGGACATCAAGATCATGTTCATCACCGGATTCGCCGCCGTGGCGCTGAATTCCGATTCGGACGCGCCGAAGAACGCCAAGGTGCTGTCCAAGCCGGTCCACCTGCGTGAATTGGTCAACGAAGTGAACAAGATGCTGGCGGCGTAGCGCATGATTGGGTGCAGCCCGGATGGAGCGAAGCGAAATCCGGGAGTGATGTCCCGGGTTATGCTGCGCTCCACCCGGGCTACACATTACGGGCGGGCCGGGTCACCTTGCCTCGTCCATTCCAAGCCGATATAGGGACGCATCCCGGCACAAGTGGTCGTTAAGGGCGCGTAGCTCAGCGGGAGAGCACCTCGTTGACATCGAGGGGGTCACAGGTTCGATCCCTGTCGCGCCCACCATTCCACGCCGAGACGGATGCTCCGAGTTGCGGCGAGATTTTTCTTAATGTTGCGACCACACGAGCATCAAGAGACAGGCTTGCCTTGTCGTTTGCGCGCAGGAGGCGCGGGCGGCGCGATCGGCTGAAGCGTTACGATAACAGGATTGGGTTTGTGATCGAGCGCTGCGCCCGTGGCGGCATCAACTCCCATCCCGATGATCCCGCCGAGCAGAATATTTCCTGCGAACCCGGCCGCACCTGTGCCAGCGATTTCCTTGGTAAGCGCGACGACCTGAGGTTCGAAACCTTCCTTTTCAAAGGAAACCGTTATCTCGTCGGACCGGCGCACCTGAACGACGCACGGCGTCACGCATGATGGAGAGTTGTTCGGACCGCTCAACTTCGCGGTCGCACCAGACGGCGTCGATGCAATGCTGATTTGCTCGTCCCAGCCGCGTGTTGCTGACGCACACCCAGCCAGCGTGGCGCCCAGCATCATGATTCCCAGAATACGCATCTTACCGATCTCCCCAGACCCGGGGATATCCAAGCGCAACCAGAGGTGGAGAGCAATAGCCAGGCTCGCGATAATCGCGGCAGTCTCCGAAGCCGATTACGCCGCTTCGCCTTTGATCGCGCGGTCGATGGCGTCGATGATGCCTTGCGTCTCGATGAACTTGTTGCGGGCGCGCTCGGCCTTGTCGCGGTCGAACGGTGCGGCGAGAACCTTCGAGAAGGCGTCGCGGTCCTCGATCATCCGCTCGCGGGCCTTCTTCAGTGTGTCCAGCCGCTCAGTCATGGTGCATCCTCCAGGCAGGCGCGTTTTGCACCGGCTGCGCTGGTGTAGCAGTTTTGAACCGCGGGAGTGCTAGCTCTTCCTCGCCTTGGCCTTTTTGGCTTTGGCCTTCTTTGGAGCTGTCTTCTTTTTCTTGGCCTTTGCGAAGTAAGCGCCGACATTCTTCGAAGAATGGCCGACCGCCTTTACCGCGGCTTTCAGGCGCGCCGGCGTGACCTTGAATTTTGCCGACCAGTATTTGACTTCATAAGGCTGGCTCAGCGCGATCAGCGCCTTGTCGCGCGCCTTGTGCTTCTGCAGCGCGATGTAGGCTTCGACCTTTTTCGCTGAGTGGCCGACTTTCTTGACGGCGTACTTCAGCTTGGCCGGCGTGATCTTCAGTTTCTTCGACCAGTAGCTGACCTCGTAAGGCTCGCTCAACGCGATCAACGCACGGTCATTGCCGCCCCGCTTGCTCTTGCTGTCAGCCATGCTGCTCTCTCCTGCTGTGGCCAGCCGTATTCCAGCGCAGCCTAGCAGCGTTTTTTCGGCGTGACAGAGGAATTGAAGCGTCTACCGCCGCGTTTCGCGGCAACCCGACGCTTTGGCTTCCGCGGCCGAGCAGAACCAGCGGTTGCCCTTTTCCGGATTGTCCATCTTGATCTTCGCGTAAAAGCGGCCGCCCGGTATGTGGTAGATGCAGACGCCGCCGCGGTTGACATTGGCCTTGATCGCGCAATCCGGGGAGGGCGGCGTTGCGCCGTAAGCCGAGCGCAGCAACAGCATCTTCGTTGCGGGCGTGACTTTCACAGCGCCCAGAACCATTGCGTTGGCCTTGCGGTTGCGCCAGTCGCGCGGCGAGACGAACGCGCCCGCCCAGAGGCCGAGCTTGGCGTCGCGCGCCGCGGCTTCGTCAGCGCCGTAGCCCTTTGCCTCGCGCGCCGACGCGAGTGCCCAGCCGTTCCGGACCATCCACTTTTCCATGTCCTCGCCGCCGGCCGTGCAGCGGCCGACCAGCCGTCCATGCTGGGTCGAGCCGATCGGGCGGCAGGTCCACGGCTTGTCGCCGGCATAGGCCCTGAGCGCATTCCGCGCCGCAGCGCCACAGGCCCATTTCTCGCCCTTGGCGTCGAGGCACTGCTGGTCGGTCTCAGGAGCATCCAGCGCGCCGAGACGCACCCGCTGCGCCCCGAATTGAATGGTGTCTCCATCCACGATTTTGGGCGTGCCAGTCACCTCGGCAGCTCGTACCGTGCCGGACGGCAGTATGAGGCCAAGCGTGAGGACTGCAAAGACAAGCGGGGCGGCAAAGGCAAACTGTTTCATCGTCCGATTCGTTTGTTGCCGATAATGCGCAGGGGACCGAAATCGTTTCCGAGAACATCCGCGAATTGTGTTGCCAATGGGACCCGGCCCGCCGTGCAAGAGGAAAAATAGTCGCGACGTCACGACCGCCGCCGATCGCCGTGTCGGCTACGTTACGGACCGGGCGCCGTGCCGGTTTCGATCCGATGACGGCTTGTCGCGCAGGAATTTCAGGTCGGCATCACTAGACCGGCTCCAGGCCCAGCGCCTTGGCGCTTTCGATCCAGACCGGCAGTTCGCGTTGATAGAGCGCGTTGGTATCCTTGAAGCCGAGCGCAGGCTCCAGCGAGAAGGTATTGAGCACCTCCTTGACCTTCGGATCGTTGTTCGCGGCCTCGATCAACTGCGACAGCCGGTCGACGATCGGCTGCGGTGTCGCCTTGGGCACCGCCCAGCCCGTGAAGCCACTCACGGTAAAGAACTTTGAGGTGGCGCCAAGCTCAGGCAGCGTCTTGACGTTGGGAAGCGCCGGGACCTTCTTCGAGTGCACCGCGAACAGGACGCCGTTGTTGCTCTGCAAGGCGGGTTGCGCGGCGGTGAAGCTGCCCATCGCGACATCGAGTGTGCCTTCGATCAGCCCGGTCCACATCGGCGCTTCGCCGCGATAATGGATCGGCTCGATCTTGAGGCCGTATTGTTTGTTGAGTTCGTTGATCGTCATGTGCGGCGCGGAACCGGCGCTGTAGGTACCGAAGTTCACCTTGTCGCTCTTCTTCGCAAACGCGATGAAGTCGTCATACGTTTTGACGCCGGTCTTCGGGTTTGCAACGAGCAGCAGTCCAGCGCCGGGGATCACGCTGATAAGCGTCAGATCCTTGTCCATGTCGTAGCCCGGATTCTTCATCATGACCCGGTTCATGAGGTAGGTCGTCGAGATGGAACAGATGATGGTGTGGCCGTCCGGCTCGGAGCGCGCGACCTCCGCGGTGCCGATCGAGCCCGACGCGCCGGCCTTGTTCTCGATCACCACGTTCTGGCCGACCTGCTTGGAGATGAAGTCGCCAAACGCGCGCGCCAGCAGGTCGGTCTGCCCGCCGGCCGGATAGCTGCAGACCATTCGTATTGTCCGCGACGGCCATGTGCCTTGCGCAGAAGCAAGGCGCGACAGCAAAGGTGTGGCGACGGTTGCAGCACCTGCTGCGATCAGGTGACGGCGGTTGATGGTTCGGGCCATGGTGCGTGTCTCTCCCCTGGTAGGCTTTTTGGCAAAGCTACCTGCGATCTCACCGCCTGTCACCGCGACATGCGAACACAGTGCCTGCAGTGCGGGATCGATCCGCCGGATGTCGATAATGAACAGGGCCGGATCACGATTTCCTGCTTTGTTTCATCGCTGCGCCGGCGATGACGGCGCATGGCAAACGGGAATTTGTGTTGCCAACGGATGTTTCAATTGAGAACAGTTGCAATCAACGGATGCCCATTTCCGTGCGGCGGCATAATCCATGCCCGCCTTCTCCAACACCAGCCGCCGTGACGACGCGAGAAAGACAGACGCATGCGTGACTTTATGGCCCCCTCCCGCTCGGTCGCCGTGGGCGAGCGTGGCATGGCCGCGACCTCTCATCCGCAGGCGACGCTGGCGGCGCTGGACATTCTGAATGCGGGCGGCAACGCGATGGATGCGGCGATTGCTGCTGTCGCCATTCAGGGTGTGGTCGAGCCGCAGATGACCGGCATCGGCGGCGACTGCTTCGTGCTGTATTCGCCGAAAGCAGGCAGCCCGATCGCGTTTAACGGCTCTGGCCGCACCCCCGGCAAAACCGACATCGGCAAGTTCAAGGGCATGAAAGATGTCGCGCCGAATTCGGCCGACGCGGTGACTGTGCCCGGTGCGATCGATGCCTGGTGCACGCTGAACAAGGATCACGGCTCGATGCCGCTGGAGCGCCTGTTCAAGGCGGCGATCGATGCCGCCGAGAACGGCTTTCGCATCACGCCGCGCGTGGCCTTCGACTTCTTGAAGTTTCGCGCACGGCCTGAGAGCAATGCGGCGGCGGCGGCACAGTATCTGCCGGGCGGTCAGCCGCCGGTGGCGGGCGACCGGCGTTCGCAGCCTGCGTTGGGCGCAACCTTGCGGCGGATCGCGAGAGAAGGCCGCGATGCATTCTATGTCGGCGCGGTTGCCGACGAGATCGCGAGCGAGCTGCAAAAGCTCGGCGGTCCACATACGTCCGCGGACCTCGCCGCCCATCGTGGCGAATACGTCACGCCGATCTCGGCAAAATATCGCGGCTACGATGTCTACGAGTGTCCGCCGAACGGGCAGGGACTTGGCGCGCTGATGATCCTGCGCACGATGGAAGGTTTCGACACGGCCACGATGTCGCCGGCCGACCGGCTGCATCTGCTGGCCGAGGCAACCAAGGCCGCCTACCGCGCGCGAGATGCTTACTTCTGCGATCCGGCGCACGGCGCAACCAACGCCGAAAAATTTCTGTCCGACGATTATACGCGCGGCGTACGCGGCAAGATCGACATGGCGAAAGCATCCGCGGCCGAAGTGTGGGACGAGCCCGAGCATCGCGACACGGTGTACCTCACAGTCGTTGATCGCGACCGCAATGCGGTTTCTTTCATCAACTCGCTCTACAATGCGTTCGGCAGCGGCATCTACGCTCCAAAAGCCGGCGTGCTGCTGCAAAATCGCGGCTGGGGCTTCCGTACCTTCGAGGGACATCCAAACTCGTTCGCGCCGAACAAGCGGCCGATGCACACCATCATCCCCGGTCTGGTGATGAAGGACGGCAGGACGGTGATGCCGTTCGGCGTCATGGGCGGACATTATCAATCGACCGGCCACGGCAACTTCCTGTCCAACATGTTCGATGTCGGCATGAACATTCAGGCCGCGTCCGAAGCGCCGCGCAGCTTTTGCTATGACGGCGTGCTGTCACTGGAGCCGACGATTTCGCGCGACATTGCCGACGATCTGGCGAAGCGCGGCCACAAGATCGGCTGGGCGGAAATGCCGCTCGGCGGGTGTCAGGCGATCTGGATCGACCACGACCGTGGCGTGCTGCTCGGCGCGACGGAACACCGCAAAGATGGACTGGCGCTGGGGATCTAAACTCGTCATGGCCGGGCCAGTCCCAGCCATCCACGACTTCTTTTTCGAGCAGATGAAAAGACGTGGATGCCCGGCACAAGGCCGGGCATGACGGCTTGGTGAGCTAGCGTTGTTCGCTGTCCGCGCTACACTCTTCCCAACAAAGAACGAAAATCATGGGAGGAACTGCCAATGGATCGCCGCGATCTGCTGAAAGCCGCTGCCGCATTGCCGCTTGCCGCGAGCGGACTGCCGCTGATCTCCTCACGTGCGCACGCTCAAGCGTGGCCGCAGCGGACGATCACCATGATCGTGCCATTTCCGGCTGGCGGTCAGGCCGATCTCGCCGCGCGCCCGATGGCGCTGGCGATGGAGCGGATTCTCGGCAAGCCGGTGGTGGTCGATAATCGCGCCGGTGGCGGCGGCGGATCGGTCGGCAATGCGGCGGCGGCGCGCGCGGAGCCGGATGGCTACACGCTGCTGATGACGCTGTCCTCGCTCGCAGTGTTGCCTGAAGCGGACCGGTTGTTCGATCGCCCGGTGTCTTATGAGATGTCGCAGTTCGCGCCGGTCGCGCGCGTACTGGCCGATCCGACGCTGCTGGCCGTGCCCGCGAATGCACCGTGGAAGACGCTGCAAGATCTGGTGGACGATGCCAAGAAGCGCCCCGGCGAAATTCCATATGGCTCGTCCGGTCCTTACGGCACATTGCATATCGCAATGGAAATGTTCGCGGCGAGTGCAGGCATCAAGCTGCTGCATGTGCCGTTTCGCGGCGCCGGTCCGGCACTCACCGCGCTGCTTGGCGGGACGGTCCAGGCGGTCGCATCCGCGCCCGGCACGCTGCGGCAACAGGTGGCGGACGGCAAGATGCGCGTGCTTGCCTGCTGGGGCGCGCAGCGCGTCCCGGCGTTTCCCGACCTGCCGACGTTCCAGGAACTTGGCTACAAAGACGTCGAATTCTACATCTGGGCGGGACTGTTCGCGCAACGCGCCTTGCCGGAGCCGATCATGACGCAGCTCCGCAAGGCGGTGGCTGATGCCGTGAAAGCGCCGGAGGTGACGAAGACGTTCGACACGGCCGGCAGCCCGGTCGCCTATCAGGACGCGCCGGAATTCGCGAAGTTCGTCGAGGCCGACAGCGCGCGGCTGATCGCGGCGGTGAAGAAGATCGGGAAGGTGGAGTAGTCGTCATTGCGAGCGAAGCGAAGCAATCCAGCCATCAGCAAGAACTGGATTGCTTCGTCGCTATCGCTCCTCGCAATGACGAGGTGATGGTTTAAGCGCCGAAGCCGCCGTCCACATTCAGCACCGTGCCGGTGACGAACGATGCGGCGGGGCTGGCGAGGAACACGACACCGGCGGCGATCTCTTCCGGCTTGCCGAAACGCTGGAGCGCATGCATGCCGCGCTGCGCGTCGGCGAACTCGCCGTTGTCCGGGTTCATGTCGGTGTCGATCGAGCCCGGTTGCAGCACGTTCACGGTGATAGCGCGGGGGCCGAGGTCGCGGGCGGCACCCTTGGTGTAGCCGACGATCGCAGCCTTGGTTGCGGCGTAGTCGGCCATGCCGGGGAAGGTGGCGCGGGTCGCGATGCCCGAGCCGATGGTGACAATGCGGCCGCCGTCGTTGAGTACCTTTGAGGCCGCGCGGATCGCGGTGACAACGCCGCCGAGGTTGATGGCGTACTGGCGGTCAAAGGCTGCGATATCGCTCGCCTTGTCGTCGACCGCGCCGGTGACGGCGACGCCGGCGTTGTTGATGAGGATGTCGAGACCGCCGAACTCCTTCGCGACGTCGGCGACGAGCTTTTCGACTTCGGCGGTCTTGGCCTGATCGGCTCTAAAGGCTTTGGCCTTCACGCCCTTTGCGGTAAGTTCGCGAACAACGGCTTCGGCTTTGTCCGGCGACGCCGAATAGCTGATGGCGACATTGGCGCCTTCGTCTGCCAGCGCCTTGGCGGTCGCCGCACCGATGCCGCGCGAGCCGCCGGTCACGAGCGCAATTTTTCCTGTGAGGGTCTTGGTCATTGGTCTTCTCCGATTTTTGCCGGAGGCCGTTAGATAATGTGGCGGCGCGGCGTGTTCGATAGGGAGAAGCTAGGAGAGGCCGGTTGGGTTAGATATAGAAATGATCGAAACTAATTGTTTCCATCAGGAAACTATTCGGCAGTTTCGGATGGCGCGGGAGTGACCTCGCACACATCGACCCACTGCGCGTTGGTGAGTTCGGCCATCCGCTGCGGCGAAATGCGAACCGCGCTATTGCCCGAGCCTGCCGCCGGCACGACCTCGTCGAACGCCTTCAGCGAGACATCGCAATACACCGGCAGCGGTGACTTCAATCCGAACGGGCAGATGCCGCCGACCCGATGGCCGGTCGCCTCATACGCTTCGTCGGCATTGAGCATGCGCGGCTTGCCGCCAAACGCCGCGCGCGCCTTCTTGTTGTCGAGCCGCGCGGTGCCGCAAGTCACCACCAGCAGTACCTGTTCGCCGACGCGCAGCGACAAAGTCTTTGCGATGTGCGAGGGCGGCACGCCGAACGCCTCCGCTGCCAGCATGACGGTGGCGGAGCTTTGAGCGGTTTCGATCACGGAAATATCGGGAGCGTGTTCGGCAAAGAACGCGCGGACGGATTCGACGGACATGGATTATCGCTTGTTTTAAGCACGCTTCCAACCCGGCCCTCATTGTGAGGAGCGATCCTTCAGGATTGCTTTTCAATGAATGATCCGGGCATGCAGCATCCAGATGACCTCATGGTTGAAGACGGCGCAAGCTCCTCTCGCCATGAGGGATCGGCATGATCAGGCGTTGCCGCGATCCTCGCGGAACAGATCGAGCTTCTGCTGCACCGGACGATCCGAGAAGCTGAACAGCACGGCGTCTTCGTCGCTGTCGTGGGTGACCCACTGCCAGCTCGGCACGACAAAGAGATCGCGCGGTCCCCATTCGAAGATCTGGTCGCCGATCCGCGAGCGGCCGCGCCCTTCGATCGGCGCAAAGACAGTGGCGTCGGTGGAGCGATAGCGTGCGGTCCTGAATCCCTTGGGGAGCAACTGGATAAAGGTGCCAATGGTCGGCATCGCGAAATCGCCGGTCACGGGATTGGAATAGCGGAACTTGAGGCCGTGGCAGGCATCCCACTCATCGTGCGCGCGGGCTTGCTCGAGTGACTCGCGCGCATGCGAATAGGGATAGTTGAACACCGGAGAGGTTTGCGATGTCCGCTTGCCATCGACCGGCAGAAGATTGCGGCCGAAGCGCGCGAAGCTGTCTCCCGCAGGACGCCTGATCGTCTGTTCGTCGTCGCCCAGCCCCTCGGCGAACGAGGCGTCAAGGAATTGCACAAGCGGGATGTCGAGACCGTCGAGCCAGAACATCGGCTCGGAGGTCTGGTTGCCGTGGTCATGCCAGGTCATCGAGGGTGTGATGACGAAGTCGCCCGGCTCCATCATCGTCCGTTCGCCATCGACCGAGGTGTGGGCGCCCTTGCCCTCGAGAATGAAGCGTAGCGCGGACTGGCTGTGGCGATGCGCGGGTGCGACTTCGCCGGGCATGACAAGTTGTACGCCGGCGTAAAGCGATGTGGTGATCTTGGATTGGCCGCGAAGGCCGGGATTTTCAAGCACCAGAACCCGCCGTTCCGCTTCCCTGGCGGTGATCAGCCGGCCTGCTTCCATCATATAGCCGCGGATCGCATCGAACTGCCACAGATGCGGACGGCAGGCGCTTTTCGGCTGCGGCGTGATGAGGTCGCCCATCACATTCCAGAGCGCTGACAGGTTCTCGCCATCGATCTTGCGATAAAACGCCTCGCGTTCGGGGGTCTTCTGCACGGCGTGATCCATGGCGGCCTCATCGATCTGAACTGCCCAATTATTGACAGCATACTGATCGAATGTATACGGTCAATATGGCCGATGGCGCGACGGATCTTGCGGAGAGGGCTTTGGGGAACCAGTACGGCGATCATTGCGGCAGCGCGTCATTCTGGACAGCGGGTATCTCGCGTATGAGGCGGGCCGATGCGGGATAAGTCCGCTGCGATCACGATGGACGCCGTCTACACGAAGCCGGGATACCTTTTTCGCCGGATGCAGCAGATCGCCGTCGCCATCTTTGCCGAAGAATGCAAGACGTTCGATCTGACGCCTGTGCAATACGCGGCGCTCGTTGCGATCCGCAATTATCCCGGCATTGACGCGACGCGGCTCTCGGCCATCATTGCTTTCGACCGATCGACGCTCGGCAGTGTCATCGAACGCCTGGAAGCCAAACGCTACGTGGAGCGGCGGTCCGCGCGCGAGGACAAGCGCGTCAAGCTGCTGCATCTGACGAAAGCAGGCGGCGCGGTGTTACGGAACGTTATGCCCTTCATCGAGCGGGCGCAGGCGCGCATGTTGCAGCCGCTCAAGGCTTCCGAGCGCAGGACGCTGCTGGCGCTTATGACGCAGCTCGTCGATCTCAACAACGAGGCGTCCCGGGTCCCTCTGCGCGCCGAAGACGCCGCCGGGCATCTCAAGAGGGTCATTTGACGGAGGCAACAGTGGCCGCTGGCGGGTTGGCACGGCCGGTTCTGATCGCGGGCGGAGGCATTGGCGGCCTTGCGGTGGCGCTTGGCCTTGCGCAGAAAGGTATTCGCAGCATCGTTCTCGAAAGGTCTGCGGTGCTTGGCGAAACAGGCGCGGGCATCCAGCTTGGCCCCAATGCCTTTCATGCCTTCGACCACCTCGGTGTCGGAGAGGCTGCGCGTGCGCTCGCCGTCTATATCGATCGGCTCAGGCTGATGGATGCAGTGAGCGCCGAGGAAATCACTCATATCGACCTGCGCGATGCGTTCCGCAGCCGCTTCGGCAATCCCTATGCGGTGGTTCATCGCGGCGATCTGTACGGCGTGTTTCTCCGCGCCTGCCAGGCTCATCATCTGGTCGAGCTTCGGACCGGCAGCGAGGTGGCGAGTTACGATCAGGACGGCTCATCGGTGACGGCGCGTCTGACGGCGGGCAACACTGTGACCGGGTCCCTGCTGATCGGTGCAGACGGCCTGTGGTCCAACATCCGCAAGCAGGTGGTCGGCGACGGCCCGCCGCGCGTGTCCGGGCACACCACCTATCGGTCGGTGATCCCGACCGAGCGGATGCCAGAGGATTTACGCTGGAATGCGGCGACGCTGTGGGCCGGCCCGAAATGCCATATCGTGCATTACCCGTTGTCGGACTGGAAGGTTTTCAATCTCGTGGTGACCTACCACAATGATGCGCCGGAGCCGGTCGCAGGCAAGCCGGTTCCCGACAGCGAGGTGATGCACGGCTTCCATCATGTGCACGAGCGTGCGCAAAACATTATCCGCCACGGCAAGGATTGGAAACTCTGGGTGCTGTGCGACCGCGATCCGGTCGACAAATGGATCGACGGCCGCGTCGCGCTGCTCGGCGACGCCGCGCATCCCATGATGCAATACTTTGCGCAAGGCGCCTGCATGGCTCTGGAGGACGCCGTGTGCCTGTCGCATATGCTGGACGCCTATCCTGACGATCACGCGACGGCGCTCGAGCATTACCGGACGCAGCGCGTCGGGCGCACCGCGCGCGTGCAACTGGAATCGCGCGCTATCGGCGAGCACATCTATCATCCCGCCGGCGTCCATGCCCATGTCCGCAATGCGATCATGGGCGCCAAGACCTCGGAAGATTACTACAACCATCTGGCCTGGCTGTATGGCGGCACCGGGCTCGCAGCGGTCTGAGGCGCTGCTTCGTCATGACGAGGTAGCGCAGCCGCCCAAGCAATCCGGTGTTTCCTGGCATCGCTGGACTGCGCCGCGGTTGCGCGCTCGCGATGACGGTCAACGGTCACATCTTCAGCAACTTGCGTGCGTTCGCCTTCAGCACCTTGGGCCGCACCTCGTCGCGGATTTCGAGTTTGGCGAAATCCGACATCCAGCGGTCCGGGGAAATCACCGGCCAGTCGGAGCCGAACAGCATCTTGTCTTGCAGGATCGTATTCACGTAGCGCACGAGGATCGGCGGGAAATACTTCGGCGACCAGCCCGACAGGTCGATGTAGACGTTCGGCTTGTGGGTCGCGACCGACAACGCTTCCTCCTGCCACGGGAACGAGGGATGCGCGAGGATGATCGGCATGTCGGGAAAATCCACCGCCACGTCGTCGATGTACATCGGATTGGAAAACTTCAGCCGCATGCCGTTGCCGCCCGGCATGCCGGAGCCGACGCCGGTCTGGCCGGTGTGGAACAGCGAGATCGCGCCGCCTTCCGCGATCGCTTCATAGAGCGGATAGGCCATGCGGTCGTTCGGATAGAAGCCCTGCATGGTGGGATGGAATTTGAATCCCTTGATGCCGTAGTTCTCGATCAGGTCGCGCGCCTCGCGTGCGCCGAGCTTGCCTTTGGCGGGATCGATACTGGCGAAAGGAATCAGCACGTCGGAATTCTGCGCAGCGAGTTCGGCCATCTCGTAATTGTTGTAGCGGCGGAAACCCGTCTCGCGCTCGGCATCGACCGGGAAGATCACGGCGGCGATATTCTTGGCGCGATAGTAGGCTGCGGTCTCCGGCACGGTCGGGGGATGCTTGTGCGGCGACTTGAAATACTCCGCCATCCTGGCCTGGAATTCGTCATAGCCGTCGTCGCCGTGCGTGCCGCAGGGCTCCTCGGCGTGGGTGTGGATGTCGATGGCGACGACTTTGTCCAGATCGAGCATGAGAGCCTCCCGGCATCTTCTAATTGATTATAACGTATAACGAATTGGCCGGGAAGGCAAAGCGCGTGAAGACACCTGCGGATGCGGGCGCGGCATCCGCAACCAACGGAGGTCTAGCTGGTGGTTTCCGCGGCTTCCGGCGTGATCGATGCGTTCGCGCTGCGCCGGACGACGAACTGCTCGCTCGGCAGTTTCAGCTTCGACACCATACCCAGCTTCTCCATCGCCCGCAGCACGAGGAAGCCCGGATCGAACTCGCCCTTGAATACGGCGAACGAGGCTGACCACGGAATCGCGTGGTGGTTGTTGTGCAGATGTTCGCCGTTCAGCGACACGGCATTGACCAGGCCGCTGTTGGTGCTGTCGTCCTTGGTCGCGAACGGACGCTTGCCGACCAGATGTCCGAACGTGTTGACGAAGCCCGTCGAATTCAATTGCAGGAATGTGCGGATGGGTCCGCCTGCGAAGAAGCCGGACCAGTATCCGTCGCTTGTGCCGTACCACGCCATGCCGATGAAGCCTGGAATGATCCAGCCGAGCGCGATCCAGAGCCAGTAGTAGCGATCGACGAACTGCACCAATGGATTTTTGCGCAGGTCGCGCACGTAGTCGACATAGGTGCAAAGCCGTCCTGACACGGTCCATCCGACATAACCGTCGATAAAACCATCGAGCATGGCCTTGATGCCGGCGCCCATCGATTTCGGCGTGTGCGGATCGTCGGCGGTGTCGCAATAACGATGGTGACGGCGATGCACCGAGACCCAGGTCAGGATCTGACCTTGCATCGCCATCGAGCCCCAGATGCCGAGCAGCACGGCGACCCATGGCCTCGCCTCGAAGGAGGTATGGGTGAAGTAGCGATGATAGGCGATGGTGACGCCGAGATTGATGAACACGGTGCCGGCGAGCATCATCGCCACATCGAACCAGGTCAGCCCGACGGTCGCGAACCACCAGATGCCAGCGAGCGTTCCGATCAGAACGGCGATCAGCGACAGCCACGCGCTGATCCGCATCGGATCGATCTGCACGCGCCGTCGGGTCAACGGCACGCGCGCAATCAACACCGGCGGATACCGGCGATTGCCGGCCGCATCTGTGAACGCGAAACCGAAACCGTATTTTTCGAGCATCTGGAACCGGATATTTGGTCGGCTAGCTAGTTAACAGTTGCGTTGCAGGGGGGCAAGGATTTGGCTTGCCGCGCCCGCGCCGCGGCAATCTCACGCGGCCTTCAATGTCCGCAGTTCCTCAACCATCTCGTTGTTGAGAACCTCTTCCAGCCTCTTCAGAACCCGCGCGGATTGCAGACCGTCGATGACCCGATGATCGATCATGATGCGCGTGGTGACGTCGCCATTGGGCTGGATCGCGCCGTAGTTGAGCGAGCTCGTCAGCGCACTCTGGAAAAAGGGAAGCTCCGCGCCGAGCGACGATATGACCGTCAGGCCCATGGTGCCGAAATAATTCGCTCGCAAACGCCCGATATTGAATCCGAACCACCAGAGCGGGCGGCGGATGATCCATGGCAGGCGGTTGATCCGCATCACCCGTTTGAAGGTTTTGATCGTCTCGACCGGCGCGGTCTGAGCCTGACCGATTGCCGCTGCGATCTCGCGGATCGGCAGCGCCGACGGATTCTTCAGCAGCAGGAAGAAGACGCACGGCTCGCCGTTGTACTCGCGCTCGACCGTCATGCCTGCGACGCTCATCGGATACTCGTAGAGATGCGGCCACGGGAAGCGAAGATACGCCCGCCGCAAGTCGGGGAATTCATCGGCGACCTGCGCGTAGGCCTTGATGAAGATCGCTGGCCATGACGCGCGCTCCGGCATCGCGTGGCGCGCCTGCATCAGCCTTGCAATGTTCATCGGACGTTCGACCGCAACGAGCGGCACAGTCATCGCCACCCGCATCAAATCGGCAATCCCGCGGCGTTCGGACGATAATGGTCGGGATTTGCCCCGCATCGGCTCGCTTATCTCGTATCAGAAATGCTGTATCTGACTTGTACAGGTCATCCGGCGCAACGCGCAATGAGGTAGCGCAGGCGTATCAGGAATTGCCCGGCATCTGCATGCGAATGTCCTGCGCGGCACGCTGCAGTGGCCGCAGGAATTTCCGCCGCGCGGCGGCTTCGGTGATCGATCCGGAAATGGTGTTGACGCTGATCGCCGCGATCGCCTGCCCTTGCGGGTTGCGCACCGGCACGGCCATGCCGCAGATCGCCGGGTCGAGTTCGCCGTCGATCCACGCATAGCCCTGTTCGGCGATCTGCGTCAGCGCAGCGCGCAGCTTTTTCGGATCGTCGATGGTGCGGGGCGTGAGCTTCTTCAGTTCGGCACGATCGAGATAGTCCTGAAGCTGGTCGGGTGGCAGTGTCGCGAGCAGCGCGCGTCCTAGCGATACCACGTAAGCCGGAAGGCGGCTGCCGACGCCGAGATTGGTTGTGAGAATGCGCCGCGAGGGCCAGCGTTGCACGTAGACGATATCGTCCTCGTCCAGCACGGCAAGCGCGCAGGATTCCGACAACTCATCGCGCAGGCTCTCGACGATGCGGTGCGAGCCTGTCCAGAACGGCAGCGCGTTGAGATAGGACATGCCGAGCCCAAGCGCGCGCGGGCGAAGCTGGAAATAGCGGCCGTCGGTCTCACAATATTTCATCACCACCAGCGTCGCCAGCATGCGGCGGGTCGTGGCGCGCGTCAGCCCGGCGCGCCTGGCGGCTTCCGAGAGCGTGTGACGGCCCGGCGGCTGGCCGAGCGCTTCCACGACGGCAAAGCCGCGCGCGATGGCGCGGACGAAACCGTCGCTCTCCTTTTTTGGACTGGCTGCGATGCGCTTGTCAGATCGGGAGGAGGCTGTCATAAATGTTCGCAAAGTGAATAATAAGTTCGCTAGGCGAACAATAGAGGAGATCAAGCCATGGCGCAAGCGCAGGCTTTCGAGACCGATTTCTGGAAGGACGCCAACCTTCGCAAAACCTGGGACGAGATCGTTCCCGGCGTGCCGCGCAAGACGCTGCCATACACGCTGACCCGCGAAGCGATCGCGCTTTATTGCAAATCGGTCGGCGAAACCAATCCGCTTTATCTCGACGAGGAGGCCGCAAGGAAAGGCCCGTTCGGCGGGCTGATCGCGCCGCCGTCGATCCACATTTTGCTCATGTTCTCGTGCACGCCGGCGGATGACTGGATGCGCAGCCCGGGCACCATCAACGCCGGACAATCGTGGAGCTACAATATCCCGGCGCGGCCCGGCGACGTGATCCGGCTCGAGGCGCGCGCGCTCGACAAGTTCATCAAGCGCGAGCGCTTGTTCGTCGTCCACGACAACGTGTTCTTCAATCAGAAAAACGAAGTGATCTGCTCTGGCCGCGGCCAGACGATCCGGCCGGCGTAAGGAGATGCAGTCATGACACAGACAACCACATTCGACGCGCTGCGCGAAGGCGACACCATCGACGGACCGTCATTCGCGGTCTCGCGCGAATCCATCCGGCTCTTCTGCGATGCGTCGCTCGATTACAATCCGCTGCATCTCGACGACAACTACATGAAGGGCTCGTTCGGCAAGACCTCGTTCGGCGGCATCATCATGCACGGCATGAACAATTTCGGGCTGATCTCGCGCATGCTGACCGACTGGGCCTATCCGGCTGGCGCGCTGCATCGCCGTCTGGAGACGCGCTGGCTGAAGCCGGTGAAGCCCGGCGACACTATCCGCCCGCAGGGAATCATCAAATCGAAACAGGCCACCGCGCATTCGCGCTGGGTCGTGCTCGATGTGTTGGTGAGCAACCAGAACGGCGAGAAGGTCGCGATGGGCGAGGCGATGGTGGAGTTTCCGGTCGCCAACGCCGCCTGATCGCGAGCTGCGCAAGTCAACACGAATAGTAGCGCGCAACGACGCGCGGGGAGATTGACGATGAAGAAAATATTCGCAGCTGCGGTTGCGATCTGCGCGCCGCTTCTTGTCTCGCCGGGCGTGTCATCGGCGCAGGATCTGCCGAAGTCGATCAAGATTATCGTGCCGTTCCCGGCCGGTGGCACCACGGACATTCTGGCGCGCTATGTTGCGCAGTCGCTGGAGACGAAACACGGCGTAACCGCGATCGTCGACAATCGCGCCGGTGCGTCTGGCACCATCGGCTCGGAGTTCGTGGCGAAATCTCCGCCGGATGGCAGCGTGCTGCTGCTCACCGCGACCCATCACGTCATCAATCCTAGTCTGCGCAAGAGTTTGCCCTACGATACGCGCGCGGATTTCTCGCCGGTTGCGGTGATCGCGACCGCGCCGAACGCGCTCGTCGTCAACAAGGATTTTCCGGCGAAGACCGTGGCCGATCTGATCGCCATGGCGAAGAAAGAACCGGGCAAGCTGTCGTTCGGCTCGTCCGGCGTCGGTGGCGCCAATCATCTGTCCGGTGAGCTGTTCAAGCAGACGGCCGGCATCGACATCGTCCACATTCCGTACAAGGGCGCGGCGCCGGCGATGAACGACCTGATCGGCGGCCATATCCCGATCATGTTCGACACGTTGCCGACCGTGATTCCCGGCGCGAGGGGCGGCACGCTGCGGGTGCTGGCTGTGACCAGCAAGGAACGGGCGGCGTTGCTGCCGGATGCTCCGACGCTCGATGAGTCGGGCGTGAAGGGTTTTGAGGCCACCGCGTGGTTCGGCCTCTACATGCCTCAGGCCAGGGATTCGTCCCTCTATGGGAAGCTGGTGGCTTCTATCAAGGACGTGCTGACCGATCCGGCGATCAAGGAGAAATTCGCCAGCCAGGGCGTCGAGCCGGGCACGCAGTTCGGGGCTGATTTCACGCGCTTTGTGGACACGGAGATCGCCAAGTGGGGCGGGGTGGTGAAAACCGCCAACGTGCCGCAGGAATAGGGTTCCCACCGGCTTTCAACGCCATTCCGGGGTAGTGCCTTGCCGGAGCCGTGCAATGGCAGATTGACAAAACAGCCTTTCGTGCCCTAGAACCCGGCTCTTCCCGCGCCGCTTGTGGCTTTTCGGGAAGCCTATGGTTTCCTTGACATTTTGGCCCTCGACCCGCGGCCTTTCAAGAGCAGGATATCGACCTATGAAAGTCCGTAACTCGCTGAAATCGTTGCGCGGCCGTCACCGCAACAACCGTCTGGTCCGCCGCAAGGGCCGGGTTTACGTGATCAACAAGACCCAGCCCCGGTTCAAGGCTCGTCAGGGTTGATCGCCTCCGTTCCGGCTTTTCCCGAACGCTTTTAGTCATTCGCCTGCGACGCGGGCATCTGAACAAATGTTCCGCAATCACGTCCGATTGACGGTGCGGTATCTTGCGCTGCGGCAACCGGCGTCTACACTTTCGGTATGAAGCCGATCGTGACATCGCGATTCTTGTTAGCTCTCGCCGCAGCCGTTGGCGCTGTTTTCCTCCTGACGCCGCTCGCGCCTGCCATAGCCCAGCAGGCTCAGCCGCCCGTCGCCAAGCCACAGCAAAAGAAGTTGCCGGAAGCGCCGGACAAACTGCCGCGTGTCGAACGCGGCAAGAGTCTCGATTTTCTGTTCGGTGCGCTGAAGGCGGCGCCCGATGCCGCCAGCGCCAAGCATGTCGAAGCCCGCATCTGGGCGACCTGGACGCAGGTCAACAGCGACACCACGTCGCTGTTGATGTCGCGCGCCAAGGCCGCGATGGGCGCCAAGAAGATGGATGTCGCGCTCAAGCTGCTCGATGCGGTCGTGAAGCTGCGCCCTGAATATGTCGAGGGCTGGAATCAGCGCGCGACGCTGTTTTACTTGCAGAACGACTACGACAACTCATTGCAGGACATTCGTCAGGTGCTGGCGCGCGAGCCGCGCCATTTTGGCGCGCTGGCCGGTCTTGGCCTGATCATGCAGGAGATCGGCGACGAGAAGCGGGCGCTGGATGCGTTCCGCAAGGCGCTCGATGTCAACCCGCACCTCGAACGCATTCCCGAACTGGTCAAGACCCTGTCGGAAAAGGTCGAAGGACGGGATATCTGACGGCGAAACCTGCCTTTCCCTGTTCCGTATCTGTCGCGTGAAAAAAATCTCCCGGACATTTCGTATGATTTTCGCAAGCGTTGTGGTCGCGCTGGCTATTCTGGCGCTGATCACGCATTTCGGCGCTGCCGCGATCGAGCGCGCCTATCCGTTGAACGGCGAGCGCATCGATGTGACCGGCGCGCGGTTGCGCGTCGTGCAGCTTGGGCCACGCGATGCAACCGGTCCGGCGGTCGTGCTGGTGCATGGTGCTTCGGCCAATCTCGAATCCCTGCGCCAGCCGCTCGGCGATCTGATCGCACAGAAACATCGCGTCATTCTGGTGGACCGGCCCGGTCACGGCGGTTCGACCCGCGAGGGCACCGACGCCACGTCGCCGTCGGCGCAGGCGCGCATGATCGACGAGATGCTGGGCAAGCTGCAGATCGATCGCGCCGTGTTCGTGGTGCATTCGTGGGCCGGCGCGCTGGGTGCGGCGATGGCGGTCGAAGTTCCGCAGCGTGTGGCTGGCCTCGTGATGCTGGCTCCGGCGACGCATCCGTGGTCCGGTGGCGTCGGCGTCTTCAACAAGCTCGCGACCTTGCCCGTGATTGGTCCGCTGCTGGCCTATACGCTGCCCGTGCCGCTCGGCTGGTTTCTGGTCGAGTCCGGCGCTCGTTCTGTGTTCTCGCCGCAGCCGATGCCGGAGGGTTATGTGCAGAACACGGCGATCCCGCTGGTGCTGCGTCCGCGCGAGTTTCTCGGCAATGCCTGGGATCTGGTGCTGCTGAAGCCGGAAGTGGTCCGGCTCTCTCCGCGCTATGGCGAAATCAAGGTGCCGGTGACGATCTTCGTGGGCGACAAGGACCGCACGGTGTCACCGCGGATTCATGCTCAGGCATTTGCCCGCGATGTGCCGCAAACGAAACTGGTCGATCTGCCCGGTGTCGGTCACATGCCGCAGAACGCCGTGCCCGAGCAGATCGCCGCCGAGGTCGATACGATCGCGAGGCAGGCTGCGGTCGCCGCGCCAAAAGCCAGCGCGGCGGCGCAGTAGCAACTTAACGAATTCAGTGTCGTCCCTGCGTACGCAGGGACGACCGCTCAGGGTGAGCTTGGCTGGACTCTAGAAATCCGCGTCGCTGTCGGAACCGACATTGGCGATGCGCAGCATGTTGGTTGCGCCCGGCGTGCCGAGCGGAACACCTGCGACGACAATGACTCGCTGGCCGGCGCGGGCAAAGCCGTCGCGGAACGCGATGCGGTTGGCGCGTTGAACCATGTCGTCCTGATCGTGGGCGTCGTCAGCCACCACGCAATGCACGCCCCACACCACCGACAGTTTACGACCCGCAGCGATGTTCGGCGTGATCGCAACGATCGGCGATTTTGGCCGCTCGCGGGCGACGCGCATTGCTGTCGAGCCTGAACTGGTCCAGCAGATGATCGCGGACAGGTCGAGCGTTTCGGCGATCTGGCGCGCGGCGTCTGCGATGGCATCGCCTGCAGTCTGCTCCGGCTCGGGCCGCTGCGCATTGATCACGCTGCGAAAAATCGGATCGCGTTCCACTTCCTCACCGATGCGGTTCATGGTCGAGACGGCTTCGACCGGGAATTTGCCAGCGGCGGACTCAGCCGAGAGCATGATGGCGTCGGCGCCCTCATAGACGGCGGTGGCGACATCGGAGACTTCGGCGCGGGTCGGCACCGGGCTCGTGATCATCGATTCCAGCATCTGCGTTGCGACCACCACCGGCTTGCCGGCGCGGCGCGCCATGCGGGTCATCTGTTTTTGCAGCGCGGGGACGCGCTCGAGCGGCAGTTCCACGCCGAGATCGCCGCGGGCGACCATCAGCGCGTCGGACTCTTCCAGAATATCGGCGAGGCGGTCGATCGCTTGCGGCTTCTCGATCTTCGACATGATCGAGGCGCGTCCGCGCACCAATTTCTTCGCTTCCGCGACATCCTCGCCACGCTGAACGAACGACAGCGCGATCCAGTCGATGCCGGTTTGGAGCGCGGCTTCGAGATCGGCGCGGTCCTTGGTCGTCATCGCCGAGACGGGCAGATCGGTGTCCGGCAGGCTGACGCCCTTGCGATCCGACATGCGGCCGCCCACGACGACGCGGGTCAAGGCGCGATCCGGCGAGGTTTCCTCCGCGATCAGGCGGACCTTGCCGTCATCGAGCAGCAACGCATGGCCGGGCCGCAATGCTTTCAGGATTTCCGGATGCGGCAGGTAGACGCGGCTCTTGTCGCCGGGCGTCTTGTCCGAATCCAGCACGAACGCTTCGCCGTTGTGCAGCTGAACGGCGCCGTCGGTGAAGCTGCCGAGCCGCAGCTTCGGTCCCTGCAGATCGACCAGAATGCCGATCGGCCGGCCGTAGTTGTTCTCGACATTGCGAATGGTCTCGACCAGTTCGCGCATCTTGTCATGAGGCGTGTGGCTCATGTTGATGCGGAACATGTCCGCGCCTGCCTCGAACAGTTTGCGGATCATCGCCGAGTCCGAAGATACGGGACCGAGCGTTGCGAGAATCTTGATACGGCGCAAACGTCTCATGGGCGGGCGGGCGCGCCGGAGGGCAGGCCCGATCCCGGGGGCACGCTGCCTTGCGGATTCGGCAGGCCCGGAAGCCCCGGCGATTTCTGCGGCAGTTGTTCGTTCGCTTCCGTCAACTGAACGGTCCAGGCGCGCTGCTCGCCGGTATCGACCTCGAAGTAGCCGGTGCGGTCGAAGCCGCGGGCGAGACAATCCTCGGTGCCCTTGATGGTGAATTCCTTATCGCGCGAACACATGAATGCCTGTCCTGACCACTCGCCGCCACGATCGTAGTCGATGGCATAAATATAATAATACCGTGCGACGAGCGTCCCGCGCAGCAATGTCTCGCAAGCCTTGGATGACACGTTCCACCAGCCCTCGGTCACCCAGCCTTCATTGTCCTTGTAGCCGAGAGCGATGCCGACCCGGCTTCCGGTGTTGTTGCACAGACGGAAGTCGGCGGACGCAGGAGTCGCGGACGCGATCGTGACCGATATGACGATAGCCGTCAGGGCGGCGGCACTAGATCTCATCGGAAAAGGGGGTCTTCGAAACAACATCGTTGGACGGAACCATATCAAACCATTACAGATTTCGCGTAAGCGGCATAGCACTGTCAACGGTTCACATGCGCAAATCGTTAAGAGTGGAATGGTGGAAAGTGCTCTAAAAACAGGTTAGTGCCCCGATTATCCGTCAGATGTGGCAATTTGTGTGACAATTCCCATCTGATGAGAAAGTACGCGGCTGTTTTGATGCTGGTTTCGGCGTGGCGTGATGGTGGGAGCGAGTGATGGCGATCGACGACAAGACGCGCGAAGATACGGCACGTACCGAGCTTGAAGCGGCGGTCTTCCGGCGGCTGGTCGAGCATCTGCGCAGTCGCACCGACGTGCAGAACATCGACATGATGAATCTTGCAGGGTTCTGCCGCAACTGTCTGTCGAACTGGCTCAAGGATGCCGCCGATGCCAAGGGGCAGCCGATGACCAAGGACGAGAGCCGCGAAGCGGTCTACGGCATGCCGTATGAGGAGTGGAAGGCGAAGCATCAGCAAGAGGCCTCGCAGGCCCAGCTCGATGCGATGAAGAAGAGCCACGCGCACTAATTCTTTCGAAGAGCGTCATCCTCAGGTGCGAGCCGCAAGGCGGCGAGCCTCGAAGGATGACATTGATGCCGATGGCCGTTCATCCTTCGAGGCGCGCAAGAGCGCGCACCTCAGGATGACGGGATCGATTTATGGTTCCGGGGCAATTGTGCAATTTGCGTTATCCCCTGTGAGTCATTGTGGATGAAAGCCGCGTCGCCTTGACGGCAACCGCGCCGATCCTGAGTGTGCATCCTCAAGCGGCGTGCCAGCCGCATTTCATCTCACGACCAGTACCCAGGAGTACACGATGGCCACCGCCGCCGCCGTTCAGGACGCGCCCGCGACCAAATTCGCCAAGGATCAGCTCAAGGCCATCATCGAGCGTATCGAGCGGCTCGAGGAAGAAAAGAAGACCATCTCCGACGACATCCGCGACGTTTACGCCGAGGCCAAGGGCAACGGCTTCGACGTCAAGGCGCTGCGCACCATCGTGCGGCTGCGAAAGCAGGACGCCAACGAGCGGCAGGAACAGGAGACGATCCTGGAAACCTACATGCAGGCACTCGGGATGATTTGAGGGCCGGGTTGCGATCGAATCCAGGGCGCTCCGCTTCCTTCATCGATCTTCCGTCATCCTTCGAGGCGCGCGCTCTTGCGCGCCTCGAAGGATGAGTGGCCATCGGCAAAATTCATCCTTCGAGACGCCCGCTCCGCGGGCTCCTCGGAATGACGCCGTTTCTTGGTTGGAAGGATCAGCGCAGCGAGGCCGTCCGCACCACGAACGTCATGGTGTCCAGCGTAGCGACTGCTGCACCAGAGAAGCGCTCGCAGACGATGCCCATCTGCGGATCGTTGGAGAATGTCATCGCGATCGACGAGCGCGGCTTGACGAACATCGCCCGCAGCTGCGTCAGATCAGGCTGCCCCATGATCGTCGCCGACATCGCGGTCGAGGCGCTGGGGGCGACAATCATCGCGCGCGTCCAGACGTCGTTGAGATTGGCGGTGGTGATGCGAGTGGAGGTTGCGATCGTTCCCGGCTGGCGCTGCTGTCCCTTGGAGACGATTGTGGTGAGACCCGTTGTGATCGGCTGCGACAGTGACGCAGGGCGGATGCTGCGCGGGACGGGGGCGCTGGCGGCGACGATCTGTGCGCGGTTGATGACGGGAGCGGACGGGGCGTAAGCGAGTGCGGCGTTCGGATTAAGGCTGGCGGTCGATTGCGGATCGGCGGATGCGAAGGCGTTGCGGGCGGCGATTGCCGCGACCTGTTGCGGCGACGCCTGCTTCGCCGTTGTCGGCTCGTCACCCCAGAAGCCGCGGGCGTTGATGATATCGGCCGGCGTTTGCGGTTTCGTTGCGACAGGGGCGGCGGGTTTCGAGCCTGGCTTGGGGGCGGCAACCGCCTGGGAATTCGCGGACGCAAGCTGGAAGCTGGCTGTTGCGCTGGCGGGTTTCGAGCGCGGGATCGGGATCGGGCCAGAACCTGCGCCTGCTGCTGTGGCAACGACGGCACCCGGTTTGGCCGCGACCGGTGTTGCGCCGGCGCCGCTCTCCTCGTCATCCTCATCAGCTTTGCCGAGCTTGCCGCGGAACAGCGATGCCAGGAAACTCTTGCCTGACGACGGCGATGATGCGCCGCCGTTCTGTTCGCGCCGCTCGATGTCGGCGGCGGCGAGGTCATAGCCGCGGAGCGGGGTGCCGTCAGAGGGGATGTGCACGGTGCGGCCATCGGGGAAGACGCGCGCAAGCTGGTCGTGGTTCATGCGCGGCCAGTGGCGCACGTTGCCGGTATCGAGATGCACGAACGGCGATCCAGACCCCGGATAGAAGCCGACGCCACCGCGCTGCATGCGCAGGCCGGCGACGCGGATTTGCTCGAGCGCCACGCCCGGAATGAAGAAGTCGATTGCCTGGCCGCGGGTATGCAGGCTGTGGCGGGCAACGCCCGACGAGCGCCGGCGCAGCATCGCGTTGGTTGCGGGCGCGCGGTAGGAGGAAATGATCTGGATCGGCTGCTTGGCGTCTACGTCGCGGTATACTTCCCAGAGGACATCGAACAGCTTTCGGTCCATCACGGTCGAGTCCTGGCTGCGCCAGTCGCGCAGGAAGTGATTGAGCTTCTTCAGGCCGTCCTCGTCATAGCGCCCGTTGCGCTTGAAGGTGACGGTGATGTCTTCTTCGGAATGGGTATGGTGGAAGGAGAGGGTGCGGGTATCGCCGGTGGCGGTGGCATCATGGACAGCGCGGGGGGCGGCAAAAAGCACCAGCGACGCAAGCCCGATCGAAAGACCGGTTTGCTGAACAGACATCGCAAATGTTTTTCGTGCGCAAGAAGCTGGCACGCTAGAGCCCCCAATTCGAAGTTCGCTCAGCCTTGCCGTATCCCATCAAAGCGAACTTCGAATTGGGGACACTAGCCAGATTTGATTCGAGTGCGGTTTTGGTTTGCAAGTTCCTTTTGGAGCGCTCGTCGATGGTGCAAGGAACTTGCAAACCACCGCACCCGGCTCCACCCCAGAGACAAAAACCTGACGAAGCGACCCGACCCGAAGACCTCCCGCGCGACCCCGAATGCAGCGAGGGAAGAGAGATATAGATGCTTAATTCAGGAGAGTTAACCGACGTTTACTTTCCCGCCTCACGCTCTGGTTACCATCGTCGGTGAGCAGTATGGCAAAAAAACGCCCGTTGACCATATTTGGGTGGACGATGGTTAACGAAAAAGGGCGCCGCGGTGATGCGACGCCCTTGTTTTTGTTGATTTATTTCGCCTTCCGGACGCCAGCCTAGCGCGTCACCGTCCGGCGCTGGCCGCGAACCGGGGTCGGTGGGGCCGGCGGCGGCCCAAACAGGCGCTCGAAAAATGACGGACCGCCCCCGCCTGAACTGGCGCCATTGAAGGCAACGCCCTGCGGTATTTCCGCCCGGGGCCGGCTGTAGTTCGGCTGGGCATGGGCCACGATCGACTCGAGGTCCTTGCCTTCGCTGCCCTTGAGCATCGCGATCATGCGCGCGTCGCGACCGTAGACGTCCTTGCGGAATTCCAGCTTGCCGGCATCGTCGACGAACGCCGTCTGGTAGGTGATGTTCACCGGGATCGGCGTCGGGAATTTGATGTCGATCTCGCTGTTGCCGTACATGCTGCGGATCCTCTCGGGCGTATATCGCTCGTTCGGCAAAACGATGCCAAGCAGCGTTGCCGCGTACTGATCCGGGTTCTGCACCCGCATGCAGCCGTGGCTGAAGGCCCGATCCTCCTTGGCGAACAGGTGCTTGTCCGGCGTGTCGTGCTGGTAGACGAGGAACTTGTTCGGGAAGTTGAAGCGGATGCGGCCGAGGGCGTTGCCTGCTCCCGGCGGTTGCGAAATGTGAATACCGCCGTCGGACCGGCGCTCAAGACGCAGTCCCATCCGCGTCAGCACGTTCGGATCCTGCTGCAAGGCCGGCAGATATTCGTTGTAGACGATCGACGGCGGCACGTTCCAGGTCGGATTGACGGTAATGAACTTCATCGTCTCGGTCAGAAGCGGCGTGGCCTGATTGCCCGGCTTGCCGGTGACAACGCGCGTGGTCCAGACCGGCTGGCCCTTCTGCATCACCCTCAGCGTATAGTCAGGAATGTTGAGGATGACATAGGCGTTGCCGAGCGAAGCTGCGCCAAGCTCGCGCGGCAACCAGCGCCAGCGCTCCATGTTGACGCGGACGATGTCGATCTGACGGTCGCGCTTTGGCGCATTCAGCGCGCGCACGGTGGCGTCGTCGAGCTGGCCGGTGACCTTGATGTCGGCGCTGCCCTGGAACTTGCGCACGGCGTTGGCGACTGCTTCGTCGTAACGCTGGTCGCTGGCATCGCCGGCGAGGCCGAGGCGGGCGCGAAGGCCCGGCACGCGGGCATCTTCCGGCGCGATTGCTTCGATCGTCTGCTTCTTGGTCTTGCGCGCAGGCGTGAACTTCAGCACCGGGCCGTTTTCGATTTTCGCCACGGGCGTTTCGGTTTCACCGCGCAGTTTTCCGAGCTCGGCCCGCAGCGCCTTATAGAGCTTGTGCGGCGGATTGTAGGAATCGAGCGCGGTCGCAGCATCAGTCGCAGTCGAAACGTTGGCGAGGATTTCAGACGGCTCCGGCGTGTGATCCGGGTACTGGATATCGGCTGCAACGCGCGAGAAGTGCATGCGGCCGGACTGCGCATGACGCGCGTAGTCGAGCACAGCCGCGGTCAGCTTCAGTTCGGCTTCCGCCAATGCGTCCGGCGTCGTGGACGCCGCGAAATCCGGTGTGGGATAATCGGCGGAAGACAGTCCGTCCTTGTCGGCGTCCTTCAGCCGGGCGACGGCGCTTTTGGCGCGCGCAGTTGCGGTCCCTGCCGATGTCCAGACCGGCGCATAGTCGCGGCTCTTGTAGAACGCATCGACGGCCACCCGTTCGCCCTTGCGATCGAAATAGCGCGCGCCCTTCGATGCGAGGAGGTCCCGCAGTTTCTCGGCGACCGGCTGGTCAGCCACAGCTACGCTGCTCGCCCTTGCAGGCTCGGTTGCGGGCGTAACGGCTGTCGCTGGAGCTGCTGCTGGAGGTGTGACAGTAGCGGTTGTCGCGGGGGCGGCCGCCGGTTTGATATCGGCTGCGCTTGGCGGCGGGATGTTGGCTGAATCGGGCATCGGCACGGCGGCATCGATAGCGAGATCCGAGGCGCTGCGGCCCGTCGTGGTCTGGGCCAGCGCCGATGTCGCGGTCACCGCGAGGAAGCTCGCCGCGACGGCCATCAGGACTCGGTCAAAGCCCTTGTGGCCCTTGTTCTGGACTCGCATTTTCTTTCACCCCTTTGGGCGTCGCCGTCCCGTCATGGAACAGCCTGTGTTGTTCCGTCGCATGTAAACAACGCAAACACTCAAACGATGGTTTCGCGACCGGCCTTGCCCGCTAAGGGCCCAAAAAAGCCAATGGTCGCCGCCGTCTGCATTGCTTCGACAGCATAGATACATGCGCTGGCCTGATGCGGCTAGCGCCGCACCCGGCGGTCACGAGAAACTGACTTTAATTTGCGGCGCGGCGCAACGGTTTGCGCTTATTGCCGCGCGCTTTTGGGCAAGTCTGTCACCGCACGGCAACGGTTCAAACCGGGTTCCTGGCACAGCGGGAGACGGTCGTCAGGCGACCCGCGGGTGCGGCCTGATTCGTTCAGGATGGCTCTTCAGTCTTCGTTCAGGATGGCTCTTCAGTCTTCGTTCAGGATGGCTCTTCAGTCGCGTTTTCGTCGAGCTTCCGGTAAAGGGTGGAGCGGCCGATTTTCAGCCGGCGCGCGACCTCCGACATCTGCCCGCGATAGTGCGCGATCGCAAAGCGGATGATCTCGGTTTCGAGTTCCTCCAGCGGCCGCATTTCGCCGGTTGCGGTCAGCATCGACAGCGAACCTGCGGGAACCGGCGCGATGGGAAAATCGCTGCCGGAGACCATCGGCGTGATTGGCGTTGAATGTTGTGGCGCGATCGTCAGCGGGTCGGCGGCTTCGGCAGGATAGGCGGTCATCGCGGCGGCGTGCGCGAAATCGTCCGGCGTCAGTTCCTCGCCATCGCTCATCACCACGGCGCGATACACCGCGTTCTCAAGCTGGCGAATGTTTCCCGGCCAATCGGCGCGCGACAGCATCGCCATCGCCTCGCCGCTGATGCCCGAGATCGTGCGATTCTCCTCAGCGCAGAAGCGCACAAGGAAATGCCGCAGCAGATGCGGAATATCCTCGCGGCGTGCGCGCAGCGGCGGGATCGTCACCGGCAGCACGTGCAGCCGGTAGAACAAATCTTCACGGAAGTGCCCGCTTTTGACGCGCTCGATCAGGTTGCGGTTGGTCGCGGATACGATGCGAACGTCGATCTTGACCGGCTTGCGGCCTCCGACCGGCTCGATCTCGCTCTGCTGGAGCGCACGCAGCAGTTTCACCTGAGCGGCGAGTGGTAGTTCGCTCACTTCGTCAAGAAACAGCGTGCCGCCGCTGGCCTCGCTGAATTTACCGGCATGACGCTCGGTCGCGCCGGTGAAGGCGCCCTTCTCATGTCCGAACAGAATCGACTCGACGAGGTTGTCGGGGATGGCGCCGCAGTTGACTGCAACGAACGGCTTCGAGCTCCGCTCGCCGGTGCCGTGGATGGCGCGGGCGATCAGTTCCTTGCCGACGCCGGATTCACCCTCGATCAGAACCGGAATCGTCGATGCGGCCGCTTTCTTTGCGGTCGCCAGCACGCTGTCCATTGCCTGGCTGCGGGTGATGATGTCGGAGAATGTCAGTCTGCCGTCGCGGCTGTGACGGATGCGCTGCAACTCACCTTTCATCGCGCTCGCGTTGAGGGCGTTGCGCAGCGACACCTGAAGCCGCTCGACGCCGACCGGCTTGACCACGAAATCGTGCGCGCCTGCGCGCATCGCCGAGATCACATTGTCGATACCGCCGTGCGCGGTCTGCACGATCACGGGAATGGCAAGGCCGGCATCGCGCATGGCTGCGAGCACGCCCATGCCATCGAGGCCGGGCATCACCAGATCAAGAACCACCGCATCGATGGTTTGCGCTTCCGCGCCGGTGAGCATGGCGACGGCCGCATCGCCGCTCTCCACCACGACAGCCTCATAGCCAAAGCGCTGTACCATGTTCTCGATCAACCGGCGCTGGATGGCATCGTCGTCGGCGATCAGAATGGTGGCGGCCATATCGGTTCCTTGGCATTTCCGGGTTTTTGATCTTATCTGTTTCGAATCGGGACTCTGGCCGATACGGATTAACGGCCGCTTAAGAGTTTTCATCGCGGCGTAGTGCGGATGTCACAACCTTGTGCCGCATGTCCGAACTGGACGTGTCGATGTTCTAAAGTACGTCACGAGATGGAAAGAAACGGATTTTCAGACATGGCCTCGCGTTCGTCCGCTCTCCGCAAATCGAAAACCGCCGTCGCGCGCAAGCCTTCCGGCAACAAGTCTTCCGGCAACAAGCCTTCCGGCGCGAAACCTGCAGGTAAATCGAAACCGGCTGCGAAGACGGGCGCGAAGCTCCCCGAATGGAATCTTGCGGATCTCTATCCGTCGATCGATGCACCGGAAGTGACGCGCGATCTGGATCGGTTGAGCGAAGAATGCACGGCGTTCGAGCAGGCCTATAAGGGCAAGCTCGCGGATGAGACCGCAAAGACCGAAGGCGGAATATGGCTCGCCGCCGCGATCCGCCGTTTCGAGGCGATCGACGATCTGGCCGGACGGCTGGTGTCATTTGCGGGGCTGGTCCATGCGGGTAACACGGTCGATCCCGCGATCTCGAAATTCTACGGTGATGTCTCAGAGCGCATCACCGCGGCGTCGGTGCATCTGCTGTTCTTCTCGCTCGAACTCAATCGCATCGACGATGCGGTGATGGAGCGCGCACTGGCTGCGCCGGAGCTTGCGCACTATCGCCCGTGGATCGAGGACAGCCGCAAGGACAAGCCGTATCAGCTCGAGGACCGCGTCGAGCAACTGTTCCACGAGAAGTCGGTCAGCGGTTACGCTGCGTGGAACCGGCTGTTCGACCAGACCATCTCGGGCTTGCGCTTCCGTGTCGGGGCAAAGGAACTGGCGATCGAGCCGACGCTGAATCTCCTGCAGGATCGCGCACCGGCAAAGCGCAAAGCGGCGGCGCAGGCGCTGGCGAAAACGTTCAAGGCGAACGAGCGCACCTTTGCGCTGGTCACCAACACCCTCG
Source organism: Hyphomicrobiales bacterium (assembly GCA_021732215.1). GTDB lineage: Bacteria > Pseudomonadota > Alphaproteobacteria > Rhizobiales > Xanthobacteraceae > SG-bin9. Next base: position 121,680 of record JAKFVL010000021.1, read on the forward strand.
CCAAGGACAAGGAGATCGGCGATCGCTGGCGCGGCTTCGAGGACATCGCCGACGCGCGGCATCTGTCGAACCGCGTCGAACGCGAGGTAGTCGATGCGCTGGTCGCGTCGGTTCGCGCGGCGTATCCGCGACTGTCGCATCGCTATTATGCGCTGAAGGCGCGCTGGTTCAAAAAGAAGACGCTGGCGCATTGGGATCGCAACGCGCCGCTGCCATTCGCCGCAAAGAACGTCATTTCGTGGAACGACGCGCAGTCGCTGGTGCTCAACGCCTATGGCGCGTTCTCACCGCAGATGGCGGAGATTGCGAAAAAGTTCTTCACCGATCGCTGGATCGATGCGCCGGTGCGGCCGGGCAAGGCGCCGGGCGCGTTCTCGCATCCGACCACGCCGTCGGCGCATCCGTATGTGTTGCTCAACTATCAGGGCAAGCCGCGTGACGTGATGATTCTGGCGCACGAGCTTGGTCATGGCGTGCACCAGGTGCTTGCCGCCTCGAAGGGGCCGCTGATGGCGCCGACGCCGCTGACTCTGGCGGAAACCGCGAGCGTGTTTGGCGAGATGCTGACCTTCAAGAAGCTGTTGGCCTCAACCAAGAGCGCGAAGGAGCGTCAGGCGCTGCTCGCCGGCAAGGTCGAGGACATGATCAACACGGTGGTGCGGCAGATCGCGTTCTACACCTTCGAGCGCATGGTTCACTCCGAGCGCCGCAACGGCGAACTGACCGCCGAGCGGATCGGCGAAATCTGGATGAGCGTCCAGCGCGAGAGCCTGGGGCCGGCGATTGACATCAAGCCGGGCTACGAGACGTTCTGGATGTACATCCCGCACTTCATCCATTCGCCGTTTTACGTTTACGCCTATGCGTTCGGCGATTGCCTCGTGAACTCGCTCTATGCGGTCTACGAAAATGCCTCCGAGGGGTTTGCGGAGCGTTATCTTGCGATGCTTTCGGCCGGTGGCAGCAAGCATTACTCCGAATTGCTCGCCCCGTTCGGTCTTGACGCCAGAAGCCCGACGTTTTGGGACGTCGGCCTGTCGGTGATCGAAGGCATGATCGAGGAGCTGGAGGGGATGGGGTAGGGCTCACTGCGTTTTCGACGTTGTACAATCTGTATAACTATGTTATACGTAGTGTATAACGGCGACGGTGGGTTGAATGTCCAACATGTTGTCTTACGACTTTTGGAATTGTCCCGGCCCTGCAAGGGAGACAAGTCATGAAAATCGAGATCAAACGGGTCGGAAATTCCGACGGTCTCATTTTGCCGCGCGAGCTTGTCCAACGTCTTGGTCTGCATCGCGGGCAGGAGCTGCACATCACCGAGCTTGCGGGCGGCGGCTTTCAGGCGCTGCCGTACGATCCAGATTTCGAGGAGACCATGAAGATCGCCGACGAAATCATGGACGAATATCGCGACACCCTCGCTACTCTCGCCAAATAAGGCCTGTACACCATGGGTAGCGAGGGGGCATCGCAAGAGCCTCGTTGGCTGACCTATGATCAGGTTGTTGCGATCCATAGCAGACAGCTTTTGCGATTCGGCGGCGCGATCGGCCTTCGCGATGAAGGCATGCTCCGCTCTGCGCTGGAGCGTCCGGTCAACAAATGGCAATACGATAACGCTCCGCTCGATGAGCTGGCGGCGGCGTACGCTTTTGGTCTGGCAAAGAACCATGCCTTTGTCGATGGCAACAAGCGCGTCGCGTTCATGTCGATGATGTCGTTCTTGCGCAAGAATGCGGTCCGATTTTCGCCCGATCCTGCGCATGCTACCGCGATGTTTATCGCTCTCGCCGCAGGCGAGGTCAGCGAGGAAAGCCTGACACGCTGGATCAGGGACAATTGGCCCGCTTAGCTTGCTATTGGCGTTTCCTGCCTCGCGGGAAAACCGCGCAAGTCGCTGCCAGAAGCACACATATGACCGCGGATTAGTCAGGTCTGGCGCGGTCAAGCCGTTGCCCTGTGTAGTCATTTAGTTTAATTCCGGCTTCATGCACCGTGACGGGTTCCCGGCATATCAGGGCACCTTGAGGCTTGAGGGGGACTGACGATGGATCATAGCGAAGTGGCCTACACCACGGCCGACGGCAACGATTATCCGGCGCATGAAGCCACCTATGAAGGCTTCCTGAAGATGACGACCTGGGGCACAGCCGTGGTGATCGGCATTCTCGTCCTGATGGCGATCTTCCTCACCTGAGCTTTTCGTCGTCCCCGCAATGCGGCGGGTCCTGAAGTTGTGCGCGGCCATCGGCTGCGGGAGGCGTCATGAAAATAGCGATTGCCAAGGAAATCGATACAGCGGAGTCGCGCGTCGCAGGCACACCCGACACGGTGAAGAAGTTCAAGGCGCTGGGTGCGGATGTGGCGATCGAGCCGGGCGCCGGCGTCAAGTCCGGCCTGCTCGATGCCGACTATGAAGCCGCTGGAGCCGTAGTGACGGCGGACGCGGTAAAGGATGCTGATATCGTCATCAAGGTGAAACGTCCCGAAGCATCGGAGCTATCGAAATACAAGCGCGGCGCGCTGGTGATCGCGATCATGGATCCGTATGGCAACGATGCGGCGCTCAAATCGATGGCAGACGCAGGCGTTGCGGCATTCGCGATGGAATTGATGCCGCGCATCACCCGCGCGCAGGTCATGGATGTGCTGTCGTCGCAGGCCAACCTTGCGGGCTATCGCGCCGTGATCGAGGCCGCGGAAGCCTTCGGCCGTGCGTTTCCGATGATGATGACGGCGGCGGGCACAGTACCTGCTGCGAAGGTGTTCATCATGGGTGTCGGTGTCGCCGGCTTGCAGGCGATCGCAACCGCGCGCCGTCTCGGCGCCATCGTCACGGCGACTGACGTGCGCCCCGCGGTGAAAGAACAGGTCGAATCGCTCGGCGCCAAGTTCATCGCGGTCGAGGACGAGGAATTCAAGCAGGCTGAAACCGCCGGCGGCTACGCCAAGGAAATGTCGAAAGAGTATCAGGCCAAGCAGGCCGCACTCACCGCCGAGCACATCAAGAAGCAGGACATTGTCATCACCACCGCATTGATCCCCGGCCGTCCCGCACCGCGACTGATCTCGGCGGAGATGGTGAAGTCAATGAAGCCCGGCTCGGTGCTGGTCGATCTCGCGGTCGAGCGCGGCGGCAATGTCGAGGGTGTGGTGTCGGGTCAGACCGCCGAAGTGTCGGGCGTCAAGATCGTCGGCATTCCAAACCTTGCCGGCCGCGTCGCGGCTTCCGCCTCAAGCCTCTATTCCAAGAACCTCTTCTCGTTCATCGAGACGCTGGTCGATAAATCGGCCAAGGCGCTTGCGGTGAAATGGGACGACGACCTGGTGAAGGCCACCGCGTTGACCAAGGACGGCGCGGTGATCCATCCGAATTTCCAGCCGAAGCCGGCGGCGTGATGGTGCGGACCTTGACCTCTTTCTTTTCACCTCTCCCCGTATGCGGGGAGAGGTCGCGCGCATCTTGCGCGCGGGTGAGGGGCTCTGTCCGTGCTTGCCGCTTGCCCCTCACCCCAACCCTCTCCCCGCAGGCGGGGCGAGGGAGCAGAAAGTAGGATCATCATGGACGCAGCCGTTCACGCCGTCAGCCCCTTTGTGTTCGAGTTGTCGATCTTCGTGCTCGCCGTATTCGTCGGCTACTTCGTGGTGTGGTCGGTGACGCCCGCGCTGCATACGCCGCTGATGTCGGTGACCAACGCGATCTCATCGGTGATCGTGGTCGGCGCCCTGCTCGCGGTCGGCGTCACGCTGGCCGGCAACTCCAACGGCCCGCTGTGGGCCCGTCTGTTCGGGTTCGTGGCGCTGATCTTCGCCTCGATCAACATCTTCGGCGGCTTCCTTGTCACGCAGCGCATGCTCGCGATGTACAAGAAAAAGACCAAGTGAAGGGGCGGGGGCAATGAACGCAAATCTCGCAGCGCTGCTGTATCTGGTCGCGGGCTCACTCTTCATCATGTCGCTGCGCGGGCTCTCCAGCCCCGCGTCATCCCGTCAAGGCAACTTCTTCGGCATGATCGGCATGGCGATCGCGGTCGCCACCACGCTGGCGGCGCATCCGCCGGCGGATGCGATCGGCTGGATTCTGGTGATCGGCGGCATCGCCATCGGCGGCGGCATCGGTGCGGTGATCGCGCGGCGCGTGCCGATGACCTCGATGCCCGAACTGGTTGCGGCCTTCCACTCGCTGGTCGGCATGGCCGCGGTGCTGGTCGCCGCCGCAGCATTCTACGCGCCGGGCGCTTTCGACATTCTGGTTCCTGGCAAGCCTAACCTCATCAAGACCGCGAGCTTGATCGAGATGTCGCTCGGCGTCGCCATCGGCGCGCTGACGTTCACCGGCTCGGTGATCGCGTTCCTCAAGCTCTCGGGCCGCATGAGCGGCGCGCCGATCATTCTGCCTGCGCGTCACATCATCAACATCGGCCTCGGCCTCGCGTTGATCTTCTTCATCTACGGCCTCGTGGTGTCGCAGAGCGCGCTCGACTTCTGGATCATCACATTGCTGGCGCTGGCGCTCGGCGCGCTGCTGATCATCCCGATCGGCGGCGCCGACATGCCGGTCGTGATCTCGATGCTCAATTCGTATTCGGGCTGGGCGGCGGCAGGCATCGGCTTCACGCTCGGCAACTCGGCGCTGATCATCACCGGTGCGCTGGTCGGCTCCTCGGGCGCGATCCTGTCCTACATCATGTGCCACGCGATGAATCGCTCCTTCATCTCGGTGATCCTCGGTGGTTTCGGCGGCGAGACAGCGGCCGCGGGTGCGGGGGGCGGCGAAGCCAAGCCGGTGAAACTCGGTTCGTCGGACGATGCGGCCTTCATCATGAAGAACGCGCAGAAGGTCATCATCGTGCCGGGCTACGGCATGGCAGTGGCGCAGGCCCAGCATGCGCTGCGCGAGATGGGTGATCTGCTCAAGAAAGAAGGCGTCGAGGTGAAGTATGCCATTCATCCCGTCGCGGGCCGCATGCCCGGACATATGAACGTGCTGCTGGCTGAGGCCAACGTGCCCTACGACGAGGTGTTCGAGCTGGAAGACATCAACTCGGAATTCGCACAGGCCGACATCGCGTTCGTGATCGGCGCCAACGACGTCACCAATCCGGCGGCGGAAGAAGACAAGACCTCGCCGATCTACGGCATGCCGGTGCTGCAGGTCTGGAAGGCGGGCACCGTGATGTTCATCAAGCGTTCGCTGGCATCCGGCTATGCCGGCATCGACAACCCGCTGTTCTATCGCGACAACACCATGATGCTGCTCGGCGACGCCAAGAAGGTGTCGGAGAGTATTGTGAAGGCGATGTAGGCGATCACTCTGTTCCAAATAAAATGCCCGGCGCGACGCCGGGCATTTTTGTTTTCAACCCTTTGCAATCCTATGAAACGCGATGCAGCGCGCAGATCTTGTTGCCGTCCGGATCGCGCAGATAGCACAGGTACAATTTGACATCGCCCATGCCGCGAACGCCGGGCGGGTCTTCGATCGCGGTTGCGCCGTTGGCGAGGCCGGCAGCGTGAAATGCGTCGGCTTCTTCCTGTGTCTTGGCGAGAAAACCGATCGTGCCGCCGTTTGCGGGTGTGGCAGGCTTGCCGTCGATCGGCTTCGAGACCGAGAAGGTGCCGGTCTTGGTGCGATAGAAAATCCGGTGGCGATCGACGGAGGCTGGCGGGATGCCGAGCGTGCCGAGCAACTTGTCATAAAAGGCCTTGGCCTTATCCAGATCGTTCGTTCCGATCATGATATGCGAGAACATTCGTTTCTTCTCCCGTGTCAATAATGAGCGCCGCCATATAGACATTGCGCGGCAGCGTTGGCGAGTAATTTTGACTTTACCGGTTCAATGTCGGATCATCGGCCATGCCAACATCGCCGCTGCTGCTCTGCCTGATGCTGCGGTGTGACTCTTCCGGCTTTCGCGAGAGATTCCGTGAGCACTGATACGGCAAAGATCGATACCGGGACGGACGAACTGCTCTGCGCGGTGCGCGACGGCGTCGCAGTCATCACGCTCAATCGTCCCGATGCGCGCAATTCTCTTTCGGACAAGCTCTCGCCGGCGCTCCGCCGCATGATCAGGCATTGTGCCGACGATTCTGCCATTGGCGCTGTGCTGATCACCGGCGCCGGCACTGCGTTCTGCTCGGGTGGCGACGTCAAGGGTATGGGCGACAACTCCAGCAAGAAGGCGATGGGATTCGATGAGCGCGTCGCCGACTTGCGCGAGCGTGAAAAGCTGCTCACCGGCGCGCTGGTGGGTTTGCGCAAGCCGACCATCGCGGCGCTGCCGGGCGCGGCAGCTGGCGCTGGCCTTGCGATCGCGCTGGCCTGCGACATTCGCGTTGCGGCACAGTCCGCGTTTCTGATCGCAGGTTACGCGCGCGTCGGCTTGAGCGGTGATTACGGTATTGCGTGGCTGCTGACGCGGCTGGTCGGCACGTCGCGGGCGCGCGAGCTGATGTTCTTCAACGAACGGATCGATGCGCAACGCGCCGAGGCGCTCGGCCTCGTCAATCGCGTCGTGCCGGACGCCGGGTTGCAGACAACGGCCTTCGAGATGGCGCGGACGCTGGCGGCGGGACCGCGTGTCGCATTGGCCTACATGAAGGACAATCTCGATCAGGCGATCACCGGCGATTTTACCGCCGCGCTCGACCAGGAGGCCGATCGTCTGGTGCGCGCCGCCGCCACCGCCGATCACAAGGAAGCGGTCCGGGCATTCGTCGAGAAGCGCAAGCCGAACTTCACCGGATCATGAGCGCGCCCGCAACGATGCCACGCTCGTCGTGGATTTTTCCTCTGCTTGCGGTTGTCTTCGTGGCTGCGATTGCCGCGACGGGATTGTCATTCACGAAAACAGCGGCGGGACTGGTATTTGCCGCAGCGCTGCTGGTCGTTCTTTTCGGCACGGTCTTCGCCGCCGTCCATCATGCCGAAGTCATCGCCCAGCGGATCGGCGAGCCTTACGGCACGCTGTTGTTGACGCTGGCGGTGACCATCATCGAGGTCGCATTGATCGCGACCATCATGCTTGGCGAAAAGGCAGTGCCGACGCTGGCGCGCGACACGGTGTTTGCCGTGGTGATGATCGTCTGCAACGGACTGGTCGGCGTCTGCATCATCGCCGGCTGCTTTCGTCACCGCGAGCTGGATTTTCATGTGTCCGGCGCGAACATCTATCTCGGCGTGCTGACCGTGCTGGCGACGATTACGCTGTTGCTGCCGAATTACACGCTGACCACGCCGGGGCCGTTCTTTTCGGCGGCGCAGCTCGCTTTCGTCAGTCTTGTCACGATGATTCTCTACGGCGTGTTTCTGTATACGCAGACCGTGCGGCATCGCGACTACTTCATCGCCGGCGAGCAGGGCGATCCCGCGCAGCATGAGCCGGCATCGAACCGGTTGCTGACCGTCAGCATGGTGTTGCTGGTGGTCTCGCTTCTGGCGGTCGTGCTGCTGGCGAAAACCTTCTCGCAAGTCGTCGATGCGGGTGCCGAACTGATCGGCGCGCCGCCCTCGTTCGCCGCCATCGTCGTGGCGTTGCTGGTGCTGCTGCCGGAGAGCGTCGCCGCGCTTGCCGCTGCAAAACGGAACGATCTGCAGAAAAGCATCAATCTGGCGCTCGGCTCCTCGCTCGCCACCATCGGATTGACGATTCCGGCGGTAGCCGTGGTCGCCACGGTTCTGAAGAAGGATCTGGTGCTCGGGCTTGGCCCGCGCGAAACCGTCCTTCTGATCATGACCATGCTGGTCAGCATGCTCACCTTCGGCACCGGCCGCACCAACATCATGTTTGGCGTCGTCCATGTGGTGTCGTTTGCGGTGTTCATTTTCCTGGTGTTCGCGCCGTAGAATCTGGTTCGGCGGAGGCATCCTCCAGGTTATCAGTGCGTGTTTTCCGCACTCAATTGCCACTGATCCGTCGCAGTTGATCCCTCAATCGGTCCCAAAGTTCCCGCATCCAGTGATGGATGCCGCAGGGTTCGGACATGCTGAAATACGTTTCGAAATTTTTTCTGGAGATTTTCCCGTCGATCATCGCCACCGTGGTCGGGGCGTACATCGTCACGCATTACATCAACGACAAGCCATCCGATCCGCCCAAGGCGGCGGCCGTCTCGGCACCGGAACCAGCCAAGGACATCAGGGCTGATACGGCGACCAAGGCCGAACGGGACGGCGAGGCTGACAAGGCGACGAAGCAGACCGAGAAATCCGCGGCTGATAAACCTTCTGCCGACAAGGAAGCCAGGCGTCAGGCCAATGCGCGAGAGAAGGCTGAGAGGACAGCGGCCAAGTTTGTCCCGCCCGCAAATCCGCAACCGGCGCCCGTGACCGTTTCGGTTGCGCCAGCGGATATTGCGTCGGCCAACGAAGACAATCGCGATGCCAACGAGATCGCGCGTGCCGCACTCGATCGCCTGCGCGGGCCGGTGGAAGCATCGCGTCTGCCGGAATCTCGTCCTTCCGAGGCACCGCGCACGCCTGCCGCAGCCACAATGCGTTCACCCGAGCCGCCGCGCGTCAGTGTCACTGCCGCTCCGCCGGCTCCACAACCCCAGCAACCTCAGGTGCAGCAAACCATTCAGCCGCTGCCGCCTGCGGTGCTTGTCGCTGCTCCGAGCGCCACGCAACCCGGTACTTCGCCTGAAGCATCGGCGGCGAAGCCTGAGCGCCCGGTGACGTCGTTCCGTCTCTCGCCGCCCGCCGATATTCCCGGCGCGCCGCCGCTCGATTTGCAGGCTGCCGCCCGTGGGCATACCTCTGTCACCGAGGACGTGGTTTCGGCCGCAAGGTCGGTATTCAATGCGGTGATCCCGCGCTGATATCGTCTTGCGATAACACAAACAAAAACGCGGACCGTGAGGCCCGCGTTGTCGTATCTGGATCGTAGAACCTTATGTGCGCGGTCCGCGCGGACCTGCGCCAGGGCCACCGGCGCCGGGACGGCCACCGCGGTCGCTGCCTGCACCACCCGGGCCGGCGCCGAACACCGGCTTCGGCTTCATTGGCAGCAAGCCTTCGCGCTGCAGCTTCTTGCGCGCCAGCTTGCGGGCGCGGCGAACGGCTTCCGCCTTTTCGCGGGCCTTCTTCTCGGACGGCTTTTCGTAGTGACCGCGGAGCTTCATCTCGCGGAAAATGCCCTCGCGCTGCATCTTCTTTTTCAGCGCCTTGAGAGCCTGGTCGACATTGTTATCGCGAACGAGAACCTGCACGCGGCATCCTCTTCTGAGTTAGATCGTTGTCGAATTTGGAAGATAGCGATGGGCCGACCTAAGCACGGAGCTGGGCCACGCCCTTCGCATCAAGGCGGCGGACATACCACTTCGGGGGTGGATTGTCCACCGATGGACCCGGCCCAATGACCTGATTTTCGGCGGTTTTTTCATTCGGCCAAGCATTGTCCGGCCGTGACCTACGATTTTTTGGTCCCGGTAACGATTTCGACCTGCGTCACATGCCCCATCTTGCGGCCGGGCTTGGCTGCGCCCTTGCCGTAGATGTGGACACTCGCGCCAGGAACGCCAAGCCATTTGCCGACGTCGTCGATATCGTTGCCGATCAGGTTGGTCATGGTGACGTTGCCGTGGCGTACCGGATGCGCCAGCGTCCAGCCGGCGATAGCGCGGATATGCTGTTCGAATTGCGACACCGAGCATCCGTCCAGCGTCCAGTGTCCAGAATTATGCACGCGCGGTGCGATCTCGTTGACGAGTATCGATGTGCCGTCCGCGCCCGGCACCACGAACATCTCGACTGCCAGCACGCCGACGTAGTTCAGCGCGTTCGCGATCGAGGTGGCGATCTCGCGCGCCCTGGCCGCGAGCGCATCGGGGATCGGCGCCGGCGCATAGGAGAATTTCAGGATGTGATCGCGGTGCTTGTTTTCGGTGACGTCGAAGCAGACCACCTCGCCGTTTACGCCGCGCGCGGCGACCACGGAAATCTCGCGCTCGAAGGGCACGAACGCTTCGAGAATGGCCGCCTTGGTTTCCAGGTCGGCCCAGGCTTTCGCGGGATCGTTGCCTTCGCGGATGATGACCTGGCCCTTGCCGTCGTAACCGAAGCGGCGCGTTTTCAGCACTGCCGGCAGACCGATGATCGCGATCGCGGCGCGCAGGCTTTCCACCGACGTGACGTCGGCATAGCGCGCGGTGCCGATGCCGAGCCTGGTCACGAAATCCTTTTCGGCGAGCCGGTCCTGCGTCGTCTGCAGCACCTGGTAGTCCGGCAGCACCGGCCTGCGGGCGGCAAGGATCATCGCGGTCGCGGCGGGCACATTCTCGAACTCGTATGTCAGCACGTCGCAATCGTTGGCGAACAGTTCGAGCGCTTCGACATCGGCATACTCCGCGCATGTCGCATGCTGCACCACATCGAAGGCTGGCGAATCCGGATCGGGCGAGAACACGCGGCACTTCAGTCCGAGCCGGGGTGCTGCCATCGCGAGCATCCGGCCGAGCTGCCCGCCGCCGAGAATTCCGACGGTGTCGCCTTCCTTGAGCTTCACCTGCGATGGAGGGGACATGCCTTGAGCGGCCAAATATCGGGCAATCAAGACTTGCCCTCCGGCCGCTCGGCGACGGCCTTGGTCTGCGCGTTGCGCCAGGCTGCAAGGCGTTTCGCCAGCTTGGCGTCGTTCAGCGCCAATACGCTGGCTGCAAGGAGCGCGGCATTGATCGCACCGGCCTTGCCGATGGCGAGCGTTCCGACCGGAATGCCCGCCGGCATCTGCACGATGGAATAGAGCGAGTCCTGCCCGCTCAACGTTTTGGATTCGACCGGCACGCCGAATACCGGCAGCTCGGTCAGCGCGGCCGTCATACCGGGGAGATGCGCAGCGCCTCCGGCGCCCGCGATAATGACCTTGAAGCCGGCCGCCTTGGCGCCCTTGGCAAACCCGTACAGGCGTTCCGGCGTGCGATGCGCGGAGACGATCTTCGCATCGTGAGCCACGCCGAGCGCGTCGAGCGTCTCGGCGGAATGACGCATGGTGTCCCAGTCCGACTGGCTTCCCATGATGATGGCGACGTGTGCAGTCATCGAATTTGCGCGGTCATTGAAAGGTTTCGGAATCGGAAAAAAGAGCGCGGATTATAGGGTTGAGCGGTGGGGTGGCAAGGCGGAACGGCGTGTTTTTTGCCGCATTTTCAATGATATCAGCCAAATTGGATAACGGCGCGCGTCGCGTCACGCAATGATATCGGGTGTGATCTGGTCTTCGACGAACGAGATGCGGTCGCGCAGTTGCAGCTTGCGTTTCTTCAGGCGCTGCAGCCGCAGCAGGTCCGGCGCGGGCGAATGATGCAGCGCCTCGATCGCCGCATCGAGGTCGCGATGCTCCTGCTGTAGACGCGCAAGCTCCGATCGCAATTCGCCGTCGTTGTCGTTCATGGCCGTTTCAAATCCACGCAGACGATAGTACCGGCGCGCAGCCGGAACAGTCTGTTCCTTCTGCGTAAAGCATTTTCCGGCGGAGTGGAATTCCGTTCGCTGATCGTCAGGGTCCGGCTTCAACAGGTTGTGTTGCAGGCACTGGCGGTATGCGTTGCCGTCAAGTCAGCAGTCCGGTTATCCCCGCAACTCACCGCACGGTTCCGCTGACAGGCATTGAATTCGTTGCGGAAACATCCCGTTCTCAAAACGTTAAGATTGAGCACCGGGACATGAGGCATGCGGCGGCAGCGCGGCGCAATTCTATCGACAGACGGTCCGGCTCATGTACACTCACTCATCCAGATTCAGGTGCTGAGGTCCTATCTTTGAGAGGAGACTTCGAATGGCGATACAGGCCCATCTTGTTGAACTGGAACGCAAACATCGGACTCTCGAAAGCGAACTGCACGACGCTTTGATGCATCTCTCCACCGACGATCTGCAAATCGTCGAACTGAAGCGCAAGAAACTGCATCTCAAGGATCAGATCGAGCGCTTGAAACACGTAGCAGACGAGACGCTTCACTAGCGGCTCCCTACACAAGCCCCAGTATCACGAGTGATCGTACTCACCGTCGACATCGACGGTGGCGGGCGATGTGCGTTTTGCTTTCGTCAGTCGTCGCCAACCAGATCTGCGACAACATCGGCGATGGCGAGCGACGCCGTGAGGCCTGGCGACTCGATACCGAACAGGTTGATCAGCCCGGTGACGCCATGATCGCGCGGTCCCTGAATCACGAAGTCCTGCCGGGCAACTTCGGGCGGCACGATCTTCGGCCGGATACCCGAGTAGCTCGGCATCAGCGCGCCGTCCGGCAATGATGGCCAGTAGCGCCGGATCGCCGGATAGAACCTTTCGGCGCGTTTGGGATCGACCGCATAGTCGAGCGTTTCGACCCATTCGACATCGGGACCGAACCGGGCCTGTCCGGCCATATCGAGCGTCAGGTGCACGCCGAGCCCGCCCGGCTCCGGCACCGGGTAAATCAAGTGCGCGAACGGCGCACGCGCGCTGCAACTGAAATAGTTGCCCTTGGCCAGATAGGCCTGCGGCACCAAATCGTGCGGCATGCCGCTGATGTTGCGCGCGGTGGCGACTGCCTCCAGCCCGGCGGCATTGATCAGCGTTCCGCATTGGAGCGTCATCGCCGCCTCGCCTCCGACATCGAGGACGAAGCCGCCGCTGGCGACCTCGGCGCGCCGCAGTGGCGCTTCGAATGCACACGCGGCGCCTCGGTCCTCGGCGTCGCCGCGTAACGCCAGCATATAGGCGTGGCTATCGATGATGCCGGTCGATGGTGACAGCAGCGCGGCGTCGCATGCGAGCGCGGGTTCCATTGCACGCGCCTGCGCGCCGCCGAGCAACACCAGATCGCCGACGCCGTTCCTTGCCGCTTGCTGCCTGATGGCTTCCAGCTTGTTGGCTTCCTCCGGCGTCGTCGCCACGATCAGCTTGCCGCAGCGTTTGTGCGGAACGCCATGGCTTTCGCAATATTCGTAAAGCGCGTGCTTGCCGCTGACGCAGAGCCGCGCCATCAGGCTGCCGCTCGGGTAATAAATCCCGGCATGGATCACCTCGCTGTTGCGCGACGATGTTCCGTTGCCGATGTCGCCGGTGGATTCAAGAACGATGACTTCGCGGCCCGCCTGCGCAAGCCGTCGCGCAATCGCCAGCCCGATTACGCCGGCTCCGACCACGACGCATTCAACCCTGTCCATTGTCTGTGCAATTCCCGAAGCGAAAGAAGCCCGTACTTTACTCTTTATTAAGCCCGGAGCGCGGTGTGAAGCACACGGTGTTTCAATTCCGGACATCGGTACGCGGAAAGGTTACGCGGCATTCACCACGCTGGTATACCTGCACTCATTTAAGTCAGATTGTCCGTTTCACGATCCAGGCGTTTACCCGATACCAACCGGTAGGATCGCATCATCCCTGCGCATTCGCAGGTGAGTAATGATCCTAGGAATTCGGCTGGCAGAACGCGAGCCCCGTAGCCCCGCGATTGCCGGGTTGCTCGCGGCTGCCTGTTTGCTGGCAGCTGAACCTGCGATGGCCCAACCGGCGCGCGCCGGATTCTTTGCCGAAGCAAGTCTGGTGAGCGCCGATCCGCGGATGATCTGGCAGATCATGCTCGGCGGTTTCGTTATTTTCGGATTGCTGACGGCTATCATCGTGTGGGTGGTCACCGCGCTCCGGAAAGTGCGAATGTCGCATAGTCGGCGTATGTCCTTCATCAACAGCTCGCTGAACCGGATGAACCAGGGCATCGTGATGCAGAACGCCCTCGGCCGCGTTGTTTTCTGCAACGACCGCTACCTCGAGATCTATGGCCTCGCACGGGAAGATCTGTTTGCCGGCATTACCAACGACGATCTGATCGAGATGCGTTTTCGCCGGGGAATGCTTGGTCCCTCGCTCGAGGACTACATGGCGACTGTCAAGGCCAATGCGAGGTTCGTGGTGGAGTTGCCCGACGGCCGCTCGATCGCGATCCATCACAGCCGCTTGCCGGCCGGTGGCATTGTCTCGTTGCATGAAGATTGCACGGAACAACGCGCATTGAGCCGCGAACTGGCGTCCAACAAGACCTTTCTCGAATCGGTGGTGGACAACATTCCGGTGTGTATCGCTGCCAAGAACATCGACGACGGCCGCTATACGCTTGCCAACCGGGCCTTCGAGGAATTTTCCCGCATGCCGCGCGACAAGATCGTCGGCCGGCGCGCCGAGGAGATTTTTTCCGCGGTATCGGCTGCGTCGATCAACGAGGCTGACCGCGCCGCGATCGAATCCGGATCAGGCCACTACAGCAGCGAGTTCGTCGTCGAACTAGGCTCGAAGCCGCGCGTTCTCGCCAGCAACCGTGTCGTTGCGCGCGACGAGAAAGGCAATCCGCAGTTCCTGATCGCGATGTTCGAGGACATCACCGAACGCCGCGAGATGTCGAACGAACTGGAAGACGCCCGCAAGTTCCTGGAACGAATCGTCGACAATATCCCGGTCGCGCTGATGGTCAGGCGTGTAAGCGACGGCCAGTTCCAGATTCTGAATCGCGGCGCTGAGTCCATCATCAACCGGTCTCGCGAGGAAGCGCTTGGCAAAACGGTCGGTACGCTGTTTGGCGGCGAGGTCGCGAAAGTTGCGCAACTGCGCGACCAGGAGGCGATCCGCAAGAAAGCGATGGTTGCCGAGGAGCAGCCGATCCATACCAGCGAAGGTCTCCGGCTGTTCGCGACCCGCCGGGTGGCGGTGTTCGACGATGTCGGCACACCCCAATACATCATCCAGACCCATGAGGATGTGACCCAGCGCCGTCAGATCGAATCGCGCATGGCGCATATGGCGTATCACGACGGTCTGACCGATCTGCCGAACCGCGCAGCATTTCTTCAATCGCTGTCGCAGATGATCGATGCTTGCGAGGGCGCCGACGAGCAGTTCGCGGTGCTGTCGATCGATCTCGACCGGCTCAAGGAAGTCAACGACGTGTTCGGCCATGCCGTCGGCGATGAAGTCCTGATCGAAGTCGCGCGGCGGATAAAGAAGGTCGCGTCCGGCGGCGCGGTGGCGCGGCTCGCCGGCGACGAATTCGGCGTGATCATCGACGGCAAGCAGCCGGAATCGGCTCAGCTGCTCGCCGAACGGCTCGCCCAAGCGGTGCGCTCCGAGTTCAACGTCAACGGCAAGTTGATCCGGTTGGGCCTGACCGTGGGTATCTCGATCTATCCGCAGAATGGAGTGACGGCCGCGACGCTGCTCGCCAACGCCGATGCGGCTCTATTCCGCGCCAAGTCGAATGCGCGAGGCTCGATCCGCCTGTTTGAGGCCGAGATGGACCAGCAGATCCGCGACCGGCGCGCGCTGCATCAGGATCTGGTGAACGCAATCCGCAACGGCGAACTGTCGCTCCACTATCAGCCGTTGGCGATCACGCGCCACGTCTGCGAGACGGGCAGTCTGCAGCCCAAGGACGCAGTCGGGTTTGAAGCGCTGGCGCGCTGGCTCCATCCGGTGCGCGGCTTCATCCCGCCTGGCGATTTCATTCCGCTTGCCGAAGAGAGCGGGCTGATCGTCGAGATGGGCGAATGGATCCTGCGCGAGGCCTGCCGCGAAGCTGCGTCATGGCCGAGGCCGCTGCAGGTCTCCGTCAACCTGTCGCCGGCGCAGTTCGTTCACGGCGATCTCGTGGGGCTGGTGCATTCGATCCTGCTCGAAACCGGCTTGTCGCCGGGCCGGCTCGAACTCGAAATCACCGAAGGTGTTCTGATCGAGGATTTCGACCGTGGCCTGTTGCTGTTGCGCCAGCTCAAGGGGCTCGGCGTCAAGATATCGATGGACGATTTCGGCAGCGGCTATTCCTCGTTGACCTACCTGCAGGCATTCCCGTTCGACAAGATCAAGATCGACCGTACCTTCATTCTCCATCTTGGCACCAAACCGCAATCGGCCGCCATCATCCGCGCGATGATCGGGCTTTGCCATGGGCTGAATATCACCGTTGTCGCTGAGGGCGTTGAAACGCAGGAACAGCTTGAGTTTCTCTCCGTTGAGCGATGCGACAGGGTGCAAGGCTATCTGATCGGCAGGCCTGCCAGGATCGCGCAGTATTCGGATCTGGTGGGGCGGCCGGCCGAACTCGCCGCCGATCCGCAGCCGCTCAGGGCGGGCTGATACCCCGAACAATCCGGAACGGTTTTTTCCTTGCGCCGTATCCGGTCCGCTTGGCTTTCCACCGCACTCTTGCGATGGTATCCGCCGGAGCAGGATCGATGGCGGATTACGACCTCGCGATCATCGGAGCAGGGTTCAACGGCGTCAGCATGGCGCGCGACGCCGCCGGCCGGGGTCTTCGCGTCGTCCTGATCGAACAGGGCGATCTCGGGTCCGGCCATTCCGCATCGCTCGGTCTGATGCAGGGCCACTTTACCGGTATCGAACACGGCGCATTGCGCAGCATCGGCCGGTCGCTCGCAGAGCGCGGGGTATGGCTCGGCATTGCGCCGCATCTGGTGCGGCCGTTGCCGATGCTGCTGCCGGCCCACGACGATCACCGGCCGCCCTGGATGATCAGGGCGATGCTTCATGTTTACGACCAGCTGTCGCCGCGGCTCGGCCTGCCGCGGTCGAACGCGCTGGATATCACGCATCATGAGGCCGGCGTGCCGCTCAAGCGCCCGTTCGGTCTTGCGTTTACCTGGCCCGAATGCCTTGCCGACGTCTCGCGGCTTCTGGTGTCGACGGCGGTCGATGCCGCGGAACGCGGCGCGAGCGTGCTGACCGGCGCGCGCTGCGTCCGCGCCGACCGCACCGACGTCTGGCGGCTGGCGCTGGTGGATCGCGGCCGCCGCACCTCGCTGACGGCGCGGGCACTTGCCAATACAACAGGCGCATGGATTCCATCGGTCGCCGAGACGGTATTGCGGATCGCAGCGCCGCCGATGAAGCTGACGCTGTCGAGCCAGATCGTCGTGCGGCGGCGTTTCGATCACGATGGCGTCTATGCGCTTCAGAACACCGACCGCGAACTGATCTACGCTGCGCCATGGCATGCGGATTTCACCATCATCGGCAGCGCCCGGCGCGCGTTCAGCGGCGATCCCGCCGTTGTCTCGGCGTCTGCCTCGGACGTCGAGTATCTCTGCCGTGCTATCAACCGGTATTTCCGCGAGCGGGTCGAGACGGCGGACGTCGTGCATGTGCAATCCGCGCTGCATGTCGCCGGTGCAAGCAACGGCGATGGCGAAATCGGGACGGTGCTGTTCGATGCCAGGCGCAAGGCGGCGCCATTGCTCACGGTGTTCGGTGGCGACGTCACCCTGACCCGCCGCCGGGCCGAAATCGCGGTCGGCCGCCTCACGCCGTTCTACCCGATGTCGCGGCCCTGGACAGCGACCGCACCGCTGCCGGGCGGGGATTTTCCGTGGCATGGCCTGAACGACCGGATCGAACGCGCGCGAGAGCGATGGCCGTTTCTCGATGCGCGCGAGGCCGCTCGTCTGGTCACAGCTTACGGCACGCGGCTCGAAGCGGTTCTGGGCGGCGCGCGCCGGCGCGGCGATCTGGGCATGCGCTTTGGATCGGACCTGACCGCCGCGGAAGTGAGATATTTGATGGCAAATGAGTGGGCGCGTTTTCCGGAGGACATTCTGTGGCGCCGCTCCAAGCTGGGATTGTCGATGTCCGGGGAGGCGCGCGATGCCCTCGCGTGCTTCATGCGGTTTGAAGCCGACGGGCCCATCGAGCTGTTGTCCGTCGCCCATGCGAGTTGAGCGTTGAGCGTTCCGACGCTAGAATCCGGCCGGGGCACGATGGACGAACATCCGCAAAAACAAGAGGCGATGCAGGCCGGGGCCGCGTTGGACACGCCCCTGCTTCGTATATCCTCGCTCACCAAAAGGTTTGGCGGTTACGTCGCGATCGACCAACTCTCTCTCGACATTCATGCCGGCGAGTTTTTCGCGCTGCTTGGACCGAGCGGGTGCGGCAAGACGACATTGCTGCGCATGATCGCGGGCTTCGAGACGCCCGATAGCGGCGAAATGCTGTTCAACGGAGAGAACATCGCGAGCGCCCTGCCGCATCAGCGCCCGTTCAACATGATGTTTCAGAACTATGCGCTGTTTCCGCATTTGACCGTGGAAGGCAATATTGCCTTCGGCCTCAAGCGGCTTGGCATGCAGAAGGCCGATATCAAGGATGTCGTGGCGCAGATGCTTGCGCTGGTGCAGCTGGACGGTCTCGGCAAGCGGCGGCCGGATCAGTTGTCCGGCGGTCAGCGGCAGCGAGTGGCGCTGGCGCGCTCGCTGGCGCTGCGGCCGAAAATCCTACTGCTCGACGAGCCGATGGCTGCGCTCGACAAGAAGCTGCGCGAAAGCACGCAGCGTGAACTGCTGGAATTGCAGCGCAAGCTGAACATGACTTTCATCATCGTCACCCACGATCAGGACGAAGCGATGACGGTCGCCGACCGTATCGGTGTGATGGATCACGGGCGGCTCGAGCAGGTCGCGCCGCCGCGCCAGCTTTATGAGGCGCCACGCTCGCGCTGGATCGCGGAATTCGTCGGCGACGTGAATGTATTCGATGGCAAAGTGACGGGCGAAGAAAATGGCAGGGTCACGCTCGAAACGCGCGACGCCGGCGTCATCGCTGCGCTGAAGCCGCCAAGTGTCGACGAGAGCAAGATGCTCTGCGTCGCGATCCGGCCTGAGAAGATCAAGATTTCCCAGTACGGGCCGGTCAACGACCTCGGCGGTAACGCCGCGTTCAATCGCCTTCCCGGCGTCGTTGCCGATATCGGCTATCTCGGCAATGCAACGATCTATTCTGTGAGGCTGGATACCGGTGCGGTGTTGCGTGCCAACGTATCGAATGCGACCCGGCTCGATACGGACAGCTATCATGTCGGGCAGCGCGTGGTGGCGTGGTTCGTGCCGGCCGACTGCATGGTGCTCGAACAATGATGGCCCGCCGCCTGTTCGCCCGTCCGGCCCGCATCGCGGCGATCGCGCCGTATCTGTGGATGGCGCTGTTCTTCCTGCTGCCCTTTGCTTTCGTGGTGAAGATCAGCCTGTCCCAGACGGCGATCGCACAACCGCCTTACGTGCCGTTGATACCGCTCACCGAGGGATGGGCGGCCACCAGGGCGGCGCTGGCGCAGCTTTCGCTCGACAACTTCAGGCTGCTGATCTCGGACAATCTTTACGTGCTGTCGTATCTGCGCAGCCTCACGGTGGCCGCGGTTGCCACGGCGATCATGCTGTTGATCGGCTATCCGATCGCCTACGGTATGTCCCGTCTGCCCGCGCGCTGGCAGCCTGTGGCCATGGTGCTGGTCATCGTGCCGTTCTGGACCTCGTTCCTGATCCGCATCTATGCCTGGATCAACATTCTTCAGCACGACGGCCTGCTCAACAAAACGCTGATGGCGCTGCGCATCGTTCGCGAACCCGTGACGTGGCTCTCGACCGACACGGCGATGTATATCGGCATCGTCTACTCGTATCTGCCGTTCATGATCCTGCCGCTCTACGCTTCGCTGGCGAAGATGGATCATGCATTGCTGGAGGCCGCCGCCGATCTCGGCTGTTCGCGCCTGAAGGCGTTCTGGCTGATCACCGTGCCGATCTCGCTGCCGGGCATCGGCGCGGGCATCCTGCTGTGCTTCATTCCGATCGTCGGCGAGTTCGTGATTCCTGATCTGCTTGCGGGCTCCGATCGCATGATGATCGGGCAGACCTTGTGGCTCGAATTCTTCACCAACAAGGACTGGCCGGTGGCTTCGGCCACGGCCGTGGTTCTGCTCGCCGTGCTGCTGATTCCGCTTCTGGTCTATCAGAGGCTGCAGCAGCGTCAGCTCGGGGCGGATTGACGATGGCATCGCATAGCGTGAGCCGCCTTTCGCCGTTCAATGTCGTCTCGCTGGCGCTGGGACTGGCGTTCCTCTATCTGCCGATTGCGATTCTGATGATCTATTCGTTCAACGCCTCGCGTCTGGTGAACGTCTGGGGCGGATGGTCGACGCGGTGGTACGTCGAACTGATGAACGACCAGGCGATGCTCGCCGCCGCCTGGATGAGTTTGCGCGTTGCCGCGGTCTCGGCCACCGCCGCGACGATTCTTGGAACGCTGGCGGCGCTGGCCTTGTCGCGGGGCGAGCGCTTTCGCGGCCGCACGCTGTTTTCCGGAATGCTGTATGCGCCGCTGGTGATGCCGGAAGTCATCACCGGCCTGTCGCTGCTGCTTTTGTTCGTCGCGGTGCAGACCGAGCGCGGTTTCTGGACCGTCACCATCGCGCATACGACGCTGACGATGTGCTTCGTCGCGGTCGTGGTGCAGTCGCGGCTCGGCGCCATCGATCGCAGTCTCGAGGAGGCGGCGATGGATCTCGGTTGTCCGCCGGCCAGGGCGTTTCTTTACGTGACGCTGCCGATCATCCTGCCCGCGGTGATTGCCGGCTGGCTGCTGGCATTCACGCTGTCGCTCGACGATCTGGTGATCGCGAGCTTCACGACAGGGCCCGGTTCATCGACGCTGCCGATCCGGATCTATTCGGAAGTGAGGCTCGGGGTGAAGCCGCAGATCAATGCGATCTGCACGCTGATCGTGGCGGCAATTGCAGTCGTGATCGTGGCGGCGTCGCTGATTGCGAAAATGTCGAGTGTTCGCGGCGAAAGTGCCGCGCCGCTCTAGCTCACCTAGTTCTGGCCGGCTGGTGGCTCTCCGGCGGCCGGAGCGGCCGGCGCTTTCTGTCCGCCCGTCAGCCGGTCGATCGCGGAGCGGACCGCGTCTCGCGCCTTGCGTGAATCGAGCAACGGCGCGGTCGCGGGCGAGCGGCGTAGCAGGCTCTCGGTATCCGGAAAAATCAGCGGATCGTCCCACGGCCCCTGGATGACGAACGGCAGTTCAAAGCCGGGCGGGGCGTTGGCGGCGGTGACCAGGCTCGCCATGCCCTTGAGATCGTATTCGCGGGCAGGGAGCGAACTCGTGCCGGTCAGCGCCAGCCGCGTCGTTGGCCCGTCGAGCCGGATGTTGTCCGCCGTGGCGACGCCGTCATTGATCCGCAACGTTGCGGTGAGGTCGGTAAACGGGGTGCGGCCGGTGCGGAGGTCTCCCGCGCCGGACAGCGGACGGCGCTCAAGCCGCCGCAACAGTTGCTCGACATTGAAGCCTTGCAGCGCGCCGTTCTTCGCGGTCAATGCAACATTGCCGTCGAGCGTCTGGGCGAGGCCGAACGGGCTGGAGCCGGAGGCTTCCAGCGAAACGTTGACGTTGCCGCGGCCGGACAGCCTCCGGGTGCCGAACAGTTCGCTGCCGCTGCTCTCGAGGTCGATATCGATGAACTGGAATTCCGCCTTGACGTCGGCGACCGCGTCGGACTTGGCGACGCCGAGCGATCCGCGCACCACGCCGCCGAACGCCTGGGCCTCGCCGAGGCTGAGCGCGAGCCGGCCGTTCTTGAGATTGGCGCCGAGCGCGGTTCGGCCGAACTTCGAACCGCCGACGGACACCTTGGCGGCCGAGAGCCGCATGTCGATATCGCGCGCGATCAGGGTGTCGAGATCGAACAGTTGCCGGTTCCAGTCCCGGGTGCCTGCGAGCAGGCGCATCGTCGATGCATAGGGCGTGAGGTCGAGATTCTCGGTCGCCAGCGTCATGTGTAGAACCTGGCGTTCGCCGAAGCCGAACGACATCACGCCTTCGCCGGCGTTGCCGTCGAGTTCGATATTGACGTTGCCGAGCGCGACGTTCGGGCCGATCATGGAGGCGCGGGCCTTCAGCGCGAAGCGGCCGAAGCCGCTATTGCCGGGCGGCACTTGACCGACCAGCCGCAACAGATTGCGCAGCGACGGCGAGTCCGCCGTCAACGTGCCTTCCGTCGTGCCTGTCTTGCTGGTCAGTGCACCGTCGAAGCCGAGCTTGAGCACCGCGCTCGCCAGGCGCGTCTTGATGCCCGATCGCTCGCCAGCCAGGGCTGCGCCCAGGTCGGCGACGCTGAGGCTGCCGTCGACCCGTTCGCCCCGCCATGTGAACTGTCCGGTCGCCGCGAAGGAGCGGGAGATCGACGGCCAGGCGAGCGACAGATCGATGTCTTCGATGATCTCGGCGGTTTGCCGCGCGCTGTTGCGATAGTCCAGCACGCCGTCGGTGATGCGGATTTCGGAAAACTGCAACGGGCTGGCGGCGCCGGGCTTCATGGTCCGGGCCAGCGTTTCGGCAATCGGTCCCCAGTTGGTCCGGCCGTCGGTGGCGGGGGTCACGATCACGCGCGGTTTGACCAGAGTGATATCCGCGATCTCGAAACGCTGCGCCAGCAGCGGCAGCAGTTGCAGGTTGGCGACCAGTTCCTCGACCAGAAGCGCCGGGTCGTTGGCCGCGCCACCGCGCAAGCCGACGTTGCGCAACGTGACGTGGCTGGTGGGAAACAACGACACATCGACGTCGCCGTTGACCATCAGATCGAGTCCGGTGACGGCACGGATCTGCTGCTCGATCGACGCGCGCAATGCCGTGCGATCGACCAGCCAGGATGTCAGCATCAGTCCGGCGATCGCCAGTGCCAGCGTGGCGGCAATCGCTATCGACAGACGCTTGATTCCGACGGTCATTGTGACGGGTTTTCTGAGTGGTTTGTGATCGTGAGCGGCGCCGGATCGCAGGCCGTCGCCATGTTCGGCGATTGGCGCAACTTGATGGGTTTTCTTGACCCTTTCAAGGCCGGACCGGGTGTTTTGGGGTGACCTTCAGAGCCATTGGCGGCCTGTTGCGACACCGATTGACGGCTGTTGCGGATTTTGCCTAATACCGCCGAAGCGGTCGCGCGATGGCGATCTTACCCCGGATCAGGCTGGATGGCATGAACAAGGTTTTCCCCGACGCGAAATCGGCTCTCGCGGGCGTCCTCAAGGACGGCATGATGATCATGTCCGGCGGCTTCGGTCTGTGCGGGATCGCAGAAAAGCTGTCGGATGCGATACGCGACTCCGGCGTGAAGAATCTGACCGTGATTTCCAACAACGCAGGCGTCGATGGCATCGGCCTCAGCCGTCTGCTCGAAACGCGGCAGATCAGGAAGATGATCTCGTCCTATGTCGGCGAGAACAAGCTGTTCGCCCAGCAATACCTCGCCGGCGAACTCGAGCTTGAGTTCAATCCGCAGGGCACGCTCGCCGAACGCATCCGCGCAGGCGGCGCAGGCATCCCCGCGTTCTACACAAAGACCGGCGTCGGCACGCTGATTGCCGAGGGCAAGGAGATCAAGGAATTCGACGGCGAGAAGTATGTGATGGAGCGCGGCCTGTTCGCCGACCTCGCCATCGTGCACGCCTGGAAGGGTGATACCGCCGGCAATCTCGTTTACCGAAAGACGGCGCGCAATTTCAATCCGATGATGGCGACCGCTGCGAAGATGACCGTCGCCGAGGTCGAGCATCTGGTGCCGGCCGGTGAAATCGATCCGGATCACATCCACACGCCTGGCATCTTCGTCAAACGCATTGTCGAGGTCGGCGCAGAAAACAAGCGCATCGAGTTTCGGAATACACGGCCACGACCGGCCGCTTGATGCGATGTTGTAGATAGTTGCCGCCGCCCTTCGAGGCTCGCCCAAGAGGGCTCGCACCTCAGGGTGACGGCAACAGGCACTGCGTCATCCTGAGGTGCGAGCCGTTCTTTACGGCGAGCCTCGAAGGATGAAGCGACAAACAAGGTTTTGCGCTCGCGCGCAGCAAAGGAGCTCATGATGGCCTGGACTCGCGAACAGATGGCCGCCCGCGCCGCCAAGGAATTGCGTGACGGCTACTACGTCAATCTCGGCATCGGCATTCCGACGCTGGTGTCGAACTACATTCCCGACGGCATGGACGTGCAGCTGCAGAGCGAGAACGGCATGCTCGGGATGGGACCGTTCCCGTATGAGGGCGAGGAAGACGCCGACCTCATCAACGCCGGCAAGCAGACCGTCAGCGAACTGCCGACCACGAGCTTTTTCTCCAGCGCCGACTCGTTCGGCATGGTTCGTGGTGGCCACATCGACCTGTCGATCCTCGGCGCGATGCAGGTCGCCCAGAACGGCGACCTCGCCAACTGGATGATCCCCGGCAAGATGGTGAAGGGCATGGGCGGCGCCATGGATCTGGTCGCCGGCGTCAAGCGCGTCGTGGTGGTGATGGAGCATTCGGCCAAGGACGGGCCGAAGCTGCTCAAGCAATGCAACCTGCCACTGACCGGCGAGAGGGTCGTCGACATGGTGGTCACCGATCTCGCCGTGTTCACGATCGACAAGCACGGCAACGACGGCATGGCGCTGATCGAACTCGCCGATGGCGTCACGCTCGACGAGGTCAAGGCCAAGACCGAGGGCACATTCCGGGTCGCCCTCAAGAACACCTGATCGCCGGGCATTGCGCCCGGGGCGGCGCTGCAAGCATCCTTGAAATGTTGTGCTCGCATGCAGCGATGTCATGAATGAAAGCCGCGGTCCGGCTTGCCCCGGTTCCGAAACGGCGCTTCAATGTATGCCGCCGTGATTTGCAGGCGGTGAGAGAACAACCAAGATGAGCAGGCCCGTCGTCGGCGTGATCGGAAACGCCCACGTCATGGAAAATCGGTACACGATCCAGGCCTCGGGCGAGCGCAATCTGCGCGCGGTCGCGGAGGTGGCCAACGCGCTGCCGGTGATCTTCGCCGGCTCGCCCGATATCACAGATATCAGCGGCATTCTCGACGTGGTCGATGGCGTGCTGCTCACCGGCGGCCGCGCCAACGTGCATCCGTCCCGCTTCGGCGTCGAGCCCTGCGAGCGTTATGAGCCCTATGACAGCCGCCGCGACGATCTGGCGCTCGCGCTGATCGAGGTCTGCGTTGATCGGGGCATTCCGATCTTCGGGATCTGCCGTGGCCTGCAGGAAATGAACGTCGCTTACGGCGGGTCGCTGCATCCGGAGATTCGTGAGCTGCCGGGCCGCATCAATCACCGCATGCCGCGGCTGGAGAATGGCGACATCCATCCCGACGTGAACGTGATCTTTGCCGATCGCCACGATGTCAATCTGGTGCCAGGCGGTACGTTCGCGACCCTGTTCGGACGCGAGATGATCCGCGTGAATTCTCTGCACGGGCAGGGCATTCTCGATCCCGGCGAGCGTGTTGTCGTTGAAGGCGTCGCCGAAGACGGCACGATCGAAGCGATCCGGATCGCCGATGCGCCGGGTTTCGCGCTCGGTGTGCAGTGGCACGCCGAATACGATCCGCAGAAGAACGAAATCAACAAGACGCTGTTCAAGGCGTTCGGCGATGCGCTGGTGAAACGCAAGCAGCGCCCCAAATAATCAGGTCGGTCCGGCCGGCACGTCCGCGAAGCGCGTCAGCCACACCACCGGGCCGATGCTGGCCGCAACGATCAGCAGGGCCGCGAGCGAGCCCTCCTCGAAGCTGCCGCGGCTGGCGAACTGATAGATCGAGGTCGAGAGCGTTTCGACGTTGAGCGGCCGCAACAGCAGCGTCGCCGGCAATTCCTTCAGGCAATCGACGAACACGATGATAGCCGCGCCCCACAGCGCGGGATTGAGCAGTGGCAGATGAATGCGCCGCACGGTGACGACCTGTCCCGCGCCGCTGATGCGGGCGCTGTCGTCATAGTCGAACGGAATGCGCTCAAAGCCGGCCTGAATAAATCCGGTCGGCACCGCGATAAAGCGCACGACATAGGCAATCACCACGGCCGCGCCCGATCCGACCAGCACCAGCCCCGGCGCGGCGAAGCCCGCCCAGCGCGCGACGCCGTTGATCGCATGATCGATGGCGAGCACCGGCGCCAGCAGGCCGAGCGCCAGCACCAGCCCGGGCAGCGCATAGCCCGAGCGCGCGATGCTGACGCACGCGCCTTCCAGCGCTCCCAGCCGCCAGCGGCTTGCGACCTGAATTGCAAAGCCGAGCGCGATGGCGATGGCGGTCGCAACGGTCGCAAATAGGATCGAGTGACCTGCATCGCGCACGATCGCCGTGTCGATGTTCAGGAGCAGCCCGCGCCTGATGCACTGATAGACCAGAAAGGCGAACGGGATCGCGAAACCGAGTATCGCGGGCAGCGCGCACAGGCTGAAGGCGGCGAATGCTTTCGCGCCGGCCAGCGGCTTGCGATGCGTCAGTTGCGGGCTTTCCGCCGAGAGAGCGAAGGTGCGGTTGCGGCGGCCGTAGCGCTCGAGGGCAATGAGGAGGGCCACGATCAGAAGGATGAGGCAGGAAATCTGCGCAGCGCCGGCGAGGCTGGAGCGGTTGTGCCATGTGGTGAACACGGCGACGGTCAGTGTGCGGATGCCGAGATATTCGCTGGCGCCGATATCGTTCAGCGTTTCGAGCAGCGCCAGTGACAGTCCGATCGCAAGCGCCGGCCGCGCCATCGGCAGCGAGATACTCCAGAACGTGCGCCAGCGCCCGGCGCCAAGCGTGCGGGCCGCCTCGACCGCTTCCGCGCTCTGGACCTGAAACATCGCCCGCGCCGAGAGGTAGACATACGGATAGAGCACGAGGCCGATAATGAAAATCGCGCCCGGCAGCGAGCGCATGTTCGGCAGCATCCGCGCGGCGTCGCCCATTGGTATCCAGTTCGCGAGAACAAGCTGCGCGATGCCCAGCGGTTCGAAGATGTCGGCGTAGACGTATGCGCCGATATAGGTCGGAATGGCGAGCGGTAGCGGCAGCAGCCAGATCAGAATGTTCCGGCCGGGGAAATCGCAGGTCGAGACGATCCAGGCGGTGCCTGCGCCTGCGACGAGCGTGACAAGGCCGACGCCCGACAACAGCAGCGCCGTGTCCCACAGCGCCTGAGGCAGCACATAGTTCAGCAGATGCGGCCAAAGGTCTGCGACCGGTTGCAATGCGATCAGGACGATGCTGATGACCGGGCTGGCGACAATGATCGCCGTGACAACGGCAAGCGCCGAGACGACATGCGTCGTTCGATCAGGAGAAGCGTGTCTGATCGACAACAGGGCCCCCCACCCC
>JAKFVL010000011.1 GCA_021732215.1 Hyphomicrobiales bacterium
ACCCTCCCCCGCAAGGGGGGAGGGAGAGAATGAGTCCAGTCGTTCAGACGATCCCGCGCCACCATCACCTGACCGGCGATCTCGCCGGGCGTCAGATTGCGCACAAGACGTTGCGTGCCGGTGTGGCAGAACGAACAGGTCAGCGTGCAACCGACCTGCGACGACACACACAACGTTCCGCGATCGGTTTCGGGAATGTAGACGCACTCGACCTCGTGCGCGCGCTCGCCGGCAGTGCCGCTCGGCAAACGCAACAGCCACTTGCGGGTGCCGTCGTTGGAAATCTGCTCGGCGACCACCTCGGGACGCGCCACGGTGAAATGCTGCTCGAGTTGCGAACGCATATCCTTCGAGACGTTCGACATTTCGGAGAATTGCTGCGCGCCGCGCACATACATCCAGTGCCAGAGCTGTTGCACCCGCATCTTGCGTTGCGCGGGCGCGACGCCGATCTCGCCGAGCTTCCCGGCGAGTTCAGCGCGCGACAGCCCGATCAGCGACGGCTTGGCCGGCGGGACATAACTCTCCAGCGGGGTTTTTTCCAAAACCCCCTTCGCCGCAAATTCCTGCGTTGCCGCAGTCCCGGACATCTCGCGCACCCAAACAGGTCAATGCCCGCCAACGGCAGGCCGATCCGCTCTCAGATAGTCGCTATTGCTACTTGCGGCAATCCTGCGCGAGGCGATCCAGCGCCTGGGCAAGCCCCTTCAGCGGGAACACATCGACGGTCTGGGTGCCCTTGGCCGAGACGCCCTTGATCGTCACGTCCGAGCCTTTGCGCATGGCATCGACCATCGCGTCTTCCTCGGCCGCATTCTTGATCCAGATGCCATCGCCCTGGGTGTACATCGCATACTTCGCGCTGCCGACTTCGAGCGCGGCCTCCGAACCGGGCTTCAGCGGGTAGCCGATATTGATGGACACTTCGTTTGCGACCTTTTCCGCGGGGCGGGTCGAAACGAAGGCATAGGCCGGATCGCGCGGACGGTTCGGCGGAATGGATTTTTGCGACGATGGTTTCGCCAAAGCGAAGCAGACTTTCTTGCCATTGGGCGAGGCGGTGTAAGCGCCCCATGTTCCGAATTGACCGACCAGCCTCGGCTCGGCACTGCCGGACACTGCCGGCTTCGCGGCTTCCTGCTTTGGCGGCGAGCTCTTTTGCTTGGCATCAGTCGCCGGAGACGATTTCGACTTCGATTTGGAACTCTGCGCCTGCGCCGCAAAATTCTCGTTCAGCAATGGCGCGGCACACAGCATTCCACCCGCCGTGATGGCCACCAAAACAACCCGCGCCGACATCATCGCCTCATTCCTCCGCTCGCATTGGCGCAAGAGGCCAGAACGAGCCCCAAACGATTCGGTCTACTGCTCGCTTGGCTTAGCGAGCGATGGCCCGATTGTGAAGGCCAGCGCTCGAACGTCCTGCCTGTGCAGGGCCTACAGGAAGAAATGGAACCAGCATTGCGACGGTTTTTTGGCGTCAGCCCCGCCGCTTCAGGTCCGCGCGATGGCTTTCCCACTCTGCCTCGGTCCAGGCCAGCAGGTCCTCGGCACCCGATGTGCGCAGATGCGCACCGCCGTCGATGGTGACCATCTCGCCGTTGATGTAACCGGCGCGATCCGAAATCAGGAAGCTCGCGAGATCGGCGAGTTCCTCATGTTGCCCGACCCGGCCGAGCGGGTTGAGGCTCTCTGGCAAGATTGCCGCGCGGCCCTCCGGACGCAGTTTGGCGGATGAACCGGGCGTCGGAAACGGCCCCGGCGCAATCGCGACGAGCCGCACACCCTTCGGTCCCCATTCCACTGCGAGACTCTTCGTCATCGCCAGCACGCCGGATTTCGCAATCGCCGACGGCACCGTGAAGGCGCGGCCGGTGATTGTCGATGTGGACAGAATGCTGAGCACCACGCCTTTGCGGCCGGACTCGATCCAGTGCCTGCCCGCAGCGATCGTGCAGTAAAGAGCGCCGTGCAGCGTTGGCGCGAGAATCGCATCGGCCGCTCGCGGCGACAGATGTTCGGTTTGAGCGATGAAGGTCGCGGCTGCGTTGTTGACCAGCACGTCGATCGGCGCATTCTCGAATGCGCGATCCATCATCGCATCGACCGCGCCCGCATCGCGCACGTCACAGCGCAACGCCGAAACCTTGCCTCCGGTTTCCACTACAAGCTGCAATGCTGTTTCGCGCAGCACCTCCTCGCGGCGTCCGCAAATCACAAGCTCCGCACCGAGTGTGAGAAAGCGCCGGCCCATCGCAGCACCAAGCCCGGTGCCGCCGCCTGTAATCAGCACCCGTTTGCCGCGCAGCATTTCCTTGTCGAACATTGTGATCATTCCGTTTGCCGGGAATTCATCGTCAGTCTGCCCCAAGGCGATTGTGGGAGACACCAAAATCCGGCAAGAAAGCCGCGAAACAATTCAGAAAACTCGCTCCCCAGAAAAATACCCAAGGTGTCCCGATGAAAGCCATTCTCTGCTCGCAGTTTTGCGGCCCCGACGATCTCGTTTTCACCGACATCGCAGATCCGGTCGCCGGACCCGGCGAGGCCGTGATCGCGATCAAGGCTGCGGCGCTGAATTTCTTCGACATCCTGATGATCCAGGGCAAATACCAGATCAAGCCGCCGTTCCCGTTCTCTCCGTCGGCGGAAGTCGCGGGCGTAATCGAAAGCATCGGCGAAGGCGTAACGACTTTGAAAGTCGGCGACCGCGTCGTTGCATCGTGCGGCCACAACGGCGCACGCGAAAAGATCGCGCTGCCGGAAAAATCGATCGTCAAAATCCCGGACAACCTCGACTACGACCGCGCCGCAGGCATCATCATCATTTACGGCACCGCGTTGCATGCGCTGGAAGACCGCGCATCGCCGAAGCCCGGCGAGACGCTGGCAGTGTTCGGCGCGGCTGGCGGCACGGGCCTCGCAGCGTGCGAACTCGGCAAGCTGATGGGCCTGAAAGTGATCGCTTGCGCGTCGTCCGACGAGAAGCTCGAGTTCGCCAAGCAGCATGGCGCCGAGCTGACGCTGAACTACGCCCGGGAAGATTTGAAGGAAGGCTTGAAGCGCATCACCGGCGGCAAGGGCGTCGATATCGTGTTCGATCCGGTCGGCGGCACGTATGCGGAGGCCGGCGTGCGTTCGATGGCGTGGGAAGGCCGCTTTCTCGTGATCGGATTTGCCGCCGGCGACATTCCGAAACTGCCGCTCAATCTCGCGCTGCTGAAAGGCTGCGACATCCGCGGCGTGTTCTGGGGCGCTTGGGCAAGACTGAACCCCGACAAGAACCGCGCCAATCTCGAAAAGCTCGTGAAGTGGACGGCGGAAGGCAAAATCTCATCGCACGTCGACCGCACCTTCCCGTTGGCGAAGACCGCCGATGCGCTCAAGGTGCTCGCGGGCCGTCAGGCCATGGGCAAGGTGATCCTGCATCCGTGATGGTGTCGTCCCGGGCGAGCGAATGCGAGACCCGGGACCCATACTCTGCGAACTCTCGTTAGTGCACGGCGTATGGGCCCTTGCTTTCGCAGGGACGACAATTGAAATTCACTTTTTGAACGCCGTCTCCTTGCCCTTCACGAGCGACACGACCACATCGTTGAACGGCGTTTCGATTCCAAACTTGTCTCCGAGCGGAGGAATGGCGCCGTTGATAACGTCGATCTCGGATCGGCGCTTCGCCATGTGATCGAGCAGCATCGAGGGCCGCGCTCCCGGTATCTTGAGCCCGAAGTCGCGAACGTATTTGACGGGCTCATCGATCTGCACGGCGATGTTCTGGGCTTTTGCCATCTCGAAGGCTTCGGTCGCGCAGCCCGCTGAGATGCGAAACGCATCGGCGCTTTCGATCACCTCACCGATGGTCAGCCCTGTGAGGGTGCACGGTCCGCTGTAGGCGATATTGCAGATCAGTTTCTCCCAGACCATCCGGTGAATGTCCGGAAACAGCAGCACGCGAAACCCTGCGCGTTCCCAGACCTTGCCAACCTGCTCCAGCCGCGCCGTCATGCCGCCCGCATACTCGCCGAGACGGACAAACTCCCATCCGTTGTGATGCGCATGGCCGGGTTTCGGAATCGATGCACCGAACCCACCGACAACACCGACCATCAGCCTGTCCGGCCCCACGATCGCAGCGACCTTGTCGGCCGACCCGACACCATTCTGAATCGTGATGACGGTAGCGTCCTTTGCCAGCACGGGTTTGACTGCGCGCGCCGCAGCTTCGACGCCGGACGCTTTTGTGGCAATGATGGCAAGATCGATTGGACCTGCGTCCGAAACAGCTCGCGACGCATGAATCTTGACGACCTTGTCGCCGCTCGCACCGGATAGATGCAAGCCGCTGGTGCGAATGGCGTCGATATGCGCTTCCCAGGTGTCGATGGCCCACACGTCAATGCCAGCCGCGCCCATCAGGCCCGCGTAGACCGAGCCCATGGCTCCGGTTCCGATGATTGCCACGCGCATCGCTTCCTCCTGCTTCTTTTTTGTTATGGCAGCAGGTTAGCACCAATCAGGCGGCGGGAAATCCGCCCGTCAAACAGAAGTGGCATCGTCCGGGATTCCGCCGCTCTTGATGCTGTCGATCGCTTGCCGCGCAGCTTCGCGATGATCGGGCCGGATATGGGTCGACACCATGCGCAGCGCGGTGGCCAGCACCGCCGCATCATCGGTAAAGCCGAGCACCGGCAACAGATCCGGCACGAAATCGAATGGCAGCACGAAGTACGCGACGGCGCCAAGCAGCGCGGCCTGCACATGGCGCGGCGTCTGCATGTCGAAAGCGCAGTAATAGGCTGCAATCAATTCCTCCGCGAATGGCAGGCTGACGGCAATGCGCCTGATCTTGGACCAGAATCGCTTGCGCAAGCTCTCGCGGTCCTTGGCGAGTTCGGCTGCCGGCTCGAAATCGATCGTCTGTTCGCGGCCCATGCTGTCCTTGTCCGGATTCGTCTGCATCACGGAAAAGTGGGAGCTGCCGAGAAAGGCTGCAAGCCCTGGCTAGATGCCGGCAATCTCGTTCATCGCCCTGGCAAGCCTGACATCGAGGGCCGTCAGCCCGCCGGCATCGTGGGTCGACAGCACGACCTCGACCGTTTTGTAGACGTTCTTCCATTCGGGGTGATGATCCATCTTTTCGGCCACCAACGCCGCGCGCGACATGAACCCGAACGCCTCGTTGAAATCCTTGAACGTAAATGTGCGCGCGATGGCATCGCGGCCATTCACCTCGCTCCACCCCGGCACGCCGCTGAGCGCAGTTTTGCGCGCCTGACCTGTCAGCCGCTCCGCCATTTGCCGTCTCCTTTGCCGTGAACCCCGCAAGCCCCAGGGGAACAACACATTAACAGCGTCGTTGTGCCCGCAATGCCCGGTAACCATGTCACAGGCGTGATGAGCCAGCCCGCTGCAAATTTGCTATAATCGTCACCTAGCGCATGTTCTGAAGACCCGACTGGCCCGATTTTCGCTTGAATTTCGTCTGTTTGGCGATTTTCGACGTATCTTCCTCCCGGACACCGGACTCTGATCATTCTGAACCGCGAGCGCTGACACGATGAACGAGACACTGAGGGGGCTGATGGCTCGCGCGACCGACATCGAGAGGCCCGCGTCCGACCCCTCTGGGCCGCAGTCTTCTGGCGTCCGGCGAATCGCCAGCGTCTTCATCATTCTTGCCGGGTTGCTCGCCGTGATGGCCGCGGGCACAGCCGCGTTTTATTTCACCAACCGTCCGGTGACGCTGAAGGTTGCCGTCGGCCCGCCGAACAGCGACGACCTGAAGGTCGTGCAGGCGCTGGCACAGGCATTCGCGCGCGAACGCAATTACATTCGCCTTCGCGTGGTCCCCGTCGAAGGCACGACCCAGGCGGCGGCGAACATCGCGAACGGCGGCGCCGACCTCGCCATCGTGCGCGGCGATCTCGATCTTCCCAAGGAAGCCATGGCGGTTGCGACGCTGCGCAAGAACGTCGCGGTGCTGTGGGTGCCGCCACGCGCCAAGGGCGCCAAGGGCGCGAAGGGCAAGCCGATCAAGAAGATCACGGACCTCGCAGGCAAGAAGATCGGCGTGATCGGTCGCACGCAGGCCAACGTCAAACTGCTGGGAATCATCCTCGATCAATACGGTCTCAAGCCCGATAAATATCAGGTCGTTCAGTTCCCGACCCAGGGCTTTGCCGACGCCATCAAGGGCCAGACCCTCGATGCGTTCATGGCCGTCGGGCCCCTCAGCAGCAGGATTACGGCAGACGCCATCAACGCGACAGCGCGCGACGGCGCGTCACCGACCTTCCTTGCGATCGACGCGGCCGACGCCATCGACCAGAAATATCCGGCTTACGAAGCGGCCGAAATTCCCGAAGGCTCTTACGGCAACGACAAGCCCGACGATGCGATCAAGACCATCGGCTTCAATCACCACATCGTCGCGCGCAAGGCGCTGCCGGAAACCACCGTCGCGGCTTTCACCCGCCAACTGTTCTCGGTTCGCCAGTCGGTCCTGACCGAGCACGCCCATGCGGCGAAGCTCGAAGCACCCGACACCGACAAGGACGCATCGATCACCGCCCACCCGGGTGCGGCGGCCTATGTCGACGGCGAAGAAAAGACGTTCCTGGAGAAGTACAGCGATTTCATCTGGTTCGGTTTGATGGGCCTGTCGGTGCTCGGCTCTGCCGGTGCGTGGTTTGCCGGCTACATGAAAAAGGACGAGCGCATCAGCAACTCGTCGCGCCGCGAACGTTTGCTGGAGATGATCGCGGTCGCGCGCAAGGCAAATGCATCGGAAGAGCTCGACGAATTGCAGATCGAAGCCGACGACATCATGCGCGATACCCTGAATTGTTTCGAGCATGGCACGATCGAGGAAGGCACCCTGACCGCCTTCAACATCGCGCTGGAGCAATTCCACAATGCAGTCGCCGACCGAAAGCTGCTGCTGATGTCGATGCCGCCAAGCCCGGCCCGGCCGAGCGTGCAGCTTCGGGCCTGATCTGGACGGAATGGGCATCGAAATCTGCTAAATTATGCGCCGGGATTAAGCGTATCGGCCGATTGGCCGTTGTTTTTTCGCAATTTTTGACTATATTGCATCGCAACGTGTCCAGAGTGCCCGGCTTCACAAGGCCGGGCACGACGTTTTTGGACCCCGATTTTTGAACCCCGGCCCAGGGTTCGCACCCAAAACCGACGGTAAATCAATGAATTTGCGCAACATCGCCATTATCGCCCACGTCGACCACGGCAAGACCACTCTCGTCGACAAGCTGCTGCAGCAGTCCGGCACCTACCGCGAGAATCAGCGGGTGACCGAGCGCGCGATGGATTCCAACGATCTCGAAAAAGAACGCGGCATCACCATTCTCGCCAAGTGCACCTCGGTGCATTGGGAGGACACCCAGATCAACATCGTCGACACGCCGGGCCACGCCGATTTCGGCGGCGAGGTGGAGCGTATCCTGTCGATGGTGGACGGCGTGATCGTGCTGGTCGACGCCGCCGAAGGCCCGATGCCGCAGACCAAGTTCGTGGTCGGCAAGGCGCTCAAGCTAGGGCTGAAGCCGATCGTCGCCATCAACAAGGTCGATCGGCCTGACGCGCGGATCATCGAGGTCGTCAACGAAGTGTTCGACCTGTTCGCGGCGCTCGATGCTACCGACGAGCAGCTCGATTTTCCGATTCTGTACGGGTCGGGCAAGCACGGCTGGATGGCGACGTCAGCTGACGGTTCGCATGACGATGGCATGAAGCCGCTGTTCGATCTCGTCATCAAGCACGTCGCGCCGCCGGTGGTCGAAGAAGGCCCGTTCCGCCTGCTCGGCACCATCCTCGAAGCCAACCCCTATCTCGGCCGCATCATCACCGGCCGCATCGCATCGGGCTCGGTCAAGCCGAACCAGTCCGTGAAGGTGATCTCGCGCGACGGCAAGCTGGTCGAGTCCGGGCGCATCACAAAAATTCTCGCGTTCCGCGGTCTGGAGCGTCAGCCGGTCGAGCTCGCTGAAGCCGGGGACATCGTTGCGATCGCAGGCCTGCCGAAGGGCACCGTCGCCGACACCTTCTGCGATCCGTCGGTCGAGACGCCGATCCAGGCGCAGGCGATCGATCCGCCGACCGTGTCGATGTCGTTCATCGTCAACAACTCGCCGCTCGCCGGCACCGAAGGCGACAAGGTCACCAGCCGCATGATCCGCGACCGCCTGCTGCGCGAGGCCGAAGGCAACGTCGCGCTGAAGGTCGTCGAGGCATCGGACAGGGACGCCATGGAAGTGTCTGGCCGCGGCGAACTGCAGCTCGCGATCCTGATCGAGACCATGCGCCGCGAAGGCTTCGAGATGTCGGTGTCGCGCCCCCGCGTCGTTTTGACAAAGGACGACGACGGACAGCTTCTCGAGCCGATCGAGGAAGTCGTGATCGACGTCGACGAGGAGTTCTCCGGCGTCGTGGTGCAGAAGATGAGCGAGCGCAAGGCCGAGATGATCGAGATGCGCCCGTCAGGCGGCAACCGCCTGCGTCTCGTGTTCTACGCGCCGACCCGCGGCCTGATCGGCTATCAGGGCGAACTGATGACCGACACCAAGGGCACGGCGATCATGAACCGCCTGTTCCACAACTACCTGCCGTACAAGGGCGACATCCAGGGCCGCCGCAACGGCGTGCTGATTTCCAACGATCAGGGCGAGGCGGTGGCTTACGCCATGTTCAAGCTGGAAGACCGCGGCCCGATGATGATCGAGCCGGGCTGGAAGGTCTACAAGGGCATGATCGTCGGCGAGCACACCCGCGACAACGATCTCGAGATCAACATTCTCAAGGGCAAGCAGCTCACCAACATCCGCACCACCTCGAAGGATGAAGCGGTGCGCCTGACCCCGCCGATCCGCATGACGCTGGAAAAGGCGCTGGCCTATATCGAAGAGGATGAGCTGGTCGAGATCACGCCGAAGTCGATCCGCCTGCGCAAGCGTTTCCTTGACGCCAACGACCGCAAGCGCGCTGAAAAGACCAAGGAAGCGTTGGCGAGCTGAGCCTCACGTTCGACCTCATCCTGAGGAGCCGCGCGAAAGCGCGGCGGCTCGAAGGATGCGTTATTTTGCGATAATGATCCGGGCCTCATGGTTCGAGACGCGCGTGCCGCGCTCCTCACCATGAGGAGAACGGAACTAAGACCATGTCCCTGCCCTCCTTCATCGATGTCGCGATCATCGGCGCCGGCGCTGCCGGACTTGGAGCTGCGCGGGCGCTCGGAGCGTTTCCAGGAAAAGTGGGCACCGGCTTTCCGTCGGGAAACGCGGCAAACACAAACCCCAGCGGCCTCTCGGTCCTCGTTCTCGAAGCCCGCGACCGGATCGGCGGGCGAGCTCACACCCTTATTCTTCCCGGCGACATTCGCTTCGATCTCGGTTGCGAGTGGCTGCATTCTGGCGACGTGAATTCGTTCACTCCGATCGCGCGGCAGCTCGGTTTCACTGTCGACAGGAATCGCCCGCCCTGGCGCGAGCAAAGCGTCGACAAGGCTTTTCCGGCAGAGGATCGCAACGAGTTCATCACCGCGCTGGATGGATTTTACGATCGCTGCGAACAAGCCGCCGACCGCGACGACGACAGCGCTGCCAGCCTCTACCTCGAACCCGGCAACCGCTGGAATCCGATGATCGATGCGATCTCGACCTACGTGAACGGTTGCGAACTGGATCAGGTGTCTGTCCATGACGCGGATTGTTACGAAGACACCGAGATCAACTGGCGGGTGCGGCAGGGCTATGGCGCACTGATCGCAGCCTATGGCGCGCCGTGTCCCGTAGCGCTGAATACGCAAGTGAGGCTGATCGATCACTCGGGCACGCGCATTCGCATCGAGACATCGCGCGGCACGCTTGAAGCCGACAAGGTCATCGTCACCGCGCCGACAGACATCATCGCGCGCGAGGAGATTCGCTTCTCGCCACCGCTGCCGGATAAAGTTGCGGCCGCAGCCGGCCTGCCGCTCGGCCTCGCCGACAAGGTGATGCTCGGGCTCAGCGAGCCCGAGGTACTGCCGATCGACGGCAACCTGCGCGGCGCAACCATGCGCACCGCGACCGGCGCCTATCATCTGCGCCCGTTCGGGCAACCCTGCATCGCCGGTTTCTTCGGCGGCACATTCGCGCGCGAACTGGAAGATGCAGGCAATGGCGCGATCGCCGCGCAAGCGATCGATGAGATTGCCGCGCTGCTCGGCAACGACTTCCGGCGCAAGCTGACACCACTCGGCGAATCGCGCTGGGGACACGATCCGTTCGCCCGCGGCTCCTACTCGCACGCGCTGCCGGGACATGCCGGCGACCGGGCGATCCTCGCCGCGCCAGTCGATGGCCGTATCTTCTTTGCCGGAGAAGCGACTTCGCCGAACTATTTCTCCACAGCACATGGCGCGAGGGATAGCGGCGAGAGAGCGGCGGGGGAGATGATAAGCTCCGCTACCGCTTGAGTGCTTCGCTGAGTAGAGCAGCTACCCCCTCCCCCTCCGCCAGCCAGTGCCCGTCATCGCCGGATGCCGGCACCACGCGGAAATCGACCTTGCCTCCGCCGCCGCGAAACGCATCCGCCATCCGCCGCGACAATGCAGGCGAGAAGTACGAATCGTTTTCGGCCACGATCCACGTCACCGGCACGCGCGCGCCTTTTCCGAATTCGCCGGCCGCCGAGATCAGCCGTTCCGGCGCGCACACCTCGCCCGGACGATCGTTGGCGCGGCCGCCGCGGCCAGGCGCGAACGCGATGATACGCGAAACCGCTTTCGAACTGGACCCAGCCAGCGCCAGAGCGCCCCATCCGCCCGCCGAATGGCCGACAACAACCACGCTATCCTTTTTGACGAACGGCTGCGCGCGGATGAAGTCGATCGCGGTGCGAATCGCCTCCGCCGTCGCGCGCCCGGCTTTCGCGTAATCGGCATCAGCGCAGCCACCCTGGTCCTCCAGATAATTCCCGCCGGTCGCGCCATGCCCCGGCCGCTCCGGCACCAGAACCGCGAAGCCGCGCGCGACCAGCGCGAGAGCCAGCGACCGATATTCCGGCTGCGGCATCTGTGCGCGGCGAATCGCGTTCTGGGTCGAGGGGTGGGCGATCACAGCGAGAAAAAACGGTCCTTCGCCCGGTGGCCGGAATAGTAAGGCACGCGACACAACGGACGCATCCGGCGAAGGGACCTGCCAGAGCTGACGCCGCGCCGGGTTTTCCTCCGCCGATTGCGCCCCTGACCGCACCTGCGCACCAGCCGGCGCGGCGAAAAGGATCGCGCAGCACAGGGCGGCGGCCATCAGTTGCGACAGTTTCGCAGATGGGGAAAACGATGGCTTCGGTATCATCCTAAAGTCTGCATCGGTGCTGCAAATCGCCGTTTCCGCACCCTAACATGAACGGCCTGTTACGTTTCGGCACATCGCAGCCACGGAACATGATGCAAAAAGTCCACATCTTAACTGATTATTAATTACAGACCTTGAAGCGCGCCTGCCGACTTGCTTTGATCTCCCCATGAGCACAACCCTCATCGAGGTTCGGCCGGCCAAGACCGCGGATGCGCCCGAGGTGGCTATCACCCATGACGAGGCATGGCGCGCCGCCTATCAGGGCATCATTCCCGGCGCCGAACTGGAAAAGCTGATCAACCGACGCGGGCCCCAGTGGTGGGACAGCGCGATCCGCAAGGGCAGCCGCGTCAGCGTGCTTTCTTTCAGCGACAAGGTCGCGGGCTACGCCAACTACGGCCGCAACCGCGCCCGCAGCCTGCATTTCGACGGCGAGATCTATGAGCTTTATCTGCGGCCCGAATATCAGGGACTTGGTTTTGGCCGCAAGCTGTTCACATCCGCGCGGCGCGATCTCGCCCAAAGCGGGTTGAAGAGCATGGTGATCTGGGCGCTGTCGGACAACGAGCCGGCGGTGGAGTTCTATCGCGCGCTCGGCGGCCGCATGGTGGCCCGCTCGTCGGAAAAATTCGGGCCGAAGTCGCTCGACAAGGTCGCGTTCGCCTGGACCAACTGATCTGTCCGGTCCACTGAGGCGGGATGGTCGAATCGCCATCACGCTTTGTCTTTTTATTTGAGCATGATTTTTTCGGAAAACCGCTTCACATCCCGGATCAAGTCCGGGACAAGCATTTTCCGGATCATGCCCTAACCCGCTCCGGCAGGTGTTGAGCATGCGCCGGATCGTTCGCTTCATCCGGAATATGGTTCTCGCGACGCTTGCGGTCGCTCTCGCGCTCGGCGCGGTGGTCGCATTCCGCACGCTGACGCTGACGTCGCGCCAACTACAGGTCGCACCGCTGCCGCCCGTCCCCGTCGACGAGCAAGCCGCAGCAGCACGGCTCGGGCAGGCCATCCAGTTCCAGACTGTCTCGAACCTGCTCAACCCGCAGCAAAGCGCGGACGCCTTCCGCGGATTGCACGCGCACATGCAGGCGAGCTTCCCGGCCTTTCACGCGGCGGCAAAGGGCGAGACCGTTGGCGGCTACGGCCTGCTTTATACGTGGGAAGGTTCCGACCCGGCGGCGCGGCCGATGGCGCTACTCGCACATCAGGATGTGGTTCCGGTCGCGCCCGGCACCGAAGCCAATTGGCAGGCGCAACCGTTCTCGGGCACGGTCCGCGATGGCTACATCTGGGGCCGAGGCTCATGGGACGACAAGGGCAGCCTGTTTGCGATGCTGGAAGCCGCCGAGATGATGGCGCGTTCTGGCCTCCGCCCCAGGCGCACCGTCTATTTCGCATTCGGCCACGATGAGGAAGTCGGTGGCCAGCGCGGCGCCAAGGCGATCGTCCAGTTACTCAAGTCGCGCGGCGTCAAACTTGAATTCGTCCTCGATGAAGGGCTGCTGATCCTCG
This sequence comes from Hyphomicrobiales bacterium, assembly GCA_021732215.1. Taxonomy (GTDB): domain Bacteria; phylum Pseudomonadota; class Alphaproteobacteria; order Rhizobiales; family Xanthobacteraceae; genus SG-bin9. The sequence goes on from JAKFVL010000011.1 coordinate 12,873, forward strand.
AAGGCGCGCTGAAGGGCATCGACAAACCGATGGCGCTGATCGGCGTCGCGGAAAAAGGCTTCGTCACGCTGACGCTGAACGTATCGGCGACGCCGGGTCATTCGTCGCTGCCACCGCGCGAGACGGCCATCGGCATGATGAGCGCGGCGCTGGCGCAGCTCGAGAACAAGCGCATGCCGGCGGAGGTCCGCGGCGTCTCGCTGGAGATGTTCGATACGCTGGCCCCCGAGATGAGCGGCTTCAATCGCGTCGTGCTGGCGAACCTGTGGCTGTTCAAGCCGCTGCTTCAGCGGCAGCTCGAAAAGACGCCAACCACCGAAGCCGCGATCCGCACCACAACCGCGCTGACGATTTTCAATGCGGGCAATCAGGATAACGTGCTGCCGGGCAACGCCAGCGCCACGGTAAATTTCCGGCTGCTGCCGGGCGACACGCAGGCGAGCGTCATCGACCACGTCCGCAAGGCGATCGGAAACGACAAGGTTGCGATCCAGCCAAGCCCCGTCAACAACGACCCTTCGCCCATCAGCGCCACAGCCAGCGCCGGTTATCGCGCCCTCAACAAGACGATCCGCGAAGTGTTTCCGGGCGTCGTGGTATCGCCGGGCCTGATGGTTGCGGCGACGGACTCGCGGCATTTTGCAGAGATCGCAGACAGCGTGTTCCGCTTCATCCCGGTGCAAGCCAAGACCGAGGATCTGACACGCTTTCACGGCACCAACGAGCGCATTTCCGTCGCCAACTATGCCGACATGATCCGCTTCTACCGCCGCTTCATCGAAACGGCAGCGACGCCCTAGATCGCCGGTGCCGGCAATTTGTGTATCGCGCACGCCGCCCGCAGCGTGTTCGCCAGCAGACACGCCACCGTCATCTGCCCCACGCCGCCCGGCACGGGCGTGATCGCGCCAGCAACCTCCAGCGCCTCGCTGTAAGCGACATCGCCGACCAGCCGTGTCTTGCCGTCGGCCAACGCGATCCGGTTGATGCCGACATCGATTACGGTCGCACCCGGCTTGATCCAGCTTGCCTTCACCATCTCGGGCTTGCCGACGGCGGCGAGAACGAGATCGGCGCGCGCGCAGACCGGCGCCAGATCGCGGGTGCGCGAATGCGCGATCGTCACCGTCGCATTTTCGTTGAGCAGAAGCTGCACCAGCGGACGTCCAACCAGATTGGAGCGGCCGATGATGACGGCATTCATGCCCTCGAGCGATGCATGCACCGTTTTGGCGAGGATGATGCAGCCGAGCGGCGTGCACGGCGTCAGCGCCGAAAGTCCGTTCGCCAGCCGTCCAGCATTGACCGGGCTGAGACCATCCACATCCTTGGCCGGATCGATCGCCGCGACGATGCCTTGCGGATCGAGACCGCCCGGCAAAGGCAACTGCACCAGAATGCCGTGCACCAGAGGATCGTGATTGAGCTTTTCGACGACCGCGAGAAGCTCGGCCTGCGATGCGGTCGCAGGCAGCAAATACTCGGACGACGCCATCCCCGCGGCTTCGGTCTGCTTAACCTTGCTGCGCACGTAAACCTGGCTCGCGGGGTCGGCGCCGACCAGCACAGCGGCAAGACCCGGCGTGACGCCGTGATCGCGCCTGATGCGCGCGGCCTCAGTGGCAACGCGGGCGCGCAGATCGGCGGCGATGATCTTTCCGTCGATGATTTTTGCGGACATCAATTGTCTCGACGCACCTGACGACGATGGTTTCCGGCGCTCAGATGACGTTCGGATAGATGTAATACGTGATGACCCGCTGGATGAACATGATGATCAGAATCACGATGATCGGCGAGATATCGAGGCCGCCGAGATTCGGCATGATATTCCGGATCGGCCGCAGCACCGGTTCGGTGATGCGGTAGAGGAACTCCGCCACCGCCGATACGAACTGGTTGCGGGTGTTGACCACATTGAAGGCGATCAGCCACGACAGGATCGCCGATGCAATGAGAAGCCAGACATAGAGGTCGAGGATGATGATGACGATGTCGAGAATGGCGCGCATGGAGAGGCTGGCTCACTGGCTCGGGCGGGACGGGAACTGCGGCGCAAACTATCGTCTCGGCTGCGGTCTCACAAGGGCGGCAAATACCGAAAACACCATAGAAACAGGCGATTTCAGCCATTCTTGACTTGGTGTTGATGGAGCGGGTAAATGACGCCGTGTACTGGCCGCTGCCTGTTTTTGCCGCGGCCGACACGGGGCCATAGCTCAGCTGGGAGAGCGCGTCGTTCGCAATGACGAGGTCGGCGGTTCGATCCCGCCTGGCTCCACCAGCCTTCGCTGACGTTGTCAGCTTCGGCTCGGCAAGCTGAGCAATGTCAGCGAAAGCTGCCGCGTCTTAGCCCGCAGGGCGAAGACGGGCTGCGCGCATGCAGGTCGCCCGCGCGCAAATCCACCCTCACACATCCGCGAACTTCGGCTTGCGCTTTTCGACGAAGCTCGCGACGCCTTCTTTGAAATCGGCGCTTGCAAGCGAAACCATCATCTCCCGGTTGGCGTCCGCGGTCGCTTCCGCCATGGTCTGGAACGGCACTTCGTAAAGCTGCCGCTTGATGACACTCATGGAAGCCGGCGCGACATAGTCGGCAAGATCGCGCGCATAGGCCATGGTCTGCTCGCGCAACTGATCGAGCGGATAGAGCCTGTTCACAAGACCCATGCGCAACGCTTCGTCCGCCTGTACCCGGCGCGCGGACAGCAATAGATCGAGCGCGTTGGCGTGACCGACGATACGCGGCAGCATCCAGCTGATGCCATGCTCGGCGATCAGGCCGCGCCGCGCGAATGCTGTGGTGAATACTGCGTTATCCGCCGCGAAACGGATATCGCAGTACAGCGCGTGCACGAGACCGATGCCGGCGGTCGCGCCGTTGAGCATGCCGATCACCGGCTTTGGAAGCGCCGGATAATAGCCGTTACGGGTCTGCCAGTCGCCGCGGCGATTCATATCGTAGGCCGGCAACATATCGCGCCGCTTGATGTCCTCGGGATCGAGCGTCTTCAGCGCATCCATATCGGCGCCGGCGCAAAACCCGCGTCCCGCGCCGGTCAGCACGATCACGCGAACGTCCTTGTCGGCGGCCGCTGCATTCATGGCATCGCGAACGTCGCGCTCCATCACCGACGTCCAGGCATTCATGCGATCGGGACGATCGAGCGTGATGGTCGCGATGCGATCCTCGACGCTGTAGAGAATTTGCTCGTAGACCACGACTCTCTCCCTGTGACTTTCCTTTGATTTTTTTTGCTTGATTGAAGTATTGCGCGTCAGGATTTCCTGTGCGGACCTCGCGTCATGTAGTCGATGGTTTCGGGACGCTCCTTGAGCCACCCGGTCCAGCGGGTGAACACCTTGCCCATCCGCTCCGGCGCAACGCCGAGCTGTTGCATGGCCACACCACCATTGACGGATTCGCGATACTCCGAGATCAGCCCGTCGCGCAAGAGAAAGCGGCTCATGCCGTCGATGACGATCCTGTTGCCCTTGTAGCCCTCGATCGTGGACGTAAAGCTCGACAGCGACCATGCGTATCCCATGCCGTCCGCGAATACCGGATCGAACATTTCCCAGCGATAATCGGCCGCGTCGCGGTGAAACATGTGCTGCATCATATGCGCGATCTCGGCGCGGCCACGGTGCGGGCCGTAGATGTAGTCGTAATAGATCGCGTCTTCCGTGAAATGCGCGGCGAAACGCGCGCCGTCGCCGGATTCCGCCGACAACGAGAACTGTGTCAGGAGCTCGGCAAATCCTCTTGTATCCATCCCGGTGCCTCTTTTTGCAGGCATCTTGCGCGAGGAGGCGGGCGCGTATCAAGCGCGCATCCGGTCCGCCCGATGGAAATGAAGATTGTTTCTGGCCTATTCCGCCGCCGCGAGCGCAAGCGCCGGTTCGGCGTGGCCGCAAGACTCTTCGCGCAGCCAGTTGTCGAGGAAGGCATTGAGCCAGGCCCGCTCGACGACGTCGTACATCGCACGGTAACTGAAATGATCCTGACGCGGGCGTGCGCCTGGTGTGGCGAGCCGCTCATGTCCGCGCGTGGTCCAGCAGTGCATCATTGCCGTGGTGACGTCGGGATGAAATTGCATCGCGAATGCGTTGCCGCAGCCGAACGCCTGGATCGGAAAGTCATCGCCCTCGGCAAGCAATTCGCAGCCGGACGGCAGCTCGAATCCTTCGCGATGCCACTGATAAACGTGATCGGGCCAGCCGGGACAGGCGGCGCGGCCCGCTTCCGTCGGCCGGATCGCGTAATAGCCGATTTCAGCCCGGCCCTCGCGATGCGGCGCAACGCGAGCGCCCAGTTGCTTCGCCAGCATCTGCCCGCCGAGGCAAATGCCGAGAAACGGACGGCCTTCCTTGAGCGGGACCGAGATCCAGTCGATCTCGCGTTTGACGAATTCATCGGAATCGTTGGCGCTCTGCGGACCGCCGAAAATCACCGCGCCGGCGTGGCGTTCCATGGTTTCGGGCAGCGGGTCGCCGAAGCGGGGCCGCCGGATGTCGAGGGGGTAGCCCTGCGCCCGCAGGGCGTTTCCGACCCGGCCGGGCGTCGAGGTTTCCTGATGCAGCACGATCAGGACAGGACGCAGATGCTTGAATTCGAGCGCCGGTTCGGCCGCCGAAACCATGTCATCCTGCCGGTGCGACCCTTGCCGGTGCATGGCAATCGCGGTGTCGATCTCCGCCGGACCTGCCATGATATTGTCTTCGCGTTTCATAGCCCCTGAATCGTAATCCCGGTTCGTTAAGACTTCCGATCACGGCGTGCCCGAGACCGCAATTCACAAAGCAATTCATGGGCCAAAGTTCTTGGGCCAAAGTTTAATGGGCCAAAACTCTTCGGCCAAAGTTCTTGGGTCAAAATTTTGGGCCAAAGCGAGGCCCAACCCTGTCACGATCGGGAAGGTCCGCGTTCACCGTTTGCGCTGGACGGCTCCGGCCAGAGCAAGCACGACGCCGCGCGGGACGAAACGCAGCAGGAACGGGATGATCCGCACACCGAGGCCGGGCAGAACCACCCGCCGTCCTGCCATCACGCCGCGATATCCCGCAGCCGCCACATCGACGGCCGAGACATTGAGGATCATCGAATCGAGCCCCGGCTTGAAGCCGGCGCGCTTCTGGAATTCGGTCGGCACCGGTCCCGGACAGACCGCGGTCACCCGGACGCCCTTCCCGCTCAATTCGAGATGCAGCGCCTCCGAGAACGACAGCACGTAGGCCTTGCTGGCGTAATAGACCGCCATGCCCGGCCCCGGCAGGAAGCTCGCGATTGAACCCAGATTGATGATGCCCCCGCGATGACGGATCAGTTCATCGGTGAAGCGCAGCGTCAGATCGGTCAGCGTCTTGACGTTGATGTCGATCATGCTGAGCTGTTCGGGCACACTCAGGGTGACGGCATCGCCGAACAATCCGAAGCCGGCATTGTTGATCAGATACTCCACCTCGACGGAGGCCGCGGCCAAGGCGGAGGCGACGGTATCGCCGGCGCCGTCCTGCGACAGATCGCAACCTATCACGATCGGCTCCGGACCGCCCTTGGCGACAATCTCCTTTGCCAGCGCCTCGAGATTCTCGACCCGGCGCGCGACCAGCGCGACGCGATGGCCCTTCGCGGAGAACAACCGGGCGAATTCAGCGCCGATGCCCGCGGAAGCCCCTGTAATCAGCGTAATCCGTTCAGTCATAAACACACTTCGTTATCGTGACATCCATCGTATCCCGACGCGGGATTGTGACGCAGCATGGACCTTATGTCGTCTCGCCAAGTTTCGACTGACCCGATACCTGTCGACGCAGTTCGATTCGCTCGCGAGAGGAAACTCCGAGCAGATCGGCCGCGCGCCACAGGACACTCTCCTCGAATTCGCTGGCGTGACCGTCCGCATACACCAATTCCCACATCATCTCGATGATGCGAAGCCGGCCCGGCTCGTCGACGGAGCGCATGATCACGCTGGTGAAATGATACATGTCCACCGCCTCGCCTTCCGCCCGCATGGCCTCGGCAATCAGCGTGTCCGCGACACCCGGATCGAGCTGAAACCGGAATTCAAGCAGGGCGTGCAACTTGCGCGTCTCGATCTCCGAAGGCTCGCCATCGAGCGAGATCACGTGAATCAGGAGCGCTGTCGCCGCGAGGCGATAGTCGGTCTCATCGAAAGCGCGCTTCTGATCCGAGGGCGAGACGACGTCGGAAATAAACTGGCGCAGCCGGTCGAGCATTGCATTTGCAATCGGATGATGCGCCAGTGGAACGGCGCGAGAAACACACCCGCGCTCTATGGCCCGAAAACAGGATGGTTGCAATCGCAGGGCCGCCTGTTCGATGCGCCGACCGAGGTCAATCACTTTTATTTACAGTGACTTGACTTGATTCCGCGCTGTCAGATCCCTCCGATGTCGCATCGAGAGGGCAGCCTTGCGCTTGCTGCGCAGAAAAGCCCGATCCCAAGCTGGACACACCGGGTCGCGGAGGGCATCAACGACCGGCCGGCGAGTATTTTTCCTTTGATGATCGCGACCGAGCCGCTGCATGAATAACGCTTCCCAGACGATACCCCCAGCGGAGAGCATTGCCGCGCCACTGCGGCACAGCCTGTTCCGGCGCATCTGGTTCGCCAGTCTGATGTCGAATCTCGGGCTGATGATCCATGGCGTCGGCGCTGCCTGGGCAATGACCCAGATGACCTCGTCGGCCGACATGGTGGCGCTGGTGCAGACCTCGCTGATGCTGCCGATCATGCTGTTCGCCATCACGGCGGGCGCCATCGCCGATATGTTCGATCGCCGGATTATCGGCCTGATTGCGCTGTTGATCGGTTTGTCGGGCGCAATCGCCCTGTCGGGACTGGCCGCCGCGGGGCTTCTGACGCCCTACTCGATGCTCGCCTTGTGCTTCGTGATCGGCACCGGCATGGCCCTGTTCGGGCCGGCATGGCAGGCCTCGGTCAGCGAGCAGGTGCCGCCCGAATCGCTGTCGTCGGCGGTGGCGCTGAACGGCATCAGCTTCAATATCGCGCGCTCGTTCGGCCCGGCCATCGGCGGCGTCATCGTCGCGGGGGGCGGCGCAATGGCCGCGTTTGTTTCCAACGCCTTCCTGTATCTGCCGTTGCTGATCGTCCTGTTTCTGTGGCGGCGCGAACTCGAACCCGGACGACTGCCGCCGGAGCGACTCAACCGCGCCATTATTTCCGGCGTGCGCTATGTCGCCAACTCGCCCTCGATCCGCATCGTGCTGACCCGCACGCTGATGACCGGCATCGCCGGCAGTTCGATCCTGGCGCTGATGGCGCTGATCGCGCGCGATCTGCTCGGCGGTGGCGCGCAGACCTTCGGCCTGCTGCTCGGCGCATTCGGCATGGGCGCGGTGATCGGCGCGCTCAACATCGCCACGGTGCGCAAGAATTTCAGCAGCGAAGCGGCGGTACGCGCCTGCGCGCTGACGATGGGTCTTGCGGTCCTCGCCATCTCCGCGAGCAAGATGATCGTCCTGACCGCGGCCGCGCTCGTCGTCGCCGGCGCCGCGTGGATGCTGTCGATCACGCTGTTCAACATCGGCGTCCAGTTCTCCGCGCCGCGTTGGGTCGCGGGGCGCGCGCTCGCGACCTTCCAGGCGTCGATCTCGGGCGGGGTCGCCATCGGAAGCTGGCTGTGGGGCCATGCCGCCGATATGGCCGGCGTCCGGGAAGCGCTGATGTATTCGGCGATCCTGCTGCTGGTGTCGCCCGCGATCGGTCTGTGGCTGCGGATGCCGCCGGTCGCAGGACGCAACGACGAAGCCATTGATGTGCTGGCCGATCCGGAGGTGAAGCTGCCGCTCACCGCGCGGAGCGGTCCGGTCGTGGTCGAGATCGAGTATCGCGTTGCCCAGGACAAGGCGCGGGCGTTTCACACGCTGATGCAGCAGGTGCAGCTCACGCGCCAGCGCAACGGCGCCTACGGCTGGTCGATCGCGCGCGACATCGCCGATCCAGAGTTATGGACCGAACGCTATCACTGCCCGACCTGGATGGATTATCTGCGCCAGCGCAGCCGCTCGACCCAATCGGAGCGCGCCCTGCACCAGCAGGCGATCGCGTATCACTCGGGGATCGAGCCTATTCGCATCCGGCGCATGCTGGAGCGGCCGTTCGGCTCGGTGCGCTGGAAGGACGACACGCCGGATCGCGGTCAGGACACCATCACGCCCATATCGACGTAGGTATTGTCGTCCTCGCGAACGCGAGGACCCATACGCCGTGCCTTATCGATCGATCACAGTATATGGGTCCCTGCTTTCGCAGGGACGACAACGATTACCGCCGCGTGATGCGAAACACCGGCGAGTGATCCGGCTGCGTCGTGACGATGCCGACGGGGATCGCCGGCCGCTTGCTGATCACCTCGACCTTGAAGGTCTGGATGATCTTCGCCAGCGCCAGCGTCGCTTCGACCAGCGCGAAGTGCGCGCCGATGCAGATTCGCGGTCCCGCACCGAACGGCATGTAGGCGAAACGATCCGGCTGCGGCGCGCCGGGCATGAAGCGCTGCGGGATGAAGGCATTGGGATCCTGCCAGAGCTTTTCGTGCCGCTGCAGCAGCCACGGTGACATCAGGATTACGTCCTTCTCCCGAATCTCCCGTCCGGCCACCGTATCCGGGCCGGTCGCCGCACGCGCAATCAGAAACGCCGGCGGATAGAGCCGCATGGCTTCATCGATGACCGCGCGGGCGAAGGGAAGTTTCGACATATCGGTGTTGGCGTCGATCGCAATCGCCCGCACGCTCTCCGCCAGTTCGTCCTGCGTCGCCGGATCGAGCGACAGGAGATAGAGCGACCAGAACAGCGCGGTCGCAGTGGTCTCGTGCCCGGCCAGGATCATGGTCGCAACTTCGTCGCCGAGCAGTTCATCCGAGAAGGCGGCGCCGGTTTCGGGATCGCGCGCGGACACCATCAAATCGAACAGGTCGCGCGGCGCGCCCTGCTGGCCCGACAACTGTTGCGTCATCGACCGGCGCTCCCGGATCAGCTTGCCGACGAAGCGCGTCCAGCGGCGGCGGAACAGCGCCCGTCCTATATCCATCGGGCTCGGCACCGAGAGCGGCAGCAGCATGTCGAGGAACCGCGGCGGCGCGTAGGTCTGCGAATACTCGATGACGAAGTTGCGCAACGCCGCGCCGTGCTCGCCCATCTCCAGCGAGAACATGGTGCGGCCGGCGATCTCCAGCGTCATGCGCTGCATCGCCTCGCGCAAATCGACGGGCTGGTCGCGCTGGCCTTTCAACTCGTCGATTGCTTCATCGGTCGCCGACAGCATGTGGGGCACCAGCGTGGTCACCGCGCGCGGTGTGAATGCCGGCGCCAGTGTGCGGCGCTGATGTTTCCATGGCTTGCCCTTCGACGTCAGAAGACCGTCGCCGAGCATCGGGCGCAGCACCCGCATCCCCACCGGCGTGCGGAAATAGTTCTCGTAGTTCTCGACCAGCACATAGCGGATCGCTTCGGGCGAATTCAGAATGTAGCTGTTGCGGCCGAGAAACTTGCCGGCAATGACATCGTCCTGATAGGCGCGCACGCCCCAGCTCGTGATCGCATTCTTGCGGATCGCTTTCATGCGCTGCAGCGGCGTCATCGTTTCGGGCGCCAGCGCGGGCCGCGGCGGCACCAGCGGCGCGCGCTTGAGTGGGAAGTCCAGTGTTTCGGCAGTGCTCATCACAAGCCTCGATCCCGTAGTCGGTCCGCCATTGGTCCCTGCAAGATAGCGGTTTTGATGACGAAGCAACACGTCTCCGTTGCAAAAAACATCGGTCCAGTCCGGGCCGGGTGCCGACAAGGCGTATTCGCGCCGATATTTCGGCGACTTAAGACAAAGATGAAACGACAACGGCCGCCCTGAGGCGGCCGCTGATCCGTATCCTGTGAAAAAGGATTACATTGCGCGCACGGTGGCAACGAACCGCGACATCTCTTCTTTCAGATGATCGCTTTCCTGCGACAGCATTTGCGCCGATGTCAGCACCTGCGCCGACGCGGTTCCCGTCTCGCGGGCGCCCTTGTTGACTTCAACGATGTTGGCAGCGACCTGGCTGGTGCCCTGCGACGTCTGCTGGATGTTGTGCGCGATTTCCTGCGCCGCCGATCCTTGCTGATCGATGGCGCCGGCGATCGTGGCGGCGATGTCGGAAATCTTGCCGATGGTGTTGCTGATCTCCTTGATCGCAGCCACCGATTCCTGGGTCGCCGACTGCATGCCGGTAATCTGCGTGCTGATCTCGCTCGTCGCCTTCGCGGTCTGCGACGCCAGTGCCTTGACCTCCTGTGCGACGACGGCGAACCCGCGGCCGGATTCGCCGGCGCGCGCCGCCTCGATGGTGGCGTTGAGCGCCAGCAGGTTGGTCTGCTCGGCGATGGTCGTGATCAGGCTCACAACATCGCCGATACGAATGGCGGCCTTCGACAGTTCGCCGATCCGCGCGTCCGTGGTTTGCGCCTGCTCGACAGCTTCGCTGGCGATGCGGTTGGAGTCCTGAACCTGCCTGGAGATCTCCGCGATCGATGCGCTCATTTCCTCGGTCGCAGCAGCGACGGAGCGCACGTTGGCGGAGGCTTCCTCCGACGCGGATTCAACGACGCCCGAAAGCTGCTCGGTCATTTCCGCGGTCGAGGTGAGCGTTCGCGCCGACGTTTCCAGTTCACCGGAAGCCGACGACATGGTGTGGACGATGTTGCCGACCGCCGATTCGAACTGATCGGCGAGCTTGCGCATTTCCGCCTTGCGCTCTGCCACGACGCGCTTCTCGGCTTCGGACCGCTCGGCCCTAAGCCTGCTTGCCTCGGCCATGTTCTCCTTGAAGAAGTTCACGGCGCCCGCCATTTCGGCGATTTCGTCGGAGCCGCCGGTGGCGACATCGGTATCGAGATTGCCGGACGCGATCGCTTTCATGCTGCCCTGCAGGCCGTGCAGACGACGCACCACGCCGCGACCGACATAGAGCCAGCCGATCAGGAACGCCGTCGCAAGACTGACGAGCGCGATCAGGATCAGCGTCATGCGGCTTTGCATAATCGCTGCCTGTGAATCGCTGACGGCTTCGCCCGCTGCAAGCTCGCTGCGCTTCTCCAGATCGGCCACCTGCTCTGCAAAGGCCTTTGCCAGCACGCGGTTGTCGGCCACGATCTTCATGGCGGCGGCGCCCGCTTCAAGTTCCTTCTTGCGCAGATCGAATACGTTGCCGTCGCGCTTGCCGAAGGCGAGAAATTCTCCGAACAGCTTGGAGATGCCGTCGTTCTTCAGGACTTTCAGGGCCTTTTCGATTCGGCCGGAGGTGGCATTGAAGCGATCGCGCACCGGCGGCAAAAGATCGAGCGATGGAAGGTCGGAGGCCTCTACGAGGATGCCGAGCATGAGATTGGCTTCGGCGCGCAGATCGAGGATGGCCTGCAACATTGCCAGATCCTGATCGGCCAGCCCTGCAAGCGTTTTTTTGACCGCTTCCGGATTATCCAGCTTGTCGCCGATGCCTTGCAGCTCGAGCGTGAGGCTGAAACCGGCGTCGTCCGCCATCGGAACGAGCTTCTCGCTGATCTTCTGCTGGACCTTGCGCAGTTCAGCCACCTGCGAGATGCGATTCGCGGCAATGCCCTGGCGCTCGGTCACTGCCTTTGCCAGGCGATCGAGATTTTCCAGCATGCGATTGCTGGTCTGGCCGAATTTATTCGCATCTTCCGGGTTGAGCGCGCCGATGCTCTGCGTCAGGCCCTGGCGGGCGGCGGCAAGCGATTTGGACGCTTCCTCGCGGCCAGCGGCGTCGATCGCAGCGAGAAGGCTAGGTGCCGCAGCGGCGACATCGCCTTCCGCTTTCACCACCTTTGCGGTCTTGGCGATATCGGGCAGGCTCTTTTCGGTGACGACAAACAGCGCGTAACCGATTCGATCGTAAGAATAGATAGCGCTGACGCTCGCAAGCACCGTGAGACCGGCCACCACGCCAAACGCCAGAAACAGCCTGCCCCTCAAACCCAACCGGGTCCACGACGACATCGCGGCTTTCATCGGGAAACTCCCCCTCAAAACTCTATCTCGGCAATTCGAAACGCGCGGTGCTCGTCCTCAAGAGCGCATTCATGAGCACCGCGCGCCAGACTTCAGGTCAGGAGCCCGACTTCTCGAGCTTCTCGACCGACTTGAACGAGCCGTCGGACTGAATCACGGTGAGAAACACCTGATCCGAGCCGCGATTCGATGTCGCGCTGTAGGTCAGCTTGACGCCGCCGAGGTCCATCGTGCCAGCCTTCTGAATGGCTTCGAGCAGCTTGGCGCGGGTCGGCTCGCCGTCGACCTTCTCCAGCCCGGTGGCAATGGCGCGGCCGACCAGATAGCCCTCAAGCGAGATAAAGCCCGGCTGCGCATCGGCTGACACCGCCTTCAGCGCGGCATGATACTTCGCGACCACCGGAATGCTGGCGTCCTTCGGGAACGGCACGACCTGCGTGACAACCACGCCTGCGCCGTCTGCGCCGACTTCCTTGGCGAGCGCGTCGGAACCGACGAACGAGATATTGACGAAGGTGGCGTTGAGCTTGATCTGCTTGGCGAGCTTGATGAACTCGGCTGCCGGCTTGTACGGGCTGATCATGATGACCGCCTCCGGCTCGACCTTCTTGATCGCCAGCAGCGCGGCCTTCACCGCAACCGTGTTGCGCTCGAAGGTGCCTTCACCGGCGAGCTCCATCTTGCGCTTCTCAAGTGCGCGCTTCACGCCCGCAAGACCGGCCTGACCGAAGGCATCGTCCTGATACATGATGGCGATTTTGGTCGCGCCCAGATCCTTGGTGAGGCGCTCGACCATCGCTTCCGTTTCCTGGAAGTAACTGGCGCGCACGTTCATCACCATCGGCTTGTGCGGTTCGCGCAGGAACTCGGCGCCGGTGAATGCGCCGATGAACGGGGCGCCCGCGGCAGTCGCGATCGGCTGGGTCGCAGCCGAAGTCGGCGTACCGACTGCGCCGACGATGGCGAACACCTTGTCGTCGGACAGGAGCTTCTTCACCGCCTCGATCGACTTGTTCGGCTCGTAGCCGTCATCGACGCTCTTCAGTTCGATCTTGCGGCCCTTGATGCCGCCGGCTTTGTTGATTTCCGCGAACGCGGCGTCGAGGCCGAGCTTCATGCCCTGGCCGAGTGCGGAAGCCGGGCCCTCGAGCGCGGTCGCCTGGCCAAACACGATCTTGTCTGCGGAAACGCCGTCTTCGGCGGATGCGGTGATGCCGGTGGCAACGAGAGCGGCGAACGCAAACGGCAGTGTACGGTGGATGAAAGCGCGCATGGAAGGTTTCTCCGTGTGATGCGGGCGAAAGAAGACGCGACATCATCGCTTCGAAAACTTCACGATTGATTAACTGTAAGAAATTGATACCGCCAAAAGCGGCCTCCTACGCCGTTTCGCCCGATGCAACAGCAGGATTTCACAAAAGAAATTCTCGCAAACATATAGTTGCGCGCTTTGTCGCACGAGCGCCGGTGACGCCGGAGATCGACTCCATGGGGATAAATGAGTCTCATCGCCGCCGAACCAGCCCGGTTCAGCTGAAGCTGTCAGCAACCTTGCTCTGCGCCGATCTGAACGAATCGCCAAGCGTCCTTCACAAACGGCATTTCCGCACTGCGATTCGCGAGCCGTCCGTCTAATGCATTTGCGGCCGCTTCAGGAAATCGGCGCGATCCGCTGACGCGAGAACCACGTCGATCTCGTGTCTCTCGCGACGTAGCGTTAGAGGAATGGCGACACCCGCCGCGCCGAGCGCCCATACCTGCCGATAAAAATCGGCGTGCCCCGCGACCCGTTTCCCATTGACCGCAACAATCGTATCGCCGACCTGGAGCTTGCCGCGCATCGCCGGGCCATTGGACGCAAAGCCGATCGCAACGACATCGCCGTCGATCTCGCTGGCAAACATGCCGAGCCACGGACGCGCAGGCTTGTTGACGCGGCCGAACTTGCGCAAATCGTCGAGCACGGGCCGCAGCAAATCGATCGGCACGATCATGTTGAGATGTTTTGCGGCGCCAGCCTGATCGGTCTCGAGCTGCAGCGACCCGATGCCCAGCAGATCGCCGCGATCCGATATCAGCGCGGTACCGCCCCAATTGGGATGAGAGGGAGCGGTGAAGATCGCCTCGTCGAGCAGGTATTCCCAATAGCCCGCGAACTCGCGCTTGGCGACGACTTCACCGGCAACCGCGCCGGCGCGGCCGCCCATTCCGCCGACGATGACACGGTCTCCGGCTTCCGCCTTGTCCGACACACCGATATTCAGCGGGTCAAGGTCGATCGAGGCCAGCGCCTGAACCAAACCGAACCCCGTCACCTGATCGAAACCGAGCGGATAACCCTCGACGACGCGGCCGTCGCCGAGATGCAGCCATGTGGTCTGGGCTTCGGTGATGAGGTAGCCGATGGTCAGAACGAGACCCCGATCGATCAGTACGCCGTTTCCCGCGCGCTCGGTGCCGAGCGTCTCAGCCGTGAAGGCATCGCTCGGGATGATCGAGTGAATGCCGACGACCGACGACAGCGTGCGATCGAGATCGAAGCTGAAATCCTGCGCGCGCGGCTGAATGCCTGACGGAACCTTCCACTGCATCTTCAAGGTCATCGCAAGAACCTCCGTTGCCGGAATTCTAGCAGACCGAACGCCCGGCCGCTGCCGGGAAGCGATCGGCATGCACCGCATTCAATCAGGTTTGATCGCGAGCGGATGCGCGTATGCGAAGTCCCGGCGCAAACGGTTCTCGGAATTGAACGAAGTGGTGCCGCCTATAGGATTCGAACCTACGACCCCGTCATTACGAATGACGTGCTCTACCAGCTGAGCTAAGGCGGCAAACCAGATCGTCGCAAGGAATGCGAACGCAACTTTATGACAGCTGGATCGAAACTTTTCGTTTCGATCCAGTGCGCTCCTGATATCGGGCGGCGGATCGCTTTGCAAGAACGGGCCGGGCCACAAGGTCCCATTTCGAGCCGAAGCCTCTGAAAACAAGAGAAAAATCCACTCAGGCGCTCCAGCGCGCCAGGAACCCGCGCAGACCACCGGCCTGCTGCCGTGGCGGCACGCTCTGATCGGCGAATTCCTCGACGACAGCTGCCTCATCGTCCACCCCCGGATCGTCCGGCGCGCGGACGATCGGAATCACCGCCGGAATCGCCGGAGCCGATGTCTTGATGTCCTGACGCGACCGGAAGATCGGCGGTGGCGCCGCCGGCTCAGGAGCCGGAACGTGCGCGGGTTTCGCCGGCGCCGAAGCGGCAGCCTCATCCTCGACAGCAAGCCCGGGCGGCGTGTTGTCCTGCGTCGTCTCGATGGCCGGCGGCCGTGACGGCGCGATCATCGAATCGTCGGGCATTTCGGTTTCGATAACTGCCGGAGAACTCGACGGCAACGCCGCGAGCGGCACCAGCCATTGAAACGCATCGAGCCGTCCGGTGACCGGCGATACCGGCCGCCAGCGATCCGACACATAGCCGTCCGCAGTCCACACCGCATCGGGCAACGCGCGGACCGCACGCAACATCCAGCTGCGCGCCTTGCCGCTGTCGCCATGCTCCGTCCGCTCGATATCCGCCATCAGCATCGCCACACGCTGGGTTGGGACGATCGCCAGGGGCGCAAGCGCCTCGCGGGCGCGGGCGAATTCATTGGCGTCGAGCGCGGCACGCGCCAACGCGAGTGCGCCTTCGACATGGCCCGGCGTTTTCTTGGCAAGCGCTTCAACGCGCACCAGCCGCTGCCGCGCGGAATCGCCGAGCCGGACATGAGCGTAGGCATCGGCGAGATCGGGATGCGGATTGGCGAGCCATGCGGTCTCGATGATGCGCATCGCGCGGCGAACCTGATGCTGCTCGCTCTGAAACTTCGCCGCGAGCACCGCCGCCGGCGTCAGCGTCGGTGCGAGCCTCACCGCCTCGGTGATCGTATCGCGCGCGACATCGCGATCCGAGGTTTCAAGATCGAGCGCCTGCGCGGTCAGCAGCACGCCGCGCTGACGGCGATGGGTTTCGCGATCGATCAGCCCAGCCGCTGCATTCCTGTCGAGGATTTCCAGCGCACCGCGCCAATCGCTGCGTGCGCAGCGAAAGCCGAGCACGGCGTGCGACGCCCAAGGCGATGCCGGCGCGAGCTTCAACGCTTCTTCCGCGATCGCCACTGCGGCGAACGGATCGTCGTTGCGTTGCGATTCGATGAACAGGCCGCGCAAACCGAGCAGTCGCGTGTCGCTGCGCTCGGCCATGGCGCGAAACGCGCGCTCGGCCCCGCTGCGATCGCCGTCGAGCTGGGCGGATTGCGCATCGAGCAGCAGCGCGAGTGGATCGTGCGCCGCTATTCTACGCGCGGTTTGCGCATGCCGCCGCGCAGTGCTCGCGTCGCCATGACCGATGGCAAGAAGCCCTTGCGTGACAGCCTCGCGACCGCGCGCGAGATTGCGCTCGCGGCGCATTCGCCGCAATCGTTGCGGCGTCCGCCAAACCCCCCTTACGATGGACCAGACGATTGCGGCAACCACGAATGCGATGCCGAGGATCAGCGCGAACACCGGCAGCGACGTCTCGATGCGCCAGCCGCTCCAGACCAGATTAACCGTGCCGCTTTGATCGGCGATCCATGCGGCGCCGAATGCGGCGGCGGCGATCAGGGCGAGAAAAAAGAGAACGCGGATCATCGAATACCTATGGTGCGGGCTGGCCGAGTGCGGCGAGCGCAGCCGCAGCGTAACGGCGTGCCGCCTCCCGCGCCTCGTCGCGGGCCGCAACTTTTCCGAGCCAGGCCTGCGCCGGTGCGCGCTGCGCTTCCGGCAACTCCATCAGCGCCGCGCGCGCCGCTGCAATGTCGTTGTTGCGCGCGGCCGCTGCAATCCTTGCCGTCTGCGCGGTTTGCGCGGAGCTTGCACCACTCGCCGCATCGACACGTTCGACCTTGACCAATTTTGCAGCGTTGTCCTGAAGGCGATCGAGCAACCCGCCAACGTTACTTGTCGCGCCCTGTCTAGGTGCGGGGGGCGATAGCTGCGGCAGCAGCGCTTGCAGTTCGCGCGACAGCACCGCGTCACCTGGCAATCCCGACGCTGCGAAACTCTCAAGCGGTTGCAATGCTGCGTCCGGCGCGACGGTTTTTGCGGCGGCGAGCGCGGCGACGAACGGTTCGCCTTGCCGCACGGCAAGATCGAGAGCGTTGGCAGCCACCGCACGCCGGATCGCGCGATCGTCGGGCGGTTTTACAGCGCGCTGCGCCGCTTCGCCGAGCGCGCGCTGCGCACCTTCGATCTGGGCGAAGCGCTGCTCGAGGGCAGAGAAATCAGCAACGGGCGCGGGCGAAGCCTCACGCGGAGCCGCATCTGGCTGCTTTGCCGCAGCCACGACACGATCGACGTCTCCACGCAACGACGCCACCGTGTCGTTGACCGATTTCAACGAGCCGTCGATCCGGTCCACGCGCGCGGCCAGGGCTGTATCGGATCCGGTTTGAACCGGCGCATTGGCCCTCGCGGCGGCATCCGTCTCGACCTTGGTCAGTCTCGCCGTCAGCGCATTGATCGCGGTGGCGTCTGCGGAGGCCAATGCCGTCACTGGCGCAGGCCGGTTGTCTCCCGACAAACCGAGCAGCCAGGCGCCGATCAGGATCAGCGCGGCCGCCGTCGCACCCGACAGTGCCGGGGTCAGCGCGCTTGACGCGCCCTCAAACGAAAAGCCGCCTGTATTCATCCGGTCGCGAAATCCGGCGCGCTTGCCATCATCCGCCCGCGAAGCAGGCTCTTTTTCCACCGTCACCTCGGACGGGTCGAGATCTATCGTCGGCGGCGGCCGCTTGGCGCGTTCGCCCGGTGCTCCGCCATCAGGCACCTCAGCCGTCATGGCGCTGCTCCCGCCCCTGAACTGATGATTCCTTCGAATGAATCGAAATGCATGCGTCTACCCTACCGCGATACGCGGCCCAACGCACGCATCAACCCATCAAAAAGCGCATCCTCGTTCGGCGCCGACGAAGCCGAGACCTGCATCGCGCCCGCATCCCGCAGAATCATGCCGACCGCATCCGACAGACAGCACTGCGGCAAGGCGAGTGCCGAGATTTCAACTCCGGCGTCGCGGACCGCATCGACGAAAGCGCGCGCGCTGCGGCGAGAGTAATGCAGAACGGCATCGATGCGATGCGCAGCAATTGCCTCGCTGACCTCGGCCGGCAGCTTGGTCACCGGAACCATCCGGTAGGTGGTCTGCGTCACCACTGTAAATCCCCGCTCGCCGAGTTCGCTGGCAAGATCCCGCGCCAGATCGGCGCCCGCGAGATAAAGCAGCGTCGCCGCGCGGCCGGCCTTTCCCTTGTTCAGGGTTTCGGTCACCCGCTCGCGCAACGCCGACGCATCGCCATCGGCATCGATCACGTTGGGAAAGCCGCCGTCGCGCGCGGCCTTCGCCGTGTGCCGTCCGACCGCGAACAGCGGCAGCTCGCGCAGGCGTGCAATCTCCGGCTGATCGGCAACCGCGCGCACCGCATTGGCCGATGTCGCCATCAACGCATCGAATTTGGCATCGGTATCGTATTCGAATTCCAGCGGTTCGAACCGCAACATCGGCGCCAGCAGCACATCGACGCCCCTGGAGCGCAGGGTGGCGGCTGTCGCCTCGTTATCCGGGTATGGACGGGTCACCAGAACGGTCATCGAACGGCAATCCCGTCGGAGCTTTCGCGGCCCATATAAAACCGGTTTCCCACTGTTGCGAAAATCGCGCTAATGCTACGCCGACCGGCGCGGAACCGGCCTGCCAAGCAAGACCCCGGTTTTGTCACGAAGGCAAGGGCCGATCCAGAGGCGGATGAAAGGGTCGACGTTGGCAACGCAAACACCCGCTTTGGTGCTCGGCATCGAGACCACCTGCGATGAGACGGCAGCGGCGGTGGTCGAGCGGCAAGCCGACGGAACAGGGCGGATTCTGTCCAACATCGTGCATTCGCAAAATGACAATCATGCCCCGTTCGGCGGTGTTGTGCCGGAGATCGCGGCCCGCGCTCATGTCGATCTGCTGGACGGGCTTGTGGCCGGCGCGATGAAGGAAGCTGGCCTGAACTTCAACCAGCTGGCTGGCGTCGCGGCCGCCGCCGGGCCAGGCCTGATCGGCGGCGTCATCGTCGGGCTCACCACCGCCAAGGCCATCGCAATGGTCCACGATACGCCGCTCATCGCGGTGAACCACCTCGAGGCTCATGCGCTGACGCCGCGCCTGACCTGCGCGCTGGCGTTTCCCTATTGTCTGTTTCTCGCCTCGGGCGGGCATACCCAGATCGTCGCGGTGCTCGGCGTCGGCAAGTATGTTCGGCTGGGCACCACGGTCGATGACGCGATCGGCGAGGCATTCGACAAGGTCGCCAAGATGCTCGGACTGCCCTACCCCGGAGGCCCGCAGGTCGAGCAGGCCGCCGCGAACGGCGACGACAAACGCTTTGCGTTTCCACGGCCGATGCTGGGCCGGCCCGACGCGAACTTCTCCTTGTCGGGCCTCAAGACCGCCGTGCGCAATGAAGCCGATCGTCTTGCGCCGCTTGAGCCGCAGGACGTCGCAGACCTCTGCGCAAGTTTTCAGGCCGCTGTTCTTGAATCCGCGAAGGATCGCCTCGGCACAGGATTGCGTTTATTCGAACAGCAATTTGGCGCAGCCCGCGCGCTGGTCGCCGCTGGCGGCGTTGCCGCCAATCAGGCGATTCGCGGCGCATTGCAGGACGTCGCCGCGAAGGCTCAGACGACGCTGATCGTTCCACCACCGGCGCTGTGCACCGACAACGGCGCGATGATTGCGTGGGCCGGAGCCGAACGTCTCGCACTCGGGATGCTCGATCAACTCGACGCTGCTCCCCGCGCACGCTGGCGTCTCGATGGAGACGAGACCGCGCCGGATCGCGGCGTCCAGTCGCGTGCGAAGTTTTGAGAACCGCATGACCTCATATCAGCAGATCGCAGTTGTCGGCGCCGGCGCGTGGGGCACGGCGCTGGCGAATGCTGCGTCTCGCGCCGGACGCGATGTCACACTGGTCGCGCGAGACGAAGCAACGGCAGGTGCGATCCATCGCGCCCGCGAAAGCATGCGCCTGCCCGGTATCGCACTCGATGCGAAAGTCGCCATTTCCGGAAAACGCTATCGCGACGCCACGCAAGTGCTGCTGCTTGCGGTACCGGCGCAATCGTTCCGATCCGCACTCGTCTCGTTTCGGGAGAACCTCGGGAAAGACACCGTGATCGTGTCCTGCGCAAAGGGAATCGAACGCGGCACGCATCTCTTCACGACGCAGATCGTCGAGGAACTGCTGCCGCAGACGCGGCCCGCAATCCTGTCCGGGCCGAGTTTTGCGACCGACGTCGCACGCGGCCTGCCAACCGCGGTCACCCTTGCTGCGCAGGATGAGGCCGTCGCCATCCAGCTCTGCCAGGCGCTCGGCTCAGCGACCTTCCGCCCCTATCACACCACGGACGTGCGCGGCGTCGAGATCGGTGGCGCGGCCAAGAACGTGCTGGCGATCGCGGCGGGTATCGTTGCGGGAAAGAAGCTCGGCGCTTCGGCGCTGGCTGCACTGACAACACGCGGCTTTGCCGAACTGGCCCGTTTCGGTCGCGCGCTCGGTGCGCGCGCCGAAACGCTTGGCGGTCTCTCGGGCCTCGGCGACCTCATTCTCACCTGCTCGAGTATGCAGTCGCGTAACTTTTCGCTCGGTGTCGCGCTCGGCCAAGGCGCGAGTGTCGAGGCCGCCAGCGGCGGGAAGCTCGCCGAAGGCGCGTTTACCGCTCAGGCATTGCTCGAACTCGCACAAGAGAAAAATGTCGAGATGCCGATCTGCGAGGCCGTGGCTGCAATTCTCGACAACAAGGTTGGCATCGACGATGCTATTCAGGGACTGTTGTCACGCCCGTTCAAAGCGGAGGAATAGATGGCGTACTGGCTGGTGAAATCCGAACCCGACGCATTCTCCTGGGATCAGCTTGCCGCCAAGGGCGCGAAAGGCGAGCCATGGACCGGCGTGCGCAATCACACCGCCAAAGCCAACCTGATGAAGATGAAGAAGGGCGACAAGGCGTTCTATTATCATTCCAACGAGGGCAAGGAGATCGTCGGCATCGCCGAAGTCATCCGCGAGCACTATCCGGACCCGACCGACAAGACCGGGAAATTCGTCTGCGTCGATATCAGGGCTGACAAGCCGCTGAAGACGTTCGTGACGCTGGCCGCGATCAAGGCCGACAAGAAGCTCGCCGACATGGAGCTGGTGAAGCTGTCGCGATTGTCGGTGCAGTCGGTCGCGCCTGAGCAATGGAAGATGATCTGCAAGACGGGCGGCGTGTAGGTGTCGCCGGAAGCGGCTTCAGCTCACACACCGATCGGCGATCCGGAAACCTTTATTCGCAGCAACACCCGGCTGCGGCAGGTGCCGCTGGTGCCGGAGATTTCGCTTCACCTCGCCGACGAAGCGGTGCCGCTCTGGCATCAGACCGAAGAAGAACTCGGCGCCACAGGATTGCCACCACCGTTCTGGGCCTTTGCGTGGGCCGGCGGGCAGGCGCTGGCGCGCTACGTACTCGATCATCCGGAAACAGTGCGCGGCAAGCGCGTGCTCGATCTGGCATCCGGCTCAGGGCTCGTCGGAATTGCCGCCATGAAGGCCGGCGCTCATTCGGTCGATGTCGCCGACATCGATGCCTTTGCGCTCTGCGCCGCGCGGCTCAATGCGGCGGCGAACGCAGTGGCGATTTCAACCATGGCCGGGAATTTGCTGAAGGCCGGTCACGATGCGGTTTGGGATTCGGTCCTCGCCGGCGACATCTTCTATGAGCGCGATACCGCCGAGCAGGCGTTTGCCTTCCTGTCGCGCCAGGCGGATCGCGGCTCGGCCGTTCTGATCGGCGATCCCGGACGAACCTATCTGCCGAAGGACAAATTGCTGCAGCTGGCGGAGTATCGCGTTCCGGTGACGCGCGAGCTGGAAGACATGGACATCAAGAAAACCGCAGTGTGGACGATCAAACGCTGAACGGTCACGCGACTGTGCTCATACCGAGACCGCTGCATCAATGATTCATTAACCATCGGCGGACAAACACTCGACCTTCGGCAAAACGAAGGTTTTCGGCATGAGACAGTCAAACCGGGTGAGCGGACTGGGCTATCTGTCGATCATGCTCGCCATGCTTGGCATGATCGTCAGCGTGTCGCAGACCGACGGCTGGAAATTGCGAACGACAGGCGCATTTGCAGCCAGTTCGACCGTCGGTAGCGCCACGAAGGGCGATACTCTGCAGCCCTCCAGTTAGCAGCTGCTAGTCCGTTTTACCCGATCAGCCTGCAGCCGCAGTCGCCACCACTTTCGCCAGCAGAACCTCGCGGCGCGCCAGCGAGCTTCTTGTGTTCAGCGTCGCTGCGATTCGCGCCAATGCACCGTCTTCGAATGCCGCGAAGATCGTGTCGTGCACGTAGCTTTTCCGGCAGATCGCCGGCGTATTGGACAATTCGTCTGCGGCCGCGCGCACGGCCTCCAAGACCTGCTTGCGCCGGCCGCGATCGCTTGGCGCCGGTGTCACCCGTGACAGGATATCAAGCGCGGCGGCCGATGCGACCAGCGTGCGGAAATCCTTCAGCGAAATCTTGATTCCCGCAATGTCGCGCAGAAACGCATTGACCTGCGTGGTGGAAACATTGCGCACGACGCCGTTGTTGTCGCGGTACTGGAACATGCGTTTGCCCGGTACGTCGCGCAGCACCCGCATCGCATGCAACAGGCGCGGCGCCTTGCAGGTCTTGCGGATATCCTTGCCGCCCTTGCCGCGGAACGTCAGCGTCACCAGGCGATCGTCGAGGATCACGTTGGTCTTCAGCAGCGTGGTGGCGCCGCGTGTGCCATTCATCCGGGCGTATGATTCGTTGCCGGGCCGAATCGCCGTTTTGGCGATCAGTTCGATCACTGCCGACAGCGCGAACTCGCGCGTTGCCTGATCGCCGGCAAGGTGCTTCGCGACGTTGCGGCGGATGCGCGGCAACGCCTGCACCAGCCGGCCAAGACGATCCGCCTTGCGGGTCTCGCGAACCTTCTCCCAGTCGGCGTGATAGCGGTATTGCAGGCGGCCGGCAGCGTCGCGGCCAACGGCCTGCAGATGCAATGAGGGGTCGGCTGCGTAAAGCACATCGCGATAGGCCGGTGGTACGGCCAGCGCATGGAAGCGGCGGACGGTATGGGCATGACGCACGGGCGTGCCGTTCGGCCGGACAAAGGAGTATCCACGGCCGCGGCGGACCCGCCGGATGGTCAATTGGTGCGGTGCACCCAAGGTCAGGCCGAGGTCTCTTGCCAGGCCTTCGACAGACGGCCGAGGCCGGTCAGCCGGGCGCGCAACCACGCTCGCCGGGACCGTCGATTCGGGCATCGAAAAATTCTGTTGATCGATCATTGGCTTACGCCGCCTACGCCTGCACCCAAGAACGGCGAGCCCGCCCGGTTGGTTCCGGAGATGACGTCCGCTTGGGGCCATTTAGGGGGTCCGCGCCGAATGCGCCACCCCAAAAGGCGGGGACGGGTTAACGGCGGACTGCATGACCGGCGTGAAACCGGCCGATTCTTGAGGTTTTCAGGAGCCGATTTGACTCCGGCGGTGTGCGCCTCGATCGACCCGCCGGCGATTTCGTGTGGCCGAGCGAACCGGTCACGCGATCCATCAATCGCCGCTTCGTTGATCGCCGAAAGTCCTAATCATTCCGTCTTGTGGCGTTTGTGCGCCGCGTCGCATAATTGTCCCAACAACAAAAATCAGCCGGATCGCCCAAGCGCGACCGGTGACGCCGGTGGAGGATTGAATGTCCGAGAAGATTTATGACGTGACGGCTGACTGGGCGAAGCGCGCCTATGTCGATCAGGCCAAGTACAGGGAGATGTACGCACGCTCGATCAAGGATCCGAACGGGTTCTGGGCCGAACACGGCAAGCGCGTCGACTGGACCCGGCCCTTCACCAAGGTCGAGAATACCTCCTATGCCCCCGGCAATATTTCGATCAAATGGTTCGAAGACGGCGTTTTGAACGTCGCCCACAACTGCGTCGATCGGCATCTCGCCAAGCGAGCCGATCAGGTCGCGATCATCTGGGAAGGTGACGATCCGTCCGAGTCCAAGAAGATCAGCTATCGGGAACTGCACGACGAAGTCTGCAAGATGGCCAACATCCTGCGGCTGCGAAACGTCAAGAAGGGCGATCGCGTCACCATCTACATGCCGATGATTCCCGAAGCGGCCTACGCGATGCTGGCCTGCGCGCGGATCGGCGCAATTCACTCGGTCGTGTTCGGCGGATTCTCGCCTGACAGCCTCGCCCAGCGTCTGACCGACTGCGAGTCGCGGGTCATCATCACCGCCGACGAAGGCCTGCGCGGCGGCAAAAAGGTCGCGCTGAAAGCAAACGTCGACGCGGCGATTGCGAAGTCGAGCGGCGTCGATCATGTGATCGTGGTCAAGCGCACCGGCGGCAAGGTCGACATGAATCCGGTGCGTGACGTCTGGTACCACGAGGCGTCAGCGGTCGTGACCAGCGAATGCCCGTGCGAGCCGATGGACGCGGAAGACCCGTTGTTCATTCTCTACACATCGGGTTCGACCGGCAAACCGAAGGGCGTGCTGCACACCACCGGTGGCTACCTCGTTTACGCATCGATGACGCATCAATACGTGTTCGACTACCACGAAGGCGATATCTACTGGTGCACGGCCGACGTCGGTTGGGTCACCGGCCACAGCTACATCCTCTACGGACCGCTGGCCAACGGCGCGACTACGCTGATGTTCGAAGGCGTTCCGAACTATCCGAGCAACTCCCGCTTCTGGGAGGTGATCGACAAGCATCAAGTCAACACGTTCTACACCGCGCCGACCGCGATCCGCGCGCTAATGCAGTCGGGCGACGGTCCGGTGAAGAAGACCTCGCGCAAGTCGCTACGCCTGCTCGGCTCGGTCGGCGAGCCGATCAATCCGGAAGCATGGGAATGGTACTACCAGGTCGTTGGCGACGGCCGCTGCCCCATCGTCGATACCTGGTGGCAGACCGAAACCGGCGGCATTCTGATCACGCCGCTTCCCGGCGCCATCAAGCTCAAGCCGGGCTCGGCGACGCAGCCGTTCTTCGGCGTGGTGCCGGAGATCGTCGACGCCGACGGCAAGGTGCTGGACGGCGCATGCAGCGGAAATCTGTGCATTTCGAAATCTTGGCCGGGCCAGATGCGCACGGTCTACGGCGATCACGAGCGCTTCGAGCAGACCTACTTCTCGACTTACAAGAACAAGTACTTCACCGGCGACGGCTGCCGCCGCGACGAAGACGGCTACTACTGGATCACCGGCCGCGTCGATGACGTCATCAACGTCTCGGGCCATCGCATGGGCACGGCCGAAGTCGAAAGTTCGCTTGTCGCTCACACGAAGGTATCGGAGGCCGCGGTCGTAGGCTATCCGCACGACATCAAGGGCCAGGGCATCTACGCCTATGTCACGCTGATGACAGGCGCGCAGCCGAGCGAGGACCTTCGCAAGGAATTGATCGCGTGGGTGCGCAAGGACATCGGCCCGATCGCATCTCCGGACCTGATTCAGTTCGCGCCGGGCTTGCCGAAGACGCGCTCCGGAAAGATCATGCGCCGCATTCTGCGCAAGATCGCCGAAGACGATCCGTCGAGCCTCGGTGATACCTCGACGCTGGCCGATCCCGCAGTGGTCGACGATCTGGTCAACAACCGTCAGAACAAGCGCGGCAAGAGCGCATAACCGACGCCAGCCATCGCTTGGCGTCACCAGGCGATGGAGAGGCCGATGATATCCCGACTGGACCGCAGATCGTTTCTGGCGACCGCCGCCGCAGTGGTTGCCGGGCCTGCGGTCGCACACGCGCAGGCGGCGCTGCCCGAAGCGCCCTCATCGGCCGAGCCCTATCACAAACTTCAGGGCGGCGTTCCGCATCACATCACGCCCGAGCAAGAGTCGCAGCGTGTCTATGACAGCTCCGCGCCAAAGGGACCTGCGGGACGCTGGGAAACGCGCGCCGCGATGCCGCTGCCCCGCAGCGAGATGGCCTGGGCCACCGCATCCGGCAATCGCATGTATATCGTCGGCGGTTACGGCGAAGGCCGCGTCGATCGCACCTACAACCACATCTTTGATGCGCCATCCGGCAAATGGCTGAACGGTGCACCGCTGCCGCGCGGCGCCAACCACGTCTCCGTCGTCGCAGATCAGGGCCGCATTTATGCGCTTGGCGGTTTCCTGCAGCAGAACACGGCGCCGGATCGCAATGCTTACTTCTACGACATCGCCGCCGACAAATGGGAGACGATCGCACCACTGCCTCGACCACGTGGCGCAGGCGCCGCCGTCATGCTCAACGGGCTCGTGCATCTGATCGGTGGCGCATCAGAACCAGCATCGGAACGCGCGAGCGTGGGTTGGCATGAAGTCTACGATCCCAGGGCCGACAAGTGGGAAATTCGCAAGGCGCTGCCGGGCGCGCGCGATCACGTCGGTTGCGTGGCCCACAACGGTTTGATTCACATCATCGGCGGGCGCTTCAACACCTTCGAATACAACACCGATCTGCATCATGTGTATGTGCCCGAGCGCAACACATGGGAGTTGCGTTCGCCGTTGCCGACGGCGCGTTCAGGCCACGGCCTCGTGGTCTATCGCAATCGCCTGTTTGCGATGGGCGGCGAGTCGGGCCTCGTCCGTGACGGCAAGCTGCAGCAAGGCAAGGTGTTCGGCCAGATGGAAAGCTACGATCCCGCGACCGACACCTGGCAGAGCCACGCGCCGATGCTGACCCCGCGCCACGCGGTGGGCGCGGCGACGATCGGCGACTGGATTTACGTGGCCGGCGGCGGCGCGGTGCTCGGCGGCTCGGTCCAATCCGCGATCCACGAGGCCTTCACGCTGGGATAGAGGCCGCACGCAATTTCCCCGAGGAGAAATGCAGCGCCCGGTCTTTTTCCTGGCGGGTGTTGTTTCCAAGTCATTTACTTTACCGCCAGATTTTTCCTTCAATGCAGCCGGTTTCGGGGGTTCTGGCATGGCCGGAAACCACTCGGTCAGGCACTTCACCTAGGATTCATAGTGAAGTTTTGGTTGCGTTCGCAGAATTTGGAGTTCGGTGATGGTTGCGTTGAGACGTGCGTTGATGGCGCTGGTGGCCGGAGGCGGCATTCTGACGGCGAGCGCCGCTGCCGCAAGCCCGCAGGTGGTTTCGTTTCGCGGCGGCTATTATCCCGGAACGATCGTCGTGAAAACCACGGAGCGAAAGCTCTATCTGGTGATGGGCGAAGGCGTCGCGGTCCGTTATCCGGTCGGCGTCGGCAGAGCCGGCAAGCAATGGTCCGGGACCGCGCGCATCGACGGCAAATACCGTAACCCGGCCTGGGCGCCACCCGCCGATGTCAAACGCGACAACCCGAGCCTTCCGAGCGTCATTCCCGGCGGCGCGCCGCACAACCCGATGGGCGTCGCCGCGTTGACGCTGACCGGCGGTGAATACGCCATCCACGGCACCAACAAGCCGAGTTCGATCGGCGGATACGTATCCTACGGCTGCATCCGCATGTTCAATCAGGACATCACAGATCTCTATGAGCGTGTGTCGGTCGGCACGCCCGTGGTGGTGACGCGCTAGACTGGACGGCGATATTCTCTGATCGTCATGCCAGCCTTGGGCCGGGCATCCACCTTCCTTCAGAGCTTTTCGCAAAAAGATGGATTGCAGGGTCACATGCGAGCGAAGCGACGCCGTTCTTCGAACGGCTATGCCCGGCCATGACGATATGAGTGCCCATTTTGCTCTGCGAACAGACGGGCTAGCACCAGCCGTCGCGACGGCCGCCTTGATAGCTGCGCACATGGCCCGCCTTCAAAAGCGCCGCAGAAATATTCGGCGTGCGCCTGGTCGCGGCATCCGCCACCACCCGGCCTGAGTACTTATCAGGACCGATGTTGTAGATCGCCACATCGCCTTCCTCGAGCAGCTTGCGCAGGGCGAGCGTAGCGGCGTCCGCGAGCCGCGCTTCCTGCGCGCACGACGCTTTCAGCTCCGGCGCATCGATGCCGCGCAACCGCACCCGCGTCATCAGATCGAGGCCGGGCCAGAGGTGCACCTTCGCTTCGAACGTGTCGCCATCGATGGTTCGCATCACGTCGACCGGATGCCGCACCGACGGATTGCCGGCGCGCTGCCAGATGATTTCGCTGTCACGCGCGTAAGGTGATTCCGCCTCGACCGGAGCGGCCTTGTTCCAGGGCTGCCAACCGCGCCCGGTCAGCAGCGCGCCCGCAGCGACGCCGAGAATGAATGCCCATGGCAAAACGCTCGTCAGACGGTTGCGCCATGGCGCATTGATGCGGGGAACTAGGAACATAAGCCTAGACTAGGGTGAGTCGCGGCAACTCGCAAGCACAATCTATGATTGTATCAGCTACCTCTGATTGTGTCGCCGCGATTCGGCATCTCTCGCCGGTCGCATCGCTCGCTCTCAGAAATCCGACGCGATGCCGTTTTTCTCCCAGTCGCCGTAGCGCGTGGGTTCCGGACCGTTCGGTCCCTGATATTCCTTGCTCGCACCATCCTTGGACTGCCTCGCAAGCGCCGCAGCGGCGGCCGCTCGCCGCGATTCGGCCTCGGCCAACGCACGGATCGCCGCTGGCGGCAGCTTGCGTCCGCCCTGCGACACTGGCTCGCTCGACTCCGACGGCGCTTGTGCGTCCGGAGATTCGTTCACGGCCGATCTCTCGTTATCGTGACCCGGAGAATTCAAGTTCGTGCATCCGATTTGTATTCTTGTGAGTATCAAACATGCCTGCCGATCTATCATATACGATGGAGCATCGGGTGCAGACCGGGGTTCAACGCCGGCCAAGAATAATTTTTACGACAACTGATCCGAATTCCGAACGTATCTTCATCATGACCCCATCCCGATTGGCCCAGCCGGCAGAAGTCCCCGGCCTCGCCGCGCGCCGAATCGCCGCCGATGTTCTCGACGGAGTCCTGCACAAACGCCGGATGCTCGATGAACAACTCGACGGCCCGGCTGCGCATCCGGGCATCAAGACCTTGTCGGACCGGGACCGCGCGCTGATGCGGCGGCTGGCGGCCACCTCGCTGCGCAAACTTGGAACCTTGCGGAAACTGCTCGGACGCCTGCTCGACCGCGGCATTCCAACGGATGCGCCGCGCGCCGAAAGCGCGCTGCTGATCGGCGCCGCGCAGATTCTCTGGATGGACGTTCCCGATCATGCAGCAGTCGATCTGTCGGTACGGCTGGTGCAGGCCGATCGCCGCGCCGCGCGTTACGCCGGGCTGGTCAACGCCGTGCTGCGCCGTTGCGCGCGCGAGGGGCGCGAATACGCAGAACAAGCCGCCGCAGAGCCGGCCGACATTCCGGCGTGGCTGCTGGCGCGGTGGACAAAGAACTACGGCGGAGAGACCGCGCATGCGATTGCGCTGGCGCTCAGTGTTGAACCGCCGCTCGATCTCACCGTGAAAGACAGCACCGAGCAGTGGGCCACGCGATTGCATGGCGACATCCTGCCGACCGGCACGGTACGCACACTGCTCCATGGACCAGTAACAATGATGCCGGGCTTTAGCGAAGGAAACTGGTGGGTGCAGGATGTCGCAGCCGCACTCCCGGCAACGTTGTTTGGCGATGTCACCGGCAAATCCATTGCCGACCTCTGCGCGGCGCCGGGAGGCAAGACCGCACAACTCGCGCATGCGGGCGCAGACGTGACAGCGATCGACCGATCGCAAAACCGCGCGATGCGGCTCAACGACAATCTCTCGCGGCTCAATCTGAGCGCTCGCACCGTGGTGGCGGATGCCACCGAATGGGACGGCGAACTGTTCGACGGCGTCCTGCTCGATGCGCCCTGCGCCTCCACCGGGACCACCCGCCGCCATCCCGATATTGCGTGGCTCAAGCACGAGGCGGATATCGGCGCGCTGGCAGCGCTGCAAAAACGTCTGCTGGAGAAATCCATTTCGCTGCTGAAGCCGGGCGGCACGCTGGTGTACTGCACATGCTCGCTGGAACCGGAAGAAGGCGAGCACGCCATCGCGGATATTCTCGATTCGGACAGCAGCCTGCGGCGGGTGCCGCTCACGTCCGGCGAAGTCGGCGGGCTTGCTGAAATCATCACCCCGGAGGGTGATATGCGGACCCTTCCGTGCCATCTGCCTCACGAGGATCCGCGCCGGGGCGGGATGGACGGCTTTTATGCCGCGCGTCTGGTCAAATCCTGATAATTCCCGATCTTTGCCAGCCATTTAGCGCCATGCGGCCGCGACGGCCTGTTTAGCCGTTCGCGAAAGGTGTGTGTTGCGCGGAATTCCAGATTAAAAGGATGGGCAGCGATTCCCCAGTTAGAAAAGGCGCGCGTGTCCGTCGCACCCCGCAGACGCATCTCGACCATGATTCTTGGCCGATTCGCCAAGAGCGTGGCGGCACGCGCGGGTGGCAACTCGCTGGCGTTGTCGAGCCTTTGGCCCGGCCGTACCGACCGCCTCATCATCGCGCCGCACGATCTGCGGACTGCGGATGCGACCCGCGCCGCTGAAATCTACGCCGGCCGTTTCGTATTCGCCGGCAAGATCGTCAATTGCCACGGCCGCTCGATCTTCGACCTCGAATCGCCATCGGAAGACTGGGAGGCGGCGCTGCTCGGTTTCGGCTGGCTTCGCCATCTGCGCGCCGCCGACACCGCGATCTCGCGCGCAAATGCCCGCGCACTGGTCGAGGACTGGATTTCCAATCCGAAACGCAAGCGCAAGATCGGCTGGCGGGCGGATGTGCTGGCGCGGCGGACGATCTCGCTGCTGTCACAGGCGCCGCTCATTCTCAACGAGACCGACGGAAAATTCTATCGGCGATATCTGCGCGCGCTGAGCCGTGAAATTCGCCACCTGCGCTACGCGATGATCGATATTCCCGACGGCGTGCCCAAACTTCAGGTCCTGACGGCGCTGAGTTATGCGTCGCTCTGCCTTGCCAATCAGGGCAGCAACATTCGCTCCGCAACGAAAAAACTATCCGACGAACTGCTGAAGCAGATTTTGCCGGACGGTGGGCACATCTCGCGCAATCCCGGCGCACTGATCGAACTCCTGCTCGATCTGCTGCCGCTGCGTCAGACCTTCGCAGCAAGAAACATCGCGCCGCCGCCAGCGCTGCTCAACGCCATCGACCGTATGATGCCGATGCTGAGGTTTTTCCGGCACAGCGACGGCAGTTTCGCGCTGTTCAACGGTATGAGCAACGTGCCCTCGGGGTTGGTCGCGACGCTGCTCGCTTACGACGACACCCACGGCACACCGATGTCGTACATGCCGCATACCGGCTTCCAGCGTCTCGAAGCGGGCGCCACCACACTGATCGTCGATACCGGTCCGCCGCCACCGCCGCCGGTCAGCCAGGACGCGCACGCGGGTTGTCTTTCATTCGAAATGTCGTCGGGCATTTGCCGGATCGTGGTCAATTGCGGGATGCCGACCACCGGACGTGACAACTGGCGCGCCTTCGCGCGCGGCACCCCGGCGCACTCGACGCTGACCTATCGCGAAACCTCGTCATGCCAGTTCGTCGAACGAACGACGATGAAGCGGCTGTTGCAGGGAGCGCCGGTCGTCAGCGGACCGGCCAACGTCGAATCCTATCGCGAGGAAGTCGCCAACGGCACACTGCTCACCACGTCGCATGACGGCTACCTCGGTCAATTCGGCATGATCCATCGCCGCGTCCTGATGATGTCCCACGACGGCTTGCGGCTCGACGGGGAGGATACGCTGGCGCCCGCTCCGGGAACGCGGGTGAAGAACTCCAACGACGCCTATGCGCTGCGCTTTCATCTGCATCCGTCGGTGAAGGCCAGCCGCCTCAGCGACGCCCGCGGCGTGATGCTGGTGCTGCCCAATCGCGAGGTGTGGACGTTCGAGGCGCTCGACGACAAGGTGGAAGTCGAGGACAGCGTTTTTCTCGCCGGCACCGACGGCCCGCGCCGCACCGTCCAGATCGTCATCCCGCAGAATTCGCGCCAGGCCACCAGCGTGCGCTGGAGCTTCACCCGCTCGTCGGGCTCGCCCGCCGCCGCGACGGCGAAGCGAAACGCCCAGCGCGAGCCGGAACTGCCACTTTAGCATTCCTACTACCTGATCGTTTTACGTTCCCTGTGATCAATGTCAGGCATGCCAGGACGGCCGGTTCCGCGCCCGGGGAAACCATGCTACGCGGCGGCCTCACGCACATTTAATTTGCCCGCTGGATCATTGAATGGCCGACCATCTCCGCCGCATCACCCGCGCCCTGCTGTCGGTCTCCGACAAATCCGGATTGATCGAATTCGCGCGTGCGTTGTCCGATCGCGGCGTCGAACTGATCTCGACCGGCGGCACCGCAAAGGCGATCGCCGCCGCTGGATTGAAGGTAAAGGACGTGTCCGAGCTGACCGGCTTTCCGGAAATGATGGACGGCCGGGTCAAGACGCTGCACCCGAACGTGCATGGCGGCCTGCTCGCGATCCGTGACAACGCCGAACATGCCGGCGCGATGAAAACCCACGGTATAGCGGCGATCGATCTCCTTGTCGTCAATCTCTACCCGTTCGAGGCGACGGTGCAGAAAGGCGCGAGCGAAGAGGATTGTATCGAGAACATCGACATCGGCGGACCGGCGATGATCCGCGCCGCAGCCAAGAACCACAACGATGTCGCCGTCGTCGTCGAGCCTGCCGACTATCAGGCCGTGCTTGACGAACTCACTGCTTATCAGGGCGCGACCGCGCTCACACTACGCAAGCGTCTCGCCGCGAAAGCGTATGCGCGCACCGCGGCCTATGACGCGGCAATCTCGAACTGGTTTGCAGATCGTCTCAGGATTGAAGCTCCGGATTTCCGCGCCGTCGGCGGCAAACTGATCCAGGCGTTGCGCTACGGCGAGAATCCGCACCAGACCGCGGCCTTCTACGCCACCGCCGATATACGGCCCGGCGTCGCCACCGCACGCCAGCTGCAGGGCAAGGAATTGTCCTACAACAACATCAACGACACCGACGCGGCTTATGAATGCATCGGCGAGTTCGATGCCAGGCGCACCGCCGCCTGCGTCATCGTCAAGCATGCCAATCCGTGCGGCGTTGCCGAGGGCAGCGACATCGTCAGTGCCTATCGCAAGGCGCTCGCCTGCGATCCGACATCGGCGTTCGGAGGCATCGTTGCGCTCAATCGCACACTCGATGCAGCCGCCGCGCGCGCCATCACCGAGATCTTCACCGAAGTCATCATCGCTCCCGACGCCACCGACGAGGCGATTGCGATCGTGGCCACGAAGAAAAATCTGCGTTTGCTGCTCGCGGGCGGCCTGCCCGATCCCCGCACGCCGGGGCTGACGGCAAAGACCGTCGCCGGCGGACTTCTGGTGCAGTCGCGCGACAACGCGGTGGTCGATGACATGACGCTGAAGACCGTGACGAAGCGCGCACCGACCGAAGCCGAACTGCGCGATCTGCGTTTCGCGTTCCGTGTCGCCAAACACGTGAAGTCGAACACCATCGTCTATGCCAGGGATCTCGCCACAGTCGGCATTGGCGCCGGTCAGATGAGCCGGATCGATTCGGCTCGCATCGCGGCCCGCAAGGCACAGGACGCTGCCGCGGAGGCAGGACTGGCAAAGCCGATGACCGTCGGCTCTGTCGTTGCCTCCGACGCATTCTTTCCGTTCGCGGATGGTCTGCTCGTTGCAATCGAAGCCGGAGCGACGGCCGTGATTCAGCCAGGCGGCTCGATGCGCGACGACGAAGTCATCAATGCCGCCGACGAACACGGCATCGCCATGGTGCTCACCGGCACCCGGCACTTCAAGCATTAACAGACCCAGACGTGATTATCGCCGCACAGCCGGGCTTTCCACGCGCGAGAGCAAAAACAGTCCGGCGACAAAAAACAACACCAGCACCGCCATGCCGGCCTTCTGGCTCAGCGTCACAGCCGTGATCACCCCTATCAGCAGCGGGCCCAGGAACGAGGTGACCTTGCCGGTCAACGCGAACAATCCGAAATACTGCGTGATCCGATCCTTCGGCGCGAGCCGGATCAGCATGGTGCGTGACGCAGCCTGCAACGGACCGGCGGCGAAGCCGATCAGCCCGCCGAGCGCGAGATAGACCTTTTCCGCAGGCGCAGCGAACAACGGACCGTTCGGCACCGGCGGCGTCACCGGAATGAAGAAAATTGAGTCGCGGCTGATCAGAAGGATCGCGGCGATCGAACTCAGCAGGATCAAAAGGCTGCCCGCGACGACGGTCTTCGGTCCGAGCCTGTCATCGAGCTTGCCGCCAAGCCACGCGCCCGCCGTGCCAAAGACCGCTGCGAGAATTCCGAAGGTGCCGATCTGGATGGTGTTCCATCCGAACGTGCCCGCGGCATAGATGCCGCCGAAAGCGAACAGCGACACGAGGCCGTCGGTATAGACCATGTTGGCGATCAGGAACGCCGTCATCGATTTTGTTTTCGGCAACTCGGCCAAGGTTTCTTTCAACTCGCGCAGGCCTTCGCGAACCGCTTCGCGAACCGGGCGCTTGGCAGGCACATCCGGTGTGAGGAGAAACATCGGCAGCACGAATATGACGAACCATATCGCCGTGAGCGGTCCGGCGATGCGATCGCCTTCGAACATTTTGGGGTCGAGACCAAAAATCGGCGTCAGGCCGAACAGCGTTTTTCCCGAGGCAGGATTGGCGGCCATGAAGCCGAGCACCAGCACAAGGCTGACGATGCCGCCGATATAACCGGTCGCCCATCCGGTGCCGGACAATCGGCCGATCCGCTCCGGCGGCACCAGCGTCGGCATCATCGCGTTGTTGAAAACGGTGGCGAACTCGACGCCGATGGTGGCAATTCCGTAGGCGATCAATAGCGGAAGGATAATCGACGGATCGCCGGGCTTGCCGATCCACATCGCCGATGCCCCGATCACGAGCAAGGCGCCAAAGCTGGCGATCCATGGCTTGCGCCGTCCATTGGCGTCGGCGATCGCGCCGAGCGCCGGGGACAGCAATGCGATCACCAGTCCCGCCGCCGCAGTCGCAAACCCCCAGATCGATTGGCCCACCTCCGGACTCGAAGCAACGCGCGATGCAAAATACGGCGCGAACACGAATGTGGTGATCAACGAGAAGTATGGCTGCGCGGCCCAGTCGAACAGCACCCATCCCGCGACCGCGCGTTTGGGCGGGTAGGTCGCGGCAAATGCAGCGTTTTCCCCGCTGGCTGCTATCGTGACAGGCCTGTCCATCAAGAAACTCCCGCCGAATCATGCCGAAAGCGTTTTTCCAACCTATCTGAAAGCGGATATAGCGACGACAGTGTTGAGGTTCCTGTTCCAGTTGGGCCGCAAATTACGAGGACTGGTTATGATCTCGTTGACCATGCACAGGCGCGCGTTGCTGGCGCTGATGGCGGCAGTTGCGCTGACAACCACCGCGCACGCACAGGATGCACGGCGCGAGCCTTATCGCCCTTCGGCGGACGCCGTGCGTCCCGTCATTGCGCAAAACGGCATGGTCGTGGGTCAGGAGAAAATCGCAACCCGCGTCGGCACGGAGTTTTTGCGCAAGGGCGGCAATGCGGTGGACGCTGCGGTTGCGACTGGCTTTGCCATGGCCGTGACATATCCGCGCGCCGGCAATATCGGCGGTGGCGGCTTCATGGTGATTCACTCCGCGCAGAAGAATGAGGCCGTGGCGATCGACTATCGCGAAACGGCGCCGAAGGCGGCGACCCGCGACATGTTTCTGGGCGCCGACGGCAAACCGGACAACGCCAAATCCCGCGATCAGGCGCTCGGCATTGGCGTTCCGGGGACAGTCGCCGGACTGGTGCTTGCGCTGGAAAAATATGGTTCGGGGAAATTCACGCTCGCCGAACTGATTGCACCCGCGATCGAGCTGGCGCGCGAAGGATTCGTCATCACCGATGACAGCGCGGACACTTTTCCGGCCTGGCACGCGCGGCTGGCCCGCTGGCCTTCGACCCTGAAGGCGATGGCGCGTAATGATGGCACGGCTCTGCGTGAAGGCGATAAACTTGTTCAGACCGACCTTGGCGAGACGCTGCGCGCCATCGCTGAACGCGGGCCCGCTGGATTTTATCGCGGGCCCGTTGCCGAGAAGCTGATCGATAGCATCCGCGGCGCCGGCGGCATCATGACGCTCGATGATCTGATGGCCTACCGGCCTGTGATCCGCCAGCCGGTGCGCGGAAGCTATCGCGGTTACGACATCGTCTCGATGCCGCTGCCATCGTCCGGCGGCACGGTGCTGATGCAGACGCTCAATATTCTGGAAGGCTACAATCTCGGCGAGATGGGCGCGGTCTCGGCCAGCACGCTGCATCTGCTGGCCGAAGCGTTGAAGCGCAGCTACGCCGACCGGGCGCGTTATCTCGGCGATCCTGCCTTTGTCGATGCGCCGATCTCGCGCCTGCTCGACAAGGATTATGCCGCGCGGCTGCGCACCACCATCAATCCGGATCGTGCAACGCCGGCAGCCGAGATCGTCACCGCGCTGCCGGCGCCGCGCGAGGGAAGCAACACCACCCATTATTCAGTGATCGATCGCTTCGGCAACGCGGTCAGCAACACCTATACGCTGAACTTCAGCTACGGCCTCGGTCTGGTCGCCGAAGGCACCGGCGTGCTGCTCAACAACGAGCTCGACGACTTCACCGCAGCTCCGGGCGCATCCAATGTCTACGGTCTTGTCGGCTACGAAGCCAACCTCCCCGGCCCCGGCAAACGTCCGCTCTCGTCGATGACGCCGACCATCGTGCTGAAGGATAAAAAGCCGGTTCTGGTCACCGGATCGCCGGGCGGCAGCCGCATCATTTCGGCGG
Organism: Hyphomicrobiales bacterium; assembly: GCA_021732215.1. Classification (GTDB taxonomy): domain Bacteria; phylum Pseudomonadota; class Alphaproteobacteria; order Rhizobiales; family Xanthobacteraceae; genus SG-bin9. Next base: position 49,867 of record JAKFVL010000011.1, read on the forward strand.
TGGCGCAAGTGATCGTCAACGTCATCGATCACAAGATGGACGCGGCGCGCGCTGTCGCCTCGGCACGGCTGCATCACCAATGGCTGCCCGACCAGCTCTATCTCGAGCGTGGATTTCCCGGCGATGTCGTCGATGCGTTGAAGGCCAGAGGCCACGTCATCAATGACCGGCTCGGCCAGACCTCGGCAAATTCGATTGCCGTGACGCCTGAGGGAATTGTCGGCGCGCCCGACCCGCGCACGCGCGGTGCGGAAGCGGCCGGCCACTGACAACGAATTCGTTCAATCTCTCGCGAATGCGTATGGCCCGCCGCGCTCCAATGCCCGCTTGTAGGCAGGCCGCGCCTGAAGCCGCGCGAGCAATGCCATCGCCTTGGGATGACCGTTTGCAAGACCGCCGCGCGCATTGGCTGCTTCAAGCGGAAAGCTCATCTGGATATCGGCAGCTGTCATTTGATCGCCGGCGAACCATTCGCTCTTTTGCAGTTCGCCTTCCCAGAATGCCATGTGCCGCCTGAGCGCTGGATCGACGATGTTCTTGAGCAACTGAGCCATCACCATCTTGAACATCGGCCGCAGAAAAGCCGGCGCCCGGCCCGGCAGCACCGTGAAGATCAGCTTCTGCACCAGAGGCGGCATCGCCGAACCTTCCGCATAGTGCAGCCAGTAGTTATAGCGCAGCCGCTCCGGCGTCTTTGGCGGTGGAATCAGGCGGCCATTGCCGTAAGTCTCGACGAGATATTCGACGATCGCGCCGGACTCCGCGATGGTGTTGCCGTTGTCGGTGATGACCGGCGATTTTCCGAGCGGATGGATGGCGCGCAGCTCCTTCGGCGCCAGCATGTCGGGTCCACGCTGATAGCGCACAATCTCGTAAGGCACTTCGAGTTCCTCGAGCAGCCACAGTACGCGCTGCGAGCGGGAATTATTCAGGTGATGGACAATGAGCATGGGGCTTCGCTGATCCGGAGAGTGTCGCAATGGCAAACGTCACAATGTCACTAAAATGCCGAGTAAGCAGAATGGGTAGGGCATAGACCTCGATCAACCCCGCGGGTCAGAGATCGGCATCATCGGACAGCGACGGGCTGTCTGAAAACTCTCGATAGTCGTCTCTCCAGACATCCGTCGTTCCTAACGGTAGCGTCAGGCTGGCTGGCGTGTCCATGGTACTCGGCTACTGAATATGCTAGAGTTTCCCCGCGCTTGAAACCTGATCGAGCGCCCATCTCCTGTTCGCATCAAGACGGCCTGGCCTCGCAGCCCGCCGTGACGGCAAAAAGGGGTTTAGTATGTCGGGTTTTCAGTCAATTCTTGGCTATCTCAACGGTGCCTTCAGCAGAGAGCGCATCAAGGAACTGGCTGCCAGGCGCGAGGCATTCGCGCCGGGTAAGCCGCTTGCGGCCGGTATCGTTATCGACAAGGCAAGCCCGCTCCATAAATTCTGGGTCGAATACACCGAGCAAATGCCCAAAAGTTTTCAGGAGGCATTCCGTGCAACGGTCTATCACGCGCTATCGACGGAGCCGCCAACGCCGATCGTATTCGCATGGGCGCCGGGTTACGATTACGAGATGACGATGTGGCATTCGCCGGATACACCGCCGAGCAAGGGCGGCATCACGATCCTCATGAAAAGCCGTTATCCGGTCGACAAGCATCCCGCCATGGAGATCGGCAGCTTCCCGCCGGTTAAACAATAGCCATCGCTGCGGCGTCTTCGATCCGCGCTCTGTGTAACCAAGAGTGTGCTTGATGCAGTGCCTGAGTTGCAGGGCCCTCAACCCGGCCACCAACGCATTTTGCGAAGCATGCGGCGCATCGCTTCACCTAACATGCAGCGCCTGCGGGCGAGTGAACCGGCTGGACGTTCGTTTCTGCGGCGATTGCGGCAACCAGCTCGACAGCGGCGCTGCGACGACCCTGAACTCGCACCTGCGCGCGTTGAGCATCAGCGGCGGCGAATACAGACGGCTGACGGTTCTGTTTGCCGACATCCATAACTCTACCGGCCTCATCGCAAGCATGGATCCGGAGAGCGCCATGCGCCGGATGCAGCCTGTGCTCGACGCCATGAGGAGCGCAGTTGATCGCTATGACGGACTGGTCAACAAGGTTCAGGGCGATGGCATCATGGCGCTGTTCGGCGCACCTCGCCCTCATGAAGACCATGCTGTCCGGGCGTGTCTCGCCGCTCTCGCCATGCACGACGCCGTCGCGCGCCTCGGCGATCCGGATCTGCAGATCCGCGTCGGGCTGCACACCGGCGAGGTCGTGGTTCAGGCCGTCAACAACAGCCTGTATCAAACTTACGATGCCGCCGGCATAGCCGTTCATCTGGCCAATCGTCTGGAGAGCTTCGCAGACGTTGGCCTCACCCTGATCTCCGGCAGCACGTTTGCCGAGGCCAGACAATTCATCGAGACGAAATCTCTCGGCCCGCAGCAGATTCGCGGCATCCCGGAGCCGGTCGAGGTCTTCGCACTCACCGGCGCCAGGCCTGCCGTGGCGAGCGAGCGATTCCGTACCGGCCTGCCATCGAGCCGGCTGATCGGACGGAAGGCCGAGCTGTCGATGCTGGAGGCGGAGTTGTCACGCACCCGGCAAGACGATGCGAGCGCGACCAATGTGATCGGCATTGTCGGCGACGCCGGTCTCGGCAAAAGCCGCATTTGTTTCGAATTTGCCGAAGCATGCCGCCAGCAAAGGATTCGCGTTCACGAAGCCCGCGTTCTCTCGCATGGGCGCGCGACGCCGTTCCAGCCGGTGATCGAGTTGCTTCGCAATGCGTGCGGGGTCCAGCAGAGCGATTCGGTGGAGGCGGCGCGCCAGCGCATCGTCGAGACGCTTCAGGCGCGGGGCGATTTCACTGAATCTCTTCCTGTGCTGCTCGATTTCCTCGGCCTGCACGATCCGGCGCGACCGGCATTGAAACTCGATCCCGCGGCCCGGAAGCATCGGCTGCTCGCCTTTGTCCGGCAGTTCGTGCACGCGCGATTGAACGATGAAACCGTGGTGGTGCTGATCGAGGACCTGCACTGGATCGATCAGGCGAGCGAGGAGTTCATCGAAGCACTGATCGATGCGGCGGTCGGAACGAGAACGCTTATCATTCTGAATTTCCGGCCCGGCTATACCGCGCCATGGATGCAGCGATCGCACTACCGGCAGATTTCCCTCCGCCCGCTGCAGCAGACCGAAACTCACGAATTGCTGAGCAGCCTGCTCGGTGACGATTCATCGCTGGCGCTGTTGTCCCGTAACATCGCGGAGCGCGCCCAAGGCAATCCCTTTTTTCTGGAAGAGCTCGTACAATCGCTCGCCGAACGCGGCGACTTCGAGGGCGATCGCGGAGCCTATAAATTGAAAGGCGGCATCGAAGTCGTGCCGTTGCCCGCGACAATTCAAACCGTGCTGGGCGCCCGCATCGATCGGTTGTCGGATCCTTTACGCCTGGTCCTGCAAACGGCTGCCGTGATCGGACGGGAAGTGCCGCTGACGATTCTCGATCGCGTCGCAGACTTGCCAGCGGACCAGCTCTCGGACGCACTGCTTCAATTGCGCCGCGCCGAAATGCTCTACGAACTGCCGACCTTCAGGAAGGGCGTTCATACCTTTCGTCATCCGCTGATTCAGGACGTCGCCTATCATTCGCTGCTGCAGAGCAGACGCCGCGAACTTCACGCCCGGGTCGCGCGGGCGCTGTCGGAGCAATTCGCCGATCGCCTCGACGAATATTCGAGCCTGATCGGTTTTCACCTTGAGCAGGCTGGCGACATGCTGCCCGCAGCGCAGGCTCATGCTCGCGCCGCGATCTGGATCGGCGCCAAGGACCCGAGCCAGGCGCTCCGTAGCTGGCTCAAGACTCGCGAACTCCTCATCGGCCAGCCAGGCTCGAAGACCGCCGACTATCTCCGCATGATGGCCTGTGGTCAGGCGGTGAACTTCGGCCGCTGGGAAGGCATCTCGGCTGACGAGGGTCAGCGTTATTTCGAGGAAGCAAGACAGATCGCGCTCGCGACCGGCAATGCTCAGGCGAACGCCATGTTGCACGCCGGGTTTGGCAGATTTGTTGCGATCAGGGGCTCGGCGGATGAGTATGTGACGAAGGTCGAGGAGGCGATCGCGCTCGCCAGGCAAGCCAACGACACCAGCCTTGAAGTGATGATGAAGGCCGGGCTGTCCCACGCGCTCAGGCTGGCGGGCCGCCTTGCCCCCGCGCTCGAGGCCAATATTCAGGCCACCGAACGGGCGCACGAACTCAACAAGCTCCATCGCCAGATGATGGGATTCGACATCGAGCCATGGCTGACGGCGCTGCGCGGACAGTTACTGGTCATCATGGGACGCTTCGACGACGCCAGACCGTTTCTCGATCGCGTGATCCAGATGGACACCGAGCAGATCAACGCCTCCGACCATTTCATGCCGAGCATTTCCTATGTCGATCTGGCCTGGGCCCAGGGCGACGTTCGGCTCGCCCAGCAGCATGCGGAGCGGGCCTTCTCCATGGCCTTCAAGAGCGGCACGCCCTATTTGCAGACCTACGCCACGGCCTGCCGTGGACTTGCCCATGTGGTGGCCGGGCGAGCCTCCGCTGCGATAGAGGACTTCATCACCGCCCTTGAATTTGCCCGCAGGCGACGGGCGGGACTTGAATATGAACCCCGGATCGTTGCTGACCTGGCAAATGCTTACCTGCTCAAGGGTGATTTGAGCTCCGCGCTGCGCACCGCCGACGATTCAATCCGCATTTCAGCCGCGAGACACACGCGGGTCGCCGAATGTCTCGCACGCATTATCCGAGCTCGTGTGCTTCACGAATCCGGAGACCGAAGATCTGCCGAAGATGAATTGCAACGTGCGCAAGGGCTGATCGAGGAAACCAGCGCGCTGATCTACGCGCCGATGGTTCACGATCTCAAGACCGAGCTTGCCGACATTGACGCGAACAGGCATGGCCGCCGCGTTGCCGGCGAGGCACCCGGAAAAAGCAGCGCTTGCTAGTGCCTGTTTCCAACATTCGGAGGCCGCGCATCTGCGCAGCCAAGTCCTTTGACAGTTCGTCCTCGCTGGGCAACGATCAAGCTGCGCCTTCGAGAGGACAAGAAAAGTGAAAACCTACCGCATTGCAGCCATTCCCGGCGACGGGATCGGCTCGGAAGTCATCGAAGCCGGTATCGAAGCACTGAATGCCTGCGCGGCGCGCGACGGCTTTGCCATCGATTTCGATCATTTCGACTGGGGCAGCGCGCGCTACAAGAAAACCGGCGCGTTCATGCCCGCCAATGGCCTCGACCTGATCCGCAAGCACGATGCCATCCTGTTCGGCTCCGCCGGCGCGCCCGATGTTCCCGATCATATTACATTGTGGGGATTGCGGCTGGCGATCTGCCAGCCCTTCGATCAGTACGCCAACGTGCGCCCGACGCGCATTCTGCCCGGCATTTCCAGCCCGCTGCGCAACGTATCCGGACCCGAGCTTGATTGGGTGATCGTGCGCGAGAATTCGGAAGGCGAATATGCCGGCGTCGGCGGACGTGTGCATCGCGGTTTACCTGAGGAAGTCGCGACCGACGTGTCGATGTTCACGCGCGCGGGCGTCCAGCGCGTCATGCGTTTCGCCTTCGGTCTGGCGCGGTCGCGGCCGCGCAAACTCCTGACAGTGGTGACGAAGTCGAACGCGCAGCGCCACGCCATGGTGATGTGGGATGAAATCGCCGCGGAAGTGGCCACCGAATTTCCCGACGTCACCTGGGACAAGATGCTGGTCGACGCCATGACCATGCGCATGACCCTGAAACCGGAAACCATCGACACCATCGTCGCGACCAACCTGCACGCCGACATTCTGTCCGATCTCGCGGCCGCCTTTGCCGGATCGCTCGGCATCGCGCCGACCGCGAACCTCAATCCCGAACGCACGTTTCCATCAATGTTCGAGCCTATTCATGGCTCGGCCTTCGACATCATGGGCAAGGGAATTGCAAACCCGGTCGGCACGTTCTGGTCGAGCGTGATGATGCTGGAGTTTCTCGGCGAGACGAATGCGGCGGCGCGGCTGATGCGGGCGATCGAGCGCGTCACCGCCGACAAATCGCTGCACACGCCGGATCTGGGCGGCAAGGCGAAAACAACTGACGTGACCCGCGCCGTCTGCGAGGCGCTGGCGGGAGATAACGGCTAACGAGCTCAACAACAAACAAACGTTCGAGGGAGGACTTCATGCGCATTCACAGGCTTTTGCTAAAATCTTTACTTGCGATGGCGGCTGCGGGATTGCTCGCAGGACTCAATCCTGCATCGGCGCAGCAAGCCTTTCCGTCGCGCCCGATTACACTGATCGTTCCGGCCGCGGCCGGCGGCCCGACCGACGCGGTGGGGCGCATGATCGGCGATTCGATGAGCTCGACGCTCGGCCAGCAAGTGATCGTCGAGAACGTCGGCGGCGCGGGCGGCACCATCGGTATGGCGCGCGTCGCGAAATCTCCGGCGGACGGCTATACGGTTGCGGTCTGGCACATCGCGCAATCCACCGCACCGGCGCTTTATGACAATCTGCGCTACAGCGTCATTGAGGATTTTGACTCGATCGGGCGCATCGCCGACGTGCCGATGACGCTGGTCAGCAAATCCGACCTCGCCGTGAACGATGCCGCGGCATTGATTGCGTGGATGAAAGAGAAGCAGGGCGCGGCAACCTACGCCCATGCCGGTATCGGCTCGGCGTCGCATCTTTGCGCTCTGATGCTGATGAGCGCGACCGGCGCCAAGATGACCGCGGTCTCTTATCGCGGCACCGGTCCGGCAATGAACGACCTGATCGGCAAACAGTTCGACATGATGTGCGACCAGACCACCGGCACGACCAACCAGATCAAGGCCGGGACGATCAAGGGCTACGCCGTCACCACGCCGAAGCGGCTAAAAGTTCTCCCCGAACTGCCGACTCTGGACGAAGTGGGCATCAAGGGTTTCGAGGTTGCAGCCTGGCACGCAATGTGGGCGCCGAAAGGGCTGCCGGCAGATGTCGCCGCCAAGCTCAACGCCGCCCTGCGAACTGCATTGAAGGATCAGAAGGTGATCGATCGGCTGGCAGCCCTGGGCATCGAGCCGGTCAGCGACGACAAGGCTACGCCTCAAGCGCTGAAATCGCACCTCACCGCCGAGGTCGAGAAATGGAGCAAGGTCATCAAGGCCGCCGGCGCAAAGGCCGAGTAATATGACATAGGTCGCGAGCAGCCCCGGCTCGTGCGCGATCGAGCCGGGGACCGGTAGCGCCGCGCCTCCAGTTGTGACAAGGGTGTTGCACAAGAATACCGTCGCGGAGAAACGCCGATGCAAAGCCCGGCCCTGAACGTCCCCACACCTGCCTATCTCGCCGACGAAGAGTTCGGCATGTTCGCCAGCTCGGTGAAGAAGTTTCTCGACGAGCATGCGCCGCAGAAGAAGCTCGACCAATGGCGGCGCGACGGCGTCGTCGAGCGCGACCTGTGGACCAAGGCCGGCGCGGCAGGACTGCTCGGTCTCTCGACATCCGACACATACGGCGGCGTTGGCGGCGACTTCCGCCACGAGGCGGTGCTGGTCGAAGAAACCAGCAAACGCGGACTCGATGCCTGGGGCGTCTCGCTGCACAATGGCATTGTGATGCCTTACATCGAGGCTTATGGCTCGGAGGAGCAGAAGAAGAAGTGGCTGCCGAAGCTGACGAGCGGCGAATACGTGTCTGCGATCGCCATGACCGAACCGGGCGCGGGTTCCGACCTGCAAGGCGTGAAGACCACTGCCACCCGCCAGGGCAATCAGTACACCATCAACGGCTCCAAGACTTTCATTACCAACGGCCAGACCGCGAACTTCATTCTCGTCGTCGCCAAGACCGATCCGAAGCAGGGCGCCAAGGGCACTTCGCTGATCGTTGTCGAGACCGATGACGTGGAGGGGTTCGAGCGCGGGCGTAATCTCGACAAGGTCGGGCTGGAAGCCGCTGATACGTCGGAGCTTTTCTTCAATGATGTGCGCGTGCCGACGTCGAACCTGCTCGGCAGCGACGAGGGCCGCGGCTTCTATCAACTGATGGAAAAGCTGCCGCAGGAGCGGCTCCTCATCGCCGTGCAGGCGATCGCCATGATCGAGCGCGCGCTCGAAGTCACCATCGCTTATGTCAAGGAGCGCAAGGCGTTCGGGCGCGCGGTGTTCGACAACCAGACCGTGCAATTCAAGCTCGCCGAGTGCAAGACCAGAGCCACCGTCGCGCGCGTCTTCGTCGATCACTGCATCGGGCAGCACCTCGAAGGCAGACTCGACGCCGCCACCGCATCGATGGCGAAGTACTGGCTCACCGACCTGCAAGGTCAGATCGTCGACGAATGCCTGCAGCTTCATGGCGGCTACGGCTACATGGACGAGTACGAGATCGCCCGCATGTACAAGGACGCGCGCGTCTCCCGCATCTACGGCGGCACCAACGAGATCATGAAGGTGCTCATTTCCCGTACAATCTGATGTCCGGGACTGGTTCTTCTCGCGCAGAACTCGTCGTAAAGCTGTAACAAGTGGTTCATAAGCATTTGAGCTTAACGGACTCAGTTGCGTATGACGATGTGGCCCCGGCTTGCGGCGTTACTGTTGATCGGACTCTGCGCGGCAAGCCCGGCGCGTGGCCAGTCCGTGGCCGATCTGCCGCCGAGACCGTCGATTTCATCGTCCCTGCCCGGCAGCGGCGATCCGTATGGCGCCCGCGCATGGCTTGCGCAGCATGGCGTCGTGTTCGGCATCATCCTCACCGAGGACGTTTTTTCCAATCTCCAGGGCGGGTTGCGGCGGGCAACCATTACGTCCGGGAAGCTCGAGACCATTGTCGGCGTTGATCTGGAGAAACTTGCTGGCGTGAAGGGCCTCACGGCCTACACCAATATCCTGCAGCTTCACGGCAGCCGCGGGCCAGGCCGCGAACTGATCGGCAATCTGAATACGATTTCGAACATCGAGGCATTGCCGACCACACGCCTGTCCGAACTCTGGCTCGAGCAATCGTTCTGGGACGGCAAGGCTTTTCTGCGCGCAGGACAACTGGTGGTCGATACCGAGTTTCTGTTCAGCCGCTACTTCTCGTTCTTTATCTCGAGCGACTGGCCGACCAATCCGGCGGTGAATATTCCGAGCGGCGGCGCAGCCTACCCGCTTTCGACGCCCGGCATTCGCCTGAAAATCGATCCGACGCCGCAGACAACCTTTCTGCTCTCGGTGCTCAATGGAGACCCGGCAGGTCCGGGCGTCAACGATCCGGAATTGCGCAACCGCTACGGGCTGAATTTCCGCGTCAAGGATCCGCCGTTCGTGATTGCCGAGGGACAATACCGCTACAACGAATCGCCGAAGGCGAAGGGGCTGGCCGGCGGAATTCGCCTCGGCGGCTGGCATCATTTCGGGAGGTTCGACGACCAGCGCCTCGACATCAACGGCCTCTCGCTGGCCAATCCCTTCTCGTCGGGCGTAGCGCGCAGGTTTCGCGGCAACAGCGGCATCTATGCGGTGATCGACCAGCAGCTCTATCGGCCGCAGGGCGGCGACGCCAATTCCGGGATTCTCCTGTTTGGCCGGGTCTCCGCAAGCCCCGGCGATCGCAACCTGTCGGACTTCTACGTCGATGGCGGATTGATTTTCAATGGACTGATCCCTGCCCGGCCCGACGATGCGTTTGGCGTATCGTTTCTCTACACGCACATTTCTCCGCGCGTCCGCGGCTTCGACGCCGACACGATCCTGTTCAGGAATTTGCTGACGCCGCTGCACGGCTATGAGCTTTCGTTCGAAGCCAATTATTCGGTTTCGATCGTGCCGGGCTGGACGGTGCAGCCGATGTTCGCGTTCGTCAAAAACCCCGGCGGAAATATCCAGAACCCGCTCAGTCCCGTTCCGGGAGAGCGGATCAAGGACGCCACGCTGATCGGCGCACGCAGCGTCATCCGGTACTAGGTCCCAAAAGCAAAAGACCGCCTCGCGGCGGTCCTGTGCAAATCCGGCTTGTCTTTTCTAAGTCTTTCTGGAGCGGGCGAAGGGATTCGAACCCTCGACCCCAACCTTGGCAAGGTTGTGCTCTACCCCTGAGCTACACCCGCATCCGAGAGACAACGGACAATGGCCCGCCGGAGGGGTGTCGTATGCCAAATGCGGCGGGTGAATGCAACAGCGGGGGCGTTAACCGGAACCCCCGGCGGCGTTACCATTCGTCTCAACAGGGCGATTGCAAAACGCCCGTCCGAGCGCCATTTAGGGCGAGAACGTGCTAGAATGCCCCTACATAGCCAGAAATCGAAGAGGATCGCGTGACCATACTTGAACAGGGCGGCGGTACACCCGCGCCAGTCCCAACCGACCTCATCAAGGACACGACCACGCAAACTTTCGTCAAGGACGTGATCGAGGAATCGAAGCGACAGCCCGTGCTGATCGACTTCTGGGCGCCATGGTGCGGGCCCTGCCGTCAGTTGACGCCCATTCTCGAGAAGGCGGTGCGTGCGGCCAAGGGCAAGGTGAAGCTCGTCAAAATGAACATCGACGAGCACCCGCAGATCCCGGGCCAGATGGGCATTCAGTCGATCCCGGCCGTGATCGCCTTTGCCAACGGCCAGCCTGCCGACGGCTTCATGGGCGCGGTGCCGGAGAGTCAAGTCACCGCCTTCATCGACAAGCTGACCAAGGGCATGCCGGCGCCGGGCGACGGCATTGCTGAAATCCTGAACGAGGCCGACGCTGCGTTCGCCGCCGGCGATCCCGCGACCGCAGCCTCGGTCTATGCCGAAGTGCTCGGCATCGACGCCACCAACATTCCGGCGCTCGCCGGTCTCGCCCGTTGTTACGCGCAAACCGGCGCCTTCGAACAGGCCAAGCAGACGCTGGCGATGGTGCCTGAATCGAAGCGCGAAGACGCGGCGGTGAAGGCCGTGCAGGCGATGATCGACCTCGCCGAACAGGCGCAATCGCTCGGCCCGGTGACGGAACTGGAACAGAAAGTCGCCGCCAATCCGCTCGATCATCAGGCGCGCTTCGACCTGGCCGTTGCGCTCAATGCCGCGGGCAAACGCGCGGAAGCCACCACGCACCTGCTTGATATCGTCAAGCGGGACCGCAAGTGGAACGACGACGGCGCGCGCAAGCAACTGATCCAGTTTTTTGAAGCGTGGGGCGGCGCCGACGATGCAACCACTGAGGGGCGCAAGCGGTTATCGACCGTCCTGTTTTCGTAAAGCCTCGTTCCGGACGGCGCCGCTTCGGAGTTGGCTGTGACGATTCAATCAATGCTCGACGACGCGCGGGGACGCTGATGCCTATCAATGCCGAGTACCGCGGGCCGAGCGAACTACCCGAGATTATTCCGGTCTTTCCCCTTCCGGGAGCATTGCTGCTGCCGCGCGGGCAGATGCCGCTGAATATTTTCGAACCGCGCTATCTTGAAATGGTCGACGATGCGTTGCGCGACGGCCATCGCCTGATCGGAATGATCCAGCCGGATATGGCCCATTCGCCGAAAGCCGATAAACCTCAACTGTTCCGCGTCGGCTGCGTCGGCCGTATCACCCAGCTCGCCGAAGCGGGCGACGGCCGATACATCCTCGAACTGACCGGCGTGTCCCGCTTCAAGGTCGTCGAAGAAAAGACGGTGCTGACGCCGTATCGCCAGTGCAAGGTCGACTTCTATACGTTCGTCGATGACTTCACGGCGCGCAAGGGCGAAGACCAGGTCGACCGCGAGGCTGTGCTCGAAGCGCTCACCAGCTTTCTCAAGGTCAACGATCTGAAGGTCGATTGGGACGGCGTCGAGAACGCGCCGAACGAAGCGCTGGTCAACGCACTGGCGATGATGTCGCCTTACGGCCCCGCGGAAAAGCAGGCGCTGCTCGAGGCGCCCGACCTGAAGACGCGCGCCGAAATCCTGATCGCAGTGACCGAGATGGACCTTGCCAGGCGCAAGACCAGCGGCAGCGAGCCGCCGCTGCAATAGGGCCTGATCCCGAAAAGTGGGAACCGGTTTTCGGACAAGATCATGCCCGAAGACAAATATAGGCAGGTTCAGCCAAAGCGGTCCATGAGCCGGTCAGTAGCCCGCGACCGCCAGCGCGACCACGAGACTGAACAGCATCCATCCAAAATGACGGCCGCGCGTTGCCCATGCGTTGGCAACGACGGCGGTCGCATACATCACCGCAACCACCACAACGATCCAACGCCGCGCCGGCTCGGACGACATCGAAGGCGCCGCGAGCAGCAGCACGCCGCCGCAAATCCACGCAACCGTCCCGGCCTGCCAGACCACATGAACCAAGGTTCGAAACCGCGGCGGCTCGATCGTGATGTGCGCGAACACTTTCGTCTCGCTGAGCACGCCATGAATCAGGGATACCGCGATCGCCAGTACGCCCGCGCTTTGCAGCAAGAGGTCCCGCATCTGAAATACTCCCGATCGCGCCGTCCATACAGTACTGTATGGCAACGATGCTCCCTGCGCTGGCGTCTGTCAATACAGTTGTGTATGGTCAGGGCCGCCTGGACAACGGAGGATTCATGCCGGCCGATCAACTGTCCGCCAAAGACTGGCTCAGACAGGGTCTCAAAGCGCTGGCCAGGAGCGGCTTCACCGCGCTGAAGGCCGAACCGCTGGCCAAAGCCATGGGGGTGTCGCGCGGAAGTTTCTACTGGCATTTCGCCGACGTCGATGCCTATCACGCGGCTTTGCTGAAGTACTGGCGCGAGGTCTCGGCCGAACGGATCATCGCGGATCTCGAGGCCGCGCCCGACGGGGCCGCGCTTCCGCAACTGTTTCGGCGGGCGTTCCATGCGAAACCGCCGGCCGAAACGGCGATCCGGAGCTGGGCCGCGCACAATCCGGCGGTCCGCAAGGCGGTCGACGCCATCGACACGCGGCGGATGTCATACATAGCAAGCGTGCTGATGAAATCGGGATTGCCGGATAGAACGGCACGGGCGCGCGCGCGCGTGCTCTACTGGACGTTCGTCGGCTTCGTGCTGATGGAGAAACCGTTGCGGCAGCCGCAGCAGGAGGCGGTGATCGATGAGCTGATCCGCTTTGCACAAGCAAAGGAATAGTCGCCCGCGCAACGCGCCTGATATTCCATTGCCACCAAACCATGCTAGAAAATGCAAAACGCCAGGAAGGCACCAAGGAAGGCACAAGGACGGCGCGTATGAACTCATCGACCGAACGGACGGAAAGCCCTGTCGATCCGAAGCTGCTGGAGATTCTGGTCTGCCCGATGACCAAAGGCCCACTGGAGTTCGACGGCGGACGGCAGGAGCTGATATCCCGTTCAGCGAAACTTGCCTATCCGATCCGTGACGGTATCCCGATCATGCTGCCGGAAGAAGCACGCAAGATAGACTGACAATCCGGCCTCCCCGATTTCAAAAACTCCTTACGAGAAGAAGGCAACGATGCTCAAGGTCTGGGGCAGAAACACCTCGTCCAACGTCCAGAAGGTAATGTGGGCGATCGGCGAAATGAGCGTTGCGCATGAACGCATCGACGTCGGCGGGCCGTTCGGTCAGAACCGGGAGCCTCCCTATCTCGCCATGAACCCCAACGGCGTGGTGCCGACACTGGAAGAAGACGACGGATTCGTGCTGTGGGAATCGAACGCCATCGTTCGCTACCTCGCGGCGAAACATGGCGCGGGCTCACTGGAGCCGGCGGACATGCAGACGCGCTTCAGTGCCCAGCGGTGGATGGACTGGCAGCTCTCGGTCGTCAACGGCGCGATCATTCCTCTGTTCTGGGGACTGGTGCGCACACCGCCGGAAAAACGCGATTTCAATGCGATCGAGGCCAGCAAGGTCAAGTGTCACGACGCAATGAAGATCATGGACGCGCAGCTCGCAAAGACGCGCTTTCTCGCCGGCGACGAATTCTCATACGGCGACATCCCGGTCGGCCCGTTCGCATATCGCTACTTCCGTCTGGTGCCGGATCATGCTCCACTGCCGAATGTCGAGCGATGGTACGGCGAGATCAGCGCGCGTCCGATGTTCAAAAAGCATATTCTGGATATTCCGTTCGTATAGGGCTTTCCACAAGACGGCGGGCAATCATGCCTCGTTCGATCCGGCTGCCGATTGCCTTTGTCTTCCTGACCCTGTTGACGGGGCCAGCCGCATCCACGGTCGCGGACGACGTTAAGGTCTGCACCAACTACAAGAGCTCGCCCGATGACACGATCAAGTCGTGCTCGCGGTTGTTGCGACAGAAGCTGGACGCGGCCCAGAAGGTCGTCGTCCTGACCTGGCGGGTTGCGGCCTATCAGATCAAGGGCGACTTCGACGCTGCATTGAAAGACGCGGACGACATCATTCGCGGATCGCCGGTGTCCCACACCGGATTCGAGCTCCGGACCCAAATCTGGCTTGCGAAAGGCGATCTCGAAAGGGCCAGGCGCGATGTGGAGGATGCGATCCGTCTTGCACCCAAGGTGCCCGGTCCGTACAACGCGCGCGGAAGCATCCTCTCGATGACGGGACAATTCGACGAGGCCATCGCCGACTTCGACCGCGCAATCCAGCTCGATCCGAAACAGGTTGCCTTTTTCAACAATCGCGGCAGCGCCTGGCAGAACAAGGGCGACTTCCAGCGCGCGCTTCTGGACCAGAACGCTGCGATCAAGCTGCGAGCCGACGACATCGCGTTTGTCAGCCGCGGCGATCTCTATCGCACCATGGGTGATCTTGACCGGGCGATGGCCGATTACGACCAGGCAACCAGACTGAGCCCGAAGTTTGCCCTCGCGTTCGGTGGCCGTGGTCTGGTGTGGCGCGCCCGCGCCGAGTTCGATCGAGCGATCACCGAGTTTGATGGGGCTATTGCACGCGACCCGCAATATATCGCCGCTTATGCAGGCCGGGGTCTGGCCTACGAGTCCAAAGGCGATATCGAAGCCGCCAAGCGGGACTTCAGACTCGCTGTGGTGCAACCGGCAACGGCTGCGATCAAGGGAACATCGCTTGGCGCCTTTCACGGTTCGAATCTCCGGTACAAGGCGATGGCGCAAGCCCGCCTGCAAACGCTCGATACGGCGTTATCACCGGCAATTGCGCCCGCCTCGCCAGTACTGCCATCCAGCATCAAGGAACGCCGCATCGCGCTCGTGATCGGCAATGCCGCCTATGCCGGTGCGGGTAAGCTCGCCAATCCAGCCAACGACGCGGCAGCCATCGCAAAGGCGCTGCGCGGCATCGGCTTCGAGGTCAGCGAAGGTCTCGATCTTGATACACAAAAGATGAAGGACACGATCAACGGTTTCTTGCGCAGCGCATCGACGGCGAGCATGGCAGTGATGTTCTATGCGGGGCACGGCATGCAGATCGGCGGCAAGAACTATCTCTTGCCGACCGACGCCCGGCTCGACAGCGGCGACACCATGCTGACTGACTTCAGCGATCTCGATACGATTCTCGCCGGCCTTGACGACCAGCTTCGCACCAACATCGTCATTCTCGACGCCTGCCGCGATAATCCGACCGTGCAGCAGACCCAGACCACCGTCGCCAGCCGGTCGGTACAAGTACGCTCCGGCCTTGCGGCACAGTCGGGCCTCGGTGCAGGCGCAACGATCGGTGCGGGAACGCTAGTCGCTTTCGCAACCGCACCCGGTCAAGTCGCACTCGACGGCGACGGCACCAATAGCCCGTTCTCGTCCGCGCTCGCGCGACACATTTCAACGCCGGGATTGGAGCTGCAGCAGATGCTGACGCGCGTCCGCGCCGAGGTGGTTGCGGCGACAAAGAACAAACAGGTGCCGTGGTCGAATTCGTCGCTGCTCGGTGAGGTTTTCTTGGCGTCGCGCTAGAGAGCGTTTTCAAGCGAAACGAGAAGTGGCCCGCGTCAGGAAAATGCGTCAAACAAAGTCTAAAGCGCCTCTCCCTTCAGCAGCCGCGGTACATCGCCGGTCAGCCCTGCCGCCTGCTTGATGAATGCGCTCTTCAGCGGCGGCAGGCGATCGACCAGGCCAAGGCCGATGTCGCGCGCCACGCGCAACGGAGTGACATCGTTGGAAAACATCACATTCAGCGCATTGGTCGCGACACCCATCGCCATGGTGTCGAAGCGCCGCCAGCGCTGATAGCGATCCAGCACATCGGCTTGGCCGATATCGATGCCAAGCCGCGCCGCATCGACGACAGCCTCCGCCAGCGCCGCCGCATCCTTCAGGCCCAAGTTGAGCCCCTGTCCTGCGATCGGGTGAATCACATGAGCCGCATCGCCGATCAGCGCGAGACGCTCGGCAATGAACGAGCGCGCCACGAAATAACCGAGCGGAAACGCGCGCGGTTTGTCGATGGCTTTCAGCTCGCCAAGATACAGTCCGAAGCGCCGTTCAAGTTCGGTATGAAATTCATTGTCCGGCAACGCGGCGATGCGCGCGGCCTCGCTGCGCGTTTCGGTCCAGACCAATGACGAGCGATTGCCCTTCAGCGGCAGTATCGCAAACGGCCCCGCAGGCAGGAAATGTTCTTCCGCACGGCCCTGATGGTCGCGCTCGTGACCCACCGTGACGACGATGCCGGACTGATCGTACTCCCAGCCATGGGTCGCGATGCCTGCCTGCTCGCGCAGTTTCGAACGCGCGCCGTCGGCCGCGACCAGCAGGCTTGCTTCAACGACATCGCCATTGGCGAATTCGACTGCGATGGAGTTGTCACGCGATTGATAGCCAATGACCGCATCGGACCGCAGCGTCACGCCTTCAGCCTCGGCGCGCGCAACCAGCGCATCGATCAGCTGGCGATTTTCCACCATATGCGCGAACGGTTCGCCCGGTTCGACGTCGCCCCCGAATGTCAGGAATGTCGGCCGCATCGCGTCGTCGAGCCGGCTGTCGGTCACCACCATGTCGAGGATTGGCTGCGCATCGCTGGCAACCTGATCCCAGACACCGAGCGCCTCGAACATCCGCCGGCAGGCCGCAACGATTGCGGACGCGCGTGGATCGCGGCTCGACCGCATCGCCAGCGCCGGATCGGCGACGATCACCGGAATCTCTGGCCCAAGCCCCTGCCGCAGGGCCAGCGCGAGGCCGAGCCCCGCGAACGCGCCTCCGCAAATGACAATCCCGCGCTGTCCGGTCATTAACCTGCTCTTGCATCGCAACCGTGGCCGGGCAACATGAGCGCCTAACCTCAGGTAGCGCAGGTTCTAACAGCAATCCGCCGCCGCCGGAAACCTTTGTCACATCAATATATTGCGCCATCGCGACGCACGGACAACCAGATGTCAAAAAGCCTGATCGATCTGCTCTCCATTCTCGATATCGAGCAGATCGAGGTGAATTTGTTTCGTGGCACCAGTCCGAAAACAAGCTGGCAGCGCGTGTTCGGCGGACAGGTGATCGGTCAGGCGATGGTGGCGGCATGCCGCACGGTCGAGGGGCGCATGCCGCATTCGCTGCATTGCTACTTTATCCTGCCCGGCGATCCGCAAGTGCCGATCGTCTATCAGGTCGAACGGCTGCGCGACGGCAAGAGCTACTCCACGCGGCGCGTCACCGCGATCCAGCATGGCAACGCGATCTTCTCGATCATGGTCTCGTTCCATGCGGAGGAAGAAGGCTCGTTCGATCATCAAGAAAAAATGCCGGACGTTCCGCCGCCGGAGAAACTCACGGCCGAGGAAATCTCGAAACAGCCGATGTTTCGCGAGATGCCGGAATTCATTCGCCGCTACTACGAAAGCGACCGGCCGATCGAGCTGCGTCCCGTCGAGCTCGGCCGCTATTTCGGCCAGAAGATCGACGATGGCCGCATCCATGTCTGGATTCGCACCGCCGCGAAACTTCCCGACGATCCAGCGCTGCATATGTGCGCCCTCGCCTACGCATCGGATTTCTCGCTGCTCGACGCGGTGATGGCGCGCTACGGGCGCACCCTGTTCGACAAACGCATGATGCCGGCCAGCCTCGACCATGCGATGTGGTTTCATCGCCCGTTCCGCGCCGACGAATGGCTGCTCTACAGCCAGGATTCGCCAAGCGCACAGGGCGGCCGCGGCCTGACCCGCGGGCTCATCTTCAAGCCGGACGGTACGTTAGTGTCCTCCGTCGCTCAGGAAGGCTCGGTCCGGGAACGTAAACTGCCTCCGGCTTGAAGCTGACGCACCCGTCGAATTCTGTGTCTTGAATCCGGAATTGCCGCCAAATTCTGCGGAAAGCCTTCCCATAAGGCATACTCACCGGCTACTTTCTATGCGAATTGCTGTTCATTTCAGCAAAAGCGAAATTGACCCCGTGTCATTCGTGGCAGGGTCTGCCGGGAAGTAAAATCATGAAACTCATTGTCGCGATCATCAAACCGTTCAAGCTGGACGAAGTGCGCCAGGCCCTCACCGCCATCGGCGTCCACGGCATGACGGTTACCGAGGTCAAGGGTTATGGCCGCCAGAAGGGCCATACCGAAATCTATCGCGGCGCCGAATATGTCGTGAATTTCCTGCCCAAGCTGCGAATCGAGATCGCGGTGGATTCCACGGTCGCCGACAAGGCGATCGCGGCGATTACCGGCGGTGCGCGAACCGGACAGATCGGTGACGGCAAGATCTTCGTGACGCCGATCGATCAGGCGCTGCGCATCCGCACCGGAGAGACGGACAGCGACGCCTTGTAGGCGGGTCGCTCGCGACAACCATCAGACAATCCAATCGAGACAAGCGGCGCATCACAATACTGCCGCACAGTGAGCCGGGGGAAACCAATGACCAAGTTTGCACGCCGCGCAGCGCTGGCTGCCGCGATATGTTCTATCGTTGCGCCTGGCGCCGGCCTCGCCGCAAATGAACCGGTGCAGATCAGCGCCGCGGACACCGGCTGGATCATCGTTGCGACCGCGCTTGTCTTGATGATGACGATTCCGGGACTGGCCTTGTTCTACGCTGGCATGGTGCGCAAGAAGAACGTGCTGGCCACGATGGCGCAAAGCCTCGCGGCGGTGGCCCTCATCTCAATTCTGTGGGTCTTGTTCGGTTACAGCCTTGCTTTCGTCGGCGACGGAAAATGGATCGGTACGCTCGACCGCGTGATGCTGTCCGGTATGACGATGGAGAGCGTCAATCCGGCGGCGAAGACCATCCCCGAAGCCCTGTTCGCACTTTACCAGATGACGTTCGCAGTCATCACCGTCGCGCTGGTCGCAGGCTCGGTCGCCGATCGCATGCGCTTCTCCGCCTATATCGCATTCTGCGTCGGCTGGTTTGCGCTGGTCTATGTACCGCTGGCGCATTGGGTTTGGGGCGGCGGCTTTCTCGCCGAAGCGGGCGTGCTCGATTTCGCCGGCGGCCTTGTCGTGCATCTGAGTGCCGGCACCGCCGGACTTGTCGCGGCACTCGTGCTCGGCAATCGCCGCGGCTACGGCTCCGAAAATCTCGCGCCTTACGACCTGTCGCTCGCCGTCATCGGGACGGGATTGCTGTGGGTCGGCTGGTTCGGTTTCAACGGCGGCTCAGCGCTCGGCGCCAACTCGCGCGCGGTGATGGCGATCCTCGCCACACATTTGGCAGCGTGCGCCGGCGCGCTGATGTGGTCGGCGCTGGAATGGCTCACCCGCCGCAAGCCGTCGGTGCTGGGCATGATCTCGGGGGCGGTCGCGGGCCTTGGCACAATCACGCCAGCCTCCGGCTTTGTGTCGCCCGGGGCCGGCATCTTGATCGGACTGCTGGCAGGCGCGGTCTGCTTCTGGGCCTGCACCAGCCTGAAGACACGCCTGAACTACGACGACACCCTCGACGTGTTCGGGATCCACGGCATCGGCGGCGCGATCGGGACTTTGCTTGCCGGCGTTTTCGCCGCAGCGGCGATCGGCGGAACCGCGGGACTGATCGAAGGTAATCCCGCACAGCTTTTGACCCAGGCTTATGGCGTGGGCGTCACCCTCGTGTGGACCGGCGGGGTCACCTTCGTACTGCTCAAGCTGATCGATGCGATTGTTCCGCTTCGGGTGTCCCAGCAGCAGGAAGTCGAGGGCCTCGACATCACCCAGCACGGCGAAGCGCTGCAGTAATGTTTTTTTCCACCGGTATTCTGCACTCCTGCTGAGCAGGATTATGTCGAATATCTGGTGTGCTCAACTATTGATCATTGCTGACTAGCTTTTGAGCGCGACAGAATAGCGCAATCCCCCCGCCCGGCTGACTGACCCGAAAACTCCCGGATTCATAAACCGTTAGGAAATTCCGCCGATCTGGCACGGCATTTGATTCCTATGGCGCTGGCTGTGCCCGCGTCGTGAACATCTCTGCGTGGTGACCCTCAGTCGTCGAAAAACCCGGTCACTGTCGATTCGGGCCAAAGCGGGGAATGGAACCCATGAAAATTGTTATGGCCATCATCAAGCCATTCAAACTGGAAGAGGTCCGTGATGCCCTGACCGCCATTGGCGTTCACGGTCTAACGGTTACGGAAGTCAAAGGTTACGGCCGTCAGAAGGGCCACACCGAGATCTATCGCGGCGCCGAATACGCTGTGAGCTTCCTGCCCAAGATCAAGATCGAAGTCGCGATCAATTCGGACCAGGTCGACAAGACCATCGAAGCCATCACCGCGGCCGCGAAGACCGGGCAAATCGGCGACGGCAAAATCTTCGTCACAAACCTCGACCACGCAGTGCGCATCCGCACCGGCGAGGCCGACGCAGCCGCGCTCTGATCCCGCGCTCTCGTTTCATTCAATCAGGAGAAGTACAAATGACGTTCAAACGTCCCAACAGCGCGGGATTGGCGGCTCTTGCAGTCGGCATGATTGCCTCCACGGCAGCCTACGCGGCGCCGACCATCAACAAGGGCGATAACGCATGGGTCATGACATCGGCGGTTCTCGTGCTGCTGATGACGATTCCCGGCCTCGCGCTGTTCTACGGCGGTCTCGTCCGCAGCAAGAACATGCTCTCGGTGCTGATGCAGGTGTTTTACACCGTCTGTATCGTCTGCATCATCTGGGCCGTCTATGGCTACAGCCTCGCCTTTACCGGCGGATCCGACTTCATCGGCGGCTTCTCGAAAGCCTTCATGCAGGGGATCACGACCGAATCCGCGGCTGCGACGTTCACCGTCGACGCCAACATTCTGGAAATGGTCTACTTCTGCTTCCAGATGACGTTCGCGGCGATCACGCCAGCCCTCATCGTCGGCGCGTTCGCCGAGCGTATGAAGTTCGCGGCGCTGGCGCTGTTTGTCCCGCTCTGGGTGACGCTGATCTACTTCCCGATCGCTCACATGGTTTGGTACTGGGCCGGTCCGGACGCGATCAGCGATGCAGCCAAGGCTCTTGCCGCTGCCGCTGACGGCGCGGCAAAGACCGCGGCACAGGCCAAACTCGATGAAGTGATGGCGGATGCCGGCTTCATCTTCAAGAAGGGCGCGCTCGACTTCGCTGGCGGCACGGTCGTGCACATCAACGCCGGAGTTGCCGGTCTCATCGGCGCACTGTTGCTCGGCAAGCGCACCGGCTACGGCAAGGAGCTGATGACCCCGCACTCGCTCACCATGACGATGATCGGCGCTTCGCTGCTCTGGGTGGGCTGGTTCGGCTTCAATGCCGGCTCGAACCTTGAGGCCTCGGGCGGCGCGGCTCTTGCGATGACGAACACCTTCCTGGCAACCGCAGCCGCGGCGCTGGCCTGGATGTTCGCCGAATGGATTATCAAGGGTCACCCCTCGATGCTCGGTGCAGTCTCGGGCGCAGTCGCCGGTCTCGTCGCCGTTACGCCGGCGTCGGGCTTCTCCGGACCGATGGGTGCGATCGTGCTCGGCCTTGTAGCCGGCGTGGTCTGCCTGTTCTTCTGTACCGCTGTGAAGAACTCGTTCGGCTATGACGACTCGCTCGACGTTTTCGGCATCCACGGCATCGGCGGAATCGTCGGCGCTCTCGGCACCGGCATTCTGGTTAACCCGGCGCTGGGTGGCACCGGCGTGCTGGACTACACCACCGGCAAGGTTGGCGACTACGATCTGGTCGCACAGATGATCTCGCAGTGCTGGGGTGTCGGCCTCACGATCGTTTGGTCCGGTATCGGCTCACTGATCCTGTTCAAGGTCGTCGATGTCATCATCGGTCTGCGGGCGACGGTTGAGAGCGAGCGCGAAGGCCTCGACATCACCGAGCACACCGAGCGCGCCTACAATATGTGAGGTTCCTCCCGGGTGCGGTACGAGTATCGCCGCACCCACACTTACGAACGGCGCAATACCCGGCAGTGTGCCCGTTCGTTCGAAGGGCTCCAGCGCAAGCTGGGGCCCTTTTTTCTTTTCAGTATTCTCTGTTCAGCGCTCCGCCGCCCTGTGTCCCGACATCGGCAGATGACGCTCACCGTCGAACAAACTCTGTTGCGGCTCGCCTCGCCGCTGCAACGCGCGCAGTATTCCGATGCCCTTGTAACCGGCGAAGCGAACGAGACGGCGCGCGGTCCACACCGGCGACGTGTTGATCGACAGATCTCGCAAGAAAAAGGCCTTGTGCAACGAAAAACGGTCTCGATCCTGTTTGACCGGATCGGCATAGAACTGCGCGATTTTCTCAGCCGCCATTCCCGGCGTCGCCAGCCAGCGCGGAATGTATTCGTTGCAAAGCCTGGCAACATCGTTGAACGCACGTCCGGCGCCGGTGCCGGCCGCCGGGCACGACGTCTGGAAGGCATCGCCGATCAGCGCAATGCCTGAGCGCAAATAGCCCTGGGTTTGCCACAGCGAGGCAGGTCGAATCTTGACCGGACCCTCGACTTCGAATTCCCCGGTGATGCGCGTCAGCCGCGGCATCAGTTCCTTGATCGCCTCGATCGGCGTGTGACGCATCCGGCTCAGCCACGGATCGTCGACCGGGCGATACACCATCAGATTGGCCCGCATTGCATCGCGAATCGGGAACAATGTCAGATACGACACCAGCGACGAGGCCCGTTCCGGAAAATATGTCAGGGAGCGCGGCGGAAAGCAGCGATGGCCGACCCGCACCGCATTGAAGCCGATGGTGACCGAATGATTCTCGCTCAGGACCTCACGGCGCAATCCCATGCGCTCGCGCACGCCGAAGTTCAATCCATTGGCGAGAACGATCAGCCTCGCCGAAATCGTCTCGCCGGTGTTGAGGGTGATGGTCTGACGATCGTCGCCAGTCTCGATGTCCATCGCCTTTGCCTCGACGAAACCGACCGATGCCGGAATTGCCGCGCGGAGCGCATTGACGAGATTTTCGTAAGCCGCGCCATGCTGGTCGCTCGGCCGCACATCCAGCAGATGACCGTAACGCGCGATGCCTCCATGGCCGTCGAATGTGGTGACGCCGAAAACCACATCGTCCAGTCCCGCGGCGCGGATGGCGTCGAGATGCCAGCCGCCGATCTTCTCGCAACGGAAATCCACCGGATAGACGCGATGCGGATCGATCAGCACGGCGTCGACCCCCGCGCGGCCCAGAATCGTGGCCGCCGCCGATCCGGCAAGTCCGCCGCCGATGATCGCAACATCTGTGACTTTCACGGCGAAGCTCCACCCGCGGCTAAAGTCCGACGATGGGTGCGCCGTCATTAACATCGGGTTGAATTCGTTGCGGATATTGGCGCGATCAGGCTGTTCGTTAATTTTGTGTCAACGCCGCGGCAGCGATCTACCGTGCTGGCCGGCCAGGAGCCCGATTGCTTTCAAAAGCACGAGCCCGGCCCGATGGTTAATCGCGCCTTAACCTCGGCCCCACTATGGTGTTTTGATCCAATCCCGCCCGGCTGTCCGAAGGCGACCGAGCGATTTGAAAGTGCTGGCGTTTTCGCATGGTCACGACCGCCTCGTCCCGCTCCGCGCAAGGCGCCGGCGCTGCTTCCGGCGCGCAGCAGAGCGAGCGCTCGCCTTTTGCGCGGCTGACTGAACTGTTGACGCCGTATCAGCCCGGCAAGCCGCTGATCAATCTGTCGCTCGGCGAACCGCAGCATGGCGTGCCGGATTTCGTCGGTCCCGTGCTGGCGCAGCACACCGCAGAGTTCGGCCGCTACCCGATCGCAAAAGGCATCGAACCGTTCCGCCACGCCGTATCTACGTGGCTCGGTAGACGTTTCTCATTGCCGCGCGCGATCGATCCCGACACCGAAATACTGGTGCTGAACGGCAGCCGTGAAGGGCTGTTCTTCGCCGCGATCGCAGCGGCGCGTTACGTCACCGATCGCAAGGGACCGCCCGCGATCCTGATGCCCAATCCGTTTTATCCGGCTTATGGCGCAGGCGCACGCGCGGCGGGATGCGAGCCGATCTTCCTGCCGACGACGCGCGACAACGGTTTCCTGCCCGATCTCGACACCCTCGACGAAAAAATGCTGGCGCGCACGGTCGCGTTCTACATCGCATCGCCCGCAAATCCGCAAGGCTCGGTGGCGTCACCCGCCTATTTCAAACGGCTATGCGATCTCGCGCAACGCTTCGGCTTCATCGTGTTGAGCGACGAATGCTATTCGGAAATCTACGGCGCTGTCCCGCCCGGAAGCGCGCTGGAGCACGCAGGGCCGGACTTCAGCAACGTCGTCGCATTTCAGTCTCTCTCGAAGCGATCGAATCTGCCGGGCATGCGCGTCGGTTTCGTGGCCGGCGATGCGACGTTTCTCGCGCGCTTTCACGAGTTGCGGAACGTCGCGGCTCCGCAAGTGCCGATGCCGTTGCAGCGCGTCGCCATCGCCGCCTACGGCGACGAGGCGCATGTCGATGCCAACCGCCGCCTTTATGTCCGTAAATTCGATCTCGCCGATCAGATCATCGGCAATCGTTTCGGTTATCAGCGCCCCGCAGGCGGTTTTTGTCTGTGGCTCGATGTTTCTGCCCATGGCGGAGACGAGGCCGCGACAGTGAAGCTATTCAAGGACGGCGGAGTGCGCGTCATTCCCGGAAGCTATCTGGCGCGGCCACAAGCCGACGGCAGCAATCCGGGAGCAGGCTATATCCGCGTCGCCATGGTGCAAGACGCAGCAACGACCGCCGAAGCGCTTCACCGCATGGTGGAAACGCTCGGCGAAACATCATCGCCAATCAGTCCCCGTCGCGAGGCCCGATAGACATGCCGGCGATCGAACGCATGCTTCCCATCGTTTCTCATATGCCGGACTGGCTTCGCGAGATGCTGTCGCGGCGTCTGCGCGAACTGGCCGGCTTCGGGCTTCTCGCGCTCGCGGGAGCCGCTGGCGCGGCGCTAGTGACCTGGTCCGTGCAGGATCCCAGCCTCAGCCACGCGACCGCCGGCCGCATCCGCAACATTCTCGGCTATCCCGGCGCGATCGGCGCCGATCTCGCGATGCAGATTCTCGGCCTCGGCGCGATCATGCTGATCCTGCCGGTTGCGGTTTGGGGCTGGCGCATGCTGACGCATCGCCCGCTCGATCGCGAAGCGTTGCGGCTCGCGTGCTGGGTTCTGTGCGCGGTCATCGCTGCGGGCTTTGCGAGTTGCTTCGCGCGCACGGCATCGTGGCCGCTGCCGACCGGACTCGGCGGCGTTGTCGGCGATGCGCTGGTGCGGACGCCTGCCGTCGCATTCGGGCCGCCGGGCTTCATCTACCGCATCGTTCTCGGCACCCTGTTCGGTGCGGCGATGACGTTCACATTATTCTACGCTTGTGGCCTGTGGGCGCAGAAGCGCGACGACGAGGCGCCGGCCATCGTCGATGACGACGAAACGTTCGTGCCCGCAGAAGAACGCGGATCGGTATCGCTCGGCTGGCTGGCCCATGGATTGCTGAGTCTGAAAGCGCGTCTGGGACGGCTGCTCTCGCTTGCCTATGGGCAGCTCATCTCGAGCAAACCGCTGATCCGCTCCAGCGGGGTCGAGCGCCGCGAGCCCAATCTCCGCCGTCATGCCAGCCCTGCGCTTTCGCCGCAGACTGAACCCGACGAAGACATCGAAAACGACGAGGACGAAGAAGAAGCGCCCGCGCCGCGCAGGCGCGCTGCTCCGAAGGCAAGAAAATCGTCGAGCAAGTTTGAATTGCCGCCGATCAACGTTCTCGCCGCGCCGAGAGCATCCGATCGCATGCAACTCAGCAATGCAGAGCTGGAAGCGAATTCGCGCGCGCTGGAAGGCGTGCTGCAGGACTTCGGTGTGCGCGGCGAGATCGTCAAGGCGCATCCGGGACCGGTGGTGACGTTGTACGAACTTGAGCCTGCCCCTGGAATCAAGTCGTCTCGCGTCATCGGCCTTGCCGACGATATCGCCCGCTCGATGAGTGCGACAGCCGCTCGCGTTGCCGTGGTGCCGGGCCGAAATGCCATTGGCATCGAACTGCCGAACGAGCATCGCGAGAAGGTCTATCTGCGCGAGCTGTTGTCGGCGAAGGACGACAACGTCGCCAAGCTGCCGTTGTGCCTCGGAAAGAATATCGGCGGTCATTCGATCATCGTCGATCTGGCCCGCATGCCGCATCTTCTGATCGCGGGCACCACCGGCTCGGGCAAATCGGTCGCCATCAACACGATGATCCTGAGCCTCGTATATCGGCTGCGGCCGGACCAGTGCCGCCTGATCATGGTCGATCCGAAGATGCTCGAACTCTCGGTCTATGACGGCATCCCGCATCTCTTGACGCCGGTCGTCACCGATCCGAAGAAGGCCGTCGTCGCGCTGAAGTGGGCCGTGCGCGAGATGGAGCAGCGCTACAAGAATATGTCGAAGGTCGGTGTGCGCAACATCGACGGCTACAACGCGCGCCTCGCCGAAGCCAGGGCAAAGGGCGAGGAGCTGACGCGCACTGTGCATACCGGCTTCGACAAGGAAACCGGCAAGGCGATCTACGAGGAAGAGAAGCTCGATCTCGAACCATTGCCCTACATCGTCATCATCGTCGACGAAATGGCCGACCTGATGATGGTCGCCGGCAAGGACATCGAAGGCACCGTGCAACGCCTCGCGCAAATGGCGCGCGCCGCCGGCCTCCACGTCATCCTGGCGACACAGCGTCCGTCGGTCGACGTCATCACCGGCACCATCAAGGCGAACTTCCCGACCCGAATCTCCTTCCAGGTCACCTCGAAAATCGACAGCCGAACAATCCTGGGCGAAATGGGCGCCGAACAGCTCCTCGGCCAGGGCGATATGCTCTACATGGCCGGCGGCGGCCGCATCAATCGCGTTCACGGCCCGTTCGTCTCTGACGACGAGGTCGAGAAAATCGTTCGTCATCTCAAGACCCAGGGCCAGCCCGAATACCTCGAGGCGGTCACAGCCGAGGAAGAGGGCGGCGAGGACGGCGCAGTATTCGATGCGACCGGCATGGGCGGCAGCGAGGGCGGCGACCTGTTCTCGCAGGCCGTCGCGATCGTCAAACGCGACCGCAAGGCCTCAACCAGCTATATTCAGCGGCGGCTGCAAATCGGCTATAATCGGGCAGCCTCGCTGATGGAGCGGATGGAACTTGAAGGGATCGTCGGACAGGCCAATCACGCCGGCAAACGTGAGATTCTGGTCGAGGAAGAAGAAAGCCGGTTTTGAGATGGTGATTGCGAGCGGCGGCCTTGAGGGGCGCAAGTCCCGAAATCGCCACAGCGCCAGCCTAACGCCGACGCGCCAAGTTGACCGGGAAACAAAATACTCGAGAGATTTTTGGGACAGGACAACACCTTGAAAGTACGCCCCCGTTCGCATCGCCAACCCGCCCGCATAGGTATCTTCGCCGCAAATCTTGTCGCGACCAGTCTCGTGGCGGCGTGTGCCATGGGAACGATCGCGCTCGTCACGCAGGCCGGCGCCCAGACCATTCCGGTCCCCAAGGCGGCCCCAAAGGCCCGCGACGTCGCGCAGGGCGCCGCGCCCACATCGCAACGGCCGTCAACGCCGCTCGTCACCGGCACGACCAACGCGCCACCGCCAAATCCGGTGATTCCCGATCCGCGCAACCGCGTTCCGGCCAACATCTTCTCGACCTTCGACGCCACTCAGAAGGCGCAGGCCAGCAAGATCAGCGCCTATCTGTCGTCGCTGACGGTCCTCGCCGGCAACTTCGTCCAGGTCGGACCCGATGGCAGCAAGACCACCGGCGACTTCTATATGCAGAAGCCAGGAAAGGTGCGATTCGAGTACGACGCGCCGAGTCCGATTGCGATCGTTGCCGATGGTTCGTCGGTCGCGGTGCGCGACCGCAAGCTGGCGACGCAGGACATCTATCCGCTGTCGCAGACGCCGCTGCGATTCCTGCTGTCCGACCGCGTCGACCTGATGCGTGACACCAACGTCATCAGCGTCAGCTCCGACGATGTATTCACCACCATTACCATCGAAGAGAAGCAGGCGCTGGTCGGCACCAGCCGGCTGATGCTGATGGTCGGCGCCAAGGACAACCAGCTCAAGCAGTGGACGGTGACAGATCCGCAAGGCTATGACACCACGGTCGCGGTCTATAATCTTGAAACGCCCAAGAAGCTCGACCCCGGCCTGTTCAAGATCGATTTCACCAACTATTCGATTCCAAATTAGACGCTCTCACGTCCGAGGGCCATCAAAGCCCTCATGCGCCTCACCGTCTCCACCTGGAACATCAATTCGGTTCGCCTGCGAATCGACCTCGTCGCCAGATTCATCAAGGCGGTGCGGCCGGATGTGCTGTGTCTGCAGGAAACCAAGTGTCCGAACGATTCGTTTCCGCTGAAGCGCTTCAAGCGGCTCGGCTACGAGCACGTCGCGGTGAACGGGCAGAAGGGCTATCACGGCGTCGCCATCGTCTCGCGGTTGCCGTTCGACGAGAGCCACATTCGCAACTTCTGCGGCAAGGAAGATACCCGGCACGTCGGCGTCTCGTTCGGCGAGAAGGCCGGCCTCGAAGACCCGTTGACCTTGCATAATTTCTATGTGCCGGCCGGCGGCGACATTCCCGATCCAGCCGTCAATCCGAAGTTCGAGCACAAGCTGTCGTTTCTCGACGAGATGACGAAATCAGAATCGCTGCATCCGCAGGACAGCCAGCGTTCGATCCTCGTCGGCGATCTCAACGTCGCGCCGCATGAGCATGACGTGTGGTCGCACAAGCAATTGCTCAACATCGTGTCGCACACGCCGATCGAATGCGAGAAGCTGCTCGGCATGAAGGCCGCGGGGCGCTGGATCGATGTGGCGCGTGCATGGATTCCCGAGCCCGAAAAAATTTACACGTGGTGGAGCTACCGCGCCGCCGACTGGACGCTTGCCGACCGCGGACGGCGGCTCGATCATATCTGGGTTTCGCAGGCGCTCGGCGATCGCGTCAGCGATTTCAGGATTTCACGCGCTGCTCGCGGCTGGGAGAGACCATCCGATCATGTGCCGGTCACGGCCGTGATCGAGGCTTAATCTCGCCTGTCATTGCGAGCGGAGCGAAGCAATCCAGATATAGGATATGGATTGCTTCGTCGCTGCGCTCCTCGCAATGACGGAAAAATCAAACGATCCGAATCAGCTCAGCTTGGCGCCGACGAAAATAATATCGCTTGCCGCCTGGCTGGTGCGGCCTGCGATTTCGTCACGCAGGCGGCGCGCCGCTGCGGGGTCGCTGTCGAGTACGCGCAAGAAAAGCTGGCGATGAATCCGGATCACGGACGAGAACTCGAGCGAGAGCGCGCTTGCCGGACGTTGCATCGGAACGATCAGCGCCAGTTCGCCGATCAGGGTCCCCGGGCCGGCGATAACCTCATGGCTTGAACCATCGACAAACGAAACCCGAAACGCACCGCGCGACACCACGAAGCCGCAATCGGCGTCGTCGCCGCTACGGAACAGAACGTCCCCGCGGGCGAAATCGAGCTGTTCCGAGCTGATGGCGAGCACACGCAGCAGTTCGCGGCCCAGAATCTGGAACGTCGGACAACGTTCCAGCAAAGCGATGTCGGATTCAATCGACATGAATGAAGGTGCCACCCGTATTGATTCGGGGTTCGATCGGCCGAACCGCGCACACCTTACACAGGTGCGAACCGGTCAAACCATATCATGGCACCAGCTTGTAGCCACCCGTTTCGGTCACGAGGATCTCCGGGCTGGCTGCATCTTTTTCGATCTTCTGGCGCAGCCGGTAGATATGGGTTTCCAGCGTGTGGGTGGTCACGCCGGAATTGTAGCCCCAGACCTCCTGAAGCAGCGTCTCGCGAGACACCGGCATCTGTCCGGCCCGATAGAGAAAGCGCAGGATCGCGGTTTCCTTTTCCGTCAGACGGACCTTCTTGGCGTTGGCCCCGGTCAGCATCTTCGAGCCGGGCCGGAAACTGTAAGGCCCTACCGAAAACACCGCGTCCTCGCTGGCTTCATGCTGGCGCAGCTGCGCACGAATGCGCGCCAGCAGCACAGCAAAGCGGAAGGGCTTGGCGACATAATCGTTCGCGCCGGATTCGAGGCCGAGAATCGTATCCGAATCGGTGTCGTGACCGGTCAGCATAATGATCGGCGCCTTGAACCCGCCCTTGCGCAGGCTGCGCACCACCTCGCGGCCGTCGGTGTCGGGCAATCCGACATCCATCAGCACGAGATCGGGAGAATTGGCCTTGGCGGCAGTCGCACCCTTGGCGCCGGTATCGACGGCGGAAGCCTCGAATTCCTCATGAAGCGAAAGCTGCTCGACCAGCGCGTCGCGCAAATCGGTATCGTCATCGACAATCAGAATTTTGCGAGCATTGGCCATGACGAATCGTCCTTCACGTCTTGTGCGGTTTGGAATGAGGCATCTGCTCTATCCTTTACGATAGACGGCAGGGCAGTGTTGCATCTGGCCACCGGATTATCGAGTTTAAGCCTAACCGAACCTCAGCCGCGCACAAACCGGACACCCCGGAAGGCTTGCGCTGATATTGCGGGGAAGAGCGGTGGGGCGGCGTCACAAAGGGAACCGCAGATGGGCACGGGAAAGCACGTCTTTCCAGATACTTATCGTACAACCTTGCGTGATCGCACATTAACAATGATCCACATTCGGGCGGCGGACGGCGACCGCCGCCGCGGCTGGATGTCGCTTGGCGAACGAACCATTCCGGTCGCTCTTGGCCGCGGCGGCATTCTTGCGGATAAAAGAGAAGGCGACGGCAGCACGCCGCGGGGCATTTTTCACCCGCTGCGGCTGTGGTGGCGCGCCGACCGGCATGTGAGGCCTGCGACCCGTTTGCCCGCGCGGGCGATTCGGGCAGACGATGCCTGGTGTGAGAATCCATCCGATCGCCACTACAACAAGCCGGTCAGACTGCGGGAGTCCAGCGGCGCCGATCGCTTGACGCGCGACGACCATCTCTACGACTTCATCATCGAGATCGACCACAACACCTCGCCGCGAATCGCCGGTCGCGGCAGCGCCGTCTTTCTTCATCTGGCGCGGCCAGGATTCGCACCCACGGCCGGATGCGTCGCGATGACGAAGGCGAACATGCTGCGGCTTCTCGCGCGCATCGATCGCAAGACCAGGATCGTGATCGGGAATTAGGGTTGTGAACTTGCGCTGCCTCACCCTGAGGAGCGATCGGCAAGATCGCGTCTCGAAGGGCGAGACGGCCTCATGGTTCGAGACGCGCGTTACGCGCTCCTCACCATGAGGGGGCAACGGCGGAAGTTCAGCCCCGCGAACCGAAAATCGCGGAGCCGACGCGCACATGCGTTGCGCCGAACTGGATTGCGATCGCAAAGTCAGCGCTCATGCCCATCGACAGCAGCTTGAGGCCGTTGCGTGCGGCGATCTTCGACGTCAGCGCAAAATGCGGGGCCGGCGCGTCCTCGACCGGCGGAATGCACATCACTCCGGCAATATCCAACCCATAACCGTCGCGGCAGCGCCTGATAAAGTCATCGGCGTCCCCCGGCGCAATACCCGCCTTCTGCGGTTCTTCGCCGGTGTTGAGCTGCACAAACAGCAACGGTTTGCGTCGCTGTTTTTCGATTTCCTTGCTCAGCGCTTCGCAGATACTCGGGCGATCGACCGAGTGGATCGCATCGAACAGCGCGACCGCCTCCCTGGCCTTGTTGGATTGCAGCGGCCCGATCAGATGCAGCATGAGACTGGAACGAGCTGCGAGCAGTGCTGGCCACTTGCCTTTTGCCTCCTGCACGCGGTTTTCACCGAACTGATGCTGACCCGCCGCGATGACGGGCACAATGTCATCAGCCTCGTAGGTCTTGGATACCGCGATCAATGATACCGACGAGCGTTCACGCCGGGCATCGGCGCACGCGCGCAAAATTTCTTCCTCTACGGCTGCGAGCCGTTTTGGTGAAGATAGGGTTACCTGAGCACCTTCGGAATCGTTCATCTGCCGCGCATCATTTCATTAATGCAGTTATTTCAGCCAATTCTAACCGCGAATTCCAAGATAGCTCCATTTTTAGCGAACCGCAGAAAGGGTTCTTGAAGCCTTTGGCCTAGGGTTTCGGCGGGGGACGGAACCAGAAATGGCGCTTATCAGCTCGAAACGTTTGGGAGCAAGGCTCAAGAGCCTCCTCGGAATCCGGGGCCGCCTTGTGCTGATGGCGCTGATTCTCGTCGCACCGATGATGGTCGACCGGGTCCGGGTCCTCGAACAAAACCGAAACCAGCAGATTCAGAATGCAGCGGCGGAGCTTCGCGCGATCGCCCGCAACAGCGCGGCGGCCGAGCGCGAGGTGATTTCCTCGATCGAAGCACTGCTGAAATCATCGGCCTATATCTATGCAATCGCATCCCAGCAGGGCCGCGGTTGCGCGATCCTGAGGGCAAGCCTTCAGGTCGATCTGCCATGGATCAAAAGCATGTCGGTTGCCGACATCAACGGCACCGTCAAATGCTCGACGATGCCGAGTGTCGTCGGCATCGACGTCAGCGACCGTACATTCTTCAAGAACGTGCTGGACACTCACGAGTTCACGCTGAGCGACTTTTTCATGGGCCGCGGATCGAAAACGCCGTCGATCGCTGCGGCATACTCCACGCTAGCATTCGACGAGCGCGACCCGGCTATCATCATTTCCAGCGTCGATCTCGAATGGCTGGCGAAGATCATCGCGCTCCCGGAGAACCGTCCCGGATTGCAAGCCTTTCTGATTGATGGGCAAGGAACCATCGTTGCGGAGCGCCCGGAAAGAGCAGATCGCGTTGGCAAGCCGATGGACGATCTCCCGATGCTTGGCGTAATCGGAAAACGCGAAAGTGGTTCGCTGTCGATGATGTCGGAGAACGGCGCCAGGAAGATGCTCGCTTATCATCGCGTGTCGGGCACCAACCTGCGCACCATCGTTCGCATCGACGAATCCATCATGCTGGCCCAGATCAACGCCGACATCCGCCGCGCCTACATTCAGCTTGCTATCGTCGTTCTGATCGCGCTCGGCGGCGCCTGGTTCACCAGCGAACGGCTCATTATCCGCCCGATCCGTTCGATGACGGCAATGGCCCGCCGCTTCGGCATGGGCGACTGGAGCGTGCGCGCGACCCGGACCGGGATGCCGGCGGAATTCGTGCCGCTGGCGCGTGCTTTCAATATCATGGCCGTGCAGCTTGCCGGGCGCGAGCGCGAACTCGTGGCCAACAACGACCGGCTGACCGTGATGGCATCGAACGATCTCATCTCCGGCCTCGCCAACCGCCGCGGCTTCCAGAGCCGCCTTGATTTCGAATGGCTGAAGGCGGAGCAGACCGGAGCCGCGGTCGCGCTGCTGATGATCGACGTCGATCACTTCAAGCCGTTCAACGATACCTACGGTCACCCCGAGGGCGATGTCTGCCTCGGCCGCATCGGCGAAACGCTGGCTGCGGTCGCGAGTGACACGGCGGGCTTCGCCGCGCGCTATGGCGGCGAAGAGTTTTGTCTGCTGCTGCCGGGCGCGGACACGGCGCTGGCCCTGGCCGTCGCCGAGATGGTGCGAACCCGAATCGAGGCGCTGGCGATTCCGCACATCGGAAGCGAATTCGGGCGAGTCACGGTCAGCGCGGGCGTGGCCCACGCTCAACCGAGCGGCATCCAGGCGCCGGTCGACCTGATCGAGGCTGCCGATGCCGCCCTTTACCAGGCCAAGAGCGGCGGCCGGAACCTCGTGATCGAGCATGGCTTGATCTGCCGCATCGATCGCGCGATGGCACTGGCCAGCTAGAGCATGATCCGGAAAAGTGTGCAGCGGTTTTCCGAAAAGATCATGCTCAAACAACAAGCTAAAGCGTGATGACGATTCATCCCGATCTCATCGCGCTTTAGCCGATTTTCCCTGATATCGTGAGGTTGCGGGCGTTGACCCGCCAATGCCTTTTATGGCCTAGTCAGCCGCAAAATTGGCGCGAGATCGCGCTAAGGCACTGACAAGACATCGATTTCATCATGACCTCGCAACGCTATAACGCCCGCGAATCCGAGCCCCGCTGGCAGAAGATCTGGGACGAGCGCGACATCTTCGCGACCCGAAACGACGATCCGAAGCCCAAATACTACGTGCTCGAGATGTTTCCGTATCCGTCGGGCCGCATCCACATGGGTCACGTCCGCAACTATGCGATGGGCGACGTGGTCGCGCGCTACAAGCGCGCCAAGGGCTTCAGCGTGCTGCATCCGATGGGATGGGACGCATTCGGCATGCCGGCTGAGAATGCGGCGATGGCCAACAAGGTCCACCCCAAAGCGTGGACCTACCAGAACATCGCGGCGATGAAGGCACAGCTCAAGTCGATGGGGCTGTCCCTCGACTGGAGCCGCGAGATCGCAACCTGCGATCCGTCCTACTACAAACACCAGCAGGCGATGTTTCTCGACTTCCTCAAGGCCGGGCTGGCCGAGCGCAAGCTCGGGGGCGTCAACTGGGACCCGGTCGATCAGACTGTGCTCGCCAACGAGCAGGTGATCGACGGCCGGGGCTGGCGCTCGGGCGCCGAGGTCGAGCAGCGCGAAATGATGCAGTGGTATTTCGCGATCACGAAGTTTTCCGACGACCTCCTTGCCAAGCTCGACACACTCACGCGCTGGCCGGAGAAGGTGCGCGTGATGCAGCAGAAGTGGATCGGCCGCTCCGAAGGACTGGCGTTACGTTTCGCACTCGATCCGCACACCACGCCGCAAGGCGAGCAAGAGCTTGAGGTGTTCACCACCCGGCCCGACACCTTGTTCGGTGCCAAATTCATGGCGCTGTCGCCCGATCATCCGCTCGCAACCGCCACCGCGGCCAATAACCCCGCGCTGGCGGAGTTCATCGCCGAGTGCAAGCGCCAGGGCACCGCGGCAAAGATCATCGAAACAGCCGAGAAGCAGGGCTTCGATACAGGCATCCGCGCGATACACCCATTCGATCCGTCATGGCAGCTCCCGGTCTATGTCGCCAACTTCGTGCTGATGAGCTACGGCACCGGTGCGATCTTCGGCTGTCCGGCGCACGACCAGCGCGACCTCGACTTCGTCAATAAATATGGGCTGGGCAATACGCCCGTGGTTTGTCCCGACGGACAGGACCCGGCGACATTCGTCATCACCGACACCGCCTATGACGGCGACGGCAAGATGATCAACTCGCGATTCCTCGATGGAATGATCATCGCGGAAGCGAAGGAAGAAGTAGCCAGAAGGCTGGAGCGCGAAACCATCGGCAATCGCGCTGTAGCGGAGCGCCAAGTCAAATTCCGCCTGCGTGACTGGGGTATCTCGCGTCAGCGCTATTGGGGTTGCCCGATCCCGGTCGTCCACTGCGAGGACTGCGGCATCGTACCCGTGCCGGCGGCCGAGTTGCCGGTGAAACTGCCCGACGACGTCAGCTTCGACCGTCCCGGCAATCCGCTGCTTCGCCACGAGGCGTGGCGCAACGTCCCGTGCCCTCGATGTGGCAAGCCGGCGCACCGCGAAACCGACACCATGGATACATTCGTGGACTCGTCGTGGTACTTCGTGCGCTTCACCGATCCATGGAACGAAGACGCGCCGACCACGCCCGCGGTCGCCAACAAGATGCTGCCGGTCGATCAGTATATCGGCGGCGTCGAGCACGCGATCCTGCATCTGCTCTACAGCCGCTTCTTCACCCGCGCGATGCAGATCACGGGTCATGTCGCGATGGACGAGCCGTTCGACGGCATGTTCACGCAAGGCATGGTGGTGCACGAGACCTATCGCAAGACGGATGGCGAATGGGTCACGCCTGCCGAAATCAAGATTTCGGCAACCGGCGACAAGCGCAGCGCGACGCTGCTCTCGACCGGCGAACCGATCGAGATCGGCTCCATCGAGAAGATGTCGAAGTCGAAGCGCAACACAGTCGATCCCGACGATATCATCGATACCTACGGCGCCGACACCGCGCGCTGGTTTATGCTTTCGGATTCGCCGCCGGATCGCGATGTGATCTGGAGCGAGGAAGGCGTGCAGGGTGCGACCCGCTTCGTGCAACGTGTTTGGCGGCTCGTGAGCACCGCTGCCAAAAACCTTCCCGGACCCGGCACGCAGGTGGACATGTCAGGCCATGCGAGTGCCAAAGCCTTGCGCATGCAGACGCACCAGACTCTGGCTGATGTTTCGAACGGAATCGAGCGGTTGCGCTTCAATACCGCGATCGCAAAGCTCTATACCTTTGTTGGAACACTTCACGAGGTAGTGGACGATCCGACTGGAAACTACCGGACAGACCCCGTTTACGGTGCAGCGACGCGAGAGGCTTTCGATATCCTTGTGCGTTTGATTGCCCCGATGATGCCGCACTTGGCGGAAGAATGCTGGGCGTCCCTCGGACACGAGGGGCTGGTATCGCAGGCTGACTGGCCCGAGGTAGAAGCCGCTTTACTTGTGTCGGATACCATGACGCTGCCGGTGCAGGTGAACGGCAAGAAGCGGGGGGACATCGTGATCGGCCGGACCGCCTCGAATCAGGAAATTGAGGCTGCCGTTTTGGCCCTCGATGTTGTAAAGACGGCCCTGAACG
The DNA here is from genome assembly GCA_021732215.1 of Hyphomicrobiales bacterium. Classification (GTDB taxonomy): domain Bacteria; phylum Pseudomonadota; class Alphaproteobacteria; order Rhizobiales; family Xanthobacteraceae; genus SG-bin9. The sequence continues at coordinate 86,738 of JAKFVL010000011.1, forward strand.
GCAAGCCGGCACGCAAGGTGATCGTGGTGCCGCAAAGGATCGTGAATGTTGTCGGCTAGAGACGTGACGCCGAACGGGAACCGGTTTTCGGACAAGGTCATGCTCGATCAAAAGCGTGGTTGGCGGACGGCTGCCCGGTTTGTCCTGGTCGCCGCTCTGGCTGCGACGCTGGCCGGCTGCTTCAGACCGTTGTACGCCGAGAGGCCGCCCGGCGGCGGGCCCGGCGTGCGGGAGCTGCTGGCGGGCGTCGAGGTTCTGCCACTGAACATACCGCAAGGGTCGCGCGAAGCACGGGTCGGCCAGGAAATCCGCAACGCGCTTCTGTTCAGCCTCTATGGCTCTGCGACCGGCGCTCCGCCGACACACCAGCTGACCATGAGAATCCGGGCAAGCAGGCTATCCGTGCTTGTCGACGCCAGGACGACACGGCCGGACATCGATAACTATGGAATCGACGCTGACTATGCCCTGAAGGATATCGTGACCGGCAAGAACGTCGTGACCGGCTCGGCCGCTGCGCGCGTGTCGTATGATATTCCGGGACAGGAACAGCGCTTCGCTCGACAGCGCGCCTTCCGCGATGCCGAGGATCGCGCGGCGAAGGTGATCGCAGATAGCGTCAACGAGCGGCTCGCGTCGTTCTTCGCCTCCGGCATCTAAGCGTCCCTGCAAAGACGGAATGAAGGCCCAGACAGACGATGGTCGCACTGCGCGGCAGAGACATCGACGCCTTCCTCGCCAGACCTGACGCTGCGCGACCGATTATCCTGCTGTATGGTCCCGATGCGGGTCTCGTGCGCGAACGCGCCGATGCCCTGAGCGCATCCGCCGTTGACGATCCCGGCGATCCGTTTGCCATGGTGCGTCTCGACGGCGACGAGCTGTCGTCAGAACCGTCGCGTCTGGTCGATGAGGCGATGACGGTGCCGCTGTTCGGCGGACGGCGCGCCATCCGCATTCGCGCCGGAACGCGCAGCTTCGCAAGCGGCGTGGAGACGCTGGTACAGATGCCGCTGAAGGATTGCCGCGTCGTGATCGAAGCCGGCGAACTGCGCCCCGACGCACCGTTGCGCAAGGCATGCGAGCGCGCCAGGACAGCGGTAGCGATTGGCTGTTACCCGGATGGTGAGCGCGATCTCGCGCGCCTGATCGACGATGAGCTGCGCGCCTCGAAACTGACAATCGCGCCGGACGCAAAAACGACTCTGACCGCGCTGCTCGGCGGCGACCGTCAAGCATCGCGCAACGAAATCCGCAAGCTCGCGCTCTATGCCCACGGCAAGCGCGAGGTCACGCTGGAGGACATCGCGGCCATCGTGACCGATGCGTCGGCGCTGGCCCTCGATCCGATCATCGACGGGGCATTCGCTGGCCAGGCGGCTGACGTCGAACTCGCTTTCCGCAAGGCGATGGCGTCCGGCGTCTATCCCGGGATGATCATCATGTCGGCGCAGCGTCATGCCGCGCTGTTGCACAAGGCTCGTCTCAGCGTCGAGGAGGGCTCGCCGGCATCCGCGGTGGTGGACAGCGCATTTCCGCGGCTGCATTTCTCGCGCAAGGGCACGGTCGAGACGGCGCTGCGCAATTTGAGTTCCGAGCGGCTGCTGCAGATCATCACGCAGCTTGCGGCGACAGCCTTCGAGATGCGCAAGCAGACCGCGCTGGCGCCGACGATTGCCCAGCGAACGCTGCTGGCGATCGCGGCCAACGCACGGCGGCGCTAAACTACCGCCCTGCTTCCAGTCTGCGCAGAATATCGTCGAGCTGGTCGAGATCGCTGTAGCTGATCTGAACGACGCCGCCGGGATTCCTGTGATTGACGCTGACCTTCAATCCGAGGACATCGCTGATGCGCTTTTCCAGCGCGATCGTGTCCGCAGCCTTTGAGGTCTTGCCCACGCGCGCCTTCTGCGCCGGGCGCTCCGGCACACCGGCCTCATGCGCCAGCGCTTCGGTCTGGCGAACATTGAGACCCTCGGCAACGATGCGCCTTGCAAGCGTTGAGCCGTCGGCAACGCCGATCAGCGCCCGTGCATGCCCCATCGTCAACTTGCCTTCGGCCAGATAGCCCTGCACCTCGTCGGGCAGCTTTGTCAGCCGCATCATGTTGGCGACGTGACTGCGGCTCTTGCCGACAATGCGTGCGATGTCGTCCTGGCTCCGTTTGAAATCGTTTGCCAGCGCATGATAGCCCTGCGCCTCTTCCATCGGGTTCAGATCGGCACGCTGCACGTTTTCGATGATGGCGATTTCCAGCGCGTCGGCGTCGCTGACGTCGATCGTGACCACCGGCACATCGTGCAGGCCCGCGCGTTGCGACGCCCGCCAGCGCCGCTCGCCGGCGATGATCTCGAAACGATCGGGCGAGCCGCGCACCGGCCGTACCACGATCGGCTGGATGACGCCGTGCTCCTTGATCGAAGCGGCGAGTTCGTCGAGCTCGGCTTCGGAGAAGGCGCGGCGCGGATTGCGTGCATTGGCTTTGAGAAATTCAATCGGCACCCGGCGCGGTGTCGCGCGCGGACGATCGACATGCGCGGCCTCGCCGCCGACATCGCCGATCAGGCTCGCAAGTCCACGGCCCAATCGCGAACGCTCATCGGCCATTGCCATCTCCCTCGGACTCAACGCTGAACTCCTGTGACTTCCAATTTCCGTTCGGCCTTCATCGCGAATTATTTAGTGCGTCCGCAACTCGCGTTCGCGCTGGATCACTTCGGTCGCGAGCTTCAGATAGGCCTCGCTGCCGACGCATTTCAGATCGTAGACCAGCACCGGCTTGCCGTAAGACGGCGCTTCCGAGATGCGCACGTTGCGCGGGATCATCGTGTCGTAGACCTTCGCTCCCATGAATTGACGCACGTCGGCGACCACCTGATTGGAGAGGTTGTTGCGTGAGTCGAACATGGTCAGCACGATGCCGTGGATCGACAGGTTGGGATTGAGCGTCGAGCGAACCTGCTCCACCGTTTGCAAGAGTTGCGACAGGCCTTCGAGTGCGAAAAACTCGCATTGCAGCGGCACCAGGATCGCATGCGATGCCGCCATCGCATTCACAGTCAGAAGATTGAGCGACGGCGGACAATCGATCAGCACATAGGTGTAATCGGTGCCGGGCGCTGCATTGGCGTTGAGCGCGCCGATCGCATCGCGCAGGCGGAAGGCGCGATCGCGTGTGGCGCCAAGCTCGAGTTCAAGCCCGGAGAGATCCATGGTGGACGCAGCGATATGCAGACGCGGCACGGCTGTCTCAACAATCGCCTCGCGCAGATCGGCTTCGCCGATCAGCACGTCATAGGTCGAGCAATTGCGGTTGCGCCGGTCGATGCCGAGGCCGGTCGATGCGTTGCCCTGCGGATCGAGATCGACGATCAGCACCCGCTCGCCGATGGCCGCCAGCGCCGTCCCCAAATTGATGGCGGTCGTGGTCTTGCCGACGCCGCCTTTCTGGTTGGCCAGGGAAATGATGCGTGGATGGCCCGCAGCATTATCGCTGCTGGAACCATCGCCTTGATTTGATTGATCTATTACGGTCATGTCAGGTGCCCGGCGATGTTGCAGCGAGGGGATTGCTGCGCCGCACAATGCGGTCTACTTCGACAATCCAGCCGTCCCCGCCAGTGCGGCTGCGGTGGAGCCTGGACTCAATATTCCAATATTTAGTAGCTTCCGTCAATTCTGACTCTACATCTTGTCCCTTGAGAAACAGAGCTTTAGCGCCCTGCTTCACAATCGGTTCTGCAAATCCGAGCAACAGATGTAGCGGAGCTACCGCCCGGGCTGTGACGCAATCGACCGGTTTGTGCGAACTGTCCCCGACATTCTCCATATCCAGCTGTCCGATATCCTTGGCGTGGACCCTGCCCGCTGCATCGGAGATCCGAACGGCCTCGCGCAGAAAGGCCGCCTTCTTCCCGACCCGCTCGACCAGGTGGACCATTCCGCCGGCATCCTTCATCGCGCAGGCCAGCACGACACCTGGAAAACCTCCGCCGCTGCCGAAATCGAGCCAGGTTCTCGCGGACGGCGCGATATCTAAAAGCTGCAGTGAATCAGAGATATGCCGGGTCCACAGATTTGGAAGGGTCGAGGTCGCGATCAGGTTGGTTTTGGCCTGCCATTCCAGCAGGACCGCCACATAGCGGTCGAGCCGCGCCTCCGTTTCACGTGAAACAGGAGTGAGCTTGAGGGCCGCGGACTTGTCTGCCCTCAGATCAATCGGCTTCTCTAAATTTGACGATTTCGCCATCTGGATTTCCTGGCGCGGTCCTCCGGACCGTTATCACGCGCTAGCGGCGGCGCCGCGACGGCTTTCACGCCGAAGATAGGCCGCCAGAATTCCGAGCGCCGCTGGCGTCATGCCATCGATCCGGCCGGCCTGCCCGACCGTCATCGGCCGCGCTGCTTCGAGCTTGTTACGCGCTTCGTTGGAGAGCCCCGGCACAACGCTGTAGTCGATGTCGGTCAGCATCAGTCCTTCATCGCGGCGGAAGGCTTCGAGGTCCGCATTCTGGCGCTTGAGATAGACATCGTAGGTCGCATCGATCTCGACATGCTCCGCGATCGACGCATCGACGTTGGAAAGCTCAGGCCATATCGCCGCAAGATTGCCCCAACATATCTCCGGATATGCGAGCAGCTCGAACGCGCTTCGGCGCTGTCCGTCGCGATTCAAGTTAAGCCCGTTTCGCAGGCCTTCCGTGGGTGTCAGCGACAACGACTTGGTCAATGCCTTCGCAGCATTCAACGACGCCATCTTTTTCATGTGAAACGAACTGCGAGCTTCACCAACGCATCGAAGCGCGACGCCTTTGTCAGTGAGACGCTGATCGGCGTTGTCCGCGCGCAGCGTCAATCGATACTCCGCGCGCGATGTGAACATGCGATACGGCTCGGTGATTCCGCGCGTCACCAGATCATCGATCATCACACCGAGATAGCCATCAGCACGATCGAATACGACCTGCTTGCTACCGCTGGCGAGCAGCGCGGCGTTCAAGCCCGCGACAAGTCCCTGCGCGCCAGCCTCTTCGTAGCCCGTGGTGCCGTTGATCTGCCCGGCCAGGAAAAGACCCGGCACGCGCCTGGTCTGCAGTGTCGGATCGAGCTCGCGCGGATCGACGTGATCGTATTCGATCGCATACCCAGGCCGGACCATGCGGGTACGTTCCAGACCCGGGATCGAGGCGATAATGGCGAGCTGGACGTCCTCCGGCAGCGATGTGGAGATGCCATTGGGATAGACCGTCGTATCGTCGAGGCCTTCGGGCTCGAGGAAGATCTGATGGCCGTCCCGATCGCCAAAACGGACGATCTTGTCCTCGATCGAGGGGCAATAGCGCGGCCCCCGGCTTTGAATCTGGCCCGAATACATCGGCGAGCGATGCACGTTGGCCCTTATCGCCTCGTGGGTCGCCACAGTGGTCCGGGTGATGCCGCACTGGACCTGCGGCGTTGTGATCGTCCGCGTCAACACTGAGAACGGCTCCGGCGGATCGTCACCAGGCTGCATTTCGACGGTACTCCAGTCGATGGTGGAGCCATCGAGCCGCGGCGGTGTACCAGTCTTCAATCGTCCAAGCGTAAACCCGGCCCACTCGAAAGCCTTTGAAAGTCCCAGCGATGGCGCTTCATCTAAACGTCCGGCAGGCCATGATTTCTCGCCGAGATGGATCAAACCACGCAAGAATGTGCCAGTCGTGATTACGACCGCCGCGGCTCGCAACTCGCGGCCATCAGCGAGGCGGATGCCGGTGATACGACCATCGGTTTGAATCAGATCGTCGGCCTCGCCTTCGATCACCAACAGATCGGCCGTTTCGAGGATCGCGGCCTGCATCGCGGCCGCATAGAGCTTTCGATCAGCTTGGGCACGCGGGCCACGCACGGCGGGACCCTTACGGCGGTTGAGAAGCCTGAACTGAATGCCAGCTCGATCGGCCACCCGGCCCATCAGACCATCAAGAGCATCGATCTCGCGGACCAGATGACCCTTGCCGAGCCCTCCAATCGCAGGGTTACAGGACATGGCACCAACTGTCGCAAACCGGTGCGTAACCAGCGCGGTCCTTGCACCCATGCGCGCGGACGCTGCCGCGGCTTCGCAGCCCGCGTGGCCTCCCCCGATGACGATAACGTCGAATGAATCTGACATGGCGCGGGAGCGTTCTACTCCGCGATCATGAAACCGGAAAGGCTGGGTTCATCAGCGCATTGATTTGTTTCACGTGAAACAGAGCCTGAAGCCGAAACCAGGCATGTTTCACGTGAAACAACTACGAAATACAGATTCATTACTTACCAATGCAGAAGTCTCTGAAAATGACGTCGAGGATATCCTCAACATCGACCCTTCCGAGCAACCGGCCCAATGAATGAATCGATATTCTCAGTTCCTCGGCTACCAGCTCTGAGGATTGACCCGGCGCGCTGATCGCCCGCCTTAACGCCTCGGCCGCCTCGCGCAACAACAACCGGTGCCGGGCTCGGGTTATCACCCCGCTCTGGCCCGATCCAAAGAATGTCCCGGCAAATTCGCCAAGCGCGGCTACCAGTTCCGGCACGCCATGGCCCTGTGCGGCCGATACATCAAAGCGCGGATAACCAAACGTCACGCCGCTCCCGCGCGCGCTTGCTTCATCGACCTTGTTGCGCACGAACCAAAGTTCAGCATGCCCTTTGGCGGCGACCGCGTCCTTCAACGTCTCCTCGCGATCCTCGCACGATCGCGACTGCGCATCGATCAGCCACAGCACCAGATCCGCGGAAGACGCCCGCGATCGCGCGCGGCGCACACCCTCCTGCTCAACCGGATCGTCCGTATCGCGGATGCCGGCGGTGTCGAGCAGCGTCACCGGATAGCCATTGAGATCGAGATGCACCTCGATCACATCGCGCGTCGTGCCGGCGTGCGGCGAAACGATTGCGGCTTCACGCCGCGCCAGCCGATTGAGCAACGTCGATTTGCCGGCGTTTGGCGGACCTGTGATCGCAACCACTAGCCCGTCGCGCAGGCGTTCACTTTGTGCCGATGCCGCAAGGGTTTCTTCAATTTCACCAAGCAGTGCGGCCACTTTCGCAAGCGCTGGTTTTGTCAAATCGTCCGGAACGTCGCCCTCGTCGGAAAAATCGATCCCGGCTTCGATCAGCGCCGACGCTTCGATGATCTGACGCCGCCAGTTCTCGGCTTTCTCGCCAAGCAGGCCTTTCAGCTGGCGCAACGCCTGGCGGCGCTGACGATCGGTGTCGGCATGAATGAGATCGTCGAGACCCTCGGCATCGGTCAGATCGAGCTTGCCGTTTTCAAACGCGCGCCGCGTGAATTCGCCGGGTTCGGCCGGCCGCAAGCCGTCGAGCTTGCCGAGTGCAGCAATGATCGCTTCGATGACAGCACGGCCGCCGTGAACGTGAAATTCCGCGACATCTTCACCGGTCGCCGAATGCGGCGCCGGAAACCACAGCACCACAGCTTCATCCAGCGGATCGCCGCTTTGGTCGCGCAAGGTGACGTGCCGGGCGCGCCGTGGTTGAGACAACGATCCGGCCAGGCTGCGAATCGATTCGCCGGCTGCCGGGCCAGATACGCGGATGATGGCGATGGCGGCAGGCGGATGCCCCGATGACAGCGCAAAGATCGTTGGCCTCAAGATCATGGCCTATCTGTCACCGAAACCCGCAACACGCAAAGCGAGCCGTCGAGATCAGGCAACCAAGCTCATACTGCGCCGCACACTGTAAAAATGCTGCACCAAAAGACCGCAGCAAAAAGCCCTTGTCTCGCCTGATTATGTTGCGGCTTTGGCTGCAGCATAAATTCGGATTACAAGATTTTGATAATCTTTAGAGAGGCTTAATCAATCGCCTTCGCGGCCCGCCGGCATCAATCCATGCTGCATTTTGCGCTGCAGCATGGACTTCCTCAGGTATTCATCGAGTCGAAGAAGTCGGAATTCGACTTCGTGCTGCGCAGCTTGTCGAGCAGGAAGTCGATGGCATCCATCGTCCCCATCGGATTGAGGATACGGCGGAGCACGTACATCTTCTTGAGCAGTTGCGGATCGGTGATGAGCTCTTCCTTGCGGGTTCCGGAGCGCGAAATATCGATCGCCGGGAAGGTGCGCTTGTCGGAAACCTTGCGATCCAGAATGAGCTCCGAGTTACCGGTGCCTTTGAATTCTTCGAAGATGACTTCATCCATTCGGCTTCCGGTATCGACCAGCGCGGTTGCGATGATCGTCAGTGAGCCGCCCTCCTCGATGTTACGCGCCGCGCCGAAGAAGCGCTTCGGCCGCTGCAGCGCATTGGCGTCGACGCCGCCGGTCAGCACCTTGCCCGATGACGGAACGACGGTGTTGTAGGCCCGGCCAAGGCGCGTGATCGAGTCCAGCAGGATGACAACGTCGCGGCCATGCTCGACCAGACGCTTGGCTTTCTCGATGACCATCTCGGCGACCTGAACGTGACGCACCGCCGGCTCGTCGAATGTCGACGACACCACCTCGCCCTTCACCGAACGTTGCATGTCAGTGACTTCTTCCGGGCGTTCGTCAATCAGAAGAACGATCAGATAGCATTCCGGGTGATTGGCTGTGATCGAGTGAGCGATGTTCTGCATCAGCACCGTCTTGCCGGTGCGCGGCGGCGCCACGATCAGCGCGCGCTGGCCTTTGCCGATCGGCGCGACAATGTCGATAACCCTTGCAGAAAGGTCCTTTCTGGTGGGGTCTTCCAGCTCAAGCCGAAAACGCTGGTCCGGGAAAAGCGGTGTCAGGTTGTCGAAGTTGACCTTGTGCTTGGCTTTCTCCGGGTCCTCGAAGTTCAGCGTATTGACCTTCAGCAGGGCGAAGTAGCGCTCGCCTTCCTTCGGACTGCGAATGTGACCTTCGATGGTGTCGCCGGTACGCAGACCGAAGCGGCGGATCTGCGATGGTGAGACATAGATGTCGTCCGGACCGGGGAGATAGTTGGCATCCGGCGATCGCAGGAAGCCGAAGCCGTCGGACAGCACCTCCACGACGCCTTCGCCGATGATGTCGGTTTCCTGAATCGCGAGTTGCTTGAGAATTGCGAACATCAGCTCCTGCTTGCGCATGGTGCTGGCATTTTCGACCCCAAGCTCTTCCGCAAACGAGACAAGCTCGGCCGGAGTTTTTGATTTGAGGTCTTGAAGTTTCATTTCCCGCATTGGGAGAAATCCTGTGAAGAGTAACGGAGAGGGGTCTGCGAGGCTGCTGACGGAATGCGAATCAAAAATCCGCAAATCTGGAGCGAGGGAAGGTGCCCGTAGGGAGGCCTTGAACTCGATGTGGTCACCGGATCGCGAGAGACCGGGACACGACCACATCCGCCTGCTTTGGGTGGGATACGCGCAATATAGAAAATCGGTTCGGTCTTCGCAAGATAAAGACAGGAGCGACAGAGTCGCGCATTGGGGGCTTCTTCCCGTCTTTTCACAGCCTTAGATCGATTTTTCCCTGCAAAAATTGAGAGCCGTCTAGAACGGCTTCACGATAACCAGAATGACAACGACGACCATCAATAGAGTTGGTATCTCATTGATAACGCGATAGAATTTATGGGAGCGCAAGTTACGGTCTGCAGCGAAATCGCGGACCCACCGGCCCATGAAACCATGAGCGCCCGACATGGCGATCACCAGCGCGAGCTTTGCGTGAAGCCATCCTGAAGTTATCCAGCCACCCTGCCAGATCAGGAAAAGTCCGGTGAGCCAGGCGATGATCATCGCGGGCGTCATGATCGCCCGGTAAAGACGGCGCTCCATGATCTTGAAGGTTTCGGATTGGACCGAGCCGGCCTCCGCGTCGCAGTGATAAACGAACAATCGCGGCAGATAGAGTAGGCCAGCCATCCACGAGATGATGGCAATCACATGCAGCGCCTTGACCCACTCGTACATTAGCCAATCTCAAATTGAATTGCGTGCAAGATATCGCCGGAACGTTTGACCAATCGATGTATTGATCATGGCATGAAACCAGCCGGGTTATCCGAGAAACCTTTTCTTCCAATCAATATTTAGATTCTTAGGTTTGAGTCTCTGTAACCGTGAAATTGACTCACGACTCTTTATTCCTCGAAACCACACTATCCGTTCACACCGCGCTCTTTCTATCCCCGCTGACCGACCTCACCTGCTCCAGACAGATCGCGTTGGCTGCTCAAATGCTTGCGCGAATCTATACCTGCTTTATCCAGAGACAGGCCGGAATTATCCCACTATCATGAGATGTGCTCGCTGAATTCATACCAATGGCGGGCCTGTGCATCGATCATCCCGTTATCCCGGGAGCGGTGAGACGAGAGGACAATTCTCGGCAATGCTCCACACTGATCCACAGCGCATACAGAACGGGCTGTGCCAATGTCGCGCGTGACCGGCAGCTATTTTCATCTTCATCTGGTGTCCGATTCGACCGGTGAAACACTGATTACCGTCGCTCGCGCGGTCGCGGCCCAATATGCCAACGTCACTCCGGTAGAGCATGTCTATCCGCTGGTCCGCAGCCAGAAGCAGCTCGACCGGGTGCTTGGCGAAATCGAGGAAGCGCCGGGGATCGTACTGTTCACGTTGCTGGAGAACGATCTGGTCGGCAGGCTCGAGGCCAAGTGCCGCGAGCTCAACATCCCGAGCCTGTCGGTGCTGGGTCCGGTACTGCAACTGTTTCAGGCCTATCTCGGCGCCGACAGCAACCACAAGATCGGCGCGCAACACGTGCTGAATGCGGAATACTTCAAACGCATCGATGCGCTGAACTACACCATGCTGCATGACGACGGGCAGCATCTGGAAGGTCTCGATGAGGCGGATGTGGTGTTGACCGGCGTATCCCGCACCTCGAAGACGCCGACATCGATCTATCTGGCCAACCGCGGCATCCGCACTGCCAATGTGCCGCTGGTGCCGGGCATTCCCGTCCCGCATCAGCTCGAAGCGCTGAAAAAACCGCTGGTGGTCAGTCTGCATGCGACGCCGGAACGGCTGATCCAGATTCGGCAGAACCGGATACTCAGCATGGGTGCGCCGATCGGCAACGATACATATATCGATCGCCAGGCCGTTACCGACGAAGTGGCTTTTGCGCGCCGGCTGTGCGCCAAACACGGTTGGGCGGTGCTGGACGTGACGCGGCGTTCGATCGAGGAAACCGCGGCTGCGATCATGAAGCTGCATACTGACCGGCAGCGTGCGCGGTTAGCCGAATGACGTGGCTTGCCGAATGATACTGTGGCGCGGAGACAACCCACTGGTTCTGGCGTCGCAAAGCCGTGCACGGCAGATGCTTCTGACCAACGCTGGTCTGCTGTTCGAAGCGCAACCCGCCGATATCGACGAACGCGGGGTCGTCGCTGCAGCGAAACTCACAGATCCGGCTGCCATTGCGAAGCATCTTTCTCGCGAGAAAGCGCTCCATGTGTCCAAAGGCCGCGCAGACCACTATGTCATCGGCGCGGACCAGACACTGGCGCTCGGGACGCGGCAGTTCAACAAGCCTGCGGGACGCGCGCAGGCGGCGAGCCAGCTCAAATCTCTCGCCGGTAATACCCACGAACTGCACTCCGCGGTGAGTGTCGCACTTGATGGGCAAGTGTTGTTCGATCATGTCGCTGTGGCGCGCATGACGATGCGGCCGATGGACGACACAGCCATTGCCGCCTATCTCGATGCAGCCGGCGAGCGTGTCACCACCAGCGTCGGCGCCTATCAGCTTGAAGGACTGGGCGTGCATCTGTTCGAGCGGATCGATGGCGATCACTTCACGATTCTTGGTCTTCCGTTGCCGCCGCTGCTTGATTTCCTGCGGGGCAGGGGTTTGCTTGCGTTTTGATCGTCATTGCCGGGCACAACGACTTGGGAAGCAATCATGATTGTCCTCGGCCTGACAGGCTCGATCGGGATGGGCAAATCGACCACGGCGAAACTGTTCGCCGAAGCCGGTGTGCCGGTCTACGACGCCGACGCCACCGTGCATAAGATCTACGAAGGGGAGGCCGCGCCGCTGATCGAGGCTGCATTTCCCGGCACGACCGCCAGCGGCAAGGTCGATCGGCAGAAACTCTCGTCGCGCGTGGTGCACGATCCGGCTGCCATGAAACAGCTCGAAACCATCGTTCACCCGCTGCTGCGTTCGCATCATAAGGCATTTCTCGATGACGCTGAGCGCTCTGGCGCGCCTGTCGCTGTGGTCGATGTGCCGCTGCTGTATGAGACCGGCGGCGAGACGCGCGTGGATGCGGTGGTGGTGGTGACGACATCTCCCGAAATCCAGCGTGAGCGGATTCTGGCACGTCCGAACATGGACGCTGCGAAACTCGATGCCATCCTCGCCCGGCAACTGCCCGATGCGGAAAAGCGCAAGCGCGCCGATTTCGTGGTGGATACCTCGCATGGACTGGACCCGGTGCGCGCAAGCGTTCGCGACATTCTCGCTGCGGCTGCTACACTTCCGCAGCGGCGAGCGTGATTCGCCCGCTCGAACCGGACGCCAGATGCGCGAAATCATTCTCGATACCGAAACCACCGGCCTCGATGCCTTGAACGGTGACAGGCTGGTCGAGATCGGTTGCGTCGAACTGATCAATCGCATGCCGACCGGCCAGACGTTTCATCGCTACATCAACCCGCAACGCGACATGCCGCGCGAGGCATTCGCGGTTCATGGTCTCTCGACAGAATTTCTGGCGGAAAAGCCGCTGTTCGATGCTGTCGCGGAGGAGTTTCTGACATTCATCGGCGATGCGCCGCTGGTCATTCACAACGCATCGTTCGATATCGGCTTTATCAATGCCGAGCTCGAGCGCAGCGGACGCAAGGCTGTGCCGCGCGAACGGCTGGTGGATACGCTGCTGCTGGCGCGCCGCAAGCATCCCGGCGTCTCCAATCGTCTCGACGATCTCTGCTCGCGGTATAGCATCGACAATTCCCGGCGCACCAAGCACGGCGCGCTGCTCGACGCGGAGCTGCTCGCGGAAGTCTACATCGATCTGATCGGCGCGCGGCAATCGCAGCTTGGTCTCGCACAGACCATTGAGACGCGCCGCCGTGCGGCTGGCGATGCGCCGCGCCGTCAGCGCATGATCCCGCTTGCGCCGCGCGTAACCGACGCCGATCGCGATGCGCATCGCGCGTTCATTGCCACACTGGGCGAGAAGCAGATCTGGAGCGATTATCTGAGCGGGTGACGGATCGGCGATCGTGGCCTTTCCGGCAGATAAACAAAAATGCCCGCGGCGATCGCGGGCACTTTGCTGTCAGCCGTTTGAGACTGAGTTTAGCTCGGCTTGGCGGCTTGCACCTGTTCGGCCTGGCGCGCCATGTTCTGGCGATAAAGACCGACGAAATCGACCGGGTCCAGCATCAGAGGCGGGAACCCACCGTCGCGCACTGCGGTGGCGATGATCTCGCGTGCGAACGGGAACAGCAGGCGCGGGCATTCGATCATGACCAGGGGATGAAGATTTTCCTTGGCCACGTTCTGGATTTTGAAAATGCCGGCATAGGCAAGTTCGAAGCTGAACAGCACTGTGCCCGAATTCTCCGCCTTGCCCTCGATCGACAGCACGACCTCGAAATCGTTCTCAGCCATCGCGTTTGCGCCCACATTGATCTGGATATTGATCGAGGGCTGCTGCTGTTGCTGACCAAGCGACGCCGGCGCGTTCGGATTCTCGAACGAGAGGTCCTTGGTATACTGCGCCAGCACGTTCAATTGCGGCGGGGCTTCTTCGGGAGGCGAGCCGTTGCCATTGGTCATAGAGGTATCTCCTGGAGGCGGCGCGAAATCGGATCTGGTCAAAAAAGCGCCGGTTCCGGGTCCTGATTGCCCAACATGCGCCTTGGCGGGCGAGTGGCTAACATAGGCCTGCGCCGTTCTACAAGGACGATAGGTCACACCGGAATGTGGAGGTTGGCGCGGCCAGCCGGATCGGCTAGAATTCCACAGATTCAGCTGCAAAAAAGCCCTCAAGCGGGCCATTTCCAGCGTATCTTTGATGTGACGAAATGTGCAGGTCGGGCGGCCTTGGCGAAAGGGTCGCGCGTCACCACGTGAAAGTTGTTGTTGCCGGAGCAGTTTCGTCATTCCCGGGTACGCCCGCGCCGGATTTCGGCGTGGCATCGACCAGAAAGCGAATACGACGTGGACATTTATACCATCATCTTCCTGGCTCTGGCGGTCTTTATCTTCTTGCGGCTGCGCAATGTCCTCGGGCAACGCACCGGAAGCGAACAGCCGCCGCGTGCCGCCCGCGACATGATTCCGGGCGGTCAGGACAATGTCGTGCCGATGCCAGGACGCACGCTCGATCCGCCTCCGCTCGCTCCGTCCGCCGATCCCGCGCCGGTTCAGGAGCGCTGGAAGGGCATCGCCGAACCCGGTTCGGCAGTAGCCAAGGGACTCGATGCGATCGCCGAAAAAGATTCGTCGTTCAATGCGCAACAGTTCCTTTCGGGCGCACGCAGCGCCTATGAGATGATCGTGCTGGCGTTTGCCAATGGCGATCGGCGGTCACTGAAAGATCTGTTGTCCTCCGAGGTCTATGAAGGTTTCGAGACCGTCATCCGCGATCGCGAAAGGAACGAGCAGCGGGCGGAGACACGCTTTGTCTCCATCGACAAGGCTGAAATCGCCAATGCCGAAGTGCGCGACCGTGCCGCGCATGTGACCGTCCGCTTTGTCTCGCAGATTGTTTCCGCGATCCGCGACAAGGCCGGCGAGGTGATCGAGGGCAGCGCGGACAGTGTCACCGATGTTACCGATGTTTGGACATTTGCCCGCGATCTGTCATCGCGCGATCCGAACTGGAAACTGGTTGGGACCGACAGCGGAAATTGAGTCCGGTGCCGCGCGTTGCGGCATCGCGGCGGCGGTTGCGCTGATCGTCCTGCTTGGGCCAGTCCCCGCGAGCGCTTATCCCGACAGACCGGTTTTTCCTATCGCAATCGACAATACGCAGTATGCCCCCTTGTCCTGGGCCGATATTCCCGGCTGGGCAGGGGACGATCATCTCGCGGCGTTCGGTGCGTTTCGCGTCAGTTGCAATCCGATCTCTCTCCAGCGCAAACCGCCCGCCGACCTGAAGGCGATAGGCACGTCGCTGCGCGAACCATGTCACGCCGCGAACAAGTCCAGAATTTCCGATGGCGAACAGGCCCGGCGTTTCTTCGAACAGCATTTTCAGCCGGTCAGTATCTCGAAGCTCGGCGAGGACACGGGCTTCGTCACTGGCTACTATGAGCCGGTGGTCAACGGGTCGCGGACGCAGACCGAGGAATACACCGTTCCGATTTATCGCCGCCCGTCGAACCTGTTCGTGCGCGGGTTCAAGCAATCGGCCGGCAGCTTGCCCAACAAGGGCCAGGTGTTCCGCAAGATCGGACGCCGCAAGCTGGTGCCGTATTACGATCGCGCGGAGATCGAGGACGGCATCCTGACCGGCCGCGACCTCGAAATCTGCTGGGTGAAGAGCCACACCGATCTGTTGTTCATCCAGATTCAGGGCTCGGCGCGCATCAAGCTCGAAGACGGCTCGACCGTGCGCATCAATTACGACGCCCATAACGGCTATCCGTACACGCCGGTCGGACGCATTCTGATCGAGCGCAACATCGTGCCGCGCGACCAGATGTCGATGCAGCGCATCCGCCAATACATGGACGAAAGCCCCGAGAACGCCAAGGAACTGCGGCGGCTCAATCGCTCCTACATCTTCTTTCGCGAGGTGAAACTGTCCGACAAGGACGAGGCCGTCGGCGCGCAGGGTGTGCCGCTCACGGCCGGCCGCTCCATCGCGGTCGATAAGGCGCTGCACGTCTATGGCACGCCGTTCTTCATCGATGGCTTGCTGCCGATCGAATCCGAACAGTCCAGCACCGCGTTCCGCCGTCTGATGGTGGCGCAGGACACAGGCTCCGCCATTGTCGGCCCTGCGCGCGCCGACCTTTACTTCGGCGCGGGCGTCGAAGCCGGCAAGGTGTCAGGCCGCCTGAAGCATCCCGCGCGCTTTGTCATGCTGATTCCCAAAAGCCTCGATCCACTCGAGCGCGGCAAGACCATGCTGCTGCCGGAGGCGCGGCCGTCGGCAAAGATTGCGAAGCTATTTCCGCAGAAGGAGCCGCCGAAAGAAACGGCGAAGCCCGATGTAAAGCCGGCCGAGCCAAAGGCCGATGCGACAAAACCGGACATTCCGAAACAGGAAACCACGAGCAAGTCCGACAAGCTGACACCGCCCGGGCCACAGGCCGCTGCTCCGGCCAAAGATCAGCCGAGAGATGCGAAACCCGAATTGCCGGCAGCGAATGCGCCGAAGGTTTCAGCGTTGCCCGCGGTCGTTCCGCTCCCGGAAGCGAGGCCGCAGATCAAGCCGGCGAAGTCCTATCGCCGGCACAGCAGCCGGCATCATCGCGGCTACCGTCGCGTCCGATGAAGCCGCCAGGCAAGCCGCCGCCTTCGGCGCCCCGCAAACGTGGCCTCAGCGAAGACGATCGCCTGGTTTGGGAAAGCGTCGTCAAGCAGATCAAGCCGCTGCGGAAAAAGCGACTGACGAAAATCGAAACCAACGAACTTGCTGAAAAACACGCTGTCGAAAAAGCCGAAGCAGCATCGCCCGCGCGCAAGGTAAAAGTCGCGGCCGGGCCAAAACCGGTGGCCACGCCTCCGCGCCCGCCGGCTCCACCGCCGCTCGCCACGCTCGGCCGCCGCGAGAAATCCCAGATTGCGCGCGGGCGGAAAGAGATCGATGCGCGGATCGATCTTCATGGCATGACGCAGAGCCGCGCTCATCGCGCCTTGCATGATTTTCTTCAGCGCGCCCATCGAGATGGGCTCGCGCTGGTGCTGGTGATCACCGGGAAGGGCAAAACGGTCGGGCCGGAGTCGGAGCGCGGCATCCTGCGCAAGCAGGTTCCGCAATGGCTCGGATTGCCCGAATTCCGCAGTCTGGTCGTCGGGTTCGATGCCGCAGGCATCGGCCACGGCGGGGAGGGCGCGCTTTATGTCCGGATCCGGAGAATGCGCTGAACCGGCTTGCGGGCGGCGGCGTCCCAACTATGATTGTACCATTCAATCAAGTTCCGGTTTTAGTCGCCATGTTTCAATCGACGATATTTCAACTGGCTGTCTTTCGATCCGCCATCGGTCGGCGGGCTGCTTTGTTTGGGGGACTTCTTTTGGCCACTGCGCTTCCCGCAGCCGCCCAGGATCGCGTCGCGCTTGTCGTCGGCAACGGCGCCTATACCAATGCCAAGGCGCTGCCCAATCCGGCCAACGATGCCGCTGACATGGCCGCGGTGCTGAGCGAGCTCGGTTTCACAGTCGTGACCGCAAACGACACCACCAAGGTCGCGTTCGACCAGAAGGTTCGTGAATTCGCCCGCGCGCTGCGCTCGGCGAAGGTTGCAGCGTTCTTTTACGCCGGGCATGGCATGCAGGTCGCGGGCAAGAACTACGCGATACCGATCGATGCCAAGCTCGAAGGCGCTGCCGACCTGGCGGTGGAAACCGTCGACATCGATCAGGTCGTGTCGATCATGGAATCCGACAGCAATCGCGTGAATCTGGTGTTCCTCGATGCCTGCCGCGACAACCCGCTGAGCCGTAGCTTCGCACGCAATCTTCCCGCGACACGCGCCGCCAATGTCGGCTCGGGCCTCAACGCCATCGAAGCCGGCCGAGGCACCATGATCGCGTTCTCGACCGCGCCCAACAAAGTGGCGCTCGACGGACAGGGCCGGAATTCACCGTTCACCACCGCCTTGCTCAAGCACATCCGCACGCCGGGCCTCGACATCGCGTTCGTGATGCGCCGCGTCACCGCCGACGTGGAAAAGTCCAGCGGCGGCTCGCAGGTGCCTTGGGTGCACGCCTCGCTGATCTCGGACGTGACGCTGGCGGCGGGCGATTCCAAGGCCACCGCGATAGCGCCGCCGGTCCCGCCGTCAATTCCGATTCCATCGAATGACGAGGTAGCCTGGAACTTTCTCAAGGGCACCAGAACCGTCGAAGAACTCGTCCGCTTCAAGGCGACTTTCCCGAACAGCAGGTTTCGCTCCGACGCCGATGCGCGGATCGCGGCACTTGAAAACGAGCAACGGCAGGCGAAACCGCCGCCGGTCGTCGCTCCCGAGCCGCCCGGGCCGAAACGCATTCCGCTCGCGTCTCTTAGCCCGGAGCCAACGCTGATCGGCACTTTCGGCACCTGGAAAACCTATGCCGTACTTCGTAACGGTAACCGCGAGTGTTTCTCGTTCTCGCCTCCCGTCGGGAGAACCGGCAACAACCAGCCTCTGCTGATGATTTCGAACCGGCCTGTCGAGAAAGTCCGCAACGAAGTGTCGTTCAACGAAATCCCTTATCCGGACAAGTCATCGGTCGAATTGTTGGTCCGTTCCAACAGCTATCCGCTCTATATCCAGAGCAGGGCGGGATGGATTCGCAATATCAAGGATGAATCGGAATTGGTTTCTGCGATGCGCTCGGCGGATATCGCGACACTGAAGGGTGCGGGAGTCAATGGCCAGCAGGTCCAGCTGGCGTTTCCGTTGAACGGCGTTCCTCAGGCGGTCGAACGCGCGCTGCAGGAGTGCCGCGACTGAGCGGCCGGGATTGCCTCTGCTAGAGAATGAAACGGCTGAGATCGGCATTCTTAGCCAGATCGCCGACGTGCTTCTGTACATAGTCGGCGTCGATGCGGATGGTTTCGCCATTGCGATCGGGAGCGGCGAACGAAATCTCGTCGAGCACCCGCTCCATCACGGTCTGAAGGCGTCGCGCACCGATATTCTCGATCGTCGAGTTGACGCCGACTGCGACATCCGCAAGCGCGTCGATCGCATCGGCCGTGATGTCGAGCGTCACGCCTTCGGTCTGCATCAGCGCCACGTACTGCTTGATCAGCGAGGCTTCCGGCTCGGTCAGGATACGGCGGAAATCGTCGCGGGTCAGCGCCTGCAGCTCGACGCGAATGGGCAATCGCCCCTGCAGCTCGGGCAACAGGTCCGCAGGCTTCGAGATGTGAAACGCGCCGGATGCGATGAAGAGAATGTGATCGGTCTTCACCGCGCCGTGCTTGGTCGAGACAGTGGTGCCTTCGATCAACGGCAACAGATCGCGCTGCACACCTTCGCGCGAGACGTCGCCACCCTGGCGGCCTTCGCGCACGCAAATCTTGTCGATCTCGTCGAGGAACACGATGCCGTTGTTCTCGACCGCATGGATCGCTTCTTGTGTCACCTGATCGCTGTCGAGCAGCTTGTCGGACTCTTCGTTGACGAGAATCTCGTGCGAGTCCGAGACCGTCAGCCGCCGCGTCTTGCTGCGGCCGCCGAGCTTGCCGAAAATATCGCCAATCGAGATCGCGCCCATCTGCGCGCCGGGCATGCCGGGAATCTCGAACATCGGCGATCCGCCGGTGCTCTGGGTTTCGATCTCGATTTCCTTGTCGTTGAGTTCGCCGGCGCGCAGCTTGCGGCGGAACGAATCGCGGGTTGCCGCGCTGGAATTGGCCCCGACCAGCGCATCGAGGACGCGGTCCTCGGCGGCGATCTGCGCACGCGCCTGCACGTCCTTGCGTTTGCGTTCGCGGGTCTGGGCGATGGCAACCTCGACCAGATCGCGGATAATTTGCTCGACATCGCGGCCGACATAGCCGACTTCGGTAAACTTGGTGGCTTCCACCTTGAGGAACGGTGCACCGGCCAATCGCGCCAGCCGCCGCGCGATCTCGGTCTTGCCGACGCCGGTCGGCCCGATCATCAGGATGTTTTTCGGCAGCACTTCTTCGCGCAGCGGGCCCGTTAGTTGCAGACGCCGCCAGCGATTGCGCAGGGCGATGGAAACGGCGCGCTTGGCGTCGGCCTGTCCGACGATGAAGCGGTCGAGTTCGGAGACGATTTCGCGGGGAGAGAAGTCGGTCATGGTGCCTTAGGTAAGTTCGAACAACGCTGACGCAAGCAACTTCAAGGCTAGATGATCGGCGGCCCGGTCTGCCACTGCCTGATGGCATCGAGCGGGTATAGAAGCATGATAACATTAAGGGTCAGATTGTCGCGGATGTGCAGGCCGACGGCAATTTCGAAGATAACTGCCAGCGCCACGGTTGCCCAAACCGGCAATGTTTTGGCCAGCAGGAAGCCCGCGATCATCGCGAACGTGTCCGAAACCGAATTGACGATGCTGTCGCCGAAATAATCCAGCGCGATGGTGCCTGTGCGGTAGCGGTCGATGATGAAGCTGGAATTCTCCAACAGCTCCCATACGCCTTCGATCACGACGGCGATCAGCAGACGCGCGGTCCACGGCGCACGCCTCAGCACAAACCACGTCAGCGCGTAGAAGATGAAGCCGTGGATGATATGGGAGAAAGTGTACCAGTCGGTGATGTGCTGCGAATTCTCCGAACTCTGCACCACGCCATGCCACAGCTTGACGTATCCGCAGGCGCAGACCGGCAGCCGGCCCATGGCATAGAGCAGGACAGCTTGCAGAACGATCAGTCCGGCGGCGGCGATCAGTCCGTGCACGGGGCGAAATCGATATCCCTCAGCCGGCATGGGCGCCATCGCGGATCATCAGCAGGGCGCGCCCGTCGGGCGTATCCACCTCGCGCTGGGCGATGAAGCCTGCCTTTTCATATGCGCGGATCGCGCGCGGATTCGACGGATCCGGATCGATGACGATGCGTGGCGTGCCGCACTTCAGCAGTTCGTCGATGAACTGGCGGACGAACGCGGAGCCATGTCTCTTTCCCATCATGTCGGCCTCGCCGATGAACTGATCGATGCCGCGGGTGCCTGCGGGGTGTTCGCCGAGACATCCACTCCATGGACCAGCCTTGTAGACGTCGTCCATACGGTAGCATTGCAGATAGGCGAATGGCCGCCCTTCGAACGTGACGATGAACTGTGCCATATCCGGATGATCAAGATCGCCGCTGACGAACGCGAAGTCATCCGCATCGTGCCACCATTCGGCGACGTGCGGAGCGGTGAGCCATCGCCGGACCATCCGCAGATCGTCGTGCGTCATCGGCCGGAAATGGTAACCGCCCGTGGTCATGGCTCAGCTTGCGTCCAGCATTTCGACCGTGACGTTGCGGTTGGTGTAGACGCAGATGTCGGCGGCGATGTCCAGCGCCCGGCGCACGATAGCCTCGGCGTCTTTCTCCGAATCGGCCAGTGCACGGGCTGCTGCGAGGGCATAGTTTCCGCCTGAGCCGATCGCCATCACGCCGGCTTCTGGCTCCAGCACGTCGCCAGTGCCGGTCAACACCAGTGAGACCTGCTTGTCGGCCACGATCATCATAGCCTCCAGCCGCCGCAGATAGCGGTCGGTGCGCCAGTCCTTGGCGAGCTCGACCGCGGCGCGGGTCAGTTGCCCCGGATACTGTTCGAGCTTGCTCTCCAGCCGCTCGAACAGGGTAAAGGCATCGGCGGTGGCGCCGGCGAAGCCGCCGATCACTTCAAATCCTGGTTGGCCCTTGCCGAGCCTGCGGACCTTTTTTGCGTTCGACTTGATGACTGTCTGGCCGATCGAGACCTGC
This sequence comes from Hyphomicrobiales bacterium, assembly GCA_021732215.1. GTDB lineage: Bacteria > Pseudomonadota > Alphaproteobacteria > Rhizobiales > Xanthobacteraceae > SG-bin9. Next base: position 108,293 of record JAKFVL010000011.1, read on the forward strand.
CCGTCGCCGCCGATCACCACCTTGTTGCCCTTGCGGACGGTGACGATGGTGGTGCCGTGCCAGTTCTGGGAAGAATTGCTGTCCATGAAAATCCCTTCGCTCGACCTTGATCTAGGCGCTCGGCTACCCCGGCGCAATCGTGGGCTGTTTTCCCGGGAATTTTGGTCACCATATTGCGCGTAAAGCCAGTAAAAGCGGCCATCCTGCGGTAGCGAAGGCTGAGCCGGCCTGTTAAGAGAAGGCCGCAAATTCAGGACGATTCAAGGCCTTCCGGAGAGCTGTTTTGATGCGCACCGCGACCATCAAGCGCAAGACCAAGGAGACCGACATTTCGGTGACCGTCAATCTGGACGGCGCCGGGGTCTCGAACGTCACGACCGGGATCGGCTTTTTCGACCACATGCTCGACCTGCTGGCGCGGCATTCGCGCATCGACATCACGGTGAAGGCTGACGGCGACCTGCACGTCGATCATCACCACACGACTGAGGATGTCGGCATCGCACTCGGCCAGGCGGTGAAGCAGGCGCTTGGCGATATGAAGGGCATCGTCCGCTACGCCAGCATCCACATGCCGATGGACGAGACGCTGTCGCGCGTCGTCATCGATATTTCCGGCCGTCCGGTTCTGGTGTTCAAGACCGAATTTCCGCGCGACAAGGTCGGCGAGTTCGATACCGAGCTGGTGCGCGAGTGGTTCAATGCGTTCGCGATGAATGCCGGTGTCACGCTGCACGTCGAAACGCTGTACGGCGAGAACAATCACCACATCGCCGAATCCTGTTTCAAGGGACTGGCGCGGGCGCTGCGGGCCGCGACATCGATCGATCCGCGCGCCGCCAATGAAGTGCCATCGACCAAGGGCACAATTGGCGGCTAGATCAGTGCGAACAGCCTTGGTTTTGGAAAAGCTGTCATTGCGAGCGAGGCAAGCAATCCAGATCTGTAAGAAAGAATGGATTGCTTCGTCGTTACACTCCTCGCAATGACGATGAGAATACCGGAGACAGCATCATGCCGGTCTACACCGTTCACGCTCCCGTCGCGGCACAAGGCCAGCGCACAATGGAGAAAACCACGGACAGATATGTGTTCGTGCGCGACGGGTTTTACTTCTGGGCGATGATCGCGCCGGTCGTGTGGATGCTCTATCACCGGCTGTGGCTGGCGCTGCTCGGTTATATCGTGCTGCTGGTCGCGATTTCGTTCGGTCTTTCGAAGCTCGGTGTCGGCTCCGACGTCAACCTGATGGTGTTTGTTCTTTTGTCGGTGCTGATCGGTCTTGAAGCCGCGAGCTTGCGCCGCCGCAAGCTGTCGCGCCGCAAGTGGCGTCAGCTCGACGTCGTTGTCGCGGACGACGAGGAAGCGGCCGAGCGGCGCTTCTTCGATCGCCACGCCGACGGTCTCAATCCGGCGCCGTCATCGTCGATGTCATGGGCCGATCGCGGCCCGCAGCAGCCTTCATCCGCCCCGTATCAGCCGCAGGCGACGAACTCGTCGAAAGACATCATCGGTTCGTTTCCACAACCGGGAGCGTCGCGTTGAGCGTTGCGATCATCGATTACGGCTCCGGCAACCTCCACTCGGCAGCCAAGGCGTTTGAGCGCGCCGCACGCAGCATGGAGAATCCGGAGAAGATCGTGGTGACGCGCGATCCGGATGTCGTGTTCCGCGCCGATCGCGTGGTGCTGCCAGGCGTCGGCGCATTCGCCGATTGCCGAAAGGGTCTGGATTCGCTCGACGGCATGGTGCAGGCCATGACCGAGGCGGTGCGCGACAAGGCGCGGCCGTTCTTCGGCATCTGCGTCGGGATGCAGCTGATGGCGACGCGCGGCAAGGAATACGTCACGACGCCGGGTCTCGACTGGATCTCCGGCGATGTGGAAAAGATCGCGCCGCGCGACGAGAACCTGAAGATTCCGCACATGGGCTGGAACACGCTGGAGCCGCTGCGCGAACATCCGGTGCTGGAGCGCCTGCCGCTCGGCGACAAGGGCCGTCACGCTTACTTCGTGCACTCCTATCATCTCAATGCCGCCAACGATGCGGACGTGGTGGCGCGCGCCGACTATGGCGGGCCGGTGACGGCGATCGTCGCAAAAGACACCGCGATCGGCACACAGTTTCATCCTGAGAAAAGCCAGCGGTTCGGGCTCGCGCTGATCTCGAATTTCCTGAAGTGGAAGCCGTGATCTGTATGGCGGCTATCATTCATGCCCCCCACCCC
>JAKFVL010000012.1 GCA_021732215.1 Hyphomicrobiales bacterium
GGGGGGGCCTCACATCTGTCGGCATGACCATGTCAGGCGTGATCGAGGACGGCATGGCCAACCTCGCGCAGCGAGGCATGAATGAAATGAGCGAGAAGTTTCTCAAGATGGGCGGCAAGGTCTATGTCGAGGCGGAAGCGGTGAAGGCGAGCAATAAGAGCTTGTAACTTCGAGCGCGTAGGGTGGCTTACGGCTTCGCCTAACCCGCCCTACAGCCTCTGCTCACCCCTCCGGCACGCTCCACTTCAATCCCGGAAAGCGTGCAAAGCCGCGGTCCAGCGTCACCCACTCGCAGCCCCATTCGATCGCAAGTGCGGCGAACCATGCGTCGGTGACATCCGACCCACGGATATTGGACTCGCGGCAAAGCCGCTGGATGATGTCCCAGTGCCGCTCTCCCGGCTCGACGATCTGGCAATGCGGCTGGCCGAGGATGTCGGCGCAAAAGCCGAAAGCATCGTCAAGCGAACTTGGCGGCGTGAACGAGCGCTTGTTCGTCGTGACGCGAACAACGGCGCTCAGGACAAGACGAGAGATTCCAAAGCGCGCACTCGACGAAATCGTGCGATCAAGCCAGGCTCGACAAACAGCGTGATTGTCCGTGCCCTCCCGGAACGCGTTGATCAGAACGTTGACGTCCGGCAGGATCACTCGAAGCCGCGCTTCATGCGTTCGACATATTCGGCGTCTTCAATCGCAACAATTTCAGAGTAACGAAGCCCATCATACCCAGGGTTCGGGCCGCCCTTTGCTTTGCTGACGCGTGGTAGGATGCGTTTAGGTCCAGAGACCGGTATCGTTTTGGCTAGCACCACCCGCAATCCATCCTCGATCAGCGAGGTCAGCGTGCGCCCTTCGGCTGCCGCCTTGCGTTTGGCGCGGGCGAGCAGTTCTGGCGGAAGGCGGACAGTGGTGCGCTCAGTCATATGTCAAGACATACTGTGTGTATGTCAGTATGTCAACGATGCGAGTTTTTCGGACTGGCTCAATGATTTCTTTAAAAGCTGCGCTTGACATTCCCCAAATTAGGAATATAGTCATATGCATCCCGTCCCATGGTGAGGGGCGATACGCGATCGTCACGGATTGCGGGGCGGGGTGCGGTGGACGCGGCAGCGTCAGGCGCGAACGTGAGGTGGCTGGGGATGTGAGGGCCGTGCTCCGCAGGGGTAGCTTTCACGTCTATGGACCCATCTTTCCGATGCGCTGACGACGACGCTGCGCGTTGCGGGCCGGGGCGGAGATACGCCTTACCTGTGACGCCTTTGCGCGCCGGCCCAAGTCGTGTGGTCCCGAGGCCCGTCGCTGGCCTCAAGGGAGCGGAGCGCCTGTTCGCCAACCGGCAACAGGAAACCACCGGAGTTGTTCCGGACAGCTCAATTCCGACGGTGACGAAGACAGCGTATCAATCGCCACCGGGGAGAGCACGAAGCAAGCCGAAAAAACCACCGCGTGCGGAACGCCGGACGATGTTCGGCATCCGTGGTGACCATGCCTGTGTGCTTTCCCACTTTTGCACGCAGGGCTGCGGACGCACGATGCGTCCGGCGTTCCGCGCGCCCTCATTGTTGAGGGAGACGTTGGAAAGCGAGATCGGGAATACGGCGCCCCCGCGCCGCAAACAACAGGGGCGATGGCGCGTGTCTGGACAATGGCGCGGGTTTTCTTTTGCGCGAATGGCGCAAGCGCCACGCGCGCGAGCACCGCAAAACAACAGGGGCGATGGCGCGTGTTTAACTCTCATGGTCGTCCCTGCGAACGCAGGGACCCATAGCCTCCATGCTCATTGGGATTTGCTGCAAGAGTCGCAGAGCCACTTCTGCTGTCCGCCCATTTACTGCTGCGGCGTATGGGTCCCCGCCTTCGCGGGGACGACGCCGAATGTGGAGCTTGCGTCCGCGCCCCGGAATGACGATCGGGGCGAAGCGCCGCAAACAACAGGGGATGAGGCATGGCAAATGCGCGAGGAGTTGATCAAGATGGCGGTCAGGTTCAGGCCGAGCCGGACGGCATGACAGACAGCAATCAGGTGATGTGGCCGTGACCCTTGTCCGTACCCTTCTTGGCATCGACGCAGCGGCGGCGCTGGTCATCGTCTATTTCTTCCTTGTGGGGCTGGCCGACGGATCGGTCTCATCGTTCAATGGCGGATTGTGGTTCGCCACGCTCGCAGCGCTGGCGGCGATCCTCGGCGGCGGCTGGTTGCTCAATGCAAAGGGTCAGCGCCGCGCGGCGGTCGCGCTGTTGCTGGTGCTGGCCGTTCCGTCTGTCCTGTTCGGATTGTTCACGTTGCTGATCGTGATTGTCCAGCCAAGGTGGAATTAGCATGAGACCGGCATGACCTTCGCGTTTGAATCCCGCGCCACATGGATCACGAAAGCCGCGAGCGAACTCGGCGTCAGCGAACTATTGACCGAACTCCCGAAGGCCGAAGCAACGGAGCTGCGTCAGCGGATCGAGGCGGCGTTTCTCGTCGTTCCGAGTTACGACTGGTGGTGGGAGCGGATGAAATCGGGCCGCAGCTACTGGTCGAAAACACCCGGCTGGAAAGCCATCGACGTCGTCGCAGCCTTCAGCGCAACCGGGCCGGTGTGGCTGATGCCGGTCCATGACGACAAGGGCGAGGTGTTTCGCGTGGCGATGCCGGTCGCGGTTGACATCCTGCGCCAGAGCAAGCTCGACGAATTCGCGCTCGTCGCCGGCGATCTCTCCTGGATGCTGATCATCAATCATCACGACGCCGTCTTCGGCGCGGGCGAGCGCGCGATCCAGCATCTGCTGATGCTCGAGCAGCGCGCGGGCGGCATGGGCGGGCCGACGACCAGACCCCCGGCGCACCCTCCGGCCCTGCTCGGCTGCGCAGAGGTGCTGCGTTTTGCCATCGGCGTCAGCCCCGGTTTCCGTCAGATCGGCGACAAATGGGCGGCGGCGATAGCGATCTGCCGCGCCGGCGACCGCGACGGCGTTCACTTGCTCTGGTGCGATATCGACTGGAACGTGATGGAGGACACTCACTGCGCGTCGGTGAAAGAGGCCGAACGAAGCGCTGCAAACGCGCTGCCCGGTGCGTCGGTCGACTGGACCAGGGTGGCCGAATGATGCTGGCGCGGATTGGCTGAAAGCAATTTATGGATTTTTTGACTGCAACAAAATCGGGACCAACAATGTGAACCTGCTCTCCTCTCGCCCGACCAACTTCAAGGGAGCCGCCTCGTCGCGGTGGAGATGCGTCCATGTTCTTTTCGCCAAAGTCCTGCTCCCCGATCTCGCCGATCCGTAACGCCGCGCTCGCCGCCGGCGTAGCGCTGATGCTCGCGCCCCTCGCCGCAGCGCCCGCCGTGGCGCAGGGCCAGACGCCATCCGCCTCGCAACAGAATCAACCCGCGCCGCAGCAGCTTACCGAAAAGCTCAATGCCTATGTCGGCTGCATCAATCGCCTCTCGGAGCGGTCGTATCAGTCCCGCTCGCGCTATGCTTCCTGGGCCGCCAAGACCGGGCCGACCGGCAAGGAGCGCATCATCTACGGCACCTACACCATCTACGACACGTCCGACTGCAAGAACAACGTCGAGAAGGCGAACGCAATGGAGCCGCGCGACGCTGCGCTGGAGGCTGCGGCCTCCGCCTACGCGGACGCGGTCGGCAGGCTCGAGCCTCTCCTGAAGGAAGCGGACGACTACTACTCTCAGGAGAACTACAAGGACGACAGGATGGCCAAAGGCAAGGCGCTGCATCCGCGCCTCGTCGCGGCGTGGGATGCGTTCGCGTCCGCCGACACGGCGCTGCGCGGCGGCGTCGAGACGATCAACGACCGGCGTGCCGTGGAAAAACTGGCCGCGATCGAGGCGAGCGAAGGCCGCAAGGCGCGGTATCACACCGAGGCACTGATGATTCAGGCCAAGCGCGTGCTGCGTGCGCAGCAGAGCGACAAGCCAGACATCACCGCGATCACGCAGACACTCGGCGAGTACGAGACCACAATGAAGACAATCAAGCAGCTCGCAACCGGGGACGGCAACACGATCGGTTCGTTCTTTATAAGCAGTGCGAAATCGTTCCTCACCTCCGCGAAGCAGTTGATGCGCCGCATCCGCGACAAGACGCCGTTGAGCCAGGGCGACAGGATGATGATCAACGCCGGCGGCGGAGAGATGATCGAAGGCACGCCGCAGCGGTTGTTGCGCGACTACAATGGGCTGATCGACGCCTACAATCGCGGCATCAGAACCTGATGCTGCAGACATCCGGACCATATCCTGCCCGGCAGATCGGCATAACGCGCGCGACGTTTTCCTGGCCTCGGCGGCAGGTATATACTGAGGCGGAAGCTGTGAAGGGCGGCAGCGCGACAGGCGGCAAAAGGAGCGTGTGAGATCCAACGATGGGCGTGACATACTGCGGCGCAGGTTTTCTGGTTTCGTTATCGATCGCGGTCGCAGCCGCGCTGCCTGCGTCTGCGTTTGCGGATTGCAACGGCGAGTTCGATGCGTTGATCCAGCGCTATCGCGCCGCCGGCCCGTTCCGGCTGGAAAATGCCTTCAATGCCGACGGCACCAGGCGCAAGATCGTCACCGAAGTCGTCAGGCCGGATCGATTCCGGCAGGATCAAATCTTGCAGCAGAGCACGGTGATAGGGACGGTGATCTGGGTGCGGCAAGATGGACGATGGGTTCGCGCGCCTCATCCGCTGATGCCCGACGATCGCAAGGCGGTCTATTTCGATCTGGCCGATCAGATCGCATCCGCGAAAGATCGCCGCTGCACCGGACGCCAGACCCATGACGGCAAGGAGTTTGACATCTACACCTTCACATCGCGCCACCGCGCCGGAAACTGGGACAGAATCTGGACCACGACGCTGTATGTCGAGCCCGGCGGCCTGCCGGCGTTCGCGGAAATCTTCACCGACACGAAACTCAACTATCGCCACACCTACACCTACGACAGCGGCATCTCGGTCGATCCGCCGAGCGAGTGAGCGGCAGCACTTCAAAGTCCCTCGTGCGGCCTAGCCAAACCTTGCCTTGTTTCGCTCCCGCGCCTTCTCCGCTTCCACCTCGCGATCGCGCGCCGGCGCGTGGGTGTGCAGCGAGGCGAACAGCTTGCGCGCCGAGGCCGCGACCTCGGCAACCGCCAGGTCGAACGCCGCCGCATTGGCCTGCGATGGCTTGTTGAAACCGGAGAGCTTGCGCACGAACTGCAGCGCGGAGGCGTGGATCTCGTCCTCCGTCGCGGGCGGTTCGAAATTGTAGAGCGTTTTGATATTGCGGCACATGGTCGTTTCCCTGGCTGGCCGGAGGGGTGGTTTATTTCTGCTGAAGATAAGGCTGATCGCGCCGCGCACAACCCGCTGCAGCGGCGGATCAATCGCATCGCAGCATTCGCACCGAAGCGAAGGTGATCGATGTGGATGATTGGTCGTGATATAGAACGCCAGCAGGACGCGCCAAGAGAGCACATCGAGAGAGCGCGCCGCATCGGAGCAAGCGCATGAGGTCCGTTCGAGCCGTCCTGTCCATCACGTGGACGCTGATGTCATTTACTGCGCTGGCCGCGGATTACCCCACGCCGAAGCAGGGCGAATGGATCGCCAGGGACTTCAAGTTCGGCAACGGACAGACGATGCCCGAGCTGAAGCTGGCTTACACCACGGTCGGCGATCCATCCGGCATCCCGATCGTGGTCCTTCACGGCACCACCGGATCGGCGGCAAGCATGCTGACGCCCGCCTTCGCTGGCGAACTGTTCGGCGCGGGCCAGCCGCTCGATGCCGCCAAGCATTACATCATCATTCCGGATTCGATCGGGCACGGCCGATCGTCGAAGCCGTCGAACGGCATGAAGACCGCGTTTCCACGATACAGCTACGACGACATGGTTGCGGCACAGCATCGGCTGCTGACCGAAGGCCTCGGCGTCCGCCGTGCCCGGCTCATCATCGGCAATTCGATGGGCGGCATGCATGCGTGGATCTGGGGCGTCAAGTATCCTGCCTATGCGGATGCACTGGTGCCGATGGCGTCGCAGCCGAGCGAAATGTCGGCGCGCAACTGGATGCTGCGGCGGCTGCTGCTCGAAACCATCCGCAACGACCCGTCCTATGCCAACGGCAATTATACGGCGCAGCCAGCATCGATGAAGATCGCCAACACGTTCTTTGGCGTGGCGACGGCGGGCGGCACCCTCGCCTATCAGGCGCTTGCGCCGACGCGCGAGAAGGCCGACAAGATGATCGACGAACGGCTCAACGCGGCCTTCCCCGCCGACGCCAACGATTATCTCTATCAGTGGGAATCCTCGCGCGACTACAATCCCTCGCCCGATCTTGGCAAGATCGACGCCGCGGTGCTCGCGATCAACGCGGCCGACGACGAACGCAACCCGCCCGAGACGGGGCTGATGGAACGCGAACTGAAGCGGGTCAAGAACGCGAAGCTCTATCTGATCCCGGCGAGCAACGACACCCGCGGTCATCTCACCACCGGAGCGGCGAAGTTCTACAAGCAGCAGCTCGGAGAATTCATGCAGGGACTTCCGCCAGCCGCAACCGTCGGATCGTCGGCCAGCAAATAAGGGCCCAAGGGCGCTATCCTTCTCGCCGCCCGCAATACCTATTTCTCGGAGGTCGGCGCGTGTTGCACGGCGGCGCAACCGGGTGCAGCCTGAGTGCATCCGGAGGTAATGGTTTTGCGTTGGACCGTCGGTTGTCTTGCCGCGTTTGTGCTGGGCGGATGCGCGCTCGATCCGTTCGTTACGATCGGCGGAGAGACCTATACGAGCTACGCCGGCAACTGGCTGATCGAGAACAATATCGATCCGATCACCGGTATCGCCGTGCCATCGGCCCGCGTCTTCACGATCCGATCTTCGAGCGCATCGCTGGAGTATTTCGCCAAGCCTGCTTCCATGCAGTTGACCTGCTCGGACCGGGATCCGGTCGTCAAGTTTTCCTACGACTTCAAGGTCGGTAGCAGCCCCAACTCCATCTTCGGCTACCGCTTTGATGAGAGGCCCGGACAGGACAACGTCAATGTCCGTTTCCTGCACAATGCCAAGGCTATCGTGATCGAGGATCGGGCGACCGTCGTGCAGTTCATCAAGAACATGGAAGGTACAAGGCGGCTCGTGGTCCGGTCGCGCTCATTCAATGCGGGGCGGTCTGTAACGGAGTTCGATGTCAATGGATCGGAGGCAGCCATCAAGGCCGCTTTTGCAAGCTGCCCGCTGGAGCCCAAGCTGACGCGATCTACATCATAGCATGATCGTCCACGCTGATGCTTTACCGATAGCACACACCATGCAATCGTGAGTGCGCAACAATACATTGTTGTGCGCTGCCGCAAACACCGGCTCTGCTGATAAACGTATACAAATCAAAACAAGACAAATCAGAATAAGGGAGGACTCTCATGAAACGCTGGTCTCTGGCGGCGATCGCGCTGCTTGCTTTCGGTCTCACCGCCACCTGGCACAGCCGCGACGCCATCGGCCAATCGGAAGGCGGCTGGGTGACGCTGTTTGACGGCAAGAACCTCGACAACTTCACCCAGATTGGCGACGCCAACTGGAAGCTCGCCAACGGCGAAGTCTCCGCCGACACCGGCAGCGGCTTTCTGGTGTCCAAGCAATCCTACACCGACTTCCAGATCCGCGCGGAATTCTGGGCCGACGACGACGCCAACAGCGGAATCTATATTCGCCTCAGCGATCCAGCGAAGGTGACGGCGGACAACTCCTACGAAGTGAACATCTTCGACAAGCGTCCCGATCCGAGCTACGGCACCGGCGCCATCGTCAACCTCGCGAAGGTCAACCCGATGCCGAAGGCCGGCACAGGAACCGGAGGCGGCAAATGGAATGTCTTCGAGATCACCGCGAAGGGCAGCAAGTTCAGTGTGACCCTTAACGGCCAGAAAACAGTCGACAACGCCGAGGACGCGAAATTCGCCAAGGGCCCGATCGCCCTCCAGCGTTTTCCAGGCAGCTCGAAGGACCCCGGGGTTGGCGTGATCAAGTTCCGCAAGGTTGAGATCAAGTCGCTGTAAATGGAACGGCTCCTGCCGTTGGCTGAATTGATCGCCGCGCGTCTGGTCGCGCGCGGCGAAACTGTCGGCGTCGCTGAATCGTCCACGGGCGGATTGATTTCCGCAGCACTGCTGAGCGTTGCCGGTGCATCGGCCTACTACCGCGGCGGGACCGTGATCTACACCCCCCGCGCCCGTGCGGCGGTTGCGCTCATTACCAAGGACGACATGGAAGGCCTGCGCTCGGCCACCGAACCTTATGCGGCGCTGCTCGCCGAGCGCGTCAAGCAGCAGCTCGGCAGCACGTGGGGCCTGAGCGAAACCGGCGCCACCGGACCCAGCGGTAATCGCTACGGCGATGCAGCCGGCCATTCGTGCATGGCGATCGCAGGCCCGTTGACGCGCGCGGTGACGCTCGAAACCGGACACGGCAACCGGCATGACAACATGCGTGCGTTCGCCGAACGGGCGCTTGTACTGCTGGCCGAAGCGATCGAGGCAAAGACCGCCTGATCGCACGGCATCGACAAAAAAAGCGATCCATCCTTTATGGATGGGTCGCTTTTGATTCGGCGGTGGCCTCGACAATCAATCGTGGTCGAGTTCGCCCATATGCTTCTGTGAGTACAGTTCGACGCCGATTTTCTTCACCAGATCGATCTGCGTCTCGAGGAAGTCGATGTGGCCTTCCTCGTCCTTCATGAGCTGTTCGAAAATATCGCGGGTCACGTAGTCCTTGGAGGCGTGGCACTGCGTCGCCGCCTTTTCGTAAAGCGCGCGCGCGGAGTATTCGGCCTTCAGGTCGCAATCGAGAATTTCCTTCACGCTCTGGCCGATATGCAATGGATCGAGCACCTGCATGTTGGGGAAGCCGTCGAGGAAAATGATCCGGTCGATCAGCTTGTCGGCGTGCTGCATCTCCTCGATCGATTCCTTCCGCCAGGTTTTGGCGAGGTCCTTGAGGCCCCAGTTTTCCAGCAGGCGATAGTGCAACCAGTACTGGTTCACCGCAGTCAGTTCGTGCCGCAGAGCCTTGTTGAGAAAATCGATGACCTTCGGATCGCCCTTCATGATGCCGCTCCTGATTGCCCGGTTTTGGAACCGCGCACACTAATTTAGAAACGTTCTAAATCAGATCAAGATCAAGGGCAAGCCTTTGAGAGCACGCTTCCAATGCGTGGCGTCCAAATCTGGTGAAAAGCCAAAAAGCTGAGATCAGGGAGTAGCTTGCGCGGCGTGGCGATCGGCCTGCGGATCGAGCGCCGCGGCCAGGATTGCTGCCTTTTCGGCGGACGCAGCATGGTCGTGAGCGCCTGCATGCGGGCAACCCGAGCAACATGCCTTGGCGCACGCGCCAAGCGCCTCGTTCATGATCTTCTTGATCGTCCGGGCGCAACGTCCGCACTCGGCGCTGCATCCGAGGCAGCCGTAAACCTGCCTCGCCGTGCGTGGCACGGCACCTCCCGAACTCACCGCATTACGGATGTCGTGGTCGGAAATGACGTTGCAGGAACAGACGATCATGAAAGTTGCACCAACCCCAGCGGATGTCTCTAGCGATATTTCAGCCATGCGGCTGATGCAAAAGGAAAGCGGGCAGTTTCTAGCTATTCCAAACTGACGCAAATTAGAAAGAGTCTAATCAAAGCCGGACCCAGATGGTGTTCCAAGCCAGCAAAGGGCTGGTAAATTCAGGAAGGGTTGTCCGCAAACTGCCTTATATTGCTGCATTAGTCAGGTGGAGTTCGCAGGAGGTCGTGCAATGAAGAAATTCATCATCGCGGCAACAGCCGCCGCAGCAGTGCTGGCCGCAACAGCCTTTGCTCCCCAGCCCGCTGAAGCGCGAGGCGGCCGGATCGCGGCAGGAATTTTCGGCGGCCTCGCGGCCGGTGCCATTCTCGGCGGCGCACTTCACGGCGGGTATTATGGCGGATACGGCTACTATGGTCCGCGCTACTACGGCGGATACGCGCCCGGATATTATGGCTACGGCCCCGCCTATTACGGCGGTTACGCGCCAGCCTATTATGGCGGATACGGTGGCTGCTATCTGCGCCGCGAGCGGTTCTGGGACGGCTTCGGCTGGCGTGTCCGTCGAGTCCAGATTTGCGGCTGACGCCTGAAGGCCAATAAACGGCGCGTGTCATGGGCAACGTTCGGCGGTATTCCATGCCGCTGGAGCGCCGTTTGTGCCCTGTAGCCCTTGTTTCTACAGGAAATCAGCGCATTCGCCCTCAAAAACCCGCGTTTTCGCGGCTTCGTCGGTATGGACATTCATGGCACGTTCACGCCTATGCTTTCATTGATGGTACAATCGCGATAACATCGTCCACCCGTTTGAACATTGGCTGACCGATTCCCAGCGCCGGGATTTGGCGTGATCTGAGGAGATGATGATGAAGAAAACTGTTTCGGCGATCCTCGCGGTCGCGACCCTCGCTGGCTCGCTCGTGACGGCTATTCCGGCTGCCAATGCGCAAGGCCGTGGTGTTGCTGCTGGCATTGCCGGCGGATTGATCGGCGGCGCGATCATCGGCGGCGCGATCGCTAACTCGCAGCGCCCTGCCTATGGCTACTATGAACCAGCGCCTGCGTATGTCGAACCACCGCGCTGCCGCCTCGTCGAGCGTGAGCCGGTCTGGGACGGCTACGGTTGGCGCCAGCGTCGCCCGATCCGGGTTTGCGATCAATACTGAGATTCCAGTTCGCCATTGAGCGATGGTGTATCAATTTACAAACCCGGCCTCCGAGGCCGGGTTTTCCTTTTTCCGAACACTTGTGAAAACTATTTCGCGCCGCCCATCGCCTTGAGCACCGCCTGGCTCGGCCAGCAATCCACCTTGAGTCCCGCCGATTTCTGATACGCGCCGAGCGCCGAGCGTGTCTTCATTCCGGCCTTGCCGTCGATCTTGTCGCTGTAGAGGCCGAGCCTGGTCAGTTGCCGCTGCATCGCCTCGACATCCGCGGTGCGCATCTGCGTCGATGCCGACCATGGCGTCTCGAAAGACTGGGACGCGACGATCCGGTCGCTGAGGTGGCCGACGAACAGCACATACAGGTCGGAAAAATTGTACTCCTTGATGACGAAGTAATTCTTCGTCGTCAGGAAAGCCGGACCGTAGATGCCTTCGGGCTGCAGCAATGACGCCGGCTGCGCCTGCTCTGACGCGCTCAGTTGCCGGCCGCGCGCGGGTACGAACCCGGCCTTCAACCACTCCCCGGTCGGCCGCGTCACCTCAGGCACCCCTTGCGTGCAATCGGCGGACTTCGGCGCGCGAACCTCGTAGGCCCACCGCAAGCCCGGCTGCCAGCCTTTGTTCTTGAGTTGAAGCGCGGCCGACGCCAGCGCATCCGGCACCGACGTCCAGACATTGCGATGGCCATCGCCATCGTAATCGACCGCATTCTTGTAGAACTCCGACGGCAGGAATTGCGTCAAACCCATCGCGCCCGCCCAGGACGAGCGCATGTCCTTCAGCTTGACGTGGCCTTCATCGAGAATTTTCAGGGCGAGAACAAACTCCTCGCGGAATTGCGCCTTACGCCGACCGACATACGCCTGCGTCGCCAGCACACGAATGGCGTTGTAAGGCAAGGCTGCGCGTCCGAAATCGGTCTCGCGGCCGAAGATCGCCAGCACCACCGGAGCCGGCACGCCATAGTCGCGCTCGATGCCAATCAGGGCTGCACGATGCTGCTGCATGAGCGTCTGGGCATGCGCTGCAAGACGCGCGATGGTGGCCTCGTTCACATATTGCGACGGCACCTGCACGAACTCCGCCTGCGCCGGCGCGCCGGTCTCGGGTCGGCCCGGCAACAACAGGTCCGGAAGATTGTAGTCAGGCTCTAACCGGCGCGTTACCGCATCGAATGTCTTGCGCGAAACGCCGATCTTCTGCGCCTCGGGCCAGAGCGAGGCGATGAATTGCGTGAAGGCGGCATCCGCGGCGCGCGCCGGTCCTGCCGCCGAAAACGCGAGCAGCATGAGGCTTGCCGCCGCCGCAATCTGCAGCAAGGCGACACACGATCGCATGCGGCCCGCCCGGACCATTAATGACCGGCGTGTTCGCGCGCCGCATCGACGGCGCCGTTGGACAGCTTGTCGACGTATGCGATACCGATCGCAGAAATGATGAAGACCGTATGGATGATGGTCTGATACATCACGCCGACTTCAGTGTAGGTTGTCCTGCCCGATCCCAGACCGCCGGCCTCGATGAATGTGCGCAGCAGGTGGATCGACGAAATACCGATGATCGCCATCGCGAGCTTGATCTTGAGCACGCTGGCGTTGACATGGCTCAGCCATTCCGGCTCGTCCGGATGTCCCTGCAGATTGAGCCGCGACACGAATGTCTCGTAGCCGCCGACGATCACCATCACCAGCAAATTCGAGATCATCACCACGTCGATCAGACCGAGCACCACCAGCATGATCTGCTGTTCGGTGAAGGAAAACGAATGCGTGATGAGATGCCACAACTCCTTCAGGAACAGGATGACATAGACGCCCTGCGCCACGATCAGCCCGATATAGAGCGGGAGCTGCAGCCAGCGTGACCCGAAGATCAGCATCGGCAACGGCCGAAGCCTGCCCCCTGCGGGAGGTAACGGTGTTTCAGGCGTCAATGACATGATTATTGGCAACCCTGTGGTGCGCGGAAGCAACGTTCTAGACGAACTATTATGACCCTATCGAGACGGCAAGCTGCGGCAAGTGCGCCGGCCGACAATCTCGGCATGCCGCTCGCGCAAGGCCGTCAAGCCGGCCGCCGCGTCAACGACAACCAGATGCCGCCGCCGATCAGCATGCTGCCGGATAACCGCCCAAGCAACTTGGCCCGCTCGGGCTTCATGAACCATGCCCGCCCAAGCCCGGATGCGATGGCCCAGCCGGAATCGGTCATCGCCGCCATCAACACCGAAACGATGCACATGACGGTCAGCTGAAAGCCCGGAGGCAACGCCGGATCGATGAATTGCGGCAGGAACGCCATGAAGAAAGCCGCGGTCTTCGGATTCGACAGAGCGACCAGAAATCCGCGCCAGAAATGCACCTGCCCCGTCATCGGAGCGACGTCGGTTTTTCCGGCCTGACGCCAGACCTGAATTCCGAGCCAGATGAGATAGATGGCGCCCGTCCAGCGGATAACGTCGAACAGCAGAGCCGAGCTCTTCAAAACCCAGGTCAGTCCGAATGCAATTGCCGCGATCAACACGGCATTGCCGCCGACTGTGCCCGCGACCGTGATCAATGCCGCGCGAATTCCTTGCGTTGCGCCGGTCGCAATTACCAGCGTGACGATCGGCCCCGGAGAGATCATCAGCACGAAGGTGATGAGCAGGAATGCGACGAACAGTTCGGGATTCATGGCACGGGTTCTGGCGAACGTTTTGCAGAGCGACGTTTTGGATCCTGGTCGATGATTGAAGACTATCACAGTTGCAACGGCAAAAGGACAACCAGATTAGCGCACCGCGACGATAAAAACGCGGGGGAAACGCAGCATCACCTTGCCGTCATGTAGCGGCGTATAGGCTTTGGCGATATGCGCGGTGTAACCGTCGAGAAAAGCCTTGCGTTGATCCATTTCAAGCGGATCGAGGAATGGACGCAGTCCCGTTCCCCTCACCCACTCGACGACAGCCGCCGCATTGTCCAGCACATGATTGTAAACCGTATGCCAGACGTCAAAACGGCTGCACAGCGGCTTCAACGTATCGTAGTAGACTTCCGGCTCGGGCAGGATGTCCCGAGCTTCGACAGCCTTCGCGAGTTGCTCCCGGAATGGCTCCAGCCGCGCCATCTCCCGCATCAGCCGATGCGACGGCTCGTCAAGATTGTCCGGCATCTGCACCGCGAGCACGCCGCCGGGCGGCAGCGCACCGATCAGACGCTTGAGCTGACGCACGTGATCCGGCACCCACTGGAAAACAGCGTTGGCGAACAGCACCTCCGTCTGCTGTTTCGGCACCCAATGCGATACGTTCGCCTCAATGAATGTGACGCCGGGCAACCGTTCGCGCGCCTGTTTCAGCATGTCCGCCGATGTATCTATTCCGGTTACGGTGGCTTGCGGCCAACGCTTCAACAAAAGCTCGGTCGAGTTGCCCGGCCCGCAGCCGATATCGACGACACGCCTGGCATCCTGCAGCGGCACCTGCGCCAGCAGGTCGCGCGCAGCTCGTGTCCTCTCGTCCTCGAATTTCAGATATTGCTGTGCGTTCCAATCGGACATCTGACTGTCACCGTTTTGATTCCGTTGGCCTGAGCCGTCCCGGCCGCGCCGGCGCATCTTCATATTCTGATGTTCCAGAAAATGCCATGCAACCCTTCGAAACTAATGTCGCTTGCCGAGCTTGATTAGCGTAGCCTGGCATCGGCCGGTCACAAGGAGTGTGCAAGATGCACATCACGATCCAATATTGCGGCAGTTGAGGCTACGAGCCGAAAGCCCTCGGTGCGAGGGCTCGACTGCAAAAGCTGACGGATGCCGAGATCGAGCTGATCCGCGGAAGCGGCGGGGTGTTCGACATCGCGGTCAACGGCCAGCTCAGGTTTTCGAAGAAGGCGCTGGGGCGGTTTCCAACCGATGCCGAAATCGACGCGCTGGCGAAGGGCTAGTGCCGCCGATCTAGGAGCGCGTCAGCTTCTTGTACTTCACGCGGTGCGGGATGATGCTGTCCTGACCCAGACGGCGCATCTTGTCTTTCTCATAGTCCTGGAAATTGCCCTCAAACCATTCGACATGGCTGTCGCCTTCGAATGCGAGGATGTGCGTCGCGATGCGGTCGAGGAACCAGCGGTCGTGGCTGATGATGACGGCGCAGCCGGCGAAATCCTCCAGCGCCTCCTCCAATGCACGCAGCGTATCGACGTCGAGATCGTTGGTCGGCTCGTCGAGCAGCAATACGTTGGCGCCTGACTTCAGCATCTTGGCGAGATGCACGCGGTTGCGCTCGCCGCCTGACAGCGCACCGACCTTCTTCTGCTGGTCGGCGCCCTTGAAGTTGAATGCCGAGCAATAACCGCGCGAGTTCACTTCTCGCTTTCCGAGCAAGATCTGGTCGTTGCCGCCGGAAATTTCCTCCCAAACGGTCTTCTTTCCGTCGAGCGCATCGCGCGACTGATCGACGTAACCGAGATGCACCGAGTCGCCGACGGTGATGTCGCCCTTGTCCGGTGTCTCCTGTTTGGTGATCATGCGGAACAGCGTGGTCTTGCCGGCGCCGTTGGGGCCGATCACGCCGACGATGCCGCCCGGCGGCAGCTTGAAGGTGAGGTCGTCGATCAGAAGCCGATCGCCGAACGCCTTCGAGAGTCCTTCGAAATCGACCACATTGTTGCCGAGCCGCTCGGCGACCGGAATGACGATCTGCGCCGTCTGGGTCTGTTTCTCGCTGGCTTGCTTGAGCAGGTCTTCATAGCGTTGGTAACGCGCCTTGGATTTCGCCTGCCGTGCTTTTGGCGAGGCTGCAATCCATTCCTGCTCGCGCGCAAGCGTGCGCTGGTGAGCCGCGTCTTCGCGGCCTTCCTGCTCGAGCCGCTTCTGCTTCTGCACCAGCCACGAAGAATAGTTGCCCTCGTAGGGAATGCCTTTGCCGCGATCGAGCTCGAGAATCCAGCTCGTCACATTGTCGAGGAAGTAGCGGTCGTGGGTCACGATCAGGATCGCGCCCGGATAGTTGCGCAGATGGCCTTCCAGCCACGACACACTTTCCGCATCGAGATGGTTGGTCGGCTCGTCGAGCAGCAGCAGTTCAGGCTGATCGAGCAGCAGCTTGCACAGCGCGACGCGGCGGCGCTCGCCGCCGGACAGCTTGGTCACGTCCGAGTCGTCCGGCGGGCAGCGCAGCGCGTCCATCGCCTGATCCACCTTGCTGTCGAGATCCCACAGGCCCTGCGCCTCGATCTCGTCCTGCAGCTTGGTCATCTCATCGGCGGTTTCGTCGGAGTAGTTGACCGCGAGCTCGTTGTAGCGATCGAGGATCGCCTTCTGCTTGGCGACGCCCTGCATCACATTCTCGCGAACGGTCTTGGTGGCGTCGAGCTGCGGCTCCTGTTCGAGGTAACCAACACGCGCGCCCTCGGCGACCCATGCCTCGCCGTTATAATCCTTGTCGAGGCCGGCCATGATCCGCAGCAAGGTGGACTTGCCTGAGCCGTTGACGCCGAGCACGCCGATCTTGGCGTCCGGATAGAACGACAAATGAATGTTATCGAGCACCTTGCGGGTCGGATAGGCCTTGGTCAGACCCTGCATGAAGTAGACGAACTGGCGAGCCATCGCGTCCTTGACCGGTAAATGAGGGGGTTTTCGTTGCCGCTGATGTAGCCGTGCGGTTCCTAAACCGCAACCACCCCGTTAAGCCGCTGGCAAGCCTAACGCGCGATAGACCGGAGGTCCGGATCATTCAAACCGCATTTTAATCACTCTGGCCGCAACGTATTCGCCACGTCACGAATCAAGCCGAAAAGATCGTTCGGCGTCACGTCCAGCGGAACCAGAATGGCGGCCATCAACGGACCGGTCTCAACCGGCGGCATCGAGCACAGCGCGGACAAAGTCGGCATCCTGGCCGAGATCGCCGATTTCTGGCGGCAGTTCGTTGTCGCGGCTTTCAATCCATACCGCCCGGAACAGCACTATATGCGCGGGCCAGGCCCGGCCTGGCGCGCCAAGCACGGTCTGACCAGGACCGCAAGCTAACCCGATCCGGTTGATCGGTATCCCGAACGGCTTGCACCGATCTGCGCCGTGCGCGACCATGCGCCATCCGCGGTTCCGAACCGCAACATCTCCCGCCATCGGATACTGACCCCATGCGCCTGCGCTGTGCCATTCTCGACGACTATCAAAACGTGGCCTTGAAGCTGGCCGACTGGACGGCGCTGAAGGACAAGATCGACATCACCGTCTTCAATGCGCCGTTCGCCTCGGTGGCCGATGCCGCCGCCCAACTGAAGGATTTCGAGATCATCTGCGCGATGCGCGAACGCACACCATTCGGAAAAGACGTCATAGCTAACCTGCCGAAACTGAAGCTGCTGGTAACATCCGGCATGCGCAATGCGGCGATCGACATTCCAGCCGCGACCGAGCGCGGGATCGTCGTCGCCGGAACCGGCGGCGTCGGCAATCCGACCGCCGCTCTCGCCATCGGCCTGATGCTGGAACTGACCCGCAAGATCGGCTTCGAGAACGCCCGCATGAAAGCCGGCGAGGCCTGGCAATCGACCATCGGCGAGGACCTCGACGGCAAGACGTTCGGAGTCGTCGGCCTCGGCAAGCTCGGCCAGAAAGTCGCGGAGATCGCCAAGGCGATTGGCATGAACGTGCTGGCCTGGAGCACGAACCTCACGCCGGAGGCTTGCGCCGCGGCGGGCGTGACTTATGCGACCAAGGAACAGTTGTTCTCGCAGGCCGATGTCATCAGCGTCCATGTCGTGCTATCGGCGCGCTCGCGTGGCTTGATCGGCCGCGACGATCTGCGGCGGATGAAACCGACGAGCTATCTGATCAACACCGCGCGTGCGCCGATCATCGATGAAGATGCGCTGATCGAGGTGCTGCGCGAGAAAAGGATCGCAGGCGCCGGCCTCGACGTGTTCCCGGTCGAACCGCTGCCGGTCGATCACCCGTTGCGCAAGCTCGATAACGCCGTGCTGACGCCGCACCTCGGCTACGTCACGGAAGAAACCTATCGGCGCTTCTACGTCGAGACGGTCGAAGACGTCGCCGCTTGGCTCGAAGGCAAGCCGGTGCGCGTGCTGAGCTGACGCCAACACCCTGAAACGAAAATGCCCGGCTTGTTGCCGGGCATTTTGTATTTCAGACAGTGTATTTCAGACTTTGTATTTCAGACAGTGTATCCGGGTTTATCGGATCGTAACCGGCGCCGGCAGCGGCGGAACAGACGTCGGTCCGGTGCCCGGGAGATTGCCCTGATAGCCGGGTGCATTCGATGCGACATTACCCTGCGGCAATGGGGCCGGAATACCCTGAGGTGGATAGTCCTGGCTGCTTTGCAACTGAACCGGATCGGCGGCTGCGGTGTTCGCCGGAATCGGCGGCTTGCCGCCCGGCAGCACGACAACGCGGGTGCCGACCTTCACGCGCTCGAACAGATCGGCCACGTCATCATTGAGCATACCGATACAGCCCGACGAGACAAACTGGCCGATCGTCGAAGGCTGGTTGGTGCCGTGAATGCGATAAACCGTATTGCCGAGATACATCGCGCGCGCGCCCATCGGATTGCCCGGACCGCCCGCCATGAAGCGCGGCAGATAAGGCTGACGCTCGATCATCTCGGTCGGCGGATGCCAATCCGGCCACTCCGCCTTGCGGGTCACCTTCTGCGAACCGGCCCAGGTAAATCCGTCACGTCCGACGCGCACGCCGTAGCGGATCGCGCGGCCGTTGCCGAGGACGTAATAGAGATGCGTGTTCGACGTATCGACCACGATGGAGCCGGCGGGCTCCTTGGTCTGGAACGAAACTTCCTGCTTGCGCAGATGCGGCGGCAGTTCCTTGACCGGACCTGACTCAGGCTGCTCGTCGGCGGGCAGCGACATTACCGACTGCCGATCGTTGCCCTGCGGCTGCTGAATCGAACCTGTCACCGCTCCATAAGATCCGACACCTTCCGGCGGACGCAGTACGCCATCGCGCGGCGCGCCATATCCGGGCTGCCGGTCAGGGCGATCCGAATAGATCACCGGCGGCGGACCTGCCGGCTGGCCATAGCGCGGGTCGTTGGGCGACAGCACCGGACCAAGCGGCGCGGCATTGGCTGCAGGGCGGCCATAGCGCGGATCGTCAGGTGACAGCACCGGACCAAGCGGGGCACGGCCCAGGCCGGGAGGCGGCAGAGCAGCAGGGTTCTGCGAGAGCGGGGTGTCGTCGTCGTCGAGCGCGTCGAAATCAGGCACAGCACTGGACGGGCCGCGATACGGCTGGTTCGAATAGCCCGGAGGCTGCTGATAAATCTGGGCAACAGCCGGCACAGCCGCCGAACCCAACGCGACCGTGGCGAAAACCGCCAAAATGCTCTTGTTCATCATGCCGCTTGTATAACCCCAAGCCTGTACCGGAACGTTAACGGCTCATTGGCCCACGATATAGGCGCATTCAAGACTTTTGGGGCAAAAATTCGGACCCGGAATCTGTGACATTTTCGCGAGCGGACGGCATTTTTCCGGCCCGAAATGATGGTTCCGGCGCGCGCCTTAACCGCTGCAAATTTAACGAAATCGGCTGCGCACCTTGCGCTATTCTCATGTGAGTTGATTCGGGGCGGAACAACTTGAAGCAGTTCCAATCATCGGACCTTGCCCTCGCGGTTGCTCCTCAGGTGTATCCTTGCCAGTTGCGTGTGTGTTGCTTCCCGTTGCGTATCGGCGTTCAGCGTTTTCATGAGCTCAAACGCCATCGCGTGACCCATCGCATGCGAGAGGCCGGACATCACAGGCAATGCTCCCCGGATTGAGATTTCTTTTACTCGCCACAACCATGTCGGTTTCCGTACTGGTTTTTGCGCTCGGCGCGGCCGCGCTGCTGCGTGCAACTCATGAGAGCTTCGCGACGCTGCCACAGCGGCGCGCGCCGCCGGAGCAGGTTTTTGTCAAGCAACAATACGACACAAGCCGGCCGGTGATCGCGCTGTTGCGCGCGGAGCCCGAACGCGACAAGACTGACGTTGCGGCGGCGCCGACCGCGCCCTCGCTGCCGGATCAACCGCCCGTTACGGCTGAACGCAAAACCGAAACGAACAAGACCGAACCGAACATCGCCGAAACCCAATCGGCCTCGGCTGTTCAAGTGGCAGAAGCGCCAGCCACTGGAACCGATGTGTCAGCGCGCAACACCGTTGTTGCGCTCAATATTCCGGAGCTGCCGATGCCTCCGATGCCGGACGTCGCCTCGCTGCAGTCTGAAATCATGCGCAGCACCGAAAGGAAGGGCGTTGAGATTGCAGCAGCGCCCGCGATTGAAACAACATCGCCTGCGGTGATGGACAGGCAACAACCGGTGGCCCTGCCAGACGGCGCAAAATCGGATGGATCTTCAACACAAAGAACTGCGGCATTGAGCGACGGCGGGACGGAAACAGAAAGACTGGCAGCCGAAGCCAAGAAGGCCGAGGCATCGGCCATTCGCATCCGCAATCAGCAAGCCGCCAAACGAGCCCGTGCGGCGAAAATAGCGGCACAACGGCGCGCCGCTGCGATCCGCGCACGCGCAGCTCAACAGAAGCAGCAAATTCAGCAGCCGTTCGGATTACCGTTCGGCACGAACTGATTCAATTCGGTTGAAACAGAATCTAGGCGGGACCCGTCGCGATCGGCGGGCCATCCGCCATGCCCCATTCCGACCATGAGCCGTCGTACAGCGCGGGATTTTCGACGCCGAGCCGGTACAGCGCCAGCGTCAGCACGCCGGCGGAAACGCCCGAACCGCAACTTGTGACGATAGGCGCATCCAGCGTCACGCCCGCACCGGAAAACGCCGCGCGCAATTCGTCGAGCCGCTTCATCCTTCCGGTCGCCGGATCAATCAGTGCACTGTAAGGCACGTTGCGGCTGCCCGGAATATGACCTGCACGCAGACCGGGACGCGGCTCCGGTACGCTGCCTTCATAGCGATTTTGTGCGCGCGCATCGATCACCTGTTCGGCCTTGCTCGCGACATTTGCGATCATCTGCTGCATGCTGCGGGTTCGTTTCGGATCGAACGCGGCCTTGAACGTTCCAGGTTTGGGGACTACCGCGCCGCTCTCGACGGGGCGACCTTCGGCGAGCCAGTTCTTCAGGCCGCCATCGAGCACGCGGACGTTCTGATGACCGAACGCCAGGAACATCCACCACGCCCGCGGCGCCGCCATCCAGCTCCCGGAATCGTAGATCACCACCGTGTCGGCATTGCTGACACCGAGCGCGCCCACGTCACGGCCGAACTGATCGGCCGACGGATACATATGCGGCAGCGGATTCGCGTGATCCGAGACTGCATCGACATCGAAGAACACCGCGCCGGGAAGATGCGTCTTCAGATAATCGTCCTTCGGCAACGGCGTGATGCCCGGCAACTTGAACGATGCATCGATGACTTTGATATTCGCATCCTTGAGATGCGCAGCAAGCCATTCGGTGGAAACCAGGGGGTCTTGTGTTATGGTCATCGAATTTCCAATCATCGTCAGACGTTCGTCATTGCGAGGAGTAACGCGACGAAGCAATCCAGGATAAAGGCTCATTTCTGGATTGCTTCGCTCCGCTCGCAATGACGCAGTGAATGAGTCATTTCGGCTTCTTCGGCTCGAACGCCTCGACCGTTCCGCCCGCGTCGCGCCACGCAGCAAAGCCGCCGCCGAGATGCGCCACCGGTTTCAATCCCATGTCCTGCGCCGTCTTCGCGGCCAGCGCCGAGCGCAATCCTCCCGCGCAATGAAAGATGAACTTCTTGTCTTGCTGGAAAACCGGCTTCGCATAAGGACTTTCCGGATCGATCCAGAATTCCAGCATGCCGCGCGTACATGGAAACGCACCGGGAATGCGGCCGTCGCGTTCGATCTCGCGCGGATCGCGAATATCGACGATGACGACGTCACCTTTCGCCGCTGCATCCTTGACCTGCTGCGCATTCATCGTCTCGATTTCGGCATTGGCTTCGTCGAGCATGGTTTTGATGCCACGGCGGATGGTCTGGGACATATTACGATCCTTATTTCACTGGACCGGCCGCAAGTTGCGGAAGGTCGTCGGTGATCTCGAACCACGGCGCCTTGCTGGCGACATGAAGATGAATCTTGGGTCTGATACCGGGGTCGTCATCGAGTGCGCCAAGCGGCAAACCATACCGCGACGCATCGCTATCAAACTTGCTCAGGATCGGCGATCCACAGATGCGGCAGAAGCCGCGATGATTGCCGGGTGAGGATTCATAGAATGTCACCAAGCCTTCGCCTTCTAACCACTCGAACTCGGGAGCCTTGACGCTGGCCCGGCTGCGAAACGCAGCGCCTTGAGCCTTGCGGCACATCGAACAGTGGCAATTCAGCGCACCGGAGAGCCGTCCGTTGATACGGTACTTCACTCCACCGCAAAGGCAACTTCCGCGGATCATGCGCCTCTCCCTGCAGGCGTTTTACCGCGTCAGCTCTTTCATCGCGCCTTCCAGCCCTTCGAGCGTCAGCGGGAACATGCGTTCGTTGAGCAGGCGGCGGATGATCGTGGTGGATTCGGAATAATCCCAATGCTTGCGCGCCACGGGATTGAGCCAGACCGTATGCGGATAGGTGCGCGTCACGCGCTCGAGCCAGACGTTGCCCGGCTCTTCGTTGACATGCTCCACCGAGCCTCCTGGCACCATGATCTCGTAAGGCGACATCGACGCATCGCCGACGAACACGACCTTATAGTCATGCGGATATTTGTGCAGAATGTCCCAGGTCTGGGTGCGGTCGCTGAAGCGGCGTTTGTTCTGCTTCCACACGCCTTCATAAAGGCAGTTGTGGAAGTAGAAATACTCCATGTGCTTGAATTCGCTCTTCGCAGCGGAGAACAATTCCTCCACCTGCGCGATGTGCGAGTCCATCGAACCGCCGATATCGAAGAACACCAGCACCTTCACCGCGTTGCGCCGCTCGGGCCGCATATGCACGTCGAGATAGCCGTGGTTGGCGGTTTCGCGGATCGTGGTGTCGAGATCGAGTTCGTCCGGCGCCCCGGTGCGCGCGAATTTGCGCAGACGCCGCAGCGCGACCTTGATGTTGCGGATGCCGAGTTCGACGTTGCCATCAAGGTCCTTGAACTCGCGCTTGTCCCACACCTTCACCGCGCGGAAATTGCGGTTCTTCTCCTGCCCGATACGGATGCCTTCGGGATTGTAGCCGTTGTTGCCGAATGGCGAGGTGCCACCGGTGCCGATCCACTTGCTCCCGCCTTGATGGCGGCCCTTCTGCTCCTCGAGGCGCTTCTTTAGTGTCTCCATGAGCTTGTCCCAGCCCATGGCCTCGATCTGCTTTTTTTCTTCTTCGGTGAGATATTTCTCGGCGAGCTTCTTCAGCCATTCGGCCGGAATCTCCGCCTTCTCCATCGCGTCGAGCAGATTTTCCAGTCCCTTGAACACGGTGCCGAACACGCGGTCGAACTTGTCGAGATTGCGTTCGTCCTTCACCAGCGAGGCACGCGACAAATAGTAGAAATTTTCCACGGTCTGATCGGCGAGGTCGGCGTCGAGCGCTTCCATCAGCGTGAGGTATTCGCGCAGCGTAACCGGCACCTGCGCGTCACGCAGGGATGTAAAAAATTGCAGGAACATGTTTTCAAAGTTGCCTGCCCATCCGCGTCCGTCAAGGGGCGCGGGCGCGCGAGTGGGCGGCAATTGTGCAGGACAGGCCGGACCGCACTGACCGCCTGCAATCGGCGCATCTGGACCGGCAGCATTTTTGCTTTAAACTTTTGATTGCCGTCCGGGACCCGCTGTGGGACCGGATCGAGGTCGCCAAAAATTGTCATTATTACAACGGCTTAAACAAGGGGGAACGTCACATGGGCATTATAGCGTGGCTTATTGTTGGTGCCATCGCCGGCTGGCTCGCCGGACTGATTGTCAAAGGCGGCGGCTTCGGCCTGCTCGGCAATATCGTTATCGGCATCGTCGGCGCCGTGGTCGCGGGCTGGTTGCTTCCGCGGCTCGGAATTGCCATCGGCGGCGGATGGGTTGCTGAAATCATCAATGCCATGATCGGCGCGATCATTGTGCTGGTCATTCTCGCGCTGTTAAGACGCTAGAATGAGCTTTGAAGATGAGGACGACCGCCGTCAGGCGGTCGTCTGTTATTTAAGGTCAACGCCGCACCCGGCCGCGACGGAAAAAGAGCAAGGCAAGGTCTGATGAAATTTTCCGGCACGAAGAATTATGTCGCTACCGATGATTTGAAGATCGCCGTCAATGCCGCGATCGTGCTTGAACGCCCCCTGCTTGTGAAAGGCGAGCCCGGCACCGGCAAGACGGTGCTGGCGGAAGAAGTGGCAAAGGCGATCGGCGCACCGCTGATGACATGGCACATCAAATCGACCACCAAGGCGCAGCAGGGTCTCTATGAATATGACGCGGTGTCGCGCCTGCGCGACAGCCAGCTCGGCGACCCGCGCGTTTCGGAGATCTCAAACTACATCAAGCGCGGCAAACTGTGGGACGCCTTCACTCATGGCAAGCGCCCTGTGCTGCTGATCGACGAAATCGACAAGGCCGATATCGAATTCCCCAACGATCTCCTGCTCGAGCTCGACCGCATGGAATTCCACGTCTACGAGACCGGCGAGACCATCAAGGCCGCGCAGCGCCCGGTGGTCATCATCACCTCGAACAACGAAAAGGAATTGCCGGACGCATTCCTGCGCCGCTGCTTCTTTCATTACATCAAGTTTCCCGATCAGGAAACGATGGAGCAGATCGTCGATGTCCATTTCCCGGATATCAAGAAGCGCCTCGTCTCGGAAGCGATGCGCATCTTTTTCGAAGTCCGCGACGTGCCAGGCCTGAAGAAAAAGCCTTCGACATCCGAGCTGCTCGACTGGCTCAAGCTGCTGCTCAACGAGGAAATGACGCCGGAGATGCTGCGCGAGCGCGATCCGCGCAAGCTGATTCCGCCGCTCCATGGCGCGCTGCTCAAGAACGAGCAGGACGTGCACCTGTTCGAGCGCCTCGCCTTCCTTAGCCGCCGCGAGGTCTGACGACAAAGAATAACGACGGGGTTCAGCACGGATGAACGTTCAATCCAGGATCGAAAAGTCAGCGCCCGCGCATACTGAACACTTCGATGTCGTGATCGCCGGCGCCGGCATTTCCGGCGTCGGTGCGGCGTACCATCTGACCACGCAAATGCGCGGCACCAGCTTCGTGGTGCTGGAGACGCAGGAGACATTCGGCGGCACGTGGACGACTCACAAGTATCCCGGCATCCGCTCCGACAGCGACCTCCACACCTTCGGCTATCGCTTCAAGCCCTGGACCAGCGCGCCGATCGCGACCGCCGCCGAAATCCTCTCCTACATGGGCGAGGTGATCGAGGAGAACGGCCTCGCCAGGCACATCCGCTATCGGCATACGATCGACGCGGCGAGCTGGTCGAGTACCGACAAGCTCTGGACCATCGATGCGACGCGCACCGACACCGGTGAACACGTCCGCTTCACGACGAATTTCTTCTGGATGTGTCAGGGTTACTACAAGCACTCGGAAGGCTACACGCCCGAGTGGCCGGAGATGGCATCGTTCAAGGGCCAGATCGTCCACCCGCAGAAGTGGCCCGACCACCTCGATATCAAAGGCAAGCGCATCGTTGTCATCGGCTCGGGCGCGACTGCTGCCACGCTGGTGCCTGCCATCGCCAACGACGCCGAACATGTGACCATGCTGCAGCGATCGCCGACGTGGTTCCGCACCGGCCGCAATGTCATCGAGATCGCCGAGCAATTGCGCAAACTTCAGATCGACGAGACCTGGATTCACGAAATCACCCGCAAGCAAATCCTGTTCGAACAGGACGCCTTCACCAAACGGACGTTCAGAGATCCGGAAGGCGTGAAGAAGGATTTGCTGACGGCGGTCAGGGCCTATCTCGGGCAGGATTTCGACATCGCAACCCACTTCACGCCATCCTATCGCCCATGGCGGCAGCGTATCGCTTTCATTCCCGATGGCGATCTGTTCCAGAGCATCAAGTCCGGCAAATCATCCGTTGTCACCGATGAGATTGAACGCTTCATCGAGAGCGGCATCCTGCTGAAATCCGGCAAGATACTGGAAGCCGACATCATCGTCACCGCGACGGGCTTTCATCTCAGTGCGCAGGGCGACATCGATTTCAGCATTGACGGCAAACCCCTTACCTTTGCCGATACCGTGACCTATCGCGGCATGATGTTCACCGGCGTGCCAAACCTCGTTTGGGTGTTCGGCTATTTCCGCGCAAGCTGGACCTTGAGGGTTGATCTCGTGGCGGACTTCGTCTGCCGCCTGCTCAAGCACATGAAGGAAACCGGCGTCAGCCAGGTGACCCCGGCGCTGCGGCCCGAGGATCACAACATGCCGCTGCTGCCGTGGATCGATCAGGAAAACTTCAATCCCGGTTACATGATGCGCGGCATGCACCTGTTGCCGAAACGCGGCGACAAGCCGGAGTGGCAGCACAACCAGGATTACTGGGCGGAAAAGGACGAATTCCCGAAGATCGACCTGCGCGACCGCGCGTTCGTCTACGGGTGATAGCGTACCATCGCGTCCCTACCGCTCCCGCCCCAGCTGATACGTCAGGTGGGCTTTCACCGTCGGCCATTCGGACGCAATGATGCTGTAGACGACCGTGTCGCGCAGTGTACCGTTCGGCGCAATCTGGTGGTTGCGAATGATGCCATCGTATTTGGCGCCGAGCCGTTCGATGCCGCGCCGGCTCTGCTGGTTGAAGAAATGCGTGCGGAATTCCACCGCGATGCAGTCCAGCTTCTCGAAGGCGTGCGCGAGCAGCAGCAGCTTGCACTGGGTATTGAGCGGCGTTCGCTGGACCCGCGCCGCATACCACGTCGAACCGATCTCGACGCGCCGGTTGGCCGCATCGACATTCATGTAGGTCGACATGCCCGCGATCTTTCCGGCGGCATCGCGCACCGTGAACGGCAACATCGCGCCAGCGGCTTGCAGGCCCAGCCGCCGCGCGATCTCCGCATCCATCCGCTCGGGCGGTGGAATGAAGGTGTACCAGAGATTCCACAGCTCGCCGTCCTTCACCGCCTCGATCATGCCGTCGCGATGCGACGCCTCGAGGGGCTCCAGCCGCGCATGCAGGCCTTCGAGGGTGACCGGTTCAAGCCAGGGCATGTATTTCTCCGCCGTCATGCCCGGCCTCGTGCCGGACATCCACGTCTTAATGACGCTTCCAGAAAAGAAACGTAGATGGCCGGGACAAGCCCGGCCATGACAAAATCATGTTCACTTGTTCAGAAAATTCAGCGGCAGACCGCCGCGCGGCCAGTCCATCGCGATCAGTTCACCCTTGCCTGACAGCGTGATGTAGGCCGTCTTCAGCTCCGGTCCACCGAAAGCGATGTTGGTGGTGACGCGATCGCCGGTCGGCACCTGTTCGATCAGTTTGCCGTCCGGCGCGATCACCGAGATGCATCCCGACACAAGAGTGGCAACACAGATATTGCCGGATGCTTCGACCGCCAGCGAGTCGAACATCTGATAGCCGCCAAGGCCCGCGATCGGCGTCCCGCGCTCGCCGCGATAGATCACATCGCGCGGTTTGACTTCGCCCGGATCGCCGATGTCGAACGCCCACAACCGCGCGGTCGGCGTTTCGGCGACGTAGACAGTCTTTTCGTCCGGCGAAAGACTGGTGCCATTGGCAGGCAGCATGCCGTGCACCTGCTCGGTCAGTCCGGCCGCATTCGGCTTCATGTAATAGAGCGCGCCGACATCCATGTCCCGAGCACGGCGCTTGCCGAGATCGGTGAACCAAAGTCCGCCCTGCTTGTCGAAACACAGATCGTTCGGCCCGTTCAGTTTGTGCTCGCCGCACTTCTCGAACAGCGTTTCGATCTTGCCGCTCTGCAGATCGACGCGCTGAAGCGAGCCGCCGATGTATTCGTGCGGCGCAGGCGGCCCCGGCAGCAACATATTGCGCGTCGGGATCCAGCCAAAGCCGCCGTTGTTGCAGATGTAGATCTTGCCATCCGGACCCATCGCGGCGCCGTTCGGGCCGCCCGGAATTTTCGCAACCGCCTCCTTGCGCCCGTCGGGGTAAACGCGCGTCAGTTGCTGCCTGCGGATTTCGACCAGAACGACGGAGCCGTCCGGCAGCACCACAGGGCCCTCGGGAAACTGCAGATCGGTTGCGAGCACGCGAACATTGGATGAGCTGTTTGACAAGGGCATCTCCCGGCAGATTTTTGTTTTGAGGTGCGAGATGCAGCGTTCATTGAGCGAACGCAGCACGCACCCTGTTAAGTTCCAACTTTAGAGCAAGCCGCCGGACGTTGCCAACCCGTGCCGTCAGGCTTGGCACGAAACACGGTTGTGCGAAGCGGCGTGCCTTGCGGGCGTCATTTCTGCGCGGCTGGCGGTGCGGGTGCCGGAGACGCCGGTGGAGACGCAGCGGGCTTCTTCGCCTTATCGGCTTCGGCCTGAAGATCGCTGACAGTTTTCTGTAAGGCAATTACGGCAACCTTGAGCGCTTCAATCTGGCGATTGGCGGCATCGAGCCTCGTTCGCCCGTCTATCTGAGCCTTGTCGAGTGACTTCTTCAGAAAATCGACGTTGCTTTGCAGGCAGCTCGTACGGCGCTCCATAGTTTTCTCGACCGTGCAGATTTCGATGCCTGGGACATCCTGCGACCACGCCGCGCCCGGCAGGAGAAACCAAGCCGCACATGCAAAGCCAAACACCGATCGGAACTGAAAACGCATTCCACCGTCCTTGTTGATTGCTGACCGATTCCGCCCTTAGAGCATGATCCGGAGAAGTGTGTTGCGGTTTTCCGAACAGATCATGCTCAAACAAAAATCTGAAGCGCGAGGACGATTCATCCTAATCTCATCGCGCTTCAGGACAGATTGCCCAGAAATTCCGCCCATGGCTATTTTTGAAAACTATTTTTGGAGGCTATTTTTGATCCGGGCGATTCGGCAGGCATGATCGGGATATGACGCAAAACTGCTTCGTCTATCTGTTGGGAAGCGCGGGAGATGGCCGCGTCGTGACCTATGTCGGGTGGACAAACGACCTCGACAAGCGCATCGCCCGGCATAACGCCGGCACCGGCGCGCGCTCCACGCGCGGGCGTGCCTGGGTGTTATTGCATGTGGAGGAATTCAAAACCCGGAATGAGGCGATGAGCCGCGAATGGCATCTCAAGCGCGATCGCGCCTTCCGTAAGCAGGCTGCAGACCGGCTCCGTTAGCGTGATTTGCTCTGGATGTGCCGGATTGACGCAGCAAGGCTGGCGAGCGTTAAGCTCTGGAACGTGGCTGGAACGAAACGCGCCCGAATCGCTGAATCAAGAGTTGGGCCAATGCCCCGGGACAAGACCTAGAGTCCCTCGCGGCATTCCAGCACAACATGAGGAATGAATCCTGACCAGTCGACGCTTGATCGGGTCGGCCACTCGCTACGCGCGTTAACGAATGCCGGTATTCCAAACCTTGACGCGGCGGGCCACCAAATAGGTGGTCGCCGCGTCAAAGTCCCCTCTCCGCCCGCTAACCGATGCCCGCGACCTCGCGCGTTATTTCCATGGCGTGACCGGCGGCACCTTGTCGGTCGGCGCCGGCATATCGACAGTCTTGAAATCGGCCGGGCTGACGATCTCGAGGTACTCCATGTCCGGCGAGTAATCGAACAGGTAGTGCGTGATGCCCGGGCGCTGATGCACGCAGTCGCCGGCCTCCACAAGCGTGACCTTGTCCTCGTACATGAACTTGGCCCAGCCCTTGGTCATCAGCACGATCTGGAAATTGCAGTCGTGGCGATGCCAGCCGGTGCCTTCCGTTGGCGGCTTTTCGGCCTTGACCAGATGGGCGATCACCTGACCGCCGGTTGCGTCCGCAATACCGAGATCGCGATAGAGGAAGAAACCGCGCAATCCGCCCGACTCGAATTTCGTATCGGTCGGCTTGACGTGGGAGAATTTCATAACGGTGGCATGGGTATTCATCTGCGGCCTCCAACTGGTTGGTGCCCCGCGCCGGGAGCAAGGCGACGGCGTAAAGCATGGGCATTGCCATCGCGATTGACGTGACTATGCGAAAACCGCGCCACTGCCTGCAGTCGATGCAAATGTCACCGGTCGTGAAACAACCTGATCGAGGTGCGTGGGATGCCAGCCGTCAATCAGGGCAAGCGCGCCAGCGGCAACGCGATCGGCCGCCCCGTCTATCGGGTTTGGAGGGCAATACGAGTTGTCCTGACCTGAACTTGAGCAAGGACAATGCATGCAGCCTTCCACATCCGCCCAAGCGTCAGGCAGCGAAGAGCCCGAGCTGCCTAATATTCCACCTCAAGCTCTTCGATTTCCGCAGGCTCGAGCCTCGCCGCGGCGATCCACTCCTGCATTTCCGGAAGAGCCATGATGTTGTGGGCGTAGGCCGCGAGCTTGGCGTCGAGCTTCACGTCATAGGTCATGAAGCGCGTCACCACCGGCGCATACATGGCATCCGCCATGCTGCGGTTGCCGAACAGGAACGGGCCGCCGGATTTGGTGAGGCAATCGCGCCAGATGGTGCAGACCCGGTCGATGTCCGCTTGCGCCCGCGACCAGATCTTGAAGCCGGGAA
The DNA here is from genome assembly GCA_021732215.1 of Hyphomicrobiales bacterium. Lineage (GTDB taxonomy): Bacteria > Pseudomonadota > Alphaproteobacteria > Rhizobiales > Xanthobacteraceae > SG-bin9. The sequence goes on from JAKFVL010000012.1 coordinate 30,367, forward strand.
AATGCCCCTTGAGATTGACCGGCAGCGACGCACGCAGCGTCGCAAAGCCTGAATGAATCTCGCCACAGATCGAGCGGCAATGCGCCCGTGCGATGCGGTCAGCAGGCAACAAACCCGCATCCGGCTTGAGCTCGTTGAGATACTCGGCAATGGCCAGCGTGTCCCACACCGTCGCGCCCTCATGCCGCAAGCATGGCACCAGGATCGACGACGACAACAGCAGGATTTCCGCCTTCGCCGACGCATCGTCGGGGCCGGTGATGATTTCGTCGAACTCCAGGCCGGCGAACCTCGCCAGCAACCAGCCCCGCAGCGACCACGACGAGTAGTTCTTGCTGCTAATGGTCAGTGTTGTTTGCGACATGACGTCCTCCCACGCAGAACTAACGGCCCCGATTCCCGCAAGCCTGACGGCCCGCGCCACCCGGTTCGGGTGCTTCAAATGCCTTTTTCAGGGTCTGAATGAGCAAACCGTGTGCCAGTTCGGCAGGCAGAAGCCCGATCGGAGGCACGGTTTTGGCTCTGAACTTGCATGACTGGCCTTACTGAGGAAGGACCGGCATGTCGCCTATGATGTACCAAGCATTTCAAAACCATTCAGATTTGACGGCGCCCTGGCGCAGCAGCGCATCGATGGTTCTGAGTTATCTCAACATGATGCCCGACGGGCTTTCGGAAAAGCTGTTCGGCCGTTTCGCCGCAGCACTGGAGCTCATCTCGCGATCTTCGCTGACATACACGCGGCCGGCCTACGGCATCGACCGCGCCATGAGCGGAAATCGCGAGTATGCCATTCAGGAAGAGGTGGTCTACACGACCCCGTTCGGCTCCCTGCTTCGCTTCAAGAAGGAGGGCGCGCCCGAGCAACCGAAAATTCTGCTCGTCGCGCCGATGTCCGGACATTTCGCAACGCTGTTGCGCGGGACGGTAAAGACTTTGCTGCAGGACCACGACGTTCACATCACCGACTGGCACAATCCTCGCGATATTCCGGTCAACGCAGGCAAGTTCGGGCTTGAGGACTATACGGATCATCTGATCCAGTTCATGGATCAGCTAGGCCCCCGCTCGCACATGATGGCGATCTGCCAGCCGTCGGTCTCGGCGCTCGCCGCCTGTGCGATCATGTCGGAGGACAATCATCCAGCCCGCCCCGCGAGCCTGACGCTGATGGCGGGACCCATCGACACGCGCATTCAACCGACCAAGGTCAACGACTTCGCAAAGAGCAAGCCGATCGAGTGGTTCGAGGACAATCTGATCAACTACGTCCCGGTGCAGTGCAAGGGCGCGTTTCGCAAGGTGTATCCGGGCTTCGTGCAGTTGACGGCGTTCGTGTCGATGAATCTGGATCGCCACATCAAGTCGCATGTCGACCTCGCCGACCATCTCGCCAAAGGCGAAAAGGAAAAGGCCGCGACCATCAAAACATTCTACGACGAATATTTTGCTGTGATGGACCTGACCGCAGAATTCTATATCGAGACCGTTCGCGACGTGTTTCAGGAGCACCTCCTGCCGCAGGGCAAGCTGATGCATTTCGGCCGCCCGGTGAATCCGGCCGCGATCAAGAAGATGGGCCTGCTCACCGTCGAAGGCGAGAAAGACGATATCTGCTCGATCGGCCAGACGCTCGCGGCGCAAGATCTCTGCACCGGCGTGCGATCGTACCGCAAGGTGCATCACATGCAGGCCGGGGTCGGACATTACGGCGTATTCAGCGGCAAGCGCTGGAACAACGAAATCTATCCGCTGGTGCGCGACTTCGTGCACATGAATTCGTAACCCTCGTGGTGAGGAGCGCGGAGCGCGTCTCGAACCATGAGGCCACAGACGGGCCTGCGTCCTTCGAGACGCCGCTTTGCGGCTCCTCCGGATGAGGGTTTGATTTACGGAAACAGCCCGCGCGTCATCTTGGCGCCGCGCACCTTCTCGACGCCGATCGCCATCGCCGCTGTGCGGTTGGACACTTTGTCTCGCCGGGCGCGAACCGCCATCTGGTCGAAGGCGCGGTCGAGAATCTTGTACTCACGCCGCATCACTTCCTCCTCCTCCCAGAACAACTGCTGCAAATCCTGCACCCACTCGAAATAGCTGACCACAACACCACCCGAATTGCAGAGAATATCGGGCAGCACGAAAATCTCATCCTGCCGCTTGTCGAGAACCACATCGGCTTCCGGCGTGGTCGGCCCGTTGGCGCCCTCCGCAATCACACGGCATTTCAGGTTTTCTGCGACCTTGGTATCGATCACGCGCTCCAGTGCGGCGGGCACGAGAACATCGCATTTCAAGGTGAGCAGCATCGCCGGATCGATCTCAAGCTCGTTGGAGAAGCCTTTCAGCACCCCATGCTGGGTGGCGTGCGCGATCAATGCCGGTACATCGAGACCTGCCTCATTATACAACGCGCATGTATGGTCGCTGACGGCGACCACCTTGACGCCGAGCCGAAACAGCTCCGAGGCTGAAACAGAGCCAACGTTGCCGAAACCTTGAACGACCGCCGTCGCTTCGGACAGGCTGACCGATAATTCCTTCAACACGCGCGCGGCGAGGTGCACGACTCCGCGCCCAGTCGCTTCGCGGCGTCCGAGCGTGCCGCCCGCGCTGACCGGCTTGCCGGTGACGATTTCGGTGACCGTCTTGCCTTGGTACATGGAGTACGTGTCCATGAACCACGCCATCACTTGCTCGTTGGTACCCATATCAGGGGCCATCACATCGGTGTGCGGGCCGACGAACGGAATCATCTCCTGCATGTAGCGTCGCGAGAGGTTTTCCAGCTCGTGTCGCGACAACGATGCGGGATCGACATTAATGCCGCCCTTGGCGCCGCCATAGGGCAAGCCCGCCAGCGCGCACTTCCAGCTCATCCAGATCGCAAGGGCCGCGACCTCGCCGAGATCGACGCTTTTGGCAAAGCGCGTGCCGCCCTTGGTCGGTCCGAGCGTCAGATGATGCTGCACGCGATAGCCTTCGAACACGGCGGTCGATCCATCGTCGCGATGGATCGGGCATGACACGGTGACCGCACGTTTCGGAAGCAGCAGCCGGTCGCGCTCGTCATGCGGTATCTCCAGATAGTCGGCGATCACGCTGAACTGCTGCGCAGCCATGTCGAACACGGGGCCGCTGTACACTGTCATGGCGTTCCTCCTTATTTGATTTTGTGAGGAGCTTACGCAGATGAGATGGCAACGCGAAGGCCGGGCGATGAAATGAACAGCGGGCGTTTCTTATCAGGGGCGATAAGAATGACTGCTATTTTCATGAACCTGCGGAGAAGAAGAAGCCCTTACGTCAATCCCGCCTGCGCCAGAATTTTCAGCGCGGCGCGCAGATGCGGCTTGTCGACCATCTTGCCTTCGACGCGGATCACGCCGGAGTCCGGATTTTGCTCGAACGCGGCGACAATCTTGCGCGACAGCGCGATCTCCTCCTCGGTCGGCATGAAGGCCTTGTTGACGACATCCACATGCTTCGGATGAATGATTGCTTTGGCAAGAAAGCCATCGCGTCGCGCTTCCACGGCCTCCTCTTCAAGACCTGACAGATTGTCGATATCGGCATACACAGTGTCGATCGGCACCACACCCGCCGCGACCGCGCTCATCAGGCACAGGCTACGCGCCAGCAGGAACGGTCCATAAAAACGGCCGTTGATACGGTTCTGCGATGCGCCCAGCGATGCGGCGAGATCCTCCGCGCCCCACATCATGCCCCACAACCGCGGGCTCGCGCCCTGGAAGTTGGCGAGCTTGAAGATCGCATCGGCGGTTTCGGTCGCGACCGGAACGATCCGCGTCGTGCCGTTCTCGATGCCGTGCGCTGCCTCGAACGCATCGAGGTAAAACGCAAGCTGGTTGATGTCGGCGGCGCCGGCACATTTCGGCAGCACGATGCCATCCGGCTTGCCAGACATCACCGCCGCAAGATCGATGCAAGTCATCCCGGTGTCGAGCGCGTTCACGCGCACGTAGAGCTTCTTGCTTGGCGCGCCATCCTTCAGCATGCCGAGCGTGGTGGTCCGCGCCACCGGCTTCTGATCCGGCGCAATCGAATCTTCCAGATCGAGGATCAGCGCATCCGCCGCGGTCTTCCTGGCGCTTTCGTACTTGCGGGTGCTGTCACCGGGAACGAACAGAAACGAGCGCATCGGATCAACCTTCCTTCTTGCCGCGCATCAACCCCGAGCGGCGGCACACCGCGACCACGTCGCCATGTTGATTGGTACAGGTATGCTCGAACTCGACGATACCCTGCCCCGGCCGCGTCTTGCTCGGTCGCACGCCGACAACCTTTGTATGGGCCTTCAGCGTGTCGCCATGAAATACCGGCTTCGGAAACTTCACTTCGGTCATGCCGAGATTGCCGATCGTGGTGCCGAGCGTCGTGTCATACACCGACATGCCTATCATGATGCCGAGGGTGTAGATGCTGTTGAACAGCCGCTGGCCGAATTCGGTGTTCTCGGAAAAATGTGCGTCGAGATGCAGCGGTTGTGGATTCATCGTCAGCAGACTGAACATGGTGTTGTCCATTTCCGTCACGGTGCGGCTGAATGCGTGATGGAATTCCTGACCGACACGAAATTCTTCGAAATAGAGCCCCGCCATATTTCCTCCGATTTTCCACGGGCTGTCGTCGAGGACGCCCTGCGCATTAATATGATTTTGGCAGACCGAGCACCTTCTCGGCAATGAAGGAGAGAATCATTTCGCGGCTGACCGGCGCGATCCGCGGGATCATCATCTCGCGCAGGTAGCGTTCGACGTGATACTCCTTGGCGTACCCGAAGCCGCCATGAGTCATCACTGCCTGCTCGCAGGCATGGAAGCCGGCTTCAGCCGCGAGATACTTTGCCGCATTGGCCGCGGCGCCGCACGGCAGCCCCTGGTCGTACTGCCAGGCGGCTGAAAGCGTCATCAGCCACGCGGCTTCCAGTTCCAGCCAGTTCTTTGCCAGGGGATGCTGAATCGCCTGGTTCTGGCCGATCGGGCGATTGAACACGATGCGGCCGCGAGCGTAGGCAGCGGCGCGATCGAGCGCCAGCGCACCAAGCCCGACAGCTTCGCCGGCGATCAGGATGCGTTCCGGATTCATGCCATGCAGGATGTATTCGAAACCGCGGCCTTCGTCGCCGATGCGGTCGGCCACGGGAATCTCAAAATCCGAGAAAAACAATTCGTTCGAATCGACCGCCTTGCGTCCCATCTTCTCGATCTCGTGCACCGCGATCTTGCTGCGGTCGAAGTCGGTGTAGAACAGGCTCAGGCCATGAGTCGGCTTTTTGACATCGTCCAGCGGTGTGGTGCGCGCAAGCAGCAAAATCTTCTCGGCTACCTGCGCGGTCGAAATCCAGACCTTCTGGCCGTTGACGATGTACTTGTCGCCCCGGCGCACGGCGCGCGTCTTGAGCTGCGTCGTATTGAGCCCGGTGTTGGGTTCGGTCACGGCGAAGCACGCCTTTTCCCGGCCGTCGATGATCGGCGGCAGCATGCGCCGGCGTTGCTCATCGGTCCCGAAGACGACGACCGGGTTCAGCCCGAAAACGTTCATGTGCACGGCGGACGCGCCCGACATGCCGGCTCCGGATTCCGCGATCGCCCGCATCATGATGGTCGCTTCCATGATGCCGAGACCCGAGCCGCCGAATTCTTCCGGCGTGCAGATGCCGAGCCAGCCGGCATCGGCCAGCGCCTTGTGAAATTCGTGCGGGAAACCGCCTTCCTTGTCTTTCTGCAGCCAGTAGGCGTCGTCGAAGCCCGCGCAGATTTTCGCAACGGCATCGCGGATCGATTCTTGCTGGGTCGTGAGTGCGAAGTCCATCGCAGACGTTTCCTACAGCGCCGGATCGGGCGGCGTTCGTGTTACGCCATCCTTTATCAATTTCGCAATCGCGTCGTCGCTATATCCGGCCTCGCGCAGGATCTCGACGCTGTGTTCGCCGTGTCGCGGGGCGAGATGGCTGATCTCCACCGGTGTGTCGGACCACGTCGCCGCCGGCCGCATGTTGCGGATTTTGCCCTCGCTCGGATGATCGACGATCGAAAAGAAATTGGCGCTGGCCAGATGCGGATCGTCCACCACACCTTGCAGATCATGCATCGGCATCGAGGGGACGTCCGCCTCTGCCAGAAGTTTGATCCATTCGTCCGTGGTCCGTGTCAGGAAAATGCGTCCGAGCTCGGTGTAAACGAAATCGACATTGGCCAGCCGCGAAGCGATCGACGCAAAGCGCGGATCGGCGGCGAGATCGGCGCGGCCGGTTGCCTTGAAGAAGTTCCGCCACTGCTTGTCATTATAGACGATCACGCTGATATAGGAGTCTCCGGTGCGATAAGGCCTGCGCTCCCGCGACATCTGCCGTGCGTAGCCGCCCTGATCGAGCGGCGGCTCGAATGTCAGACCGCCGAGATGATCGCCGAGCACGAATCCGGTCATGGTTTCGAACATCGGGATATCGACACGCTGGCCCTTTCCGGTGCGATCCCGGTGCACAACGCTCGCCAGGATTGCTCCGACGGCAACGAGACCGACCACGCGATCGACGATCGCATTCGGCACATAGCGCGGCGTATCGTCGCCGGCGCGCGCCATCAGATATGACAGCCCCGAGCCGCCCTGAATCAGATCGTCATAGGCCGGCTTTGCAGCATAGCAGCCGTCCTGGCCGAATCCGAACACGCCCGCGTAGACGATGCGCGGATTGATCGCGGAGACGATCTCATAGCCGAGCTTCAACCGCGCCATCGCCTGCGGCCGGACGTTGTAGACCAGCACGTCCGCATCGGCCATCAGCTTCAGCAGCACATCGCGGCCGGCGTCTTTCTTCAGATCAAGACAGATACTGCGTTTGTTGCGGTTGGCGTTGAGAAACATCGGCCCCATGCCGGGACCGCGCATCGGACCGATCTGCCGCGTCACATCGCCCTCGGGCGGCTCGATCTTGATGACATCGGCGCCGTAGTCACCGAGCATCTGCGTTGCATACGGTCCCATCAGGACCATGCTCATGTCGACGACCTTGACGCCCTTGAGCGGCCCCATGATTCAGGCCGCTGCTTCGTTGCGCATCGTGGAAAAGACCTCGCGCAGGACTTGCATTGTCGCACGGAAACCGCACCAACGGTTGAAGTCAACGCCGAATCCGGCCGAGGTTCGTCTCCGCGACTTTTGGCTATACCTATTTCCAGCCATCGACCGCCCCCCGCCAATCATGCAGTCCTCAATGGAACGTCGTTTCGCTCGGGTGGTACGACAGATGGCGGTGGCCATCAAGCATTCCCGAAATCCGGTTTCAACTGTTGAAATGAAAAACCATGGCCCGTATAGTTTCCTCCCGCGCCGCTTCCAAGCTGAAGCGTGCGATGCCTCTGGTGCGGCGCGAGCCGCTCCGGCGCGGCCCAGCAAGCCGCGGTCAATCACACGAGGTTAAGGTCAGCGTGCCGTCGTTCAAACCAGTGGTCGCGGTCGCCCGCGGTCTCGAGGTCCTCCGCGTCATCAACGAGGAGCGGATTTCGACCGTGCGCTCGCTGAACAAGGCGACCGGACTCGACAAGGCGACCATCGTTCGCATGCTGGAGACGCTCGAGCATGAAGGATACGTCATGCGCGATGCCGAACGCGCGGTCTACGCGCTGACAGGCCGAACGCTGCTGCTGAGCCAGGGTTACGACCAGCATCTGTGGATCGGCAGTGTCGTGGAACCGACATTGCGCAAGTTCCGCAAGGAGATCGGCTGGCCTTCTGATGTCGCCCTGTTCGACCGCGATGCGATGATCGTGGCGCAAACCTCGCGGGACACCGGTCTGTTGCTGTTCAATCGCACACCTGGATTCCGCTTTCCGTTGCTCGGCACCTCGCTCGGCCGCGCCTATCTGGCGTTCTGCCCGGAGCCGGAGCAGTCGCAGATCATCGAGACCCTCGCCCGGGCTCCCGGCCACTGGAACGACATCGCGCGCAATCCGAAACGGTTGAGCCGCATCCTGCAAGAGGTGCGCGAGCGCGGCTATGCGCTGATGGATGCAGACTACAGCCGCGAGGAATACGAAGGCGCGGTCTGGGCGATGGGCGTGCCCATCCGCAACGACAAGCAGGTTCTCGCCAGTATCAACATCATGATGCTGCGCAGCGCCATCAGCCAGGAAGACGGCGTCAAGCGCTTTCTGCTGCCGCTGCAGCGTACTGCGGCGATACTGGCCAAGCAGCTCACCATAAAGCCGCGCGCTGCAGTTCGCGCCTGATCCATCGCCACGGCGCAGCCCCGCCATGAGGCTTTCGCAGACCCCGCCTGCGAAAGCCGGTGGTTTCAGTCCTTGAAATCACGTTTCGAAAGGTTGAGTTTCAGCGCCGCCGGTGCGAATGTCCGGCAGAAAATACGTGCGTCTCGACGCGCACGGGCGAAGCGCCGCACCTCTTACGTCCCGCGTCGCGCCGTAGCAATAAAATGCGAGGAAACATGGCCAGCAAGATGCTTGAGGGCAAATCGATCGTCGTCACCGGCGCGGGCCGCGGCATCGGCCGCGAAATCGCGCTGCTGTGTGCAGCCGAAGGCGCCAAGGTCGTGGTCAACGATCCGGGCGGCGCGGCCGACGGCGCAGGCGCCAACGCCGCGCCTGCCGAGGAGGTGGTCGAGGAAATCCGCAAACGCGGCGGCACGGCAGTGGCGAATTTCGAGACCGTTGCGGAAGCGATTCCTGCCAGCAAGATCATCAAGCAGGCCGTCGACAGCTTCGGCAAGCTCGATGGCGTGGTGAACAACGCCGGCATTTTGCGCGATGCGATCTTCCACCGCATGAGCGTCGAAGCGTTCGAATCCGTTATCAAGGTTCATCTGATGGGCTCTTTCTACACCTCGCACGCGGCGGCACGGCTGTATCGCGAGCAGGAGAGCGGCACGTTCGTCCACTTCACCTCGACCTCGGGCCTGATCGGCAATTTCGGCCAGGCCAATTACGCAGCCGCCAAGCTCGGCATCGTCGGCCTCTCGAAATCGATCGCACTGGATATGCAGCGATTCAACGTCACATCGAACTGCGTTTCACCGTTCGCGTGGAGTCGCCTGATCGGCACCATTCCGACCGAAACCGAGGAAGAAAAAGCCCGCGTCGCGCGGATGCAGCAGATGGGTCCCGAGAAGATCGCGCCAGTATGCTCTTTCCTGCTCAGCGATGCGGCCAAGGATGTCACCGGGCAAATCTTCGCGGTGCGCATGAACGAGATTTTCCTGATGGGGCAGTCGCGGCCGATCCGCTCCGTACATCGCGCCGAGGGCTGGACCACGAAATCCCTCGCCGAACACGGCATGCCGGCGCTGAAGTCGTCGTTTTACAAACTCGATCGCTCCGCCGACATTTTCTCGTGGGACGCGATCTGATCGCACCCCTCCTCCGTCACCCTCACGAGAGATATCATCATGGCTGAAGCGAAACGCGCACGCCCCGTCCCGACTCCGGAAACGCAACACTACTGGGATGGCGCCAAAGCCGGAGAACTGCGCCTGCAGAAATGCGACGCATGCGCGAAGACCTATTTTCCGCCGCGCCCGTTCTGCCCCGGCTGCGGCTCGCGCAAGGTCAGCGTCGTCAAGGCCAGCGGCAAGGGCAAGCTCTACAGCTACGTCATCCACCACCGCCCGGCTCCCGGCTTTACCCCGCCCTACGCGATCGCCGTGGTCGAGCTCGATGAGGGCCCGCGCCTCATGACCAACATTGTCGAATGCGAACAGACGCCCGAGGCGCTGCAACTGGATATGAAGCTCGAGGTCACGTTCGAGAAGCTCGACGACGACATTTCGCTGCCGCTGTTCAAGCCGGCGAAAGGATAGCACCATGAGGCGAAATCAGGTTGCCGTCGTCGGCGCGGCCGAGACCACCAGGCTCGGCGTCATTCCCGATATGTCGCAGATGCAGCTGCATGCCGATGCGGCACTGAACGCCATCGAGGATGCCGGACTGAAGATTTCCGACATCGACGGCGTTGCCACCGCGGTCGAGACGCCGCAGCAGATCGCGCACTATCTTGGCATCACATCGACGTGGGTGGATGGAACATCGGTTGGCGGCTGCTCCTTCATGCTCCACGTCCGTCATGCGGCTGCGGCGATCGAGGCCGGCCTGTGCAAGACCGTGCTCATCACCCATGCCGAAAGCGGCAAATCCAACATCGGCCGCACACCACGCATGATCGGCCCGGACAGCTTCAATGGCCAGTTCGAGTTGCCATATGGCGTGACGACGCCTGCCAGCATGTTTCCGATTCCCGTGCTGCGGTACATGAAGACGCACGGAATCACCCACGAGCAGATTGCCATGGTTGCGGTGGTTCAGCGCGAATGGGCGGCGAAGAACCCGCGCGCCACGATGAAGACACCGATCACGGTCGAGGACGTGCTGAACTCGCGGATGATCGCCTACCCGTTCCGTATCCTGCAATGCTGCCTTGTCACCGATGGCGGCGGCGCGCTGATCCTGACCAGCGCCGAGCGCGCCAAGGACTTCAAGAAACCCGTCTACATCCTCGGCACCGGCGAGAGCGTCGAGACCCCGATGGTCAGCCAGATGGAAACCTTCGATTCCTCGCGCGCCTTCCGCACCGCTGGCCCGCTCGCGTTCCGCGAGGCCGGGATCACCCACAAGGACATCGATCACGTGATGATCTATGACGCCTTCGCACATCTGCCGCTCTACGGGCTCGGCGACCTCGGCTTCATGCCGCATTCGGAAACCGGCAAGTTCATCGCCGATGGTCATACGCGGCCCGGCGGCAAGCTCCCCGTGAACACCAACGGTGGCGGGCTCAGCTACATGCATTCCGGCATGTATGGCATGTACGCCCTGCAAGAGAGCGTGCGGCAGATGCGCGGCATTGCCCCCGCGCAGGTCAAGGACGCGAAGATTTCGGTGTGCCACGGCGTTGGCGGCATGTTCGCGGCCTCTGGCACGATCATTTTCACCAACCAGACCTGATCTTTCTCTCTCCCCAAATCGGGGAGACGGCTCTCATCATTGCGATTTGCGTCAAGCCGCTCCTGTGTCAAAAGGAGCGGCTTTTCGATTTGCATGCGGTCCTACTTTTGATTCTGCCGGAGGAATTCTCGATGGTTGTTCGTGCAGGACGTGAATTTCTCGCCATTCCGGGTCCGACGACCATGCCGGACGAGGTGCTGGCGGCAATGCATCGCCCGGCCGCCGACATCTATTCGCAGGACATGGTCGAGCTGACCGCAGGCCTGCTTGGCGATCTCAGCAAACTGTTCCGCACCAAGGGCAAATCCTACATTTACATCGCGAACGGCCACGGCGCGTGGGAAGCGGTGCTGACCAACATCCTGTCGCGCGGCGAGAAGGTTCTCGTGCTGGAGAGCGGCCGCTTCGCGCTCGGCTGGGGCGAGGCCGCGGCGCGCATGGGCGTCCACATGGAAGTGCTCAAGGGCGGCTGGAATCGCTCGGTGCGCCCGCAGGACGTCGAGGCGCGGCTCAAAGCCGATACCAATCACGAGATCAAGGCGATCCTGGTCGTGCAGATCGACACCGCGTCGAGCGTCGTCAATGACATTCCGGCGATCAGTGCAGCGATCAAGGCGGCGAAGCATCCGGCGCTACTCGCGGTCGATACCGTCGCCTCGCTCGGCTGCATTCCGTTCGACATGGACGGCTGGGGAGTCGATGTCGCCATGTCTGCCTCGCAAAAAGGCTTGATGACGCCACCGGGCCTCGCGTTCGTGGCAGTGAACGATCGCGCCCGGGAAGCGCACCGGAAAGCCGACATGCGCACGCCGTATTTCGACTGGACCGCGCGTGACGGTCAGGAGCACTATCAGAAATACGCCGGCACGCCGCCGGTGCATCTGCTGTTCGCGCTGCGCTGCGCGCTCGATCTGATCGCCAAAGAGGGACTCGACAACATTTTCCTGCGCCATCGCCTGCTGGCGGAAACGGTTCGGCGCGCCGTCGGAGTCTGGGCACAGAGCAACACCATCGCGTTCAATGTCCTCGACCCGACCGAGCGATCCGACACCGTGACCTCGATCCTTGTCAGCGGCACGCCGACCGCCAACGAGTTGCGCACCTATTGTTCGCAGAAGTGTGGCGTGGTGCTCGGCACCGGCATCGGCGCACTCAGTGGGCAGGCTTTCCGGATTGCCCATATGGGCCACATCAATGCGCCGATGGTGCTCGGCACCCTCAGCGTCGTCGAGGTCGCGTTGCATGCGCTCGGCATTCCGCACGGCAAGGGCGGCATGCAGGCCGCGATCGACTACCTCGGCGAGAACGTGGCGGCCTGATCTCACCAAAACTTGTCATGGCCGGGCTTGACCCGGCCATCCACGCATCACGAACGACAGACGTGGACCACCGGGACAAGCCCGGTGATGACGAGGCTGAGAGTGTAGTTGCGTCTGACGAATCACCCGCTATTCCTCAGCCCCGCCGAAATTCCGTTGATGGTGATCTGGATGCCGCGCAGAACCTGCTCGTCAGGACTTTCGGCGCGGTGCGCCTTGAGCAACTCTACCTGCACGTGGTTGAGCGGATCGAGATAGGGAAATCGGTTACGGATCGATCGCTCGAGCGCGGGATTTCCTTCCAGCAATCGGTCGTGCTCCATGATGTCCAGCAGCGTTTCAATGGTGAGATGCCATTCGCGGCGGATACGGCCAAAGATCTGTTCGCGCAACACAGCATCGGGAACCAGCTCCGCATAGCGCGACGCGATCGCAATGCTGCTTTTCGCCAGTACCATGTCCATGTTGGACAATAGCGTGCGGAAGAACGGCCACTCGCGATACAGCTCCTGCAGAAACGCCATGCCCTTGTCCGGATTCTGCGCGATCCACGATTCGACTGCGCTGCCGAAACCGTACCAGCCCGGTAGCATCAACCGGCATTGCGCCCAGCTGAACACCCAGGGAATCGCGCGCAGATCCTCGATCTTCTGCGTCTTCTTGCGCGACGCCGGACGGCTGCCGATGTTCAACGTCGCGATTTCGCTGATGACCGTCGAGCCCCAGAAGTAATCCTCGAAACCCTCTGTTTCGTAGACAAGATTGCGATAGGCAGAGAAGGCGAGCGCCGACAGTCCCTCCATCGCATCGAGATAACCCGGGTTCGGCGCGCTCTGGCGCGCCTGCAGCAAGCTCGCTTCCAGCGTTGCCGCGGCGAGAACTTCCAGATTGCTGCGTCCGACATCGGCGTTGGAATATTTGCTGGAAATGATTTCGCCCTGTTCGGTGATGCGGATCTGGCCGTTCACCGCACCACCGGGCTGCGCGAGAATGGCATCATAGCTCGGGCCGCCACCGCGGCCGACCGAACCGCCGCGGCCATGGAACAAGCGCAGCCTCACCCCGTGGCGTTCGAACACCTTGATCAGCTCGATTTCCGCCTTGTACAGCTCCCAGCCGGACGTGACGAAACCGCCGTCCTTGTTGCTGTCCGAATAACCCAGCATGACCTCCTGGACGCCGCCGCGGCTGTCGACAAATCGTCGGTAGTCGTGCATCGACAGGATGCGATCCATGATTTGCGAAGACGCCTGCAAATCCTCGATCGTCTCGAACAGCGGCACAATGTTGATCGAGCAGCGACCGGAGGGGTTGAGCAGCCCGGCTTCTTTTAGAAGCACCGCGACCTCAAGCATGTCGGACACGCCCTTGCACATCGAGATGATGCACTGGGGAATGACGCGGCTGCCATGCATGGCATGTGCGTCCGCTGCGGCACGGAACACGGCGAGTTCTCCGACGGTTTCCTCGCTGTATTTGACGAACTGTGACGTCAGAGGCCGAGTCGCGTGCAATTCGTCCGCGAGCACTGCAATCCGCTCGTCCTCGTTCATCGCAAGGTAAGACATGCCGGGGTTGGCGGCGTCCATCAGTTCGGCGATGGTGCGTTCGTGCACGGCCGAGTTCTGGCGGATATCGAGGCTTGCCAGGTAGAGCCCGAAACACCCCACCGCACGCCGCAACAGCCGCAATCGGCCGCGTGCGATGATCCGCGAATTGTTGGCGAGCAGCGAGTGGTGCAAGACGTCGAGATCGGCCTTGAACTCGCGCGGATCTCCATAGGCTTCAGCCGCACCGACCGGCGCACGATTGGTGACGATCTGCATTTTTGCCGCGGTGGCCGCGAGCCGCGCATAGATGCCGGACACCGCAAGACGATACGGCTCGCCGCTCCGGTGCGGCGACGGATCCGGCGAGCGCTCCGCCAGCGTGCGCAGTTCGTCCGATACATCGGCAAGATGGGCCGCGATCGACAGTTCCGCGCCAAGCAAGTGCAGTTCGTCAAGGTAGTGGCGGATCAGCAATGTGCTCTGCAGCCGCAGCGCGCCGCGCATCACGTCTGCGGTGACGAACGGATTTCCGTCGCGATCGCCGCCGATCCAGCTGCCCATTCGCAGGAACGATGCGAGCTCAGCCTCGGTGCCATCCTGCTGCAGATGATCCTCGAGCGTGCAATGCAGCCGCGGTACTTCGCGCAGGAAAGTGTAGTCGTAGAACGACAGGCCGTTGGCGACTTCGTCCAGCACAGTCAGCTTGGTCCGCCGCAACAGATTGGTTTGCCATAGCGTCAGCACGGCCCGGCGCAACTGCTCTTCGCTGGCTGCGTACTCATCCCCGGTCAAAGTCATCCGCTCTCGCCGGTCGAGAATATCCGCGATCTCCATTTCGCGATCGATCGTGCTCTTGCGGCGGACTTCGGTCGGGTGGGCGGTCAACACCGGACAAACCAGCGCAGTGCTCAGGAATTTCCGCAGCGCATCCGCCGCAATCCCGCTCTGCTGCACCCGGGCAACCACTTGCGCGAGCGTGCCCGCGCGTGACGCTTTGGTATCGCTCTGGGCCCGCATCCGCCGGATGTTGTTTTGATCCTCGGCAATGTTGGCAAGATGCGAGAAATAGCTGAAAGCGCGCACAATCCGCACCGTATCGGCCACTGTCATGCCGTCGAGAATGCTTTCGAGTTCGCGGCGCGCCAGATGATCGTCGTCGCGGTGAAATCGCACCGAGCTTTGCCGGATGCGTTCGACCAGATCGAACACGTCGGCGCCTTCCTGATCGCGCACGGTATCTCCGAGAATGCGCCCGAGCAGGCGAATATCCTCGCGTAAGCTCGCATCGTCATGACCGGCCGTCTCCGGGTTATCGGCGCGTGCGGGCATTGATTGCGGCTGGGATGGCATGTCATGCGGCTCCGGACCTGATCGGAATGCCATTCAGTGCAAGTTTTGGCTTCCCGCGCAAGAACGCGGACCGGCATGAATCGCAGAAACCTGCGGCAGCGGCGGTACGCGGCGGTTCAGATTTTCCGCCCCGCCCGCTCCCAATAGGGATCGCGCAACCGGCGTTTGAAGATTTTTCCGGAATCCTCGCGCGGCAGCGCGCCGTGGATTTCGATGTGCTTCGGCACCTTGTAGTCGGCAAGCGATGCCTTGAGCTGAGCGCGGATCGAGCCGATGTCCAGCGTCACCCCCGGCTGCAGTTCAACCACCGCCATCAACGCCTCGCCGAACTCCGCATCGGGAATGCCGAACACCGCGCAATCATTCACGCCTGCGACGCCGTGCAACACGGCCTCGATCTCGGCCGGGTAGATATTGACCCCACCTGAGATCACCATGTCCCGCTTGCGATCCGAGATGAAAACGTAGCCATCCGCGTCGATGTATCCGACATCGCCGGAGGTGATGAAGCCGTCGCGATCGATCTCGGCGCGTTTCTCTGGCTTGTTGTGATAGGTGAAATCCGGATTGCCCGCGATCCGCGAATAGATTTCACCAACCTGCCCCTGGGGCACTTCGCGGCCGTCCTCGCCGACAAATTTCAGTTCCGCGCCCGGCGCGATCTTGCCGACCGTGCCCGGCTTATTCAACGCATCGGTAGAATTCGCGAACGTCACCGCGCCGGATTCGGTCGAGCCATAGAATTCAAAAATGATCGGGCCCCACCACGCGATCATGGCGCGTTTGACCTCCGGGGGGCACGGTGCGGCTGCGATGATGATATGGCGGAGCGACGACACATCGTATGATTTTCGCACGCTTTCCGGCAGCTTGAGCAGCCGGATCAGCATGGTCGGCACCATGAAGATGGTGTCGATCTTCTCGCGATCGACCGACCGCAAAAATTCCTCGGGGTCGAACCGCGGCATCAGCACCAGTACTCCGCCGAGACGGCCGGCGCGGATCGCGAACGAATTCGGCGCGGAGTGATAGAACGGCCCCGGCAGGATCGCCCGCGCACTCGGCTTCAGCCCGTAGATCAGCGCGCGCATCGCCTCCGCGTTTGTGGCCTGCGCCGGCGTCGGCGCGTTGCGGCGGACGCCTTTCGGGTGTCCCGTCGTGCCGGACGTATAGATCATGTTCTGCGGCTGCTGCAGTGCCGGGCCATCGTAAGGTGGCTGCTTCGTGATCCACTCATCGAGTTCGAGCGCGAAGGACGGTCGCGGCAGAGTGTCTGGATCGATTTTATAGTTCGCCAGAATTTCGGGCGGCGTCGGCACGCTTATGACGGTGACACCGGCCGGCATCACGCCGCGCGGCTGATGCAACAGATCGGCATGGCCGAACAGAACCTTTGCGCCAGAGTCTTTCAGGACGTATTCGATCTCCTCCGGCTTGAAGTGCCAGTTCACCGGCACCGCATAGGCGCCGAGCGTCATCACGGCGTAGGTCGCCTCGAGGCATGCGATGTCGTTGCGCATCAATACACAGACACTGTCGCCCTGCTTGACGCCGAGCACTTGCAAACCGCCGGCGATGAGCCGTGCACGAGCTGCCACGTCCTCGTGGCTCTTGAGACGCGCGCCTGAGACGATGCCGATGGATGAGATCAAACCCGAACTCCAAACAATAATGATGCGCTGCGAAAACCGGCGGCATTCAAGTTATCATGGCTGGGAACGCAAGGTGCGGATGCCGCTTGAAATGGCAATGTCCGCGCGCGGCATTCCTGCCTGCGGATTTCGCATACTGAAACGATACTTCGGGATGTGAATTCGGGTTATATAACCGCTCGATGGCAGGCCGCACTGGCCGGACTTCGAACAACAAGCGACAATAAACAGTCAGGGAGCGATACGGAATGAGCGAGGGTCTGTTCAAGGGTCTGAAGGTGATCGATTGCGCGAGCTTCATCGCCGCCCCCGCCTCCGCCACCGTGCTGTCGGATTTCGGCGCCGAGGTCATCAAGATCGAGCCGCCGGGCGCGGGCGACCCCTATCGCAACCTGCCGAACCTGCCGGGCTATCCCGAAACCGAGCATAACTTCGCCTGGCTGCTGGAGGGCCGCAACAAACGCAGTCTCGCGCTCGATCTGGCCAAGCCCGAAGGTCAGGCCGTGCTGCGCAAGCTGGTCAAGGAATGCGATGTCTTCATCACCAATTTCCCGCCGCAGGTCCGCAAGAAACTCGGCCTCACCTACGACGAACTCGCGCCGCTCAACGAGCGCATGATCTATGCCTCGTTCACCGGCTACGGCGAAACCGGCGACGAAGCCAACAAGCCCGGCTTCGACTCAAGCGCTTATTGGGCGCGCTCCGGCCTGATGGACCTCGTACGCGACGGAACGGAATCGGTGCCCGCACGCTCGGTCGCCGGCATGGGCGACCACCCCTGCGCCATGGCATTCTATGGCGCGATCGTTACCGGCCTCTACAAGCGCGAGAAGACCGGCAAGGGCACCATGGTCTCGTCGAATTTAATGGCGAACGGCCTTTGGGCCTCGAGTGTTCTGGCGCAGGCTGCACTCGTCGGCGGCAAGTTCAAGGAACGGCAGCCGCGGTCTCGCGCCATGAATGCCTGCACCAATCACTACAAATGCAAGGATGGCCGCTGGATCATCCTGTCGCTGCTCAATGAAGACAAGCAGTGGCCGATTCTCGCACGCGCGATTGAGCGCGTCGATCTGCTGCAGGATGCGCGCTTCGACACCACGGCGAACCGGCACGCCAATTCGCAGGAGCTGGTGCGCGTGCTCGACGGCGTCTTCATCGCCAAGGATCTGGCCGACTGGCGCAAGATCCTCGACGGCACCGGCATCATCTTCGGCGTCGTCGGCGTGCTCGACGATCTGCTGACGGACAAGCAGATGCGCGACACCGAAGCGCTGGTGCCGTTCGAGAACGACACCATGCTGACCATCAACAGCCCGATCTGGATCGGCGGTGAAAAGAAACGCCCGCCGCGCAAGGCGCCCGAACTCGGCCAGCACAGCAACGAGATTCTCGCAGACCTCGGCTTCAGCAGCGCCGAGATCGAGAAGATGCGCGCCGCAGGAATCGTTGGCTAGCAGAAGCGAGCAGCGTGGGCCGCACTCGCTATCCTTTTGTGCGGAGGAATCTCAAGCATCCGCGAATCTCGGCAGCCGCTTGTCGAGATTGGCCTTCACCGCCTCGAGCTGATTGGGTGAACCGATCAGCTTCTTCTGCTCGATGGATTCGGCCAGCAGCGCCGGCGCCGGATCGGCGCGGAGCTTGCCCAGCATCCGCTTCATGGCGCGGACCGCATCCGGATTCTTGTTGGCGATGTCGCGCGCCACTTCCAAAGCCACTGCCCGCGGATCGTCTACGATGCGCGTGGCGAGACCGTAGCTCATCGCCTCCTGCGCGGAGAAGATGCGACCCGTATAACAGAGATCGCGCAGGATATCGTCGCGCACCAGGCCTGCCAGAATCGGCGTCCCGGCCATGTCAGGCACGAGCCCCCATTTGATTTCCATGATCGACATCCGCGCGTCGCTTGAGAGAAAGCGCATGTCAGCGCCGAGCGCGAGTTGAAAACCGCCGCCGAACGCAACGCCATGCACTGCGGCAATCACCGGCACCGGCAGTTCGCGCCAGCCCCAGACCGCGTATTGCGGATGATTGGCGATGCCGTGGGTACGCTCTGCGAGATCGCCGAGCCGTCCGGTCCCCTTGCCCTCGCCCATGGTCTGGAAGCGGCCCATGTCGAGACCGGCGCAGAACGCGCGGCCCTCGCCGGACAGCACCACCGCGCGCAGACCCTTCTCGTTCTTCAGCTGTGTGCAGGCGTTGACGATGGCATCAAACATCGCCATGTCGAGTGCATTCATTTTATCGGGGCGCGTCAGCCGGACATCGGCAACGCCGCCTTCGATCGAGATTGAGACCCGGTCTTCCATCGCTGTTATCTTTCTTTCGCGTCCTCTGACCGCAAAACCGGTACCCGCTTTTGCAAAGGATGCGTCATGCCAGTGACTTTTCCGGCTTTACAAAAGAGCCTTCGTTGGTTTTAGTCAATCGACCAACTAAGAAAAAATAATGGCTTGATCTCGAAGCGGATGCCGGTTTCGGGCGATATGCCACACAAGATTCTTTACCGGATGAGGAAACACAAATGTTCACGCAAGGTCTGCTCAAGGGCCGCCGCATTCTTGTTACCGGCGGCGGCACCGGTCTCGGCAAATCCATGGCCACGAAGTTTCTGCAGCTTGGCGCGGAAGTTCACATCTGCGGCCGCCGCAAGGTCGTATGCGAGGAGACCGCTGCTGAATTGATGAAAGCACACGGCGGCAAGGTTGTGGCGCATGGAGTCGATATTCGCGACGCCGGCGCTGTCGATGCGATGATCGAGGAGATATGGAAGAGCGGTCCGCTCACCGACCTCATCAACAACGCTGCGGGCAATTTCATCTCGCGCACACAGGACTTGAGCCCGCGTGGATTCGATGCGGTCGCCAATATCGTGATGCACGGCACGTTCTACGTGACGCATGCAGTTGGCCGCCGCTGGATCGCAAACAAGCTGCGCGGCAATGTCGTCTCCGTCACGGTAACGTGGGTACGCAACGGCAGTCCCTATGTGGTGCCCTCCGCCATGAGCAAGGCGGCGATCCACACCATGACGATGTCGCTCGCCGCCGAGTGGGGCAAATATGGCATCCGCCTCAACACCATCGCGCCGGGCGAAATTCCCACCGAGGGCATGAGCAAGCGCATCAAGCCAGGCGACGAGGCCGGCGCACGCACCAAGGCGATGAACCCGATGAACCGCGTCGGCACCATGGAGGAGCTGCAGAACCTCGCCACCTTCCTGATTTCCGGCGGTTGCGACTGGATCAACGGCGAGACCATCGCCATGGACGGCGCGCAGGCGCTCGCCATGGGCGGCAACTTCTATCAGTTGCGCGACTGGAGCGACGCCGACTGGAATGCAGCGCGCGAGGCCGTCGTGGCACACAACGAAAAGGACAAGGCGGCGAGAGGATAGAGACTGAAGCGCTCGACGCTCTCCCTCCCCCACGAAGTGTGGGGAGGGTCGGCCGAGCGAAGCGGAGGCCGGGGTGGGGGATCTTGCTATGCACCCCCACCCGGCGCTTCATTCGCTACGCTCATTCGCACCACCCTCCCCACGCTACGCGGGGAGGGGAAACAATGTGGAAGCCAGAACAAATGCAGTTTGATGAAGTCATCATGGGCCGCCGAAGCATCCGCGGTTACAAGCCTGATCCCGTACCCAGAGCATTGATTGAGGAAATCATCGGTTTGGCGATGCGCGCTCCATCGTCAATGAATACCCAGCCGTGGAATTTCTATGTCATCACGGGCGAACCGCTGGATCGAATCCGCGCGGGCAACACTGAGCGGATGGTGGCTGGGGTGCCGCAGTCGCGTGAGTTCCGCACTGGTCAGGGCTTTTCGGGACAGCATCGCGACAGGCAGATCGGTGTCGCCAAGCAACTATTCTCCGCCATGGGGATCGAGCGCGATGACAAGGACAAGCGCCAGGACTGGGTGCTACGCGGCTTTCGTCAATTCGATGCGCCCGTCTGCGTGATCGTGACTTACGATCGCGTGCTCGATGGCAGCGACGATACGCCCTTCGATTGCGGCGCTGTGGCAACCGCTCTCGTCAATGCGGCCTGGTCTCGCGGGCTCGGCGCCGTGATTAACAGCCAGGGCATCATGCAATCGCCAGTGGTGCGCGAACACGCGGGAATAGCTGACGATCAGGTCATCATGAAAAGCATCGCACTCGGCTGGCCGGATGAAGGCTTCCCGGCAAACGCAGTCGTATCGGAACGAAAGTCTGTCGGCGAAGCCACGGTGTTTGTCGGCTTCGACAGTTAGGCCCGGAACACCAGCAAGGCAGCGCCGGACAACGCTCGCCCAGAAAGTGTCGCAGGCTGACATTCACAACTGTCCACAGTCGCAGAACTGTCATTTCGTTGTAACGTACCCGACACACGCCGCGACCAGAACGAGGAGCTCAACATCAAAGGAGTACCTTCATGCGCTCTTTCACGCCTGCCCTGCTTGCCCTGCTCGCAACGACCGGCATCGCCGCCGCCCAGCAAGTCTATCCGGCGACCCTCGCCGGCCATGTCGTATTGCCCGCGGAGAGTTTCGTCGAAGCGCCGGCCGATGCGCCCGCCGACCTCAAGGTTTCCGGCAAGTTCACCACCGGTCAGCGCATCGAAGCGATCGGTACAGTGGAAGGCAAATCGTTCGATCGTCCGACCGGCGTGAAACTGCCATTCAAGGGCCAGCCTGTGCAGGGTCATTCCGGCATCAAGAAGATGCCGGACGGCACTTTTATGGTGCTGACCGACAACGGCTTCGGCTCGAAGGCCAATTCGCCGGATGCGATGCTGTTTCTCAGCCACTATCGCATTGACTGGGCCAAGGGCAGCGTCGAGCGCATCGCCACCATCTTCCTGCATGACCCGGACAAGAAGGTGCCGTTCCGCATCGCCAACGAAGCCACCGATAAACGCTATCTCACTGGCTCCGACTTCGACACCGAAGGCTTCCAGCTGATCGGCGACAAGATCTGGATCGGCGACGAGTTCGGTCCCTACCTGATCCGCGCCGACAAGACTGGCAAGATCGAAGCCGTGTTCGAGACGCTGGTCGATGGCAAGCCGGCGCGCTCGCCGGATCATTACGCCGTTGCTTCGCCCGCGACGCCGACCGCGACCGCGACGTTCAACGTGCGCCGCTCGAAGGGCTATGAGGGCATGGCCGCGTCGCCGGACGGCAAATTCCTCTATCCGCTGCTCGAAGGCCCGATGTGGGACGCCGAGAAGAAGGACTGGGAAAAGACCGCCGACGGCAAGGAGTATCTGCGCATCCTCGAGTTCAGCGTCGCCGACAACAAGTGGACTGGCCGGCACTGGAAGTACGTGCTTGACGAGAACGGCCTCGCGATCGGTGATTTCAACATGATCGACGCCACCACCGCACTCGTGATCGAGCGCGACAATGGCGAAGGCACTGCCGACAAGGCTTGCGAGGGCGCCAAGAAGCCGGATTGCTTCCACGATCTCGCGAAGTTCAAGCGCATCTACAAGATCGAGATGTCGGACACGAACGTGAATGGGCCGGTCCGCAAGATCGGCTCCATCGATCTGATGAAGATTGCCGATCCGGACAAGAAGGCGCGCAAGCCACTCAATGCCGGTGTACTCACCTTCCCGTTCTGGACCATCGAGAACGTCGAGATCGTCGATGCCTCGCACATCATCGTCGGCAACGACAACAACCTGCCGTTTTCGTCGAGCCGCGAGCCCAACAAGGCGGATGACAACGAGTTCGTGCTGCTGAAGGTGGAAGAGTTTTTGAAGGCGAAGTGATCTAGGCCGTCATTGCGAGCAAAGCGAAGCAATCCAGTCAAATTTTTGATCTGGATTGCTTCGTCGCGTTGCTGCTCGCAATGACGTAAGAACTCAGCCGTTCGCAATCACCAGCCGCCCCTTGACCTTACCGGCGCGCAGACGGTCGAGCGCATCGTTGACGCCGTTGAGCGATACGGTTTCCACCGGCATCGGCTTCACCTTGCCGGCCTTCACCAGATCGATCAATTCGCGCAGCTCTTTCAGGTTGCCGACGTACGAGCCACGCACCGTGATCGCGCGCAGCACGATCATCGGCACTGACAGCGTGATATCGCCACCGAACAGGCCGACCACGATGTAGAAGCCGCCCTTGCGCAGCGCTGTCGTGGCAAACTCCGCAGTCGCTTTGGCGCCGACGAAATCGATTGCCGCAGCGACGCCGCCGGGCTGCGCCTGCAGTGTCGCCATCGCGTTGGCATCGCGCGGATCGACGGTGAGCTTGGCGCCGTTCGCCATGGCGAGGTCGCGCTTCACCGGATCGATATCGGCGACCGCGATGTTCTTGAAGCCGAGCGCGTTCGCAATCTGCAAGCCGCTCATGCCGACGCCGCCGAGGCCCATCAGCACCAGCAGATCCTTGGTCTTGTCGATCTCGGCTTTCTTCAGCGCGCTGTAGGCGGTGACGCCAGAACAGGCATAGGTCGAGGCCAGCGTCGGATCGATGCCGGTGACATCGACCAGATGCTTCGGATGCGGCACGAGGCACTTCTCGGCATAGCCGCCGGGGCGATAGACGCCGATCGACGACGGCTTGGTGCAGTAGTTCTCCTCGTCGCGCTGGCAGATTTCGCAGGTCCCGCAGCCGAGCCACGGGTACACGAGAAACGTCTTGCCAATTTCGCTGTCGGCGATCGGTGCATCCGGTCCCTTGGCGATCAGCTTGCCCAGCACCTCGTGCCCCATGATCACCGGCACGTTGACGCCACGGTCCGCGAGGCTCAGCTTCTTGCCGCCGCCGAGATCGTAGAAGCCGTCCTGAATGTGGAGGTCACTGTGGCAAACGCCGCAGCGCGTGACCTCGATCACCACCTCCGTGCCGGTCGGCTTCGGATCGGCGAGTTCGATCGATTGCACCGGCTCGCAGAACATTTTCACGGCAAAAGCACGCATCGGCGTTCATCCCTCTTTGATTTTTTCGTTGCGCCTAGAAACAGGCATCGGATGCAGCAAGTCAAGCCGCCAGAGCCGACGCATCCGTTTCATCGCGTGAAATGGCTCCAGCAAAGGCAGACGCGCTGCCTTGTCGCAGGTGTTGACGTGACGCGCTCGTTGGACACACTGACGCCGCCGGTTCGGCATGCTGCGGCGCATCCGCAAGCCGACGGCGAGAGGACGCCCATCGATGACGCCAAACAGCGCACCGGCTGCCGCGGCCGAAACTGACACAGACGATTTCGAGGCCGCATTGCTCGTGCTGGTCCGGCGCGTATTCCCCGGTACGGGAGCGATTGGAAACCTCGTTCGCCTCTCCGGGGGAGCAAGTCAGGAAACGTGGGCGTTCGAGGCCATCGGCACATCGCCCTCACCGCTGCGGATGATCCTGCGCCGCTCGCCACCCGGCTACACCGCGCCGTTCCGCGCCGCTGGCATCGAGACCGAAGCAGCCCTGATGCAACTCGCATATCAAGCCGGCGTGCCCTCGCCGCTGGTGCGGCATGTGCTCGCGCCGCAGGACAATCTCGGACGTGGCTTTCTGATGGACTGCGTCGAAGGCGAAACCATTCCGCGCAAGATTTTGCGCGACGATGCTTTCGCAAGCATCCGCCCCAAGCTCGCCTCTCAGCTCGGCGGCGTGCTGGCGCGCATTCATGCCATCGACCGGACAAAGCTACCGAAGTTGCGCCACGTTACAGCCGCGAGCGAACTCAACGAGCTGAAAAACGCCTACAAGAAAGACGGGCAACCGCGCCCGGTGTTCGATGTGGCGTTTCGCTGGCTTGAAGAGCGTGCACCGCAGGGCGTGGCGCATGATACGCTGGTGCATGGCGATTTCCGCAACGGCAATCTGATGATCGGCCCCGACGGCGTGCGCGCGGTACTCGACTGGGAACTCGCCCACACCGGCGACCCGATGGAAGACCTCGGTTGGATTTGCGTCAATTCGTGGCGCTTCGGCCATATCGATAAGCCGGTCGGCGGATTTGGCGAGATCGCCGATCTCGCGGAAGGTTACCGCGTGGCAGGCGGTGGCAATGTCGACCTCGATCGCATCAAATACTGGGAAACATTCGGCTCGCTGCGCTGGGGCGTGATGTGCCTCGGCATGCTGGCACGTTTTACTTCAGGCGAGGACCGCTCGGTCGAGCGCGCCGTCATCTCGCGCCGCGCATCAGAGAACGAGATCGATCTGCTTCGCTTGCTTGCACCCAGAACAAGGTAGTCATCATGCAAGACAGCCCGCAGCCGCAGGAGATCGTCGCTGTCGTTTCCGCGATGCTGCGCGACACCATCCTGCCGCAACTTGAAGGCCGCGCGACGTTCGATCTGCGCGTTGCCATCAATGCGCTCGAACTTGTCGCACGACAACTCACCCATGCCGATTCAAGCAATGCCGCCGAGCATGCGCGATTGAAGGCCCTGCTCGGCAAGGATGGCGATCTCACCGCGCTGAATCACGCGCTGTCGCAAATGATCGAGGCCGGTGCGCTGACACTCGGCAATCCGGAACTGTGCGAGCATCTGTGGGCAACCACCATGGACAAGCTGAAGATCGATCAGCCGAACTACGCCGCTTACATCGCCGAACTGAAGGCTGAGTAGACATGAACGCGCGTTAGAAGCAATTATATCTCGTCATTGCCGGGCTTGACCCGGCAATCCATCTTCTCTTCTGAAAAAGATGGATGCCCGGATCAAGTCCGGGCATGACGAACTGAGAAACTCAAACAAGCAAGACCAGCGACCCAGGGAGCCCGTCATGGATTTCTCGCTGCCTTCTGATCTCACGGCCTATCTCGCTGAGCTCGATGCGTTCATCGAGCGGGAGATCAAGCCGCTGGAGAACTCCAACGACAATATCCGCTTCTTCGATCATCGCCGCGAATGGGCGCGCACCGATTTCGACAATCAAGGCCTGCCCCGCCATGAGTGGGAGCAATTGCTGCGCGAAGCCAAGACCCGCGCCGACAAGGCCGGCCATCTGCGTTTTGCGCTGCCGAAGCGTTACGGCGGCAAGGACGGCTCCAATCTCTGGATGGCCGTGATCCGCGAACACTTCGCCAGCAAAGGCCTCGGACTGCACAACGACCTGCAGAACGAGCACTCCATCGTCGGCAACTTTCCCGTCGTCGTCATGCTGGACAACTACGGAACGGATGCGCAGAAGGCCGAACTGATCGAGGGTTCATTCACCGGCAAGTATCGTATCTCGTTCGGCCTGACCGAGCCCGGCCACGGCTCCGACGCCACGCACATGGAAACCCGCGCCGTGCGCGAGACCCGCAACGGTGTCGAAGGCTGGATCATCAACGGCGAGAAGATGTGGACCACCGGCATGCACGTGGCGACCCACTGCGCCACGTTCACGCGCACCTCCGGCAAGGACGGTGACGCAAAGGGCATCACCTGCTTCCTCGTGCCGACCGACGCGCCCGGCGTGAAGGTCGAGGAGTATCTGTGGACCTTCAACATGCCGACGGATCATCCGCGCGTGTCGTTCACCGATGTCTTTGTGCCAGACAACGCACTTTTCGGCCCGATCGACCGCGGGCTGATGCTGGCGCAATGCTTCGTGCACGAGAACCGCATCCGGCAGGCCGCGAGTTCGCTTGGCGCCGCAGTCTATTGCATTAACGAGAGCGTGACCTACGCGCGCGAGCGCAAACCGTTTGGCAAGGAACTTGCGGAGAATCAGGCGATCCAGTGGCCGCTCGTTGAGCTTGCGACGCAGGCGGAAATGCTGCGGCTGCTGATCCGCAAGACCGCGTGGGAAATGGACCGCATGCCGCACAAAGAGATCGAGCGGCAAATCTCCGACAAGGTGTCAATGTGCAATTACTGGGCGAACCGGCTCTGCTGTGAGGCTGCCGATCGCGCCATGCAGGTGCATGGTGGCATCGGCTATTCGCGCCACAAAGCGTTTGAGCACATCTATCGCCACCACCGCCGCTATCGCATCACCGAAGGCAGCGAGGAGATTCAGATACGCAAGGTTGCGGCGTATCTGTTCGGCTACATCGGACCGAACGCCGATTCGGCGCGTAAGGGCAAAGCAGCAGGGTGATCCGCCGCTACCCCAATTGCTTTTCGATATCCGCCGCGATCGAGTCAGGCGCAGTCCCGGGCGAATAGCGCATGATCGCGCTGCCGTTTCGATCCACCAGAAATTTGGTGAAATTCCACTTGATGCCCTGCAGCCCCATGATCCCGGGCTGTGCTTTCTTGAGATACTGATAGAGCGGATGCGCGTTGGTGCCGTTGACGTCGATCTTGGCAAACATCGGAAATGTCACACCGTAGTTGACCGAGCAGAACTGGCCGATCTGATCGGCATTGCCCGGCTCCTGCGAGCCGAACTGGTTGCACGGAAACCCGAGTACCGAGAAACCGCGACCGGCAAAGCTCCCCTGCAACGTCTCGAGTCCCTTGTACTGAGGGGTGAAACCGCACTTGCTTGCGGTATTCACCACCAGCAGGACCTTGCCGCGAAAACTGTCGAGCGGCAGTTCTTCGCCAACCAATGTCTTGGCCGAAAAGTCATAAACATTCGCCATGGCCATTGTCCCTCAGCTTTTGAAGTAGGGCTCCACTGTCCCGGTCAGCTTGATCGTGACCGGATTGCCGAAACGATCGCGCGCCGATCCGACCGCGACGCGAATCCAGTTCTCGCTGACGCAGTATTCCTCGACGTTCTGCTTTTCCGCGCCCTTGAAGCGAATGCCGACGTCGCGCGCCAGCACCGCTTCGTTGTAAAACGGGCTGCGCGGATCGTTGGACAACCGGTCGGGTAATTCGTCGCTCATCATCGTTCTCTTCGTTGCAAGGGTACTCGTTTGGGGCATGATCTGGTCCGAAAACCAGTACCTGCCTCCCGCGATCCCGCCTTACTTCACCTTGCCCATCTCTTTCAGCACTTCGTTTGCGGCTTTGAACGAATCCAGCCCCGCCGGAATGCCGCAGTAAACCGTGGCGTGCAGCAGTACCTCCTTGATCTCGTCCACCGTCAGGCCGTTGTTGATCGCGCCGCGCGTATGCAGCTTCACTTCCGGAGCACGGCCCAGCGCGGTTAGCATCGCAAGGTT
The DNA here is from genome assembly GCA_021732215.1 of Hyphomicrobiales bacterium. Classification (GTDB taxonomy): domain Bacteria; phylum Pseudomonadota; class Alphaproteobacteria; order Rhizobiales; family Xanthobacteraceae; genus SG-bin9. The sequence goes on from JAKFVL010000012.1 coordinate 58,252, forward strand.
AAGCATGCTGCGCGTTTTCTTGTCGAGGCCGGGACGGCCCCAAGCATAGCCCCAGCACCATTCGGTGGTGATGTGCTGGAATGCCATCATGAAATCGTTGCTGGTGGTGATCGACTTGTCGACATACTCCTTGCCAAGCACTTCGCTGCGCAGCCCCAGACCCTTGTCGAACAGGCCGCCCAACGTGATGTTCTGGTCGTAGCTCATGACGATCTCCCGTGCATTTGTTCTTCAGGTTATTTGACATATACAGGTTTCGCCCCAAATTCGAGCGGCATGCAATGTTGCCGGGCGGATGCGGATTATCCTGCGTCGGCTTTCAGTTTGGCCGCTTCGATAGCAGCAACCGCGCAAGTTTCGTCGTTGTCCGACGTATCGCCGCTGAGGCCAATGGCGCCCAACAGTTTGCCGCCGCTGTCCTTGATCAGCACACCGCCTGGCACAGGCACCAATGCGCCGCGCGCCATCGTGTTCATCGCATCGATGAAATAAGGCTGTTCGTTGGCCCGCTTGAAGATCGCCCGCGAACCCATGCCGAGTGCCAGCGCGCCATAGGCTTTTCCATGGGCGACTTCACTACGCATCAGACTGGTGCCGTCCTGAACAACCGCGGCCTTCAGGCTGCCGCGCGCATCGAGCACAACCATGGCCATCGGCTTGAGTTTCATCTCACCAGCCTTGGCCAGCGCGCTATCGAGAATTGCACGAGCGAGGTCGAGTGTCAGTTCGGTCATTACGACTTCTCCCTTGATTCATTTCCGAGACTCAGCGCCAGCACTTGCGCGACGTGCATGGCTCCTCGCCCCGACCCATCCTTTATCTGATGCCGGCACGACGTGCCATCGGCCACGATCAGCGTATCCTTGTCAGCCTTGCGCACGGCAGGCAACAGCGAAGCCTCTGCCATTTGCATCGAGACATCGTAGGTGTCCGCACCATAGCCGAAGGCGCCTGCCATGCCGCAGCAACTCGACTCGATGGTTTCGACACTCAGGCCTGGCACCAGCCGCAACACTTCTTCCACCGGTTTGAATGCGCCGAACGATTTTTGATGGCAATGACCGTGAACCAATGCTTTCGCGGCAACCGGTTGCAGCGGCAAATGCAGCCGACCGGATTTTGCCTCGCGCTCCAGAAACTCCTCCAGCAACAGCGCGTGAGCGCTGATCCTCTTCGCTGCGGCGTCGGAGCGCAACGACAGCAGCTCGTCGCGCAGCGTCAGCAGGCAACTTGGCTCGAGCCCGACGATTGGCACGCCGCGTGCGGCAAACGGCGATAACGTCTCGACCAAACGATCGAGCTCGGCGCGCGCCTGATCGACCAGACCTGCGGACAAAAACGTTCTTCCGCAGCACAACGGACGCGAGCCGGACACCGGTTTTGGCAGATGCACGCGATAGCCGCCGGCAACAAGTACACGCAGCGCCGCATCGAGATTCTCGCGCTCATAGGCGCGATTGAAAGTATCCGCGAACAGCACCACTTCGGGTCCGTTGGCATTGCCGACAGACATTTCGACAGGCCTGAACGTATCGGTGCGCCATTCCGGTAGCTTGCGCTGCGCGCTGATGCCCGCAATGTTCTCGAATAGCCAGCGCAGCGCGCCGCTTCGGTTGCGCAGGTTCGCCAGTGGCGCGATCCTTGAAAAGAAACCTGCATAGCGCGGCAGATAGCCGACCAGACGATCACGCAGCGGCAGGCCATGTTTCGCAACGCGCGCGGCCAGCACTTCGATCTTCATCTTCGCCATGTCGACGCCGGTCGGGCATTCATGACGGCAGGCCTTGCACGAGACGCACAGCTTCAGCGTGTCCCTCATGGCGTCGGACGAAAGCGCATCCGCACCCAACTGACCGGAGATCGCGAGCCGCAGCGTGTTAGCGCGGCCGCGCGTGACGTCCTGCTCGTTGCGGGTGGCGCGATAGGACGGACACATCACTCCGCCCTCGAGCTTGCGGCAAGCGCCGTTGTTGTTGCACATCTCGACAGCGCCCTGGAAGCCGCTGCCTGCACCTGAATAGGCGGACCAATCGAGTGCGGTTTTCAAATCGCCGGCGCGATAGCCAGGCGGATACCGAAACAGCGAGCGATCGTCCATCTTCGGCGGATCGACGATCTTGCCCGGATTGAGAATGTTCTCCGGATCGAAGCGGTGCTTGATCTCTCCGAATGCCGCGACGATGCGCGAGCCAAACATGCTCTCGTGAAACTCCGAACGCACCAGCCCGTCACCATGCTCGCCGGAATGGGACCCCTTGTATTCGCGCACCAGAGCGAATGCCTCTTCGGCGATCGCACGCATGGCCCTAACGTCCTTCTCCAGCTTGAGATTGAGGACGGGACGGACGTGAAGGCAGCCTTCGGAGGCGTGAGCATACATCGTGCCCCGCGTGCCGTGCTTCTCAAACACACGATTGAGACGATCAGTGTAGTCGGCGAGATGCACCAGCGGAACGGCGCAATCCTCGACAAATGAGACCGGCTTGCCCTCTTGCTTCATCGACATCATCACATTGAGACCGGCCGCGCGAAAATCCGCGATGCCTGCCTGCAATGCCGGCTCGATCACATCGACCACGCCACCCCATTTGCGCAGCGGATGTGTCCAGCCGAAGCCGAGATCGCTCATAAGTTCGCCGAGTTGTCCGAGGCGGCGAAGGTTTTCCTCCTGATTTTCCTCGGCAAACTCCACGATCAGCAGCGCGTCCGGATCGCCGCGAACCGCCGTTTCGATAATGGGCCGGAACATCGCGATGTCGCGACCGAGGCCAATCATGGTCTTGTCGACGAGCTCGACGGCGATCGGTTTCAGCTTCACCAGATGCTGGGCGGCATCCATTGCCTCGTAAAAGCTGCCGAAGTGGCAAACGCCAAGAACCTTGTTGCGGATCACCGGCCACAGTTTCAGCTCGACCTGCGTGGTGAAGGCGAGCGTCCCTTCCGATCCTACCAGCAGATGCGCCAGGTTGTTTTGCGCATTGCGCGGCGTTAGCGCATCGAGATTGTAACCGCCGACACGGCGCTGGACCTGCGGAAAACGTTCCGCAATCTCGCCGGCTTCGCGCTCGCCGAGCGCCAGCATATCGCGAAACAGGCCATGGCTGTCGTCATGGTTCGCAAGCAACGCCGTATCGCGATCGGTCAGGCCGAAGCGCATCAGGCCCCCGTCGGCAAGCGCCGCCTCCATCGACAGCGTGTTGTCGCGCATGGTGCCGTAACGCAGCGAGCGGCCGCCGCAAGAATTATTGCCGGCCATGCCGCCGATGGTCGCTCGCGATGCCGTCGACACATCCACCGGAAACCACAGGCCATGCTTCTTCAGTTGCCGATTGAGATCGTCCAGCACGATGCCCGGCTGCACGATGCACGTCCGGTTCGCGACATCGAGCGCCAGAATTTTGTTGAGATGCTTCGAGACATCGATGACCAGACCATCGTTGATAGTCTGTCCGCATTGCGACGTGCCGCCACCACGCGGCGTCACCTTGCGTCCGTCGTCGCGCGCGATCGCCATTGCACGCAGCGCCTCTTCCGTGGTCCGCGGAACGACGACACCGAACGGGACCATCTGATAGAACGACGCATCCGTCGCGTACCGCCCCCGGCTGAACGGATCGAACAGCACATCGCCTGTGATTTCGCGCGACAGTTTTGCAGCCAGCGCGCTGTTCGCGCCTGAAATCACACGTTCATGATTGTGATTTGCTGCCATGAAGCTGTCTTGAGATTGCCGTTACGTTTTTCGCCCGGCTTTCGGGCGTCATGGCGCGATTAAGGCGAGGCTATCAGTCCGCCGGCTGCAGGTTTGGAGCGGAAGCGGACGCCGAGCTCTGCTCGCGCAGGTATTTACAGACCGCCTCGCGCTTCTTTTGCATATGATCGAACATCTTCAATCCTAACTCCTCGCCGGCACGGCGGCGCAGCGCGTCGAGAATCGCTTCATGCTCCCGCATCGCATCGCCAAGGCGATCGCTATTGAGATTGGCGGCGTACCGCAGACGCCTGATCACGGCGTTGGCGCTGGCATAGTTCGCGCTCAGCACCGGATTGGCAGCGGCATCCACAATCGCCTGATGTATCTGCTGATTTAGACGGAAATAGTCATTCAACTCACGGCGCATGTAGTGCGTGTACATCTCCAGATGAATGCACTCGATTTGCGCAATCCCCTCGTCGGAAATCCGCTCGCAGGCGAGCCGCCCGGCCACGAAATCCAGACCTGCGATAACCTCGAACAGATTGCGGATGTCGCTTTCGGAAAACTGGCGTACCCGCGCACCGCGATTGGCCAGCAACTCGATCAGCCCTTCGGCGGCGAGGACCTTCAGCGCCTCCCGCAGGGGCGTTCGCGATACATCGAACTTTTCGCAGAGTTCGCGTTCCGGGATGCGCGCGCCCGGCGCGAGGTCGCCTTCGACGATGTAATCGCGCAATTGCCCCAGCAAATCGTCATGAAGCGACGTCGGCTGGCTTTCCACGATCTCGAAACTTCTGGTTCGCATGAGATGATTCAATGACGCCACCCATGGGAGAATTGTCGGCAAAAATATCGGTATGGTCGCGCAAAATTGCTCGGCACTGCACCATATACAGTGCTTTAGCTCAATTCGCCGTTGTGTTAAAGCGCCAACCGAATACAATTCCATTCACTCAAGGCATTCGTGCCCTGAAATTTGCATTCAATCGAGGTTGAGATGGCGCTTCACACCGGCAGGCATTTTCTTCAAATCCCGGGGCCAACCAACGTACCTGATCGCGTTCTGCGCGCGATGGATATGCCGACCATCGATCATCGCGGTCCTGAATTCGCGGAACTCGGACTGCGCGTGATCGAGGGTAGCAAGAAGATTTTCAAGACCGAGCAACCGGTCATCATCTATCCATCTTCCGGCACAGGCGCGTGGGAAGCCGCGATCGTCAACACGCTGTCCCCGGGCGACAAGGTCCTGATGGCAGAGACCGGCCAGTTTGCCACCCTGTGGCGCAATCTCGCCGAGAAATTCAAACTTCAGGTTGATTTCATACCGGGCGACTGGCGCCACGGCGCAAGCGCCGAGCAGATCGAGGCGCGCCTGCAGGCCGACAAGGCTCATGAGATCAAGGCCGTGATGGTGGTTCACAGCGAAACTTCGACCGGTTGCATCACCGATATTCCGGCTGTTCGCAAGGCGATGGATCGCGCCAAGCACCCGGCGCTGCTGCTTGTCGATGCCATCTCCTCGCTCGGCTCCGTCGAATACGAGCACGACGCTTGGGGCGCCGACGTGACCGTCAGTTGTTCTCAGAAGGGCCTGATGCTTCCGCCGGGTCTGGGTTTCAACGCGGTGTCGGAAAAGGCTCTGGCGACAGCGAAGAAGAATTCATCGATCCGTTCTTATTGGGATTGGCACGAGATCATCGCGGCGAACAGGCTTGGTTCATGGGTCTACACGCCCGCTACAAACATGCTTTATGGCCTCGATGTTGCGATTGAGATGCTGCTCGAGGAAGGTCTCGACAATGTCTTTGCCCGCCACAAGCGGCATTCTGCAGCATCGCGCGCGGCCGCCCGCGCCTGGGAGCTTGAAGTGCTGTGCCAAGAGGCGTCAGCGCACTCCCCGATTCTGACTGCAATCATGATGCCAGAAGGCCACGATGCGGATCGCTTCCGCAAGGTCGTGCTCGACAAGTTCGATATGTCTCTGGGTTCAGGTCTCGGCAAAGTCAAAGGTAAGATTTTCCGCATTGGCCACATCGGTCACTTCAACGATCTGATGCTGATGGGAACGCTAGCAGGAGTTGAGATGGGGCTCGATCTTGCGGGAATACCGCATCGCGCCGGCGGGGTGCTGGCAGCGATGGATGTCTTGAAGCGATCGGAGGTTATCCCGATGACTCAGCCTCGTACCGCTGTCGCCTAAGATTGACTTGAGGAATTAACGCGGAGACCCGATAAGCTCCGGCGATCGGAAGCACATTAAAGAGCCGGCCAACAGGCTCTTGTCCAATTCAGGGAGGAAAATACATGAGCTACTTTACCAGAACCGCGACCGCGGTCGCGGCGCTTCTCTTTTCTGCCCCGGCGATAGCGGCATGGGAACCGACCAAGCCGGTCGAGATCGTCGTTGCCGCGGGCGCAGGTGGCGCTTCCGATCAGATGGCCCGCATGATGCAGGCCGCGATCCAGAAGAACAATCTGATGAAGCAACCGATGGTCGTTTCGCTGAAAGGCGGCGCGTCCGGTGCGGAAGCCCTGATTTACATGAAGAGTAGCGAAGGCGATGCCAACAAGGTGTTGATCGCCTACTCGCTAATCTACATGCTGCCGCTCTCTGCGAAAATTCCCTTCAACTGGCGCGAACTCACCCCCGTATCGGTTGTGGCGATGGATCAGTTCGTCCTCTGGAGCAATGCATCCAAGCCCTACAAGAACGTCAAGGACTTCATCGAGGCCGCCAAGGCCTCGGGCACCCCGTTCAAGATGGGCGGCACCGGCTCCAAGCGTGAGGATCAGGTTCTCACCGTCTTCACCGAGAAGAAGACCGGTGCGAAGTTCAACTATCTGCCCTATAAATCCGGCGGTGAAGCTGCGACCCAGCTCGTTGGCAACCATATCGACGCCAACGTCAACAACCCGTCCGAAAATCTCGAAGTCTGGCGCGCCGGTCAGGTGAAAGCGCTTTGCGTGTTCGACAAGGAGCGTATCAACTACACGAACAAGGTCACCGACACGCAGTCGTGGAAAGATATTCCGACCTGCAAGGAAGAAGGCCTCGACGTCCAGTATCTGATGCTGCGCGCCATGTTCCTCCCCGGCAAGGTGACCGACGATCAAAAGGCCTTCTATGTCGATCTGTTCAAGAAGGTCACCGAAACCCCGGAATACAAGGATTACATGGAAAAGCAGGCGCTGAAGCCCGTCTATATGACCGGCGAAGCGATGACCAAATTCCTTGGTGAAGACGATGCCGTCAACACGGCGTTGATGAACGAAGCCGGCTTCGTCGCGAAGTAATCACGCGCAAAAAACAGTCCTGAGGCTCCGGCCCTGTACGGGTGCGGAGCCTCAGAGCATCTTATCGAGCCCCGATTGCGCTGAACGGAAACTCAATGCCCAACTCCGACATGGAAATTGTCGTCGACGATCCGACGGCTCCTGACGACAACTCACCGGCTGTGACGAGCAAGCGCACAGTCGATCTGATCGTATCCCTTCTTCTGATTGCATTCGCTATCCTGATGGCATGGGACAACCAGCGAACCGGCGCATCGTGGGATTCAAGCGGACCGCAGGCAGGCTACTTTCCGTTTTATCTGTCGCTCATTCTTGGCGGAGCTGCGTTGTTCGGATTCGTCAAAACGCTGATGGAGCCCGCCAGCGAGGCTAAGGCGTTTGTCACACGTGCTCAACTCGGGCGCGTGATGGTGGTCCTGGTGCCGACGTTCCTGTTCTGCCTCGCATTGAAGTTTCTCGGCCTCTATGTGTCGAGCTTCCTTCTGATTTGCGGCTTCATGGGTTTTGTCGGCAAGATTGCGTGGTGGAAATCGCTGCTGACGGCGTTCATTTTCACGGCCGTGATGTTCATCGTCTTCGACGTCTATTTCGATGTTCTGATGCCGAAAGGCCCGCTGGAAGCATTGATCGGACGCTAGCCCTCGATTGCGTCGGCATGCTGCATGCTGAAGCAGTACGAAACCAGGCTCGAAGTAAACGAGCCGGATGAGATTCAGGAAACGGCACTATGGAAGCCCTTGGTTTGTTGATGCAAGGATTTGGCGTTCTTCTGACATGGAAGATCCTTGCCTTGATGATGGTCGGTCTCGTGCTCGGCATTTTCGTCGGTGTACTGCCAGGCCTCGGCGGACCCAACGGGGTCGCCATCCTGCTGCCGCTGACCTTCACGATGGACCCGACGTCGGCCATCGTCATGCTGTCGTGCATATACTGGGGTGCGCTGTTTGGCGGCGCGATCACATCCATCCTGTTCAATATTCCGGGGGAAGCCTGGTCTGTCGCGACAACATTTGACGGCTACCCGATGGCGCAACAGGGCAAAGCTGCGGAGGCCCTCACCGCCGCCTTCACCTCGTCGTTTATCGGGTCTTTCGCTGCGGTATTGCTGATCACGTTTCTCGCGCCGGCGATTTCCTCGTTTGCACTCAAGTTCGGACCGCCGGAGTTCTTTGCGGTCTATCTTTTGACCTTCTGCTCTTTCGTCGGACTCGGCCGCGAAGACAAGCATAAGACGATCATATCGATGTCGCTGGGCCTGCTGCTGGCAGGGATCGGACTCGATACGGTGTCGGGTCAATTACGCATGACTTTCGGATCGTCGGACATGTTGCGCGGCGTCAACTTCCTTGTCGCCGTGATCGGACTTTTCGGCATCAGCGAAATCCTCCTGACGATGGAAGAGCGACTTGCGCTGCGCGGCCATGCCGCCAAGATCAGCTTGCGCACCGTTTGGCAGGTTTGGACCGATATGCCGCGTTACTGGGTGACGCTGCTGCGTTCGTCCGCAATCGGATGCTGGCTCGGCATCACACCGGGGGGCGCCATTGCTGCGTCGTTCATGGGCTATAACCTTGCCAAGCGGTTCTCCAAGGATAAGGAGAGCTTTGGCAAAGGCCGGATCGAAGGCGTATTCGCGCCGGAAACCGCAGCGCACGCTTCAGGAACCGCTGCGCTACTCCCGATGCTGGCGCTTGGCATTCCAGGTTCAGGCACTGCCGCCATCCTGCTTGGCGGCCTGATGGTGTGGGGCCTCAATCCCGGCCCTCTTCTGTTTGTGGAGCATAAGGATTTCGTCTGGGGGCTGATCGCCTCGATGTATCTTGGTAACATCGTCGGGCTTATTCTCGTACTGTCGACCGTTCCAGTCTTTGCCGCGGTGTTGCGCGTGCCGTTTGCTGCTATCGCTCCAATGATTGTGGTCTCCTGCGCCATTGGTGCATTCGCCATCCAGAATGCGATGTTCGATATCTGGCTGATGCTGGTGTTCGGCGTGATCGGTTACGTTTTCAAGAAGATCGGCATTCCGCTCGCGCCGCTGACTCTGGCGCTTGTTCTTGGCAACCGAGCGGAAGATGCATTCCGCCTCTCCATGATCGGCGCCGAAGGCAATCTCGGCGTATTCTGGTCAAACAAGCTCGTCGGCACGATCACGACGCTGGCGATCGTTTTGCTGTTCTGGCCGATCCTCGATCGTTTGATCGCAGGCATCAGCAAGGCCCGCCGACCCGCCAGAGCCTGAAGAAGAGCCAAGCAATCTAGTCGTTGAGCCGGATGTTCGCGTCCTCGATAACTTTTGCGTATTTCGATGTATCGGCCTCGACCAGCGCACCGATTTCGCTGAGATTCATCGGCTCGACGACTTGTAGCGCCTGCCGCTCCAGCGCGCTGCGCACGGCGGGATCTTTAAGGACCGAACTGAAGCCAGCATGTATTTTATCGACGACCGGCTGAGGCGTTCCGCGGGGCACCGAGTAGCCATACCAGGCAACAACATTGATCTCCGGAAAGCCGGCTTCTGTCATGGTCGGAACGCTGGGAAGCATCGGCGATCGAGATTTGCCGAGCACGGCCAAAGGCCTTAGCGCTCCGGTCTGGATATGTTGGGCGACGAGTCCGATCGAAGCGACCTTCATGTTGACCCGATTTGCGACGAGGTCAAGAATCGCCGCCGGCTGACCTCGATAAGGTATAGCCGTCATTTCCAGCTTTGCGGCGTTCAACATGATTGCGGTGTTGAGGTGCTGCGATGTCCCCGTCCCGGGATTGGCATAGCTGGTGACGCCTGGACTTTTGCGGACATAGTCGACGAACTCTTTCATCGTATTGACCGGGAGAGCGGGATTGACGACCACCACCGACGGAGCCCAGACCACTGCTGCAACGGGAGTGAAACTCTTTTCGCTCCAGCGGACACTTGGCTGCATTCGCGGATTCGCAATCACGGCCGGGCTGAAAAATGTCCATGTGTAACCATCTGGTTCGGCACGCGACACCTGATCCCAGGCGATGTTGCCATTCGCTCCCGGCTTGGACTCGACAATGATCGGTTGATTCCATTGCTCGCTCAGCTTTTCGGCGACGATACGTGTAACGATATCGACGATACCGCCCGCAGGATAAGGCAATAGAATCTGGATCCGGCGTGCAGGAAAATCGTTTTGCGCGATGCTCGCGCTGCCTGACATGACCAATGCGACGATCGTAAGCAGGAATGAACGAGCTAAGGCCATTGTCCCATCCTTGATATGACCGAGATGACTACGTGACCTTGCATTCCAGAAGTCGTTCAAGGTCCGGTCAATCCGGTCGGTTGACGCAGGAGCTGTTTGGCGATGTTGAGCAGGTGGATCTGGCTGGTTCCTTCATAGATACGGGCAGCCCTGACATCACGATAGAAGCGTTCGATGCCCCGGCCCTTGACGTATCCCTGTCCGCCAAAAATTTGCACGACACGATCCGCGACGCGGCAGCACATTTCAGTTGAGTAGTATTTGCAGAGGGACACATCCATTGTCACGTCCTCTCCGCGATCCCGCTTGCGGGCGGTTTCGATCACCAACGCTCGTGCCGCTTCGATCTCCACCTTACATTCCGCAAGCATGGCCTGGACAAGCTGATATTCCGCGATCGGACGGCCCCCTTGTTGCCGCTCGCGCGCATACTCGATCGCCTCGTCGAGCATCCGGATCGCAGGCCCGATCGATAGCGCCGACAGATTGACACGCTGCTTGTTCAGCGCCTTCATCACGGTCTTGAAACCCTGCCCCGGCACGCCGCCGAGAATTGCGCTGGCCGGTACGCGGCAATCATTCAGATAGACTTCGCCGATCGGCGCGCCCTCCTGCCCCATCTTCGGCGTGGAGCCGCTGACAGAAAGACCGGGCGTGTTGCGCTCGATCAGGAACGCCGACACACCCGACGCGCCTCTTGTGCTGTCATCGGTGCGTGCAAAAACCGTATACAGATCGGCGATGGGCGCTAGCGTTATATAGCGTTTGGCGCCGTTGATGACGTAATCACCGCCAGACACTTGCTCGGCGCGGGTTTGCAATGCAGTCGCATCCGAACCGGCATCGCGTTCGGTCAAGGCCAGGCAGCCGATCATATGCCCCGAAGCAAGTCTTGGGAGATACGTCTGCTTTTGCGCGTCCGTCCCGTCCCGGATCAGGCATTCCGAACCGATGCCCGCATTCTGGGCCCCGACGACTCGAAAAGCGACGGAACACTGGGTTAATTCGATAAACGCGAGCGCGAGCTCTTCGGTGGTCAGACCGCTGCCGCCGTATGTTTCCGGAATACTCCAGCCAAACGTACCGAGCTTACGCATGTCCTCGACGAGGTCGGCGCCAACAAGATCTTCGCGTTCGACACGATCTTCGTTGGGAATCGCAACGTCTCTGACAAATCGTCTTGTGCGGAGCACAATATCGTCAAGTACGGTCTGATCACGGATCATCGCATGTCTTTAAACCATTTTTCGGTTCAGTGTAATCCGGTCTACACGTGGTCCCGACGTCAGTGAAAATCGCGAGATCGCGGCAGAATACGAACGTTGCGGGGGTGCCGTATTTTTTGTGCCGGCATTTCTGAATTGCCGTCGCGCTCGCTATTGATGGGCTCGACCAAAACCGCTCCCGACGGAAGGACATGTTTCCGGAACAGCGAATCGTTGGCGAGATGACCCAGATCGTTCGAGCGATCTGTCAGGCGGGCCGCGACAAGATGTACAACCCCTTCGAGGCTTTTCTGAATTTTGCCCTCGATTAACACGAGGCGCGCGCCCATCACCTCCTTGCGGAAGCGTGCCATGATCTTGGGCCACACTACGACATTGGCAATTCCGGTTTCGTCCTCTATCGTGAGAAACACCACGCCCTTGGCGCTGCCGGGACGTTGGCGCACCAGAATGATGCCCGCGCACTTGATCCAGGCTCCATCTGGCTGTGCCGTGGCGCTCTTGCATGCAAAAACTTTTTCCTTCTCGAAGTTGTTGCGCAGAAACTCCATCGGATGGCCCTTGAGCGACAACCGGATGGTCTGATAATCCGCAACAACATGCTCCGACATCGGCATTTCGGGAAGCGGAGCGGAAATCTCATCCGGCTGCTCGCGTGCTTCCGCAGCCAGAAACAATGGCAGCGGGACATCATCCGGCAGCCGCTTGACGGCCCATAGCGCCGCCCGGCGATCAAACCCGAGCGAACGAAAAGCATCAGCATCGGCCAACAGGATCAATGCACGTTTCGGCAATGCGGTGGTGCGAGCAAAGTCTTCGAGCGATATGAAAGGCTGCTGCATTCGCGCTGCAACGATTCGCTGACCCCAATCTTCTTTGTCTTTCGGCGTGCCATCCGGATGTTTGTCGTCCGAATCAGCAACCTTAAAGCCATCGATCTGGCAGAATCCAAGCCGCAACGCGCAATACTCTCCCACTTTTTCTTCCAGAGTGTTGCGGCTATGACTGAAAGAGACGTCGACTTCACGAATAGCCACGCCGTTCTGCTTAGCGTCGCCAACAATCTGGGCGGGCGCATAAAACCCCATCGGCTGGGAATTCAGCAATCCGCATGCAAATGCGTCGGGATGATAATGCTTGAGCCATGACGAGACATAAACCAGCTTGGCGAAACTCGCCGCATGGCTTTCCGGGAAACCATACTCGCCAAATCCTTTGATCTGATTGAAGCAGTTGACCGCGAATTTCTCCGGGTATCCTCGGCTCTTGAGATTGCCGATCATTTTCTGTTCAAACTTGTGAATTGTTCCCATATGCCGGAACGTCGCCATAGCGCGACGCAGCTCATTGGCTTCTGCCGGCGTGAACCTCGCGGCTTCGATGGCAATACGCATCGCCTGCTCCTGGAACAGCGGCACGCCCATGGTGCGAGACAGGACCTTCTTGAGTTCGTCGGCAGGACCGTGTTGCGGCGACGGCGATGGATACTCAACGCTTTCGATGCCATTGCGACGCTTGAGATACGGATGCACCATGTTGCCTTGAATAGGTCCGGGCCTCACGATCGCAACTTCGATGACAAGGTCGTAGAAAGTCCGCGGTTTCAGCCGCGGCAGCATGTTCATCTGGGCACGGCTTTCGACTTGAAAAACACCTAACGATTCTCCCCGCTGTAACATTTGATAAACCGGGTCGTCGTCCTTCGACTTGATATCGGCCAGTTCATATCGCTCGCCCTTATGATCGGCGATCAGATCGAAGCATTTCCGAATGCAGGTCAGCATTCCGAGAGCCAGCACATCGACTTTCATTATGCGCAAGGCGTCGATATCGTCCTTGTCCCACTCGATGAAAGTCCGGTCATCCATCGCCGCATTTCCAATCGGCACATACGTATCCAGCCGATCCTGCGTCAGCACATAGCCTCCGACGTGCTGCGATAAATGACGGGGAAATCCAATCAATCTGGTGGCCAGTTCGACCGCACGAATCACCATCTTGTTCTGCGGGTCGAAGCCAGCTTGTTTCACCTGCATCTCGCTGAGACCATCGCCCCGGCTACCCCACACTGTATCGGCGAGCGCCGCGGTGACGTCTTCACTCAGACCCAGCGCCTTGCCGACATCACGAATAGCGCTACGCGGCCGATAATGAATGACGGTAGCAACGATCGCAGCACGATGGCGGCCGTAGCGTTTGTAGATATACTGCATCACCTCTTCGCGTCGACTGTGCTCGAAGTCGACATCGATATCGGGCGGCTCATTACGCTCCTCCGACATGAAGCGTTCAAACAGAAGATCGATCTCGGTTGGATCGACGCAGGTCACGTCGAGCACGTAACAGACAGCGGAGTTCGCAGCCGATCCGCGGCCTTGGCACAAAATATTCTGCGACCGGGCATAATGGACGATGTCATGAACCGTCAGGAAATAATGCGCGCATCCGCGCCTCTCGATGATCCCTAGTTCTTTTTTGAGACTCGCTTCAACTTTGCCATCAAGGCCGTTCGGATAGTGCTTCCTTGCTCCTTCCCATGTCAGATCTTCCAGATATTGCTGCGCAGTTTTACCCGGCGGAACCGGCTCATCGGGGTAATGATACGAGAGTTGATCAAGCGAAAAATTGATTCGGTCGGCAAAACGGACAGTTTCTGAGAGCGCATCCGGGAAGCCCTTGAAGACCCTGACCATCTCTTGCGGTGTCCTCAAATGACGTTCCGCGTGAGCCTCCAGTTTCCTTCCTGCGTTCTGAATATTTGTCTTCTCGCGAATGCACGTGACGACATCCTGCAAATTCCGCCGTTGAATGATGTGATAAAGAGCATCGCTGGTTGCGATCAGGGGAACACGGACTGTGGTTGTTATCTTTCGTAGTAGCGCCAGTCGTCGCTCATCATCGCCACGATGGAACATGCTGGCTGCCAGCCAGACGCCGTCCGCCTGCGAACGGCTGAGAGCATCGATAACGCTCAGAATCTCTTTGCTGGCGATGCGATAGGGCGGCATCACAACCAGCAGCAAGCCGTGGCTAAATCTCAGCAAGTCCTCGAGCCATAGGTGACACTCGCCTTTAGCGCCTCGCAGCTTGCCTTCGGTCAGCAGCCGGCAAAGCCGGCCATATGAATCGCGGTCGGAGGGATATGCGAGAATGTCCGGGTTACCATCGTTAAATACGAGACGAGCGCCGACCAGAAGATTCGGCTTGTATCGGACTTTTTCCCTGTTGCCGAGTTCACTGTAGGCACGAACGACTCCCGACAATGTATTGCGATCGGCAATCCCTATCGCATAGAGGCCGTACTTGCTTGCCCTGCGCACATACTCCTGTGGGTGCGAAGCGCCGTGCAAAAAAGAGAAGTTGGTGGTGACGCCGATCTCTGCATAAACCGTCATGCGAACAGTCCGTGCAAGAACCAGCAGAATTGACGGACCTCTCGTCCATAAACGCCTTCGCGATAGAGCCAGAAGCGAAGCCCTGTCCTGTCTTCGGCTCGAAAATAATCGCGCGTAAGTTTTTTGTGATCAATTGCGTCTTGCGGCTCTCCATGCGGCGGGTGAAGACGATTGAAGGCATCATCCCGACTGGACGACTGCGGCAATATTTCTTCTTCGTTCCACCACTCCATCACAATCCTCTCCGGGCCTTCGATATGAACGAGTCGATGAAATCTCCCCTTCCATTGAAATCCCGCAGGTGGCCCGTGAGGGAACGGCGCAATGATTTTGATCGGCTCAGGCATTCCAAACATCCGCAATGGCCGCAGCGGCGGTTCGCCCCTGGTGCACTCCATCCAAGCGGATTCATGCGCAGCGGCGAGACGATGCTGAGCCGGCACGGCAATCGCCGCTCGTTCTGGAATGTGCGTGTCTTGCGGCAAATACACCAGGACGCGATGCTTCCCGATGCGAGCCGTAATCCGATCAATCAAAGCTGCAATTTCATCGTCATCCTGTGCATGAGTATCGAGGTCACGCTGTTCCTGAATGACCAATTCAACATGACTTGCAGACAGGCGGATCATATCGAAGCCAAATCCAGGATCGAGCGGATCAGCCAAGGCATCGAGCTTTTCGCGAAATAGTCTTGCGACCGTGTGCGTTTGGGTTACGGGCTGGCCGGCCTCAACCATGATTGACGAGACTGCGCCATCCGTCCGAAAGAAACTCGCTTCCAGCCGCCGCGCGCCCTTGCCGCTTTTCTCCATTGACGCGATCAGCATGTGCGCAAGAAGATCAATCGTCGAAGCGATCACCGCATCGGTGGCAACGGGCTCTGGAAAACGCTTCTCAACGACATAGTCAGGAAGCGGCTTGCGTGGCGATATCGGCGCGTCGCTCTGCCCCAACGCCTGCTGCAACAGTGCCGTAAGCCCGGCGCCGAAGCGCGCAGTGATTTCATGCGGCTCGCGGATAGCTACGTCACCGATCGTTTTCAGTCCGGCACGGCGCAATCCCCGTATCGTTTCTTCGCTGGCACCGAGCGCGAACAAAGGGAGCGGGCTTACCGCAGCTTTTTCCTCTCCTTGCAGAACGATCGCGCCGCTGACAGCGCGAGTCATCGTGCGGGCGCAAACTGGCGTAGACGCAACGGCTGCGTTGACAACGAAGCCTTGCCTGCCGAGCGCATGACAAAGATTGGTCAGCAGGCTTTTCTCGTCGCCAAACAGGCGCGCACATCCGGTGATATCGAGAAACAATCCATGAGGAGGATCAAGCGCAACCAATGGCGTGAAGCGATCGCACCAGTCGGCTACAGCATTCAATGCCTGCGCATCTGCCGCTTTATCTTCATCGACCACATTCAGTTCCGGACAAATCATCCGCGCATTGGCCAGCGGCAGTCCGGGTTCCAGGTTTGCTCTGGCAGCCGCGTCGTCCACTGCGACGATGACGACAGCGTTCTTCTCCTTGGAGACAACGACCAGGGGTCTTTGATCAGCCGACTTGCCGTCGCGCATAAGCGAGCGCTTGATCCGGTCGGTCGACAGGCGCGGTAACCAAAGGCTGAGAATGCGCCGTCGGTTGTTTGGAAAAAGATTCGCGGAAAATGCACTCATCGCACGCCCATTTCATGATCCATCGGCCGGTCGCCCCGTGACGGTTGCGAACAAGCTGCACGTCGAAAACGGGCTCGCCCCACGCTTCCCACTCAGCGACTGGCGGCGAAGGCGCTGAACTGACGATCCACCGCGTCTCTGCCGTGCTGGCGCGCGGCGATGCGCCAAGCCGCAACATCAGACAGATGACGCCGGAGTCGCTGCTCGCGAGCGTAAGCTTGCGGCTGGCGACGAGATCGAAAGCCTTGGTTTCGCCCCAGATTTCGGCAATCACGACGCCGACGCCACGACAGGCGACGCCATCGGCGGCGATTCGCAAAACCATCTCGGCATTCTTCGCGAACACGACAACGATCCGGCGCGGATCGAGACCCAGCTCTGCGAAGCCTGTCATCGCAAGATCGCCAGCTTCGCGCGCTGCAAAATCCTGGCGTATCCATAAAATCGTGCGGTGATCCGCAACACGCTGCGCAAGACCGGCAACGAACCCTGTTGCCGTCGAGCTGAAACGTCCCTCGGCAAACACTTCGTGTATTGCCGCGCGCGCAAGCCCGCCTCGCAGCATTGCGTCGACCTCGGCATGACCAAGCGCAACGCGACCCGCATCAGGGCCACCCATTGTCTCCAGACCAACGAGCGCCTTTCGCAAAGTCGCAAGCGTCCTTACGCGCGCACTGCTCATGCGACGCTCCTTGAAGTCACAGTTTGTAGACTACGACCAGAGAACCGCAGGCTCTTCTGTTCTTGTTATGTTCTATAAAAGCTAACTGTTGGTGAAGAGTCAATCTGAGACATGCTCAGGCATGGCCATTCTAATTACTCAATAAAAATCAAATCTTTAAGCCAAGAACTCCGAGCTAAACGAAGCCCAATCAGCCGTACCTGACAGCAGCTCGGCCGAAGAACCCGAATGGACGATACGACCCGTTCAATGACGCGCGGCAGGACTTCGTTTGTTGCCATCATAATTGACCGTCCGGTTGGTCGAGAGTAACTTCCGCTCAGAACGGCGCATAAACAAAAAGCCGCAGCGGGAGGATCGATGCAGCCGAATCTGATCGCGACTGACAAGCACCCATCCCGCTCTGTCGGGAGGCGATCGTGAGCGCGCGCGATACAGCAGACGAAGCCGGCGCGCAAAAACTCGCGCAGGCTTGCGCTGATGCGATGTGGCGCGAGGATCGGGCCAGTCAGTCGCTTGGCATGACGATACAACGCATCGGGCGCGGCGAAGCCGTTCTGGCGATGACCGTGAGACAAGACATGACAAACGGCCATGGCATTTGCCATGGCGGCTTCATCTTCATGCTGGCGGATTCGACTTTCGCCTTTGCCTGCAACACCTACAGCCAGCGCGCGGTCGCGCAACAGTGCGCAGTCACCTTCATCAAGCCGGTTCGTACCGGGGAATCGCTCACGGCTCATGCGGTCGAACGATCCAGAACTGGCCGCAACGCCATTTATGATGTCACCGTGCGCGATGGTCAGAACAGCGTCGTGGCTGAGTTTCGCGGGCATTCTCGCACGATCGCAGGCGACTTACTCGAACCGAATTCCGACTCCAGTTCATAAGAAAAACCGAATTGGGAGATTTTCATGCTTCAAATTCCATTGCGCAAACTTGATCGGCTCAAGCCGGAACCCGGTGAACTCGACCGCTACGAAGTAGCTTCGGCCAAAGAGCTTCGCGCCTGGCAACTCGGCCAACTCGCCTGGTCGCTAAAGCATGCCTACGACAACGTGCCGCATTATCGCGCCAAGTTCGACGCCGCTGGCGTCCATCCGAACGATCTCAAAAGCCTAGACGACATCGCGAAGTTTCCGTTCACCGCCAAGGCCGACCTCCGCAAGAATTATCCATTCGGAATGTTTGCTGTGCCCGAGCAGCGCGTCGCTCGTATCCACGCTTCTTCCGGAACTACAGGCAAGCCGACTGTCGTCGGGTACACCAAAAGCGATATCGATATATGGAGCGACGTCGTCGCCCGCTCGATCCGGGCCGCAGGCGGGCGTCCCGGAATGAAATTGCACAACGCCTACGGCTACGGGCTTTTCACAGGCGGGCTCGGGGCACACTACGGTGCAGAACGCATGGGCTGTACCGTCATTCCGGTTTCAGGCGGCATGACCGAGCGACAAGTGCAACTCATCACCGATTTCAAGCCCGATATCATCATGGTTACGCCCTCGTACATGCTGGCGATCCTCGATGAGTTCAGGAAGCAAGGCCTCGACCCTCGAAAATCATCCTTGCGCATCGGTATCTTCGGCGCGGAGCCCTGGACCAACGCCATGCGCGAAGAGATCGAAGAAGCGTTCGACTTGCACGCGGTCGATATTTACGGGTTATCCGAAGTCATCGGGCCCGGGGTTGCGAGCGAATGCGTCGAGACCAAGGATGGCCTGCATATCTGGGAGGATCATTTTTACCCAGAGGTCATCGATCCGGATTCGGGCAATGTTTTACCGGACGGCGAGGAAGGCGAGTTGGTTTTCACCTCGCTGACCAAGGAAGCCATGCCAATCATTCGCTACCGAACGCGCGACCTGACGCGCCTGCTGCCGGGCACGGCAAGGGCAATGCGGCGCATGGAGAAAGTCACCGGCCGTACTGACGACATGATCATCCTTCGCGGCGTCAACGTGTTTCCGACCCAGATCGAGGAAAAGCTGCTCACGATTCCTGCGCTGTCGATGCACTATCAGCTCGTGCTGACCAAAACCGGCCGCATGGATGAGATGGAGATTCATGTCGAAGCACGACCCGATGCCGGTTCGCCCGACATTCGCACAGCGGCCGCAAGAAAGCTCGAGAAGGCGATCAAGGACACTATCGGCATTACATCCCGGGTGATCGTCCGCGATCCCGATAGCATCGAACGCTCCGCCGGGAAGGCAAAGCGAATCGTCGATCGCCGGCCGCAAGATTGAAAAGGAACTTTGTTCAAGATGGCCCGTCCCCGCGCCAATAACTACAGCGACAAACGCCGCGTGATCCTCGATCGCTCAGCCGAGCTGTTCTCCGAGTACGGATACGACCGTGCATCGATGAACAAGATCGCGACCGCATGCGGCGTATCGAAAGCGAATCTGTATCACTACTACAAGGACAAGGACGAACTGCTGTTCGACGTCATTCGTTTTCACCTCGAGCATCTGTTGCAGGTTGTCAAAGCCGCGGACCAGCCTGATCTGCCGCCGGAGAAGAGATTACAGGAATTGGTGACTGCCCTGCTCGAGGCTTACCGTGACGCAGACGCTCAGCACAGCGTCCAGATCAGCAGCATGCGCTTCTTGTCGGATGACAGGCAAACAGAGCTCAAGAACATGGAGCGCGATCTCGTCCGCACATTTGCGAACGCGATATTGGGCGTGGCGCCACAGATCAAGGATACCACCTTGCTGAAGCCAGTGACGATGTCGTTGTTCGGCATGGTCAACTGGCATTACCTCTGGTTCAAGAGCGGCGGTCCTGTGACGCGCGCCGACTATTCCGAACTGGTGACGCGATTGATCGTCGATGGCACACGAGACATCCTACAGCCGCGCGGCAGACGGATAGCTGCACGCCGCCGACGATCGCAACGAATACGCTCTGATTTTAATGAGAGAGAGCCTGCATGAAACTCGAGAGCTTCGTTCGCGGACAATGGGTATCTCCGGGCTGCGATGCGGTCGATATCCATAGCGCCGTGACCGGCGACGTCGTCGCGCAATTGCAGAGCGGCGGCCTGGATATGAGAGAGATTCTCGTCTACGCCCGCGCGACAGGTGGCGCGAGCTTACGCCGCCTTACCTTTCATCAGCGCGCTGACATGCTGAAACGGCTCGGCCAGTATCTGACCGAGCGCAAAGACCAGCTTTACAAACTTTCGCTCCAGACTGGAGCCACACGAACCGATAGCATGATCGACGTCGATGGCGGCATCGGCACCCTGTTCGTCTATGCGAGCAAGGGGCGGCGCGAGCTACCGAATGCCAAATTCTTGCTCGATGGGATGGTAGAGCCACTATCCAAGGGTGGCACCTTCTCCGGCCAACACATCATGGCACCGATGCATGGGGTCGGAGTGCATATAAATGCCTTCAATTTCCCTTGCTGGGGCATGCTCGAGAAACTCGCAACCGCCCTGCTGGCCGGCGTTCCCGTCGTCACCAAACCGGCAACCATCACGTCGTATGTCGCCTACGCGCTTGCCCGGATGATCGCGGAGTCCGGCATCCTGCCTGGGGGCGCCTTTCAGTTCGTCGTTGGATCGGCCGGCGATCTGTTCGATCATCTGACCTGTCAGGACGTCGTATCGTTTACAGGCTCCGCCGAGACATCGGAAAAGCTGCAGCGGCATCCCGTGATCGCGCGCGAAGCCGTGCGCTTCATCGCCGAACGGGATTCCCTGAACGCAGCAATTCTCGCGCCGGACGCTTCACCCGGGACGCCGGAGTTCGATCTCTTCATCAAAGAGGTCGCGAAGGAAATGACAGTCAAGGCGGGGCAGAAATGCACCGCTATCCGTCGAGCGCTTGCTCCATCGGTCCATGTCGATGCCGTCATCTCAGCCCTTCGGGAGCGGCTCGCCAAGGTCGCTATTGGAAATCCGGCGTTGGAAGCCGTCAGGATGGGGCCGCTGGTCGGCCTCGATCAGCGGCGCGACGTGCTTAGCCACGTCGCGAAACTTCGCTCGGAAGCCGAGCTTGTTTCGGGCGATCCTGACAATTTTCCCGTCCAGGGCGCGGATGCAAGACGCGGCGCGTTCGTCCCGCCGTTGCTATTGCATTGCGCCGACCCCTTTCGCGCCGCGAATGTCCACGCTATCGAGGCGTTCGGTCCGGTCAGCACCGTGATGGGCTACAGCAATCTGGACGAAGCCACGACGCTTGCAGATCGCGGCGGCGGCAGCCTTGTAGCGTCTGTCTATACGCATGATCCTCGAACGGCCGCCGATCTTGTGTTTGGCATTAACAGTTTTCACGGAAGGATTGTCATCATCGATCGCGATTGCGCCAAGGAGCAAACCGGCCACGGCTCTCCGATGCCGCAGATGATGCATGGAGGCCCCGGCCGCGCCGGCGGCGGCGAGGAGCTCGGCGGCATGCGTAGCCTGCATCATTACATGCAACGCACGGCGTTGCAGGGATCACCGAAAATGCTGACCGCGGTAACCGGAAGCTGGTCTCAAGGCTCGCCGACCATCGAGAAAGACCGTCACCCGTTCCGGTTTCATTTCGAGGACCTCGACATCGGCCAGACGTTCTTGTCCAGGCAGCGCACGATCACGCTGGAAGACGTGGAGCACTTTGCTCATTTCACCGGCGATACGTTCTATGCCCACATGGACGAGGAAGCGACCAAGGGGCACCCATTCTTTCCGGGCCGCGTCGCGCACGGCTATCTGCTGCTGTCGTTCGCGGCGGGACTGTTTGTCGATCCCGATCCCGGTCCGGTGCTGGCGAACTACGGCCTCGATACCTTGCGCTTTGTAAAGCCAGTCCAACCCGGTGAGGCCATTAAGGTGAGATTGACGGCGAAGGAGAAACTGCCGCGCAACAAGCAGTACGGCGAGGTGCGTTGGGATGTCGAGATTCTGACCGGCAAGAACGAAACGGCGGCAACCTACGAATTGCTGACAATGAACGCAGTTCGGCCCGCACCGTAATTGGAGAACGGTCATGCAACTCGACGAAGTTTTGGATTAGTGCTGCGATAGATGTCATCATCAGAGCCATCATTGCCTTTCAACGCCGCAGTCCGCGATTTCTCGCTGCGGTCACTCCCGGATTCATTTTATGATGATCCCTACCCGATCTATCGGATGCTTCAAACCGAGGATCCCGTACACAGGATGCCCGATGGCTCTCTGTTCCTTACGCGGCATTCGGATCTGGAAGCTGTCTACAAGGACACGACACTTTACACGTCGGACAAAAAGGCAGAATTCGGACCAAAGTACGGATCGAGTTCGCCCCTCTATGAGCATCACACGACAAGTCTGGTTTTCAACGACCCGCCCTTGCATACGCGCGTTCGGCGGCTGATTTCCGGCGCTCTCAATCCGCGCGCAATTTCTGGATTGGAGCCAGCGCTGATATTACTGGTCGATCGGCTACTCGATCGGATGGAAGGCAAAGGCGAGGTAGACCTGATCGACGATTTCGCCGCCGCTATTCCCGTTGAGGTGATCGGCAACCTTCTCGATGTCCCCCATGAAGACAGGGTACCGCTGCGCGGTTGGTCGCTCGCCATTCTCGGCGCGCTCGAACCGGTCCTTTCGATTGAAGCAAAAACCGCCGGCGAGCGGGCGGTAAGGGAATTTCTGGCCTATCTGCAGCAACTCGTCGATGACCGGCGCCAGAACCCCGGCGATGCAAACCACGATGTCCTGACCCGATTGATCGAGGGGGAATCCGCTACCGGGGAGCGGCTCAGCGAAGTCGAACTGCTGCACAATTGTATCTTTATTTTGAACGCAGGGCACGAGACGACGACCAATCTGATCGGCAACGGTCTGGAGCTTCTCTCGCGCTATCCGGATCAAGCACGGCGCTTGATCGCGGACCCATCGCTGATCCGGCCGGCAATCGAGGAGTGCCTGCGGTTTGAGAGCTCCAATCAGCTTGGGAATCGAAGCGCCAGCGGACCAGCGACGATCGGCGGATTGGATCTACCGAAGGGTACGTTGATAACCCTCTGCATCGGCGCCGCCAATCGCGATCCTGCGCAATTCGAGCGGCCCGATACGTTTGACATATCCCGGACGCCAAACCGGCATCTCGCATTTGCCTCAGGACCGCATGCATGCGTGGGTCTCAATCTCGCACGTATGGAAGGCCGCATCGCGATCGGGCGCTTTCTGGCTCGCTTTCCTGACTTCAAGCTGGCTGGGCCCCTGCAAAGGGCAAGACGCGCCAGGTTTCGCGGTTTCACCACTTTTCCAGTTCAACTCGCGTAAGCCATCGGAAAATTATCATGTTTGATCGCGCCGCCGCCAACGACCTGCTCAAGACCGTCTTTGCCCGATGGGTGCAGGATCTCGATTTGTCGGTAGAGAAAATCGACGCGGACTCGGCAGTCCTCCGAATGCGGTTCTCGGACAGGCTTTGTCGTGACAACGGCGTCGTTTGCGGGCAAGCACTGATGTCACTTGCCGATACCGCCATGGTCTTTGCAATTTCTGCCACGTCACAGGGGTATCTCCCGATGACCACGGTCGATCAGACCTGCCACTTCTTGCGGCCCGCAATGCGTACTGATCTTCTGGCCGAAGCGCGTGTGCTTCGCCTCGGTCGAACGATGGCTTTCGGAAGCGTGTCGATTTCGACTCCGACTGATCCAAGGCCCGTGGCCGTTGCGCAGACGGCATATGCACTGATGCGCGAAGGCCGATGATTACATCTGGTCGTAGTCGACTACGACACGATCCGATACGGGATGCGCCTGACAAGTCAGAATAAAACCGGCCTTCAACTCCCAAGGCTCGAGCGAGTAGTTAACCTCCATACGCGCCTCACCTTCGACCAGCCTGGCACGGCAGGTGCTGCACATCCCGCCCTTGCAGGCAAACGGCAAATCCATCCCGGCGCGCAATGCCGCGTCCAGAATTGCCTCGCCGTGGGCAACGGGAACATTTTTTTGTTTCCCATCGACAACCAGGGACGCAATCGCCTTTGGCGGAGCCTCGGGCGCGATAGCCGCTTTAAGTCGCGGCTTTCCGCCCAAGCCTGAAACGAAACGTTCGACGTGAATATTTTCAATCGGAATACCAAGCTGCGTGCAGGTCGCGGCGATCTCCTCGCTCATGGCTACGGGTCCGCAGACGAATACGTGATCGACAGCGGCTGCAGGCACCAGCGACCGCAGCAAGATCTCGACCTTGCCCCGATCCAGCCGGCCCTGAAGAATTGGGATATCTTGCTCTTCCTGCGACAACACATGGAATACGGACAGACGCCCCATGAACTTGTCCTTCAGCTCTTCCAGAGCCTGACGGAACAGTATCCCGTTGGTTGTGCGATTGCCGTAGAACAAGAAAAAGCGGCTGTTGGGCTCTCGCGCCAGAACACCTTTCAGGATCGACATCACCGGGGTAATGCCCGAGCCAGCCGCAAAGCCGACATGAACACGCGCTTCGTCGGGACGGTGCGATACGCCAAAGCGCCCTGTCGGAGTCATGACGTCGAGCTCATCGCCGGGCTTGAGTTCGTCGAGCACCCAGCTTGAGAATGCGCCACCGTCAACTTTCTTGACCGCAATACGGATTTCATTGTCGTCCGGGCTCGAGCAGATCGAGTAGGAACGCCTGACCTCTTCTCCGTCCACGCTTGTGCGAAGTGTGAGATACTGGCCCGGCACATAGGAAAAGTCCGCAGCCAGCGACCTGGGAATCGCAAACGTCATGGAAATCGCGTCGGATGTCTCGCGGCGAAGATTCTCCACAGCCAGCCGATGAAATTTCGGAACATGCGACATGGGTTATCGTCTCAATGGCACTTGAAATAGTCGAACGGCTCCCGGCAACTCTTGCAGCGCCAGAGGGCCTTGCAGGACGTCGATCCGAACTCGGACAGCACTTCGGTATTTGCGGATCCGCACTGCGGGCACGCGACCTCTTGCTCCCCGAACAGCGCGCGACGCCCGCCACCGGCAACCGGAGGCGCGATACCATACTCCTTCAGCTTCTGGCGGCCCTGCTCGCTCATCCAGTCGGTCGTCCAGGCCGGCGAAAGCACCGTTCGGATAACCGGGTTGCGGAAACCTTCGCGCTCGAGAGCGAGTTCGATTTCGAGGGCGATCATGTTCATCGCGGGACAGCCGGAATATGTCGGAGTAATCGCCACTTCGACACCCTGGTCCGTCACCACGACGTCACGGAGAACGCCAAGGTCGGCAATCGTCAAAGCGGGAATTTCCGGATCAACAACCTGCGCGGCCGCGTTCCATGCAACCTCCCGCAAATCTCTCGCTTGAGCAGGTGTTATCACCATGTCGCGTTCGGATAGGTTCGCTGCAACGACTGCAGTTCGCTGAGCAAATGGCCCAGATGTTCGCTGTGCTGGCCGGACCGCCCGCCCTTCTGCATCCACTGGCTTTGAGGAAGCGTCAGCCTGGCCGACCGCAGGATGGCGGTCACATTCTCGGTCCAGGGCTGCAGTAAGCCTCGCGGATCGACCGCAATCCGGCCTGCAAAAAGCGCGTCATCTTCCGGATTCGCCTGAAACAGTTCTCCAGTGAATGGCCAGAGATCGTTGAGGGCCGACTGGGCACGCCGATGGCTCTCGTCAGTGCCATCGCCCAGCCGGATAATCCATTCCGAGGAGTGGCGCAGGTGATAGGCCGATTCCTTCTCCGACTTGGCGGCAATGGCAGCAAGCGTCGGATCGGTCGACGACATCATTGCTCGCCAATAGCAGTCGGCGAACGCCGAGTAAAAAAACTGCCGCATCATGGTCTGAGCGAAATCGCCGTTAGGCCGTTCGACCAGAAGCACATTCCGGTAATGCTGAACATCACGCAGATAAGCAAACTTGTCTTCGTCGTTCCCCGCGCCTTCGACCTCTGCAGCGTAAGTATAAAGCTCGCGCGCTTGCCCGATCAGATCGAGACCCATGTTGGCAAGAGCCATATCCTCTTCCATCATCGGCGCATGACCGCACCATTCGGACAACCGGTGCCCGAGAATAAGCGCATCGTCGGCACGGCCAAGCACGTACATGAAGAGCGCTGAATTTTGAATGCATATTGCGGTCGCCACGAAGCCAACTCCAACGAGATGAAGGAATGCGTCTACATATGTCCGACTTCGTCCGGGACATCATAGAATGTCGGATGACGATAGATTTTCGACATCGCTGGTTCGAACAGCATCTCTTTATCGGCGGGATCTGACGCAATGATTGCGTTCGAAGGAACCACCCAGATCGAAAGGCCCTCCCCTCGCCGGGTGTAAATATCCCGTGCAGCTCGAAGCGCGAGAGCCGCGTCGGCCGCATGCAGAGAGCCGACATGCTTGTGAGCCAAACCGTTGCGGCTACGGATGAACACTTCCCATAAAGAAATATTCTGAACGGTCATGGTCTGGCTCCAATACGGATCAAGCAGCAGCCGTAGTTTTACGCTTTTGTTTCTCTGCATACGCGAGTGCGGCTTCCCTGACCCACGCACCCTCGTCGTGAGCCTTGCGACGCGCCGCCAACCGATCGCGATTGCACGGTCCATTACCAGCCAGAACATTATTGAATTCCTGCCAGTCGATATCACCGTAGTCCCAATGGCCGGTAGCTTCGTTCCAACGCAGATTATCGTCGGGAATTTTCAGATCGAGATACCGGGCCTGCGGCACCGTCGCATCGATGAACTTCTGCCGGAGATCATCATTCGAAAAACGTTTGATCTTCCATCGGGTGGATTGATCGCCGTGCTGGCTTTGCTGATCGGGCGGACCGAACATCATCAGACACGGCCACCACCAGCGATCAAGCGCGCCCTGCGCCATCGCCTTCTGTTCCGGGGTGCCGCGCGACAGCGTCACCATGATCTCGTAACCCTGCCGCTGATGAAACGACTCTTCCTTGCAGACCCGTATCATCGCGCGCGCGTAGGGTCCGTAAGAACATCTGCACAGCGGAATCTGGTTCATGATCGCCGCGCCATCGACCAGCCATCCGATGGTGCCGATGTCGGCCCATGTCAGAGTCGGGTAGTTGAAGATCGACGAATACTTCGCCTTGCCGCTCAGCATCTGATCGACGAGTTCTTCACGGGAGGTTCCGAGCGTCTCAGCCGCCGCATAGAGATAAAGCCCGTGTCCGCACTCGTCCTGAACCTTCGCCAGGAGTGCTGCCTTGCGCCGAAGCGTCGGAGCGCGCGTCAGCCAATTGCCTTCCGGCAACATGCCGACAATCTCAGAATGGGCATGCTGTGAGATCTGTCGCGTCAACGTCTTCCGATACGCGGCTGGCATCCAGTCGTTCGCCTCGATCCGCTCTTCCGCAGCGACCCGCGCCTCGAAGCGAGAAATCTTCGCCGCATCTTCGCCGGTCAGCTCATCGGACTGCGAAGCGTTGAGAGCCTGGGTATACATCAATCGATCTCCCGCCCACCGGCTACGACCGTCCTTCCAGAATTTGGACAAAACGACACTTACTGGAATTAATATATATCATTATTTTTGATACGCAACAATTTTTTGTAACATATTATGTCATGACTCCTCGAAACGCCTCAACAATTCCGGCCCGGACTTCGGCAATGGACCGGTCACGTTCAAACCGTTTTGATCCAACCACTTCTCCGACATCGGGATCAGAGCGCGATAGATTCGGCCACACAAGCCACGCGCAGCTCTGGCAGGCCAAGCGTCTGGAAGAAGCGCTTCGGGAAGCAACGGGTCGCGCAGCAAAACACGACGATAATGATGGATCATCAGGATACGCGCGAGGATGGCTTCGGCGGGGTCGATGTCGCCAGCGCGATCGATCCATTTCTCCAAGGGAGAAAAAGCCTGGATGAATTCATGATAGAGCTCGGCCGTGCGATCGAGAGGCCAACTGATCTCGACCAAACGCCGCGCCATATCGTCCGCAGCCGAAACGTCGAGACGTATCGTGCTGTCCGGTATCGCGGGGGTTTTCGTTCCAAAAGGCGCGATCCAGGTGCCCGCGATCGGGCTTCCGAAGCCGGCTTCCGCCAGCTCGGCGCGAGATAGGTCGCGATCCGCTCCGCTGCCGATCAATAGCAGATGAAACTGCCCTTCCCAGGCAACGGGACGCTGATTGTAGACATGCTCGACCGCGGCCTCAAAGCGCTCGCGACCGTTCTTGGCCAGTTTATAGAAACTGTTGCGGCCAATTTTTTCCCGCTCGAGCCAGCCGTCGGCCGCCAATCGCGATACCGACGTGCGGACCACGCCGCCATTTGTGCCAGCCATCTCAAGAAACTTCAGAAGCGTCCCAAGCCAGATCGACCCTCCTCTGGGAACGATCGCATCGCCATGGAATGTGATGATGAGCGAGCCCGTCCTGGACGGTTTGCTCTTGAAGCTCTTCAGGATTCCAGAAAGAGGCTTGGTCGTCTTCATGTCGCTACGGTTGCCTGCAATCTCGTGATGCTAGCACATAGGCCAAGGCCGCCGTAGCAATCAATAACCGTCTTGATTTAGCCCTCGCCTATTTGGCCATGTGGCGCCTGAACCATTCGATGGTTTTGCGATCGCGCTCCCTCCAATTGAATGACAGGAGATGGACATCGCCCTCGAACACGGTCAGTTCATAGGGTCTGCGCAACGACTCGAGCTTGTTTGCGAATTCAAAATCCTGGGTCACGGGCACGCGCCAGTCATTTCCACCGTGCATCAGCAGCAGCGGCGCTGATATCGATTCCGGCCAGAATATCGCGGAGCGACTGCGCAGGATTTCGTCCGGCCGATTGTCGAACTCGGGGACATTCTTACTGTAGCCTTCTCGCAACTCCGGCCTGCGCTTCAGATTTGCGGACAAATCTGTCTCCGAACCGACGACTGCAGCGGCATTGATTCTGGCCCCGTTGCGCATCGCAAGATACGTCATCATGGCGCCGCGCGAGTCCCCCATCATAAAGACATTGGACATATCGACGTAACCCAGCGATCGCGCCAGCTCCACGAGGCTGACAACGTCGCGTACCTCGGCTCCGCCTTCTTCATCATGACCCTGGCCGCCATCGTTGCCACGATACTGTGATCCTATCACGACAAATCCGCTCTTCAGGTAATCGTAGAAGCCATCTCTTTCCGACGGCACGAGCTTGCTGATATCCTGGCCGCCGCCGCGATTAAAAATAACGAGCGGGAGCTTTTTGCCTTCGGTATCTGCGGGCCTCCAGATATAGGCAAAAACTTTCAGCCCATCGCTGGAGTATGCTATGCGTTCGCACCTGAACCCCTCATAGGCCCTGCGTTCGCTAAACTCTTCGGCCGTTTGCAATCGCGGGCGCAACTCGGAAAACGGCCGCAGCACGATGCCGTGCTTCGCTGCGGACGCGGTCTCAAACGCATGCTCCTCTTTCTTCAGATCAATCCAATCGGCGTATGAGATCTGCTTCGACTCGCATGCGGCTGTCGAAAGAAGCCTGCCGTCCGGAACAGATTCCTTTGCGGACGCTTCGCCGTCCTGCGCCACGGACGTGCGGCGCGTGGTAATTGCTGCGCGGGTTGCTGCAAGCGGCGCGGATCGGTCGAACTGAACAGTCTTGCCCGTAACCTTG
The DNA here is from genome assembly GCA_021732215.1 of Hyphomicrobiales bacterium. Classification (GTDB taxonomy): domain Bacteria; phylum Pseudomonadota; class Alphaproteobacteria; order Rhizobiales; family Xanthobacteraceae; genus SG-bin9. Next base: position 87,995 of record JAKFVL010000012.1, read on the forward strand.
ACACCCAGCTGACGCCAAAGCGCGGCAAGATCAGGGCGCACTGGCGTGGCGTGCCACTTCTCATACATCTCTTTCAGGACGGTCTGGCCGGTCGCTTGGTCTGCAACAGTCAAGGTCCTCTCGATGGACCACACTTGCTCATAGTCTCCGCCGGCAGCCTGGATAGCGAGCAGCGCATCCTGAAGGCCGAAGCGGCCTTGCGTCCGCTTGCGGATTTCGAGATCAGCCAGCAGCCAGAACGTCGCGCCGCCCCAATAAACCCGTTCTTGCTCCTTCGCTTCATCGAGACCCTTGTCACCCTTCTTCGGAAGACCGGTCGGCATCATTTTGGTGAATTCGGCCCAAATGTGCTCTTCGGTCAGATCGCCCGCCTGAGCACGCGCGATGGATTCAACATAGACCGCCAACCCCTCAGATAACCAAAGCGCATTTTGCAGAGTCGGAAATGCCAGATGCACCAATTCGTGCGGCAACTGCCAGTCCTGCTTCAGCGCATCCTCCGTGATATCGCGCCCGACCAGTAGCCTGACGGCGGCACCGCCATTTCCGAAGGCCTGGCCTCCGGATGTCTTATTGCCATCATCCGGAACCAGCAGTACGCGCGCAGTTTTGACGGGGAACTTTCCGTAGAAAACCGAGAGCGCGCGGGCCGATTTATCCACCCACGCCAGCAGCTTGTTCTTTTCAAGTTTGATATCGCCGGGCGCAAACCCCACAACGATCTGCGCCCCTCCGACATCAATGATGGTCTTGTCGAGCTTTTCAAACGCCAGATAAGGCATCATCGCTTCGAGGCGAAATTCGGAATTTTCCGCCGCACGCGCGGGCATTCCAGCTACTAGCGTCCCGGTAACAAGTGCGAAAAAGCCGTAACGAATGTACTTCATTTTTCCTGCCCCGACTGATTGCCACCAATGGCCTGTGCAAAGCGCAATGGGTCCTTTTGCGGCGCGCACGCCAAGGCCATCAATGCGGCTGTTAATCCGCGAGCCGGGACAATGTTCAGATGGGGAGCCTAGGCAATGTCAGCACATCTGCTGCAGATCGCTGCAAGAATGCGCGATTTCCTTGAGGAAACAATGCGTACGGATTTTGTTACGCGGAGGTTTTTGAAGTTATTGTGATGGCAACGCGAACCAGATTTGGGCGCTTAACTCGCCTCTTGGAAAGAGACCGCATCAAATTACCTGCGGCTATGATCGAAGAGAATTGGTCGGCGTCATCGTCCAAAAATACAATCGGCGCAATCCGTTTGCGAGTGACCCTCAGATCGAAGACATCAAATCGATTATGGTATCCGACGATACGTGAAACCGCTTGGGCTCGCTGCGCTATATCGATGTCCTGATGGAGCAGCCCCTCGGATTCACACAACGTATCGCTGATTGCCTCTCCTGACGGGCCGATAACCATCGATACGGCCTGTGGACTCTGTGCGAGGGTCGCGAGCGTTTCTTGATCAATGCCGTTCATTCGCCGGCGCCCGCGACAATGAGCGCATGAGCTTTTAAAGCGTGGCGTGCGAGTCGAGAAAGACCGGCGCCACATGCGCGGCACACACTTTTGTCTTCGGATAATCGATCATTCAACAATATGAAGCGGCCTGCGGCGGCGCGCCCCCCAGCGCCGCCGCCGCCGCAACAACCATCAGGCTGGCATCGTCGACAGGTTGAACCGAACCGGCATGAATTTCACCAGTTCTTCCTTCGGAATCTTCTTCTTGACCACCAGTTGCCCGTTTTCGACGCGGCTGATGTAGCAATCAATGATCCCGGAGTGATCTTCCTTGCGGATCAGCTTGTCGCCCTGCGGATGACCGATGGAGTTCTTCATCTCCATCCCCTCAAGGGCCTGAATAACGCCCTCGACATCCTTGCGGGCCTTGTAGCCCGAGGTTTCAACAGCCTTCTTGATCGCAAACAGGTCTTCCCAGCATTGCCAGGAATGGCTCTTGTCCATGACGCGCTTGCTGGTCGTTTCGCGCGCGTGGATGTCGTCCACCTCGACCATCTTGTTGTGTTCGCGATGGAACTCGTCGTCCTTGGCCTTGAGCATGCGAGGGAACGTCTCGAAGAAGTACGATCCTTCGGCCGCACCTTCGATATCGTCCGGCGAAATCGCTTCGATGCTTGGCGACTGGGAGAACATCTTGATGTTCTTCTTGTCGAAGCCCATCGACCGCGCCTGCGTGTAGAATGCAACCGCCAGTGGCCCGATAAAGGCCGGCAGCAACACTTCCGTATCGGCAGGAATCTGGGCCAGGTAAGGTACGAAGTCCTTCGTATCGAGCGGCACCGGGATGCTCGCGAGAACCTTACCTCCGAGTTTTTCGACGATTGTCTTGGATTCGGCAGCCGTGCTCTGACCCCAGGCATAATCGGCAAACAACATCGTCCACTTCTTGCCGAGATTTTCGTAAGCCCACGGTACTCCTGACGCGGCGATCGAATAGGTGTCGGCTCCTGTGCGGAAGCTGTAGCGTGTGCCCTTCGAGCCGGTCACATCGCTCGACTCTCCGGTCGAGAAGTAGATCGTCTTGAGTTCGGTTGCGATCGGCAACGAGGATAGCATGATGCCGGAATGCACCGACCCGATGATGAACTCCGCGTTGCTGCGCTGAATGAGATTGCGCAGCTTGCGGGCTCCGGTCGCAGGGTTGGATTCGGTGTCTTCGGTCGCCAGCTCGACTTTGCGTCCGGCGATGCCGCCCTGCTTGTTGATGAGATCGACGGCAACCTTTGCCGACTTGTCGTGCCAGTAACCCCAAGATGCGAATACGCCCGTAAGTTCGCAGTGGTGTCCGATCACGATGGGGCCGGACGACTGCGCGTAGAGATCCCTCATGATCGTCAGATTGGCGGTGCCTGCCGCTGCGCCACCCGCCAGAGCGTTGTGCAGGAAACTACGGCGTGAGAATTTTCTTGCCATGGTACTGTCTCCCTCTATGAACTCTATTTTTACTGCGTCAGTCCTAGATAACGATGTACGATTTCAGGCTGCGCTTTCAGATCTTGCGAGGTGCCCGAATAGACGATGGTGCCTTTTTCCATCAGGAACACCCTCGGGCACAGCTTCAGCGCGGTTTCGACATTCTGCTCCACTAACAGCACCGACACCCCGGCCTGATTGATACGATAGATCTCCCGCCGTATCTGCGAAACCAGCTTCGGCATAATTCCTTCGGTCGGCTCGTCGAAGATGATCAGCTTCGGCCGCATCATCAGGCAGCGTCCGATCGCAAGCATCTGCTGTTCGCCACCCGACAACGTACTTCCGAATTGCTTCAGCCGCTCCTTGAGGCGCGGGAAGCAGGAGAATACATATTCTTCCCGCTCGCTGTCGCGTTTTCCGGACATCCCGATATTGAGGTTCTCCAATACCGTCAGGTTGGGGAAGATACCCCTTCCCTGCGGAACGTAGCCAATACCGTGACTTGAGATCTTATAGGCCGGACAGGTTCCAAGATCGACCTTGTCGAATTCGATCGACCCGCGGCTTCGCGCCGCAAGCCCCATGATCGCGCGCAACGTCGTCGTTTTGCCCACGCCATTTCGGCCGAGCAAGGCGGCGCTTTCGCCAGGCTTCACGTCCAAGTTAACGCCCTGCAAGATGTGGAGCTTGCCGATGTGGACGTGGACGTCGCGAAGGTTAAGCATGAGCGGCCTCCTCGACGTAGTCTTCATCCTCCGGACGGCCGAGGTAGGCCTCGCGCACGCGCTCGTCGCCCGAGATTTCAGCCGGGCTGCCGGACACCAGGTTCTCACCTTGCGTCATGACGGTAATATCGTCGGCGATCTCAAAAACGACCTCCATGTCATGCTCGATGATGACGATGTCGATCGTCTGGGCGAGTATTTTGATCTTGTCGACCGTGCGGGCCGTCTCGGCCGGGCTCATGCCGCAGGTTGGCTCATCAAGCAGCAGCAGCTGCGGATCGGAAATCAGCGCCATACCGATTTCGAGCAGCGCGACGTCGCCATATGACAGCGTACCCGCAGCACGATTCGCCAGAGGCGTCAGCCCGATTTGCTCCAGCGTGAATTCCACACGTTCGCGCGTCGCATGATCGCTCGAGGCCGAGCGGAAGGGATGCAGCACCCCATTGGTCGCATTCCGCGTTACCCAGAGATTTTCGGAGACACTGAGCTGCGGAAATACGCTCTTGATCTGCATGGTTCGCTTGATGCCAATCCGGCTGATTTCATACGGCTTGAGGCCGGTAATGTTGCGGCCTTTGAAGAGAACGCGACCGCTATCCGCCGTATAAAGACCCGAGATCAGATTGAAGAAGGTCGTCTTACCGGCTCCGTTTGGGCCGATAATCGCATGTAGCCGACCGCTGGTTATGCTCAAGTTGAGTTTGTTGACGGCCGTCAAGCCGCCAAATCTCTTCGTCAAGCCTTCGACTAACAGAACTGACTCGGTCATGGCTCACTCTGCAGGCTTGTTCGGGTTGCTGGCACTTTTTCGCGTGCACTCCAACGCGCGAGCCGTTCATTCCACAAACCGACCAAACCCGTCGGAGCCAGAATGACCACCAGGATGGCCATTACGCCAACGATCAATGAGTGATGCTCCCAGTGCGTCGAGACCACTTCGCGGATAACGATGAACAGCGTCGTTCCCACAATCGGTCCCAACAACGTTCCCGCACCGCCGACGATGGCCCAAACCACCGCTTCGCCAGACACATGGTAGAACATATAAGAGGCGGATGCGTAGCGGCCAAAGAATGCAAACAATGCGCCGGAGACACCAGCGAGGAAGCCCGACATCACGAATGCGATCAATCGAAGCTGATAGACGTTGAGGCCGATCAGTTCGGCGCGTGTGTCATTGTCGCGGATTGCCACAAACGCCTTGCCCAGAGGACTCTGGATCACGCGATGCATCAGGAAGAAGCAGAACGCGACGGCCGCGAAGATGAAGAAATACTGGAAGGTTTCGTTACTGAAGCTCCCGGTATAGCCGCCGAAAGAGAACGTCGGCGGCAGCGTGAAGTTGATCCCGTCGTCGCCGCCGGTGACCGCCTTCACGGACACTGCGAAGAAATAGAAGATCAGCGAAAACACCACTGTGATGATCGCGAAGTAATGCCAGGTCAGCCGGACGGCAAAAATGCCGGCAACGAACGCGATCGCGACGGAGGCAATGATCCCCAGTCCGAACGCTGGCCAGAACGAGAGGCCCAGAGTTGAGATGCCGATCGCCACGCCGTACATGCCGAAGCCGAAGTAGAGTGCCTGCCCGAACGACAGCAGCCCGACGTATCCGAACAGAAGGTTCACGCTGGCTGCGAATAGCGACCAGATCATGATCTCGGCGATGACACTGACCCAGAACTTGTTGATCAGCGCCGGAACGATCCAGGGTACGGCAATCAGGGCGACGATGAATGCGATCAACATCGCTCGCCTGATCATCATGAGCGACATCGTCATTTAGCCAATCCTTTAAACAGACCCTGCGGTCTCAGCAGCAACACCGCGCTCATTAGCACCAGCGAGGAAATTCGCGCGACGGTAGGGTCGGCGAAGCTCTGGATAATACCCTCGAGAACCGCAAGGAGAACCGCAGCAGCGGCCGTGCCGGGCAGATTGCCGAGGCCGCCGATGATGACGGCCATGAAGCAGAACGGCAGGATGTCCACCCCGGTGCGAAATTCGACGGTTGTAATCGGCGCCGCCACGACGCCGCCGAGCGCGGCAAGCGCGAAACCAATCCCAAATGTAAAGATGTAGACATGCTGGGCCGGCACGCCCATCGCAATCGCGGTGTCCCGATCATGGCGCACAGCACGCATCCAGGTACCGAGCTTGGTCCGATGCAGGAACAGGAAGAATCCCGCCAACGCAACGAGCGCGACAAAGGCGGCGAAAATCCGATAGACGTCGTAGTTGATTCCGAACAACACGACGGTGTCCTGAATCGGTGGCAGGATGCGGCGCGGCGTCGCGCCGAAGGTGATGCGGACGACTTCCTGCAGGATCAGCGACAGTCCGAATGTCGCAACGATCGAAAGTGCGGCGACATTACGTATCGGCTGAATGACGATGCGCTGAACAAGCGCGCCGAGAATGAATCCGATGAGCGGGACGATAAGGAAAGCCACCCAGAAGTTGCCGGTCAAGTTCAGCGTGAACCATGCGAGCACGGTGCCGACCATAAAAAAATCGCCGTGGGCGATGTTGATGATGTCGAGCAGTCCGAAAATGATCGAGAGGCCGAGGGCGATAAGGGCGATAATCAAGCCCCAGATCAGCCCGTTCAGCGCAAGCAGTAATAGCGTGTCCAACATGCGAGAAGCGATCCATTGTGGAGCCGGATGATCCGTTGCTCCAGTAACCTCCAATTATCGTAGACCGATTGCAACAGATGATGTTATGGAAATATCCGATAATGAAAATTGCGATTTCCGATGACAGGGCTGCTCCGGTCGCGTGCGGCCTACAGTATATTTCTGCGCAACAGGGAGCCGAATACCATTACTGAATTGGTCGAGCCCTGATTGCGTTGAACAATTTGCCCAAATACCTTGCAGTAATACTGAAGACCTCCTAGCCGCGCTCAGGACCGTTGAACAGATATTCAACTGAAGATGATTTTCCGGCCTTATTGTCGCAGCCGTGTTTTATACCTTGGCGTAGGAACGGAGCATCTCGGCCGAAACGATGTGATGGTCGATCTTCAACTCGTCCGCTGAAAGTCCGAGCGCCAAACCCACCAGTTGCGGAAGGTGCAAAACCGGCATGTCGAGCCGTTGCCCCATATCCTTCTCGATCTCGGGCTGAAAACTGTCCAGAACAGTGTGGCAGAGCGGACAAGGCGTCACCATCGTCTGAGCGCCGGCGGTCTTCGCCGCAAGGATGTGCTGGCCGGTCAGTTTGATCGCCACGTTTTCATCGTGAGCGGCTGTATGAAAGCCGCAGCATTCCGTGCGCCCGCTGTATTCGATCGGCCGGCAGCCCAAAATCTCCGCAAGCCTTTCCAGCGCGGTATTGTTTCTGGAGTCGACGAACCCGTACCGCAGCGGCGGTCGCGTGATATGACAGCCATAGAACGCGGCGACCGTCATCCCGGTCAGCGGATTAACGACCAGTTGTCGCAAGCGCGCTTCGCCGATGTCCTCATGCAAAACCCAGAGGAAATGACTTATCCGCGTCCGCCCGCTGTAATGCAGACCTTCATCGGCAAGGCGCGCGTTGATCGACGCGGCAAGTTCGGGATCGCTTACGAACGCAGCGTGAGCGTCCAGAATATTCAGGGTGCAGGTGTTGCAGATCGTCATCAGCGGCAATCCCTGGCTTTCAGCCAGAGCCAGGATGCGCACATTGAGCGCGTAAAATCCGGCCGGATCGATTGCACGCAACTCGCGTGCGCCGGTGCACGTGGCGGAGTCCAGTTGCAATAACTCAAGCCCGAGCCTTGCCGTCACGGCATGCGTTGCCTCGTTGAGTTCGGCGCACGTGCTTCGAGCGGAACATCCTGGATAATAGGCGAACCTCATTTTTGATGAATGTCCTTGCCAAGCAGACGGCTCGCCGCCGGCGCAGCGCCAGTCTTGATGCCCAGGAAAGTCCTGAAAGGGTTTATCTTACCGCGCAGAAGCAGTCTGATCGCCCGCGATAGTCCGGACAGCGCTCGATAACCCTGCACGCGCAGAATGAGCGCGGTGGGATCGATGCGTCCGCGGTATGCAACGATATCGCGCAGAGCCAGCGAATGTTTCGCCATTTCGGGAACGAGCAGCGCCGCCTTCGCCTTGAGCGGCTCAATGATCCGGCTGACGATCGGAATGCTCGCAGGGCAAGATTCTTCGCACTTGTAGCAGGATATGCAGTTGAAGATGCCTGTCGCAGCGAGAGAACGTTTGATCTTCTCGGGATCGTTACGGGGATCGAGGGCGGATTGACCCAACTGAACGAGAGGCGCCGGGCCGGCGAAGTTCGTCAGATCACCAAGTCCAATGACCGGACAGGCTGAGTAGCAGCACATGCAACTGATGCAATCGAGCGCCTTCGATGCATCCTTCATCTGCTTGTGATTGAGCGGCTCGGGAAATTGCGGATAGGGAGTTGTCCGCTCGATCCAGGGTTCGAGAGCGGCGACCTTGTTTTCATAAGGCGTCCTGTCAACGACGAGGTCGCGAATGACGGGAAGATTCCGCAACGGCTCGATCGTCATACTGGGTTCGACCGCTTCCCAGCATGCAAGCACTTCGCGCCCGTTCATCCGGATGGCGCACGTTCCGCACATTTTGGACCCGCAGAACCAGCGATAGGCAAGATCGGGAGCATCCTGCTCGGCGATGAAGTTCAGTACGTCGAGAACCCGCATCCACTTCCGATAGGGTACGCTGAATTCCTGATAGGCAGCGCCCCCTTCCGAACGATCGAAGCGGCGTATCTTCACCGTCAGGCGGTCGCCCGGCATCAGCCGCGAATTTCGCGCGGCAAGCGTATCGTATTCATAGACCTGACCGGGACCACGCCCCGGAAGCGCCGATTGTCCGGCTGCGGAACTCACCAGGCGACCTCTAGATTGTCTTTCAATGCAAAATCCGGTTTGAAGAATGGCAGATCATAGGGCCGTTTCTCGAAAAGAATATCGTTGCCTGACTTCTTCATCACGTTGGCTGCCAGCCAATCGTTGTTGTCGGTGAGAGGGAAGTCACGACGGAAGAACGGCCCCCTGCTCTCTTCGCGCTGAAGCGACGAGTGAATGATGAGCTCGCAAGAGTCGACCATATTGATGACGTCGATGGCATCGAGCCATTCGTAATTGGCCGAACTTGTCCGGTTTGCAATTCTCATATCAGGCAGCAAATCGTGGCGTATCCGCACAATGTCGTCGAGGGCCGATCTCAGATCTGCTGCGTTCTTTTCCACTCCGACCTTGTCCCACATCAATGCGCGAATTTTCCCTTTCACGAATGCCGGGGTGACGCCGTCGCCCGATGAGCGCCGCAGCTGCTCCAGTCGGCGGACCTCGGCTGCGATGTCCTGTTCGGTTGCCTGCCCTGGCGCGAGTTCCAGAAGGTCGCCTGCAATTCCGTCCGCGACGACCTTGCCGTCAAAGGTTGCGAGCGCGATCAAGCCGTTGCTGTGTCCGCCCACACCGCCGGCGACATAGAGGCCCGGCACGGAGGAGCGCATGGTCGCGGGATCAACGTCGATGCCGCCCTGCCGATAGTGCGCCGTCACGGCCGTCTCGATCATCTGCTCCGGAAAGTTTAATCCGAGCTGACGAAAAGCCTTTCCGTAGGTGGTGTAGGCATCGACTTCCGCCGGATCGCAATTGTCGAAGCCGGCATAATAACCGCCTTCGTAGCGAGCCTTGCCGGCACGGACCTGCTTTGCGAGCGCCTTCAACTGCACGGTGTAGGGCCCGTAAGCCAGCGGATCGTCCTTCTGCTGGTTGAAGAACTCCTCCCCGGCCGAATTGACCATGCGCGCCGACTTTTCCGAACCGAGCATGGGGTTTGGATATATCTGCATGCGCTGCCATGAAGGCGGGTCGGCAATATCGTTGGTGTGCCACCACTGCATCTCCATATTGACGAGCGCAGCGCCTGCGCGCCACGCAAGCGCAATACCGTCGGCCGACATCTCGCGCGTGCCGGTGGAACGCACATGCAAACGGTCCGAGTAACCGGTGGCCATAATAACCGCCCGCGCGCGGACCACGGTGTATTCGCCGCTCATGTAGTTCAGGCAAAAGACGCCGCCGATCGATCCGTCCGGATTGCGCAATAGAGCCGTCACAACGGTTTCTTCAAGACGCGCAATGCCTGTCCTGATGATCTGCTTGCGCCGCAAATCCATGAACGGAACGCCGGAGTTGCCCTGCACGTTCGCTGCTATGCTGCGAATCTTGCCGGGGCTGGTGACGATCTCACCGGCATCGTCACGCCGGAAATAGAGGCCGGCCTCTTCCAGTTCCGGATAGTACACATTCTCGATCCACTGACCGCATCGGCTTGCCCAATGCTGGTCGATGAGAAATTGATTGTGATACTTGATCAGGAATTCGGCGGTGTTGCGCGCCTGGTCTTCGGTATTGCCCAGCAGGCGGCCGCCGATGACCAGATTGCCGGCAAAAATAGAAGCGCCACTCTTGCCGACCAGACCCTTGCAGATAACGACCGGCTTGATGCCGCATCTATGCAAACTGAGCGCCGCATAGCATCCGGCGGCCCCGCCGCCCACGATGGCTACATCGGTTGTCAGCACTTGCATTGAGCACCTCGGATAGTCCGCGCTCACGCTACAGACTATCGCATGCAAAGGCACGGTCTTTCGCAAGTGCGCGGTGGACCGGACACCTGCAACCAGAGCGTTATCCACCCTCGGTTGAATGCGACGTCGTTGGCTTTCTCCGCGCCCACAGATGGGTCACGACTCTTATGGTTGCCGAAAGGACCAGCGCGCAAAGCGCGACCTTCGACATCGTCTCCATCGCCCCCTCGATCAATATACCGTGGACGACACTTGTTACGACGATCACCACCGCGAGCGACGTATGAGCGATGCGCCAGGTTCGCAGACGCATCCGCTGGCGGAGCACAACGATAAGCGCGATGGCGAAGATCGCCCACATGGCGATCACACCGAACGGCGAGAACGGCGTCGGCGATCTGAAGAGAAGCGCGTCGATCATGTCCGGCGGACTGGTGATCCAAAGGCCTCCGACGTGGATCAGCACCGCGACGATCAGCAAGCCTCCGATCCAGCGATGTGTCCGCCGCGAACGATAAGCCGACAGTCCCGGCAAGTATCCGCCAATCAGCACAGGCTGAACGAGCAGAAGACCAAGAGCGACAATCCCTGCGAATCCGGCCACGATGTAGAGCGGATCGCGCCATGCAAGCAGCGGGCTCGCCGCTGCAAAAACGATCGGCACGCAGATGGCGGCTGCAAGGGCGGCCCAGATCAGGGTCACCTTCGCCAATTTCATTCCGTTTTTCCCAACCTGGTACTGCCGATCTGAAGTTCCTGCACCCTTTTCCGGGAATTCATCTTCGCGAATTCATCTCAGGAACTTCAGATCGAAAGTGGCACCAGAATTATAGTTTGCCAGTACCTCAGGCTGGCTGAAGGACGAAGTGCGCCTCGAGGCTGGTATCTTTCGCGCTGCGCATCACGGGACGGAGAAAGACGGTTTTGAATTCACCGCTGTCATAGGCGAGATGACCGTGCGGTTGACCAAAGATCGGAATGATCTGCGGCATCTCCAGACGGAACGCCCCGTTCTTGTCGGTGAGCGTGGCGCCATGACTCCGCTGGTCTTCCTCTCGCCCTTCGACCGTGTGCGCCCAGATCTGGATGCGCTGCCCGGCGAGCGGAGCTCCGTCGCCCGCACGCCGTACGGTGCCCGTCATCCAGAAACCACCCTTGCCGATCCGATCCACGGTCGGCGCGCCCTTGTGGCTGTGATAGTTGTTCGCCCCGCCTGGCATAGATTCGGTCGGTGCGAGGCCTTGCGCGCGGGCGGGCAACAGGAGCGCGGAAGCGCCGGTTGCTATGACGGAGCCACCAGCGACAAGAAGTCTGCGGCGGTTGAGCACGACATGGGTCATGTAATTTCCTCCGACGGAATTCGCAGTTGTTCGGCCGATCTAAAGATATCAGGTGCGATAAGCCCAAATTTAGCAGGTCTTCGACCGATTGCCAGTTGAGGCAGGCAAGGAACCCGACAGGCCGCATGAACAACTTTGTGAACGAAATGCTCGACGGCGTGGTGGCGGACGCAGTCACCTTCGGACCGATCTCCATAGCAATTTCACTGATAACAGGGAACTTTACAGGGAAAATGTCTGTATTTGGCCTGAAGAGGACTTAGCCAACAGTGTAACGACAGCCAAAACTGGCCCTTTCGAGTAAATTATCTCGTTTGATAATCAGGGAATAAATCACGGCTATCAGGGAATGAATCGAACGTGATCAGGGAATCTGCGTTGGAATCGCAGCCCCTATGACGGTGTGATCAAGATGCAAGTAAACGCATGGGCGAACGGTGGGTGACTTCCGCTGAAGCAGTTTATTTGATAAACAAAAAATATGGCAAAGCAAAAGAATACACGAGGTCGTCCCGCTACGGGTGTAACACCTATGATGGGCTTTCGGGCTACGGACGAGTTACGTGCGGCAATCGTAAAGTGGGCCGAACGACAGCCCGACATACCGAAACTTTCGGAAGCCGTTCGACGATTGGTCGAAATAGGCCTCGCATCGCAAAGCTCAGCACGGGTTAAGACTGCGAGAGCAACAAAGCGGGCTCGCGAGATGGCCGAGAAGGCTGTCGAGGAACTTATCGGCCGCGACGTTACGCCTAACGATCGAGCTACGCGTACGCGTCGGCTGGTAAAGGGACCCTCATGGTGCTGACCGGCCCCCCACGGAGTGGTCCGATTGGAATGTTAGTTTAGCGATTGCATTTTGACTATCGCCTTTGTTGCTGGCCAGACGAGTGCTTCGGGCGCCGGTGGTCGATATCCCAGTGATGAGTGTGGACGCACGGTGTTGTAGTGACGCCGCCAGTTTTCGATGACGATCTTTGCTTCCTTCAATGTGTAGAAGATCTCGCCGTTGAGCAGTTCATCACGCAGCTTGCCGTTGAAGCTCTCGCAGTAACCGTTCTCCCAAGGACTGCCGGGTTCGATGTAGGCGGTCTTAGCGCCAACGGCAGCGATCCAATCCCGGAGTGCTTGGGCAACAAACTCGGGTCCGTTGTCGGAGCGGATGTGGGTCGGAATGCCCCGCGAGATGAACAGCTCGCATAGGGCTTCGATGACATCAGTTGCCTTGAGCTTCCGCGCCACGCGGATGGCCAGGCTCTCACGGCTGAACTCATCGATGATGCACAACATCCGGAACGCCTTGCCATCGTGGGTGCGGTCAGCGACGAAGTCGTAAGACCAGACGTGGTTGGGTCGTTCCGGCCGCAGACGGATGCATGAGCCGTCGTTGAGCCACAGACGCCCGCGTTTAGGCTGTTTGGCAGGGACCTTCAGCCCCTCACACCGCCAGATCCGCTCGACACGCTTCTTGTTCACCGTCCAGCCGGCTCTGCGAAGCAACGCCGTGATCCGGCGATATCCGTAGCGGCCATATTGGCGGGCAAGCGCGATGATGTCGGCAGTCAATGCTACCTCGTCATCGGGTGTTGTTGGGATCTTGCGCTGCGTCGATCGGTGCTGACCTAATGCCCGGCACGCCCGTCTCTCGATATGCAAAGCTCGGTCATCACATGATCGACGCACGCGCGGCGACGTGCGGGGCTTAGAAGTTTCCCTTTGCGGCCTCCGCCAGGATCAGCTTGTCCAGCGTCAGATCCGACACCGCTCGCCGGAGACGATTGTTCTCCGCCTCCAGTTCCCTCAGCCGCTTCACCTGGTCACCCTTCAGGCCGCCATACTCATTGCGCCATCGATAGTAAGTTACTTCCGTCACGCCTATCGCTCGAACCGCGTCCGCGACCTGCCGGCCCTGTGCCATCAGCACATCAATCTGCCGAAGCTTCGCAACGATCTCTTCAGCCGTATGCCTCTTCCGTGCCATCAATCTTATCCTCCATCCGAAAATCATACTTCAGGGAGGACCACTTCAAAGGGGGCAGATCAGGCAGTCTCAGTGTTTGACTCCCTAAGCGCAGGCTATGAATCAGGTTCTACAAACAATCTTTGATCATAGATTATTTGCGAGAAAATAAGGCGCAACCATCGCAAAGTCGCTGCTCAAAACCGGTTTTCGCCAAAGCCGCGAATTAGCCGACCGCATCCTTGCCAAGAAACCGCATATATGGCTTCACGCCAGAACGATCGAACAGAACAACATCATACGGAACCAGCTTTCGGCCTTCCATACCGGGAGACCCAACTGGCATTCCAGGTACCGCAAGGCCGATTGCCTGAGGACGCTCTTTCAACAGGCGCCCAATCGCAGCCGCCGGCACGTGCCCCTCGACCACGTAACCTGCGATCTCAGCAGTGTGGCACCCTGCAATGTGGGCTGGCACGCCCAAGCGAGCACGGATCGCGGGCATGTCCTTCGTTTCTTCAATCGAAACAATATAACCAGCCTGCCGCATATACTCAGCCCAGCGGCTGCAGCAAACGCAGTTTGGATCCCTGTGCACGATCACAGACTGATTTGCCAATGCATTCATAGGGGACATCGCCCAAGCCGATGCCCCGAAGCCAACCAGAAAAGTCCGACGCGACAATGATGTAAGCTGAGACATTCATATTCTCCTACCCTTTAATTATTCGATGCTCAACAAAGGCTCAAAACAACAATCCGTGTCCCGGCCTTAGAATACAAACCGGCATGATCGTGCTCTAACCTTGTCTTGGGGCCGACTTCGCCCCAATAGAAATACCGGGAATGATCTTAGAATTTCTTCATAACTTTATTGCACGCAACCTGATCGCATTCCCAATCACGCTCATCGATGACAAGGCCATCGCGGCGGCTGCGATGATCGGCGAGAGCAATATCCCGAACACGGGATAGAGAACGCCCGCGGCGATAGGCACGCCTGCTGCGTTGTAGATGAATGCCAAGAAAAGGTTCTGGCGAATATTGCGCATGGTCGCTTCCGACAGCCTTCGTGCGCGGACGATGCCATTCAGATCGCCTTTCAAAAGCGTGACGCCGGCCGATTCAATTGCAACGTCTGTGCCGGTGCCCATGGCGATTCCGACATCGGCGGCCGCCAGTGCGGGCGCGTCATTAACGCCGTCACCTGCCATGGCCACGACTCGGCCTTCTTTCTTGTAGCGTTGAACGACCGCGCTCTTCTGATCCGGCAGCACTTCTGCTTCAACGTCCGCGATACCGAGCTGCTTCGCGATTGCGCGCGCCGTGGTCCAGTTGTCACCGGTCAGCATCACGATCCGGAGTCCTTCCGCTTTCAAGGCGGCGAGCGCTTCCGGCGTGGACGGCTTAACAGCATCAGCGATGGCAATTGCGCCTGCAACTGCACCGTCGATACCAATGAAAATCGCCGTAGCGCCATTGTTCCTCTGGGCTTCCGCCTCGATTGCAATCGGCGCAGTGTCCACGCCGTGTTCCTCGAGAAACCGCGCGTTGCCTAGTATGATCTTGCGGCTTTCGACAACTCCAAGCGCTCCTTTGCCGGTGGGCGAGTCGAAGTTTTTGACAGCCGCGGTCGTTAGACCTTGCTTTTGCGCCTCGCGGACGATGGCGTCGGCAAGCGGATGTTCACTGGCCCGCTCGACGCTGGCGGCCAGCCGAAGCAATTCCGCTTCATCGAAGCCCGGCGCTGCAATGATGCGGATAACGGATGGCTTGCCTTCGGTCAGCGTGCCGGTCTTGTCTATAACAAGCGTATCGACCTTCTCCATACGCTCCAGTGCTTCCGCATTCTTGATAAGCACGCCAATCCCTGCGCCACGGCCAACGCCAACCATTATCGACATCGGAGTTGCTAGTCCCAATGCACAGGGGCAGGCAATAATGAGAACCGCAACGGCTGCAACGAGACCATAAGACAGGCTTGGCGCAGGCCCCCAGATCGCCCAAGCCGCGAAGGCGAGCACAGCGACTGCGATAACCGCAGGTACGAAGTAGCCGGAAACCTGATCCGCAAGCCTCTGGATCGGCGCACGGCTACGCTGTGCTTCGGCGACCAGTTGAACGATCTGAGCCAGCATCGTGTCGCGGCCGACTTTCCGTGCAGCAATCACGAGACTGCCGCTCCCGTTGAGCGTGCCGCCGATCACGGTTGCGCCCGCCTCTTTGGTCACCGGCATCGACTCGCCCGTGACCATCGACTCGTCCACCGAACTGCGTCCCCCGGTGACCTCGCCGTCGACCGGTACCTTCTCTCCAGGACGCACGCGCAAAGCATCCCCGACGGCAACCGCATCAAGCGCGATCTCTTCCTCCGCGCCATCCGAGCCGATCCGCCGCGCCTTTTTTGGGGCAAGGTCGAGCAGCGCGCGGATGGCTCCGCCGGTGGCGTCGCGCGCGCGCAATTCGAGCACCTGTCCCAGCAGAACGAGGACGGTGATGACGGAGGCTGCTTCAAAGTACACGGCCACCGATCCATCGTGACCACGAAAGGCAGCAGGAAATACCTGAGGGGTAAGAGTCGCGAGCACGCTGTAACTCCACGCTACCCCCGTCCCCATGGCGATCAGCGTGAACATATTGAGATTCATGCTGCGCACGGAAGCCCATCCGCGCACGAAGAATGGCCAGCCAGCCCAGAGAACAACGGGCGTTGCCAGCGCGAGTTGCATCCAGTTCGAGGTGAAGCCGCTGACGAAATGATCGAGCCCGGCCAGATGGCTGCCCATCTCAAGCGCGAACACCGGCACAGTCAGCGCAAGACCGATCCAGGACCGGCGCGTCATGTCGATCAGTTCGTGATTTGGGCCGGCGTCGGCCGATGCCACGAGCGGCTCGAGGCCCATGCCGCAGATCGGGCAACTTCCCGGTCCGACTTGACGAATCTCGGGGTGCATTGGGCAGGTGTAGATCGCGTTCTGATCGACCGGCTCGGCGGCTTCAGCTTTATTCAGGTACTTGGCCGGGTCCGCGACGAATTTCTTTCGGCAGCCGTCCGAGCAGAGGTAATATGGATGATCTTGATGTTCGGCCCGATGCTTGGCGGTCTGCGGATCGACGTCCATGCCGCAAACCGGATCCTGGACGGTGAGCTGTGTGAGCTTGGCCACGCCGTGGCTGTGATCCGCATGAGCGCCGGATTTTCCGTGATCATGCTTGCCTGAGCAGCAGGCGTGCTTTTCATTGGTCATATGGTGTCTTTCCAGGGTCAGATGATCTATTTGGACCCAGTCTGCACCTTCCCATTATTGGAAGGTCAAGCACTCTCGCGAAGCTTCCCCATTGGTTATTCAGGTCCGGCTATTTGGTCAGCCGGGCCAGAATTTGCTTCATCTGCTCGATTTCCTGCTGTTGGCTCTTGACGATTTCGCCGCAGAGCGCCTTAAGCTCAGCATCCGAAAGCGACGCTTGTTGACACATCAGGATTGCGCCCGAGTGATGCGGAATCATTGATCGGACAAACGCCGTATTGCCGATCGTCGTCTGCGTTCGGATCAGCGCGAAACTGCCGAGGAACGCAACGACAGCAATCGCGATCAGTAGCACGTTAGCTAGCTTCGACGGGAACATGTGCAGCATCGCCAAAATCATGAGCACCACCATCGGTGCGACCATCATCAAGGTCATGTAGAACATGTTCAGGTTGTTATAGAAGCTGCTTGTGCTGTCGATCATCACGAACATAACGAAATACATGACGATTCCGCTCAGAATCGTTTGTACCGCCAAGCTCGCATAGGCGTTTTTCATTGCATCCACTGCCTGCTCCTCAAGCCGCCATTGTCTTGCAGCTTTCAGCGCAGGCGCGGCAAGCTTGCACGCAATCGTCCATGTCGCCGAGGCGCTCGCAGTCCTGGGCGCACTGCTCGCAGATTTCCGCACACTCACGGCATACGTGCTTGTGGTGCGGAGATTGCAGCACCATGAAGTGCGCCGACGTGCGGCAGATTTCCGCGCATGTCATCATCAGCCGGAAATGCTCCGGTTGCGTGTGTTCCCCGCCGGCTTCGAGGCAGTGCGTCATCGCTGTGCCAAGACAGGTTTGGTAACACCGTAGACAGTTGTCGATGCAGGTCTGCATCTCTTTGGATGTATGGTGCATGTTAAAGTCGCCTTAGGTCTAATGCGATTCCATTGTTTTCCTTGAATTCATTAATGGTCCACCGATCCTCCGTCGCATCTGGCACGAGCGGTATCGGATTAATTGGCTGCATGCTGCTTGCCGCAGGTCGACGCCGTGCCCGGCGCGAACGTTGCTATTGCGCAAAGGACTACAGAGACCGCGATCAGATTGGGTCGAAATGAGATGCAGGGACGGATCCTTGTCAACGACAACACTTAACGCAGTCTCACGGCACGGGTTCCTAAACTTTTTCCATCTCAGTGAAATTCACGGACGGACTTCGCATCGAATTGATCTTGTTGCTTCTGTGCTACGATAGGAGCTCGCATAGCTTCCAATTGATCAAAAACTGTGCGCTTCGAAGCGAGTTACTCACTGTTTACGCGGGCAACCACCGCCTTAGACTTCGCAGATGCAACGAGTTTAAGGAGATGACGAGGCCTGCCGATCGACGACAT
>JAKFVL010000028.1 GCA_021732215.1 Hyphomicrobiales bacterium
AGTTGATGGTGAAGTTGCGCAAGTTGTGTTCGGTCACTGTGCTTGCTCCGCAAGCGAGCGAATGGCGAATAGCGAATGGCACGGCACGGCACGTTCCCTCCCCCCTTGTGGGGGAGGGTTAGGGAGGGGGGTGCAAAGCGACAGCGGAAGTTTAGGCATACCCCCCTCTCCACCTCTCCCCCACAAGGGGGGAGAGAGCTTCACCGCGTTCGCGTTATCTATCGTGCCCGACACGATCAAACCTTGCCTCCGCTCGCCTTTTCATCGCCCGGCAACGGATAGTCCGCGCCTTCCCACGGCGAGAGAAAATCGAACTTGCGGAATTCCTGATTGAGCTTCACCGGCTCGTAGAGCACCCGCTTTTCCTGATCGTCGTAGCGAACCTCGACGAAGCCGGTCAGCGGAAAATCCTTGCGCAGCGGATGACCGTCGAAGCCGTAGTCGGTCAGCAGACGGCGCATGTCCGGGTGCCCGGTGAAAATCACCCCGTAAAGGTCGTAGGCCTCGCGCTCGAACCAGTCGGCGCCCGGAAACTCGTCGATGATCGACGGCACCTGCGTGGTTTCGCTTGCGGCTGCATGCAGGCGAACGCGCGTATTCAGATGCGGCGACAGGAAGTGATAGACCACATCGAAGCGCGGATCGCGGCCCGGATAGTCGACCGCCGTAATATCGATGAAGCTGATGAAGCGGCATCGCGGATCGTCACGCAGGAAGCGCACCACGTCCACGATCGTCTCTGCCTTGACCGAAACGTTGAGTTGGTCGAACGACACCGAGAAGCCGGTCGCCTTGTCGCCCAATCCGGCAACAATGGCTTGTCCGAGAGTGGTGAGAGCTTCGCTCATCTGACCGTCACCGCTCGATCGTGCCGATGCGGCGGATTTTTTTCTGCAGCAACAGCACGCCGTAAAGCAGCGCTTCGGCGGTCGGCGGGCAGCCCGGCACGTAGATGTCCACCGGCACGATGCGATCGCAACCGCGCACCACCGAATACGAATAGTGGTAATAGCCGCCGCCGTTGGCGCAACTGCCCATCGAGATCACGTAACGCGGCTCCGGCATCTGGTCGTAAACCTTGCGCAGCGCCGGCGCCATCTTGTTGGTCAGCGTGCCGGCCACGATCATCACGTCGGACTGACGCGGCGACGCGCGCGGCGCAAATCCAAAGCGTTCGACGTCGTAGCGCGGCATCGACAACTGCATCATTTCGACCGCGCAGCAGGCGAGACCAAACGTCATCCACATCAGCGAGCCGGTGCGCGCCCAGGTGATCAGGTCATCGGTGGCGGTAATGAAGAAACCCTTGTCGGCGAGTTCGTTGTTGACCTCGACGAAAAAACGATCGTCGGCGCCGACCGGCTTGCCGGTGTTCGGATCGAGAATGCCCGTCGCAGACTTCGAGATCGCGGTCTGGCCAGCACTCGATTGATGTGGGCTCAGTCCCATTCGAGTGCGCCCTTCTTCCATTCATAGGCAAAGCCGACTGTCAGCACGCCAAGGAACACCATCATCGACCAGAACCCGGTCGCGCCGAGCTTTCCAAACGCCACCGCCCACGGAAACAGGAACGCGACCTCAAGATCGAAGATGATGAAGAGGATTGCGACCAGATAGAACCGCACGTCGAACTTCATGCGCGCGTCATCGAACGCATTGAAGCCGCATTCGTAGGCGGAGAGCTTTTCCGGATCGGGCTGCTGATAGGCGACGATGAAGGGAGCAATTAGCAAGACGACACCGATGATGGCGGCGACGCCGACGAACACCACCAAGGGCAGATAGCTCTGCAGAATGCCGTCCATAGGCCTGATCCCTAAGCGCAAAATACCGCTCCGCGAGACTCGCAGAGCGTTTGGAACGGTTCTGGATTAGCGCAGTGCAACAGGCCGCGCAAGACAAGGTAATTTGACGAATCCACAGTCCAACTCGCGAGAGAGACTTGCTTTTTCCGCGTGCAGCGGCGCGGTCAAATTTACGGCAAAGTGACTCGTCAGCTGCGCCACGTTGATCGAAAAAGCGGATCGGACATTCCGAAACCCCGAACGCGGAACTGTACGCAGGCTCGGATCGCGATCAGAGGCGGCGCTGATCGGGAGACAGAGCTAAAACGTTGAAAATGCAGGTGCGCTGGTGGTCTGTTGTCCAGATCGCGGCAGTCGGTTAGTTGCAGACTTCACGCATGCCGGACAGCGCACTCATCCGGTCCTGGGACGTGTTTCCTTGCGGAAGTTTTTCGAGCCGGCAGTTTTTCCCGATCTCGCGGCAGCCCGCCTGGCCACAGATGATCCGCTGCCCGGTCGGCGCGGCCTGCTTCTGCGGCTTCTGCTCCTCGCGCTTGGCAGGCTCGTCACGCTTCGTGGGTTCATCGCGCTTGGCAGTCGCAGCGGGCGGCGTTTTCGGTTTGATGCGTGCACAAGTGTTGTCGTCGCCGACCTCAAAACCGGCCTTGCAAACGATTTCCGCGCACTTTTCACCCTCGGCACGATAGCCGTGCTGACAAACCAGAGGGCATACGCGCGCCGTCTTGCCCCGGACTGCATCGAGGGAATCGATGCTGGCCAGCTTGACATTCAGTTTCAGGCCGGCGCGTTTGTTGAATTGCTCGAGCGAGCGCTGCGCAGCATTGCCCCACTCATCGCTGACCTGACCGGTGTGGCATCCGACACGGCGAAGTTCGGCCTGAAGCTGACGATTGAGCGATTCCGCCTTCGGTGCCGGATCGGGCGTAGACGGCGGCGCGAGCGCCGCAAGTTTGGTTTCGCCGGCGGGTTTCTCTGCGGCGGGCTCGGGAGCCGCCGCCTGCGCGATCACCCTCTCGGCCGCCGCCTTGTCCGCTGCTGCCTTTGCCGCAGCGGCCTTGTCAGCATCCACCTTGTCAGCAGCCGCCTTTGCCGCGAAAGCCTTTTCGTCTGCTTGCCTGGCCCGCTCGGCGGCAAGGCGCTCCCGTTCGGCGGCCTTGGCTTGCGCCTCGGCTTTGGCCTTCTCGGCCGCGGCAACCCTCGCCTCCTCGTCGCGCTTTGCCTTTTCCTTCGCCAGCCGCTCCTGCTCGGCGAGCCTCGCCTGTGCCTCGGCTTTAATCTTCTCAGCCGCCGCGACCTTCGCTTCCTCGTCCCGTTTGGCCTTCTCGGCCACGAGCCGCGCCTGCTCGGCAGCTTTGGCGCGGGCAGCCGCCTCATCCTGTTCCTGCCTTTTGGCGTTCTCGCTTACGAGACGTGCCTTTTCTTCAGCGGCCAGCCGCGCCTTTTCCGTCGCCTCCAGACGGGTGCTCTCGGCGATCAGCTTGCGCCGCTGGGCTCGCGCCAAATCGTTGTAGAACCCGGATGGGTAGGTTGCGATGAAGGAATCGAATGCTTCGAGGCTGCCGACCTGCGATGCCAGTTCGTAATCACGCCGAATCTCGTTATTGACGGCTGCTGCGGGTGCGGGCGTCACGGTCGCGGCAGGCACCAGCGACACGTCATTGCCGCCGAGCGACCCATAGACGAACGGCTCTTGCCGGTTTGAGGTCTGCTTCAGAACCTCGTCGCGCACAAAGCCGAAGGCCTTGCGCAGATCGAGCCCCGGCGTGGCGATGTGCTTCACCAAAGCGGCGGTAAACGGGCTGTTCTTGCTGTCGCCGTCGGATGCAGTGGAACCGGCTTTTGCGGCGAACGCAATCAGGGTGTTCGGACTGTTCGGTTCGACCTTGGCAAAACCCCGTCCAATCGCGCGCGTTGCCAGCGTTCGCTTCATCTTCTTGGCGAATGGATTGTCCCGGCACGCATCCAGGATCACGAGCCGCAGCCGTCTGGCCGGCTCGATCGAGATCAAGATACGATCGAGCGCAATCGCCTCGTCGAAAACGTCCGCGTCGCGTTCGAGCGTCGCATCGACTGGAACCAAATAGTTGGTGCCATCGACTTCGATTCCATGGCCTGCGTAATAGACGACCGCAACATCGGCATCGCGGGCCTTGTCAGAGAAATCCCGCAGCACACGACGTATCTCGTTGATTTTCAGATCGCGACGCGACTCGACAACGTCAAAACCCGCGCTCTTCAGCGTGGACGTTATGGCCTCCGCATCGTTCGAAGGATTGGCGAGCCGGGCGACATTCTCGTAACCCGCGTTGCCGATCACCAGCGCGACGCGCTTATCCGCCAGAGCGGGCGTCGCCACGGCAAGCGCAACGAAGGCTGAGGCAATCAGGTAGCGCAAGGCAAATCCAGTTTGCAATATAGCGGTATTATGGACCCGTTTGGCTCCGAGCCGCAATCCGGTTGCACCGTCGCTTTCACAGCGTCCGGAAAATCAGCAGTTCAATCAGCGCCGGGATTCCGAAGAACGCGCGACAGACACTTAAGTGTTTGAAATCGCTGGCGCGAGAGACGGGGCTCGAACCCGCGACCTCCGGCGTGACAGGCCGGCGCTCTAACCAACTGAGCTACTCCCGCAGGGGCTGGTTGCAGCCCGTCAGCGAAGCCCGGACTTAAATGCGCCCCTCTCACAAGTCAAGAAATACCCGGCTGCGGCATTGCAAACGCCGAATCCGCCTGCGCGGCGGCGGTTTTTGCAAGGTCGATGCAAATAAACCCCTGTTTACAGGTAAAACAGCATAGGCAGCCCCCAGCCGAATCAACTAAGCCCTGCAATGTCTCAATTTCTTGAGCCGCAACTAACGAAGGAGGGCCAATATGGCGAAGAAAGCAGCGACCCCGACAACCGTGACCCTGAAGCACCTTGCCGCCGCGCTGGCCGAGGAACACGAACTGTCGAAGAAGCAGACCGAGACCATCCTCGGCGACATGGTGACCCGCATTACCAAGCACCTGAAGAAGGGTGAGCGCATCCGCATCGTCGGCCTCGGCATTCTCCAGGTCCGCAAACGCGCCGCACGCATGGGCCGCAACCCGGCCACCGGCGAAGCGATCCACATCAAGGCGAGCAAGAAGGTTGCCTTCCGTGCCGCCAAGGAGCTGAAGGAAGCCGTCTGATCGAAATTTTCGATTCGAGGCTGAGCTTCGTTTCGCGCCATCCCGCTTCCCGAATGGGACGGGATGGCGCTTTCATTTGGAGTGTCGGTAATTCTTACTCTCTGTCATTCTTACCCTCTGCAAGATGGACCGATGACACCTCCTGCAATCGCATTTTCCCACACCGTCACCGAGCGTTTCCTGCGTTACGTCGCGATCGATACGCAGTCCGATCCCGCGTCGCCAACCTGCCCTTCCACTGAAAAGCAGAAAGATCTGGGCCGCCTGCTCGCCGCCGAGCTGCTCAGGATGGGTGTCGCCGACGCGCACCTCGACGAGCATGGTTACGTCTATGCGACGATCCCGTCGAATGTGACCAAGCTGGTGCCGGTGATCTGCTTCTGCTCGCATATGGACACCGCACCCGATTGCTCCGGCGCCAACGTCAAGGCGCAGGTCGTCCGCAATTATCAGGGCCAGGACATCGTGCTGCCCGGCGATCCGTCGCAGGTCATCCGCGCTGCTGACCATCCGGCGCTGCGCGATCAGATCGGCAACGACATCATCACCACCGACGGCACCACGCTGCTTGGTGCAGACAACAAGGCCGGCGTCGCCGAAATCATGGACGCGGCGCAGTTCCTGATCGCGCATCCCGACATCAAGCACGGCACGATCAGAATTCTGTTCACGCCCGACGAGGAAATCGGCCGTGGCGTCGACAAGGTCGACATGAAGAAACTTGGCGCCGCGTTCGGCTACACCATGGACGGCGAGACCGCAGGGCACATCGAAGACGAGACGTTTTCCGCCGATGGCGCCAGCATCGCCATCACCGGCGTCTCGACGCATCCGGGCTTCGCCAAGGGCAAGATGGAGCACGCGGTCAAGATCGCCGCCGCCATCGTCGAGCGCTTACCGAAGGATACCTGTTCGCCGGAGACTACCGACGGGCGCGACGGTTTTCTCCACATCACAGGCATTGCCGGCGCACTGGAGATGGCGACTCTCAATCTGATCGTGCGCGATTTCACCGAGGAAGGGCTGAAGCAGAAGGAAGCGCTGCTGCAATCGATCGTCGATGAGGTGATGACGGGTTTTCCGAATTCATCGGCCAAGGTCACGATCACACCGCAATACCGCAACATGAAGGTCGTGCTCGACAAGCATCCGCAGGTTGTCGAGAACGCGCTGGAAGCGATCCGGCGCGCGGGACTTGTGCCGAAGCGCGGCAGCATCCGTGGCGGCACGGACGGCTCGCGGCTGTCGTTCATGGGGCTGCCCTGCCCGAACATCTTCGCCGGCGAGCACGCCTTCCATTCCCGTCAGGAGTGGGTCAGCGTTCAGGATATGGAAGCCGCCGTGCGCACCATCGTTCATCTGGCGACGATCTGGGAAGAGCGGGCGTAAACGTTACGACGCGCGCGCCGTCACGATCCAGATCGAGGCCGGGAGCAGAACGCTCTCGCCATGCACATAAGGCTGAAGTGCCTCGCGGATCGAATTAGCTGCGGCCTCGCGGATGTCCGCAGGATGCCCCTCCAGCGCCCGGCTGGACGGTCCGATTTCCAGCACGCCATGCACCGCTGCCTCAACGCCGCGGCCGCTCGCGACATCGAGCGCAAGAGGGCAAGGCTTCAAATCGATCCCGCGAAAACCAGCTTCATCCAGGATGCGATGCACGCGCGCTTCCGAAGCAAATGCGAATGGCCCCGGATCTTCCGCCCCATGCGGCGGCAGTTTTGGTACGTGTTTGTAGACCGCCTGCAGCGGCGTCATGAAAAACGGGTTCTCGCGCGGCTCGCGCCAGCATGCGAAAGCCAGCCGGCCTGAGGGCTTGAGCGCCTTGCGCATATTCGCGAACGACACGGCAGGCTCGGCGAAGAACATCACGCCAAACCGCGAGGCCAGCAGATCGAAGCTGGCCCGATCGAACGGGTGGACCGTGGCGTCGGCCAGCACATAGTCGATCGGGGATTGCGCAGGCGCGGTCTGCCGTGCGCGAGCCAGCATCGGGGCCGATATGTCGATGCCGAGCACATGGCCGGTTGTCCCGACGCGCCGCGCAAAAGCGATCGTCGTCGCTCCACTGCCGCAGCCGACATCGATGATCCGTTCACCTGCTTTCGGGCTCGCATGTTCGATCAGGGCATCCGCGACCGGCCCAAGCACGATGTCCTGCGCGGCCTGCCGATCGGCCCAGCGCTGACCGTCCGGCCCGTTCCAGTAAGCGATCTGATCGGCGTTCTGATCGTGACCTGCCGGTGCGTCCATGTGCGGAGCTTTGTCTCAGATCGGTGGTAGGCGGTGACGGATTCGAACCGCCGACCCTCTCGGTGTAAACGAGATGCTCTAACCAGCTGAGCTAACCGCCCGTTCGGGATCATGCCCACCGCTTGTTTAGCCCTGCGTTGCGTACTCGCGCAAGCCTGACAGGCGGGTGAAATGACACGCAAAACAAAAGCGGCGTCCCGCAGGACGCCGCTCGATTGAGTGCAGCCGGGATCAGTGAGCGGTGAGCCCGCCGCCAGCCTCATCGGCCTCCGGCTTCGGCAGCGCCGCCACAGGTTCTTCCCACTCGATCGGCACGGGCGCACGCACCAGCGCGTTGGCGATCACCTCGTCCATCTTCGCGACCGGAATGATGTTCAGGCCGCCCTTGATGGCGTCGGAAATCTCGGTGAGATCCTTGGCGTTGTCCTCCGGGATCAGCACCGTCTTGATGCCGCCGCGAGCCGCAGCCAACAGCTTCTCCTTCAGGCCGCCGATCGGCAGCACCCGGCCCCGCAACGTGACCTCGCCTGTCATGGCAATGTCATGCCGGATCGGAATGCCGGTCAGCACCGAGACGATGGTGGTTGCCATCGCCACGCCTGCCGACGGACCATCCTTTGGCGTGGCGCCTTCCGGCACATGGACGTGGATGTCGCGCCGTTCGAACAGCGGAGGCTCGATACCGAAGGTGATCGCGCGCGAGCGGACGTAGGACGCCGCCGCCGAAATCGATTCCTTCATCACATCGCGCAGGTTGCCGGTGACCGTCATGCGCCCCTTGCCGGGCATCATCACGCTTTCGATGGTGAGCAGCTCACCGCCCACATCGGTCCACGCCAGACCCGTGACCACGCCGACCTGATCCTCGGCATCGATCTCGCCATAGCGGAACTTCGGCACACCGAGATACTCTTCAACGAGCTTCTCGGTGACCTTGATCGACTTCTTTTTCGACAGCGTCAGATCCTTCACCGCCTTGCGGGTCAGCGAAGACAGCTCGCGTTCGAGGTTACGCACGCCCGCCTCGCGGGTGTAGCGGCGGATCAGGAACAGCAGCGCATCGTCGTCGATCGACCACTCCTTTGAATCGAGGCCATGCTTGGAGATCGACGTCGGGATGAGATGCTTGCGGGCGATCTCGACCTTCTCGTTCTCTGTGTAGCCAGCGATCCGGATGATCTCCATGCGGTCCATCAAAGGCCCGGGAATATTGAGCGTATTCGCGGTCGTGATGAACATCACGTTCGACAGGTCGTAGTCGACCTCCAGATAGTGGTCGTTGAACGTGCCGTTCTGTTCGGGGTCGAGCACCTCGAGCAGAGCCGACGACGGATCGCCGCGGAAATCGGCGCCCATCTTGTCGATCTCGTCCAGCAGGAACAGCGGGTTCGAGGTCTTGGCCTTGCGCATCGACTGGATGATCTTGCCGGGCATCGAGCCGATATAGGTGCGGCGGTGACCGCGGATTTCCGCTTCGTCGCGCACGCCACCGAGCGATACGCGCACGAACTCACGGCCGGTCGCCTTGGCGATCGACTTGCCGAGCGAGGTCTTGCCGACGCCCGGAGGCCCGACAAGGCACAGGATCGGCCCGGTCAGCTTGTTGGCGCGGCCCTGCACGGCGAGATACTCGACGATGCGGTCCTTGACCTTCTCAAGCCCGTAGTGATCGGTGTCGAGCGTGTCCTGGGCAGCCGCGAGGTCCTTCTTGACCTTCGACTTCTTGCCCCACGGTATAGACAGCAGCCAATCGAGATAATTGCGCACGACGGTCGCTTCCGCGGACATCGGCGACATCTGACGCAGCTTCTTCAGCTCGTGCGTCGCCTTCTCGCGGGCTTCCTTCGAGAGCTTGGTCTTGGCGATCTTCTCTTCCAGATCGGCCAGCTCGTCGCGGCCTTCGTCGTCGCCGAGTTCCTTCTGGATCGCCTTCATTTGCTCGTTGAGATAGTACTCGCGCTGGGTCTTCTCCATCTGCCGTTTAACCCGAGAGCGAATCCGCTTCTCGACCTGCAGCACCGAGATTTCGCTCTCCATCAGGCCCAGCACCTTCTCCAGGCGCGCGGTGACCGACAGCGTTTCCAGGATACCCTGCCGATCGGCAATCTTGACGGCGAGGTGCGAGGCCACGGTGTCGCCGAGCTTGGCGAAATCCGTGATCTGCTGAACCACGCCGACGACTTCGGCGGAAATCTTCTTGTTCAGCTTCACATAGCTTTCGAAGTCGGACACGACCGAGCGCGCCATCGCTTCCGCCTCGACGCTGGTGGCGTCGGTATCGGACAGCGCAACGGCGGTGGCTTCGTAGTACTCCGTGCGGCTGGAATATTTCTGGACGCGCGCGCGCGACAGACCCTCGACCAGCACCTTCACGGTGCCGTCGGGCAGCTTCAGAAGCTGCAGCACGCTGGCGAGCGTGCCGATCTCGTAAATCGATTCCGGGCTTGGATCATCGTCCGACGCATTCTTCTGCGTCGCGAGCATGATCAGCGCGTCGTTCTTCATGACCTCTTCGAGGGCGCGGATCGACTTCTCGCGGCCGACGAACAGGGGCACGATCATATGCGGGAAGACGACGATGTCGCGCAGCGGCAGCACCGGATAGGAGTGCGTTTCGCCCGCAACGATGGTCGGCTTCGGTTTGGAGGCAGTCATGGCCCATTCCTTTTGTTGTGCCCCCTTGCACGCAGTCCGCCGAAAGGGCGCAACCACCACAAGGTGCCAGTTCACCGGAGAAAATCGAGCTCTTCCGAGCCATCAGCCGCTGCACGGCCCGATCCGCTCCGGATCGTTCAAGGTAGGCGAATCCAGGAGGAATCTCTCATCGCCGGAGCTATTAGGTGGCTATGGACTTGGGGGGTGTCAAGTGAACGTGCCGGAGCGAGAAAAAGCCCGCCAAATAACGGTTTCCCAACACCAGAATCGCGGCCTCCGGGCCGCGATTTGAAGGTGTTCCGGACAAACGAGCGTGGCGCCGATCAGGCGCTCGCGCTGGCCTCCGCAATCCGATCCGAGCGATCGGCGTAGATGTAGAGCGGACGCGCCGTTCCCTCGACAACCTCGCGCGAGATCACGACTTCTTCCACGCCCTCAAGGCCCGGAAGATCGAACATGGTTTCGAGCAGAATGCTCTCGAGGATCGATCGAAGACCGCGTGCGCCTGTCTTCCGCTCGATGGCCTTGCGCGCGACCGCGCCGAGTGCCTCGTCGGCGAAAGTCAGCTCGATGTTCTCCATCTCGAACAACCGCTGGTACTGCTTCACCAGCGCGTTCTTCGGGTCGGTGAGAATCTTCTTCAGCGACGCCTCGTCGAGGTCTTCCAGGGTCGCGACAACCGGCAGACGGCCGACGAACTCAGGGATCAAGCCGTACTTCAGAAGGTCTTCCGGCTCAACGTGGCGGAAGATTTCGCCGGTGCGGCGATCTTCCGGCGCGAGCACCTGAGCCGCGAAGCCGATCGACGTGGTCCGTCCGCGCGAGGAGATGATCTTCTCGAGGCCCGAGAACGCGCCGCCGCAGATGAACAGGATGTTGGTGGTATCGACCTGAAGGAATTCCTGCTGCGGATGCTTGCGGCCGCCCTGCGGCGGAACGCTGGCAACCGTGCCTTCCATGATCTTCAGCAGCGCCTGCTGCACGCCCTCGCCCGACACGTCGCGCGTGATCGAGGGATTGTCCGACTTGCGCGAAATCTTGTCGATTTCGTCGATGTAGACGATACCGCGCTGCGCGCGCTCGACATTATAATCGGCCGCCTGCAGCAGCTTCAGGATGATGTTTTCGACGTCTTCGCCGACGTAACCGGCCTCCGTGAGCGTCGTCGCGTCCGCCATCGTGAACGGCACGTCGAGAATGCGCGCCAGCGTCTGCGCCAGCAGCGTCTTGCCCGAACCGGTCGGACCGATCAGCAGGATGTTCGACTTCGCCAGTTCGACGTCGTTGTGCTTGGTCTGGTGATTGAGGCGCTTGTAGTGATTGTGGACCGCGACCGAGAGCACCTTCTTGGCGTGCTGCTGACCGATCACGTAGTCGTCCAGAACCTTGCAGATTTCCTTCGGCGTCGGAATTCCGTCGCGCGACTTCACCAGCGAGGATTTGTTCTCCTCACGAATGATATCCATGCAGAGTTCGACGCATTCATCGCAAATGAAGACCGTCGGTCCGGCAATCAGCTTGCGGACTTCGTGCTGGCTCTTCCCGCAGAACGAGCAATAAAGAGTGTTCTTGGAGTCGCTCGTACCGACCTTGCTCATTCCTGTCTCCGTCCGCGTTCGACCTTTTCCGGGAGTCCGAATTTCGAGAGTCCGAAAGATCGCCCTGTTCCGGCACAACCTGCCGATACCGTAGATAAGAGCAAAATCCGTACCAGAAAAGACCCCTAAGATACCGCGTTTGTTCTCGTATCCACGAATCGCGGCAAATCAGTTGGATACCGCGATGATCCAGCCAACCATGCTGGCAGCCGACTATCAAGAATTCGCTAATCCGCCGGCAACCCAATTCCGTGAGGTGTTGCATTCCCGTTTGCAGCGATTCGGGGAAATTGCGAGAAAGCCGATATAATCAATGGTTTGCGGGATGTTCATAAACCGCTCAGTGACGACTGCAGAAACTCGAAATCGGTAACGAGTCCGGTTCCGAATCGGTCCGATCCGCGAGCGGTCATCGCGATTCAGGTTTACGGCGGAAGGATACCCTTCAACCCGGCATAGATCGAGCCGGCCGCGGTCGCCATGACACCGGCAAGCGGACCTACGGTGCGCAGCAGATCCTGGATGATCCGCGCCCGCCGCCGCAACTGTTCCTGTCCCACATGCTGCCCCAGAATCCGCGCCATGCGGAACGCCGCCGCGTTCGGCTTTCCGCCCCGCGCCATCACCGACGGCAAAACCTGGAAAATGAACACCGCGACGAGATTGCCGGTGACAAACGACAGCGCGATGCTTGACGCATACTCGAATATCTCCTGCCACTCGCGGCGGTTGGCGGGCATGACCGGAACGCCGTCGATCTGGTTGGTCACGATCAGCATCCCCATCACGCCGAGTACCGCTGCAATCGAGCCGTACAGTAACGTGCCGGCAAATCCGATCTTCCGAACCGAGAACAGCGCGAATCCGAATGGCAACGGGATCACGATCGAGGCGATACGCAGATAGAGCGGCGGGAGATTGAAGAGAAAGAAGAACGAATAATGGGCGCAGATCAAGACGACCATCGGCACCAGGACATAGAGCCCGGCAAGCCGGAGCATGTAGCGAACCGGCGTCTCAACCATCGCAAGGCGGTTGTAGGCGCGGTCGAGCTGGCGCTGGAGCGCATCGAGTTCGATGACGATGTCCTGGATTTCGAGGATCACCGGCCGCACCACGCGCAGATCGCGGTTACAGTGCTTGCAAGCGAGCGCCTCGTCCCTGACCGCCTCGGCGCAGTAAGCGCACTCCATCAGCGTGGCCGCATCAGGCTATCGAGCCGCGCATGAACCTGCTCCAGCGCCTGGACGAGCGCCTCCCGCTTGGCGCGCAACATATCGAGCTCAGCCATGAGCGCTGGCGGCACTGCGATATCGCGCGTGCACGACCGGCATACGATGGCCCGGTCGTCGTTCTCGGCGGCGCACAGTGGACATCGCATGGCAAAGCTCAGGGTGCGACACGAATCACGAAATTGGAGATCGCTGTCCGCCCGTCGGAGTCAGCGAGTTCGAGCCGCATCGCGTGCTCCCCCACCGGCAACTCAGCCTTCGGCATATCCACTCCCGTGGACTGAGCATAAGGCTTGATCCTGTCGGTTATGTCGATCAGCGGCGTCTTGAGATACATCAGCCGCAACGACGCGATGTTCACCGTCGCGCCGCCAAAGGCCTCGAACTTGAAACGCAGCCGCACCGGGGATTTCGACGGGTCGCTCACCCCTGCGAATTCAATCCGCGGACCGCGCGTGATTGCACGCGAAGCCGTACCTGTCTTGGTCGGCGGCGGCAGACGGGATTCGGCGTCTGTCACGAGAATGTCAGCGCGCGCACCAGGCGCATCGAAAAGCAAGAAAGCGGCAACAACGACGAAAACAAAAAAACGCAAACCAGTAATTGGCATTGTCAGCACCATGCAAAAAGTCCGGCTTCAAAGCCGCACCCTATCACGACGCCGGCGCGGGAAAAATGCTATCCCGCCGTTTTTCCATTTGTATTAGGGCTTTGACGCCCCCGACGCCTCCTCGGCGCGCTTGTCGATCACCTTGTCGACGAGGCCGAACTCCTTGGCCGCATCGGCGGTGAGGAATTTGTCACGCTCGAGCGCATCCTCGATCGCCTTGTAGGGCTGACCGGTGTGCTTGACGTAGATTTCGTTGAGCCGCTTCTTCAGGTTCAGGATTTCCTGAGCGTGCAGCATGATGTCGGTGGCCTGCCCCTGGAAACCGCCGGAGGGCTGGTGGACCATGATGCGCGCGTTCGGCAGCGAGAAGCGCATGTCCTTTTCGCCGGCGCACAGCAGCAATGAACCCATCGAAGCCGCCTGACCGGTGCAGAGTGTCGAGACCGGCGGCCGGATGAACTGCATGGTGTCGTAGATCGCAAGGCCCGATGTCACCACGCCGCCCGGCGAGTTGATGTACATCGAGATTTCCTTCTTCGGATTTTCCGCTTCAAGGAACAGAAGCTGCGCGACGACCAGCGTCGACATGCCGTCCTCGACCGGACCGGTCAGGAAGATGATGCGCTCCTTCAGCAGGCGCGAGAAGATGTCATAGGCCCGCTCGCCGCGGTTGGTCTGCTCGACCACCATCGGCACAAGGTTCATGTAGGTTTCGACCGGATCGCGCATTGATCACCTGAAGGTTGGCGGGAGCGGAATTGGCTCGCCCCGTGATGCAGGAGTTACAAACAAGAGTTACCAGCCAGAAGATATGAGCCAATCCCGCAACGGCAAGATGGCTCGGCACTCGACGATTGCGCGTATTCGTATCGCAAAACCGGTATCCCCTTTTGCGGAATACGCACGAGTGGTTCAAGCTGATTCGCGGCGCAACGGCAAAACACCGCGCATCGTGCACGACGCCGTTTTGCCGTTAATGTTAATTGCCCGCTGTATTCCGGAGCGGAAAAGCCGGCTTAAGCCGCCGGCCTTTCCTCCTCCTCGTCGTCGTTTTTGTAGAGTTCGTCGCGGCTGATCTTCTTCTCGGTCACGGTCGCGAGTTCGAGGATGAAATCCACCACCTTGTCCTCGAAGATGGGGGCGCGCAGCGAAGCCAGCGCTTGGGCGTTACTGCGATAGTAGTCCCAGACTTCCTTCTCGCGACCCGGCATCTGGCGCGCGCGATCGATCACGGCGCGGCTGACTTCTTCGTCCGAGACAGTGATCTTGTTCTTTTCGCCGATCTCCGAGAGCACCAGACCGAGACGCACGCGACGATCGGCAATCTTGCGATACTCGCCCTTGGCTTCGTCCTCGGTAGTCTTCTCGTCGGCGAACGTCTTGTTCATCGACTCCATTTCCGCCTTGATCGAATTCCACATCAGGTTGAATTCCTCGTCGATCAGCGACGGCGGCGCATCGAAGCGATGGGTCTCGTCGAGCTTGTCGAGCAGGATGCGCTTCACGCGCTGGCGCGTGAGGCCGTCATATTCCTGACGCAGGCGTTCGCGCGCGGCGTCCTTCAGCTTGTCGAGCGACTCGAGGCCGAGCGACTTTGCGAATTCGTCGTCGATTGTGGACTCCTGCGGCGTCTCGACCAGCGTGGCCGTCGTCTCGAACTCGGCGGCTTTCCCTGCTAAATCGGTATTGGTGTAGTTCTTCGGGAATTCGGCCTTGATCGTGCGCGTCTCGCCCTTGCCGATACCGATCAGCTGGTCTTCAAAGCCCGGAATAAAGGTGGCCGAGCCGATCTGCACCTGAATGCCCTCGCCGGTTCCGCCGTCGAACGGCACGCCGTCAATGGTGCCCTTGAACGAGACTGTGACGCGGTCGCCGCTCTCGGCCTTGGCGGTGTCGCCCTTGTCCGAAAATGGACGGTTCTGGTCGGCGATGCGCTTGATCGCCTCGTCCACGTCGGCATCGTTGACGTCAGCAACGGGCTTCTCGATTGCAAAGGTCTTGAAGTCCGCCAGCGCGATGGCCGGCACGATCTCGATGGCAACCGTATAGTTGAGGTCGGTCTTGCCGGCGAGGACGTCGTCGATTTCCTTCTCCTCGGTCGGCATCGTGATCTTCGGCTCCAGCGCCAGCCGCAGGCCGCGCTCGGTAAAGATCTGCGTGTTGGTGTCGCGGATCATCTGATCGACGGCTTCGGCGGCGACCGAGCGGCCATAGACCTTCTTCAGATGCGCCACCGGCACCTTGCCCGGACGAAAGCCGTTGATGCGAACCTTGTCCTTGAGATCGACGAGCCGCTCGCCGACCTTGGCGTCGATATCGGCGGCCGTCACGATGACCTGGAATTCGCGTTTCAGTCCGTCGGCGACGGTTTCCTTGACCTGCATGGCGTCAATCTTCTTCCAAATGGGTCCGCTTCGTATGGCGGACGGCTAGCAAATAGGTCGGGTGTCCAGACTTCACATTCGCAATGCGGCCGAACCGGGGTTCGTCCGAAACGGCGATCCGCAAAGCGCGCATGGTGCGGGCGGAGGGACTCGAACCCCCACAACTTTCGTCACCGGAACCTAAATCCGGCGCGTCTACCAGTTCCGCCACGCCCGCGAGAAGCAAAGTCCGGCCACGATCCCTCGGGCGGCGGGCTTATAACATGGCATTCCCCGTTCGCAGCAAAAAAATGGCCAATTGACCGAGCCCTCGCGGCGCTCCGGCAACTGGACAAGACACGCCGAAAATGGTCCGCATCTGCCCATGATACCTGCATTTCTGACCGATCGCCGAAGCCTGCTGGCAGGCGCCAGTCTCGTTGCGGTCACAGCCGCGTTTCCAAGCCGCCGCGCGATGGCCGCAAGCGTCCCGCTCAGCCTGCGTGCGGCGCCCGGAACGATAT
Source organism: Hyphomicrobiales bacterium (assembly GCA_021732215.1). Taxonomy (GTDB): domain Bacteria; phylum Pseudomonadota; class Alphaproteobacteria; order Rhizobiales; family Xanthobacteraceae; genus SG-bin9. The sequence goes on from JAKFVL010000028.1 coordinate 16,212, forward strand.
CTGTGCGCGGCAAAGCAGCGACGCCGGTGTGGCAACTCATCGGCCCGTCCGCGTCGCGCATTCTTCGCTACCGGCGGGGCGATGAGTTGCAGGTCGCGTTCACCAATGACCTGCCCGTTCCTGCGGTCCTGAACTGGACCGGTATCGACGGCGCAGCCGCCGCCGAACCGCTGACCGGGCAACCGCCGCTGTCGCCGGGAGGCCGGGCGACCTTCTCGCTTCCGCTGCGTCAGGCCGGAACGTTCATGCTCGATATGCGCCTGCTCGGCGACGGCGCCGAACGTCTATCGACGCCGCTGGTGGTGGTCGTGGATGAAGAGCAGAAGCCCCACGCCGACAAGGACGAGGTGTTGCTGATCGAGGACTGGCGGCTGCGCGCCGACAACACCGCGCTTGCCCCCGGCGTCGATCCGAAAGACGCGACTGCGCTGTTTACGGTCAACGGCAACGCCACGCAGGACATCGCGCTTCGTCCGAACGAACGGCTGCGGCTGCGCATCGTCAACGGCTGCCAGCGCGCGGTGTTCGGTTTGAAGATCGAGAACCATGACGTGCGCGTCATCGCCGTCGACGGACAACCGGCCGAGCCGTTTCCCGCGCGCGACGGCCAGCTTGTCATCGCGCCCGGCGGCCGGATCGATGTCGTGATCGATGCGACCATGCCGTCGGGCTCGACGGCATCGGTGACGTTGTTCGGCGGAGGCCCGCCGGCCGTGATCGCAAAGCTGCTGACCAGCGGTGCGGCGATCCGCCCCTCGCCTCTGCCACTCGCCCAAGCCCTTCCCTCGAATGGATTGCCGACCGAACTGCGGTTTCAGAACGCACTGCGCGCCGAGCTCGCGTTCGACGGCGCGGCTCAGGCCGGATGGACAACGCCCGCGGCGTTCAGCACGTCGTCAGCGCCGATCTTCAAGGTCAAGCGCGGCCGCGTCGTGATGCTGAACATCATCAACCGCGCGGCATCGCCGATCGTGATGCGGCTGCACGGCCATCACGCCCGCCTGCTCGACCGGCTTGACGATGGATGGAAGCCCTACTGGAACGATACGATCCTGCTCGACACCGGGCAGACGCAACGCATCGCGTTTCTTGCCGAGCATGTGGGCCAATGGCTGATCGAGGGCATGCAGCCGGGCTGGTCGTCGCCAAAACTCGTGCGATGGTTTGCGGTGGAAAGCTGAACCTCAGATATCGAACTCGGCATGGAGCCGCCGCAACACCACCGGCAACGCCTCGCTCAAATCTTCCGCAATCAATCCCGGTCCAAACTCCCGCGCGGCTTCGCCATGCAGCCACGCACCGATGCTGGCTGCCTCGAAAGCCGCAACGCCTTGCGCGAGCAGTCCGGCAATGAAGCCGGCCAGCACATCGCCGGAACCGGCGGTGGCGAGCCAGGGCGGCGCATTGGCCGAAATCGTGGCTCGCCCGTCGGGCGCCGCGATCACCGTGTCCGGCCCCTTGAGCAATACCACGGCGCCCGACTGACTTGCGGCTGTCCGGGTTTGCTCCAGCTTTGAAAAACTCGAATTTTGGGCAGTTACCGACTTGAATAGCCGTATAAATTCGCCCTCATGAGGTGTGAGTATAGCCCCCGATCTCATCTGAGACTTTAACTCTGAAAACAGCACCTCAGGCGCGTCGGAAAAACTGGTCAGCGCGTCCGCATCCAGCACCACGCTCCGCCCGGCGCGGATCGCTGCAAGAGCCATGGATCGCGTGCGTTCACCAACGCCGTTGCCCGGTCCAATCACACAGGTATTGATGCGGCGGTCGTCGAGCATCGCCGCCAAAGCATCTGCATCGTTGACCTGGCGCACCATGATGGCGGTGAGTGCGGCGGCATTGACGGAGAGTGCATCGCTCGGCGTCGCAACGGTCACGAGTCCCGCCCCTGCCCGCAACGCGCCGCGTGCGGCGAGCCGGGCCGCACCGGTGGATGCGATGCCACCGGACACGACGACGGCGTGACCGCGCGAATATTTGTGTCCGTCGATCGACGGCTGCGGAAATTCACCGCGCCAGACCGATGGCGTATTCTCGGAAGCCGCTGGTTTGATTTCGCCAAGAACGGAATCATCGATGCCGATATCGGCAACATGGATGCGCCCGCAGTGAGCGCGGCCGGGCAGCAGCAGGTGCGCCGGCTTCTTGCGAAAGAACGTGACGGTTTCATCCGCGCGCACCGCGCATCCCATGACCGCACCCGAGTCGCCGTTGATGCCGCTGGGAAGATCGACCGCGAGCACGGGCGCATTGCAGCCGTTGATCGCCTCGACGAGCGCACGCGCCTCGCCATCAAGCGCGCGATTGAGGCCTGCACCGAACAGCGCATCGATCACCAGATCGCATCCGCCGAACATCGCCCGATCGGACGGCGTGAGGGGCTTCCGCCACCCTGCTTCGGCCAGCGCTGCATCGCCACGTAGATCGGCGCGGTTACCGAACAGGACGACCTCGATGTCAAAGCCGCTTGCCGCCAGGTCGGTGGCAGCCACAAAGCCATCGCCACCGTTGTTGCCGGGGCCGGCGACGATGACGATCTTGCCGGTATTCTGGCGCACCATTCCGTGCGCGATCTGCGCCACCGCGCGTCCGGCGCTCTGCATCAACGCGAAGCCGCTGGTGCCTGCTGCGATGGCGAGTTGATCCGCACGCATCATCTCGACAACGCTCAGGACCTCCATACTGAGAACCTCTTCAGCAACTCGCCTGATCCGAAGGCATTTCAAAAGGGATGCGCCGCCCTTTCTGAAGCACTTGATTATATAGTAGGCATATCGATTAAAGTATGAGCAGATACCTCTGTGCTGAGGTCGTCAACAGGGTTCCGAACCCGCTTTAACAAGCTGATAAAGTGTTGTTTTCTGCCTCATTAATAATCTGGCATGGACCCTGCTTTTGGGGAAGTCTCGCCGCTGCGCCTCCTCAACGATGACGGGTGCAATCGAGCGTCATCCGGAAGCCGGCCGATTGCCGGTGGCCAGATGCGCGATGTAACTGCGGCGGCTAACGACGACATCTTCGACGCGCATGCTTGCCGAGGCAACGTATGCCCAAGATGACGGACATTTCGCGTTCGCGCGGTAACTGGAAGCGCCGGGAGAGTTTGAGTGAAGAAAATTGAAGCGATCATCAAGCCGTTCAAGCTCGATGAGGTAAAGGAAGCGCTCCAGGAAGTCGGTCTTCAGGGCATCACCGTAACGGAGGCAAAAGGTTTCGGCCGGCAGAAGGGACATGCCGAGCTTTATCGTGGCGCCGAATACATCGTGGACTTTCTGCCCAAGGTCAAAATCGAGATTGTGATCTCCGATGATTTGGTTGAAAAAGCCATCGACGCCATCCGGCGCGCCGCGCAAACCGGCCGCATCGGCGACGGCAAGATTTTCGTTTCCAATATCGAGGAGGCGATCCGCATCCGAACGGGAGAGTCCGGACTCGACGCCATCTGACCGAATTCGAGAGCACGGCTTTTCGAGATTATCTACACGGCATTAGCCGTCTCATCACCAGACCGCAGTTCAACAGACCGCCATCAAGACCGCAGCTAAAGGGGTATCCATGAAGACCGCTAAAGACGTCCTCAAATCGATCAAGGACAACGACGTCAAGTACGTCGACTTCCGTTTCACCGATCCGCGCGGAAAGTGGCAGCATGTCACCTTCGACGTCACGATGATCGAGGAAGACACGTTCGCCGAAGGCATCATGTTCGACGGCTCCTCGATCGCCGGCTGGAAGGCGATCAACGAATCCGACATGTGCCTGATGCCCGATCCGGTGACAGCGACGATCGATCCGTTCTTTGCGGAAACCACGCTGGTGCTCACCTGCGATGTGCTCGAGCCGACCACCGGCGAGCCGTACAACCGCGATCCGCGCGGCATGGCCAAGAAGGCCGAAGCAATGGTCAAGTCGATGGGCGTCGGCGACACCGTGTTCGTCGGCCCCGAAGCCGAGTTCTTCGTATTCGACGACGTGCGTTTCTCTGCCAATCCGTACAACACCGGATTTAAGCTCGACTCGTCGGAACTGCCGACCAACTCGGACACCGAGTACGAGGGCGGCAACCTCGGTCACCGTATTGGCACCAAGAAGGGATATTTCCCGGTGCCGCCGCAGGACTCTATTCAGGACATGCGCTCCGAAATGCTCGGCGCCATGGCCAAGATGGGCGTCAAGGTCGAGAAGCACCATCACGAAGTGGCGTCGGCCCAGCACGAGCTCGGCATGAAGTTCGACACGCTGACGCTGATGGCCGACCAGATGCAAATCTACAAGTACTGCATCCATCAGGTCGCACATATCTACGGCAAGACCGCCACCTTCATGCCGAAGCCGGTCTATGGCGACAACGGCTCGGGCATGCACGTCCACCAGTCGATCTGGAAGGACGGCAAGCCGGTGTTCGCCGGCAACAAGTATGCCGACCTGTCGGAAACCTGCCTCCACTACATCGGCGGCATCATCAAGCACGCCAAGGCGATCAACGCCTTCACCAACCCGTCGACCAACTCCTACAAGCGTCTGGTCCCGGGCTATGAAGCGCCGGTGCTGCTCGCCTACTCGGCTCGCAACCGTTCGGCGTCGTGCCGCATTCCGTACACGACCAATCCGAAGGCCAAGCGCGTGGAAGTCCGCTTCCCCGATCCGATGGCCAATCCGTATCTCGGCTTCGCCGCGATGTTGATGGCGGGCCTCGACGGCATCAAAAACAAGATTGATCCGGGTCCGGCGATGGACAAGGATTTGTACGATCTGCCGAAGGAAGAGCTGAAGTCGATCCCGACCGTCTGCGGTTCGCTCCGCGAAGCGCTCGAGAACCTCGACAAGGATCGCGCGTTCCTCAAGAACGGCGGCGTGTTCGATGACGACTTCATCGATGCCTATATCGAGCTGAAGATGACCGAAGTGGCGCGGTTCGAGATGACACCGCACCCGGTCGAGTTCGAGATGTACTACTCGCAGTAAAAACTGCGATCGAGATCCGAGGCAAAAGGCGCTCCGCACGGGGCGCCTTTTTGTTTTTGGGCAACGGCGGCGCTATCGCCGGAACAGACTGATCGGCTCAACGCCCTCCGGCAACACAAGGCCCGCGGACTTCACCGCCTGAGCAACCGAGGCTCCGGCACTGGTCCACGGCAATATCGCTTCGATGCTGCGTGTCACCGGCTCGCCGAACGCCCCTCCGAAATCGATCGGCCACCAGCCCGGCGGCAGCGTTGCGATCGTCAGGCTGTGCAATCGTGTTTGCGCACCGAAAGCCGCGCCGAACTCCTCGGGCTTCACGGCGCGCGCCGACGAAGGATCGGCAATATCGGCAAACGCAAGCAGGACCGGCATCAGTTCGTCAGCAACCGGCGCGGAGGCATCGAGGCTTTTCAACTCGCGAAACTGCACACGCTTGCTCGTCGCGGCGTTGATCGCACGCATGGCGATGTAATTCATGCCGTCGATGTCGAGCGGATTGCCGGCCTGTGCCATCAGCACGACGAGAGTCTTGCGGTTGCCGAGATCGACGACGAGTGCGTCGCCCCTGGTCTGAGTACCCGCGCTGCCGGTGCCGCCATAACTGCGGTTGGGATGGACCGCAAACACTCCGGTCGCCGTTCTCAAGCCCTGCGCGGTCTCGACCTCGATTGTGAGCCGATATTTGTGGTCGGGCCGCTTCAGTCTGATCTGATCGCCGGCCAGCAGGGCGGTTGCGATGATGACAAGACCGATCCACCGCGTCCACCGCATCGTCATTCTCGAATCTCTCACGCCCGTACAATCGTCATGACTGGCCGCCATAATCGACGCAACCCCAAATTCGCAAGGCTATTGGCTTGCTTGCGGAAAGATTATTGGCGATGAATCAGACCGTTACTATCTTTCCGACAGTTCTTCCGGCCGTTGCATTGAAAGGTTCGCGTATGGACGCCGCGCCCGATAAACGCCCCATCAAGCCCGACGAATTGGCGTGGGCGATCGCCAGAGGCGGCATCGGCGTCGTAACCTTCGCCGCCGCCCTCGCGCTGGCCTGGTATTCGGCGGCAACGCTGTTTCTGATTTTCTCCGGCGTTCTGCTCGGTGTCTTTTTGAACGCCGTTGCCAATCTGCTCGGCCGCGTGACCGGCGGGCCCTACCCGTTCCGGCTGACCACCGTCTGCCTCGTCCTTGCGGTGCTGTTCTCCGGCGTCCTGTTTCTCGGCGGTAGCACGATTGCACAGCAGGCGACGGCTCTGAGCCGCACAATCCGCGCCCAAATCGTCAACGTGAAGGATTTTCTGGAGCAGCGCGGCTTCGATACCAGCTTCCTCGATCTCAGCAACGCCGCGAATCCGTCCACCGCCACACCGGACCCGCAGCATCCCCCCACGGCGCCGAAGCTGCCCGACGCCGGCGCGCTTGCGTCAGGCACCGGCGCGATCGTCAATCAGACGCTGAAGCTGATCCTCGGCACTGTCGGCGCCGTCGGCAACTTCTTCATTGTGCTGTTTCTCGGGCTGGCGTTTGCGTCGCAGCCGAGCGTCTACCGAAAGGGGCTGCTTGCAGTCGCGCCGGCGAAGCACCGGAAGAAAACCGCCGAAATCGTGGACCGGATCGGCGAGACGCTACAACGCTGGCTGGTGGCGCAGCTGATCGTCATGCTCGCCGTCTTTGTCGTGACCTGGATCGGTCTCGCCATCATCGGCATTCCCGCATCGTTTATCCTTGGCATTCAGGCCGGATTGCTCGCATTCATTCCGACTGTCGGCGCATTACTCGGCGGATTGATCATCGTGCTGGCCAGTCTGGCATCGGGTTGGGTCGCCGCCGCAAGCGCGGCCGGTCTGTTCCTCGGCGTCCATGCCCTGGAAAGCTACATCCTCACGCCGATCCTGCAGCGCCACGCCATCGACATTCCGCCGGCGACCCTGTTCGCCATGCAGATTCTGCTCGGTGTGCTGTTCGGCGTCTGGGGACTGGCGCTGGCATTGCCGCTGATGGCTATCGTGAAAGTGACGGCTGGCGAACTTCGCAACGATACGCCCGTTCCGGCGAACGTCTAGCAAGAGATCGTCAGATGTCCGATACGTCCCGTTTAACCCCCGCCGACAACGCATCGCATGCCGAACCCGACCGGCATGAACCCTTCGATTCCTGCGAGGACAATCCCAGCAACCCGAGCGCTAACGACACCATCGGCGACGTCATTGCCCGGCGCTTCGCAAGGCGGGATATTCTGAAAGGCGCTCTCGGCGTCACCGCCATCGCGGCGACCACCGGATCGCTCGCATTGCAGGCCGCAGAAAAAGCGAGCGCCGCAGAGGCCGTGTCGCGCTTTCCGTTCAAGGAGCTTGAAGCCAGGGTCGAGGCGGTTCACCGCGTTGCCGAGGGACATCAGGCCGACGTGCTGATCCGCTGGGGCGATGCTGTATTTGCCGATGCGCCGTCGTTCGATCCGCTGATGCAGACCGCGGCGGCGCAGCGGCGTCAGTTCGGCTACAACAACGATTTCCTCGGCTACTTTCCGATACCAGGCGCCGCCGACCCCTCCGCGCACGGCGTGCTTTGCGTCAATCACGAGTACACCAACGAAGAACTGATGTTTCCGGGTATCGGCAAGCAGGACCGGAAATTCGACAAGATGACCCAGGCGCTTGCGGACATCGAGATGGCCGCGCATGGCGGATCGGTCGTCGAAGTCCGCAAGGAAGGCGGCAAGTGGCGAGTGATTTCAAATTCGAAGCTGGCGCGCCGGATCGACGCAACGACGCCGATGGATGTGACCGGCCCGGCGGCAGGCCATCCGCGTATGCTGACGGCAGCCGACCCTACTGGGCGCCGTGTTCTCGGCATGATCAACAATTGCGCCGGTGGCGTCACGCCATGGGGCACCTGGCTGACATGCGAAGAGAACATCAATTTCTATTTTTTCGGCAAGCTGGCGGACGACCACTCTGAGGCGCGTAACTACAAGCGCTACGGCATCCCCGGAAATATCCTGAACTGGGGCGAGTACTACGATCGCTTCGACGTGACGAAAGAGCCGCGCGAAGCCAATCGCTTCGGCTGGGTGGTCGAGATCGATCCGTTCGACCCGGCATCAACTCCGAAAAAACGCACCGCCCTTGGACGCTTCAAGCATGAAGGCGCAGCCGGGATCGTCAACAAGGATGGGCGCTACGTCATTTACATGGGCGACGATCAGCGCTTCGATTACGTCTATCGCTTTGTCACTCGCGACAAGGTGGACACGGCGAACGCCGCGGCCAACCGCGATATCCTCGACAACGGAACGCTCGCGGTCGCGCGTTACGACGCGGACGGCTCGCTCGTCTGGATGCCGCTGGTGCAAGGTCAAGGACCGCTGACGGCCGAAAACGGTTTTGACAGCCAGGCCGACGTCGTGATCGAAGCGCGCCGCGCCGCCGATTTGCTCGGCGCAACCAAAATGGATCGGCCGGAAGATGTCGAAGCCAATCCGCTGACCAGCAAAGTCTATGTCATGCTTACCTTCAACGAGTTGCGCACCACCGCAGGCACCAGTCCGCGCACCGACGTGAATGCGGCGAACCCGCGCGTCAACAGCCGCTTCGGCCATATCATCGAAATGACGCCGCCGGACGGCGACCACACTGCCGACAGGTTCACCTGGGAGATTCTCGTCAAGTGCGGCGATCCGGCGATTGCGGATGTCGGCGCGACCTTTTCGTCTGACACGACGCGCAACGGTTGGTTCGGCATGCCCGACAATCTGGCCATCGATCATCAGGGCCGGCTGTGGGTCGCGACCGACGGCAACTCTTCGGGCCGAACCGGACGGGCAGACGGCATCTGGGGCGTCGAAACCGAAGGCCCGGCGCGCGGAACGTCGAAACATCTTTTCCGCGTGCCGGTGGGCGCGGAATTGTGCGGGCCCTGTTTCACACCCGACGATCAGACGCTGTTCGTTGCGATTCAGCACCCAGGCGAAGCCGACGACGAAGACCCGAAAGCGCCACCCGCGACATTCGAAAATCCATCGACGCGCTGGCCGGATTTCAAGGACGACATGCCGCCGCGGCCGTCGATCGTTGCGATCACCCGGATCGGCGGCGGCAAGGTCGGAACTTAAGAGCCAATCCGAAAAGGCCTGTCCCGGACTTGATCCAGAATAGCAGCGGTTTTCGGATCAGATCATGTCAATCAAGCCGAGGTGACGACGGTATTGGTGTGTTCGACTTCGGGCGGACTGGCAAAGAACGGTCCGACGAGACCGCGCCATTCGGCAAAATTCTCCGAGCCGCGAAAATCGACGGTGTGGTTTTCGAGCGTTTCCCATTTCACTACCAGCCGATAGCGCTGCGGCTTCTCGATCGAGCGATGAAGCTCGAAACCGTGGAAGCCCTTGGCGCGGCCGAATGCAGCGCGCGCCTTGCCGACCGCCACTTCAAAGTCTTTCTCGGTGCCCGGCTTGACGTCGATCTGGGCGATTTCGGTAATCATGGGTGGTCCATCCTTCGTTGTGCCGAAGGGCTGTAGCGCAAAACGTCATCTTGAAGAAGCAGGAATGCGCTGAAAAACAGCAAACTTGATCGCGATCAGATCACGACGAGCCAGAAGCCTGCGAGCATGGCCGTGCAGCCGATGAACATCAGCGTCGGTAGCTTGCTTGCCTGCGCGTAACGGCCCTCGGCGCGGCGGGCGGCGATCAGGGCCTGCTCGTATTCATCCGCCGTCGAGAACATGCAGGCAAATCCGCTGCGCGCAGCAGCCGCAGTCCTGTCCAGCGACAGGATATCCGGGGTTTGGCTGCGGGAGCGAGTCAGCATCATGATTTCAGATTACGGCTCGAATGGTAAACGGTTGGTTAGTTGCAGGCACGATCAGGCCGCTTCGCTCCGTGAAACCGTGACTTCGAACGAGGCCGCTTGCTCGATCGGCTGGCGCTGCGGCGCCGGCTGGCCGGCAATCTTCAGCCGGCCCTGCTCCAGCGACAGCGGTTCTTCCGTCGCGACGTCGACACGATTGCGGCCGCCACGTTTGGCCCGGTACAACGCGGTATCCGCGGATGCGAGCAATACGTCGAGTTCGGTGCCCGGCGGCCCGCCGGACACGCCAATGCTCACCGTGGTCTCCAGCGGCACATCGTCGATGGCGACGCCGCAGGTCTCGAACGCCTCGCGCACGCGATCTGCCACCACGACCGCCTCGTCGGCCGAGCATGGCAGCAGGGCCGCGAACTCCTCGCCGCCGATCCGTCCGACCAGATCGGTGATACGCAGCGAATTCGTCACCACATTGGCAAACATTTTCAGAATTTCGTCGCCGGTCGGATGTCCGAACCGATCGTTGATCGACTTGAAATGGTCGATGTCGAAAATCAGAACGGTGACCGGGCGTCCGGCCTTTTCCTCGCGCTCGATCATGCGCGCGGTGGCTTCGCTGAACCCGCGGCGATTGAACAGACCCGTCAGCGGATCGATCGATGCCGCGGCCTTGTGCACGCTCAGGGCGCGATCGGATACCAGCATGAAGATGACGAAGGCGGTGCCCATCGAATACAGCACCAGCTCGATCGCGAACACGGCGACCCAGGCGCTCTTGCCGCCCAGTCCGACGCCGTATGGATTGAGCGCATCGCCCATCACGATCGGCAGCATCAGGACGATGCCGTGCAGAACCGGCGCGGTGATCGCGGGCCATCGCGATTTCAGCGACTTGCGCCGCTCGGTCGACAGCTCATAGGCGGTTAGCGCGGCATAGGCCGTGACGATCCCCGCGCCCAGCATGACGCGAAGGTTCATAAGGTCGGGGGGCAGTGCAAAATGCGCTGCGATCCAGCAGCCTGCGCCTGCAAGGAGCCAGAACCACGCTGTCTTGCGGCCGTGGAACACGCGGGCCGCATTCCAGACCATGCCGCATGCGACGAAACCAATCGCGCTGACGGCAAGGAGCGCCAAACCATCGAGAGCGGAGCCCGCGAACGACCAGACCCCTATTGCGAAGGCCGCGATGACATAAGCAGCGCCCCACCATCCGAGCGCCTGGATTTTCTCCTGACGCCAGAAAAACAGCAGCATTGCACCGAGCATCGCGGCGACAAGCGTTGCGATGACGTAAAGCGTCGAAATATCCAGAGACATGAAGCGATCACCAGCCAATTACCGGCTTGTCCTGCAACAGGAGATCCGGTGCCCGTATCGCTTTTACCGCTATCGCCTTGGCAATCCGTTCGCGGCGGTTCGCAAGTTTTCATGAAAACTCGCGCTAATGTTCAAGCAATTGGAAAGCAAAAGGGACGCCCGAGGGCGCCCCAATAAATCGCAAAACAATTCGGTACGTTTTGAACGAAACGATTAGCGCTTCGAGAACTGGAAGCTGCGGCGGGCTTTCGCCTTGCCGTACTTCTTGCGCTCGACGACACGCGAGTCGCGGGTCAGGAAGCCGCCCTTCTTGAGCACGCCGCGCAGGTCTGGCTCGAAGTTGGTCAGCGCCTTCGAGATGCCGTGACGCACCGCGCCCGCTTGTCCCGAGAGACCGCCGCCAGCGACCGTGCAGACAATGTCGTACTGGTCGGCGCGGCTCGCTGCCACCAGCGGCTGCTGGATCAGCATGCGCAGCACGGGACGCGCGAAATAGGTCGCGACCTCGCGGGCGTTGACCACGATCTTGCCGGCGCCCGGCTTGATCCAGACGCGCGCAACGGCATCCTTGCGCTTGCCGGTGGCATAGGCGCGGCCCTGCTTGTCGACTTTCTTGACGTACTTCGGAGCTTCCGGCTGTGCGGTCTTGAGCGAGCCGAGCTGATCGAGAGATTGCATGGTATCGGACATGGTCACGCGACCCTCGTGTTCTTGCGGTTCATTACGGCGACATTAACCACTTCCGGCTGCTGCGCTTCGTGCGGATGCTCGGTGCCCGGATAAACACGCAGGTTGCCGAACTGACGGCGGCCCAGCGGACCGCGCGGGATCATGCGCTCGACGGCCTTTTCGACGACCCGCTCCGGAAAGCGGCCCTCGAGGATCGACTTTGCCGTGCGCTCCTTGATGCCACCGATGAAGCCGGTGTGATTGTAGTAGACCTTGTTGTCGCGCTTGCGCCCGGTGAGAACCACTTTGGCGGCGTTGATCACGATGACGTTGTCACCGCAATCGACGTGGGGCGTATAGGTCGGCAGGTGCTTGCCGCGCAAACGCATCGAGACCAGCGAGGCGAGCCGCCCGACCACCAGACCCGTGGCGTCGATCAGCACCCACTTCTTGTTGACCTCGGCGGGCTTCGCCGAAAACGTTTTCATGTGAGCTATCCGTTGAAAAGCAGTCGGCCCGCCAATGCGGGCCGGATGGCGCAGTTTCTAGACGGCCGCGCTGATCGCGTCAACGGCACGTTCGTAAATTTATTCTATGAATATCATATACTTATAATAACGGTACTTTGATACCGTCAATATTATTACGTTGGTGGAATGGAATAGGTCAGCGTGGCATGGGCGGCCGGCTCCTCATCGCCATCGGACAACAGGGTGATTTCCCCGACAGCCAGCCGTTTTCCGAGCTTCAGCAGCCGCCCCTCGGCGATGATATCGCGGCCCTCGGAAGCCTTCCGCAGGAAATTGATGTTGAGATTGATCGTGACCGCGAGCCCGACCGGCCCGATGGCCGCGAGGACCGCGACGTACATGGCCACATCGGCCAGCGCCATCAGCGTCGGCCCGGAGATCGTGCGGCCCGGCCGCAGCATCCGCGGATGATAGAGCTGGCGCAGCCGGCACATCTCCCCGTCGGCCCGTTCGATGACGAGGCCGCCCTCGCCGTAGAATTCCGGAAATTCCCGATGCAGAAAGCGATCAAGTTCTTCGGTGGTCATCGCCACCTTTGCGGGTGCATTTTTCGACATGGACGGCTCGTGTTCCCCTTCGCGGCGCTGGCGCGATGACCTACACTACGACAATGACCGCGCAAAGCACCCGTCTGCAACCGCAGCCCTCGTCAGTCGCGCCGCCTCTGCTGCGGGAGGATCGCGGTCCGATCGCGATTCTCACGCTGAACCGCGCGGATGCACGCAACAGCCTGTCCGAGGGACTGATTGAAGCGCTGCAGGGCGAACTCGATACGATCGCGAAACAGGCCGGGATTCGCGCCGTCGTCATTGCGGCCAATGGATCGGCATTCTCCGCAGGGCATGACCTGAAAGAACTGACCGCACGCCGCAGCGACGCCGACGGTGGCCGCGCCTATTTCGCGCAGATCATGACCATGTGCAGCACGATGATGCAAACCATCGTCAAGCTGCCGAAGCCAGTGGTCGCCACTGTGCAGGGAATCGCCTCCGCCGCCGGATGTCAGCTTGTGGCGACCTGCGATCTCGCCGTCGCATCGGACGCCGCGAGCTTTGCAACGCCCGGCGTCGATATCGGGCTGTTTTGTTCGACGCCCATGGTGGCGCTGAGTCGCAACGTGCCGCGCAAGCACGCGATGGGCATGCTGCTGACTGGCGAGCCGATCGACGCCGAGACTGCGCGCGGCATGGGACTCGTCAACAAGGTTGTACCTGCCGGCACCGAGCTTGAAATCGCGATTTCACTTGCCAACGTAGTCGCCAGCAAATCGACCCGCACGGTCAAGATCGGCAAGGAAGCGTTCTATCGCCAGGCCGAGATGTCGCTGGCGGAGGCCTATCGCTACACCGCCGAGGTGATGACCGAGAACATGATGGCGCGTGACGCCGAGGAAGGCATCAACGCTTTCATTGCCAAGCGCGACCCGATCTGGGAAGAGTGAGGATGATCCCGGAAAAGTGGAAGCCGGTTTTCCGCAAGGATCATGTGCAAGAAGAAGAAAAGCCCTCCACGCGATGAACCACGACACCTATTCCGACATTTATGTTCGTGAGATTCTCAACGGCGTCAAAACCATCGCCATGGTCGGCGCCTCCCCTGTCAACGTGCGGCCAAGCTACTTCGCGTTCAAATATCTCGCCGAACGCGGCTACGACATGATCCCGATCAATCCGGGCCAGGTCGGCAAGTCGCTGGTCGGCAGACCGTTCGTCGCGTCGCTACGTGACATCGATCGTCCGGTCGATATGGTCGATATCTTCCGCAATTCCGATGCAGCCGCAGCGATCGTCGATGAGGCGCTGGCTTTGAGCCCCTTGCCGAAAGTGATCTGGATGCAACTCGGAGTCCGCAACGATGCGGCGGCCACCAAAGCCGAAGCTGCCGGCCTCAAGGTCGTGATGAACCGCTGTCCGAAGATCGAATACGGACGCCTGTCATCCGAAATTGCCTGGATGGGCGTAAATTCGCGCACGCTGAGCGCGAAGCGCGCGCCGATACCGACGGGCTCGTTCCAGCGCATGTCGCTCAACCGCAGCAGCATTTCAGGCGGAGCGACCACCGCCGCCGACCGCGCGGCGCAAGACAAGCCGGAATAGGCTGGAGCCGGAACAGGCCCAGGAGCGAATAGTCGCTGTCGCTCCGCTCGATGAAATTTCATGCTGCGGAGCCGCAACGCCGGAAACCGCCTTGCCAATCGTCGCGATGGGCGATCCGCTGCCTTGACGATAGGTATCTCACGCATCAGCATGCCGCCCTCTTCCGCTATCGCAAAGGACGACGTATGACCGATCGCCAACCCGGATTTTCCACGCTCGCCATTCACGCCGGAGCGCAGCCCGATCCCACCACGGGCGCGCGGGCGACGCCGATCTATCAGACGACGTCGTTTGTGTTCAACGACGCCGACCATGCCGCCTCGCTGTTCGGGCTTCAGGCCTTCGGCAACATCTACACGCGCATCGGCAATCCAACCAATGCGGTGCTCGAGGAACGTGTGGCCGCGCTGGAAGGCGGCACAGCTGCACTGGCCGTTGCATCGGGCCATGCGGCACAGGTCGTCGCGCTGCAGGTGTTGCTGAAACCCGGCGACGAGTTCATCGCCGCGCGCAAGCTCTATGGCGGCTCGATCAATCAGTTCAGCCACGCCTTCAAGAGCTTCGGCTGGAACGTGGTGTGGGCGGATACCGACGACATTGCGAGCTTCGAGCGCGCGGTGACGCCGCACACCAGGGCGATCTTCATCGAATCGATCGCCAACCCGGGCGGCACGGTGACGGATATCGAAGCCATTGCCGCCGTCGCTCGGAAGGCAGGCGTTCCACTGATCGTCGACAACACGCTGGCGTCGCCCTACCTGATCCGCCCGATCGATCACGGCGCAGATATCGTGCTCCACTCGCTGACGAAATTCCTCGGTGGCCACGGCAACTCGATCGGCGGCATCATCGTCGACGCCGGCACCTTCGACTGGTCGAAGGACGGCAAGTATCCGATCCTGAGCGAGCCGCGTCCTGAATATCACGGCATCAAATTGCAGGAGACGTTCGGCAACTTCGCGTTCGCCATCGCCTGTCGCGTGCTGGCGCTGCGCGATCTTGGTCCGGCATTGTCGCCGTTCAACGCCTTCATGATCCTGACAGGCATCGAAACCCTGCCGCTGCGAATGCAAAAGCATTGCGATAACGCCAAGGCCATTGCCGAGTGGCTGTCCACACACCCTGCCGTGGCCGGCGTCAACTACGCGGGTCTTGCCGGCGACAAGTACAACAACCTCGCGCGCAAATACTGTCCGAAGGGCGCAGGCGCGGTGTTCACGATCAGCCTCAAGGGCGGCTACGACGCCGGCGTCAAGCTGGTATCGAAGCTGCAGTTGTTCTCGCATCTGGCGAACGTCGGCGACACCCGCTCGCTCGTCATTCATCCGGCGTCGACGACGCATAGCCAGCTCGACGATGCGCAGAAGACGAAATCGGGCGCCGGGCCTGATGTGGTCCGCCTGTCGATCGGCATCGAGGACAAGGAAGACCTGATCGCCGACCTTGAGCAGGCGCTGGCTTGAACTTGCAACACTGACAAGCAAAACGCGGCGCCGAAAAGCGCCGCGTCTAACATGGGCTACTCCGCCGGACGCCGTTGCGACTGCAGTTCGCGCATCAGGCGATCGTTGCGCAGAAACAGCGAATATGTCGCAAGCGCCGCGAGAACGATCAGAAACTGGATCGAGAGCGCCTCCACATTGGGATGCAGTCCGATATTCCCGATCCACGCAATATTCTTGATCTCGGTGAATGGAACCAGGGTTTGCTCCTGAAACTCTTGCAATGAATCGCCAATGAACTTGATGCCCATGACGAACAAGAATGCCGACGTGATCATGAACACCGGCCGCAGCGGCAGCCGCTGGGCCACCCTGTTGATGACATAGAACAGCCCGGCGAGCAGCACGAGACCGACAGCCACGCCAGCGAATATTCCCGCGTTCCAGCCGTCTTTGGCTACGGCCGCGATGAACAATACCGTCTCCGCCCCTTCACGGAACACCGCGAGGAATGCCAGCACCGCGACCGCCCATGCGGTCCCCTGACCAAGCGCGCTATCGGCCTTGGTCGCGAGATAGGTCTGCCAGCCGCGCGGGTCTTGCTTCACCATCAGCCAACCGCTGACATAGAGCATCAGAGCCGCCGCGAGGAAAATGACCACGCCCTCAAGCGTGTCGTTGTGATCGCCGGAATTGAACACGGCAAAAATCCACGCAGCGACGAGGCTCGCGCCGACAGCAGCGAGAGCGCCTCCGTAGAGCGCCTTGACGCGATGTTCCGCACCCGACTTCACGAGATAGCTCGCCAACGCCGCGATCACGAGCATGGCCTCGAGACCCTCGCGAAGCAGAATAACCATGGTTTGGATGAAGGCGCTCGACATAGGCAGGTTTTCCATCGATGGCAGATGGGTGCTTCTAGCTCAGCGTTGCCAAAGGTAAAGCGATCCGTCCCGCAGGCGCGCGCAAAGCTCTGTGACTGCCGCTAGAATCGTTCCAATCAGCCGGACCGTCCAAAGGCATTTGCCATCGCCGGCGCGACGGACGTGCTGTGGGCGCTGAAGCGATGCGCCTGATGCAGCACCAGCGTGAGCAACACGATTGCGGCTCCCTGATGCGCAAGCGCGAGCGGGATCGGCACCAAATGCAACAATGTCAGAATGCCCAACGCCGCCTGCAAAGTGACGGCGCCTGCGATCCAGAGCGCGCCGTTGGCGATGCCGCCTGCCTTCAAGCGCACCGCATCCACGACGTGGGCGATCGCCAGCGCAAACAGCGTATAGGCCAGCATCCGATGGGTGAATTGAACCGTCAGCACGTTATCGAAGAAATTGCGCCACCAGGGTTGTTCCAGGAACAGCCGCGATGCATCGGGAACCAGAGCGCCGTCGATCAACGGCCAGGTATTGAACGAGCGCCCGGCTCGCAGGCCGGCCACCAGCGCACCAAAATAGAGTTGTATGAACAGAACCGCCAGCAACACATGCGTCTGGATTTTAAGCCGCCGCTGGCTTGCCTCGCGTGGCCGCGCGCTCAGATCCAGAAGCGTCCAGACGATCGCTGCGAAGATAATCAGCGCCAGCATCAGGTGAACGGCAAGCCGATACTGCGACACGTCCACCCTGTGCGTCAGCCCCGACGCGACCATCCACCATCCGACCGCACCTTGCAGAGCGCCAAGACCGAAGATCACCCAGAGCCGCCGCCGCAGGCCTTGCGGCAGCGATCCCCGCCAGAGAAACCACAGGAACGGCAGCAGATATGCCGCTCCGATGACGCGCCCGAGCAGGCGATGACTCCATTCCCACCAGAAGATTGTCTTGAATTCGTCGAGGCTCATGCCGCGATTGATTTCGCGATATTGCGGGATCGTCTTGTAGGCCTCGAACGCATCGGTCCACGCTCCGTCCGTAAGCGGCGGCAGCGTGCCTGTCACCGGCTTCCATTCGACGATCGACAATCCGGATTCCGTCAACCGCGTCGCGCCGCCGACCAGCACCATGGCCGCGATCAGCACCGCGACAGCGACAAGCCATCGGCGCACGGCGCGCAAAAGCATGGAATCAGGAACAGCTGCGGTCATGGAACTGCATCTTGAATGAATTGATCCGGACCTTATAGTCCCGGCGTTCCACGGCGGAAAGCCGCCTCGGCTATCGATATTTCACGTTCCCATGAGCTTGTACGTTCCCATCGGCGCTTCAATGGCTTTTACTTTCACATGACCGTTCGTCAGCGAAAATTCATCGGTGCGATCCTGTTGCTGATTCTCGTGACGGTATGGTCGCTCGGGGTCATGGCCTTGTCGCAATCGCCATCGCTCGCCGCGTGGTTTGCCAGCGGCAGAGTGGCGCAGATCCTGTTCTACGCGATTGCCGGGATGGGGTGGGTCCTGCCGGCGATGCCGCTGATCCGCTGGATGCAGCGGGCCGATACCTGACCGATCAGTTTTATTTGAGGCCCGCCAGCATCGCGCGCAGCACGCGCAACGAAGCAATGCGGCCGTCCCACGCAATGCGCGGCAGCCTGAGCGAATCGAACGTGCCGCTCCGCAGAATGGTTCCTGGAATCAAGGTCACTGCGGTCGCGAAGCCAGCCTCACCCGCCAGCAAGGTTTCGCGTTGACCGCATGTCCCCTGCTCGCCGAACGGATACGCCAAATGCGGCAGCGACCGCTGCAAAGCGGCTTCGGCGACGGCGCGGCCCATTTTCATTTCACGCGCGGCATCGGTTGAATTCAGGCTTGCCAGCATCGATCCATGCACGGTGGCCGTGCCGATGGTCACGAGCGGGTCGGCTGCGAGGCGCGCAACGTCGTCCCAGTTCATCGCAAACTCACGCGATAACGCCGCAAGACCGACGCCGTATCGTTTGCACAGATCGCCGATTGTCGCGCTCAGCTCGTCCGGCGGCAGCGCACGCAACCAGCCGCTCAGGTAATCATAGAGTTCCAGTTTGTCGGCGATACTCTCGACCGTGAAGCGGCGCTCGTCATGATCCATCATCAAGCTGATACGGCCATGCCGCGCGATCACCTGCTCCAGCGCCAGCCACCATGCCTCGCCGACGCCATCGACAAATCCGGTCGGCACATAAACCGTGAAAGGCGCAGCATGACGAGCCAGCACCGGATAGCCGTGCGCCATCAGATCGCGCGAGCCTCCGTCGAATGTCAGACAAACGAACCGCTTCGCGGTCCGCGTCGCGCCGGCTCGATCAACAATCTCACCGATCGGGATGATGTCATAGTTCCAGCGCCGGATCGCGCGAATGGCGCGGTCGAGAAATTCTGGCGTGATGTCATTCGATTTGAGCGGCTGAAACGGATCGGGCCGCTGCGGCCTGACGCGCGCGAGACGCAAAATCACGCCGGCGGAGCCGGACTGCGCCTCCAGTATGCGCGCATAACCGCTGAGGCTCGCCACCCCCAGCCACGCCCGCGTCAAAACTCCAGGTAGCGGCGGCACCCGATCCCCCAAGCGGCCCCCGCCGCTGCGCCATTGTCATTACCCTTTGTTGACACTTCTTTGCAAAGGTCGGCTGAATCTACAGAAATCCCCGATCGGACACGCGATGACCATGGCTGCTGCGATCGAAAGCCGACCCGCCATGCAAGCCGCCGCCAGCGCTTCCCGTCTTGCCCGTGTGCAGGTCTTTCAGACCTTCGATGCGGCGAAAACGGCATGGGACATCCTCGAGTCCGGCCCAGGCAGTCTTTCAACGCCCTATCAGCGTTTCGCATTCGTGTCGTCGTGGCAGCAACATGTCGGCAATGCGCTCGGGCAGGAGCCGTGTATCGTCGTCGGTTACGACGCGCATCAACAGCCGCTTTGCCTCTTTCCACTGGGAGCGAAATCCGACGGCGGCTTCCGCTCGGCGCGCTTTCTTGGCGGCAAGCATTCGACATTCAACATGGCGCTGTGGGATCGCGACTTCGCCGCCCACGTCACCGAAGCCGATCTCGATGCGATCTTTGACGCCGCTCGCAGCCAGAGCGGCGTCGATATCCTTGCCCTGGTCCAGCAACCGCAGACCTGGCTCGGCGTGCGCAACCCGGTGATGATTTTGCCGTGGCAGCAAGCGGTCAACGATTGCCCGCTGATGACGATCGTGCCGGACACCTCGCCCGATACCCGCATCAGCAACTCGTTCCGCCGCCGCCTCAAGGGCAAGGAGCGCAAGTTACAGGGCCTGCCCGGCTATCGCTACGTGCTGGCGCGCAGTGAATCCGACGTGAAGCGGTTGCTCGACGCCTTCTTCATCGTCAAACCGCAACGCATGGCGGCGCAGAAACTGCCCAACGTGTTCGCCGATCCGGGCATCGAGGATTTCATCCGCACCGCCTGCCTGACGCCGGTCGCGGGCGGCGGCTATGCGATCGATATCCATGCGCTGGAATGCGACAGCGAGATGATCGCGATGTATGCGGGTGTCGCCGACGGCCACCGCTTCTCGATGATGTTCAACACCTACACCGTGTCGGAGCATGCCAAGTACAGCCCCGGCCAGATCCTGATGCGCGAAATCATCGACTACTATGCGTCACAAAAATACACCTCGCTCGATCTCGGCATCGGGTCGGACGAATACAAGCTACTGTTCTGCAAGGGCGACGAACCGATCTTCGACAGCTTCATCGCGCTGAACGCCAAAGGCCGGATGGCCGCGCTGGCGATGTCGTCGCTCGCAAACGCCAAGCGCTTCGTGAAGCAGACCCCCGCCCTGATGAAAATGGCGGGCGCCGTGCGCAGCGCCATCCAGCGCTGACAGCAAGCCGCAATCCCGAAACCCGGCGTTATGCCGCGGCGCGCGGCGTGTTGTCGTTGCTGGTGCGCGGCGGCTGGCTCAGCATGTTGACGCGGCCAAATCCAACGGCCCGGAGCTGATCGCAATAGGCGTCGCGGAAGGGCGCGTCGGTCACACCCGCAGGCACGACGACCGCCCGTGCATCTGAGGTGAGTATCTGCGCCGGCATATCGCTGGCGGTGCCTGCGTCGATCAGAACATGATCGTAGACCTGCAGCAGCGCGTCGATCGCCATGCCGATACGCGGCGACGCCATCCGGGTGCGGTCGCCTGCCGTGCGTCCGGAGCTGACGAGATGAACTCCGGACAGCCGGTCCTTGGTGATGATCTGACCGAACGAGGCTTCGCCGCCTGCGAGATCGGAAATGCCGGGCGCCGCCGGATCGGTCGATACCGCGTTCAGGGTCTGCGACGAAGGCGACAGATCGACGAGCACGACCTTCGCGTTGCGGGAGAGCAGCCGCGCCAATGTCAGCGACGTCAGCGTGATGCTTTCATTCTGACCTGCCCCGAGCAGCGTGATTTTCCGGGCATCGCCCGCCTGCCTCAGATCGCTGGCGAGTTGTTCGAGTTCCGACACGGTTGCCGCAAGCTCCGGATGACTGCCACGAACGGCGTGCGCATCGAGAGTGGGCTCCAGAGGAAGCGTGCGAGGCGCCGTTGCGGCAACGCGCGGCGCGGTGATGCGCAGCAGTTCGCCGGTGGCGAAATAACCGCAGGTCGCCATCAGCGTCGCCAGCGTCGCGATGAGAACGATCGGCAGCTTCTTCGGATAGGCCGGGTTGTTCGACACGATGGCGCGCGAGATGATGCGGCCGTCTGCCGGAGTAGCGTCGATGTTCTCGCGGGCGTTGGCCTCGCGATACTTCGCCAGATACGATTCGAGCAGATCGCGCTGCGCCTTGGCTTCACGCTCCAGCGCCCGCAATTGCACGTCCTGTCCATTGGTGGAGGTGGCCAGGCGCTTGAGCTGATCGAGATTGGAGGTCAGACCGTCGACCCGGCCGCTGGCGATCTTGGCATCGCTCTCGAATGAACGTGACAGCTTGCCCGCCTCTTCACGAATCTGACGGTCGAGATCGGCGATCTGCGCGCGGATTTCCTTGATCCGGGGATGACCGTCGAGCAGCGTCGACGATTGCTCCGCGAGTTGCGCCCGCAGCGTCACCCGCTGCTCGGAGAGCCGCCGAACCAGTTCGGAATTCAGAACTTCGGACGCTTCGATCGGCCGGCCGCTTTGCAACAGCTCGCGGATCAGCCGCGACTTCGATTCGGCGTCTGACTTCAGCGCGCGTGCATTATTGAGCTGCGTGTTCAACTCGCCGAGCTGCTGGTTCGAAAGCGTCGTGTTGTTGGTGCCGATGAACAGGCTCGACTTCGACCGGAATTCTTCCGCCTTCGCCTCGGCTTCGGCGACCTTCTTGCGGAGGCCGTCGATCTCGCCTGAGAGCCATTGCGATGCGGAGCGCGCCTGGTTCTGCCGCGCGGACTGCTGCAAGATGAGATATTCATCGGCGATCGAATTGGCGACGCGGGCTGCCAGATCGGGATCGCGCGACTGAAACTCGACCACCATCACACGGGATTTGTCGACCGCGTAGGCCTGCAGGCGCTCGGAGTAGGCATCCAGCACCCGCTCCTCCGGCGTCATCTTGAAGGGATCGCGGGCAAGGCCAAACAGCGACAGCAGCGACCGGATCGGCGAAATGCCGCGCAGCACCGGATCGAACTCCGGCAGCTTTTCCAGATTGTTCTTCTGAATGACCGCACGCGCGACCTCGCGCGACAGCAGCAATTGAACCTGGCTCGTCACCGCTTCGGCATCGAGCGAGGTGCGCTCCTCGTTGCGCTCGCCGTTCGGCCGCAGGAAAACGTTCTCCCTGCCATCGATCAGGATGCGTGCTTCCGATTTGTAACGAGGCGTGATCGAGTTCACGACGAAGATCGAAAGACCAAGCGCCGCAAGCGTGGGGCCGATGATCCAGAACTTCTTGCGGAGAAGGACCTGCCCGATCGCACGCAGATCGAGATCGCCGCTCTCGAACACCGGCGCGGCCTTGACCGGACCGGGCTTGGGCCTGTCAGCAACCGCCGGCGCCGCGGCAACCATAGCTTCAGCGGATTTCTCAACCTTGCGGCGACGCCAGAACGCGAAACGCATCGGACACTCCCAACCAGACGCTACCTACCCGGGTATCGAACTGGCCGAGAGTTAAGCCGATTATGGTTGCCGGGCGGTTAATTCGCCGCGCCGGACAGGTTGCCCCCGGCAAGCGCCGGAGGTGTGTGGTTATGCTTTGTTAACCATAAATGCCCTTAATCCGATTCAACCTTTTGCAGGAATCGGTCATGCGGAAACCCCGCGCGTTATTTGCTCTCGTTCTTGTTGCGTTTGCTGCGTCGGGCTGCGTCCGCAGCTTCCCGCCGGCGCGCGTGATCCAAAGCGCCGCCATCGCGCCGCCGCCCGGCCCCGTCGTCCGCAACGACCTCGACAATCTGGCCTATAACGGATCGGCTGCGGGTCCATCGCCGGTTGCACAGGTCGCGCCGGCTCCTTATGCAGCCGCCGCACCGGTCGCCGAAATTCCCGCACCACCGCCAGTTGTTCGCCGCCGTGGTTTTCCTCCGCCTGTTCTTGTTGCCGCGCCGCCTCCGCCAGGTGTTGTCCCAGCCGCCTATGCGGCTCCCGTCATCGCCCTCGACGACCGCTACCGGCTCGATGCAGGCGACCGGCTGCGCGTCGTTGTGTTCGGACAGGAAGGTCTGACCAACACATATGCCGTGGGATCGACCGGCTTCATCACCATGCCGTTGATCGGTGGCGTGCCGGCCCGTGGCCTGACTCCTTCTGAACTGTCCGGCGCAATCGCCGCCAAGCTGCGCAACGGTTTCATCCGCGAGCCGTCGGTCGCGGTGGAAGTCGAAGCCTATCGCCCGTTCTTTATCCTCGGTGAGGTCGCAGCGCCCGGCCAGTATCCATACGTGCCGAACATGACGGTCGAAAGCGCAGTCGCCATCGCCGGCGGATATTCGCCCCGCGCACTCCGCAACAACGTCCGGATGACCCGCAGCAACGTGGCCGGTTCGGTCAGCGCGGTCGTGCCGCCAACCACACAGGTCAGTCCCGGCGACACCATCGTCGTCGGGGAACGCTGGTTCTAGCCGTGGCCGATTTGCCCGACCGCCCGTTGCGCATTCTGCACGCAACCCGCGTGCCGGTTGGCGGAATTTTCAGGCATATCATCGACCTTGCCAACGGTCAGGCCGAGCGCGGTCATGAAGTCGGCATTCTCGCCGACAGCATGACTGGCGGCGAGCGCGCCAGCGCTGTTTTCGCGGAAATGCTGCCGCGCATGGCGCTGGGTATCCATCGCCTGCCGATCCATCGCGATCCGCATTTCAGCGATCTGAGAAGCGGGATCAATGTGATGCGCCTGGTGCGCCGGCTCAAGCTCGACGTCCTGCATGGTCACGGCGCCAAGGCTGGCGTCTTTATTCGTCTCAAGCCGAAGTCCAGCAAGAGCATCCGCGTCTACACGCCGCACGGCGGTTCGCTGCACTATCCGCCCAACACACTGAAAGGCGCGGTCTTCAGCCGAATCGAACGCACGGTGATGAACCGCACCGACCTGTTCCTGTTCGAAAGCCAGTACGCGCGCGATACCTACCAGCGCATCGTGGGCACCCCGTCTGGCCTCGTGCGCTGCGTATTCAACGGTGTGACCGCCCGTGAATTCGATCCCGTGGTGCTGGCGCCCGACGCCACCGACGTCGCCTATGTAGGAGAGTTTCGTCATATCAAGGGCGCGGATCTGCTGATCGATGCGATCGCGCGGCTACGCGCCGACGGCCGTCCCGCCACACTCACGCTGGGCGGTGACGGTGAGGAAACGGCCGCTCTGAAGGCACAGGTCGCCCGTCTCCACCTCGGCGACGCGGTGCGGTTTATCGGTCATGTGAAAGCCCGCCATGGCTTCTCGCAGGGCCGTGTACTGGTGGTTCCGTCCCGCGGGGATTCGATGCCCTACGTGGTGATCGAGGCCGCCGCGGCGGGTGTTCCGATGCTGGCTGCGCGCGTCGGCGGCATCCCGGAGATTTTCGGTGCTCATCACGATGGTTTGTTCGTACCGAACGACACCGGTTCGATGGCGGATGCCATCGAAACGGCTCTCGACAACATGGACGCCGCGCGTGAGCGAGCCCGATCGCTGCGCGAGCGGGTTTTCCTGCACTTCTCGCAGAAAGCCATGGTCGATGGCGTGATCGAAGGCTATCGCGACACGTTTGCCGACCGTTAACCAAACCTTACCTGGGTAACCGATTGTTCCGATTTGTCCGCTAGACCGGAAGCGGGGCAATAAGCCTGCGCGTTCAGTCGTCGATCGAGTCCGGCCTGCGCGCGCGGCACAGAGCGGAAAACGCGCGTGGAACAGCTCGACGGACGAACCATGATCAACGCAGCCGCGGCCGCAACGGCGGCGGTCGCGGATGGTCAGCCGCGGATCGAACGGCGGCGGCGACTGACACCGGCAGCGCTCGCGGTCGCCGGCGAGAAAGTCCGCAAGGCCTACTCACCCGTTATCATCACCGGCGGCGTCCGGCTTGCCGATTTCATCATGCTGAGCGTTATCGGCGTTGTGCTCTATTTCGGATATGTGACGCCGATCGACGGATTTGGCTGGTCCTACATATTCGCCATCCTCGCAGTCGCCGCCACGGCCGTCATCAGTTTCCAGTCCGCCGACATCTATTCCGTGCAGGTATTTCGCGGACAGCTTCGCCAGATGACGCGAATGATCTCGTCGTGGACGTTCGTCTTCCTGCTGTTCATCGGCGTGTCGTTCTTCGCCAAGGTCGGCGGCAACGTGTCTCGGCTCTGGCTTTCGGCATTCTACATCATCGGACTTCTCGCGCTGATCGGCCAGCGCCTCGTCGTGCGCTCGATGATCCGCAACTGGGCGCGTCAGGGCCGGCTCGACCGCCGCACCGTGATTGTCGGCGCGGATATCAACGGCGAGCATCTGATCGCGGCGCTTCGCGAGCAGGACGACTCCGACATCGATATTCTCGGCGTGTTCGACGACCGCAACGACGACCGCGCACTCGACACCGTGGCCGGCAGCCAGAAGCTCGGCAAGGTCGACGACATCATCGAGTTCGCCCGCCGCACGCGGATCGACCTCGTGCTGTTCGCGCTGCCGATCTCCGCCGAAACCCGCATCCTTGAAATGCTGAAGAAGCTCTGGGTGCTGCCGGTCGATATCCGCCTCTCGGCGCACACCAACAAGCTGCGTTTCCGTCCCCGCTCCTATTCTTATCTGGGCGAAGTGCCGACGCTCGACGTTTTCGAGCAGCCGATCACCGATTGGGATCTGGTGACGAAATGGATGTTCGACCGTATTTTCGGCGGCATCATTCTGATCCTGCTCGCGCCGGTGATGGCGCTGGTGGCACTCGCGGTGAAGCTCGACAGCCCCGGCCCGGTGCTGTTCCGGCAGAAGCGCTTCGGCTTCAACAACGAACGTATCGACGTCTTCAAGTTTCGCTCGCTCTATCACGATCAGGCCGACCCGCTCGCCGCCAAGGTCGTGACCAAGAACGACACGCGCGTCACCCGCGTCGGCCGCTTCATCCGCAAGACCAGCCTCGACGAGTTGCCGCAGCTCTTCAACGTCGTCTTCAAGGGCAATCTGTCGCTGGTCGGCCCGCGGCCGCACGCGGTGCAGGGCAAACTGCAGAGCCAGTTGTTCGACGAAGCCGTCGACGGCTATTTCGCACGTCATCGCGTCAAGCCGGGCATCACCGGATGGGCGCAGATCAACGGCTGGCGCGGCGAGATCGACACCGAGGAGAAGATCAGGCGCCGCGTCGAGTTCGACCTTCATTACATCGAGAACTGGTCGGTGCTGTTCGATCTCTACATCGTGCTCAAGACGCCGATCGCCTTGCTGAAGACCGATAACGCTTACTAGATCCCGATCGGCGGGCGCCGCGGCCGGAACCGATCCGTACCTGAGTGGAATAGAGTAGCCTTGCGTAGAGTGAGCGTATCATGAGTCAGTCGGCCGCGATTGCAGCCACTCCGGCCTCGATGCCGGGCGTCGCCGCGCTTCAACGCGCGCTGCTGTGGTCGATCGGCGCCGGCGGCGCAATCGTCTTTGTCGAACCCAGCCCGTTTGAACTCGCCACCCTCTCGGCGATGATCGTGTTCTTCGCCACCGGCCTGCGGATGCGGCTGTCGTTCGTGCCGCTGGTGGCCCTGTTGCTTCTGATCAACCTCGGATACACGATCTGCTCCGCCTACCTGCTCGACCGGTCCGAGATCGTGAACTGGATCCTGACCTCGTGGTATCTCGCCGCTACCGTCGTGTTCTTCGCCATGGTGTTCTCGGAAGACACCCTGCACCGGCTAGATCTGCTGCGGCGCGGGCTGATCTTCGGCGCGGTGATTGCCGCGCTTGCAGGTATCGCCGGTTATTTCAAGCTGGTGCCCGGGGGGTACGATCTACTGACCCTCTACACGCGCGCGCGCGGCACATTCAAGGACCCCAACGTGCTCGGCGCCTTTCTGATCCTGCCGGCTCTCTTCGTCCTGCAGTCGGTGGTGACCGCCAGGTTCGGCAAAGCCTTCCGCAGCGCTATTGTTCTCGGCATCCTCGTTCTCGCGCTGCTGCTGTCGTTCTCGCGCGCGGCCTGGGGACAGTTCGCCGCCTCCGCCACGTTCATGCTCGGAATGATGATCCTGACATCGCGCTCGCACAACGAACGCGGACGGATCGTCGTCATGACGGTCGTCGCCTTCGCAGCCTTGGCGCTCGCGGTCGCGATCCTGTTGTCGCTGGACTCGGTTGCGAACCTTTTCAAGGAACGCGCCAGCTTCAGCCAGGGTTATGATGGAGGCCGTTTCGGCCGCTTCGGACGGCATATCCTTGGCGCCGAGATGGCGCTCGACCTGCCATGGGGCATCGGCCCGCTCCAGTTTACGAAATACTTTCCCGAGGACACGCACAATTCGTATCTGAACGCATTCATGTCCGGCGGATGGATCGCGGGCGTCTGCTATCCGGCGCTGATGATCACCACAACGGTCCTTGGGTTCAGGTACATTTTCCGGCCGGTGCCGTGGCAACGGATTTATCTGGCCGTGTTCGCGGCCTATCTCGGCACCGTGGGCGAGAGCTTCATCATCGACACCGACCACTGGCGCCACTTCTGGCTGATGATCGGCGCGATGTGGGGCATGTTCGCTGCGACAGCCGCTTACACACGGACGCATGACGGCGTGCCTTCCTACAGCCCCCCAAACGGCCTGAAAGCCCTTAAAGGCTCAAGCTGAAGGTCCGGGTTTGATCCTGGCCTGCTTGAAGAACGCAAACAGCGCCTCGGCCACACGTTCCGGCTGCTCCTGCTGGACCCAGTGGCCGGCGCCGCCGATCAGGTGCGTGCCGCGATAGTCAGTGCAGGCTTTGGTCTGCATCGCCTCCAGCGCGCCGGGGCGCTGCTGGATGCCCCAGTCGCTCGCCCCCGCGATGAAGCACGACGGCACGTCGATGGTCCTGCCCGAATAAGTCTGCAGCTCTGTAGCAAACGCCGGATCGGTGCCGCAGCGATACCATTGTAATCCGCCCTGAAATCCGGTCCGCCCGTATTCGCCGGCGTAGAACGCGAGCTCCGGCTCGGTCAGCCATTTGCACGCAGCTATCTCCTCGCGCGACGGCATCGCCTCCGCAGCCGTCTCCGCCATGGTCTTGTGGAGGTCCATCACATAGTAGAATGGCAGCTTCGCCAGTTCACTCGCAGACCAGGACTCGAGCCGGTATGGCTTGTTGTCCGTCCAGTCCGCGCTCTTGATGTGATAGTAGGCGCGCAAAAAATCGTGCACGCCTTGCGGACATCGGTGCATATCGGCATCGGCCTGCCGTGTCGAATAGTACCACCGATAATGCTTGCGTGGTGGCGACAGTGCCGCCAGTTCGGCGTGAACGATGCGATCCTTTGCGACCGCGTCCGCGTGCGCGACATCGCCGGCGATGCCGAGTGGCAGTTCTGGCGAACCCGCGAACGGCGCACTCATCAATGCGACCGAGCGAAACACGTCGGGCCGAACCAGCGCACACCATGCCGCAACCGGCGATCCGAAATCGTGACCGGCGAGATCGACCGAGCGATAGCCCAGCGCGGCGACCAGTCCCAGTGCATCGCGCACCAGATTAAGCAGGCGGAACGGGCGTAAATCAGCGTCGTAGCGCGCATCCGCTCCGGTGGTGCGGCCATAGCCGCGCTGGTCGGGCGCCACGACGTGATAGCCGGCGGCTGCAAGCGGCAGCATCACCTTGCGCCAGCTGTACGCGAGCTCAGGAAAGCCGTGGAGCAGCAGCAGGCACGGACGGCCCTGCTCCTGATATCCCGCTTCCAGAATATGCATCGACAGGCCGTTGATACCCTCGACGATCCGCGAGCGGATGCCCGCAGGCAGCAATGCTGTGTCGATCGGTCCCGGAGACATCATCGGATCGGCAGGCCGCTTTACTTGCGCGCGTAGGATACGCCCATGCCAGCGCGCACATCGCTCTGGATGCCGTAGGGCGGGATCGGATAGCGCAAGCCGTTCTTCGACAACGCCTTCATCCCTGCGATGCCTTTCGCCAGATCGGCGGGCTTCAGCGCCATCAGCATCTCTTCGTCCGGCACGCCGCCGTAGCGCCGCTCGGCATAGCACGGCAGCGACAGGCTGGGCTCGCCGGTGGCCAACGCGCGGCCCCACGAATCCGCGCACGCGGTCTCGCCGACGACACCCCATTCGAATTTCTTGTAGCCGCTCCACTGCAGCCCGTTGATCAGGATGATCATCTGTCCCGGCGTCGCGTAGACGAGGCAGATGTCCGGCGGATTGAGCCGCCCGCTCGCCAGCGGACTGACCGCCAGCGCTTCATATCGCCCATGCGGCACGACGCACAGCGCCTCCTGCCGCGCGCGGGCATCTTCCGCGCTTGCGTGCCACACGCCGACGTAATTCTCGCCCGCGAGCCACTTGTCGTCCTGCGGCGCAAGCCCGATCACGGCGCGGCATTGCGCACCGACGAGATCCGCTCCGGTGATGCCGACCGTCCAGCCCAGCCGCGACGCCATGCTGACGATCTGATCCGTGGTGTGAATCGCGTTGGGCCTACGGATTTTCGGAATCGCTTCCATCTCGGCGACGGTCGCGAACATCTTCATGCCGATCACGGTGGTCTTGATGCGAAGCAGATCGTTGAGATCGGCAACGAGTTTTTGCATGTCTGGCATCGCTTCGGTGCGATCCTGCGGAATGGTCTGCTGCATGGCGATCCCCGGTTTCTGTCGTTGCCGCAATTCTGCCGTTAGCCCGACCCTAGCAGTTTTTTGGGCTTTGCTCCGCGTGATCCCGCATGAAATCTGGCGGCTGTTTTTCTGCAGGATCACTGGCGCATTTCACGAAAATACGCCTAACGTGCCTCCAACCAAACAGCCATAACGGGAGCAGACCATGCCTGAGGCCCTCATCATCGACGCCTGCCGTACTCCGCGCGGCATCGGCAAAGCCGGAAAAGGCGCCTTGTCGGAAATTCATCCGCAGCAGCTTGGCGCCGCAGTGCTGAAAGCGCTTGCCGCGCGCACCGGAATCAACACCGGGGATGTCGACGACATCATCTGGGGCACTAGCGCGCAGGTCGGCCCGCAGTCAGGCGACATGGGACGCATGTCGGCGCTCGATGCCGGCTACGATATCCGCGCGTCCGGCGTCACGCTGGACCGCTTCTGCGGATCGGGCATTACCTCGGTCAATATGGCGGCGGCATCGGTGATGGCGGGCCTCGAAGACCTCGTGATCGCAGGCGGCACGGAAAAGATGTCGATGGCGACGCGCCGCGGCGACGGACCGATGATGATGGATTCGGGCAACCTTCGTTTGCGCGCAAAGCATCCGCAGTCGCATCAGGGCGTCTGCGCCGACGCGATCGCCACGCTCGAGGGCATTTCACGCGAAGCCACCGACAAACTCGCCTATGAGAGCCAGAAGCGCGCCGCGCACGCGATCGAACACGGCTATTTCGACAAGAGCATCGTTCCGGTTCATCACGAAGACGGCTCTCTCGCGCTCGACCGCGAGGAATATCCGCGGCCGCAAACCACACTCGAAGGGCTTGCCTCGCTCAAGCCCGCCTTTCCCGCGATCGCGGATTATGCACTCGACGACAAGGGCACGACCTATCGCAAGCTGATCCTCGACAAGTATCCCGACCTCAATATCGATTTCGTCCATCACGCTGGCAATTCGTCAGGCGTGGTCGATGGCGCGGCGGCCATCCTGCTCGCCTCGCCTGCCTATGCGAAGTCGCACGGCCTCAAGCCGCGGGCGAAGGTGGTCGCGATCGCGAATATGGGCGACTCGCCGACGCTGATGCTGAACGCTCCGGTGCCCGCGACCCGTAAGGTTCTCGCGAAGGCCGGGCTCGAACTCGACGATATCGACCTGTTCGAGATCAACGAGGCGTTCGCCGTGGTCGCCGAGAAATACATCCGCGATCTCAAGCTCGATCGCGGCAAGGTCAACGTCAACGGCGGCTCGATCGCGCTCGGTCATCCGATCGGCGCGACCGGTTCGATCCTGATCGGAACGATGCTGGACGAACTCGAGCGGCGGAACCTGAAGCGCGGCCTCGTCACCATGTGCGCCGCCGGCGGCATGGCGCCTGCGATCATTATCGAGCGGGTGTGAGGAAGCGCGGGTAGGACGGAAGGAAATGGTCGGAGCGGCGGGATTCGAACCCACGACCCCTAGTCCCCCAGACTAGTGCGCTAACCGGGCTGCGCTACGCTCCGACTGCCTGACGGCCTCGCTCCTCTAGCGTCGATAGCGTGGCGGCGCAAGGATGCTCGGGCAAAACACGGCCACCAAAACTAGGCCGTTCCGGGCCGCCTCAGCGCATCGTCCAGCATCGTCCGGCAGGCCAAAAGATCGTTCAGCGCACCTTTGAGCCTGCCGCGCTCGGCGGTGCCGAGTTTGCCCGCAGCGTTACGCTCCAGAGGCTCGGGCTCAACCAGCATCACCGGTGGAATTCTGGCGCCAGTGACCGACGGCGCACGGACGACCGGCGCAACAGCCTCGATCTCTTCCGCGTCCTCGACAGCCGCTTCGATCCCGGTCTCCAGATCGCTCTCGCGGCCATCCTCGCGATCCGCAGCGCCGGCTGGCGGCACGGCTCCTCCGCTCGCGATGCCTTGCACCGACCGGATGCCCTGCTCCTTGAGAATGCGCTGCACGCCGCGGATCGTGTAACCCTCGCCGTAGAGCAGGTGGCGAATACCGCGCAGCAGATCCACGTCGTCAGGGCGGTAGAAGCGCCGCCCGCCCGAGCGCTTCATCGGCTTGATCTGGGTGAAGCGCGTTTCCCAGAACCGAAGCACATGCTGCGGTATGTCGAGATCGTCGGCGACCTCGCTGATGGTGCGGAATGCGTCCGG
Source organism: Hyphomicrobiales bacterium (assembly GCA_021732215.1). GTDB lineage: Bacteria > Pseudomonadota > Alphaproteobacteria > Rhizobiales > Xanthobacteraceae > SG-bin9. The sequence goes on from JAKFVL010000028.1 coordinate 48,332, forward strand.
CGCTTTGTCCACGCGCTGCTCCCCGGTGCGGCCTGTCGCCGACAGAATCAATTTTCCGATGTTAGCGGAAAACAATATTCTTCGTCATTGCCGGGCTTGACCCGGCAATCCATGCTTGCTGCGAAAACAGATGGATGCCCGGATCAAGTCCGGGCATGACAGTCTTCAAATCCGGGAATCCGGCGCAGCTGCCGCGTATCAGCTTGCGGCGCCGTTCTTGTTGATGCGCTGCTTGAGAATGGCGGACGGCTTGAACACCATCACCCGGCGCGGGGAGATCGGCACCTCGGTACCCGTTTTCGGATTACGCCCGATTCGCTGGCCTTTCTTGCGAACCATGAACGATCCGAACGAGGACAGCTTCACGGTCTCGCCACGCTCCAGGCAATCCGTGATCTCCTTCAGAACAAGCTCGACGAACGCAGAGGACTCCGTCCGCGACAGTCCCACCTTCTGGTAGACCGCCTCGCACAGATCAACTCGCGTTACTGTTTTTCCGGCACTCTCGCTCATCGCCCTGCCCCGCTCACGGCGAAAAATTCGCTACTGAAATTAAGAGCTTCGGATGAACGGGTCAACAGCGTCCTGCATGCAATGGCATGGAAGACGAGGGAGGAATTTTAGTTCAATTGTTGCATGCCAGGCAACGAAGCGCTCACCAGCTCACCAGCGCACCAGCGCCGAGCCCCAGGTGAAGCCGCCGCCCATCGCCTCGAGCATGACGAGGTCGTTGGCTTTGATCCTCTTGTCGGCCACCGCCACCGAGAGCGCCAGCGGGATCGACGCCGCCGACGTGTTCCCGTGGCTATCGACAGTCAGCACGACTTTCTCTTTCGCTATATGCAGTTTCTGGGCGGAAGCGTCGATGATACGCTTGTTGGCCTGATGCGGAACCAGCCAGTCGATGTCGTTTGGGCCTGTATTTGTGGCCTTGAATGCATCCTCGATGACATCGGTGATCATGCCGACGGCATGCTTGAAGACCTCGCGGCCCTCCATGCGCAAATGGCCAACAGTCTGCGTCGAGGACGGTCCGCCATCGACATACAGCTTCATCTTGTGGCGGCCGTCGGAACGCAGATGCGTCGTGAGGATGCCACGATCGGACGTCGTCCCCTGCTGCGGCTGTGCGTCCAGCACGATGGCTCCTGCGCCATCGCCGAACAGCACGCACGTACCGCGATCGGTCCAGTCGAGAATGCGCGAAAATGTCTCGGCTCCGATCACCAGCGCCCGCTTGAACGCGCCGGTGCGCAAAAAATTATCAGCGGTGGCCAGCGCAAAGATGAATCCAGAGCACACTGCTTGCAGATCGAACGCCGCCCCGTGAGTAATGCCAAGGCCGTTCTGCACCGCGACAGCAGTCGCGGGGAACGTATTGTCGGGCGTCGAGGTCGCCAGCACGATCAGATCGATCGACTGAGCGTCGATACCGGCGTTGGCAAGCGCGGCCTGCGCCGCCTTGATGGCGAGATGCGAGGTGAATTCGCCGGGGGCCGCGATATGACGCTGGCGAATCCCGGTTCGCTGCACGATCCACTCGTCGGAGGTATCGATACGGCCGGCAAGTTCGGCATTGGTGAGGATTTGTTCCGGCAAATAAGATCCACAGCCCAGAACAACAGAACGAATGGTCGTCAAGAGAGAACCCCCTGCACAGCGGGCGTAAGCGCGCCGCTGTCGCGATTGAGCGTTTGATTGATCTTGTTCAGGAGATCGAAGCGGACCATCTCGTAGCCGACATCGACGGCATAGGCAAAGCCGTCGGAATCGGTTCCCCCGTGGCTTTTCACGACGACGCCGTTGAGCCCCAGGAACACACCGCCATTCAGCTTGCGCGGGTCCATCTTGTCCCGCAGCGCCTTGAATGCGCCCCGCGCGAACAGGTAGCCGATCCGCGAACTCCAGGTCCGCGACATCGCACTGCGCAGATACTCGCCGATTTGACGCGCGGTGCCTTCCGCCGCCTTCAGGGCGATGTTGCCGGTGAACCCCTCGGTCACGATTACATCGGCCGATCCCTTGCTGATGCCGTCGCCCTCGGTGAAACCGATGAATTCCAGTTGCGGCAGATTCAACGTACGCAGCATGTCGGCCGCAGCGCGGACTTGCTCGACACCCTTTACTTCCTCGACGCCGATATTGAGCAGACCGACCGTTGGCCGCTCGAGATCGAACAGCACCCGCGCCATCGCGCTGCCCATCACAGCCAACGCAGTCAGATGATGCGCATCGCCGCCGATCGTTGCTCCAAGATCGAGTACCACGGACTCTCCGCGCATCGTCGGCCAGACCGCCGCGATAGCAGGCCGGTCGATCCCCGGCAGCGTGCGCAGATTGAAACGCGCCATCGCCATCAGCGCGCCGGTGTTGCCGGCGGAGACAACGGCATCCGCCTCACCCTTTTTTACCGCATCGATCGCAAGCCACATCGACGATGTCTTGCGTCCGCGACGCAGTGCCTGGCTCGGCTTGTCGTCCATCGCAATCGCTACATCAGTGTGAACCACGCGCGAGGCCGCCTTAAGCGCCGGAAGTTTGGCAAGCTGCGTCTCGATCTGCTTGCTGTCGCCGAATAGCAAAAATTCGGTATCCGGATGCCGTCCGAGCGAGATTGCCGCGCCGGGTATCACCACGGATGCGCCGATGTCGCCGCCCATGGCGTCAAGCGCAATTCGAACCTTCTGCGGCATGAGTTTCCGGAAACCTGACCAGCAAGCAACCTTGAGTGAAGGCCGCAACGTAAAACGCCACCGCCCCGCACGGCCAGCAACGACAAGGGCGGATCGCCCTCTAATTGGGCCGGACAATACCCTGTCCGCGCCCCGATACAACTGCTTGACCCCGGCCGTCGACGTCCATCAGCGCCGCTTAGGCTTGCCCTTGGAGGGTGATTCTGCCCTATCTTTGAGGGCCTTAAGCGCCGCGAACGGATGATCTTCGGGATCGGTAGCGGCCTGCGGAACATCGAACACCGCGCCGGGCTTGCGCGGATAGGGATCGATGCCGAGAAACAGAAAATCCTGCGCCAGACGGCCAAGATCGATCTGGCCGTTCAGGATCGGCTCCGGCGGATCGGGTTCTTCTTCGCCCTCATCCGCGGGCTGGGTGCGACCCTTCCTTGAGCTGGCCTCGCGCGCGGGCACATCGCCAGGCGGCTCGAACGTGACGTCGATGGCTTCTTCGATCTCGCTCTCGATCGGCTCAAGCGTGACGACGCAATCCTGACCGACACGCGCCTTCACCACGCCGGTGACGTGAAAAGCCTCGCGCGACGCTGGCTTGATATCGAACGACGCAGATGCATTGGCGATCGAACGAACTCTCGCGGCGCTCGCCATCGCAGTACGCGCCTCCTGATCGGCCTCGATATCGATCTGCAAACCGCCGTCTGGAATTTGCGCGATTGCGATCTTCACGCTCCAGGGGCTTTCGTCGAGCTTCATCATATTATTGGCTTCTGGCTGCAGGCACTGGAAAGCGGACCGTTCCATCGGCAACCGCCGAGTGTGCGGTCATATCGAGTTCTGAAATGGAGGCGCGTACATAATCCGCAAGCAGTTGAGCGGCAGCGGCGTTTTCGGTGTTCAGGACATTGCGCGCAAGTGCTTGCGCAAGGGCGTCGCCTCCTTCGGCCAGTGCCGAATCGTAGGCGATGCTGCGGCCATAAAATGCCTCGCCCAACGCCTTCATTCGGCGCGGTACGGTTGTGTCGCTGACCCCCATTTCGCGCAGATTATCGTCCATGTCCGCGCAGAAGCGATCGAACACAGCCTGCGCCATTGCAGCCCCCTCCGCCGTCGTGCGGAGCCGGCGCAGCACCATCCAGAGGTGCAGGACCACCATGTCGAAACGGCCGTTAACTGTATCGGGAACGCCGAGGCCTTGATAAAAAAGGGGTTCTCGCGCCTGCGCCACGATCATGCCATAGATGGCCTGAATGGTCCCGCGCGGCGGCGTCGTGGATTTCCCGAGGCGATTGAACGGCCAGAGCATCTTTTCAGTATCCGCGTGGCAGGCAAACGTCCGGCAGCGGTCCGGAACAAGCCTCGTGTCGGTTGCAAACGAGTGAACCGCCCGGTACGTCAACCCGCCACGAGATGCAAGTAGATGCAGAGCACGAACGGCAGTTGGAATAAAGCGTTGGATCGAGAGCAAGGCCTGAGCCACAGATGACCGACTTGAGCCGAAACTCGACCGTCCCCTTGTCATGGGCAAGGCAACTGAGCCGCCTGCGCGCGATCGCCGCAGCGTTGGTGTTTGCAGGGCTCACCGCGGGCTGCACATCCGAGCAATTCCAGAAGGGCTATATTATCCCCGACGGCGCGCTCGAGCAGATTCCGATCGGCGCCAGCCAGGATCAGGTGCTGATCGTGATGGGCACGCCATCGACGGTCGCGACATTGAGCGGCGAAGTTTTTTACTACATCTCGCAGCGCTCGCGCCGCCTGATCGGGTTCATGAACCAGGAAGTGATCGATCAGCGCGTGGTGGCCGTCTACTTCGATAAGAACCGCACGGTCAATCGGCTCGCCAACTACGGCCTCAAGGACGGCAAGATTTTCGACTTCATCAGCCGCACCACGCCGACCAGCGGCCAGGAGCTGAGCTACCTGACGCCGATCTTCAAGATCATCAGCCTGCGCTGATCCACGCAATCCGCTGTAAACTGCACAATCGGCGCGCGGCTGCGTCGCCTTGCCGCTTGCTATTTCACTGCCTACCTTCACGTTCAAAGCCCAGACACACAAGATGTCGGGCCTGAGGGAGCACCATCATGACCATTCGCATCACCCGCCGCCGCGCGCTATCCGGCGCCGCTGCCGTTTCCGCCGCCGCGATCCTGCCGCGCAGCGCGCTCGGGCAGGAATGGAAGCCGACCGAGACTGTCCGCATCATTGTGCCCGCCGCCCCCGGTGGATTGACCGACGTGATCGGGCGGCTGCTTGCCCAACATCTGCAGGCCAATTGGGGCCAGAACGCCGTGGTCGAAAACCGCTCAGGCGCCGGCGGCACCATCGGCACGCTGGAGGCGATCCGCCAGAAGCCCGACGGCCACACTGTTCTGGTCGGCAATCCCGGACCGAACGCGATCGCGTTCAGCATCTTCCGCAACCTCAGCTACAAGCCGGAACAGATTCTGCCGGTCAGCAACGTGATCCGGGTTCCGAACATCGTCTCGGCGCACCCGTCCGTACCGGTGAAGTCGATCCCCGAGTTGATCTCTTATCTGAAGGCCAACCCCGACAAACTCACCTACGGATCTTCCGGCATCGGCCAGAGCCCTCACCTCACTGCCGCCTGGTTCCTGCAGCTCACCGGGTTGAAAATGACGCATGCGCCGTTCCGCGGCGCCGGCCCTGCGCTTCAGGCCGCACTTGCCGGCGACATCCAGATTCTGTTCGACAACCTGTTTCCGACCCTGCCGCAGGTCGAGGACGGCAAGCTCACCGCGCTCTGCGTCACCACGGCGGAGCGCACCGACCGCTCGCCGAAGATTCCGACCATGCGTGAGAGCGCGCCTGAGCTAGCCCCCTTCGACGTGTCGTCCTGGTTCGGCATATTCTTGCCCGCTGGCGCACCTGCCCCTGTGGTCCAGGCGCTCAACAGCCAGGTCAAACTGCTCTGCGAGCGCGAAGATGCGAAAAAGACGTTCGCGGCGGCGGGCGCTCGCGCCGATCACGGCACGCCCGCCCAGTTTGCGTCATTCATCCAGAATGAGACAAAAAAGTTCGGCGGCATCATCGACAAGGAAGGCCTCAAGATGGATGTGAACTGACCCATCCGTCATTGCGGGTTTCCACAACCTCGCATTGGCGAAAGTTCCCATCCGGTTCCACGGAACATTGCTGTTCAACAGTCGTTGATCGCCCATCTTCACCCCGAGGAGGACGAACATGAGATTGCATACAGCAATTGCGATTACGGCCATCGCGTTGACACCGGCAGCGGCATTGGCGCAGTCGGCCACGCAACGCGGCGCAGTCGATGGCGCTGTCACCGGCGGCGCGGTCGGCGGCCCGGTTGGCGCGGCGGTTGGCGGTACTGTTGGTGCGGCGGTCGGTACGGCGATCGACATCCCCGGTGCGGTCGTATCGTCGGTGCTCGGCCTGAACCGCCCGTCGGTCGTTTACGAGCGGCCGATCGTGGTTGGCGAGCCGCTGCCGTCGCAGATCGAATATTACGAAGTGCCGGGCCACGCCGAGTATCGCTATACGGTGATCAACAATCGCCGCTACATCGTCGAGCCGCGCACGCGCCGCGTCGTGCGCGTCATCGAGTAACCTCAATACATCGCTCCAAAAAACTGGCTCAATGAAAAACCCCGCGGCTCGCACCGCGGGGTTTTTGTTTCTTTCGTAGCCTTCACTGTCGTCATGCCCGGGCTTGACCCGGGCATCCATCTAGTTTGCGAAGAAGATGGATTGCCGGATCAAGTCCGGCAATGACGACTGAGATCAATGCGCCAAAATCGCCAGCAGCAGCAACGCCACGATGTTGGTGATCTTGATCATCGGATTGACGGCAGGGCCCGCTGTGTCCTTGTACGGATCGCCGACGGTATCGCCGGTCACAGCCGCCTTGTGCGCGTCCGAACCCTTGCCGCCGTAGTGGCCGTCCTCGATGTACTTCTTGGCGTTGTCCCACGCGCCGCCGCCCGAGGTCATCGAGATCGCGACGAACAGGCCCGTCACGATCACGCCCAGCAGCATCGCGCCGACCGCCGAGAACGCCGCCGACTTGCCGGCCGGCGTGCCCCAGCCTGCGATGGCGTAGATCACGAAGTAAACGAAGATCGGCGATAGCACCGGAAGCAACGACGGAACGATCATTTCCTTGATGGCGGCCTTGGTCAGCAGGTCGACGGCGCGGCCGTAGTCCGGCTTGTCGTCGCCCTTCATGATGCCGGGCTTCTCGCGGAACTGACGGCGCACTTCCTCGACGATCGCGCTGGCCGCACGGCCGACCGCGGTCATGCCCATCGCACCGAACAGATACGGCAGCAGGCCGCCGAACAGCAGGCCAACCACCACGTAAGGGTTGTTCAGCGAGAAGTCCGGATTGACGCCGGCGAAGTACTTGTTCTGCGCCGAGTTGGCGATGAAGAACTTGAGGTCTTCGTTGTAGGCCGCGAACAGCACCAGCGCGCCGAGACCGGCGGAGCCGATCGCGTAGCCCTTGGTCACCGCCTTGGTGGTGTTGCCGACCGCGTCGAGCGCGTCGGTCGACTTGCGCACTTCCTTCGGAAGGCCAGCCATTTCGGCGATGCCGCCGGCGTTGTCCGTCACCGGGCCGAAGGCATCGAGCGCGACGATCATGCCAGCCAGCGCCAGCATCGTGGTTGTCGCAATTGCAATGCCGAACAATCCGGCAAGGCTATGTGTGACGAGGATACCTGCGATGATGACGATCGCCGGCATGGCGGTCGATTCCATCGAGATCGCGAGCCCCTGGATCACGTTGGTGCCGTGGCCGGTCACCGACGAGGCCGCAATCGACTTCACCGGCCGATAGTCGGTGCCGGTGTAATACTCGGTGATCCAGATGATCAGACCCGTGACGGCAAGACCGACCACGCCGCACCAGAACAGCGATGCGCCGGAGTAGGAAACGCCGGCCAGCGGGCCGAAGCCGATCAGGTAGTAGATCACGGCGGCAACGCCAAACAGCGAGAGCACGCCAGTTGCAATCAGCCCCTTGTAAAGTGCGCCCATGATCGACTGCGACGCGCCGAGCTTGACGAAGAACGTACCGGCAATCGAGGTCAGGATGCAGATGCCGCCGATCGCCAGCGGCAGCGTCATCATATTCACCAGCAGCGCGGACTTGGCGAAGAAGATCGCGGCCAGAACCATGGTGGCGACCGCGGTCACCGCATAGGTCTCGAACAGGTCGGCGGCCATGCCGGCGCAATCGCCGACGTTGTCGCCGACGTTGTCCGCGATCGTGGCGGGGTTGCGCGGATCGTCTTCCGGAATGCCGGCTTCCACCTTGCCGACGAGATCGCCGCCGACATCCGCACCCTTGGTGAAGATGCCGCCGCCGAGACGCGCAAAGATCGAGATCAGCGACGCGCCGAAGCCGAGCGCCACCAGCGCATCGACAACCGTGCGGCTGTTCGCAGCGAGGCCAGCAAACTGGGTGAGGTAGATGAAGTACAGTGTGACGCCAAGCAGCGCCAGACCGGCCACCAGCATGCCGGTGATCGCACCCGCCTTAAACGCCAGTTCAAGACCGCCTGCGAGCGACGTCGTCGCCGCCTGCGCGGTGCGGACGTTGGCGCGCACCGACACGTTCATGCCGATGAAGCCAGCCGCACCGGATAGCACCGCGCCGATCAGGAAGCCGATGGCGACCAGAAGACCCAGAAGCCAGACCAGCAGCGCGAAGATCACGATGCCGACGATGCCGATCGTCATGTATTGGCGCTTCAGATAGGCCTGCGCGCCTTCGCGCACCGCGGCTGCGATTTCCTGCATCCGCGCATTGCCTGCATCTGCTGCGAGCACGGACGATGTCGCCCATGCGGCGTAGACGATTGAAAGCGCTCCACAGAGCACGATCACCCACAAGACTGTCATTGAATATCCTCAGATTGTTTGTTGCTTCCCCACGGCGCCCGTGACCGCGAATGGGACGGACGCGCAAACAAGGAGGCCATGCCCTGCGTATGGCAAAAACGGCCTCAAATCGGCGCGGACAATGCCAAAATCATCCCGGCGACGCAACGCTATGGGGTCCCTTAAAAGACCCTTTTTGGAAGGATTTGCAGCGTTTTGGCTTGGTATTTCGTATGATGGTTCAGAAGTGGCTGTAGGACACCCGCCGGAAGGTCACCGGCTTGCCATCGGCACCAAGGAACCGCGGAGGATCGATTCTCTCGGCGAATCCCCCAATCACCGTAGCGGTTGTTCCCGCGGCCACCGCAGCGGCCATGAATCGCCCGGCGTTCTCCTGCGGCACGGCACACAGCACCTCGTAATCGTCACCGCCCGCGATCAGCCGCTCGATGCCAACCGCGCCGCTGGCGACCAGTCGTTTCGCGAAGGCGGATAGTGGCACGTCGGCGAGCCGGATGTCCGCGCTGACCACGGACACGGCGCACAACTTGGCGAGATCGCCGGCAAGGCCATCGGAAACATCCATCGCGGCGTGCGCATGCTCACGCACGGCCCTTGCGAGCGCGTTGCGTGGCTGCGGCACGCGATAGCGGTCAATCAACGCCGCCATCCCGGTCGCATCGTTGGCCATCGCCTTGGCGACCTCGCCACCTTTGAGGATATCGAGCCCCAGCGTCGCGTCGCCGATCGTGCCCGTGACCATCACAAGGTCGCCGGATTTCGCGCCGCCACGGCGAACCATTTTGCCTTCGGGTACGCGGCCAAATGCAGTGATCGAGATCGACAGCGGACCGGGCGTCGAGACCGTATCGCCGCCGAGCAGCGGACAACCGAAATGCACCGCGTCCTCGCCGAGCGCCTTGGCGAACGGAGCGAGCCACGCATCTTTCGCCTCCCGCAACGCCAGCGTCATGATAAAGCCTGCGGGCTCAGCACCTTTTGCAGCCAGATCGGACAGGTTTACCCGCAGCGCCTTGCGCGCGATGGTGTCGGGGGGATCGTCAGCCAGAAAATGCACGCCTTCGACGATGGCGTCTGCCGTCACGACAACATCGTCGCCGCTTGCGTTGAGGATAGCGGCGTCGTCGGTCAGTCCAAACGCGCCGGCATCGGTCGCCAGCGGCGCGAAGTACTTTGCGATCAGGGAGTCTTCGGGAGATGACACTTACAACTCCGTCATTGCGAGCGAAGCGAAGCAATCCCAATCCGCCCACAAGCGCCTCTGGATTGCTTCGTCGCTCGCGCTCCTCGCAATGACGAGCCAATCACGCCTGTTCGAACTCACCGCCGCGAAAGTGCCGCGCGATCTGATCGAGCACGGCATTGACCATGCCGGTCTCGTCGCTTTCGACGAAGGCATTGGCGACATCGACGTATTCCTTGACCACCACGCGCGCCGGAACATCCTTGCGGTGCTCCAGCTCGTAGGCCCCTGCCCGCAACGTCGCGCGAATGATCGCGTCGATGCGCTTCAGCGGCCAGCCCCGATTGAGCGCATCGTCGAGCAGCGGATCGAGCTTGGCCTGATCGCGCACCACACCCGCAACCACATCGCGAAAGAAGGCAGCTTCTGCGGGGAGATATTTTTCGCCCTCGACCTCGTTGCCGAGCCAGTGGCTCTCGAACTCGGCAAAGATGTCGTTGATGCCGGCGCCCCCGATATCCATCTGGTAGAGCGCCTGCACGGCAGCAAGCCGCGCGGCGCCGCGCCGGTTCGCCTTGCCCGGATCGTTCTTGGCAGCGCCGCTCCTAGTGGCTGGCATCGCGCAGCCGATCCTTGATCATCTGGTCGAGCCGCGGTTGCATCCGTCGCTTGATCCGCATCATCACGACAGCCGCACGCGCAGCGTCGCCGCCCTTGTTGAGCGCATCGGCGCGGGCACGCGCCCACGCCTGCTCTTCGGTGTTGACGGTGATGATACCATTTCCGAGCGGAATCTTTCTGTTGACCGACAGATCCATCAGCCCGCGCGCGGATTCCATCGCCACGATCTCGAAATGAATGGTCTCGCCCCGGATCACGCAGCCAAGCGCGACGACCGCGTCATAGGGCCGGCCCTTCTTGTCCGCAGCCTCGATGGTGATCGCAGTCGCAGCGGGAATCTCAAGGCAGCCCGGCACGGTGATGACATCGTGGGTGCAGCCGGCTTCCTTAAGCTCGGCGATCGCGGCCAGCAGCAGCGCATCCTGAATATCGTCATAGAACCGCGCTTCGACGATCAGGACATGGGAGCCCTTGATGTCGGTCTGGTCTTTCAACGGCGCCCGGCGCGGTTCAACCATTTTCAGGTGTCTGTTCACTCGATCCATATCCGCAAGCGTTTTAGTCCGCTTCCGCGCCAAAACCAAGAAACTTTGTCATCGCGAGGCCTGTAAAGGCGAAGCAATCCAGAACCGCAAAACAAGGACTGGATTGCTTTGTCGCTGAAGCTCCTCGCAATGACGGAACCTATTTCATTTCGGTGAGGCGCGCCGCATAGCGCGCCATCAGATCGACCTCGAGATTGACCTCGCTGCCCGCGATCCAGCTACCGAGCATGGTGACGCTCAAGGTGTGTGGAATAATCAGCACAGAAAACCGGTCGTCCTCCACCGTATTCACGGTTAGCGAGCAGCCGTCGAGCGTGATCGATCCCTTGGTGGCGATAAAACGCGCAAACTCCCGGGGGCTTTTCAGGGTGAACCGCGCCATGTCCGGCAGATCGTCGCGTGCGAGGATCATCGCAATGCCATCGGCATGGCCGGCGACGATGTGGCCGCCGAGTTCGTCGCCGATTTTCAGCGCCCGCTCCAGATTGAGCCGGGTCCCCGCCTTCCAGTGCCGCGCCGTGGTCATCCGCAGCGTCTCGGCCGCCGCATCGACATCGAACCAGGTGCGGCCGCTCTCCACGCCCGAAGCCACTACCGTCAGGCATACGCCGTTGCAGGCGATCGATGCACCGTCGGCGATCGTGGTCTGGTCGTAGCGGCACAGGATGCGCAGCCGATGCAACTGCCCCTGCGCTACCAGCTTCAGGCTCGCGATCTCGCCGACGTCGGTAACAATGCCGGTAAACATAATGCTTCTCTAATTGACCATGATCTGATCGGAAAACCGGTGCCCACTTTTCCGGATCATGGTCAGGTTCGCTCGAATACGTTCAGACAGTCGGGTCCGAGCATGTCGCTAGCACGCAGCCGGAACCGTGGCGAGGCCGTGATCGCGTCGAATGACGCACCATGCAAGGCATCGATGCCGTCGCTGCCGATTGCCTTCGGGCTTTGAAACAACCAGATCTCATCGGCGAGATCCGAGGCGAGAAACGACGCAGCGATCCTCGAGCCACCTTCCACCATCAGCCGCGAGATGCCGCGCGCCGCCAGCTCCTTGACCACCGCGTCGAGATCAAGTCCCTTGCCGTCACTCCCCGCGCGCAGGATGGCCGCCCCTTCCGCACCCAGCACCATCGCCGCCGGCGCCTCGGCGGTCGCCGATGCAGCCACCCACAACGGCACCTTGCGCGCCGACTTCGCCAGCCGCCCCGACGGCGGCAACCGCAAATGCGTATCGAGCACCACCCGCACCGGCGATTGCGCCTCCAGCCCCGGCAGACGGCAGGTCAGCATCGGATCGTCGGAGAACGCGGTGCCGACACCGATCAGGATCGCATCGGTCTGCGCCCGCATCAGGTGAACACGGTCGTTGGCGGCCGCTTCCGTCAGCGCCACGGGCTTGCGGCCGGCTGCCCCGACTTTGCCATCACTCGAAACGGCCAGTTTCAGCGTCACGTGCGGGCGGCCGGAAACGATACGGCGGATGTGTCCGGCATGATCGTGCGCTGCCTCGTCGGCACAGAGGCCAACGTCCACCGCAATACCAGCCGCACGTAGCCGCGCATGGCCCTGCCTAGCCACTTCCGGATTGGGATCATCGATCGTTGCAACAACGCGCGATATGCCTGCGGCGATCACCGCATCCGCGCAGGGCGGCGACTTGCCGTGATGCGAGCATGGCTCCAGCGTCACATACAGCGTCGCGCCTGTCGCAAGCGCACCGGCGCGGCGCAACGCTTCGACTTCCGCATGCGGACGCCCGCCCGGCTGCGTCCAGCCACGGCCAACGATCGCGCCATCCTTCACGATCACCGCCCCGACCGCCGGGTTTGGCCATGTGTTGCCAAGCCCGCGCCGCCCGAGCGTGAGCGCAAGCTGCATGAACCGATGATCGTCAGCAGAGAAAGAGGGCGCGGCCGAGTTCATTTCCGGGCAAGCGCGGGCCGCGCATCGTCGTCACCGGACAGTTCACCGAGAACCGCTTCGAAATCCTTGGCTTCGCGAAAGTTGCGGTAGACCGAAGCAAAGCGAACATACGCCACGTCATCGAGCTGGCGCAGATGCTCCATCACGATCTCGCCGATGGCCTCCGACGAAATCTCCGCTTCGCCGCCGCTTTCGAGTTCGCGCACGATGGTCGACACCATCTTCTCCACGCGCTCGGTATCGACCGGACGCTTGCGCAGGCTGATTTGCAGCGAGCGCACCAGCTTGTCGCGATCGAACGGCACACGGCGGCCGTTGCGCTTGATGACGGTGAGTTCGCGAAGCTGCACCCGCTCGAATGTCGTGAAGCGGAAGTTGCACGTCACGCACACACGGCGGCGGCGGATCACGGCCGAATCTTCCGTCGGACGCGAATCCTTCACCTGTGTATCGAGACTGTTACAACTCGGGCAGCGCATTCCCTGTCCTTAGCTATAGATCGGGAAACGATCGGTGAGCGCGCGCACCCGCTCCTTGATCGCATTCTCGACCAGCGGCGCCTTGCCGTCTGCCGACTGCGCATTGGCGTTCAGCACTTCGGCGATCATCTCGCCGACCTGCTTGAACTCGGCGACGCCGAATCCGCGCGTGGTTGCGGCCGGCGTGCCGAGACGCAGGCCCGATGTGACGAACGGCTTCTCGGGATCGAACGGGATGCCGTTCTTGTTGACGGTGATCGCCGCGCGGCCAAGCGCCTTTTCCGACGCATTGCCTTTCAGGCCCTTCGGCCGCAGATCGACCAGCATCAGATGGTTGTCGGTACCGCCGGAGACGATATCGAATCCGGCAGCGCGGAGCGTTTCCGCCAGCGCCTTGGCGTTCTCGACAACGCTCTTTGCGTAGATCTTGAAATCGGGACGCAGCGCTTCGGCAAACGCCACCGCCTTTGCCGCGATGACATGCATCAGCGGTCCACCCTGCAGGCCGGGGAAAATCGCCGAGTTGAGTTTTTTGGCAATCGCCTCGTCGTTGCAGAGGATCAGACCGCCACGCGGACCGCGCAGCGACTTGTGCGTTGTCGTCGTCGTGACATGTGCATACGGCACCGGCGAGGCATGCACGCCACCGGCGACGAGGCCGGCGAAGTGCGCCATATCCACCAGCAGATACGCACCGACACTGTCGGCGATCTCGCGGAAGCGCTTGAAGTCCCATGCGCGCGAATAGGCCGAACCTCCGGCGATGATCAGCTTCGGTTTGATCTCCTGCGCCTGCCTCGCCACCACATCCATGTCGATCAGATGATCGTCCTTGCGCACCGTGTAGTGCACCGGCTTGAACCACTTGCCCGACATGTTGACCGGCGCGCCGTGAGTCAGATGCCCGCCGGCGGCGAGATCGAGGCCCATGAAGGTATCGCCGGGCTGCAGCAGCGCCAGAAACACGGCCTGATTCATCTGGCTGCCGGAGTTCGGCTGCACGTTGGCGAAGTTCGCGCCGAACAGCTTCTTGGCCCGCTCGATCGCCAGCGTCTCGGCGATATCGACGAATTCGCAGCCGCCGTAATAGCGATTGCCCGGATAGCCTTCGGCATACTTGTTGGTCATCACCGAGCCCTGCGCTTCCAGCACGGCGCGGCTGACGATGTTTTCCGAGGCGATCAGCTCGATCTCATGCTGCTGACGGCCGAGTTCACCCTTGATCGCATGGGCGATCTCGGGATCGGCCTGCGCGAGCGTGGCCGTGAAGAACGTATCGGGGGCGTTGGCGGTTTTCGCAGAAGAGCTCATGAGCAAAATATCTCCATCGCCGCTCCCCGATCCTGGGGAACGCACGAAAAGGTTTTGGTCCGAAAGGCGGCGGAAGCGCCATACCATATCTGGCGTGAAGGGCCAAATTTTGGGGTTCAAGCCCGACATTTAGGCGGTTCGGGAACCCCGGCCAAGGCGGCCAATGGTGGAAAGATGCCCACGGTCGGCACAGATGGCAGAGATTCGGCCCTTAGCCCAACAAAGCAACGCACCGGACCCCGGAGAACCGGGCCGATGCGCTGAATTGGTCGGATATCAGGTAGCGGCCGGTCTTGCGCCGGCTTCGCCCGGAAACTTGGTGTTGGATCAGAGCCGATACAGGATCTGGTCTGTCCAGAAGCGCTCGAGGCGATGCAGCGACTTGTTGAGCGTCGCGAACTCGTCGTTCGAGATGCCGCCGACCTTCTCCACGGTGCGGACGTGCTTCTTGTAAAGCTCGTCGACGATGCGGCGGATTTCCTGGCCCTGCGCGGTCAGGCGAATACGGACCGAACGGCGATCGATGCGCGAACGCTGATGATCGAGGAAGCCGAGCTCGACCAGCTTCTTCAGATTATAGGACACGTTCGAACCGAGATAGTAGCCGCGGGTGCGCAGCTCGCCTGCCGTCAGTTCCTTGTCGCCGATGTTATAGAGCAGCAGCGCCTGGACCGAATTGATGTCGGCGCGGCCGCGGCGATCGAATTCATCCTTGATGACGTCGAGCAGGCGGCGGTGCAGCCGCTCCACGAGCGTCAATGCTTCGAGATAGAGCGGCTGGACCGGCGCGTTTGCGTCGTTACGCTCAACGGACTCCGCGGCCGTGGCTACGGCTTTGATCATGACACTACCCCTGCTTGTCGTTTTTATTCGACGAAACTTTTGTTCCGCCTGATAACGCCAACCTAAGCAGCCGGTTTGAAGATCAGCTTAAACAACACCATAAAGAGTTCATGAATTTAAGACAGTGAATCCTCGATTAAGCCCGCCAATAAAGGGCTTTTTGTAAGTTCTTGTTGAGGAAAAAAGGCCGCTGTTCACGCTTTCGGCCACCCTTCTGTCGCGTTCCGGAACACCTCCCGTAAATTGCGAAATTCTCCGGTAACGCCTGAGGCCGGCGCCGTTCATGGACCGATAACTACGACAATGGCGGCGAAAACATTTGCTTCAAATTGCAGGCAAACGGTCAGTCGCGCGCTTGACGAATGCAGATGCCTACGGCGGCCGCTCGTGCGCCGCCATCCATGCCAGGCCGAGATAGATCGTCAGCAATACCATCGCCGCCACGATCACAAATGTGCTGCCGCCGTAGATTGCAGGAAACATCAATTCGATTACCGCCATCGACACGATCGTGGTCAGCCACACCACCGCCCCCCACGGCGTTGCGAGCCACAGACCGACTGCGGCGACAAGTTCGATCACGGCGAAATAGACCGTTGCGGTCTGCCACGGCGTCGGCTGGATTTCGAAAGCGGCATCCTCGCCGCCGATAAAGCCCGTGATCTGTGCCCAATAATAGAGACCCCTGAGCACGGAGATCACCGCCATCGCGCGCAGGAACAGCACGAGGCGCACAGTCCAGGCGCCGTCGCCGGATTCGGTCGGTGCGGTCGGCATGGCGGCCAGCAGCGATATCTGGTCCCGCGGCATCTGGTCCGCATTACCGGCGCCGGCGCGGCGTGCGCTCATGGCTCGGCGGGCTTCGTCATTCATTTCGGTTCGTTCCCCGTTCCCGGACGTCCTGCATCGAGCCGTAAATCATTGCGGCGTTGCGAAGTCTCGGATCGGCGGCGTTAGTCATGGTGCGTTTGGGGGGCAAAATCAACGTGTTGACGCCGTGACAAACCCGGCGCGGGTGGTAAAGTTTGGAAGGGTTATAAGGAGATGCGTCAAAATGGCGATCAAATTCGGGCGGCCGATCGAAATGCGCGATGCGCCGCTGCGTGAAGTGACGACGCCCGCGGCATCGCTCGATCTCGTGACTCGCATGCGCCGCAACCGCAAGTCCGAATGGACCCGCCGTCTTGTGCGCGAGAATGTCGTCACCACCGACGATCTGATCTGGCCGCTGTTTGTGATGGACGGCGACAACAGACGCGCACCGATTGCTTCGATGCCCGGCGTCGAGCGTCTCAGCGTCGATCAGGCCGTGCGGGACGCCGAACGCGCCATGAAGCTGACGATCCCCTGCATCGCCCTCTTCCCGTATACCGACCCGTCGCTGCGCGACGAGAACGGCACCGAGGCGCTCAATCCCGACAATCTGGTCTGCAAGGCCGTGCGTGCGATCAAGCGCGAGTTTCCCGATATCGGTATTCTCTGCGACGTCGCGCTCGATCCCTACACCAGCCACGGCCATGACGGCCTGCTGCGCGGCGGCGTGATCCTCAATGACGAAACCGTTGCGGTGCTGGCGAAGCAGGCACTGATGCAGGCGGAGGCCGGCTGCGACATTATCGCGCCCTCCGACATGATGGACGGCCGCGTCGGCGCGATCCGCGAAACGCTCGACGGAGCTCATCTTCACGACGTGCAGATCATGGCCTATGCGGCGAAATATGCCTCCGCATTCTACGGTCCGTTCCGCGACGCTGTCGGTTCAGCCAAAACGCTGACCGGCGACAAGCGCACCTATCAGATGGACCCGGCGAACACCAATGAGGCGATGCGCGAGATCGAACTCGATCTCGCCGAAGGCGCCGATATGGTGATGGTGAAACCCGGCCTGCCCTATCTCGATATCGTCCGCCGCGTGAAAGACAGCTTCGGCGTACCGACCTTCGCCTATCAGGTGTCGGGCGAGTACGCGATGATCGCCGCCGCCGCCGCCAACGGCTGGATCGACGGCGAGCGCGCGATGATGGAAAGCCTTGTCGCCTTCAAGCGCGCCGGAGCCGACGGCGTGCTGACCTATTTCGCGCCAAAGGCGGCGGAAAAGATCAGGGCGGAAAACTGACGCGGGGCGCGGCGAAATATCCGCAAAACCGGCCCTTGCCGGGCGCGGAAGTGCCCTCCACCTTATTGTCGATGTTTTGGCGATGATCTGGAGGATTGAGCCGATGACCGACAGCAATCAGGCTTCTCGCGACAATGTCTGGCGCAGCGGCGGCGGCTATCGTCCGCATGCTTTCGATCCCTGGGCGCATCCGGAACTGTTCCGCGACGTGCTGATGCGGCGCGTGCTGGCGTTCATCGTCGACCTGCTCATCCTGTCGGTGCCCGTGATCCTTGCCACGATTTTCATCGCGGTCTTCGGCATCGTAACCCTCGGCCTGGGCTGGGCATTGTTCTGGCTGGTATCGCCGCTCTCGATCGTCTGGGCGATCTGCTACTACGGGCTCACGCTCGGTGGCGAGCGCGCCGCGACAGTCGGCATGCGCCTGCTCAATCTCGAGATGCGGACATGGTACGGCGAGAAACCGTACTTCCTGCTCGGCGCGTCCCATGCGGTGTTGTATTGGGTCTCGGTTTCGATTCTGTCGCCGCTGGTGCTGCTGGTCGGCCTGTTCAACGGCCGCCGCCGGCTGTTGCACGACATGGTGCTCGGAACCGTGGTGATCAACAGTTCGGCAACGACCGACGCGGTTCGGACCGTCTGATTCGCGGAAACGGCTCCGGGTGGCCAAGAAAAAACGTAAGAAAAATGCTCTACGGTCTCCAGCAATCCCGGTGCATGATACGAACCATGCGCATCGACCGGATTGACCGCCGGAGCGCGGAGCGCGATGATTCCGAGGTTCGAACCGGCGCCTGACAGGAACCCGTGACCCAGCATTCGCGCGACACCCCGCAATTTTACCTCACGGCGCCATCGCCGTGTCCGTATTTGCCCGATCGCAACGAGCGCAAGGTGTTCACCCATCTGGTTGGCGAGAAGGCCGGTGAGCTGAACGATCTGCTCACGCACGGCGGCTTCCGCCGCAGCCAGTCGATCGCCTATCGTCCGGCCTGCGACCAATGCCGCGCGTGCGTCTCGGTGCGCGTCGTCGCCAACGAATTCCGCCCCTCGCGCAATTTCCGGAAGGTTCTTGCGCGCAATTCCGACATCGTCGGCGAACTGCGCACGGCCGTGCCGACATCGGAGCAGTACTCGGTGTTCCGCGCTTACCTCGACGAACGTCACCGCCATGGCGGCATGGCCGACATGACCGTGCTGGATTATGCGATGATGGTCGAGGACAGCCACGTCGAGACCCGCATCGTCGAATACCGCCGCAGGTCCGAGAATGGCGGAAAGCCAGCTCGCGGTGAGGATCTGGTCGCCATCGCGCTGACCGATGTGCTCACCGACGGACTGTCGATGGTCTATTCGTTCTTTGAGCCGGGCGAGGAGGATCGTTCGCTCGGCACTTTCATGATCCTCGATCATATCGCGCGCGCGCGGCGGCTCGGCCTGCCCTACGTCTATCTCGGCTACTGGATCGAAGGTTCGAAAAAGATGGACTACAAGGGCCGCTTCCTGCCGCAGCAGCGCCTCGCGCCGAGCGGCTGGCTGCGGGTCGACGCCGATGGCGTCGGGACCGAACCACAGGACTGATGGCGATCCTCCACGCCACCACGCCGGTTCTCGACATCGCCTACGAAGCGGCCGGCCCCACCGATGGCCGTTCCGTTGTGCTGCTCCATGGATGGCCCGACGACGTGCGAACCTGGGATACGGTCGCGCCGGCGCTTCATGCAGCGGGATTTCGCACTTATGCCCCATGGCTGCGCGGGTTCGGTCCGACGCGCTTTCTCTCCGCCGACACACAGCGCTCGGCCGAGATCGGCGCAATGGCACAGGATATTCTGGATTTTCTCGATGCGCTGAACATCGGGCGCGTTTCGGTTGTTGGTCACGACTGGGGCGCGCGCATCGCCTATTTCCTCGCTTGCGTCGCGCCAGAGCGGCTCGAACGCATCGTGACGATGTCGGTGCCGTGGTCGCCGGGCCCGCTGCCGACGCCGTCGCTCGAGCAGGTCCAACGCTTCTGGTACCAATGGTTCATGGCGACCGAACGCGGTGCCGCATTCGTGCGCGCCAACGGCAAGGCTTTCGCGCGCCGTCAATGGGACACCTGGGGGCCGACCGGCTGGTTCGACGACGCCACCTACGATGTCACCGCGCGCTCATTTGAGAACCCGGACTGGCCCGCCATCACGTTGCACGGCTATCGCGTGCGCTGGGAGGAAGCCGAACCGGACCCGCGCTACGCCGAACTCAATCGCCGGCAGCGAGCCGTCACCGCTATCGGCACGCCGACGCTTCTGATTCACGGCGGCGACGACCGATGCGTGATGCCGACATCGTCAGCAGGGCTGGAGCGAAACTTCACCGGCGTCTATGAGCGGCATGTGCTCAACGGCATCGGCCACTTCCCGCCGCGTGAATCGCCGGACGCAGTGGCGAAGCTGATCACCGCGTTCTTCAGCCACTCGTGAACATCGACGATTGCCGCCGCGCCATTCGCGCCGCGACCAGCCCGCGCTTCGGCGCAAACAGGAACGCCAGCACGAAAACCGCCGCCTGAACCAGCACGATGCAGGCACCCGTCGCCCCGTCGATATGGAAGCTGATCAGCGTGCCCAGCACCGACGAGCCGGTGGCAACCACGGTCGCGATCACAAGCATGCGCTCGAAACGATCGGTCAGGAGAAACGCGATCGCGCCCGGCGCGATCAGCATCGCCACCACCAGTATGATCCCGACCGCTTTCAGCGATCCGACAATGGTGAGCGACAGCAGGACCAGCAGGCCATAGTGCAGCGCTTGCACCGGCAATCCGATGGCGCGCGCGTGGTTTGGATCGAAGCAGTACAGCAGGAGGTCGCGCCGCTTCACCAGCACGATCGCAAGCGTCACGCCGGCGATCAGCGCGGTCTCGATCAGGTCCCGCACGCTGACGCCGAGAACGTTGCCGAACAGGATGTGCAGCAGATGCTGTTCGGTTTCGACCTTGGTAAAAATCACCAGACCGAACCCGAACATGCCGGAGAAAACGACACCCATCACGGTGTCCTCCTTCACCCGGCTCGATTCCTTGAGGTATCCGGTCAACAGCGCGCACGACAGGCCGGCGATGAACGCGCCTACCGCGAGCGGCAGTCCTGTCACGTAGGCGAGCACGATGCCCGGCAGCACCGCGTGCGAGATTGCGTCGCCCATCAGCGACCAGCCCTTCAGCACGAGATAACAGGACAGTACAGCACAGACCGCGCCGACCAGCAGCGACACCATCAGCGCCCGCTGCATGAACGGATAACTCAGCGGAACGGCGAACCAGTCGATAATCGCCATCATGCGGGGGCTCCCGCCATCGCGGCGCGGCGGCGTCCCGCCAGGATGCCGTGCTTCGGCGCAAACACGAACGCGGCGAGAAACAGCAGGGTCTGCAGGCTGACGATCACCCCGCCGGTGGCGCCGTCGATGAAGTAGCTGAGATAAGCGCCGACAAAGCTCGTCCCGGCCCCGAGCAAAATGCTGATGACGATCAAGCGGCCGAAGCGATCGGTGAGCAGATAGGCGGTCGCGCCGGGCGTCACCACCATCGCGATCACGAGGCAGGCGCCGACCGTCTGCAGCGCCGCGACGGTGCAGGCACTGAGCAAGGTAAAGAACAGCGCCTTCAGCATGGTGGTGTTGAGACCGATGCTGCGCGCATACGCCTCGTCGAAGAATGTGATCATCAGATCCTTCCACTTCAGCAGCAGAAGGCAGAGCGAAATCGCCGAGATGATCGCGACCTGCACCACGTCTTCATCCGAGATCGCCAGGATATTGCCGAGCACGATGCTCTGCACGCTGACCGAGGTCGGCCAGATCGACGCCATCAACAGACCGAGCGCAAACAGCGAAGTGAAGACGATGCCGATCACCGCGTCCTCGCGCAGCCGCGAGTGCTGGCGGACGAACGCCATGCCGAGCGACGCGAGGATGCCGGAAAAAAAAGCGCCGACCGCGAACGGAACGCCGAGGATGTAGGCGCCGGCGACACCGGGCACGACGGAGTGCGCCAGCGCATCGCCCATCAGCGACCAGCCCTTCATGACGAGATAGGCGGAGAGGAACGCGCAGACACCGCCAACGAGCGCGGAGACCCACATCGCTTTCAGCATGTAGTCGTAGCCGAACGGGACCAGCAGCTCGGCTATCATGACTTGGGCTCGTCGGGGCGTTTCGCAGGCAGCGCACTCTGGCCCTTGCGATCGCCATAGATCACCAGCGGCCGCTCGTCGTCGGTCAGGACCGTCAGCCCGCGCGGGTCCTCATCGTCATGCAGCGCCGCCCCGCCGAGATTGAACTGCCGCAGCACGCCCCCGAAAGCACGCTCCAGATTGGCCTGTGTGAAGACTTCGGCGGTAGGCCCGGCCGCAAGCACGGTGCGATTGAGCAGCACCACCTGATCGCAGAAGTCCGGCACGCTCCCCAGATTGTGGGTCGAGATCAGCATCAGGTGACCGGCGGTGCGCAGTTCACGCAACAGGCTGATGATCGCGGTTTCGGTCTTCACGTCGACGCCGGTGAACGGCTCGTCGAGCAAAATGATGCTGCCCTCCTGCGCCAGCGCGCGGGCCAGAAACACCCGCTTCTTCTGACCGCCGCTGAGCTCGCCGATCTGCCGCGTGCGGTATTCGCCCATCCCGACCCGCTCCAGCGCCGCATCGACCTTGTAGCGGTCGGCGCGCGAGGGAATCCGCAGGAAGTTCATATGGCCGTAGCGGCCCATCATCACGACATCCTCGACCAGCACCGGAAAATTCCAGTCGATATCTTCGCTCTGCGGCACGTAGGCGACCACGTTTCGCCGGACCGCCTCGGCGACCGGCCGCCCGGACAGCCGGATGTCGCCGGCCGCTGGCGTGACGAATCCCATGATCGCCTTGAAGATCGTCGACTTGCCACTGCCGTTGACGCCGACCAGTGCGCAGATCGTGCCGGGGTCGAGTTCGAACGATGCGTCGTGTACCGCCGTCAGCCCGGTGTTGTACGTCACCGTCAGGCCGCGCACGGAGATACTCGCCCCGGGTTGACCGAGAACACCTGCCGAAGCGCTTGCCGAACCGGCGATCATGTTCATTTGCCGAAACCTTTGGCGATGGTCTCGACCGTCACCTTCAGGAGATCGAGATAGGTCGGCACCGGGCCGTTCGCAGCACTGAGCGAATCGACATAGAGCACGCCGCCGTAGCGCGCGCCGGTTTCGCGCGCGACCTGCTTGGCGGCGCGGTCGGAAATCGTGCTCTCGCTGAACACCACCGGAATCTTGTTCTTGCGGACGAGATCGATCACACGGCGCACCTGCTGCGGCGTACCCTGCTCGTCGGCGTTGATCGGCCAGAGGTAAGCCTCGCGCATCTTGTAGTCGCGGGTCAGATAGCTGAACGCGCCTTCGCTCGACACCAGCCAGCGCTGATTCTCAGGAATAGCCTCAAGGCGCTTGCGCAGCGGCTCATCGATGGCGCGTATCTGCGCAGCATAGGCCGCGGCATTCTTGTTGTAAGCCGCGGCATTGGCCGGATCGTACTTGATGAGCGCCTTGCGGATATTCTCGACATAGATCAGCGCGTTCGCAGGCGACATCCAGGCATGCGGGTTCGGCTTGCCATTGTACGGCCCCTCGGTGATCCCGACCGGCGCGATGTCGTCGGAGACCACGGCGCTGGGCACGTTCTTCACGTTCTCGAAGAACTTCTCGAACCACCTCTCCAGATTGAAGCCGTTCCACAACACGAGGTCCGCCGACTGCGCGCGCACCACGTCGAGCGGCGTCGGCTGGTAGTCGTGAATTTCAGCGCCGGGCTTGGTGATCGATTCAACGATCGCAGCCGAACCGGCGATGTTCTGGGCGATGTCCTGAATGATCGTGAATGTCGTCACGACGCGGAACGGCTTGCCGCCCGTCTGCGCGTCCGCCGGCCCCGCCAGCAGCCCGAGCGCCAACGCCAAGCCGGCCAGATGCCGGCTCCATCTCATCCACATCGCAACCTCTCCAAACCGTTCTGGAGAGAACATAGTCGGGATCGGAATTAGTTGCAACTAATTCGCAACTGCAATTGAAGGAACTTTCCTAGCTCGTCTCGAAATCACCCGGCTGGGGCGGAGCGATCGGCCTGAAGTCTTTCAGCGTCGGCAATCACGGATCGAAAATCTCCATGCGGCACACCGGGCCATCCGGCCTGTACTGTCGCGGCGTCTTCAGGCGGTCGGTCGTGGCGTGCGAATGCGGCCGATGAAAAGAAGGCCTGCGTCGGTCGGCGGCGGCGGATCGACCGCAACCTCACCGTCGCGAATTTCGTTCTGACGCACCATTTCGGACCCCGGCAAACAGGCTTCGACGCACCGATCACCGATCGCATCATGTGCGGAAAACAGCGCTGCTCGGCGAAATTTCACGGCAGACATGCCCCCTGGCTTGATTGCGGCCTGTTCGCTGCGATGGCATTATGATCATCATTTCATCATGCAGCAAACCCCCGTGGATCAGACAATTCCTTCAACCACAGTCAGTGCGCCGCCCGAGGCGTCCTCGACTATCGCACAGATTGCGGTCCTGGCCGCGCTGGCCGCCAGCGGCGTGCTCGCCACCAACATCCTGTTGCCGTCGCTGCCGCAAATGGCGGCGTCGATGAAGGTTCCGACCGCGGCGATCACATCGGTGATCACGATCTTCCTCGCCGTTTTCGCCGTCGGCCAGTTGCTGGTGGGGCCGTTGTCGGATCGCTATGGACGGCGATGGCCGGTGCTGACGGGATTTGCAATCTACCTCGCCGGCAGCGTGTGGTGCGCGCTCGCCAGCGATCTGCCGACCCTGCTTGCGGGCCGCGTGGTGCAAGCGGCCGGCGCGTGCGCCACATCGGTTCTGTCGCGCGCCATCGCCCGCGATCTGTTCGAAGGCGCAAGGCTTGCGCGCGTTCTCACCTTTGTGATGGTCGCGATGGCCGCCGCACCCGGCTTCTCGCCGCTGGTGGGCGGCGCGCTCGATCACTATTTCGGCTGGCGTTCGGCGTTCCTGTTCGTCGCGGTGTTTGCCACTGTGACCGCCATTGCCTATGCAAGTGTGTTCGGCGAAACCCATCGTGCAACCCGCACCGCGCTCGCCCCGCTGGCGATCGCGAAGTCCTATCTTGCCCTGTCGGTCGATCGTCGTTTCCTGGTGCCGGCATTGACCGTCAGTCTCGTCCTCGGCGGGCTGTTTGCGATGTTTTCCGCAGCGCCGCGCGTGCTGATCGAAAGCCTCGGCTTCACCCCGTTGCAGCTCGGGATATTCTTCGCCGGGACGGTGCTGGTGGTGTTCAGCGCGGGAGTGCTTGCGACCAAACTGGTGCCGCGGCTCGGTCTCGACCGATCCATCCAGACGGGCCTGATGCTGGCAGGACTCGGCGCCGCAATCGTGCTGCTGGTGTCGCTGTTCGATCCGCGCTTCCTGCCATTCCTGTTTGGCACCTGCGTCTTCCTGCTCGGAATGGGAATGGTCAATCCGCTCGGCAGCGCGCAAACCTTGTCGCCATTCGGCGATCGCGCCGGAACAGCTTCAGCTTTGCTCGGATTCTGGCAAATGATGTCGGCCGCAATCTGCGTGTTCATCGCGGCGATTGTCGCAAAGGATCCCATGATCGGGCTGGGACTGGTGCTGACGCTCACCACGTTCAGCGCAGCGCTGCTCTATCAGGTCAGGCCGAGGTCCGTCCTGTAACGCGGGCAGGCGCCTCCTCGCAATAACAGGCGCAGCGCTATTCTATCCCTCTGCCGAACTTGTTCGACTTCGGAAAACCGTGCGCAAGACGGCCGGCATCGGCGCGGTTGCCTTGCCAATCCTTCAACTCCTTCGCGCTCAGCGAAAAATCGCGGCCGGCGGAATCCTTCCAGCTCATGCCGTCCTTCAGCGTGAACGTCATCACGTCGGACAAGCCACCGCCTTTGTACTTCTGCAGACGCACGCCGCGGCCGCGCGCCATCTCCGGCACCTGATCGAGCGGGAACAGCACCATCTTGTGGTTGCTTCCGATCACCGCGACCGTGTCGCCATCGACGACGCAGATCGCCGCAGCCTCGTTCGGCATGGCGACGTTGAGCACTTGCTTGCCCTTGCGCGTATTGCCGACGCAATCATCCTCGTTGACGACGAAGCCCTGCCCGTCGCGGCTCGCGACCAGGAATTTCCGCCCGCCCTTCAGCGTGAACATCGATACGACCGATGCATCCTGCTCCATGTCGATGAACATGCGGATCGGCTCGCCATGGCCGCGGCCACCAGGCAGCTTCGCGGCATCGAGCGTGTAGACCTTGCCGTTGGTCGCAAGCAGCAGCAGCTTCGATGTGGTCTCGGCAAAAAACGCAAATCCAAGACTGTCGTCGGTCTTGAACGCCAGAGTGGACAGGTCGGCCACCTGCCCCTTCATCGTCCGCACCCAGCCCTTGTCCGAGACGAGGATGGTGATCGGCTCGCGCTCGACCAGCGCCTCCTCGATCGCCGCCATGTCATGGTCGGGCGCATCCGCGAATTGCGTGCGCCGCTTGCCGAGCGGGGTCTTGGGGCCGAACGTTTCGCGCACTTTCTTGACCTGCTCGGCGACCTTGACCCACTGCTCGGTCTCGGAGGCGAGAACGCCCTTTATGCCTTTGAGCTCGGCGCGAAGGTTCTTGTCCTCGGTGCGGATCTCCATTTCCTCGAGCTTGCGCAGGCTGCGCAGCCGCATGTTGAGGATGGCGTCGGCCTGCACATCGGTCAGCTTGAACGTCTTGATCAGTACCGGCTTCGGCTCGTCCTCGGTGCGGATGATCTTGATGACCTTGTCGAGGTTCAGATACGCGATCAGGTAGCCGCCGAGCACTTCGAGGCGGTTCTCGATCTGCTGCTGCCGATACCTGGAGCGGCGCACCAGTACGTCGCGGCGATGATCGAGCCATTCGCGCAACGTTTCCGCGAGCCCGACCACCCTCGGGATACGCCCCTTCAGCAGCACGTTGAGATTGAGCGAGATGCGGCTTTCAAGCTCGGTCAGCTTGAACAGCGACTCCATGACGATCTCGGGATCGGCGGTGCGCGACTTCGGCTCGATGACGACGCGAACGTCTTCGGCGGATTCATCGCGAACGTCGCCGACCAGCGGCAGCTTTCGCTCATTCAGAAGTTCGGCGATCTTCTCGATCAGCCGCGACTTCTGCACCAGCCAAGGAATTTCGGTGATGACGACCTGCCACGCGCCGCGCGCGCCGTCCTCCCGATGCCATTTCGCGCGCACCCGGAAGGAGCCGCGGCCGGTGCTGTAGGCTTCCGCGATACTCTCGTGTGAATCGACGATGATGCCGCCGGTCGGAAAGTCCGGACCCTTCACCCATTTCAGGAGGCTGCGCGATTTCGCGGCCGGCTTGTCGATCAGATGCAGCGCGGCGTCGCAGAGTTCAGCCGCGTTGTGCGGCGGGATTGACGTCGCCATGCCGACCGCGATGCCCTGCGATCCGTTGGCGAGCAAATTCGGAAACGCGCCGGGCAGCACCACCGGCTCCGACGTCTGGCCGTCGTAGTTCGGGCGAAACGCGACCGCGTCCTCGTCGATGCCTTCCAGCAGCAGCCGCGCGACCTCGGTCATGCGGGCTTCGGTATAGCGATAGGCCGCCGGATTATCGCCGTCGATGTTGCCGAAGTTGCCCTGCCCGTCCACCAGCGGATAGCGCGAGGAAAAATCTTGCGCGAGACGCACAAGAGCGTCGTAGATCGACTGGTCGCCGTGCGGATGGAACGAGCCCATCACATCGCCGACGATCTTGGCCGATTTCTTGAACGGCGTGCCGGGATCGAGCCTGAGCAGACGCATGCCGTAGAGAATGCGGCGGTGGACCGGCTTCAGTCCGTCGCGGGCGTCCGGCAGCGCGCGATGCATGATCGTCGAGAGCGCATACGCAAGGTAGCGTTCTTCGAGCGCGTCGCGAAGCGCAACATCATGAATGTCATTCGGCTCGGGGGGAATCAGTGCCTTGCCCATGCCATCGGGTTAACCCCTGGCGGCGAGATGGACAAGAAACGACCCGGCCAGATGAACAAGAAATGAATGACTGAACCATATTTTGGTCGCAACATCCCCGCATGTTGGGCAGCGCCAGATGTTCCACCAAACCCATGGAACGGGCCCACGGTAGAGCATATGATGGTGACGGCATTGGCTTGGCGTTCCGCCGAGCGGGCCGCTTGGAGTGTTTGAGGAGGGAACGAATGCGTCGTTTGTTGATTGCCGCTGCTGCTATTGCCACCGTCGTCGGCGCTGCCGTTTTGGCCGCTCCACGCGCTGAAGCCATGACATTGCCGGGCGTTATCGCGGGCTCCAGCTCGGTCGAGCAGGTGCAACTGATTTGCCGCCGGGTCTGGAATGGATATCGCTGGGTTCGGAGCTGCTATCGTGCTGCTCCGGCCTATGACTACTATGAACGCCCCCGTGCGTATTATGCGCCACGCCCCTACTACGGCGGCGGCGGCGGTTACGGCTATGGTTACGGTGGCGGATACTGAGTTCATATCTCCGCAACAGGCAGCGGACCGGAGCGATCCGGCCCGCTGTATTTTTGAATGATCGTTTTCGTTATGACCCCGCTTGCCCTTGCGCGCCAGCGCGGCGTTTCGTCACCGCAGCGATGAACCCCTCGCGCGCATCGGAATGTGCTAGTCCGCGCGGCTCAAGCACGTGACGCATCAGGAAGAAGCCGGTCAGCCGAAAGCCGTTGCTCAGATCGTCGTCTGAGGACAGCGGTCGCGCTTCGTCCGCGCCGCGCAGGAACGCGGGTAACGGCAACAGCTTGTCGTGCCATGGCTGTCCTGCTTGGCGCGACACCGCCCCTCCCGACTTCGGCGAAACGTAAATCAATTCATGCGACACCCCGGTGGCGGCACACGCCGTCAGATCGAGGCCGAAGCCGAGTTCGGTCAGCATCGCCAGTTCGAACCTGACCAGCCGCATCGCGGCCTCCCGCGGATCGTCAAAATCCTCGAGCGTCTCCAACAGCATCTCGTAGATATCTTCGTGCGGATCGCGCTCGGGCAGCAGCCGCGCCAGCGCTGCCAGATGGGTGACGCCATAGACTGCATGGGACGACGCCAGCACCGTGGCCGCACGCAGCCGCGTGCCTTCGATCGCGTAATGGCCCAGATGTTCGTCGAGCCGCGCACGCCAGACCGTGCTGACGCTATTGCCGGGCTGGAGCACCGGCCGCATCCGCGAGCCGGCCCCGCCGCGCACAAGACCGAGGTGCCGGCCATGGCTGCGCGTCAGCAATTCGACGATGGCGCCCGCCTCGCCATGACGCCGCACGCCCAGAACGATGCCCTCGTCGGTCCATTCCATGAATCGGATTGTACATGACCTTGCGGATTTTCTCAGCCACGGCGATCGCCGCCCTGACGGATTCCAAACCATCCGCGCGCATCGCCGGTGAAGGAATAATACATTCCCGAGGCACCCAGCCCCAGCGACAGAGCCTCGATCGCGAGCTGTCCGTTCAGGCCGGTCTGCCGGAACAGCGCGACCACAAACACCGTCGACAGGATGAGAGCAGCCAGCAGAACCGACCGCGCCCACCGCTTTTGGCGGCGAGCGGCGAACCACACCAGAAAAGTGAATACACCGATGAATGCGGCGGTCGTCAGTTTATCGGCAGCCGTGAGGTCGGTTTCGGAGTAGTCCGTAAACGCCGCCGACAGAGCGTCGACGCCGAGCGAGGCATACATCAGCGCTTCAAACAGCAGGATATTTCCCGGAACCGGCAACTCGCCGTCCATACCCTCGCTGTTCATGTCTTCGCTGTTCACGTCTTACTCCTTGGGAAATTCGAGACCGATCTCGCGATAACGCTCTGGATCGTTGTCCCAGCCTTCCCTCACCTTCACAAACAGGAACAAATGCACGGGCACTTCGAGGATGTCCGCCATTTCCTTTCGCGCGTCGGCGCCGATCGCCTTGATCGTCGATCCAGCCTTGCCGAGCACGATCTTGCGCTGACTTTCGCGCTCGACAAAGATCGTCTGGTCGATCCGCACCGATTTGTCCTTGCGCTCGGTCCAGGTGTCGGTTTCGACGGTGGACTGATACGGCAACTCCTGATGCAGTTTCCGGAAGATCTTCTCGCGCGTGATCTCGGCTGCGAGATGGCGCAGCGGGGCGTCCGACATCTGGTCTTCCGGATAGTGAAATGGCCCGTCGGGCACTGCGCGCGCCAGCGCCGCGCGCAGATCGCCGACACCATCACCCGACAGCGCCGATACCATGAAGGTCTGAATGAATGGCAAGCGATCGTTGGCCTTTTGCGCCAGCGCCAGCAATTTCTCGCGCGGCACGAGGTCGATCTTGTTCAGCACGAGAAATTTTGGATGATCGACGGTCACGAGCTTGTTGAGGATCGCATCGGCTTCGTCGTCGATGCCTGCGCGCGCATCGAGCAGCATGCAAACCAGGTCGGCGTCGTGCGCCCCACTCCACGCGGTCGATACCATGGCGCGATCCAGCCGCCGTTTCGGCGCGAAGATGCCGGGTGTATCCACCAGCACGATCTGGGATTTGTCCTCGATCACGATGCCGCGGATCAGCGCCCGTGTCGTCTGTACCTTTTTCGAGACGATAGTGACCTTGGAGCCCACGAGCGCATTCACGAGGGTGGACTTCCCGACATTGGGAGCGCCGATCAATGCAACGAAGCCGCATCGCGTCGCCGCAGGCATGCCGTTTGGTGTTTCAGGCATCATGGCCGGGCACATCTTCGCGCTTCAGCATGGCGGAGGCAGCGGCTTTCTCCGCAAGGCGCTTGCTGCTGCCGGTGCCTTCGGCGGCGTCCAGTCCCGGCAATTCGACGGCGACGCGAAAACGCGGATCGTGATGCGGGCCGGTCCGCTCTACCTCGCGGTAGGCCGGCGTCGGCAGACCGCGGCCCTGCGCCCATTCCTGCAGGATTGTCTTCGGATCGCGCAGTGCCCGGGCAGGCTTGCGCATGCGCTCGCTCCACAACCGTTCGACGAACGCCGCAGCCGCAGGATAGCCACCGTCGAGATAGACCGCGCCGATCACCGCCTCGCAGACATCACCGAGCACCGATTTGCGCAGACGCGCACCGGCGCCCTGACCCACCGCGCCGAGCTTGATGCTTTCGTCGAGGCCAAGTTCGGTGGCGACATCCGCACAGGTTTCCTTGCGCACGAGATCGGCGAGCCGTTTCGACAGTTCGCCTTCGTCGCCGCGCGGAAACGCCCGATACAGCATGTCGGAGACGACCAGCCCGAGAACGTGATCGCCGAGGAATTCAAGACGCTGATAGCTGTCGGCGCGGACGCGCGCACCCTTCAGCGCCGAAACATGGGTCATCGCGGTGGCCAGGAGCGAGGGCGTCGAGAACTTGTAGCCGATCCGCGCTTCGAGCGCCGCGGCGGCAGCCTTCGCACTCACCTTCCGCGTGGACTTTTTTTTCCCAGGCGCCGCATTGCCGGAGGCGTCTGCGCTCACGGCGTCGTTCGGCTTCCCTGAGGCTGAGGCTGCGGGCGCGTCCTCGATCATCGCACAATGGAGAAGATGCGATTCCAGCG
Source organism: Hyphomicrobiales bacterium (assembly GCA_021732215.1). GTDB lineage: Bacteria > Pseudomonadota > Alphaproteobacteria > Rhizobiales > Xanthobacteraceae > SG-bin9. Next base: position 79,523 of record JAKFVL010000028.1, read on the forward strand.
CACGGCCGTCGGCCAGCGCCAGATTTGCCAGGCGCGTTCGCCCTCGGCGATCGAGAAGAAGATCATCTGCGCGCGGCCGACGAGGTTCTCAAGCGGCACATAACCGACCGCCGACTGCACCCGGCTGTCGGTGGAATTGTCGCGGTTATCGCCCATCATGAAGAAATGGCCGGCCGGCACGGTGTAGACGATGGTGTTGTCGTAGAAGCTGTTATCGACGCAATCGAGCGTTTCGTAAGCGACGCCGTTCGGCAGGGTTTCCTTCCAGCGCTTCACCCGCGCAATGGCATCGTTGCCGCAAGGATCCTCGCCGACGAAATCGGACATCCGCTGGCGTTCGACTGCCTTCTCGTTGATGTAGAGCAGTCCGTCTTTCATCTGCACACGGTCGCCCGGCAGGCCGATCACGCGCTTGATGTAATCGGTCGAGTCTTCGCGCGGCAGGCGGAACACGACGATATCTCCGCGGCTTGGCTCCGACGAGAAAATGCGCCCTGAAAAGATCGGCGGCGACAGCGGAATGGAATAGTGGCTGTAGCCGTAGGAATACTTCGAGACGAACAGGTAATCGCCGACCAGCAGCGTCGCCTTCATCGATCCCGACGGGATATTGAACGGCTGGAACAGGAAGGTGCGGATGATGAGGGCGATGATGAGGGCATGAATGACGACCTTGACGGTCTCACCGAAGCCGCTTTCTGGTTTTGTCCCGGACGTCACGCTCATCGCTTTCAAAATTCCCGACTGGTCCGCCCGGCGCCACCAAGCATCCGCGCGCGTTTTAGACGTTTGTTCGCGTCGGTGCAATCAAAGGCCGGACAAAATTGCGCTAACGGCATGACGAATCAGCGATTTCCGCCACTCACTGAGTTTGTTGCGAAATTCGCTCCGGCCCGCCGATCCGGGTCAAGGTTTGGGGGCAGGAACCGCCGAAATGATGACGAATGCCTGCGCCAGCGGCCAGTCGTCGGTGATCGTGAGGTCGATCCGCGCCTCGAACCCCTCAGGCGTCAGAGCATCGAGCCGCGCTTTCGCCCCGCCGGTCAGATGCATGCTCGGCCGCCCGCCCGGAAGATTGACCACGCCCATGTCGCGCCACCAGACGCCGCGCCGGATGCCGGTGCCGAGCGCTTTCGAGCAAGCCTCCTTGGCAGCGAAACGCTTGGCGTATGTTGCGACCACCATCTTTTCGTTGGCGGCCCGGCGAGCAGCCCGGCCCTTTTCGGCATCGGTGAAAATACGGTCGATGAAACGCTCGCCGTGCCGTTCCATCACCTTGGCGACGCGGCGGATGTCGATGATGTCGGAACCGATGCCGATAATCATGCCGCGCTCGTCACCTTGGCCCGGCCACGATCCATCGCCGCACGCATACGCCGTGTCGCTTCGGCGAGGCCGATCTCGATCGCCTCGCCGACCAGATAATGCCCGATGTTGAGTTCGACGATCTGCGGCAGCGCTGCGATCGTCTCGGCGGTCGCATAGTCCAGACCGTGGCCGGCATGGACTTCAAGCCCCGCCGACTTTGCCAGCGCCGCACCGTGGACGATGCGCTTCCATTCCGTCCCCGCCTTCGCTGCATGGCCGCCGGCAATGGCATCGCACCAGCCGCCGGTATGAATCTCGATCACCGGCGCACGCAATTTGGCGGCCCATTCAATCTGACGAGGATCGGCGGCGATGAACAGCGACACGCGAATTCCCGCATCGTTCAGCCGCGCGATGAAAGGGGCCAGTTCATTGTGCTGGCCGACGACATCGAGGCCGCCTTCGGTGGTGACCTCCTGCCGCCGTTCGGGAACGAGACAGACCGCATGCGGCTTTGTCATGAGCGCGATGCGTGACATCTCCGGCGTCGCCGCCATCTCGAAATTGAGCGGCCGCGAAATATCGGACTTCAGCCGCGCCATGTCGTCATCGCGAATGTGACGGCGATCCTCGCGCAGATGGGCGGTGATGCCGTCCGCACCCGCTTCGATCGCAATCAGCGCTGCGCGCACCGGGTCGGGATGCCGTCCGCCCCGCGCATTCCGGATGGTGGCGACGTGGTCGATGTTGACGCCAAGGCGCAGCGGAGGAGCGAGGGACATGAGCGTTCCAAAGGACGGCGGTTGGACGGTCGATGAGACGATCAGCCGTTGACGCGCTCGACCTGCGCGACCACGGCCTTGGCGCGGAGCTGCGCGATGATAGCGCTGAGATGCTTGAGGTCATAGACCTCAAGATCGATGGTCAGCTCGGTGAAATCCGGGGAGCGGCGGCGCATGCTGATGTTGTCGATATTGCCGTCGTTTTCCGCGATCACACCGGCCACCTGCGCCAGCGAGCCTGGCTCGTTGACGTTCTGAATCATCAGCCGCGCCGGAAAGCGTTGCGGCGTCGCCTCGTCGACGTCCCAGCGCACGTCGAGCCAGCGTTCGGGCATATCCTCGAATTCCTTCAGCGCCGGAGAGGTAATCGGATAGATCGTGATCCCCTCGCCCGGCGTGACGATGCCGACAATGCGATCGCCCGGCACCGCGCCGCCGTTCGGAGCGAATTTCACCGGCAACTCGGAATTGGCGCCGCTGATCGGAATCGCGACCGACGATTTGGCCGCCACGTCCGATGGCGCGACCTTGACCTTGCTGCCAATACGTTTGCGGCCGACGCGCTCCTCCTTGTAATCCGGATACATCGCGCGCGCGACGTCTGACGCCTTGATCTCGCCGCGGCCGACCGCCGCCATCACGTCTTCAATCGATGACCGCGCCAGCCTGGGCAGCGCGCCCTTGAGCTTGTCGTCGGCGTACTCGACCTTGGCTCGCGTGAAGAGGCGATCGACAATGCGCCGCCCCAGACCCGCATACTGGTCGCGGACGGCGGCGCGGGTCGCTCGCCGGATCGCCGCGCGGGCCTTGCCGGTGATCGCCAGCGTTTCCCACGCCGATGGCGGCGCCACCTGGGCGCTGGAGGTCATCACTTCGACTTCGTCGCCGTTCTCGAGCTCGGAGGACAGCGGCGCGAACTTGCCGTTGATCTTGCATCCGACCGCGCTGTTGCCGACATCGGTGTGCACGGCATAGGCGAAATCGATGACGTTGGCCTTGCGCGGCAGCGCGATCAGCTTGCCCTTCGGCGTAAAGCAGAACACCTGATCGTGGAACAGTTCGAGCTTGGTATGTTCGAGAAATTCCTCCGGATTGGAGCTTTCCGAAAGCACGCCAATGGTCTGCCGCAGCCAGGCGAACGCATTCGACTCGTGTTTCAACCGCTCCGTCGGCGATACCCCGCCTTCCTTGTAGAATGCATGCGCGGCGATACCGAACTCGGCGATGCGGTCCATGTCGGCGGTGCGGATCTGAAGCTCGACGCGCTGATTGCCCGGTCCGATCACGGTGGAGTGGATCGAGCGATAGTCGTTCTGCTTTGGCGTCGAGATGTAGTCCTTGAAGCGGCCCGGCACCACCGGCCAGGTGGTGTGCACGATACCCAGCGCGCGATAGCAGGCCTCGAGCGAGGTCACGATGATGCGGAAGCCGAAAATGTCGGACAATTGCTCGAAGCCGACCGACTTGCGCTCCATCTTGGTCCAGATCGAAAACGGCCGCTTGCGACGCCCCTTCACCTCGGCCCAGATGCCGTGCTTCTTCAGGTTCTCGAACAGCTGGGTTTCGATCTCGCCGATCAGGTTGCGGCTTTTCTCGGTAAGCGCATCGAGGCGCTGCGTGATGACGCTATGGGCTTCCGGATCGAGTTCGCGGAAGGACAGGTCTTCCAGCTCCTCACGCATGTCCTGCATACCCATGCGCGCGGCGAGCGGCGCATAGATATCGAGCGTCTCCTCTGCGACGCGGCGGCGCGAGGCCTGCGGCACAAATTCCAGCGTGCGCATGTTGTGCAGGCGATCAGCGAGCTTGATCAGCAGCACGCGCACGTCATCGGCGATTGCCAGCAACAGCTTGCGGAGATTTTCGGCCTGCTTGGCCTCGCGCGACACCAGTTCGAGCCGCTTCAGTTTGGTGAGGCCTTCGACCAGTGCGCCGATTTCGTGGCCGAACACCTGATCGATTTCGGTGCGCGTCGCCTCGGTGTCTTCGATGGTGTCGTGCAGCAGTGCCGCGACGATGGTCGCGTCGTCGAGCTTGAGGTCTGTCAGAATCGCGGCCACTTCGAGCGGATGCGAAAAGTAGGGATCGCCGGAGGCGCGGGTCTGCTCGCCATGGGCGACCATGGCGTAGACATAGGCTCGGTTGAGCAGGTCTTCGTTGGTGTTCGGATTGTAGGCGCGGACCCGTTCGACGAGGTCATACTGCCGCATCATCCGCGCGCGCGAGTTGCGAGCGCGGCGCGGTGAGGCAGCCGCATCCGGAGCCGCTACGGCCGTATCGGCGGCGGCTTGCATCTGTCGTGAGGTGCGGCGCCCTGGAGCCATGCAACTTTCCGGCGAGGTTTCGTATGAAACCCGGATTCACAATATTACTCTAGGACATCGGCCGGGAAAGTGGAGAGCGGAATTAAGGAAAACCAGCGCATTGCCTCCAATACCTGCAATGCAGGTCCAAGGCGGGAAGCGCAAAAGCAAAAGCCCGGACGCGGGTCCGGGCCTTTTAATCAAATCCAGCGATCTTTGGCCGAATCGGCGATTACTCGTCTTCTTCCGGTTGCTCTTCCGGCGGAGCCAGACCCTCAAGGCCCTTGAGCAGCTCTTCTTCCGTCATGCGTTCGACGGCCACTTCGGTATCGTCGGCATCGACGCTGGCGCCGGCCGAGCCGATCAGCGGCACGGTATCGGGCTCGGGTTCGTCGACCTCGACAAATTTCTGAAGCGAATGAACCAGTTCTTCCCTCAAATCTTCGGGAGAAACGGTCTGCTCGGCGATTTCACGCAGCGACACGACGGGGTTTTTGTCGTTGTCGCGATCGATCGTCAGTTGCGATCCTGACGAAATCATGCGTGCGCGATGCGCCGCAAGCAGAACCAGATCGAACCTGTTGTCGACCTTGTCGATACAATCTTCCACAGTGACGCGCGCCATAGGCAATCGCTCCGCAATCTCGGGACAATTCTGGGGTGACCTGTCGGGTCAATTTGCCGCTATGCGCGCTAGGTATAGCGCCGACGGTCGTTTCGCAAGCAAAAATACGGTTGGCGACGGAACGAGCCTCTGTTAACCCGCTTTTCGACCGGGTCGGGCGTCAGCGACGTTTGGTCCAATGATGGCAATTTTGGACACTAAATCGCTTCAATGCGACATCAAGACTAACAGCGGCAAGACTTAAATCGGAATGGCGCACCGGATGGGGACACCCGGCGTCGTATGCATCAATCGATCCATCTTTCAAACTGCCGCACAGTCCTGATTCAAGCAGGCGCGGCATCATCATCGTTTGGGAATGCGCGGCCTAACGCAGCCGCGCCAAGAACGCGACTCAGAAAGCCTAAGAGAGAAACTGGATGTCAGCTGCTACCAACAAACTCGCAGTCTTCATTGACGGGGCAAATCTTTACGCAACAGCAAAAACCCTTGGTTTCGATATCGACTACAAACGCCTGCTTCGCGAATTTCAGAGCCGCGGCAATCTGGTACGCGCGTTCTATTACACCGCGATCATCGAAGATCAGGAATACTCGTCGATCCGCCCGTTGATCGATTGGCTCGACTACAACGGCTATACCGTGGTCACCAAGGCGACCAAGGAATTCACCGACGCCTCCGGCCGCCGCAAGGTCAAGGGCAACATGGACATCGAACTTGCTGTCGATGCCATGGAGCTCGCAGGACACGTCGATCAGATCGTATTGTTCTCCGGCGACGGCGATTTCCGCTCGCTGGTCGAGGCAGTACAGCGCCGCGGCGTGCGCGTTACCGTGATTTCCACGATCGCGAGCCAGCCGCCGATGATCGCCGACGAGTTGCGACGGCAGGCCGATGTCTTTACCGATCTGATCGAGTTACAATCCAAGATCGGCAGAGACCCGGCGGAGCGCCCTGCTCCACGGGAGCCGAGAGAACCCCGTGAGCCGCGGCCGCACACGCCGCAGTTCCTGCATCGGAGCACCATTGCCCCGCGTGGCGACGAAGACGACTTCTAGCAAAACCGCCAGTGGCGGGCGCATCAGCGCCCGTCCCGCTGCCGATGTTGTTGCCGGGCCCTCACACGATTGCCCGCTGTGCCCGCGCCTCGTCGAATATCGGCTGGATAATCGCGCCCGCCACCCGGACTGGTTCAATGCGCCGGTGCCGTCATTTGGCGAGCGCGGTGCGCGGCTTCTGATCGTCGGTCTCGCGCCCGGTGTTCAGGGCGCCAACCGCACCGGCCGGCCTTTCACGGGCGACTACGCCGGCGACCTGCTCTACGCCACACTGCTCGAACACGGTTTCGCCAAAGGCGCCTACCGCGCGTCGCCCGACGACGGCCTGACGCTGATCGATTGCCGCATCTCCAATGGTGTTCGCTGCGTGCCTCCGCAGAACAAACCGTTGCCGATTGAAATCAATACCTGCCGCCAGTTCCTGACGGCGACGCTCGACGAGATGAAACAACTGCGCGCCATTGTCGCTCTTGGCCGCATTGCTCACGATACCGTCCTCAAGGTTTTAGGTATGCGCGCAAGCGTCGCACCTTTCAGCCATGGCGCGGTGCATCGCGCTGGCAACGTGAGCCTGTACGACAGCTATCACTGCTCGCGTTACAACACGAACACCCGCGTTCTGACGACGGAGATGTTCAGCGCGGTGTTCGCACGGGTGCGCAGCGATCTCGACAAAGGCTGAGCACTTGGCGTTCAGCGCGGGTTGGCCTGCAACCATGCCAGCACGTCCGCAGCATTCCGGTCCGGCGGAAACACCGGATAGAACACATGGCTGATGCGGCCGTCGTCGACGATCAGCGCGAGACGTTTGATCATCGTCAAGCCGGCGACATCCATCGTGGGCAAGTTCAAGGCGTTGCTCAGTTCGAGCTTCTCGTCGGACAGCACCGGGAACGGGACATGCAGGCGATCGGTCATCGCCTTTTGATAATCGGGCGATTGGGTTGACAGGCCGAACACGGCGCTGACGCCGGCGCTCTTGAGTTCGCCGAACAGGTCTCGGAACGAACAGGTCTGCGGCGTGCAACCGCGAGCGCCGGGGATCATGTCCCAATCATCCACCAAAGCGATCTTGCCCGGCTCTCCGGTGCGCGGATAGCCGAACACCACGACGCGGCCCCTCTCGGTCGAAAGCGTGATCATGCTGCCATCGGTCGCTGCAAGCGCGACCGGCGGAATTGTCATGCCCTTGAGGTGATCGGCCGCACCGTCATCATGTGGAGCCGGAATCTTCGACCAATCGACATCCATGATATTCGGCTGGTTGATCTGGTTCATGATGTTCTCGCTTTTTGTTCCTTCGTCATTGCGGGGCATGGCCGTTCGAAGAACGGCGTCGCATCGCTCGCCTATGGCAACGAAGCAATGACGAACACAATTATCCTCTCGCCCGCAACAGGCGGCCCTTTTCGCGGTTCCAGTCGCGCTTCTTTTCGGTCTCGCGCTTGTCGTGCAGCTTCTTGCCCTTGGCGAGCGCGAGTTCGAGTTTCGCGCGGCCCTGTTCGTTGAAATAGAGCTTGAGCGGAATCAGCGTCATTCCCTCGCGCTCGATTGCGCCGATCAGTTTGCTGATCTGCTTCTTGTGCAGCAGCAATTTGCGCGGACGCTTCGGCTCATGGTTGAAGCGGTTGGCCTGCAGATATTCAGGAATAGTGGCATTCACCAGCCAGATCTCGCCTTGGCGCGAATCCGCGTAGGACTCCGCGATCGTCGCCTTGCCGGTGCGGATCGACTTCACCTCGGTGCCGGTCAGCATAACGCCCGCCTCGATCGTATCCTCGATCGCATAGTTGTACCGCGCCTTGCGGTTCTCGGCGACGATCTTGATAGCGCGCTGGTTTTTCTCTGCCATGATGGTTTCGGCTCAAGCAGCCAGCGCGCGAACGCTGCGCTCAGCTCTTTTTGAGGAGATCGCGGATTTCCGTGAGCAACTCTTCCTCACGGGTCGGTTTCGGCGGCGGCGCCGGTGCTGCCTCCTCGTTCTTCTTCAGCCTGTTCATGGCGCGGATCACCATGAACAGAACGAAAGCCACGATCGCAAAGTTCAGGACCAGCGTCATGAAGTTGCCCCAGGCCAGCACTGCGCCCTGCTTCTTTGCATCGGCAAGGTTGGTCGCCGTCACGGTCTTCGACAGGCCGGTGAAGTAGTTGGAGAAATCGAGGCCGCCCGTGACCGCGCCTATCACCGGCATGATAATGTCGGCCACCATCGAGGTGACGATGGCGCCGAACGCAGCGCCGATGATGACGCCGACCGCGAGATCGACCACGTTGCCCTTCAATGCAAATTTTTTGAATTCTTCAAGCATCGTCGAACTCTCCGGTTGGTTTCAAAATCAGCGCCGCGCGGCCGCCTTTGGCGTGTCCAGCGAATTGAGCAGACCGGCATAGACCATCGCTTCCCGGATAACCTGCCCGGTCGGCGGCGTCACCGGCATCAGCGGGAGGCGCACTTCGTCATCGATCCGGCCGAGCGCCTTGAGGCCGTGCTTGGCGCCGGCAAGACCCGGCTCCTTGAAGACCGCATCGTGCAACGGGGTCAGCCGGTCCTGAAACTTCAGGCCGGTCGCGTAATCGCCCTTCATCACTGCCGTCATCAGATCGGCACACAGCCTCGGCGCGACATTGGCGACGACCGAAATGCAGCCGTGGCCGCCAGCGGACATGTAGGCCAGCGCCGTCATGTCTTCGCCCGAGAGCTGGATGAAATCCGGCCCCATGGCATGACGCTGCTGCGAAACGCGCGCGAGGTTCGCGGTCGCATCCTTGACGCCGGCGATGTTCTTCAATTCGAACAGCCGCGTCATGGTCTCGACCGACATGTCGACGACCGAGCGCGGCGGGATGTTGTAGATGAAGATCGGGATGCCGACGGCGTCGTTCACCGCCTTGAAGTGGTGATACATGCCTTCCTGCGTCGGCTTGTTGTAGTAAGGCGTCACCACCAGAACGGCGTCGGCGCCGGCCTTCTCCGCATGCTTTGCTAGCGAAACGGCTTCGCGCGTCGAATTGGAGCCTGCACCGGCGATCACCGGGACGCGCCCCTTGGCTTCCTCGATGCACCACTCGACCACCTTGTGATGTTCGTCGTGGCTAAGCGTTGGACTTTCGCCGGTCGTCCCGACGGGAACCAGACCATGGCTGCCTTCGGCGATCTGCCAGCTCACGAGATTGCGGAACGCCGTCTCGTCGAGTGCACCGTTTTTGAACGGAGTGACCAGGGCCGTGAGGGATCCTCGAAAGACTGTCTGGGCTGCCATGGCTGATCTCCGAACGCCTCTTGCTCACCGGCACATGGACCGGAAATCGGTTGCAACTGAAAGTGATACTTGGTCCAGCGCTGCGATGAAAGCCTGCTCGGCCGTGTGTATTCCGCAAAATGTGACTATCACCGACCGGGATACTGCTCACATCAGGCGACCGCGCCCATTTTCCGCCGATGTGTTGCGGCACAATAGTCGAAATTTCACGCATTTGGCGTTTTATCAACAGTATCAATACAATAGCATCAGCCACAGAGAGCTGTTTTGATTCGCCTATAAGGAACCGGATTGACGAGGCCGCTAGCAAAATTCGCGTGGTATCTGGCCGTCTCCGCGCTGGTCGCAGCATCGCTATGGCCCCAGAACGCTGACGCTGTGCCGCTGCCGAAACCGCGGCCCATTCCGCGCAACGTGATCCCCAAGACGACGCCGTCCATCGCGCCGGACAAACCATTGCCGGCGCAGCAGGCAGCGGTGACGCCTAACATCGCACCCCCGAGCCCTTCGCCGAACATCGCACCGGCAGCCCCGCCGGCCCCGACGCGAGGCACGCCACGGAAACCTTCGGCTCCCGCCGCCGTGACGCCGACGCTGACCACGCCACAGGCCGATCTCGACGCGCTTGGCAACGTGATTGAGCTCGCCCGAAAGGGCAAGACAACCGACGCCACGGAGACGCTCGCGACGATCACCGATCCGACCGCGCGCAAGCTCGGCGAGTGGGTCATTCTGCGCAGCGACGGCAACGGCGTAAACTTCGAGCGCTATCGGGCTTTCATCAACGGCAATCCGAGCTGGCCCTCTCAAGTCGTTCTACGACGACGGCTTGAAGGTTCCCTCTGGGATCAAAATCGCGAAGACGGCCTCGTGCTCGGCTGGTTCGACAACGAAACGCCGATCTCCGCCAAAGGCAAACTGGTACTGGCGCGCGCGTTTCTCAATCGCGGCGACCGCCGCGCCGCCGAGAAGCTGGTGCGCGATGCCTGGCGCAACGACGCGATGGGCAGCGATCTCGAGGAAGCGATTCTCGAGAAATTCGGCTCGCTGATCCAGCCCGGCGATCACAAAGCGCGGATGGACCTGCTGCTTTACGGCGACGAAGAGAGTGCTGCGATGCGGGCCGCAAAACGCCTCGGCGCGGGACAGGTCGCACTGGCCAAGGCGCGGCTTGCGGTCAACAACAAGGCGTCAAACTCAAAGGCCGCGCTGGACGCCGTACCCGGCGATCTGCGCAGCGACCCGGGCTACATCTTCAGCAAGGTTCAGCAGTTGCGGCGCGAGGAAAAACACGCCGAGGCAGCGCAGTTGCTGGGGACTGCGCCAAAAGATCCGGCGAAGCTGTACAATTACGACGAATGGTGGATCGAGCGGCGGCTGCTGGCGCGCAAGCTGCTCGACGACGGCGACAACCGAGCGGCCTATGTCGTCGCACGGGATGCGGCGCTGCCCGCCAAGGACATCTACAAGACCGAGCAGGAATTCACCGCGGGCTGGATCGCACTGCGCTTTCTCAACGATCCGGCGACCGCCGCGCAGCACTTTGCCCGCATCGGCGTCGGCAGCAGCAATCCGACCGCGATAGCGCGCGCCGGTTACTGGCAAGGCCGAGCAGCGGAGGCTGCGGGCCGCAGCGGCGACGCGCGCGCCGCCTATCAATCGGCCGCGACCCAATCGACCAGTTATTACGGGCAACTGGCCCGCGCCAAACTCGGTCTGCCGCAGCTCGCGCTGCATGACGCGCCGTCGAGCCGCCGTGGCGAGAAATTCGAGATCGTTCGCGCGGTCGAGATTCTCTATGCGCTGGAGGAAGGCGGCGTTGCCATTCCGATTTTCAACGACATGGGCGAGCGCGGCGATGCGGACGTGGTCGCGGGATTGAGCGACCTCGCGGCACGCAACCAGGATGCGCGCGGCCAGCTCATCGTCGGCAAGGCGGCGCTCAATCGCGGACTGCCGTTTGATTTCCACGCCTACCCGGTCTCTGGAATTCCGCAGTACAAATCGATCGGCCCCGACGTCGAGCGCAGCATCGTCTATGCGATCGCCCGGCAGGAGAGCGCATTTCATCCGACCGTCGTGTCGCCGGCAAAGGCTTACGGCCTGATGCAGGTTACCGCAGGCGCCGGCAAGACCGTCACCAAAAAGTACGGCGTGAATTTTGACCTGGGACGGCTCAAGACCGATCCGGTCTATAATGCAACGCTGGGCGCCGCCGAACTCGGCACCCTGATCGAGGACTATCGCGGCTCTTACATCCTCACCTTCGCGGCTTACAACGCCGGCCGCGGCAGCGTGAAAAAATGGCTCGCACGCTACGGCGATCCGCGCGATCCCAGTGTCGATGCGATCGACTGGGTCGAGCGCATTCCGTTCTCCGAAACCCGCAACTACGTGCAGCGGATCATGGAAAACGTGCAGGTTTATCGCGCACGTTTCGGCGGCGGCAACCGGCTGCAGATCGACGCGGATTTGCGCCGCGGGGTTGCGGCGGAATAGACTTCTGCTTCCGTACCCTTGACCCGCGCACTGTCGTCCGATGGTGCACGTCCTCCGGAGCGCCGATGTCCCACGCTTTGAGCCGTTATTCCTTGAGCAGTGTCTATTGCCAATCATCCGACGGACTGAAGCTGCATGCCAGCGTCATTGGCCCGGCCGATGCGGCTGCCCTGCCCGTGCTGTGCCTGCCGGGTCTGACGCGCACCACGGAGGACTTCGACATACTGGCGACGGCGCTCGCGAACGATGCCAGCGCCCCGCGCCGCGTTGTGGCGATCGACTATCGCGGCCGCGGTCTGTCAGACCACGACTCCGATCCCGCCAAATACGCGGTCCCGATAGAAGCCGGCGACGTACAGGCCATCGCTGCATCGCTCGGTATCCCGAAAGCCATTCTGCTCGGCACCTCGCGCGGCGGCATCATCGCGATGCTGCTGGCGATGACCAAGCCCGATCTGCTCGCAGGCGTCGTGCTGAACGATGTCGGCCCCGCACTGGAAATGACAGGACTGCTCCGCATCAAGGGCTACATCGGCGATCGAACGTTTCCGCCAAACTGGGACGTGGTCACGCGCCGTCTGAAAGCCCTGTTCGGCCGGAATTTTCCAAACCTCACCGATGAGGAATGGATGGCGTGGGCGCGGCGTGCCTTTCGCGAAGCCGACGGCAAGCTCCAGCGAACCTACGACCCGAAGCTGTCAGGTGCGTTCGACGGCATCGATCGCGCGAAGCCGCCGCCGCCCGCATGGAAACTGTTCGATGCGATGAAGAACGTGCCGCTGATGCTGATTCACGGCGGACTATCCGACTTGCTCTCGGAGCAAGGCGTCAAGGACATGCAGGCCCGGCGGCCCGACCTTGATGTCGTCGAGGTCCCCGATCAGGGCCACGCGCCGTTGCTGGCCGACGCGCCGACGATCGGACGGATCGCCGCGTTCTGCGTGCGTTGTGACGGGAAAGCCTGAAACAAGTTTGCATGAGTTAAAAAATCCCTGCGCTGCAGGGACTTTTTTAATTCTGATTAATCCGGACTTGCGTCAAGGCACGCCTGGCGATTGCAATGGTATGGTCAAGTACGCGCGGCAAATGATAACGTGGCACGATACCGTGCCCTTCCGACATGCACTCACAACTGGCAGACGCAATGGCCCAACACGAAAATGCGATGACGCTGACATTCCGGTGTCCGAAGGAACTGGATGGGCTGCTGCCGCTGCCGGTCCCCGCCGCGCAAGGCTTGCCAGGCTGGGTCAGGTCCATGCCGCCTGAATCTTTCAACTCCATCCTTTCCAGGGAATTCGACACGGTCAAACGTTGCCCGCCATTCGTCGACGCCATGACGTCAGGCTTTCTGATCCCGCTGATCTGCGACCTGAATGTCGAAAACGGCGAATTCACCTGGGACAACGATCTGCCGCCGTGCGGATCCGTCAGCTTTGTACGTTCGCCGATTGGATTTCACGACGCCGGCCAGGTCGTTGGCTCGCCGTTGTTCGAGGACGACCGGTTCCTGATCAAGTTTCACAATCTCTGGACGATCGAAGCGCCGGAAGGCTATTCGTTGCTGTTCACACACCCGGTCAACCGTTTCGACCTGCCGTTCACCACCCTGACAGGCATGGTTGATTGCGATCGTTATCACGACGCCTGGATTCATTTTCCGGCGAAATGGCACGACATGAATTTCAGCGGCGTGCTGCCGAAGGGCACCCCGATCGCACAATGTTTCCCGGTCAAGCGTGACAACTGGACGGTGCGAACTGCTGCGTTCACCGAACAAGAGACGCAACGCACGCACGATCTCACCAATCAGATCGATCGCGAGAAAGGCGTTTACCGCCGTCAATTTCGCGCCTGAAAACCCTCAGTTCTTGTCGTCGCGCAGAAATCTGGCTGCCACACTCGGTCTGAGTGTGGATCGGCGTGCAAAAAGAACCCCGTTATGGGGGTGATCGGCGTCTAAAAGGGACCCCCATCTCGATGGTTTAGGTGCGTCGGCTTGGTTGTAGCCAAGCGGCGGGATCGGGATGTTGATTTTG
>JAKFVL010000029.1 GCA_021732215.1 Hyphomicrobiales bacterium
CTCACATCCCCAGCCACCTCAACCTCTGCGCCTGACGCTGCCGCGTCCACCGCATCCCGCCCCGCAATCCGTGACGATCGCGAACCGCCCCTCACCGTGGGACGGGATGCAAGGATTATAATCCTAGTACAGCAAATGTCAAGCGGGGAAAGTCACGGAAATGCCGAGTGGCCATATCGAGTGGCCGTATCAGGTGGGCGATGTGTTGGCCTGATCGTTGTCCCAGATCCATCCAGCCAGCAGCGTGGCGGCGGCTGCGCCGGCAAACTGGGCAGCGACGAATGCCGGAACGCCTGCGAGTGCAATTCCTGAAAATGTATCGGACAAAGATCGGGCAATCGTCACCGCCGGATTGGCGAACGACGTCGAGGCGGTGAACCAGTAAGCCGAGGTGATGTAGAGACCGACGGCATACGGCACGCTGGCGGGCGCATGTGCGCGGCAGCCCATAATCGCAAGCAGCAACCCAAAGGTTGCGACTGCTTCGGCAAACCATTGCCCGCCGCCGCTTCGCACCGTTTGCGACAGTTGCCATACTGGCAATTCAAACATCAGGTGGGCGGTCCACGCCCCCGCAATCGCGCCGGCAACCTGCGCGGCGATGTAAACGGTCGCCCGACGCCACGACAATTCTCCAAGCCACACAAACGCCAGCGTCACCGCCGGATTGAAATGCGCGCCGGACACAGGACCGAATATCAGGATCAGAACGACAAGAATGGCGCCGGTCGGAATGGTGTTGCAGAGCAGCGCGAGCGCGCCGTTGCCACCCGAGAGCCGCTGCGCCATGATGCCGGAACCCACGACCGCGGCGAGCAGCAAAGCGGTCCCAAGCCATTCGGCAAACGCGCGTTTTGCAGGCGATGGCATCAAATCGGCTCGGGCGTCTTTCCGGTCGCTCCCTGCATCCGTCCGATCTCTTTCAGCTTGTTGCCGAGCGCGAGCCGATCAAGCGAGTGCAGCGGGAGCGATGTGAAGATTCCGATGCGCTGGTTCATCAGCCGATAGGCCTCCTTGAACGCGAAGGCGATCTCCGCGTGGGCTCCCGTCGCTTCTGCGGGATCGGGGATGCCCCAATGCGCGGTCATCGGCTGGCCCGGCCACACCGGGCAAGACTCCGCTGCGGCGCTGTCGCAAACCGTGAACACGAAATCGAACAACGGTGCGCCGGCCTCGGCAAATTCGGTCCAGGATTTCGAACGAAATTGCGATGTGCCGTAGCCCAGGCCTTCAAGCAGACGAATGGTTTCCGGATGGACCCGCCCCTTGGGCTGGCTACCGGCGCTGTACGCGCGAAATTTTCCCGCGCCGATCCTGTTGAGGATGGCCTCGGCAATGATCGAGCGTGCCGAATTGCCGGTGCAGAGAAACAGGACATTGAAGGGATGATCGGGCATGGTTTTCCTCAGGGGCAGCAGGCCGATGCGGTTTCGGGCTTGATGTCGGCCGCGGCTTCCGGCGCGCAGCAGGCTGACGCCTTTTCGTGCGCGATCCGCGGCGTGCCGCCGGTGCCATCGCCGTAGGTGGTGCTTTCGCCGCTGGTGAGAAACGTCTCCCAGGCAATGCCAGCCGGATCGTCGATCCACGACTTCTCCGATTTGGCATAGCAGCAGGCCGTCTCGCCCTGTTCGACGATGCGGCCTCCGGCCTTGCGCAGCCGCGCATAGATGTCCTGCAGCTCCTCGGCGTTCTCGACCTGGATGCCGAGGTGGTCCAGCCCGGCGGCTCGACCGCGCGTCGAGATCGCGAAGTTGACGCGCGGATCGTCGAGCATCCATTTCGCATAGTCGGTCTTGGTGACCGACGGCTGTGTTGCGAACAACGCCGAATAAAAGCCGATGGACTGTGTGAGATCGTCGACTGCGACATGGACATGCAGGCGCTTCATGGGGTGACTCCTGTTCAGGCAGGGACTTTCGAACGCTTGCCGCGCACTGGCGGACATACCGAAGCTGGCGCGCATGAACTGTCGCCGCCGCAGCAGTTTTCGGTCAGATAGCCGAGCAGCGCGTTCATGGTGTCGAACTGAGCGGCATAGATCATGGATCGGCCGTCGCGGCGGACAGTGACGAGACCTGCCTCGCGCAGCCGATCGAAATGGAATGTCAGTGTATTCGGCGGCAAGCCGAGCGAAGCCGCGACTTCGCCCGCCGACAGGCCCTCGGGGCCGGCCTGCACCAGCAGACGATAGGCATCGAGGCGGTTTTCCTGCGCAAGTGCTGCGAGAGCTGCAATAGCATTGGACTTTTTCATATTTCAACGATTATCGAAATATTCGTGCGCGCGCAATCGTTATTTCGATAATAGTTGAAATATTTTTCGAGACGGTCTGCGGCTGGATATCTTGATGAGAGAGCGGTGAAACTTCACCGCTTCTCCATCTGCTCATAGCTCGCGCGGGCGATGCCCTTCAGGCGCGGTTTGTCCGCCGGGCCGGAGATGGCGTAGCCATAATTGTCCGCCACCCACTCCACCAGCGCGACGCGGTTGTCTTCCTTGTAGATGAATCCTGACGTCGCGGTCTTGAGCGGCGTCGCGTAAAGCGTGACGCGCTCGCCCGCCGGATTCTCGTACATGAAGAGCGCGGCCGGCGCGGTGATGCCGGGCAACAGGCGTCCGCCGAGCAGTTTGAGATCGAAGCTGGCGAGGTCTGGCGCGCGCAGCGTCGTACCCACGCGGCGCGACAGCCACGGCAGCAGATGCGCCTCGGTAGCCGCAACCTCGATCGGGTGACGCACCTCGCCGATGTAGAGCTTGTGAGCGGTGATCGCCTCGCGGCGCAGCAGCTCGAGCGGATCGGCCGGCGCGGCTGAGACGCTACGCACGCTCCAGCCGACGCCGCCGCCGACAATGAAGGCGAGCAAGGTCGCGGCGACCGCGCCAAAAATCCAGCGGCGCGGCGCTTTCACCAGATGATCCAGCTCCAGCCGTTTCGGCACGCCCTCATCGAGCACGTTGCCATAGCGCGCATGCAGCGCCTGGCCCATGGCGCGCCATGCCTCGACGCGCTCGGCATCTTCCGGATGGGTGGCCAGCCATGCTTCGACGGCAGCGGTGCGCTCGGCCGGCAATTCGCCATCCACATAAGCGTGGAGTTCGTCTTCGGTGACGGGAATGTGCGGTTCAGTCATGGCCGTGGTCTCTGGTTCAAGTTCTGTCTCATCGTTACTTCACCCTGCGCAGCGAGGGTCGCATGCCTTCAAGACTGTTCTTCACGTGCGCCCGCGCGCGGGCGAGGCGCGACATCACCGTGCCGATCGGTACGCCCTGAATGTCGGCGACCTCGCGGTAGCTCATGCCTTCCAGCATCACGAGCAGCAGCACGGCGCGCTGGTCCTCCTGCAAGGTTGCGAGCGCGCGGGCGATGTCGCGGCTTTCGGCCTCGGTGCCGCTGGCATCCGGCGCATTCTCCACCAGCGGCGAAAATTGCGGCTGGCGCGCCAGCGAGCGGCGGCGGTTGCGGTTCAGATTGGTCAGGATTGTATAGAGCCAGCTTCGCAGATCGCCGCCGACGAACAGTTTTTCCGAGCGCAATGCCCGCACCAGCGTATCCTGCACCAGGTCGTCGGCGATGTCCGGGTCGCGCGCCAGCGCCCGCGCATAGCGGCGCAGCGCGGGAATCATGGCTTCGACACCGGGGCGAAACGCGATCATTGACGGTCCTGTTGACGGCGGTCCTGTTAACCCTTGCCGCGCGCGAAAACACGGCGATCTGACAAACTAAACACCCCGGTTGCGCAAGTATTCCGGGCCTTTGGCCCGTATAACTTGAAGGGCGGAATTGAGTATGCCAAGAGGGGTTCTGACGACACAACGAGGCTGAAATGGCTGACAATTCCGGGCTGATGAAGGGCAAGCGAGGCGTCATTCTCGGCGTTGCCAACAATCGCTCGATCGCCTGGGGCATCGCCAAGGCATGCCAGGCCGCGGGCGCCGAGATCGCGCTGACCTGGCAGGGCGACGCTCTGAAGAAGCGCGTCGAGCCGCTGGCCAAGGAGCTTGGCGGGATCTTGCTCGGCCATTGCGACGTGACCGATGCCGCGACCATCGACGCGGTGTTCGATGAGGTGGCTGCGAAGTGGGGCAAGATCGATTTCGTGGTCCATGCGATCGCGTTCTCCGACAAGGACCAGCTCGACGGGCGCTACATCGAGACCACGGCCGACAATTTCTCGAAAACGATGCTGATCTCGTGCTATTCGCTGACCGCGATCGCGCAGCGCGCCGAAAAGATCATGCCGGATGGCGGCTCGATCATCACGCTGACCTATTACGGCGCCGAAAAATGGATGCCGCATTACAACGTGATGGGCGTGGCCAAGGCAGCGCTGGAAGCGAGCGTGCGCTATCTCTCAGCCGACCTTGGCGAGAAGAACATCCGCGTCAACGCGATCTCGGCCGGGCCGATCAAGACGCTCGCGGCATCGGGCATCGGCGACTTCCGGTACATCCTGAAATGGAACGAATACAACGCGCCGCTGCGGCGTACCGTGAGTATCGAGGATGTCGGCGCCAGCGCGCTGTATCTGCTCAGCGACATGTCGCGCGGCGTCACCGGCGAGGTGCATCACGTCGATGCGGGCTATCATGTCGTCGGCATGAAGCGCCCCGACGCGCCGGACATCACGCTCGGCAGTTCGATGAAAGAATAAGCCGCCGCGCGAATGTCTGTCCGCACGCTCTATTACATCCGTCACGGCGAAACCGACTGGAATGCCGCCGGCCGCTTTCAGGGCACGCAGGATATTCCCCTGAACGACATCGGACGCAGGCAGGCGACCGACGCAGGCCGTGTGCTCGGCGATCTCGTCACACGCAGCGGTTACGAACATACGGCATTGACTTATGTCTCGTCGCCGCTCGGCCGCGCGCGTCATACCATGGAGCTGGTGCGCGGCACGCTGGCGCTGCCGGCGGAGGATTACAGCCTCGATCCGCGCCTGCGCGAAATCGGCTATGGCCAATGGGAGGGGCTGACCCTGCCGCAGATGGAGCAGCACGACGCGGTAACGTTCGCATCGCGCAAGGCCGATGTCTGGGGTGTGGCCGCGCCCGGCGGTGAGAGCTACGCCAGCGTCACGGAGCGCATGCGCGAGTGGGCCGATTCCCTGCTCGGCGATACGGTGGTGGTGGCCCACGGCGGCACCATGCGGGCGCTGATGGTGGCGCTCGGCGTCGCCACGCCGGCGCAGGCCTCGGGCACGCCGATCGGACAAGGCGTGGTTTACGTGTTCGGCGATGGCGCGATGACCAAATACGGCTGAGCTTGCACGTTAACTATCGGCGTCGTGCCGGGACACGCCCGGCCATGACGAGGTAAGATGTTTGACCCCTCGGCCCGTGCGATGTACCACGTTGCATTCTTGCAAATTGCAGATTGCATTCAGGCAAATAGCAATTTGCATGATTGCAAAAGCCAGGTCTCTCGATGTCGCACAATACCTTCGGCCATCTGTTTCGGGTCACGACCTTCGGCGAAAGCCATGGGGTCGCGATCGGCTGCGTGGTCGATGGTTGCCCGCCGATGATCCCGCTGACGGAATCTGATATTCAGGGCGATCTCGACCGCCGCCGTCCGGGACAGTCGCGCTTCACCACGCAGCGGCAGGAAGAGGACAAGGTGAAAATCCTGTCGGGCGTGATGGCGCATCCGGAAACCGGCGCGCAGGTGACGACCGGCACGCCGATCGCGCTGTTGATCGAGAACACCGATCAGCGCTCAAAGGACTATTCCGAGATCAAGGACAAGTTTCGTCCCGGTCACGCCGACTTCACCTACGAGGCGAAATACGGCCTGCGCGATTATCGCGGCGGCGGGCGCTCGTCCGCGCGCGAAACCGCGTCGCGTGTCGCGGCCGGCGCCATCGCACGCAAGGTCGTGCCGGGCATGACCGTGCGTGGCGCACTGGTGCAGATGGGCCCGCACAAGATCGATCGCGCGAAGTGGGACTGGGACGAGATCGCGCGCAATCCGTTCTTCTGCCCGGACAAGGACAAGGCGGAATTCTTCGCCGAGTATCTCGACGGCATCCGCAAGAGCGGCTCGTCGATCGGCGCTGTGATCGAAGTGGTGGCGGAAGGCGTCGCCGCCGGTCTCGGCGCGCCGATCTACGCCAAACTCGACGGCGATCTCGCTGCCGCCCTGATGAGCATCAATGCGGTGAAGGGCGTCGAGATCGGCGCGGGCTTTGGCGCGGCGGAATTGTCGGGCGAAGAGAACGCCGATGAAATGCGGATGGGCAACAATGGCCCGGTGTTCACCTCGAACCACGCCGGCGGCATTCTCGGCGGCATCTCGACCGGCCAGCCCGTCGTGTCGCGCTTCGCCGTGAAGCCGACGTCATCGATCCTGTCGCCGCGCAAGACCATCGACCGCGGCGGCCACGAGACCGACATCGTCACCAAGGGCCGGCATGACCCCTGCGTCGGCATCCGCGCCGTGCCGGTGGGCGAGGCGATGGTCGCCTGCGTGATCGCCGATCATTACCTGCGTCATCGCGGGCAGGTGGGTTAGAGTTTTCTTTTGGGCATGATCTTGTCCGAAAACCGGTTCCCACTTTTCGGGATCATGCCCTAGCGCAGCTTCCCGCGTGCCGCGACGGGTAGTAAGCCGATAATCTCGTCGCCACGCACCATCACCACTTCGTCCGACATGTTGACGACGACGCAGACGTGGTTCGGCACGATGCGGACCACATCGCCGACATTGGGGCGGGTATTGCTGCGCGCGAGATCGAGGAAGCCGTGCTCCTCGGCGAACCGCGCGATCCGCGCCTCGGGGTGTTCGAGGATCAATCCGAAGCCGTCAAGGCTGCCGCCGGGATCTGACGTCAGCGTCTTTGAACCCGCATCGAGAATGCCGCGCTCTGGCGCAGCTCGGCTCACAACAGTCGAATACACATGCAGCGCGCAATCGTCCCAGTCCGCAACGCTGGCCGCGACCTGCATGCGGTCATTGTAAATGTAGGTGCCGGGACGATGCTCGGTCGCGCCCTTGAGTTGACCGACATTCTTCAGGTTCGGTGAGCCGCCGGTGGAGACGATCGCCGGCTCAAGACCGAGGGCACGAACGCCGGCGAGCGCCTCGTCGTAAAAGCGTTGTGCGTCCGGCCAGCCGGTTTCGGTCGGATACATCAGGAAGCCCGCGAAGGTGAGGCCCGGCGACGCGGCGATCTGCTGCGCCAGCGCGATGGCTTCGCCGGGCGTTTCGACGCCGGCGCGCTTGCGCCCGGTGTCGCACTCGATCACGACAGGAAGCGGCCTGCCTGAGGCCTTGGCGGCGGCCGGCAAGCCCGCGATCACCACCGGATTGTCGGCGGCGACCGTTATTGTTGTTGCCGCCAGCAACGCGCCGAGCCGCGCCATCTTCTCGTCACCGATCAGATTGTAGCTGATGAGAATGTCGTCGATGCCGGCGTCCGCCATGATCTCGGCCTCGCCGAGCTTCTGGCAGGTGATGCCCTTGGCTCCGGCCTTGATCTGGAGTTGCGCCAGATAGGGGCTCTTGTGTGTCTTGATATGCGGGCGGTTGGCGACACCGGCTTTGTCGCAGATCGCCTGCACACGCGCGATGTTGCGCTCGACGCGATCCATGTCGATCACCAGCGCAGGAGTGCCATATTCCTTTGCGATCTTTGCCGCGAGTGCAGTCGTCATGCGTTCAGGAACCTGTGACGGCGTTGCGCCGCGAACCGTGAAATTAGTGTGGCGGTTCGGAAGTTCTCTCCATCCCCCGCAGCAATTTCTTCGAGAGAACTTCCGAACCAAAGCCACACTAGAATCATAGGTTTGCTAGTATCCTTTCGAATCCGAAGTTCGCAAAGTGCCTGCTGCGAAGTGAAGCGAACTTCGGATCCGGGACACTAGCCGAAGCCAACGCCAACGGTAAATGGTGCAGTCCCCGGAATGCGGACGGCGCATGCGCGAAGCGCAGATCGGCAGGGACAAACACCGAATAGTGCTTTGCGCTCCGTGCCGTGCATGTCACGATATCTGAGTCGATACGACGGGAGGCCGCATGCGCTGGTGTATCTCGATCGGGGCGGTGCTGATTGCGGGGGCAATCGCAGGCGGAGATGCGGCACGCGGCGCCGCTCCGGAGCAATTCGCCGGGCTGACGCAGCAGAACTCCGCGCACTATCAGGATCTGGCACAGCGAAAAGATGTGTCGCCGGTGGTCGATGTCGAGCTGGTGCTTGCCGTCGATATTTCCTACTCGATGGATCTGGACGAACTGGCGCTGCAGCGGGAAGGCTATGCGCTGGCTGTGACCTCGCCGGAATTCATGAGGGCGTTGAAGAGCGGACCGATCGGGAAGGTCGCCATCACGCTGTTTGAGTGGGCCGCCTCCAGCGACCAGAAAGTCATTATCCCGTGGCGGGTCATCGACGGCCCGGAATCGGCCGGCGCGGTCGCGGCTGAAATTCTCAAATCGCCGTTGCGGCGTGCGTCGCGCACTTCGATCTCGGGTGCGATCAATTACGCCATGCCGCTGTTCGACGAAAATCCCTACAAGGGCATCCGGCGCGTGATCGATGTCTCGGGCGACGGCCCGAACAACAATGGCGTTCCGGTCACGGTCGCGCGCGACGCCGCGTTAGAGAAAGGTATCACCATCAACGGCCTGCCGATCATGGTGAAGGAACTGAATGCCGCGACCATGGATATACCGAATCTTGATCTGTACTACGAGGATTGCGTGATTGGCGGTCCGGGATCGTTCGTGGTGTCGATCAAGTCCAAGGAAAAGTTCGCCGAGGCGATCCGCACCAAGCTGGTGCTGGAAGTCGCGCACGTAGTTCCGGAGCGGCCCGTCGTTCCGGTGGCCAACAGGGAGCCACGGGTGCCATGCCTGATCGGCGAACAGATCTGGCAGGACAGGTGGGGGCGGTGAATCCCTCCTGCAGAAGAGTTTTCACCTCTCCCCGCTGGCGGGGAGAGGTCGGCGAGTGTAACGAGCCGGGTGAGGGGCGCTTGGCTGATGCAGGCCCCTCACCCCGACCCTCTCCCCGTAAACGGGGAGAGGGAGCAGGCAGGGGCTGCATCCTCACTTCGACATAACATCTAGCTTCGCCTGAACGCCGCGACGATCTCCACATGCGGCGTATGACGGAACTGATCGACCGGCGTGACGTCGTTGATTTCGTAACCGCCGTCGATCAGGATGCGCGCGTCGCGTGCGAAGGTCGCCGCGTTGCATGACACCGCGATCACCAGCGGCACTTTGCTTTTGGCAAGCTGCTCGCTCTGCGCCTGAGCGCCCTGGCGGGGTGGATCAAACACGACGGCATCGAACTCGCGCAATTCCTGCGCCACCATCGGGCGGCGAAACAGATCGCGCATCGCGGCAGTGAGTGGCTTCAGCCCCTGGGTATTCTGCGCAGCCTTTGCGAGTGCATTGATCGCCGCCTCGTCGCTGTCAAACGCGCTGACTTTGGACTTTTCCGCTAGCCGCAGCGCGAACGGCCCGATGCCGCAGAACAAATCCGCGATGTGTTTCGTTTTCTTTGCGTGGCTGGCAACCAGCGACGCAAGCGCGTCTTCGCCCGCAGCGGTTGGCTGCGTGAACGAGCCGGGCGGCAGCGTGATCGTCGCCTTGCCGATGGTCACGACGGGCGGCGCACGCATCACCACCAGTTCGCGATGGCGGGTCAGCCGCGTGAGCCTGTGGCGCTCGGCGAGGGCGGATAATGCCGCCAGTCTGGCCGCATCGAGCGGGCCGGAGCCGCGCACATCGACGTCGAGGCCGTTGTCGGCGGCAGTGATCTGAATGTCGAGCGGCTTGCCGGTGGCGGCAAGCGCCTCCGCAATTGCCCGCGCCGCATCGAGCGCGCCGTCAAGCGAGTGCGCGAGCACCGGGCAATGGCCGATCGGCACAATGGCGTGGCTGCCCGGTTCAGTGAAGCCGACCACCAGATCGCCGCTGTCATTCCGGCGGGCGTGAAAAACGACGCGCCGGCGGCCTGCGCCATGGACGTCGACCAGGTTACCGACGTCACAATCGATACCGGCCTGCGCAAGCGCAGCCACGACAAGACCTCGCTTCCACACGCGGTACGGCTCTGGCTTCCAGTGCTGGATGGCGCATCCGCCGCATGAGCCGAAGTATTCGCAAAACGGATCGATCCGTTCCGGGCTCGCCTCGATCACGCTGCGCAGACGCGGCCGATCCGAATGGGCGGTATCCAATTCCGTCTCGATGCGTTCGCCGGGCAGGCTGTAAGGAATATAGATCGCGCCGCGACCTGTGAGTACGACCCCATCGCCGCGATGGCCGACGTGGTCGATGACGAACTGCTCAGCCACGGCGGGCACCGATGAAGAATTCGGCGTTGCCGTCACCGCCTGCGATGCAGGATGGAAACACCTTGATCCTGGCGCAGCCGAGCGAGGCAACGACTTCGGCGATATCATCGCAGACAGCTTGATGCACGGCTGCGTCGCGTACAATTCCCTTTTTGAGCGAGCCTCGTCCGGCCTCGAACTGCGGTTTGATCAATGCCAGCAGCGAGCAGCGCGCCGCGGCCAGATCGAGGGCGACCGGCAGGACCTGCTTGAGGGAAATGAAGCTGACGTCGATCACCACGATTTCGGGCCGCACGCTCAGCCGCGTGCCACGCAGGTTGCGGATGTCGGTCTGCTCCTGCGCCAGAATACGGGGGTTGCCGTGGAGGCTCTGATGCAACTGGCCGACCCCGACATCGATGGCGTGGACGAGACTGGCGCCGTGATTGAGCAGCACTTCGGTGAAGCCGCCGGTCGATGCGCCGACGTCGAGGCAGACGCGGTCCTCGATGTCGAGCGGATAGCGCTCCAGCGCATCAGCCAGCTTGACGCCACCGCGCGAGACCCATGGATGTGCAGGCTCGGCGCGCAACACCGCATCGGGGGCAATTGTCTCGGACGGTTTCAAAACAGGCTTGCCGTCGGCGACCACGAGGCCAGCTTCGATCGCGGCCTGCGCTCGCGCGCGGCTCTCGAACAGCCCGCGCTCGACGAGAACGACATCGGCACGCTGGCGGCCGGGCATCTATTTATCCCGCGCTTTACGCCTGCTTGACGCTTTCGGTCTTGTAGTCCTTGCCGAGCGCCTCGAAGGCCTTGATGACGATGGATTTCGCATCGAGGCCGGCGCGGGCATACATCGCGGCCGGCGTATCGTGGTCCATGAAGATATCCGGCAGCACCATCGACCGAACGCGCAGGCCCGCGTCGAGCGCGCCATGCTCGGCGAGCGCCTGCATCACATGCGAGCCGAAACCGCCGATCGAGCCTTCCTCGATGGTGATGAGAACCTCGTGGTCGCGCGCGAGCTTCAACAGCATGTCGATGTCGAGCGGCTTCATGAAGCGCGCATCGGCCACAGTCGTCGACAGACCGAGTCCTTCGAGTTCTTCGGCAGCCTTGAGGCATTCGCCGAGCCGGGTGCCGAACGAGAACAGCGCGACCTTGGCGCCTTCGCGCATGATCCGGCCCTTGCCGATCGGAAGTGCGACGCCGACTTCGGGCATCTCGACGCCACGGCCTTCACCGCGCGGATAGCGCAAGGCGCTCGGGGCATCGTCAATTGCAACCTGCGTTGCCACCATGTGGACGAGTTCGGCCTCGTCGGCCGCCGCCATGATGACGAAGCCCGGCAGGCAGCCGAGATAGGCGTTGTCGAACGATCCGGCGTGGGTCGCGCCGTCGGCACCGACCAGACCGGCGCGATCGATCGCGAAGCGGACGGGGAGGCCCTGGATCGCGACGTCATGCACGACCTGATCGTAGCCGCGTTGCAGGAATGTCGAATAGATCGCAGCGAACGGCTTGTACCCTTCGGTGGCAAGACCGGCTGCGAATGTCACCGCATGCTGCTCGGCGATGCCAACGTCGAACGTGCGCTCGGGGAAAACCTTCGCGAACATATCGACGCCGGTGCCGCCCGGCATCGCGGCGGTGATGGCGACGATCTTGTCGTCCTTCTGCGCTTCCTTGATCAGGCTCTGGCCGAACACGGCGGTATACGACGGTGCGTTGGATTTCGCCTTGGCCTGCTTGCCGGTCTCGACGTCGAATTTGACGACGCCGTGATACTTGTCGTCGGAGGCCTCCGCCGGGCCATAGCCCTTGCCCTTTTGCGTGACGACGTGGACCAGGATCGGTCCGCCCGGCGCATCGCGCACGTTGTTGAGTACCGGCAGCAGGTGGTCGAGATTATGACCGTCAATCGGACCGACATAGAAGAAGCCAAGCTCCTCGAACATCGTGCCGCCGGTGACCATGCCGCGGGCGTATTCCTCGGCGCGCAGCGCACGCTCCTCGAAGAATTTCGGCAGATGGTGCGCAAGATTCTTCAGCGCTTCGCGGGCGGAGCCGTAGGTCGGCCCTGAAATGAGCCGCGCAAGATAAGCCGACATCGCGCCGACCGGCGGCGCGATCGACATGTCGTTGTCATTGAGAACCACGATGAGGCGCGACTTCAGCGCACCTGCATTGTTCATCGCCTCGTAGGCCATGCCGGCGGACATCGAGCCGTCGCCGATCACCGCGATGACGTTGTTGGTGCCGCCCTTGAGATCGCGCGCCACCGCCATGCCGAGACCGGCGGAAATCGAGGTCGATGAATGCGCCGCGCCGAACGGGTCGTACTCGCTCTCCGAACGCTTGGTGAAACCGGAGAGGCCGCCGCCGGTGCGAAGCGTGCGGATGCGGTCGCGGCGGCCGGTGAGAATCTTGTGCGGGTAGGCCTGATGGCCGACGTCCCAGATCACGCGATCGCGCGGGGTGTTGAAGACGTAGTGCAACGCGGTGGTCAGTTCGATGACGCCAAGTCCTGCGCCGAGATGGCCGCCGGTGACAGAGACGGCGCTGATCGTCTCGTGACGCAGTTCGTCGGCGAACTGCCGAAGCTGCGCCGGCTTCAGCTTTCTCAATTGATCCGGGGTCTGGACCGTGTCGAGCAGCGGGGTCGGGGAATGATGTTCGGTCAAAACTGCACCGTACCAATGAGTTGCCGGTTGGGCGGGCCATTGCTATAGGCCGCAAATCAAGCCCGAGCCTTTATACCAAAGGCTCCGTTTCGCCAATCCGGTCAAAGGGCCGACGTTTCCGCATGCTAGGCCGTGAGCCGCGGCAGGCCCAGCACAATTCGCGCCGTCAGGTCACAGCGTTGAAACATTTGGTAATAAAACGACGGTACTTGATGGCTGATGGCTGGCGCGGCTAATTCACGTCGAGCGGCTCGACCCCGGTGACCTTGCCGGATGCATCGGTGGTGATCTTGTCGACCTTGGCTTCGGCTTGCCGCAGCAATTCCTCGCAACGTTTCTTCAGCGCCTCGCCACGCTCGTAGATCGCAACCGACTCCTCGAGCGGCACCTTGCCGTCTTCCAGCCGCTTGACGATGACCTCAAGCTCCTCGATCGCCTTCTCGAAGCTCAACTTCCTGACATCGGCGTGGATGGTTTCGGCCATGCGTGAAATCCCCGGTCGAATTGGCTGGTACCCTGTTTCCGAAGTTCGCAAGTCATTTCGGCGACCTTGGGCGCGAATTTCGGAAACAAAAGGGTACCAGCAAATCTATGATTCTAGTGCCGCTTATCGATCTGAAGTTCCTGATATAAATTTGCGGCAACCGCTGCAGGAACTTCAGATCGGCGGCACTGGTGCTCGAATCTGCGAACGTTTTGCGGGCGATTTGTGGCGGTTGGCCGCCATCATCCGGTCATGCAAAGTCAAGTCATGGAGGAAAGGACTCCGAACCCATCAGCGCGGCCACATGAGCGGTCACCGAATCCTTCAGCCCCTGCAGATCATAGCCGCCTTCGAGAATCGACACCACGCGGCCGCCAGCGGTTTTGTCGGCAATATCCATCAGCTTTTTGGTCACCCAGCCGAAATCCTTTTCGGTGACCTGGAGGCTCGCGAGCGGATCGCGGTGATGCGCGTCGAAGCCGGCTGAAATCACGACCAGTTCGGGTGCGAACGTTTCCAGCCGCGGCAGGATCGCCAGATCGAACGCATCGCGGAATGCCTGTGAGCCGTCGCCTGAGCGCAGCGGTGCATTGACCACGGTGTCGTGCTCGCCGCGCTCGGATGTCGCTCCAGTGCCGGGAAACAGCGGCATCTGATGGGTCGAGGCATACATCACCGTGTCGTCAGCCCAGAAAATTTCCTGCGTGCCGTTGCCGTGATGCACGTCGAAGTCGACCACGGCGACGCGCTCGATTCCGTACTTGCGCTGCGCATGACGCGCGGCGATCGCGGCGTTGTCGAAGAAGCAGAAGCCCATCGGCCGCGCGGTCTCGGCATGATGTCCGGGCGGACGGGTGGCGACGAATGCGTTGGCGACCTTTCCGGCCATCACCTCATCGACGGCATGAACCGCGCCGCCGACGCCGCGCATCAGCGCCTCCCAGGTGCCCGGCGACATCGAGGTGTCGCCATCGAGATAGACGATGCCTTCTTTCGGGGCGATGTGGCGCAGCTCGTCCACATATTGCTCGGGATGGCAGAGCGAGATGACGTTGACGTCGCATTCCGGCGCGTCGCGGCGCACCAGTCTGCTGAAGCGGTCGATCGCCAGCGCCTCGTTGACGGCGCGCATCCGCTCAGGCCGTTCGGGATGGCCTTGTGGAAC
Organism: Hyphomicrobiales bacterium; assembly: GCA_021732215.1. GTDB lineage: Bacteria > Pseudomonadota > Alphaproteobacteria > Rhizobiales > Xanthobacteraceae > SG-bin9. The sequence continues at coordinate 14,621 of JAKFVL010000029.1, forward strand.
CACATGGCCGAAGCAAGCGGGATGGCTCAGCAGCAATGTCGACATGTCTTATGCTTTCGTCTCGTGCTTTCGTCTTGCGCTCTCGTTCGGGCGAGGCCGCGCCGGCCGATCGCCGCTTTTGCGTTTGATGCAAGCGGTTGCGGAATGCAATGGCGAAGCCGGAAAATTCCGCATCGTGCAACGGGTCTGCTCAGGCCCGCTTGCGCGTCAGGAACGACTGGAAGGCGGTAACCGCTTCCCTGGATCGCATCCGTTCGCCGAACAGGGCGCTCTCATGCTCGATGCGCTTGAGTAACTCTTCCGGTGACGGTTTGAGCAGCTTGCGCGAGATCGCAACAGCCTCTGCGGGCAGGGCGCAGATTTCGCTGGCGACCATTCGCGTTTCCACTTCGATCTGAGACGGAGCAACCACCTGATTGACGAAGCCGGCCGCCTGGCCGTCCTCCGCACTCACCGTGCGGCCCATGATCAGCGTCGCAAACGCGCGGTGATGTCCGATGGCGCGGGGCATCAGCAGGCTTGATGCGCCCTCTGGCACCAGGCCGAGTTTGATGAACGGAGTCGAAAATTTCGCTGCGGTGCTGGCGATCACATAGTCACAATGAAACATCATGGTGGTGCCAATGCCGACTGCAACGCCATCGACGGCAGCGACGAGCGGTTTGGTGTTGCGAGCCAGCGAACCCAGCAGCGTCATCGCCGCATTCGGGCGTGCTGTATCGCTCGCGGCCGTTCCCGCCTTGAGAAAGTCCTCGAGATCATTGCCGGCGGTAAAGGCGCCCGGCACGCCGGCGATGACAAGACAACGGATCGCGTCGTCTCCTTGCGCGGAATCGATCGCCGCGCTGATTGCAAGATACATCGCTTGCGTCAGGGCATTCTTCTTGTCGGCGCGGCGCATGGTGATGATGCGCGTTGCCTCGTCGTCACTGACAACAATGTGTTCGGTCATGGATACCCTCGCTGGCCGGGATCGTTTCATGTATCTGGCGTTAGTGGCAGCCGATCCTACATCATCGGCGCGCCGGGAACAGTAGACCGGATATCGGTTCGGCCATGATTTGAGGGCACGCAATGCAACTGACCGGAATTCATCACCTCACGGCAGTTTCCGCTCATGCGCCGGGCAATCTGGCGTTTTACACGCGCGTTCTCGGCATGCGGCTGGTGAAGAAGACCGTCAATCAGGATCAGGTCAGCGCCTATCACCTGTTTTATGCCGACGGCAAGGCGAGCCCTGGCTCCGATCTCACCTTCTTCGATTTTCCGGCTGGGCCCGAGCGGCGTGGCACCAACAGCATCACTGCGACCGGCCTGCGCATTCACGGCGAGGCGAGTTTCGCATGGTGGAAGGCGCGGCTTGAGCAGAGCGGGGTCAAGATGGGCGCGCTTGCCGAAGCGGATGGGCGGATGACGTTGCCGTTCGAGGACGGCGAGGGGCAGCGGCTGTTTCTGGTGGATGACGGCGGCACGGGCGAGGCGTTTCCGTGGGATCGCAGCCCGGTGCCGGTGGAGCATCAAATTCGCGGGCTTGGCCCGATCATGCTGACGGTCGCAAGCCGCGAGCGCACCGGAATCGTGCTGAGCGACGTGATGAATATGCGGTTGGGACGGAAGTACGCTTATGAGGGCGATCACTGGGCTCACGTCTATGAAATGGGTGAAGGCGGCGCAGGCGCTGAACTGCATGTGATCGAACGCTCCGATCTGCCGCTAGCGCTGCAGGGCGCGGGAGCGGTGCATCACGTCGCGTTTCGCACGCCGGACGAAGCGCAGTATCACGCATGGGCGCAACGACTGACCGAGCTGCGCATTCCCAACAGCGGCGAGGTCGATCGCTTCTATTTCCGCAGTCTCTATTTCCGCGAGCCGAACGGTATCCTGTTCGAAATCGCAACCGACGGGCCGGGCTTCGCCACCGACGAGCCGATGGCGAGCCTCGGCGAGAAACTGGCGCTGCCGCCGTTTCTCGAAGCGCGCCGCGCGCAGATCGAAGCGGGATTGAAGCCGCTGGCTTAAGCTGCGACGCGCGTTCGCGATCGCTGTTCATGCTCCGCTACCGGTTCAGTGAAACGCATTTGCTGTAAAATCACGCCGGTGATGGCATTGTCGCGACGCGGTCTCACTCCTGCGTGAATTTGTAACGATCAGCTTCGTGTGCCGAACCTCGTTTCAGAAAGCGCATCGTCCCGATAGCCAACCGGCATTTGAATGCAGTCGAACGGTTTGCGATTTTGATGAACGCTTGCTCAAACAAGGAGATGATCATGACCAAAACCCTTTTCGCCGCTTCAATGCTTCTGATGGCTGTATCGACTATCGCGCAGGCCGCCCCCACGATTGCCGATCAACGGTATTGGCCAAACCAGTCCGTTTCGCAGCAGAGCGCAGCTTCCGTCTTTGACGCGCAGGCGAGAATCGCCGGGCCGATCAATGATGCTTCGAAGGTCTGCAGCTATCAGGGCGGCCCAAAGACGGGCTCGCGCGGCTGCTGATGAATTGCCGTCATTGTTATGGTGCGCGGGCCGGGATGTCCGCGTGTTGTAACGATGGCCGATGAATGCTTAGGCCACCAGCACAGCGTCGGCGCCGTTCACGGCGTCGGCGCTGTCGATCACCGAGCGTTCCAGCGCCCCCGACTGCACCGTGACGTTCTCCGCGAAGAACCGCGCCAGCGTCGCATAACGCCCCGTATCGCCTTGCATCGACTCGTCGTTGCGCGCGGCGAGCGCTTCCTTTGCCAGCGAACAGCCGCCGAGCGTGACCGAGAACAGGCGCAGATAAGGCGTCGCGCCGGCCAGCGCGTCGCGCGGCGCGGACGCGATCTTTTCCAGAAGCCATTTGCTGGTGCGTTCGACGGACGCGACAGCATCCCGCAGCTTCGCGCCGGTGGTGCCGAAGGCAGGATCGTTGGAGGACTCGACCTCACGAACGATGACGGACAATTCCTCAAGCAGATCCCATACCGCTTCGCCGCCGGACATTTGCAGCTTGCGCATCAACAGATCGTTGGCTTGCACGCCGTTGGTACCCTCATAGATGGTGAGAATCCGCGCATCGCGCACATATTGCGCTGCTCCCGTTTCCTCCATGAAGCCCATGCCGCCATGCACCTGCACGCCGATGGCCGCGACCTCGTTGCTGATGTCGGTGGAGAACGCTTTCGCCATCGGCGTCAGCAGCGCGCCGCGCGCCGCAGCCCTGGCGCGCACCTTTTCGTCGGTGGCGCGATGCGACATATCGATGGCGACAGCGGTCGCGTAGCAGATGGTGCGGGCGGCGGCGGTCATGCCGCGCATCAGCATCAGATTCCGCTTCACGTCCGGATAGGCGATGATCGGATCGGAGCCGGTGTTGGTGCTGCCGACAGCCTTGCCTTGCTTGCGGTCCTGCGCGTAGGCGAGGGCGCGCTGATAGGCGCGGTCGGCAACGCCGACGCCCTGCAGACCGACGCCGAGGCGGGCCTGATTCATCATCGTGAACATCGCGGCCATGCCGCCGTTCTCCTTGCCGACGACGTAAGCAATCGCGCCGCCCTTGTCGCCCATGGTCATGGTGCAGGTCGGCGAGGCATGAATGCCGAGTTTGTGCTCGATCCCGCTGGCATGGATGTCATTGCGCGCGCCGAGCGAGCCGTCCGCATTGACCATGAACTTCGGCGCGAGAAACAGCGTGATGCCCTTGGAGCCCGCCGGCGATCCTGGCAGGCGCGCCAGAATGAAATGAACGATGTTATCGCTCATGTCGTGGTCGCCATAAGTGATGAAGATCTTGGTGCCGAACAGGCGATAGCTGCCGTCCGCCTGCTTCTCCGCGCGGGTGCGCAGCGCGCCCACGTCCGTTCCGGCCTGCGGCTCGGTAAGCTGCATGGTGCCGGGCCATTCGCCGGAGATCAGCTTGGCGAGATAGATCGCCTTCAGCTCCTCGCTGCCATGGGCATGCAGCGCATCGATCGCGCTCTGGGTCAGCAGCGGGCAAAGATCGAACGCGATGTTCGACGCGCTCCAGATCTCGTTGGTGACCGAATGAATCGCCAGCGGCAGGCCTTGCCCGCCGTATTCCTCAGGCCCCGACACCGCGTTCCAGCCGGCTTCGGTCCATTGCTTGTAGGCATCCTTCCACCCGGGCGCGGTGGCGACGCCCTTGTCGGTCAGCTTGACGCCGGCGCGATCGCCGGGCTGGTTCAGCGGATCGAGAATGTCGGTCGCGAACTTGCCAGCCTCCTCGATCACGGCGGCGGTCATGTCGAGATCGTAGTCGCCGAGATGGCCGGCCTTCGCGGCGGCGAGCAGACCCGCGCCATGATTCAAGGAAAGAAGAATGTCATCGACCGGCGCGCGATATGTCATTGTCGTGTGTCCCTCATGGCCCGGCAGGGCGATCTGTCTTTCCACGAAAAGTGTGATTTCTCAACTGTTCCTGTGGGATAGGCGGTCGGGTTTCAGCGCCGCGGGCTGGCGCCATGGCCGGTTGAAATGCCTGATTTATCTCTATAAACCGGCGTTGTCTGGCGGGGCGGAATCGGTTCTCAGCCGGGCTGTTGGGGCGTAGCCAAGCGGTAAGGCAGCGGATTTTGATTCCGCCATTCGGAGGTTCGATCCCTCCCGCCCCAGCCACGCGGTGTGGGTTTTGGAGAATGTTCTTTTTGGCCCGTGAAAATGCCCGCCAATGGCGGGCTTTCCTGATTACTGAGCGTCTCCGGAGACCGCACACGCGAACTTTTTAAGACAAAAACTCCCAAAGTCTCCGGCGTTATCGCTGGATATTCCCGTTTTCTGGAGATTAGTGCTGGAGAACGAAGCTAAAACCACTGCGTGGTGGGGGTACCATAGCTCTTGCTCCAGAAGCAGTATTTGAGTCCCGATTACATAACCGAAAAGCGTTATTACTGACGCTTCGAGTCAGCTGACTTCAGGTCTTCGGCAATTCTGTAAACAGCGGAAAGTGCCGTCAGTGCTGTTGCCTTGCTGCACGCCGTACCCGAGCGGGTCGCCCTTCCCGGGTGAATAAGATTCCTGGCGTCCTTGGCGAGATCGGCGAGTTGTTTACACTCCGCCGTGATCAGGCCACGCTTCTCCGCTTCGGCTATCAAGTCGTGCAGATGCAGCGCGTCTGGTGGCTTATTAAACGGCATATTGCTGCAATCATTCTTGACCGCCCAAAGAAGCAATGCCTCGATAGCGTGCCCCGCAAGAACGGTTGCGCCCATCCATTCGCGCGCGTTGAAATCCGTCCACGCGGCCCGGATGCGATCTTCGATGCCTAGGCGCACATCGTCTTCCGCAATGAAGGGTAGTTCGGGCTCGGACGGCGGCGCCTCGTCATGGCATTTCAGCAACAGGCGCCGGATGCGCTCAATCACGTCTCTTCCACCGACGCTATTCGCAGGCGCGATGCTGCCGAGATTCCACGCCGGGAGCGCGGTGGCCAGGACCGCACGGCATTGGCTGTATTCCAGATAATCTTGCGCATTCAGGTCAATCAACTCAGGCGGCACTTCGTCGAGCATGGCCAGCAGCGCATGCACCTGAGCCTTGTGAATGTGCTGGACCGCGCGGCCGTCGATCTCGTTGCGCTGCGAGCCAAACATGTTGTCGATAGCGGAAACGATATGGCTAGGGAGGATGTACGGCATGTGCTCCGGCAACAATCGGTGCATGGTTCGAGAACAAATTTGGCGAAACATGATCCGAACAAATGTAGAATAAGGATTTCAGAGTCAGCAAGTTATCTCTGAACTAGGCTAAATCACCTGCAATCGCCTAGATTGAATAAAATGACCTTTCCGGATTCGGCATCACGTGCGCGATGACTTCCTAAAACAAACCATCACCGAAATCGCCAAGGGTGTTGGATACCGTTGCTCGAATCCGGATTGCGCGCGCCCGACTGTTGCCGCGAACGCCGAGCAAACGGGCATAGTCACCATCGGCGTAGCCGCGCATATCTGTGCCGCTTCCGCAGGTGGTCCCCGTTACAACCCTGCCCAGACAAGGGATGTCCGGCGCGGCAAGGCGAACGGGATCTGGCTCTGCCAGAATTGCGGCAGGCTGATCGATGCCGATCCCGCCACGTTCACGGTCGAAATCCTGGAAGGTTGGAAACGGAATGCGCATGAGCGCGCATTCCGTGAACTTGTATCCCCTGCCTTGCCGTCTGCTCCGGAGTCAATACGGATTGGATCGACGGTCGCTTCCGACGATGCCAGCGGGACAAATGCGGAATTTGCCGAACGCTTCCAGAAAGTCCACGCAGCAGCGGCCAACGATTTGGCCACCTACACCCGCGCGCCACAATGGGCGCGAACGCAGCTCGAATTGACGTTGACGCTCGATGAAACGGACGCGCCGCCTTTCAGCATCGGCAAACTTCCACCAGCCCTAGAGGTCGCGCCGGAAATCACGTTAGTCGCGCCGCCCGGCACTGGCAAAACGACCACCGCGTTACAGCTCGCGCGTCACGTTCTCGCCAGCAATTTGTTTGTCCCGCTGTACTTTCGCTTGAACGATACACCGGCGGGCAGCGACGGTTTGCTCGCCACAGTTTCGCGGCGTACCGCATTCCGGAGTATCGTAGATGACGATCTTGTTGCGCTCGCCGAGCGCGGGCGCCTGTTGTTGGTGCTGGATGGCTGGAACGAACTTGATGCCGCCGCTCGCAAGCTCGTGCGACTGGACCTTGGCCGTATCCGGCGCGATTGGCCTCATGTGCGCGTGGTCGTCACCACACGAAGGCAGGTTCTCGACGTTCCGATTAGCGGCTCGCGCATTGCGATCGAGCTGCTCTCGGAAGATCAGCAAATAGCCTTGGCGCGAGCGCAGGCTGGCGAGGCAGGCGCAACAATCGTTGACGACGCGTGGCGCACAGGCGGCGTGCGCGAACTGATCGCGACCCCGCTTTATCTTTCGGCCCTTCTCAGCGGCGCTGTGCATGGCAAAGCTCCGACCACCAAAGAAAAAATCCTGCGGCTTTTCGTCGAGCAGCACGAGCGCGCGCCTGAACATGGTGACATTCTGAACTCAAGCCTTCTCGGTTGCCACGCTCAGATACTGCGTGCGCTTGCGCACCATTTGAATCGATCGGCATCGACGGCGTTGTCAGACGCTGACGCTCGCCGCCTCGTTGTGAACGCACTCGCCGAGCTTCGCCAGCAGGGGCAAATCATCGGGCCGTTGGAGCCGTTGGCCGTTCTTGAGGTTTTGACGAGCCACCACGTCCTGATGCGCTCGGGCGCGGGAAGCGGCTCGATTTCTTTCCAGCATCAACAGTTTCAAGAATGGTTCGCGAGCTACGACGTCGAAGACCTCATGCGCAAAAGCGCAGGAGGCGACGCAGGCGCCCAAGTTCAACTGCGCGGAACGGTGCTTGACCAACCCGCATGGGAAGAATCCGTTCTCTTTGCCGTCGAACGGGTTTCGCGCGAGACGGGTGGCGCTGCCGTCGTTGCACATGCAGTTCGGCTCGCGCTCGCCATCGATCCGATGCTGGCGGCAGACATGATCTACCGCTCAAGCCCCGTCGTGTGGGAGCGTGTTCGCTCGGACGTGATGGGCTTCGTCGATCGCTGGCACACGCCCGGCACGGTCGACCGCGCCGTCCGCTTCATGATCATGACCGGTCGGTCCGAATTTGCGTCGCGGATCTGGCCGCTCGCTTCCAGCGCCAACACCCAGATTCAGCTTCCAACCTTGCGCTCGGCCCCGCGCTTCCGGCCTGCCGTGCTCGGCCCGGACATTCATTCGAAGATCGCATCGCTTCCGGACGAGACCCGCGAGCATCTCCTTGCCTTGATCGCCTCCGAAAGCGGCGTGGATGGCATGGAGTTGGCCACAGAACTTGCCAAGGCCGACCGCAGCCCGAAAGTACAGGCGGAAGTCGTCCAGTATCTTCTATTCCGCCGCGCCGACCGGCACGCCACACAATTGCTGGCAGTGGCTCATGACGAGACGTGGACGCTCGTGGCTTCGCGCGGCTATGCTGACGAAGTCAGTGATCCGGCTGCATCCGAACGGTTCACACGAGAGCGCGCCAAGATCATCGCGGCAGCAAAAACACCGGCTGAACGGCTACGCTATCTGCTCGAAGAATCTGCAAGCGAAAGCCGCGATATGAAAATTGCCGATGCGATTGCCGACCCTGGATTTCCAGTCTCGCATGGGGATGGCGGTGGATCATTGCATTTCGCACAGCAACGGGCACCTCAAGCTGTCCTGCGCGGCTTGAAGAAACGTTTGGAAGCCGGGCTCGAACTGCCCTTCTACACCGACGGCCTGCTCGACCAGCTCGATATGATCGATGACGGCCCCATCGCCGCCACGATCCTCGATACCATCAACGACAAATATGGTGATAACAAGCTTGCCGTTCTCGCCGGGCCAAAGACCATAGGTCTTTTGATCGACTCGTTCTTACGGCGTGCTATCGCCCTCAGAGCCGACAGAAATAACAAACCGCTGTACGAGGAATACAACCGCCTAGAATCGCGCATCCGGGCTACGCAACCGGCTGCTTTCGTCGAGGCGCTTCTTGCCCGCGCAAACACCGACGATCCATGGTTGATCTACGACCTTAGCGATCTCGTGGCCTCGCACGGGGAAACGAATGGGCGCGGCACAACCATTCCCGTCGATGCGGCAGCCAAGATCCCGTTGATGGGCATCCTGCGGCGATGGGTGGAGGTCGTATTAACATCGCCTCAGGCCCGGCGCGGCCACCTCAACGAGGTATCGAACGCCATTGGGCGGTTCGGCTTCTGCGAACTCGCACCGGAGCTGGTCTGCCTTCTTGATGAAGACCTTGCGAGGTTGGCGAAGGCGCGTGAGGGTTATCTTGATGCGCGGCGGCGCGGCGACATCGACGCAACGTCCGACGCATCGATGGGTTACACGAATCAGTACCAGCGATCGTTCTCTTTGATTGGCGGCGATGCAGCAGCGAACGCAGTCGTCAAGTATCTCGAACATCCAGAATTCGGAGTTGAGGCCGCGCTCGTTCTGAAGAGCATTTCGGATAAACAGTTGAAATTGCCGGAGCCAGACCCGTTCCACCGCCGCTGGCCGTGGTTCGGCGACGTCGCCGCAGCGCGCGCGGCCAGATCGGCGTCGCCGTCGCCGGAGCCTGCTAACAATTGCGCCGGGCCAATCTGGGCTGCGATTGATCGCCTTGCCAAACCCGAACGCGACAAGCCAAGCCAACAGCTTGCGATTCGATTGTCCCGTATTGCGCTGGCCATGCCACATCGCAACCAGGGTGCGCTTATCGCCCGAGTCATGGCCTTGCCGCAGCCTCTGACGTCCAAGCGCGAATTGCTCGCCGCAATGGCGATGGACGGATATGTCCTTGATGCGGGCACCATCATGCAAGCCATCGACGAATGGCTTGCGGACGCCGCGGCCGACCCGAACGGGGCATGGCACAAGCGGCAAGAAACATGGGAAATCGAGCCTTGGCTGGAGCTTCTGCCATACACCACCGATCCGGTTTCGGTGATCGAAGGCTTGGCCAAGGTGAAAGCCTTCTACATGCGCGATTGGGCGCAGCGGTGGGAGCGCGTCCTGACAGCAGTCGCAGTCATGCCGGGACCAGAGGGCGAAGCGTTGCTCGTAAAGCTGGCGCGAACGCATAAAGACATCGCGTCCGAATCCGAGTGGGTGAGAGGTTTTCTTCGCCGTGACACGGCCTCGGCTGTCCTGCTTTACGTTGATCTCTTCATCGAGGGTGTTTTTGGAAAGGAAGCTCACGGACCTGATGCATGGCATCTTGGCCGGGAACTGGCGCAATACGTGGCAAAGTTTCCGCGATTGAAGCATGACCTCAAGCAGCGCTACGAAACCGGGCCTTCGCACGGACAAGGGCGCGCGATGCTGGAGCATCTCTTTGGCGAAATCGGCGACGCGGACGATATCATCGCGATGATCAAGAAATATGCGGCAAATGGACAACCTTATGATGGGCGAATGGGTCTAACCGTGCAAGCGGTTGTCGTTCGCGATGTACCCGTCTCAGATGGATCGAACAGCTACACTATTCATCCCGCTCCGGTTGCGGGTCTACGAAAAACATTGTTTGGCATGGTGGCCGCAACGACCGGCGAAGCCGCTCTGGCCCAACAGTGCCTTACGGCTATCGACCAACTCCGCGACGAGCATGGCATCGCCGCCAACGATCCCCGCCACCCTGACGTACTGTCGGGCAAGCCGTGGCCAGAGGAAGCTTGTCTAAATTGATCACTTCTGTTTGCTGAGAGGTAAAGACCATCTGTATTTCATAGCACGCAGGCAGCAGATCAGTCGAAATGGCAAAACAAGCGAGGGCAAAGGAAAAAAGGGTCCAAGGGGGAGCCGCAGCGGCCGGTGGAATGAATTTCCAGGCTGCGGTTACGGCGATTACAATGGTTCATCTTTTACGAGGCTCTTCTCTGGGGTGGCTAGACGGTATTGCCCAAGATGTGCCGACCGAACTCTTAGTGGAAACCGGCGGGGCTGGCGACGATCTTCATATCCGGCTCAAAGGTGGCCGAACGTTCGAGGTGCAAATCAAACGCGGACTACACACGGGCGATCGTTTATGGCAGCCGCTTCTTGATCTGTCATCTGCGATCCATCGCAACGAAATTGACTACGGTATAGTTGCCGTCTCCCCTGATAGTAGCAATTCCATCCGGCGCGACATGGCACGGGATATCATTCGTCTTGGCGAAAGAAGAACCGACAATATCGGCACACTGGCAAAAGAGCTAAGCAAACGTCTCGACGCTATTGGATTACCGGTAGACGCTGTGTGCGGTAAGATTCGAATTGTCGTTATTGACGCCTTGGATGTAGGCGGCGCTTCGATCCAAGGAGCCCGCGCCGAGCTAGCAAACATTTGTGCTGAGGCGGCGCAGATCGGTGACGCATGGAACCGCCTTTATCGCGACGCAGCTGAACGAATCGCATTTCGCGGGGCACGTAGTGCCTCGTCTCTCCTTGGAGTATTGGAGAGTGCAGGTATTGCGATTAAGAAGTCGACGGAAGAATATCCCGCTTTGCTCCTATCTCGATTAGCCCGCTGGGTATTCGAGACGAACAAGACTTTTCCGATCTTTGGCGTATCACCCGCACCATCTATCGACGATGCATGGATTTCGTTGAATGCTGCGGTTCGGAGCGATCGCAATTCACCTGCGGACTTAGCGGAATCACTCAAGCAGTATCACGATTGGCATGCGCGATATCCGTCTCGCGATCAGCACACATTTGACAGCGTGACGCTCGGACGTTTCGTGCGCCATGCAGTGGTTGTCGCTGGTCCTGGCATGGGCAAAACCACACTTATCAAAAAGCTTGCACGCGTATACTCGCGCGACGCATTTCCCGTCCTGCGTGTCAGCCTTGCGGCCGTTGCCAAGCAGATGAAAGAGCACGGCCGTGCTTTCTCCGATGCATTGTTTTCGCTCGGACTGGATGGCTCGGGAGTGTCTGCCGCATCCGTACAGTCGATCGGGTTCGCGGATTGGGTGCTGCTTTGCGATGGGCTTGACGAAAGCGTAGGGGAGCAAGACGCTGTCGCCCAAGGCTTGCTCAGTTTCGTTGCCGGACATCCGCGTTGCCGCGTCATCGTTACCACGCGCCCGATCGGTTATCGTACGGGGCTACTCGGTTACTGGAGGCACTATGAACTAGCGCCGCTTTCGGATTCGTACGGAGAACAACTCGGCGGCTTAGTTGCCTCCATCGTTCCTGAAGCACATCCCTTGCATGCCGACGCCTATGCAATCGTACGCTCACAACTGGAAACCAGTGGAACGAAATCTTTGATCACACGGAGCCCGTTTCTGCTTGGGATCGCGGCGTCGCTCATTATCCGTGGGAGCGGTCTTGGAAAGACCAAAACCGATCTTTACAGCAGAATTTTTGTGCTTGCAGAAGATGCCGCAAAATCGGGAAAAGATACGCCGCCTGCGGGTCTTACAGTCTTATTTCGATTTATCGAAATTTTGGGGTGGGTTGTCATTCAATCTCCACTTGAACTAGCGCCCAAAATTTTAGAGCAGTGCGCGGAAAAACTCGCACCTGAGTTGGGGCTGTCTCTTCTGCAAGCCCGTGAGTTATCCGAGAAGTGCCTGATTTATTGGCAAGCCATCGGGCTCGTCGAGCGGGTACATCACGCCGGTGACGAAGCAATCACGTTTATTCATAAGACACTAGGCGAATTCTCTGCCGCTCGTTTCTTCGTGTCGCTACCCACGGATAAGCAAGCAAAACTCTTGCCTACGCTCGTCAGCGATGAAGATTGGTGGGAGGTAGTCGCTTTTTCAGCTTTCCTTGGACATGCGACACCGGTTTGCGAGCGGCTCCTTGATCGCCATGTGTTCGGTCCTCACGGTGTTAGCATTGTCGAACGATTGCTGAAAATCCTCAGCGAATCCGATCAACCTCCCGAAGCAAACATTCGCCGGAACATTCTTGATCAAGCATTCAAATACATCGAATCGCCACGTCGCCCTTGGGCGTACTTGTTGGGAGAACTGATCATTGATGTTGCCAGGCGTTACCCCAACGAAGTTGGTCCCTTAACTGCACCATTGCTTTCCAGCAAGCACGCTTGGACTCGCATCATTGGGTGGACCTGTGCTTTGGTCTGTGGTCGCAGTTATTACGAGCTAGACGCTATGCTGGAGCAATTCGCAGCGTTGCCAATAACTATCGAACATGGAATTACCCCGCACTATGGAGGTGGGGTGAGTCTCGGCGGAGGCAACTTCTCGTTAATCCAACACTTCCTGCTGGTTGCTGTTCAGACAATATTGGATGAGTGCAGCCCTGAGATCGCCGATAACGCGATTCAACCTATTGTCGGAAATCCAAATCTTTTTACTGTGGGGAGCGCTTCGAAAATTGCATCTATTCTAAGTGCCACTGGCAAATCATACTCGATTGATTCGTCCGTTCTTGATCAAGCGAGAATGCTAACAGGAGATGATTACACCGCGGCGCAACGCATCGCTTACGAGCAAATGTTTGGTTCGGTGGCAGCCCTGGCATCTTCCAATGTTCAACAAAGGACTGACCGAATACCTACCGATCCATTCCGCGATCTTCTCTATCTCAGTTCTTTTCTTCGTTTAACGAACTATCTGAGCATGCCTGCATACGACGTTTGGACTTGGAGCCAGGACTATGATCGAGACGCTGCGCAAGAAGTTATACGTGGGGTCGCAAGCACCATTGGCATCGATAAGGAGGCTTTGATCCGAGATGCAAGTGAAGCTTTGGAGTACATTCGGTCTCTTCCGAATGAGGGTCTTTTTCGAATTCACGATTGCCTGCCGGACGTCGATGCGCCAGATATTGACTGGAGCAATTCATTAGCTGCTCATCTTGACGTCAATAAATTAGAGCGCGCCCTGTATCATTCGTCGCGCTGGCTTGTCCCTATGGCCGCAAACCTCATCTTCCACAATTTGAATGAAGCGGCGCGGCAAGCTCTTGCGGCTCGCCTGCTTGCTGACGGCAAATCTCTTACGCTCTGGGCAGCATCAGCAATTGTTGGCGATCTAGAGAATAAATCGAAAGCAATCGAATTGCTGAACGCGCGTTTGAGGCAGCCGCTAGTACCAGGATGTGACTATGTCTTCACAGCACTCTTGGACTCTAAACCGCCAATGACAGATGGGAGTTTGGGATCAGTAGAAAACGGGCTGATGAATGGCACAGCGAAAATAGCCATAGCGGCGGCGGACATAGCGTTGATGTGGGCACCGAGCCGTGATGAGAGACTCCTGAAATTGTTGATACTCGCTTACCAGCACTGGCAAAAACAAGAGGAGCCCTATCCGACGCGCGGCGGCACTGTGCCGGATAGCCCGCGCGAGAAGCTGCTTCTCGCGTTGCTGGGTATTCACGATCCCGAAAATGCAGAGCTTTTTGAGTATGCAACGGACACGCGGTCCGATGTTAGTAAGGTCGGAACTGACGCACTGATGAAACGCCTGAGCGAGTCGATTGAGACTCGTCAACAGTTGATTGCTCAGGTTTCAAGCGGAAAACTTCCCACTGAGTTATTATCGCGAGCGCTTCGGGACAAGATTTCATTCGGCGGCGGCGAAATAAGGAGCATCCTCGGGTTGCTTGACTCTGCCGACCCAAGGGCTCGCTGGGCTGCGGTTGGCGTCTTGGAGATTTCGTATCTGCCCGGGTCTGAAATTAAAACGTATGCGACGCGCATGACAAATGACGCTGATTTGGAAGTTCGCGAGGCTGCATTTCGTGCGCTGGATGAGCAACTTTCAGCGCAGCAAAGGCTAAACAGCTAGACTCCTGCTTCTAACGCATCTCGACCGATGGTATTCCTCAATTCGGTTCCATAACATTCGATCGCCGAATCCGTCTCAGGGCAGGCCTGATCAGGACAGCCGTAGGGCGCGGCGCTGCTCGGCCCAGTCCAGCGGCAGCTGCTTCGGAATTGCGGCCAACGTGAACGGCAGCGGCTCGCCGGTGACGATCCTGGCGGTCACCTCAGGCGGCAGGAACGCCAGCCGCAAATTCTGCCGCACCACTTTCGGGTGATAGTCGGCGACCTTTGCCAAATCCTCGACGCTGGCAAAAGTGCCATCGCCGAGTTGCTGGATCCAGGCGTGAGCCCGGACCAGCGCCTGCAGCAGCTTCTGGTCGACCGCCGGTGTGACGAGCTCGACCTGCGGAGGCGCGTTGAGGGCCGGCGATCGCCAAGGGGTATCGAACGCGACGGCAACGCCGTCGTCGCGTTTCGCCGCAATCGTGATGCAGTCGGTCTTAACAACAGCCCGTTCGATCTGCGTCAGGGCATCTTCGAGCGGAATCTCCGGAGCCTTCAGGCGCCCGCGCAGCGCGCTCGCAATCGTTTCCTCCACGTCATGGGCCGCGACCCGCACAACGCTCCCAGCGTTACCCTTGCGGCCACGCAAGACCGCCGAGCTGACATAGAAGCGATAGCGCACGCCCTTCTTGACCGAGAAATTCGGGCGCATGAGATTGCCGCGGTCGTCGAATAGCTTGCCCTGCAAGGGCGCACCGCTGGCCATTTGCTTGGTGCGATGCGCAGTTTGATTCTCCGCGATCGTCTTTTGAGCTGCCTCAAACGTTCGGCGATCAATGACGGCTTCGTGCTCGCCATCATACCATTTGCCGCCGTGACTGGTTTCGCCGAGGTAGATGCGGTTCTTGAGCAAATGGGCCAGAGGACCATAGGTGAACGGAATCCCGCCTTGGTACTTCGCCTCTTTCGCGTCACGCCGTTTGCTGACAATCTTGCGTCGGTTAAGTTCGGTCGCGACTGCGTTGAACGATCTATGGTCGAGAAACAGCTTGAAGATTGCTTTGACGATCTCTGCTTCCTTTGCGTTGATCACGAGCTTTTTATCCTTGACGTCATAGCCGAGCGGAATTGTGCCTCCGGTCCATTTGCCCTTGCGTCGGGATGCGGCAACTTTGTCGCGAACCCGCTCGGACGACAGCTCACGCTCGAACTGTGCAAAGGACAACAGCACGTTGAGTGTTAGCCGCCCCATTGACGACGTGGTATTGAACTGCTGCGTGACGGCGACAAAGGAGATCGAGCGCGCGTCGAACGTTTCGACGAGCTTGGCAAAGTCGGCTAGCGAGCGGGTCAGCCGATCTATCTTGTACACGACGATCACATTGACCGAGCCAGCCTCGACATCGGCCAGGAGATCCTTGAGGGCGGGGCGGTCGAGATTGCCGCCGGAGTAAGCCGGATCGTCGTAATGCTTCCGGACGACCTGCCAGCCTTGCGAGGCCTGGCTCTTGATATAGGCCTCACAGGCTTCACGCTGCGCATCCAGCGAGTTGAATTCGAGATCGAGGCCGTGCTCGGTGGATTTGCGGGTGTAGATCGCGCAGCGAATTGTCTTCGGTTCTTTAGTCGCCATTGGTGCGTTCCAGATCGCGGAGGCCAAAGAAGCGGGGTCCGTTCCACCGCGTGCCGGTGATCAAAGTCGCGATCTCGGAGAGGCTGGTGTAGGTGCGGCCCTCATAACTGAACCCCTCCGGCGAGACCCGGACACGATAGGCGGTGCCTTTCCACGTGCGGACCAGCTCTGAGCCCGGCTTGATCCGGCGTGGCAAGGTGAGGGCCGCCTTCGGCTGGCGTTTAAAAGCCACTACAAGCTGATCTAACGTCCGTTGAGCCCCCCGCGAGAGGTCTCCGTGCTGCTTTTCCTGGAGGCGTTGGGCGATGGTCCGCCGGAGCAGGTCGGGCCCGAAGGCGGTTGGCGGCTCCGTTGCAAAAAGGAGCCGGTACTGATCCCGCAAAACAACGATTGGCGCGGTCGCGAGCCGAGCAAGGTCGGCTTCGCTACCGCTAGGGGTTTTGGCGCGCTTCATGCCTTGGCCGCGGCCTTCTGTATAATCCGGTAAATGCGGCTTTCACCGACAATTTCGGAGGTCAACGGCAGCTTCAGCTTCTTGCGCACCACTCCGGCCAGGAAGCCGCGAACCGAATGCGGTTGCCAACCCGTTACATCGGCGATCTTTGCGATGGTCGTTCCGGTGGGGCGCGATAGCAGCTTCAAGACGGCGGCCTGCTTAGAGGTCGATTTTGCAGTGACGGCATTTGCGGTCACCTTCGCTCGAGTAGGGGGCGGTCGTTTGGAGGATCGGGCGTTCATGGAGAACCTCGTGGTTGATGCGGCAAAAGCGCCGCCACGACCACGAGCCGGCATCTAATGCCGGCTGAGGCTTTCCTGGATCGACGATCAGTCGTTGGCGATGCCCTTGAGCATCGAGGCATCGGCCTGGAGGCAACCTACCTCCTAGAACAGCTAATAGGATCGATCGATATCGTCACGGTTTCATCGATACCGCCGGCGTTGGCGCAAGCCTCCGACGCTTGGCGATCCAAACCGCTGCGGGAACTCGGTCAGGGAAGTTGATGGTGTTATCGAGTGCTTCGGCTCTCATGTCCCTCCAGATGAGGGCCACACTGACGCTCTGTTCGCGCACGAAGTCGAGCGAATTCTGCCTGCAGCTACTGAGTTTCTCGGCGGTCCTTGCCGCGACTTGACGGCGCATCCTTGCCGCCGACGAACGAGGCCATCAGTTTAGATGGGTCTTGGCCGAGTGCCCGTGCAATCGTCACGAATTCGACTACATCGATGCGGCGCTGGCCGCCTTCGTACCGCGCAACGAAGGATTGGGCGCGACCGAGCTTTTTCGCCACGGCTTGCTGATTCATGCCGGCGTCGTGTCGCGCTGCAACGAGCAAGCGAAGAAGTCGCAGATGGTCTTTGGAATGAAGCGTCTTTTGCATTGGCCGCCGGGCCGTAAATCGGCGGCTTTAAAATGATGCAGAAACTGTATTATCTAAAAACTAGATAATTCTGAGCGTCGGAGCTAAAATCGGGCAGCGATCGGAGGCTTTATGCAAATTTCCAAGGAAAACATCGAATTTGGCCGACCACACGCCGGCGCGGCGAAAGTGCGTAGATCCGCTTGGCGCGTTGTAGTCGATACAACCAAAAAGACTGTAGCTTCGATAGTTGCGCTTGCACTCTTTGTTATGCTGACCGGTTTTATCTACGACTTCGGGAGCCAAATACCGGCCGGGCTTAAATCCATGAAGACTGCCTTACACAATACACAGCGCGATATTGAGTTTCGCCAAGCCAAACGAGAAGACACGTTGAGAGTCGACCAGCAAAAACCTTCCGCTCAATCGGTGCCAAGCGAACCCAAATTCACTCCTGAGCAAGAACGCGGGTTGGCAATCATGGAAGGCGCAACTGCCAATTTGCGAGCGTGCCTGCGTTCAGCGTTTGGGTTGGCTTATCAGAGCGGTGTCTATGGTCAGACGAATCTAAAAAGCTATCTTCGAAAGGTCTGCTACCCATCGTATGAAAGAGCGCACCTCGCCAGCGGGTTAGGAGACCGCGAACTGGCTGATTCTTTTTTTACACTAATTGTCGGGCAAGAAATTTCGATGGTTCTTAAGCAATAGTTCCTCAGTAGCAGATTGAAGGCGATGAGTTCGCTACGAACGCTTTTGAAAATAATGCGCGACGTTGGCTCAAAGTGTTGGACGAGGCTAGTCTGCATCACTGTCCACTTTCTCAAGCGTTTTCATGTAAAGTTCCGTCCTCTGATCGTCGGTCATTGCCAACAGTTCAGCTTGAGTCGGGAACTTGTCTAGTTTCGCATTCTGCTTGCGCTGTTCATAACGGTCAGATCTCTCGATTTGATCTAGAACGAAATTTATCGCGGCCTTGTTGCCTGACATAGCTTGTTTGCACCAATGCAGCAGAATCAACTCGCGAAACGGAACATTCTTCTGCTGACCATTTTGCACAATAGAATGCTTTGTTGTGAGCAGTTTACGCATCGCTTCTTCTAAAGTCCGGGACGCTTTCGGCCGACCTTTTGGATTGCCCGAGCGCCCTGGTTTAAATTGTTTTAACTTTGGCGGTCGCCCGTAACCGACTTCGTATTTTCTCTTCTGCATTACAGCCTCCCACCAGCAGCGATTTCATCAAACGATCGCCCGTTGGCGTGCACCGCTTTAAGTCCAGTGTGATTTTGCCACCTTTGAACCGAGACATCGACGTAGCGAGGATCGAGTTCAATACCGAAGCATCGCCTATGAGTACGTTCGCATGCGATGAGCGTTGAACCGCTCCCGAGAAATGGATCGACCACAATGTTGCGCGGAACTGTGCAATCCAAAATCATGTCAGCCAGCATTTGAACCGGCTTGACGGTTGGATGCAGTGCCAAGAGATTGCCTTCGTCAGTCTTGCGGCCGTCCAGCGTTGTTGCGCCGGCAAACTCCCAGACATTTGTGCGATTTCTGCCGTGGCGACCGAGTTGAACGTTGTTTCGATGGTTAATAATGCCGTTTTGAAAAACCGCAGCAAGCTCGTGACGGCTGCGGTAAAACGAACCCATCCCTCCGTTGGGCTTCACCCAAACACACAGATTGACAAGCTTTTCGAAACAGGAGCCGCCGGCATTCAATAATTCATTGAGATGACGCCAGTCCATGAAGACATAGTGCAGCGATCCATCGCGAGAATGCAGCTTCATATGCTTCAGAACGGTCGACAAGAATGCCTGGAATTGTTCTTGCGATAGTTCGCCCGACGCCATGACAAATTCGTCATGCTTGACCACGCCCTTGCCCGACACGTGCCCATCAATTTTGACGTTGTAGGGCGGATCTGTGATGACCGCATCTGCAACGCGTTTGCCAAGAACCAGGTGCCACGACGTTTGGTCCAGCGCAGACGCGCATAGAATCCGGTGATGGTCTAACTGCCAGACATCGCCCGGTTTGCAGATCGAATCTTTATCCCAAGTGGGCAGAATGGCGGCTTCGGCTTTTTGCTCTCGGCTACTTAACGTCGAGATGCAAAGATCAATCTCAGAAGTAGAGAAGCCGGTAATATCCAGATCAATTTCGGGGCTGTTCGTCAAAAGCGTCTTGAATTCAATGCCAAGAACAGAGTCGTCCCATGGCGAAAGCTCTTGAAGCTTTTGCTCGGCGATCCGGTAGACAACCAATTGCTGTTCGGAGAGCCGTGTGACCCGAACGACGGGAAGATCAGGAATCTCCAAATACTGAGCAGCTAGAAACCAAATCAAGCCCGCGCAGACAACACCGTTCGCGTCGACAAGAATAGGGAGTCTAATTCCGTATTGTTCCACGAAGCGAGCAAAGCGGCGGATGTCTGCGCGCGTGTATGCCCGCTGCATCCTTGGCGGCGCTTTCAGGCCTGTTGTGGCAATTCTCTCAATACTACCGGTCTCGGTATCGATCGAGTTGTTTAGAAGCTTCATCAGCGCTCTCCTCTTAGACGACGAAAGACGCTCGTCGGTGAGGAGTATTCATATGTCAGCCAGTTTCTACCGGCTCAACTGGCAATAATCACGTTAGCCGATTGGTTTCTGCGCGCTGGGATGAGCGCAAATGCGTTGCAGATCGCTAAATCGAATACTGCAACGGTGTTTCCCTTGCTCATCCTCAAGTGAAAAGTCGTATCGAGCAGCGCGGAAGTCGTTCGGATCAAGTATCTCGATAACGTTAGTCGCGCCCACATGAACAAGCCGTTTACTCAATTTTCGCCACAATTGCTTATATGTTATTGGCTTAAATTCGAGGAACAAATCATTCACAAACGTGCGAACAGTTTGTTTGATTCGAAATGTTTCCTGCCTAAGCCCAAATGCTGCAAAAAAATCATCTGGCATCGAAATTGAGGGGCCAATGCGAAACGATGGCCTCCGCTGTAATTTTGAACGCTTTTTTTGAGCTGCGCGAGCAGCATATGATCGCGTTCGTTCCCAAGATCGTTCAAGAATGCTTACGTAGGACGGCTCCCAGTGCAATCGTTGAATGGGTGTAAGGTCCAATTTGCTTAGCCGGTAGCGTAGGCGTTGAAAATAACGTTCAGTTAGGTAGCTAGCTGCTGGACTGGTAACCATTCTCAGAAACGAGCTGCGCCGGATTTGCGCATTCTTCAATGACTTTGAAAAAGCTTTCATTCTTGCGCTCTTATCAATATTGCCGGCCTCGAATTGAAATAGTCATTTAAAGTGTTGGAACAAGGAGTCGTTCCGTTCGCGTAATGAGGGTTTATGGAACGCGCGGTGGCGCTGCACGACTGAGAAGGAAATGTGCAAAACGGAATCCGCGCTCAATAGAGAAGATAGATCGACACGTTGCGATTGAAGTCTTTTTGGAGGAGTCCGAGACCGCAACCGCCTCTACCTATTCCTTGAGCCAAACCGGCTCCAAGCGCTGGATTCCGAGTACGATGGTGCAAGGGTGCCGCATCATAAGAAAGCCGCCCGTCTGGAGGTGCGCGGACGGCGACTGGGGCGTTACTCTTGGGTATGAAAATCCTACGAACTCGCGGTCCAATGGCGCGTGCGGCGAGCCGATTGCCGGCGTCAACGTCGTCTAAAATGAAAGGGTTGTGCCCAGCTGGGCTGTATTGCAGGGAAGGACGCCCGGCTGCAGCCCTTGATTTCAGGCAATGCTGCTCCTTCGACCTTGGAATTCAGCCACAGGGCAGCCTGAACCAGGACGCCCTCTCGGTGAGAGGCACTTTATGTCAGCTCTGGCCGGCCCCTGGCAGGCATTCCAAAGCGCGCTCGTGCGTGGCACGAGCATAAGTCGGCGATCTTCTCCCTGTTTAATCGAGCGATCTCGTCCCGGCGCTTTATTGACATTGATCAACGCAGCGCGCGTCTTCACACGATACAGGTTCTTGAAGACTTAGATCGCCGGAGGGAATCTCTTCAGTGATAGGAGCCTGCATATTGTCATATTTTTGCCTCGCCCAAGGTTCGAGAAATGCTGCTGCGGATGTCTGCTTTCTGGAACCGAACGCGCATTCGAATGACGTCAGCTACAATCGCAATTGGCCGAGCCGATTGATACTCGCGGAGATCATAACAGGAGAATGAAATGACAAAGGTCGCCGCTGCATTGATGAAGAAATCAAGACAGGCGACATGTTCGACAACACACTGGAAATTCATAAGTTGGCTATCATTGCGCACAAATCGGCGAAGTAAGGGGCCGGCGGCTTCTTGCTACGGCTGCCATTCGCGGGTCGCGCGCACACGCGTAAATCAGTAGAGAAAACTTCATCGATCCTGATCTTACCTCGATCGCTTCGACGCGACGCTCTCGTGATCACGATCGGATCTGAAGTAGGACAAAGTTGGGTGCGGCACATGCTACGCCGCGGAACATTGGTGCATCTTGTATTGGAGTGCGACATGGCGATATTCTGCAAGCATCTCCTGGCAATCCGGGACGTTGCTCCAAGCGCCCTTGGGTGCGAAGAATGCCTGAAACTGGGTGATGCCTGGTTGCATCTACGGGTCTGCCGCAGCTGCGGCCATGTCGGCTGTTGCGATCAGTCACCCAACCGACACGCGACAAAACATTATCACGCGACCAGGCACCCCATCATCGAGGGCTACGATCCGCCGGAAGGGTGGGGCTGGTGTTACATCGATGAAGTGATGTTCGATCTCTCGGACCGGCCGACTCCGCATCCCGGTCCGATTCCCCGATTCTACTGATGCCGTTTGAATTCGGCCTTCGCATGCGCATCCCCCTGATTGCCCAGATAGGAGCGGACCGGCGCGACAGTGACGACGTCGCGTTGCAGAAAGTGATACTAATAAGCGTTGTGTTGGCATCCGCCGTTGCGGCGGCATTGTGGAGCCTCGTTTACATTGCCGTCGGAGCATGGGCCGCCGGCGCCATCCCCGCGACGTACAGCATATTGTCGGTGGCCAACACCGCATTGCTCGGCAGTTTTCGCCGCTACCAAGTCTACCGGTTCACCCAGCTGACGCTGATCTTGTTACTGCCTTGGCTGATGATGATAAGTCTCGGCGGCTTCCACAATTCGAGCGCCGTAATCCTATGGTCCACGCTTTGTCCTTTGGGTGCCCTTATCGTCCATGATCTTCGAGCCGCCTCGCGCTGGTTCTGCGTGTTCCTCCTCCTGCTCGCCGGCGGTGCGTTTCTGCAATCCCCTGGAGGCTCCGCCTCCCTGCCTCCTTCGATGGTCACTATCTTCTATATACTCAATATCGGTTGCGTCCTGAGCGTAGTCTTTGCAATGCTCTACTACTTCGTCGACAAGAAAAACGTGTTCCAGGCGAAATCCGAAATGCTCCTGCTGAATATTTTGCCCGTCGAGATATCCAACATCTTGAAAGGAGAGCACCGCACTATCGCCGATCAGTATGACGACGCGAGTATCTTGTTCGCCGATGTGGTGGAGTTTACGCCGCTGGCCCGCTCAATGTCACCTACGGAACTGGTTGGGTTGCTCGACGAGGTTTTCGTCTGCTTCGATTTATTGGTCGAGAAATATCAATTGGAGAAGATCAAGACGATTGGCGACTGCTATATGGTCGTTGCGGGCGTGCCGCGCCCGCGTGCCGACCATGCCCACGCGCTTGCGCGCTTGGCGCTCGACATGCAAGCTTGTGTGGACAAGCGTGAGTTCTGCGGCAGGCGACTGACATTCCGCATCGGCATGAACTCCGGCCCGGTGGTAGCCGGAATCATCGGCCGGAAGAAGTTCATATATGATCTGTGGGGCGATGCTGTGAACATGGCCAGTCGAATGGAATCTCACGGCCAGAGCCAGGCCATTCAGATAACCCATGCAACCTACGAACTCATCAAGGATGACTTCATCTGCGAGACACGCGGGTCGATAGACGTCAAGGGATCGGGGGAAATGGAGATTTGGCACATCATGAGTGAGAGGCCCAGCGGCCTGAAACACTTGCCGGGGATGGCGGCTTAACACGCAGCTACAATCCGCTGACGGGCGAACGATCTCGTTTGCCGATAACTTGACATCAGTCAATGTAGCCCGAGCCTCCTAACGATACAGCCAGTTGAACACATCGATCCGTTGAAGCACTGACGCCCGCGAAGATCGAAACAGGAGACCAGCATGACAAAGTTTGCGCTCTACGTTCCCCTGAAAGCCAAGCCCGGCAAGGAGAAAGACGTTGCGGACTTTTTGCGGTCCGCGATTCTTCTCGTGAATGCCGAACCGGGAACGATCTCATGGTATGCGATCCAGGAAGGACCGTCCTCGTTCGCGATATTCGATACCTTTGACGACGAGACCGGACGTGACGCGCATCTCAACGGCAAGGTCGCCGCCGCGCTGATGGAGAAGATCAAGGCTGGCGACCTGTTCGACGGAACGCCTGAAATTCACAAACTCGGCATCATCGCGGAGAAATTGCCGAAGTGATCATACGGCTGGACGCTGATCCGCCGGCCGCGATCCGGCCCTGAACCGCGACAGGTACGGCGCGGTGCGGCTTTTCGGCGATCCCGCGACCTCGGCAGGCGTGCCGAACGCCACCACCTGACCGCCTTCGTCCCCTGCACCGGGGCCGATATCCATGATCCAGTCGCTGCCGGCGGCAACGCGCATGTCGTGCTCCACCACGATGACGGTGTTGCCGGATTCGACGAGTCCGTCGAGTTGCGCGATGAGCTTCTCGACGTCGGCCGGGTGAAGTCCGGTGGTGGGCTCGTCAAGAACGTAGAGTGTTTGGCCACGCTGTGCCCGCTGCAACTCAGTGGCAAGCTTGATGCGCTGGGCCTCGCCGCCGGACAGCTCCGTCGCCGGCTGGCCAAGCCGGAGATAGCCGAGACCAACCTGCCGCAGCACATCGAGCGACCGGCGGACCTGCGCTTCCTCGACAAAGAAAGTGAAGGCGGCGTCGACCGTCATACCCAGGACATCGGCGATGTTCTTATCACGGTATTTGATTTCAAGGGTTTTGGCGTTGTAGCGAGCGCCGTGACAGGTGGGACACGGTGCATACACGCTGGGTAGGAACAGCAGTTCGACGCAAACAAAGCCTTCGCCTTCGCAGGTCTCGCAGCGGCCTTTTGCAACATTGAAGGAAAAGCGTCCGGCGTCGTAGCGGCGGGCGCGCGCCGGCTTGGTGGCCGCGAAGATCTTGCGAACGTGGTCGAACAGCCCTGTGTAGGTCGCGAGGTTGGACCGTGGTGTGCGTCCGATCGCCTTCTGATCGACGACTACCAATCGCTTGATGCCCTCCATTCCGCTCGCAATCCGGCCGCCAAGAGTGGTCACGACGGTCCGCTCGAGTTCGTCGCCTTCATCGTCGATCGACGGAGGGGGATGGCCTAGCTGTGTTGCAATCAATTCCACCAGGACCTGGCTCACCAGGCTTGACTTGCCCGAGCCGGAAACGCCGGTCACGGTGGTGAAGACTCCCAACGGGAAATCGACATCGAGCTCATGGAGGTTGTTGCGACTGACGCCACGCAATCGTAGCCAGCCCTGGGGCGAGCGCAGCGTTCGGTGTGGCACGACGTTGTCGCCGAACAGGTACCGGCTCGTTTGCGAGTCCTCGACCTGCTTGAGCCCCTGAAGGGGCCCGCTGTAGAGCACCCGGCCGCCGAGTTCGCCGGCGCCAGGCCCGACGTCGACAACCCAATCCGCATGCCTGATCACATCGATCTCGTGTTCGACAACGAAAAGCGAATTGCCGGAGGCTTTCAATTGGGCGAGCGCCGTTAATAGCGCTTCGGTGTCCGCGGGATGAAGTCCAGCTGACGGCTCGTCGAGCACATAGACGACGCCGAACAGATTGGAACGGACCTGGGTTGCCAGTCGCAGTCGCTGCAGTTCGCCCGGAGAAAGCGTCGGGGTACTCCGCTCCAGCGAAAGATAGCCGAGTCCGAGGTCCAGAAGAACCGTGAGGCGGCCACCAAAGTCTTCGGCGATCCGCTGCAACACCAACGCCTTCTCCGGATGCTGCGCCTTTAGCTTGATCAGTGCAGGGGCGGTGGCCTCCGCATAGGGACGCAAGAGCTCGGCGAGCTTGGCCAGCTGAATCCTGGAGATATCGGCAATATCGAAGCCGGAGAACTTGACCGACAGCGATTCGCGGCGAAGCCGCTTGCCGCGGCAGAGCGGACATTCGGTACTGACCATGTAGCGCGATACCCGCTTCTTGATCGCCGCGCTTTCAGTGGTGGCGAAGGTGTTCAGCACATATCGCCTGGCGCTGGAGAAATTGCCTCGGTAGCTGGGTTCCTCTTTGCGTTTGATCGCCCTTCGCACCTCGTCCGCATCGTATCCGATGTAAACCGGCACCACCGGTTGCTCGTCGGTGTAGAGAATCCAGTCGCGGTCTTTCTTTGGCAACTCGCGCCACGGACGATCGATGTCGTAACCGAGCGAAATCAGCATGTCGCGCAGGTTGCCGCCATGCCAGGCAGGTGGCCAGGCTGCAATCGCGCGCTCGCGAATGCTTTTGGAATCATCCGGCACCATCGAGCGTTCGGTCACCTCGTAGACGCGACCAAGCCCATGGCATCGAGGGCATGCTCCCGCCGGGGTATTGGGCGAAAAAGCCTCGGCATCGAGATGAGCCTGGTGCCGTGGATAATCGCCGGCGCGCGAGTACAGCATCCGAAGCAGGTTGGACAGCGTCGTGACGCTGCCGACGGAAGAGCGCGTGGTAGGCGACCCGCGTTGCTGCTGCAGGGCTACGGCCGGCGGCAAGCCATCGATCTCATCGACCTCTGGAACCGCCATCTGATGAAATAATCGTCGCGCATAAGGCGAGACGGATTCAAGATACCGCCGCTGCGCCTCCGCGTAGAGCGTGCCAAATGCCAGCGACGATTTGCCCGAGCCGGACACGCCGGTAAATACCACCAGGGCATCGCGGGGAATGGCGAGATCGACACTCTTCAAGTTGTGCTCGCGCGCCCCGCGCACGCGCACGAAACCCCGCAGATCCTCGCCCGCGGTGTTGAGAGAAGGAGGCTTGGTAATTTCTAGCATCTACACGAGCCCATCGTAGGAAGACGCCTGACGGCTGGAAAGGGTTCCGTCCCAAACAGGATGGGCTCGATCAGATCTTCGGGTTTCTGTGACGACCCATTCCGCCGCATTGCGGCGAACCGATCGGCGGTGCGGGTTTCGCGCGCGGCGATCTCGTCCCGTACCGTCACGCTCTTGATCATCATCGCCTCCGTCGTACCGCTGGGAACGCAAAGGAGAGTTAATCGGGCGGACCCCGGCGTCATTGACGATCGTCAAGAAGCGACGAAGCCAAAAGCGGACTTAAGGCTCTGTCGGTCTATCCCCGATAGGATAGGCTCGGCCCACTTCGCGACTGGACCTCGCGAATGAAATCCTGCGGGCGCGTGAGGAAACTGTTCTCGACCAGAACCCCGCCAATAATCACCATCGGATGCGTACGAAGAATATCGATGGCGTGCGGTACTGTCAGGAGATTGGCGTCAAAGGTGCAAATCACCGGGTCGTCGTAATTTGGCAGTACGCTGTTGAGGCGCATCTCGTATTCAACCCATTCATTGCTGCTCTTCCAGTCGTCCACGGCCGCTTCGGCGTGCGCGATCATTCGCGTCAACGGAAAGCCGAGTTCAGCGCCGGCCTTCAAAGCGTCCTGGATGAGGATGAGCATGGCGTCTTTGTTGAAACGCCCGGTCTTGAGATAGGTGTCCTCCGGCACCGCAATTTCGAGTTGCCGGCTTTTCATCGTTTTCTCGACGTCGATTCCGGCATTGCGCAACCGCTTGAAGTGATCCTCCTTGTGGTGATCGGGGAGGATATGATAGGCGCGCTGGCCGCAGTTGATGCCGTCGCAAATGAACGGCATCAGCGCGTCGTATTCCTCAGCCGCCGAGTTGATCCCGGAAGTTGATGCTCATCACGTGCGGGGCGATACGACCTATCCCGTGAATGAATCGGCGTCGGTAACTAACAATTGGTGAGTCTCCGCCTTTCGCTCCGGGCTTCCTCAGTCCAAAAGAATGGACCGCGCGGCTTACGCCAGCGGTCCAAGTCGAGGGAGGAAACCCTCTGGGGGAGGGGAGCGACATGAGAATGTCACTGCCTCAATCTCGCATTTCGAAAAACCTCCTGCATTGACGACGCTCAATTTTCAAACCTGGAATTTGCAGTAGCCCGCATGCTGTTCATGGGGCCGGGTCGAAGCACACTGACAATCATCAAGGTATTGATCGTTCGCTTGACGCATCCATGGGATCGGCGATGGAGACTTGTAATGGCGGATGGCGGCTTCGGGTTCGCACCATGTTGCTAACCTGCCGGCGTCCCCCCGGAGAACTGGGAATCTTCCGGAGCCGATTAGGCGCGCGGCAAGCGAAGCTCGCCGGCCGCGCCCGATCCGTGCCGATCGCCCGGCAAGGAAGCATCGGAGGCTTTGATGTCGATCAAGCAAGAGTTCAAGGACGCGAGGCAGAAATTCAGGCTGTTGTCATTTTATCAGCGCTTCGAACATTTGGTCGTCATGTTCCTCACCGCGCTGATCGTGGTCATTGTCGTGGCCGCGCTGTGGACTCTGACGCTGAAGATATTTTTCGGACTGGTTCTTTCGGGAGGCCTTGACCCATCCGATTACTCGGCGTTCCAGGCCGCGTTCGGTATGATCCTTACCGTGATCATTGCGCTCGAATTCAAGAAATCGCTTCTGGTCGAGGCCGAGGGCGGTGACACTGTGATCCAGATCCGATCGGTCGTGATGATCGCGCTCCTGGCAATCTGCCGTAAGGTCATCATTCTCGACCTCACGGAAACCGATGCACTTCACATTCTGGCTTTGGCGGCCGCGATCGTCGCGCTCGGCGTTATCTACTGGTTGATCGGTGTCCGCGATCGGAGCGACGAAGCGGCCTGACGCAAGCATCGCTATCGATGAATATTGACAAAGACTGCGAGTTTCTCGAGTGCGCTGCGACCGGCTCAGGCAGCACGACGTGGCCGGACGGATCGTTCTGCGAGGTCATTTGATCTCTGCGCGGGTTCGATAAGTTGACGCCAATCAAGGTGGTCGCCGCCGGGGCGCGTCATCCCGCCGGACTGAGGCTGCCGGGAGATCACATGATCAGTGCGCTGCACATCAGGAACCTGCGCCGGCTACTCGTCATTGGGACGAAAGCAGCGGCGGCTGGGGTTTTCCTCACCAATCACTGTCGGAAGACATCGATGAATCGCAGATTTCGACGTCGCGAGGGGTTTTGAGTGTGATCGATCCGCGGCGGCATAGAACGGTCATCGCGCGGCTCACCGTCTCTACGGCAATGCCGAGATGGTCTGCGATGTCGTAGCGGGTGATCGGGAGCACGATCGTGTTGGTTCCGTTGGTTTTGACCCTTCGTGACATGGCGGTCAGATAGGCTCCGACTTTTTCTCGTGCCGTAATTCGGCCTTGTACGAGGAGGTGATGCTCAAGCCGGCGGATCGCGTCGCCGGCGCAGTGTTGCATCAGTGAAGCAACAGCCGGGAAGCGGGCGGCGAGTCCGTCAATCTGTTCGCGCGTGAACGATATGATCTGCGTGTCATTTGAGACGGCTTCAAGAAAGAAAACCGGATCAGCAGGCGCAAATCCCACATAGTCCCCGGCCAAAGCGAGATCGATGATCTGCCTTTGACCGCTGGGCCGAGGCGCAAACTTGCGGACGGCACCGGAGAGTACGCATGCCACTGCGCCC
This sequence comes from Hyphomicrobiales bacterium, assembly GCA_021732215.1. Classification (GTDB taxonomy): domain Bacteria; phylum Pseudomonadota; class Alphaproteobacteria; order Rhizobiales; family Xanthobacteraceae; genus SG-bin9. Next base: position 43,679 of record JAKFVL010000029.1, read on the forward strand.
CGCGCGATCACCGCGTCACACGCCTCGTTTCGCCGCCACCGGGACACGCGCCCGGCCACCATCATGGCCGCGCTGGCATCGGCTTCGCCATGCGGCTTTTCCGGACTCAGCTGGGCACCGAAGAACGCTGCGCATTCCATTGTCTGTTGCATGACGCCCTCACCATTGTCCTGCAGAGACATCTCGCATAGCCGGCGGGGCCGCAGCCATTTGTGGATTGCACTATATGGCATGTCACTCATCGGACCGGGGTTCGCGGCAGCAGGATCGCGCGCAGCGGCCTCGGAGAGGATCGACCGTGCTCGAGAGACACCGTTGTTCCACAACGTCTTGAAGAGCTTGATTGGCTGGCAGACCGACGAAAATAAGAGACCAACCGCCTCAAACTGTGTTACGGTCGAAAATGTTGTAAAATTGCAACATATCGTAGCGATTGGGACGCCGATGCCGAAGAGCAACGAGCCGGGGGCCATCGCTGCAAAGCAGCCCTATGATGCGGCGCTGGCGGCTATCCACCATGGATCGCACGTTTGCGCCTTTTATGAAACCGATGACGACCTGCTTGACCTCGTCGGGCAGTTTTGCGCCGCCGGTGCGCGGCGGGGCGACCAGTGCCTGTGGGTGATGCCTGACGGGATGAACGCCGGATCGCTCGCGAGCAAAGGGGTCGAACTCCATTCAGGGACCGACATGTATCTGAAAGGGGAGGTGTTCCAATCCGGACCCATAATCACACCGGCCTGTCCGCCAGCGGTGACGCCTGCTGGCTGAAAGAAAGGGATTGGCGAGACTTCATGCAATATGAAAACCTTTTGAACCAGGTGATCGCAGGGAAACCGATATCGTTGCTTTGCACCTACCCGCTTTCGGCATGCAAAGCGGGCGACATTCTCGATGTCGTTCGCGCCCATGAGGTTGCTCTGGTAAAGCAACAGAAGCGTTGGTCGGTGATCGGGAGCCATCTGACAGATGGCAGTGCCGCCGCGCTGGATACAGCCAGCCGGGTAGCATCCTTATCTTTGCGCGAACGGCAGGTCCTCTTGCTCGTAGCCGACGGGATCGCGACAAAGCGCATTGCATTCGAACTTGACCTCAGCGTCCGAACGATCGAAGTCCATCGTGAGCGCGCCATCAAGCGCCTGGGCGTGCGCACCATGGTCGAAGCAGTAAGGCTGCTGACGCTTGCTTCGCCATCGGCGCCGTTGATGGACGTCAGGCGTAATGCGCCCGGCGGCCATCTATAGTTCAACGCTTGAAGACAGTGCTTATATCGTGGCCGGCCATCGCGCCTTTGCCATCCTTGAGGCCGTCTTTCCAGACGGCTGAAGCTTTTCGTCGCATCGAATTCCTCTGTGACGAGCTGACTCACTTCAGTCTGTCCGGACGAGCGGCGTATCGACGAGGTGCTCGGCGAGAAACCAGGCTTGCGTCTCGCCGAGGCGGATAATGTCGGAGACGATCACGTCGTTGGTGCCGTCGTCGCCAAGCTCGGCGGCCTTCGCCGCCGCCTCGTGCGCATCGACAAGTATCAGCTCGTGCGCCTCCAGCAGCCGCGAGAGCATCGCCGGGACCTCCTCGCAGCCGTTCGGCGAACGCGAAATACGTGTGATCTCCGCCACGTGCCGGGGATCGCCGACGGCGACGCCGCCAAGCGTCTGCACGCGCTCGGCGATTTCGTCGATAAGTTCGAGCTGTTCGCCCGCGTGCTTATCGAGCAGGAGATGAAGCTGGTAGAATGTGGCCCCCCGCATCAGCCAATGGTGCTTTTTGTAGAGAGCATAGAGGATCTGCGTGTCGGCGAGTAGCTGGTTCAGCCGCTGGCACGAATACATCCGGACATCGTGAGACAGCCCGAGCGGAAATTGCCGAACTGTTCCGTATCCTTGAATCTCCGTTCCGTGTTGATGTAACCAAGGTTGACTGCCGGACTTGAGTTGCGCGGTGCGCGGCTGCAATGTGCTCTTGCTCATGATGGTTCTCCCTTGTCCCGCCCCGTTACGAGGCGTCAGCTTGGGACGACAGCGTTGTTCAGCGAGGCACGGTGACAACGATCTTCCCGAGCTGCTCGTTCGATTCCATGTAGCGGTGCGCTTCGATGATCTCGTCGAGTGTGAAGGTCCTGGCTACCACCGGCTTCAACCGTCCGGCCGCGAGGCCCACTTCGATGAAGGCCGAGGCGCGCGCCAGCCGTTCCTTGTCCCGGACGAATTCGAACAGCGTGTAGCCGCGCAGAGTCAGCGTCTTCTGCATCGCTGCGATCACGGGGAACGGCGTGGGCGCGGTCGCGAGCGCCCCATAGATGAAGAGGATGCCGTGAGGGCTCATGGCCTCCGCGAGCTTTTCGACCTGAGGACCGGCCACGGGATCGAACACGATGCGCGCGCCCTTGCCGCCGGTCGCGCGATCGACCTCGGCCACGAGATCCTGCTCGGATGTGGCGATGACGTGCGCCGCGCCCGCCTTGCGCAGCGCCGCCGCCTTGGCGCGCGTCCGCGTCGTCGCGATCGAGATCGCGCCGACGCTGTTCGCGACCTGGATCGCCGCGAGTCCGACGCTTGAAGACGCCGCCGGAATGATGACAGCGTCGCCTTGCCCGAGTTTACCGATGTCGATGAGCGCGCCCCAGGCCGTGAGGTAGGCCATCCATACCGCCGCCGCCTCGATCGCCGAGGCGCCGTTTGGGCGTTTGACGACGCCGTAAGCGGGCACGATGGCCGTGTCGGCGTAGACGCCGTAATCGTTCATGGAAAAGGCCGGGATGACGCTGACGGAATCCCCCGGCGCGAAGCCGTTGACGCCGTCTCCCAGCGCCTCGACGATCGCGGAGGCTTCGTAGCCGAGGCGCGCGGGCAAGCGCGGCGGTTCGAGGTAAGCGCCCGACCGGAACATTGCTTCGGCGCGATTGAGGCCGATCGCCTCGATGCGCACGCGCATCTCGCCCCGTCCCGGATTGCCGACCGGGAGATCATCGAACTGCATCACTTCCGGTCCGCCCGTCCGATGAAACCGAACCACGCGTGTCATGGCAATGAGTCCTCTGCAGGCGCGTGCGGCACGAAGCGAACGTCCTCGGCGTCGTGGGCATGGCGGATCGCCTCGCGCAAAGCCGGATCGAGCCGATCACGATCCAGGATGACTTTCTGCGCCTGAATAGACTCGATCGCAGAGAGCGGGACCGTGAAGTCGCCCGCGTTCTCGACGTAGATCACCAGAGCGGGCCGTCCGTCGGGGCGGATTTGACGGACCGCCCCAAAGCCCTCATGAGCCCCGGACACGAAGACCATGTAGCCTTCCTCGATCGGCTCATGCATCTGAGCATTCCTTGCTCTTGAGGGTTCCGACCGCATTCTCATGCCGCGCGCCGCACCGCGCGCAACAGCGTCGCGAGGTCGTAGGAGCCGTTGTGGCGGAGGCCATTGACGTAGAAAGCTGGCGTGCCATTCACGCCGCTTCGGACTCCGCCCATGAAGTCGTCGCGCACGTGCGCCCCGTGGGCGTGTGTTGCGAGGTCGTCGGCGAATCGTCCGGTATCGAGCTTGAGCCCGGCCGCGTACATCACAAGGTCCGGGTCGGCGAGCGCGCTCTGGTTCTCGAAAAGGACATGGTGCATTGCCCAGAAATTCCCTTGTGCACCGGCGGCCTCGGCCGCTTCGGCCGCTTCGGCGGCGTGCGGAGCGTGAGGATGAATCGTCGCCAGCGGAAAATGCCGGAATACGAAGCGCACCTCCGGGCCGAGCATATTGACGAAACTTACGACGACGCCGTGAGCTTCGCGGCAGTACGGGCACTCGTAGTCTCCGTACTCGACCAAGGTCACGGACGCGGAGGGCGATCCTACACTGTGATCGTCGTCACTCACGGGAGTTCTCAAACGTGCAGACTGTTGCAGGGTCGTGCTCATGATGCGGGCTCCTCGATATGAAGCGTTTCGAGCGCCGAAAGAATTCGATCGGCGCCGGGAGCTTCTGTACCGGGCGATAGAATCCTCGGCGGGGCGGATGACCACCGCCGTCTCAAGCCGCGCGCGCGGCGCGTGCTCGCGCGTCCGCGAACAGCTTGATGGTTTCCCGGTTGAACGCCGCCATGTCGTCGGGGCTGCGGCTCGTTACGAGGCCCTGGTCAACGACGACCTCCTCATCCACCCAGTTCGCGCCGGCGTTCTTGAGATCGGTCTTGAGCGACGGCCACGAGGTCATGCGGCGCCCGTTGGCTGCGCCGGTTTCGATGATCGTCCATGGCCCATGGCAGATCGAGGCTACAGGCTTTTTGGCGTCGAAGAACGCTTTGGCGAACGCCACAGCCTTGGCGTCGGTGCGCAGCGTGTCCGGGTTGATGACGCCGCCGGGCAGGAGGAGCGCGTCGTAATCCTGGGGATTGGCGGAAGCGAGTGGCGCATCTACCGCGTAGGTCTTGCTCCAGTCCGTGAAGTCCCAGGCGCGGACCTGGTCCGGCTTGGGCGAGATGAGGCTGGTCTTGGCCCCAGCTTCGTCGAGCGCCTTGCGAGGCTCTGTCATTTCGACTTCTTCAAAGCCGTCGGTAACGAGGATTGCGATCTTGAGGCCATCGAGTGATTTGGTTGTCATGAATCTTGTCTCCATTGAACTTGGGCAAAAAGGGCGCGCGTGACGAGAACAAGGGGGGTGCACAGGTCACGCGCGCCAGGGTCGCAGTTGTTGGGGCGCCGGAGGGAGGACGAACGGCTCCTCAAGGCTTGCCTGCGATTTACGCCGCCTTCGCCACGCTGCCGTGCGGGTCGAGGACGAACTTCTTCGGCGAGCCCTGGTCGAAGATCTTGTAGGCATCCGGCGCTTTCTCGAGCGGGACGACCTCGACGTTCAGGAGCTTGCCAAGATACGGCATGCGGCCCCAAAGGATCGCCATCATCAAATCGCGGTTGTAGTGCATGATCGGAGCCTGTCCGGCCGAGATATGCGGCGACTTGATCCACGCTTTGCCGAAGTCAATTCTGTACGTCCCGGCCTTGGCGTCTTTGTCGATGGCGTCGGCATCGCCTGCCGTGTAGATGCCGGGCGCACCGATGGCGCCGTTCTCGCGAACCACCTCGATCAGGGTATTGAGAACAGCGGCGGGATCTTCGCCAGCGCCCGGACCGTTGCCATGGGCTTCGAAGCCGACGGCATCCACGCCACAGTCGACGTCACGCACGCCGAGGATCGCTTCGATCTGATCGGCGACAGGCGTTTCGCTTGCGACGTTGACAGTTTGATATCCGGCATCCTTGACGAGCTTCAGACGCTCGCTGTTCGAATCTCCGACGATGATGCACGAAGCGCCGAGGAGATGCGCAGAAGCTGCAGCGCACCGGCCCACCGGCCCGGCGCCGGCGATGTACACTGTCGAGCCGTATTTGACTCCGGCTTGGACGCAGCCGTGGAAGCCCGTTGGCAAGATGTCGGAGAGCAAGGTCAGATCCCTGATCTTTTCCATCGCTTGGTCCTTGTCGGGGAATTTCAGCAGGTTCCAGTCGGCGAAGGGCACCATGAGATAGTCGGACTGTCCGCCCTGCCAGCCGCCGAGATTGAAACCGTAGGCGCCGCAGTCGGCCTCGTCGTTGACATTCTCACAGGTGTCTGTGTGGCGCTCCTTGCAGTTGCGGCAGCGGCCGCAGGAGACGTTGAAGGGCACCGAGCAGAGATCCCCTTTCTTGATGAAATGCACGTCGGGCCCGGTCTCGATCACTTCGCCCGTCATCTCGTGGCCGAGCACCATCCCTTTGGGAGCGGGGAAGCGGCCGCGGTAGATATGCTGGTCGCTGCCGCAGATGTTGGTGGTCACGATTCTCAAAATCGCGCCGTGCGGCGTCTTGTTGCCCTTCGGGTCGACGAGTTTCGGATAGTCGAAAGTCTGAAGCTCCAGCTTCTTCGGACCCATGTAGGTAACAACTCGATTTCCTGATGCCATGACTGTCACTCCTTCCTTCTTCTCTGGATCGACCCGGTTGGGTCCAGTGATCCCCTTGGCGGGGCGTCTCAGGGCAGCTTCGCCGCAAGCACGTCGAGCTTTTCGATGCGGGGGGCCGAGGCGAAAAGCTCGGGCGCCTTCTCCATCAAGGCCGCTGCCACGAGGCCAGAGAGGTGCGCTTGCCGTCCCGCTTCATCGGGAAACGCGTCGAATATTCCGAACTTCGAGGGGCCTATGCGGACGCCGAACCACGCCACAGTTGCCGGCTCGTTTTGAACGATCGGCAGGCCGCTTCGCAGAAATGCTTCGACCTCCGCTTCCTTTCCTGGCTTGGCTTCCATGGTGACGAAAAGCGCAAACTTGACCATTTGGTTATTCCTTCCGGAGGGTAACGGCGACAGCGGACCTGACGGCATCCCTCCGTCGCCTCACGCCCATCAAGCCCCACGGTCAGGTGCGCCGCCATGACAACTGTCAATTTCAGGAATTTCTTTCGACGCCCGTCGGGCCCGGCAACGAATGGCGCGGGGTTGAGAAGCGTCGCGGCCTTTACGCGATCTGACCCGGCAAAGATTCTTGCGATGGCGCAAGCAATGCGATCCGCGAGCGAAGCATTTCCGAAGAGTGCGGCATCGCCGGGCCGCACTGCTGTGCTGCAGGTGTTTCCGCGAGGAAGGTATGCAGTTCCGATATCACGGCTGCGCCTTCGCCGATCGCGCCGCCAACCCGCTTGACGGAGCCGCAGCGCACGTCGCCCACCGCAAAGACGCCGAATATGTTGGACTCGAGCAGCATCGGCATCCGGGAATTCTTTGCGAGCCCGTCCGGCGCAAGCGAGGGCCCCGTGCGCACGAAGCCGTTTCTGTCGAGCAAGACGCCACAATCCTTCAGCCAATGCGTCGCGGGGTCTGCGCCGATGAAGACAAACACGTTGCGGATCGGCTTCTCGGTTTCCTGTCCTGTCGGGTTGTACCGCCAGCGCACCCGCTCAAGCCTGCCATGCGGCGCGCCCGACAGGGCGACGAGCTCCGTCCGAGTTAGCAATTCGATATTCGTCGAGGCAGCGATCCGATCGATCAGATAGCGCGACATGCTCTCAGCAAGACCGTCGCCGCGCACCAGCATCCAGACTTTGCGAGCGAAACCCGACAGGAAAACCGCGGCCTGGCCGGCCGAATTGCCGCCTCCGACCAGCACGACTTCTTGCTGCCGGCACAGGCGCGCTTCGATCGGCGAAGCCCAGTACCAAACGCCGCGGCCTTCGAACTGCTCAAGCCCTGGAACCGCTGGTCGGCGGTAGCGTGCACCGGCCGCCACGACAGTCGTCTTGGCCTTGATGCTGTTGCCGTCGCTGAGCTCGAGCCTGAATGGAGCCTCGGCACAATCGAGCCGCTTTACATGCACCGGTATCGCCATCTCGGCGCCGAACTTCTGCGCCTGTACGAAGGCGCGACCGGCCAAGGCCTGGCCTGAAATACCGGTCGGGAACCCGAAATAGTTCTCGATGCGAGCGCTTGCCCCTGCCTGTCCGCCGAACGCGCTTGCATCGAATACAATGACGGAGAGGCCCTCTGACGCGGCATAGACAGCGGTGGAGAGCCCAGCCGGTCCCGCGCCGACGATCGCAACGTCGTAGGTCCGGTCCGGCACGTCGACACGCACCATGCCGAGCTGGCGCGCCAGTTCCCCCTCGCTTGGACTTTTGAGCACGGTCCCATCAGGGCAAACGGCAAGCAGTGGATTGGAGGGGTCCGGTGCGTAGCGCCCGATCAACGCCTTTGCTTCCGTGTCTTCCTCCGGATCGAGCACCTGATGGGGATAGCCGTTGCGCGTGAGGAAACCCTGCAGGCGTATAACATCGGGGCTTGTCGCTGGCCCGACCAGCACCGGTCCACCAGCACCGATTTCGATGAGGGCTACGCGGCGGAGGATGAGCGCGCGCATCAAACGCTCGCCGACCTCGGCTTCGGCGACCAGCAATGCGCGCACACCGTCGGCCGGAATGAGAATGGCTTCAATATCCGTCTTGGCGGTTCCGTCAACCAGTGACGGCTGACCGGACAGCTCTCCGACTTCAGCGAGGAAGTCGCCGGGTCCCAGCTCGATGATCGGAACGACACGCCCCAATCCGTCGCGCTGGCTGATGGCGACGCTGCCTGATACGATAACGAACATGCCAGGGCTGGGTTTGCCGGTTTTGAACAGGTGTTCGCCGGCGGCGTAGCGTCGGGCTTCGCCGAAGCGTTGCAGCCGGGTAATCTCCCCCGGCGTCAGCTTTGGAAACATCTGCTCGCGGCGGGCTTCGATCGTCGACATGGTCGAGTGCTCCGATACGTCCCGCACTCGATACACCGCAGGTATGATCGCCGCCCTTGACGGGCGTCAACATTTGAATTGAGTGCGGTTTTGTGCGCCAGAGACGCAGCTCACTCGGCCGCGAGTAGCTCGCGTGCGGCAAAGTACGCGGCGCCCGCTTCTGCGACCGCCTGATCCTGAGCGCCCGAGCCGCCGCTGACCCCGATGGCGCCGACCACACGGCCTTCCCGGTAGAGAGGGATCCCGCCGGCGAAGATCATCACGCGGCCCTGGTTGGACGTATCGATGCCGAAGAAATCTCCGCCGCCCTGTGCGAGCTTCGCAAGATCGCACGTCGAAATGTCGAAGGCGCGCGCCGTGAACGCTTTCTTGATCGATATATCAACGCTGCCGAACCACGCCCCGTCCATCCGAACATGAGCGATCAGGTGCCCACCCCAATCGGCCACCGCGATGTTCATGGGCTGGCCGATTTCTTCGGCCACCGCTTCCGCCGCGGCAATGATTGAGCGTGCTTCGTTGAGAGTGATCATAGGATGTTCCTTCTGTAGGGGTTGGGTTTTCACTGCGCCGACTGGAGCGGCTTGGCCGCTCCGTCATGCGCTGTTAGTTGATTGAGGAGGTCCTTGGCGCCAGCCTCCGACGAGGCCGGGTTCTGGCCGGTGATCAGATTGCCGTCGACGACGACGTAAGGCTGCCAGTCAGGCGTCTTGGAATAGACGCCGCCGTTCTGCTTGAGCGAGTCTTCCACCAGGAACGGCACGACGTGCGTCAGCCCAACCGCTTCTTCTTCGGTGTTGGAGAAGCCCGTCACGGACTTGCCCTTGACGAGGGCGGAGCCATCAGGCGCCCGCGCGTGACGAAATACGCCCGGCGCGTGGCACACAGCGGCGACCGGCTTGCCGGCGCCGAACATGACCTCGATCAGTCGGATCGAGTCCGGGTCCTCGGCCAAGTCCCACAGCGGGCCGTGGCCGCCGGGATAGAAGACGGCGTCGTAGTCGCCAGCGGCGACGTTTGACAGCCGGACCGTGTTGGCGAGGGCGCGCTGTGCGTCCCGGTCGCTCTTGAAGCGGATCGTCGCCGGAGTTTGTGATCCCGGCTCATCGCTCTTCGGATCGAGCGGCGGCTGGCCGCCGCGTGGCGAGGCGAGCGTGATCTGGGCGTCGGCGTCCTTGAACACGTAGTAGGGGGCGGCGAACTCCTCCAGCCAGAAGCCGGTCTTCCGCCCGGTGTTCCCGAGCCGGTCATGCGACGTCAAGACCATGAGTATCTGCACGACAAACCCCGCTCACTGTGTTGGCCGGCCGGGCAAACCCAGTCGAAGCCGTTGCGAGCGGAGACTTAACCGCAGGCCCCGCGCGGCGCGTTGATGGGCGTCAATGACGTGAAGAAATTTCGGCCGCGAGGGTCCAAAGAGAACGCAGCTCAGTTCCTGTTCCGCACGATGGCTTGGCGACGCGGCGCGATACCGTGGGCGCGCCGCATGGGCCACGTCCCGGGATGTGAGCCGCCCCTGGGCACCACTCTCCCTTTCGGCAGTGCTTCACTTCATCGCCGATCTTGCGCCGCAGTAGGCCTGGTGTTCTGACACTGGCGCTTTGTCGCCCTCTGGCAGCCTTTTCCAGGATGTCGGCCGATTTGGTCCAGACGAACGGCGTCAGGTAGGCGCTGTGCGTGGTCCTGATCGGGCGAGCGAAGCTAAGAGTGTTGAAGATCTCTTGGACGAAATAGAAAGAGCCATAATGATCGCGCAAACTCTCGAACGACCATTCCTTGTTCGACTATTTACGATGGCTTTTTTGGAAGTGAGCCATGATCCATCGGAAAATGATCTACCACCGAAGTCTCTTTGAGCAACAGTGCATGTTCTCCCTTCAGTCGGTTGATTTCGGATTCGAGCTAACAGCACTCACTTGCAGACTTGAACACGCCCCGCTCTCGAAAACGCTGAAGCGTTGTGATCAGACGTTCCACTGATCAGATATAGTACGAAGTTTTTAGTGCGGGTTCGACAATTTGCACTCTCCGTACCCTGCGCGTTCTTGCAATGACGGCACGTTGAACGCGCAGGATGCAATAAGCGGACTACCCGTCCTCATCATACTAAGTTTGACGTTCGGTCTAAACTCAGTTTCGGTAATGCGATGCCGTTTTTGAAATCAGATTGCTCTAACCAGGATCAAACGTGTAGCGCATTCGATAGCTCACGTTCGCAGCTGTCACATCGTTTCCCGTCGCTTGGGAGATGAGCCGCGGCTGCAGTCTTTTGCCGCAATGCGTATGCTCAAGAACAATCGGCGGACCAGCTTCCGGACTGCGCCATTTGTCGCCCCACACAAGAAACAAAAGAAGACTGGGATAAAGGTCTCGGCCGGCTTCGGTCAGCACGTATTCGAAGCGTGGCGGACGATCGGTGTATCGCTGGCGTGTCAGCACGCCGTCGTCCACCAAATGCTTGAGGCGTGTCGCAAGGATATTGCGGGCAAGCCCGATGTTGCGCTGAAAATCGTCGAAGCGGCGGACGCCGAAAAACGCCTCTCGCACGATGCGGAAACTCCAACGGTCTCCGATCACCTGCAACGCATTCGCAACCGAGCAGGGCCGGCCGCGCAGATAAGGGTCTGAGCCACGACGCCGTGTTTCGGGTACATCAGGCAGCGCCTCGACACCAGCGCCGGGTCCATCTCGATAAATGACATCTTCGGCTTTAACAACTTCGCCGCACACGGAGCAGACGACAGCAGGATCGAGTCGCCGTCTTGTTGAACAGTCATAGAGTTTGAGCGGTGCACCGCCCGGCATCTTGCGCCACCGATCGCCCCAGCTCATGAGAGCAACGATCGCGGGATAGAAATCCCGGCCTGACATCGTGAGACGATATTCGAAACGTAAAGGGCGGTCGGAATATGCGTGACGATTAATCACACGTTCCTCAACGAGCCGCGTCAGACGCTCGGTCAGGATATTGCGCGCGATTCCGAGGTTTCGCTGAAAGTCTTCGAACCGGCGCACGCCGAAAAAGGCTTCACGCAGGATCAGATACGACCACGGATCGGCGAGCACATCCAGCGCGCGCACGACAGATGAGACGCGTCGGATGCCCGAAGTCGTCCCGTCACGAGCCTGGAACACGGCACTCGCGTCTTCGATAACCCGGATCATCATGTCGAACATATAGCGAACTTAATTGCGTAACGCAACTTAATCAGTTGCGTTAAGAAACTATCTGTGCTTGAGATAGTATCATTACGAAACGGACTAAGCGTGTATGGTGGTCGCAGACCCCCCGGCTGGTCCTTCAAGAGCAATGAGGAGGCTATCCATGCACGACATCGTCAACAAGAACCGACAGGTCAACGCTAGCCGACAGACGCCGGCCGACCTGAGCAATCTGAAAAATGTCATGCTGCAGGAAGACGGTGATCTCGCAACGCTGACACTGAACCGGCCAAAGGTCGTTAACTGCCTGTCGATGGAGATGTCCGACGAACTCGTCGCCGTGTTCGAGCATGTGCGCCGGTCCGATACGATCAAGATGCTCGTCATCAAAGGTGCAGGCGGCAATTTCTGCGCAGGCGCAGCATTTTAAATGAGACGAATTGGTAAGTTGTAAGAACCGGCGGTATCGCTGGTTTCAATAACATCTTCGAGAACTCCCTCCCACGCGTCGGCAAGAGCGCGAATCTCAGGAGGATGAGCAATGGTGCCAATTCCGACATCTTTTTTTGGTCTTGCAGATTCAACGCCAGCGCCACGCGGCGCTAATCCCTTGTCACGCTCTGCTTGTTTGGCAGCGCGCGATGGTTCGCGTGTTGTCACGTGTATCGTTTCTATCCGCCGTCGAGCTGCTGATCGTCGCTCGGATGTCGCGCGCGCTTAAACGAAATGACCAACGAGAACTGCAAAGAGCAGTGGATATTCACCTTAAGGGAGATGGAAGCCATGTTGAGGAAAACAGTCGTATTGACGAGCCTGCTTGCTACCGCAGCGTTTACGGGACCGGCGATTGCCGCTGACCCGATCAAGATCGGTGTCGTAACACCGCTCTCCGGCACGTACACCGGGATCGGACAGCAGGTGCGCTGGGGCCTCGAGCTTGCGACCAAGGAAGTGAACGCTGCAGGCGGCATCATGGGCCGGCAGATAGAGCTCATCTTCGAGGACGAGGAAGCGAATCCTGCCGTCGCCGTACAGAAAGCCGAGAAGCTTTTCGAGGTACAGAAGGTCGATTTCCTGACCGGCACCGTCAATTCCGGCTCGACGCTCGCCGTCGGTCAGACGGCGGAGCGCGCCGGCAAGCTGATCGCAACGACGGTGTCGTTCGCCGATTCGATCACCGGCGACAAATGCTCGCCGAACGTCTTCCGTGTCAATGCTCGCGCAGGGCAGCAATCCACGGCGCTTGCCGCATGGGTTGTGAAGCAGAAGCCGAAAGCGAAAGTCTATTTCCTCGGACCTGATTACGAGATGGGCCGCTCGACCGTTTCCACTTTCAAGAAGACCGTGGAAGGACTCGGCGCTGTATCGGCGGGTGAGGTTTTCGCGCCGCTCGATAGCAAGGATTACACGCAGTATTTCGGTCAGCTTCGTCAGGCCAAGCCAGAAGTGCTCTATACATCGGTGGCGGGCAACGACACCGTTCGTCTGCTGACTCAGATGCAGGATTTCGGCCTGCTCGGAAACATGCTGGTGGTCGGTGCGTCCGGCACCGTGACGTCGCAGAACATCACCGCCGTCGGCGCAGCCGCCAATGGTTTCGGCACTGGTGTGGGTTATTCGACGCAGATCGACAGCCCGGAAAACAAAAAATTCGTCGATGCCTTCAAGGCGGCCAACAAGGCCGATCCCGATCTCTACGGTGCTGACAGCTACGGTCTGATTTATTTCTACAAGGCCGCTGTTGAGAAGGCGAAGTCGACCGCAACCGACAAGGTGCGAGATGCAATGCGTGGTCTCGACTGGATGACACCACAGGGTAAGAAAACGATGCGTGCAGGCGACCATCAGGCGGTTCAGCCGATGTACGTCGTGCGTGTCAATGACGGCCAGTTCAAGATCGTTGGCAATGTCAGCGGCGAGGAAGCCGTCGGCGCCGATATCTGCACACGGTTCTGAGTCATCCGATTACCATCGACCGATGGCTTGATCGACACAACTGCGGAGCGCAACATACTAACGTTGCGCTCCGTTTCACAAGACGCTGAAAGAATTGAGAGATCTGAACAGTAGATCGATATGACCGACGTGTTTGAATACATCCAGTTCGTGTTGGCGCCGCAGATGATCACCGGGCTTGCGCTTGGCGTCGCTGTGGTGCTCGTCGCGATCGGGCTGACGATCATCTTCGGTCTACTCGACGTCATCAATATGGCGCACGGCGAATTCTACGCGGTCGGTGCTTATGTGGCGTTGGCGCTAGGTACGTCGGGCGTCAGCTTCTGGTTGTTGCTCATCATCGTGCCGCTCATCATGATTCCCATCGGCTATATCGTCGAACGCGGCCTGATCCAGCGCGTCTTCAACATGCCGGATCGCCATGTCACGACATTGTTGCTCACCTTTGGTCTTGGCCTCGTCGTTGAGGAGGCACTGAAAGTTGTGTTCGGCCCGAACACGCAGCGCCCGGCGACACCAATTCCGGGAGCAATTGAGGTCATGGGTATCATTCTGCCGACCTATCGCCTATTTCTGATCGCCGTCGGTTTTGCGATTGTCGCTGCAGTCGCCATCGTTGTGAACAAGACACGTCTTGGTGCACTTGTCCGCGCGGCGGCTTTCGATCGCAACATGGCCGCCTCGCTTGGCGTACCTGTGTCGCTGGTCTTCGCGGGAACGTTCGCATTCGGCGTCGCACTTGCTGGATTGGCAGGCGTGCTGTTGGCACCGATCTATTCGGTGTTTCCGACGATGGGCCGCGATTTTGTCTTTCTCGCATTCACGGTCGTTATCGTGGGTGGCATGGGATCGATATCGGGCGCGGTCGTCGCGGGACTTTTGATCACGCAGGTGCAGGCCATATCGAGCCTGATCGTGTCGCCGGTCTGGAGCGACCCGATCGTTTTCAGCATCATGGTTCTGGTTCTAGTGGTCCGCCCGCAGGGCTTGTTCGGACGGCTCGGTCATGCGTGACAACGTCACTGCCGCGCCGGTCGTCGACCGCCTCGCATTGGCGATGCGGGCGAGCCACGTTCTTGTGGCGATCTTTGTCGTGGCAGGTCTTGTATTCGCAACGGTCGGCGTTGCGATGAAAGACACGTTCTTTCTTCGGCTCGCGACAGAGGCGCTGATATTCGCGGGGTTGGCGCTGTCGGTCGATATTCTTCTCGGCTATTCGGGACTGCTTTCGCTCGGTCAGGCGCTTTATTTCGGCCTCGGTGCATATGTGGCAGCCGTGGTTCTCAAGGAAATCCCATCGTTCTGGGTTGCGATGGGCGCGGCATTGGTTGCGTCTCTCGTCGTCTCCATCCTCGCCGGGTTGATTGCCAACCGCGTTCGCGGCGTCTACTTCGCTTTGGTGACATTCGGTCTCGCACAGGTCGCAGCGAAGGCAGTTTACAATACTCGCGCGTTGGGTGCTTCCGACGGCATGATCGGCGTGCCGATTGTTCCGATCGATCTTGGCGTGGCGACAGTCATGTCGAACTCCCCGGCGGGCTTCTTCCTTTTCACGCTGGCCTTTATCGTCGTGTTGTACGCGATCAGCGCCTACCTGCTCGACACGCCGTTTGGCCGGGTGCTCCTTGCGATCCGGGCCAACGAGCGGCGAGTTCCGTCTCTCGGTTATTCGACGCGTAACGCGCGGCTT
The DNA here is from genome assembly GCA_021732215.1 of Hyphomicrobiales bacterium. GTDB lineage: Bacteria > Pseudomonadota > Alphaproteobacteria > Rhizobiales > Xanthobacteraceae > SG-bin9. The sequence continues at coordinate 58,725 of JAKFVL010000029.1, forward strand.
GCGGCTTATGTGCTGGCTGCGGTCGTTGCGGCGTTGTCCGGCGCGCTTTATCCGATGTTGCGCGGGTTCGTCTCGCCGGAGCTTCTGTTCTTCACGACATCTGGCAACGCGGTCATCACGGTTGTGACGGGCGGCGTCGGCACGCTGGCTGGCGCTCTTTATGGTAGTGTCATTCTGACGGTGCTCAAATCCGTGATCGGTTCGATGACCGAGCACCATCTCATTGTCATTGGTCTGTTGTTCATGGTCACGGTGATCTTTCTGCCGAAGGGCCTGATGGGATTCATTCGGCCAAGCATCGAGCGACTCATCGGTGGAGGGTCGCGATGACGGCGGTTCTCGAAGTCCACGATCTCAGCGTGGCGTTCGGCGGCATCCGCGCAGTCGATGGCGTGTCGTTTGCCGCCGAACGAAATGCCATCACGACAATCATCGGCCCAAACGGCGCCGGCAAATCGACGCTGTTCAATCTCGTCAGCGGCCTCATTCCGCCCGACGGAGGTCGCGTCGTTCTCGATGGTGTTGACCGGACCGGCGAGCCGCCGCATTTGATGCAACGCGCGGGCTTAGGGCGCTCGTTCCAGATCACCAATCTTTTCTTCGAATTGACGGTGTTCGAAAATCTGCGGCTGGCTGCGCAGAGGCTCGAAAATCCCATGCGCTTTCTGTTGCCGGTCGGACGTAGCGATTGTGCGCTGACACGCGTAGATGAATTGATCGCGCGGTTCTCGCTCGCTGAGAAAACCAGCGAACTTGCAGGCGCTTTATCCCACGGCGAGCAGCGCCGCCTCGAAATCGCGGTAGCGCTTGCTGCGCAGCCATCCGTCTTGCTTCTTGACGAGCCTACTCAGGGGATGAGCCACGCGGACACTGCGGATACATCGAAGCTGATCCGTGGTCTCGCAAAAGACGTCACCATTCTGTTGATCGAGCATGACATCGGCGTCGTGATGGACATTTCCGATCGCATCGTCGTTATGCACCAGGGCAAGAAGCTGGCTGAGGGCGCACCCTCCACCGTGCGCAACGATCCCGCCGTCAAGGCCGCGTATTTCGGGCACGCATGATGTTCAGGATCGAAAATCTCCACGTTCATTATGGATTGTCCCACGTCATTCAGGGCATCAGCATCGAGGCGCGGCCCGGCGAAATCGTCGGGATATTCGGGCGCAACGGCGTTGGAAAAACCACGCTGATGAAGACCATTGCGGGTTGGGTGGGTCCGAGCGGCGGTGAAATCTCACTCGATGGAACGCGGCTCGATGGTCTGGCACCCGACCGCATTTGTCGTCATGGCGTCGGGTTTGTGCCGGAGGACCGTCGGATTTTCCCCGGTCTTTCCGTCGAAGAAAACCTCAAGCTCGGCCTGATGCAACGAAGTGGCCGCTCCCGCGCGGAGGAAAAGGCCGAAATCGATTTGATCTATGATCGCATGCCGCGCCTCGCCGAACGACGCCGTCAGGCCGGGACGACTTTATCGGGCGGTGAGCAGCAGATGCTAGCGATGGCGCGCGTCATGGTCGGTCGTCCGCAGTTGGCTCTGATTGATGAGCCGAGCGAAGGGCTCGCGCCGATGATCGTCGCTGACATCTTTGCCATCATTAAAGAGATGAAAGCGAGCGGCGCCATCGTTTTGCTGGTCGAGCAGAACGTGAACGGTGCGCTTGCGGTTGCGGATCGGTTTTATGCGATTGAGCGTGGGGCCGTCGTGCTCGCAGGCGATGCAAAAGACAGCGCCGACAAGGCGCGGTTGATGGACGCAATCGCCGTCTAGTTGGGGGTCTTCGCAACCCGATTATCGGTCCCAACGCGACACGTGGCGGCTCTCTAAAAAGCGCAAATAAGGTCGATTTGCCGCGCATTTTGTGCCGATTTGAGCAGCCGCGAATGAGCGAATTCCTTGTCATTTCGGCTTCTGATTTTGTAGTCTTTATGACGTTTGGCGCAGGAGACCGGGCGTCAGACGGTTGAAGTCACAATCAGGCGGGAGGGCTCACATGTCGACAGCGTTGCGTATCGCGCATGGAGCATTCGGCCGTGTCGCGTTGCTCGACATGGATTGCTCGCTGGTTCGGCACGCCCACCCGCATTGCCACGTTCTCTTGAAAGTCGAAGGCGCGGATACGCAATTTGCCGTCGGCGACCGGGTCTATCCGTTGACGGATACGACGGCGGTGCTGGTCGACGGCTGGCAGCCTCATGCCTATGTTCACGATCCCAATCGCCCCCGAACGCTCATATTGGCACTTTACGTCGAGCCGCATTGGCTGAAGGAGTTTCGGCCGGGATGGGCGGCGAGTGGAGCGCCCGGCTTCTTCGGGATGCCGTCGGGCGAGGTTTCGCCCCGGATACGCGAACTGACGATGGCGTTGGCGGCTGACATGATGGCGCGCCCCGACTGCGTGGCGGACCACGAGGCGCTTTTGTCGGACCTTATGATCGCGGTCATCGAGCGTTTTACGCCGTGGCGCAGTTTTCCTGCATCCATCCGGGAAATGAATGTGACTGGGCGGGACTGGAGAATCCGTCGCGCAGCCGAAGCCATGAGGGCCGACGCGGGACGCTGCACCAATATTGACAAGTTCGCCAAGGGCGCGGGCCTGTCGCGCGCGCATTTCTTCCGGCTGTTTGAATCCTCGATCGGCGTGCCGCCGAAGGTCTATCTGAACGTCGTGCGCATCGAGCAGGCAATGGAAGCGGTGCTTCATCAGGACGCTACCATCAGCGAGATTGGCGTGCGTCTGGGCTTCACCGAGCCCGCGCATTTTACTCGCTTTTTTCGCAATCACACGGGCGTCGGCCCGCGTGAATTCCGCAAGGTGTCCCGCCTCGCAAGTTGATGTTGCGACGCACATTTTTTACCAAATGAGACTGATTGGTAAGTCGTGAGAAGAGCCGGTATGGCTTGAACCTGCGACATGCTGACAAACGTCTGTACGCGCGAGACCAACAATCGCGGTCGGGAGCTTGTTTGAGGATGGCGCAACCCGCCCCAGCGAAAATGGATGGCGATGCAGATCCTCCGTGGGTCGGTCGATCTATCGAGCGCGTCGAAGATGCCGCGCTGCTGACAGGGTGCGGACGTTTCATCGACGATATCGGCACACGACCCGGCACGCTGCATGCCGCCGTTCTGCGTTCGCCCCATGCGCATGCCGACATCGTTTCAATCGATGCATCTGCTGCAAGGAACGCGATGGGTGTCGTCGCGGTCTTGATCGGCGACGACATCAAAGTGCTCACGACAAGTCTTGTCGTCGGCGTGAAGACTCCCGTCGAATGCTGGCCGATGGCGGTCGAGCGCGTGCGCTATGTCGGCGAACCGGTGGCCGTTGTCATTGCGACCGATCGCTATTTGGCGGAAGACGCCGCCGATTTGATCGAGGTTGCATATCGTGCGCGGGATGTGGTGATTGACCCTCTAGCGACGCTGTTGGCGGACGCGCCCGTGCTTCATGATGGATTTCGCGGCAATGTCGCAAGCGACAAAACGTTTCGCTATGGCGACCCTGAACGCGCATTCGCGAGTGCAAGACATCGCATTTCGATTGATATCAAATATCCCCGCAATTCCTGCACGCCCATTGAGACTTATGGCGTGGTCGCTGATTACGATGCCGCGGAGGATGCGTTCGACGTTCTCGCAAACTTTCAAGGTCCGTTCAGCATTCACGCGGTGATCTCTCGGGCGCTGAAAGTGCCAGGCAATCGTCTGCGGTTGCGGACGCCGCCGGATTCCGGTGGCAGCTTCGGCGTCAAGCAGGGCGTCTTTCCTTACATTGTTCTGATCGCAGCTGCGTCGCGCGCGGTCGGCCGGCCAGTGAAATGGATCGAAGATCGGCTCGAACACCTCACCGCTTCGGTGTCTGCTACCAATCGTGCGACGACGATTTCGGCAGCGGTTGATTCCGATGGGAAGATTCATGCGTTGGATTGGGATCAGGTCGAGGATTGCGGCGCGCATCTGCGTGCACCTGAGCCTGCTACGCTATACCGCATGCATGGCAATCTCACCGGCGCCTACGATATCCGCAATGTTGCGGTGAGAAATCGCGTCGTCGTGACCAACAAGACGCCGACGGGTCTCAATCGCGGCTTCGGCGGTCCGCAGGTGTACTACGCGCTCGAGCGTCTGGTTCATCGCATCGCGGTGACGCTCAATCTTGATCCACTTGACGTCATCAAGCGCAATCTCATTCCTGCGAATGCGTTTCCATATCGAACAGCGACCGGCGCGCTGCTCGACTCTGGCGATTATCAGGAAGCGATTATGCGCGGCGCTCGCGATGGCGCGCTCGACGAATTGAAGAAGCGCCGTGATTCTGCGCGTGCAGAGGGTCGTCTCTACGGTATTGGATATACGGCGGTCGTCGAACCCAGCGTCTCCAATATGGGCTACATCACGACGGTGCTGACGGCACAAGAGCGCCGCAAGGCCGGGCCGAAGAACGGCGCGCAGGCAACGGGCACCGTTGCGCTCGATCCGGTCGGCGGCGTGACCGTTCATGTCGCTAGCGTGCCGCAAGGACAAGGCCATCGCACAGTGCTGTCGCAGGTCGTGGCCGACGTGTTCGGCCTTGCGCCCAAGGATATTCGCGTCAACACCGAGATCGATACAGCCAAAGACGCATGGTCGATTGCATCTGGAAACTATGCCAGCCGCTTTGCGCCAGCCGTTGCCGGTACGACGAAACTGGCAGCCGAGCGTCTGCGCACGAAATTGTCGCGCATTGCCGCAAGCCAGTTGAACGTCGAGGTGTCAGACATAGTTTTCCGTAGCGGCAATGTCGGCTCCAGAAAGAATCCGGAAAACAGGATCGCGTTCTCGCGCCTGGCAGCGCTCAGCCACTGGTCGCCGGGGTCGCTGCCGGACGATGTCGGCAACACGATCCGCGAAACGGTTTTCTGGACACCGCCGGAACTGACCGCGCCCGACGACGACGATCTTATCAATTCGTCGCTGTGCCACGGCTTCATCTTCGATTTCTGTGGCGTCGATATCGATCGGACGACGCTTGCGACACGGATCGACCGTTATGTGACCATGCATGACTGCGGAACGATCCTGCATCCGGGGATGGTGGATGGTCAGATTCGCGGCGGCTTTGCACAGGCGCTCGGTGCAGCCATCTATGAAGAGTATTCCTACGGCGCGGACGGGAGCTATCTCACCGGAACCTTCGCGGACTATTTGCTCCCGACGACGATGGAAGTGCCGGAGCTCCTTATTCTCCACATGGAAACGCCGTCGCCGTTCACGCCGCTGGGCGCAAAGGGTGTCGGCGAAGGCAATTGCATGTCGACCCCGGTTTGCATCGCGAACGCTGTTGCGGACGCACTCGGCGCGGACGACATCGTCCTGCCATTGGTGCCGGCGCGGCTGGCCGACCTTGTCCGTGGTCCTGAACGATCACGCTCTACCGGACACACGGCGACTGTGCCTTTACCGGTGAAGGATGGAAGGCAGTTGCACGGACACGGCACCGCGTCGATCAAGGCGCCGCCGCAGCGCGTGTGGGATATGCTGCTCGATCCGGACACATTGCGTGCGGTCGTTCCCGGATGCCGCAGCGTCGAGAAGATTTCGGATACGCATTTTCGTGCTGATGTCACACTGGGTATCGGGCCGGTTACGGGTCGTTATCGCGCCGACGTCACCTTGTCGGATCTCGATCCGCCGCAGTCTATCACGCTCGGCGGTTCGGCATACGGCGCGCTCGGCTTTGGCAGCGGGGCCGGGCGCATTGTGCTTAAGCCGGACGGCAATGGCGGCACCGTCATGATATATGACTATGACGCCACGATCGGTGGCAAAGTCGCGAGCATCGGAGGAAGATTGCTGGATGGAGCGACCAAGGTCATCATCGGACAGTTCTTCGCGGCGCTTGCACGACATGCCGGAGACGATTCGGACGTGGGACCGGAAGTGCCGTCTTTCTTCCGCAGATTGCTGTGCATGTTCGGAGGCGGCCGATGAAGCCGGCGCCTTTCGACTATGTTCGCGCGGAATCGTTGAGCGAGGCACTCGATGTGCTTGCAGGCGAGGGCGGCGACGCGCGGATCCTTGCAGGCGGCCAGTCATTGATGGCTATGCTCAACATGCGACTCGCGCGGCCGAAAGTGCTCGTCGATATCATGCGTCTGAAAGAGCTTGATCGCATTGAATACAAAAATGGTGTCGTGATTGTGGGCGCGGGTGTTCGGCAGGCTGCGTTTTTGAAATGGCCGAGTCTGCGCGATAAGCTTCCGCTGGTCGCACAGGCGCTGCCATGGACCGGCCACGAACAGACCCGCAGCCGTGGCACCATCTGTGGATCGTTGGCGCATGCCGACCCCAGCGCGGAGATGCCGCTGGTGCTGGCGGCGCTAGGCGGAGAGGTTCATTTGCGGAGTGCAAAAAGAAGCCGCCGCGTTATGGCGAAGGATTTCTTTTCCGGCATGATGGCGACTGCGCGCGCGGATGACGAACTGATCGAAGCGGTTTCGTTTCCATCTGGCCCCGGCATACGCACTGCATTTCGCGAAGTGGCGCGTCGCCACGGCGACTTTGCCATCGTCGCCTGCGCGGCCGTCGCCACGACGAGCGGCGTACGCCTCTCGGTAGGCGGTGTCGACGATGTCCCTGCGGTCAAGGTGTTTCCGAAGTTGGACGGCGGCGCGCTGGACGACGCGCTCAACGACTTTGCATATGACCTTGACGCCCGTGACGATGTGCATGCGACCGCCCGCTATCGACGCGATTTGGTGCGACTGATCGGCCGGGACGTTGTGCGCGAGGTGTTGCAATGACGCGGTTGAATGCAGAAAGCCGACATTCGGTAAGATTCACCCTGAACGATCGGCCTGTTCAGGGCGAAGCCGCACCGCGCTTGTTGCTTACGGATTTTCTTCGTCAACAGGTCGGCGCGACCGGAACGCATGTCGGTTGCGAGCACGGAGTTTGTGGAGCTTGCACAATAACGGTTGATGGCATGCTGACGCGTGCTTGTCTCACCCTTGCCGTTCAGGTCGATGGATCTGATCTGCGCACGGTCGAAGGTCTTGCGCCTGCGCCTGATAAATTAGGCGTCCTGCAAGCTGCATTCAAAAAGCACCATGCGTTGCAATGCGGTTTCTGTACGGCTGGTATTCTAATGTCGCTCGATAAATTCTTGAAACGTAATCCATTGCCCAGTGAAGCCGAGATTCGCGATGTGTTGAGTGGACACCTCTGCCGTTGTACCGGCTATACGCCTATCGTCGCGGCCGCTCTTGAGGCTGCGGCTACTATAAGAAATAAATCGACAAGCGAGACATCCGATGCTTGATCTCGGATCCAGCTTTGTCGCGAGTGTAGCGCGTGATCCGAATGCCCTCGCGATCGTCGATGGTGATCTCCGCCTGACCTACCGTGAATGGTATACGAAGATTTCATCCGTAGTCGTCGCTTTCGATCGAATCGGTCTCAAACCCGGTGACCACCTCATTACTGTTCTACAGAATCGCTGGGAAGCCGCGACACTGCATTGGGCCTGTCAACTCGCGGGCATTGTCATTACGCCGATCAACTGGCGCGCAAAGGCAGATGAGCTCGATTTCTGTATCGAGAATTCCGAAGCCTGTGCCGTCGCGTTTCAGGACGTCTCGTTGATAGCCGTGAGGGACTCGAGGCTTGCCGGCGGACTGCAGCAGATCGCGGTTGGTCTTGACGAATCCGGAAACGCCGTCGCTTTCGACGACATGGTTTCCGGCGATGCATCAAGTTCCGGGTCGCGCGTCTCGGCGGATGCATGGTCGATCATGCTTTATACGTCCGGGACAACGTCGAAGCCGAAAGGCGTGCCGCGTCGTCATCGCGCTGAGCGCGCTGCGGGGGTCGCGCACGTCGCACAGAATCTTTATGGTCGCGGCGAACGCACCCTTGGCGTTATGCCGCTGTATCACACGATGGGCGTTCGCTCTTTGATAGCGATGTCATTGATCGGCGGCACGTTTGTGTGTTTGCCCCGGTATGACGCGCGACAAGCGCTATCGACTATCGAGCGCGAGCGCATCACCAACCTTTATCTCGTGCCGACACTGTATCATGATCTCGTCTATCATGCCGCTTTCGAAAGCACCGATGTTTCCAGCGTCAAGAAGTTGGGCTTTGCCGGGGCATCGATGACGGATGGCTTGCTGAAGAAACTGGATGAGGCTTTCGCGCCCCAGCTTTTCGTCAATCACTACGGAAGTTCTGAAATTTATACTTTCACTATCGATCAGGATGCTGTCGCCAAACCGGGCTCGGCGGGAAAAGCCGGGATCAACCAGCACGTGAAGGTTGTAAAACTGAATGCGACGTCCGCCGATGACATTGCAGCTCCCGATAAAGAGGGTGAAATCGTCGCGCTTCTTGCGGGCGATGAATCCTTTGAAGGTTATTGGCGTCGACCGGAGGCCGATGCGAAGGCGTTGCGCGATGGTTGGTATTTTACCGGCGATATGGGTTTCATGGATGGCGAAGGCGATCTGTTCGTTACGGGGCGTGTCGATGACATGATTATCACCGGCGGAGAGAATATCTCGCCGGTCGAGATCGAGAGCTGTCTGTCGCTTCATCCGGCAGTGTCGGAAGTCGCGGTGGTGGGTTTGGCTGACGAGAAATGGGGCAAGATCGTCGCCGCCTTCGTGAAGCGAAGCGCACCGGTCACCGAGCACGATCTTGAAAAGTTTTGCCAAACTTCGGGTCTGGCGAATTTCAAACGGCCGCGCCGCTTCATTTTCGTCGATATGATTCCGAAATCTCCGGTCGGAAAGCTGCTGCGTCGGCTTCTGGTGGCTGGAGAGTATGAATCCGAGCGTGTGCCGCCATCCGGTGCGGCTAGATAATAAAAATTCAACAGAAGGAAGTTATACGATGCCGTCTCCCTACAAGTTCATCGATCAACGTCTTGCAAAACTCGACGGCTTTACGGTCGAGATCGACGAAGCGCATGAGCGCGCCGACATCATCCTTGGTCGCCCGCCTTACAATATCATCGTTATGCCGCAACGCGACCAACTCCGTCTGGTGTTCGAGACACTTGATGAGGATGCACGCGTTCGCATCATCGTCGTTCGCGCCGTTGGCGAGCATTTTTCGAGCGGCGGCAACATCGGCGGCTTTATGGAAGCCACTCCCGAGCATGTCTCCAAATTAGCATGGAACATTGCCGCGCCCGCACGCTGCGCCAAGCCGGTGATTGTCGCCAATCGCGGTTATTGCTTCGGCGTCGGCTTTGAACTGTCGCTGGCTTGCGATTTTCGGATTGCGTCGGAAACGACGTTCTACGCGCTTCCTGAACAGAAACTCGGCCAGATTCCTGGGTCAGGCGGATCGGCCCGTCTGCAGAAGATGATCGGAATCACACGCACCAAGGATATCGTGATGCGTTCGAAGCGGATTCAAGGAAAGCAGGCGCAGGAGTGGGGCATCGCGACCGAATGTGTGCCGGACGCTGAGCTCGAGAAGGCGACGGATAAACTCGTCGATGAGTTGCGCACTTTCTCTCCGCTAGCTCAGCGCACTGCAAAAAAGCTGCTCAATGATACGGAAGATTCGACGCTTGCGATCGCCATCGAGCTCGAGGGCCACTGTTACAGCCGGTTGCGCCAGTCCGAGGATTTCAAGGAGGGTGTCGAGGCATTCAATAGCAAGCGGTCCCCGAAATTCATTGGTCGTTAACATGGGACGGATGTTGTCGGTTTTGGTTCAACGGCATCCGCTCTTTTTTAAAAATCCAACATCCAACGCCATTCGTTTAATCACCTTGCTTTAGTGGAAATTGTTCAGCCAACTTATTTTCTGAATGAGATCGTGAGGGTAAACTTTATTCCGATGCAAGTCGTGTTTTTGTTCAGAGTGATACCATGAACGCACTCAATCTTCCTCTGCGGGTTTACATTCGCAGCAGGTCCTTAAGGCCAATGGCGGGCCGATAGTGTTGTGACAGTCGCAGGTCAAGGCGTGTTGAGCAGCTTTTTTGGAGGCTGCAGAGCAAGTTGACGTGTTTGAAGGGGCAAAAGTCAGGCTTCCGAGCTCCTGCATGTGGATTCTGCGAGGTATCACTAGCAATTTACGATATACTAATCGCTCGGAGGTCGATTCACTAACGAAGCATCAGCAGCGGCTTTGGCGCCCCGAGGCCACAGAGACCACCCTTATTCCCATACGCAAACGACAAATGGTGGAAGCTTACTCAGGATGAGCGTCGTGCTATTCTTGAAGAACAGCCACATCACATTGATATCGGTTTGATGTACCTTGACCTGACACTGAAGTTTCATCCAGTGGCGATTAGAGCGCCGGCCGATGATGCGCCTTGCGGCGCGAGTGTACCGGCATAGGCTGCCGGTGTCTTGTAGCCGAGCGAGGAATGCGGCCTCGCGGTGTTGTAGTCGTTGGCCCAGGCTCGGATGAGCCGGCGAGCCTGATCGAGGTCGATGAACAAGCTCTCATTGAGAAGCTCGTCGCGCCTTCGACCGTTGAAGGATTCGATAGTGCCGTTCTGCATGGGTTTGCCAGGTGCGATGTAGTGCCATTCGACCCGATGGTCGTTCGCCCAGCTCAGCATCGCGTTGCAAGTGAACTCGGTGCCGTTGTCGGAGACGATCATCTGAGGTTTGCCGCGCTGTTCGATCAGCGTGGTTAGTTCACGTGCCACCCGCCGTCCCGAGATCGAGGTGTCGGGGATCGCTGCCAGACATTCCCGCGTCACGTCATCGACGATGTTGAGAATGCGGAAGCGGCGACCGCGAGCAAACTGATCGTGAACGAAGTCCAACGACCAGCGTGCATTGACCTTGGCTTCGACCAGAACAGGCGCGCGGGTTCCTGTGGCCCTGCGCCGGGATTTGCGCTTGCGAACCTTCAAACCTTCCTCCCGGTAAAGCCGATAGATGCGGTTGATACCTGACGGCTCGCCCTGATCGCGCAGCAGGATGAACAGCCGCCGATAGCCGAACCGCCGACGCTGATTGGCGAGATCGCGCAGCCGGCTACGCAACTCCGTGTCCGGCGGACGGCGCGAATGATACCGGATCATCTTCCGGTCAGCGGTGACGAGGTTGCAGGCCCGGCGCTCGCTCATTCCCAGCATGTTGCGCAGGTGAGCGACAGCCTCACGCTTGGCGGCGGGCCCTACCATTTTTTTGTCAGAAGCTCCTTCAGCGCCGCCTGGTCGAGCATCGTTTCCGCCAAAAGCTTCTTCAGCTTGCGATTCTCTTCTTCCAAAGACCTCAGCCGGCGGGCCTCGGAAACATCAAGTCCGCCGTACTTCGCCTTCCAATTGTAAAGGGTCGCTTCCGAGATGCCATGCTTGCGCGCCAGATCGGCCGTCTTCGCACCTGCCTCGTGCTCCCGCAAAACCGCAATGATCTGCTCTTCCGTAAACCGCTTCCGCTTCATCCGTCCGCCTCCAATAGAGGCCGAACTCTAACTCTCCGTGGAGGAAATAATCAGTGGCAGGTCACTCAGGAATTTCCCTCGATTTCCAGCTCGACGACGGCCCTCAAGGGCGGGAGTGCGCGCTGCACGGTGTCCCAAACGAATTGTGCAGCGACATCCTCATAATCGTGGCGATACACATTGCCCGCGCCAGCCATCTGCTTCCATGCAATGGCCGGGTGCCGCGCCTTCAATTCCTCAGGCAGGCGTCTCGAGGCTTCGGAGATGATCTCAAGGCAACGTGTGACCGCATAGACCGTGCGGGCGTCATCCTTGAACGCGTCGCCGTCAAAGCCTTCGACGAACTGCATCGCGAGGTCGATATGATGCAGAATATCACGAAGTGCACTGTCCGTAGGTTTAGAAGGCATAGATGGCGTCGGCCGTCGCTGCGGGACGGAGATAGGGCTTGAGGCCTTCGCGGCTCACGACATCGACGGGTTCATCGAAGAGCCCTGCGATGTACTCCTTGAGACCCACGTAATCGAACACCGTGATGTGAGCCTCGGGATCCACCTCGATCATTATATCAATGTCGCTATCGGGCCGGTTGTCGCCTCGCGCCACCGAGCCGAACAACGCAGCACGCTGCACTCCCCGCGCACGCAGGGCTTTCTCGGAACGTCGCAAGGTCTCAAGGGCCTCAAGGCTGTTCATGGGGCAAAAGTATCATAAATTTGTGCCAACTGGGAGAGGCAGCAGCACCCGTGTGTCGAAAACCTGACCGTGATTCCTGCAGCAATTCCCTGATAGGGCCATTCACGTCCCTGTTATTTGAAAACGTTTCCCTGTTAACTTCCTTAGGGAAATTGCTGATAAATCGCTGCGGCACAGCCGTTTTGCGCAAGAAGTCTCCGGTTGAAGCCCTAAAATCGCAGAAATCCCTGTAAAATTCCCTGTTTGCAGGGAATTTGGCGAGAGACGTGTTCGATTTGCACTGCGTCGCCAGCCACGCAGTGCGGCTTTCAGAGAATATTCTTTTCAGCGCATGGAAATGCCCGACAGACGCGGGCTTAATTGCACGAGAGTCTCCAGAGACCGGGGGTGAGGACCGCGTCATCCCACGTCGACAGTTAGAAGAGTGATTGCCGGATTGAGGCGCGCGCTTTGCGTTACTCCGCAGCCATCGGCAGGGATGTCTCCTGCTCGTGGAGGATCACTCCTGCAAGCGGATCGAGTTCACCTTCCCACGGCGTGCGCTCCAGCACGCGCTTGGTGTGTACGTAACCGGCATGCCAGCGCTGCTTGATGCCCGAAGGGCTGAAGTCGATGTCCTTGGTATGGTTTTCGCGATCGAGCTGCGGCGCGAGCAGCCGGACGACGTGCATCCGCGTCGGACAGCCATAAGCGGCGAGCGCCTTGACCGCTTCGGTCTGGCGTTCTGCTTCGGGCAATCGCGATGCAAGCTGCGTGATGATGCGGCGCAGGCAGTGCGCCTGCTGTTGGCGCACGATATGGCTAGCGATGCGGCTCGAATACTGGATATCCTTCTGGCGGTTAAGAATCTCCGCCATGGTCTGCGGCTCGCCGCCGGTGGGGTTCCACATGTGAACGGCAAAGATCAGCGAGTCTTTCCGCGGATTGTCCTCGAACACCGCTTCGGTCGGCGTATTGGAGAGAATGCCACCATCCCAATAAAGTTCGCCATCGATCCTGACTGCCGGGAACGCAGGCGGTAGCGCACCCGAAGCCAGGATATGCTTCACGCCGAGGTTCGACGTGCGGCTGTCGAAGTAGCGCATCTCGCTGGTGCGGACGTGTGCGGCGCCAACCGTGAGGCGCGGCCTGCACTGATTGACGAGCGAAAAATCGACCAGACCGAGCAGCGTCTCTTCAAGCGCGTCCGTGAAGTAGTAACCGGCGCGGTCGGCGCCGATCGGATAGTCGGGGCCGATATGTGCGAGCGGGTTAGGCCGAAAGAAGCCCGGGATGCCACCCATCAATGTCGACCAGTACGTCAATGAATCCTGAACCTGCGGAAACAGGCCAGCAAAAGGCCACACAGGTTGTTGCTCCATCCGCTTCCAGAATTCCTGGAGCTTCGCGAGCCGGTTCTCTGGCGCGTTGCCCGCAATCAGGCTGGCGTTGATCGCGCCGATCGATGTGCCGATGATCCAGTCGGGCTCGATGCCCGCTTCATGCAGCGCCTGATAGACGCCTGCCTGATATGAACCAAGTGCGCCGCCGCCTTGCAGCACCAGCACCACCTGTCCCGGCAGCTTGCGCTCTGCCAATCTGGCGGCGGGTTGATTGTCCTGGGTCTGTGTCATGTCGGCTCGCCGTTTGTCGGGTGGCTTGTGCTGTCTGATGGCTTCTGAACGTCAATGAGCCGTCCAGCCGCCATCGACCGGAAGCGCAATGCCTGTGATCGAGGCAGCTGCTTCGCTCGCCAGGAACACGGTGAGGGCGCCGAGTTCTTCGACGGTCGCGAAGCGCTTGTTGGGTTGTTGCGCCAGCAGCACATCCTTGATGACTTGCTCGCGCGGAATGCCGTGGGCTTTCGCCTGGCCTTCGATCTGCGCCTCGACCAGCGGCGTGTAGACATACCCGGGGCAGATCGCGTTACACGTGATGCCTTCTTCGGCGGTTTCGAGCGCGATCGTCTTGGTCAGGCCGACGACGCCGTGTTTGGCCGCGACGTAAGCCGCTTTGAACGGCGAAGCGACGAGGCCATGGGCGGAAGCGATGTTGATGATGCGGCCATATTTGTTGGCGCGCATCGCGGGCAGCGCCGCGCGCGTCGTATGAAAAGCCGATGACAGGTTGATGGCGAGAATCGCATTCCACTTCTCGATCGGAAACTGATCGATTGGCGCGACGTGCTGAATGCCGGCATTATTGACGACGACGTCAAGCCGGCTATGATCCTTCAGCGTCATCAGGATCATGTCGGCAATGGCGTCCGCCTTCGACATGTCGGCAGGAGAGTAGCTCACTGCGACACCGAAGTCGGTTTCGATGCCGGCCTGTGCCTTGGCGATGTCTTGGGCATTGCCGAAGCCGTTGAGGACGATGCTCGATCCTGCCGCGGCAAGCGCGCGGGCAATGCCGAGACCTATGCCGCTGGTTGAGCCTGTCACGAGCGATACCTTGCCTTTGAGTAAATTTGAGGCAGCAGCAGCCTGCGGCTTCATCTGGATATTCATGGGATTTCCTTTTCCGCTGGCAAATGGTGGCTGTGTTGCGAAAAATCTGCCCGTCCGTCGCGCGTAACGGAAATGCTCGCTGGCTTCCGTATCGATACACGGCTGCTATTACGCTTTCGATGGGAAAAGGCCGTGTTTTCGGCTAGATGTGAGTCATCGACGGGAGCGGCACGGGGCAAAGACAATGGAGATGCATCAGGTTCGCTATTTTCTGGCGGTCGCACGCATCCTCAATTTCACGCGCGCGGCGGACGAGTGCAATGTCACGCAACCTTCGCTGACACGCGCGATCAAGCAGCTCGAGGCCGAATTGGGCGGCGACCTGTTCCGGCGCGAGCGCCCCGCCGCACAGCTTACCGAGCTTGGCCAGCGCATGCATCCGCTGCTGAAACAATGTTACGAAGCTGCCGCCGGAGCGCGATCTCTGGCGTCGTCGTTCAAAAGCGGTGAAATCGGCTCGCTCCGGATCGCGTTGACTGAGGCAGTCGATCTGTCGCTCCTGATTCCGCATCTCGACGAGATCAAGAAGCACTTCAACGGACTTGAGTTTCGCTTCCTGCGCGGCGGCAGTAAATCGGTCGGAGCATATCTGAAGAATGGCGATGCCGAGCTCGGGATTGCCGCGGAGATCGACGATGACTGGGATCGTCTTGATTCCTGGCCGTTGTTCACGGAGCGCTTTCAACTGGCGCTCAACGCCCAGCATCGCCTTGCCAACCGCGACAAGATTTCCTTTGACGATATTGTCGGCGAGCAGATCCTGAAGCGCCGCTATTGCGAATATGCCGAGCGGCTTGACACCAGTCTGCGCGAACACGACGTCAAGGTTGATCAGGGACACGAGATTTCGTCGGAGCGCGACCTGATTGAACTGCTGGAAGCAGACATTGGCATTGCCTTCGTGCCGTGCAGTTCGACGGTTCCCAGCACGCTTAAACGCGCCGATATCGAAGGACTCGATGCTAAGCGCACGGTCCATTTGTTCGGCGTCGCCGGCCGGCAACGCACAGCGGTCGCTGCGGCGGTGATGCGGCTGCTGCGGGGCGCCGACTGGTCGAGATACAATTGAGCGTCGCTAGTTCGCGGCCTTCAGCGCCACGATCAGGTCGTCGATCTCCATCCGCTTGCGGAAATCCGGATCGAGGAAACGCGTCTTCACCAGACCATCCCGCCCAACGATGAACGTGGCCGGAATCGGCATCATCCAGGCGTCGTTGCCATGGAAGCTCGGAATGTCGTTGTACGAAAGAATGTCCTGAATATCCGGGCTGAGCCAGATCGCGAGGTTGAGCGACAGCGCGTAACCGTTGTCGAGATCGGTCAGGACCGGGAACGGCGCGCTCGCATCATCCTTGAATTCCTTGGCGAACTGCTGGCGCTCCGGCGTTACGATCACGACCTGTCCGTTAGCTGCAGCAATCTGATCCTGGGCCCGCACCAGCGCGTTCACGTTCAGCCGGCAATAGGGACACCAGTGGCCACGATGAAACATCACTGCGATCGGACCCTTGGCACGGAGGGTATCGAGCCGGACAAGCGCACCGGTTTCATCGGGAAGCACGAAATCGGGCATCTCTTCGCCTGGCTTCGGCGCGCTCTCGCTCCCGCCGTTCTCGTGTATCCGCGCAACAAGGCGATCGACCGCATGCGCATATTCGGGAAGCACTTTGAGGCTGGCGGCTGCGTAGGCCGAGAGGCGCTCCTTGAGCGGACCTTCCATATCGCGGCAGGCGTCAAACGCTTGCCTCAGGGCTGTGCCAGTCTGTGGTGGCAATATCGTCATTTTGGCGCTTCGGAGTTCTGAGGGCGGTGGAGCAGATGAAGGCTATGCAGCGTCGCGGTGTGCGGATGTCTGCTTTGGATCGGGCGGAGGCATTTGCATATCGCGAACGCCGGTGATCAAGCGGGTCCCGCGCTGAAACGTGACATAACTCCACATCCAGCTCAGTGCAACGACAAGCCGGTTACGGAAGCCGATCAGAAAATAGACGTGCGCGACGCACCACAATAACCACGCTACAAGGCCGGAAAACTTGATCGTCCCCAACTCCATAATGGCATGTTTGCGGCCGATCGTGGCGAGCGATCCAAAGTCACGATAGGTAAACGGTTCGTCGTAGCGTCCACCTGCGGTCCGCGCAATCAGAGCCGCTGCAACATAGTGGCCTTGCTGCTTGGCGACCGGCGCGACGCCCGGCAACGGCTTTCCACCCTTGCCGTTGAGGGTCGCCGTGTCGCCGATCACGAAGATATTCGGATGGCCGGGAAGCGTGAGGTCAGGATTGATCATCACGCGGCCGGCACGGTCGGTTTTTGCATTCAGCCATTTGCCGGCAGGTGAAGCCATCACGCCTGCGCCCCACATGATGGTGCGGGCTTCGATTCGATCGTCTCCCATCGACACTCCGCCGGCATCGCAACCGGTCACCGCCTTGCCGAGCAGGACCTCGACGCCGAGCTGTTCCAGCGATTGCTGCGCTATCGCAGACAAGGATGGATCGAACGGCGTCAGTATCCGCGGCCCGGCTTCGACCAGTATGATGCGAGCCGATGTGGGATCGATCGTGCGGAAATCCGCTGCCAGTGCGCGCTTGGCGAGCTCCGCGATCGCGCCAGCCATCTCGACGCCGGTCGGCCCGCCACCGATGACAACGAACGTCAGAAGGCGCTGTCGCTCGGCCGGATCTGTCTCGGATTCGGCGCGCTCGAACGCGAGCAGAATGCGCGCGCGCAACTGAGTGGCGTCATCGATAGTTTTCAGTCCGGGGGCAAACGGCTCCCACTCGTCATGGCCGAAGTAAGCGTGCTGCGCGCCGGTGGCGAGTATCAGATAGTCAAAAGGAATGCGGCGCTTCCCGGCAATGACCTTGACCTGCCCCCCGGAAGTTCCCTCGTTCATAACGAGAGTCCTTGGGGTTGATAGTGGTCGGTTTCGGGTTGGGCAAGCGCGCCGGGCGCGGAGCCCTCAGATTGCTCAAGCGCCCGGCGCGCTTCT
>JAKFVL010000002.1 GCA_021732215.1 Hyphomicrobiales bacterium
AAAAAACCACTGCGTGCGGAACGCCGGACGATGTTCGGCATCCGTGGTGACTTGGCTCGTGTGTTCAAACTCACTTTTACACACGAGGCTGCGGACGCACGATGCGTCCGGCGTTCCGCGCGCCCTCATTGCGCGCGCTTGGGGTTTACCCCATTCGCGCAATCAAAGAGGGGAAGACGTTGGAAAGCGAGATCGGGAATACGGCGCCCCCGCGCCGCAAACAACAGGGGTGATCAAACACGTCCGGAGAAGTCCAATGCACTCGTCATTGCGAGCGGAGCGAAGCAATCCAGCCCCAGCGCAAGAACTGGATTGCTTCGTCGGCTACGCCTCCTCGCAATGACATCAATGCCCACCACCGTCATTCCGGGGCGACCGGAGGTCGAACCCGGAATCCAACGCCCCGCAAACTCTGAGCTCGCGGATAGGTGGATTCCGGATCAGCGCAAACGCGCTGTCCGGAATGACGATCAGGAGAAGCGCCGTGAAGGCGCTCCAGTTACAGGCCCGGAATGATCATCAGGATTGACCGCGAAAAAACGCCAAAAGAAAACGCCGCGAAATCGCGGCGTTGGACGTCGGGACACGAACGATGAGAAGCCGCGAACTACTTCTTGCTGTCGGCGACCTTGGCAGGCGCGTCGTCATCGTTGTCGGCGAGGAACTGCCAGATCTTCTGCGCGATCTTCGCCTTGATGGTGTCGGGTCCGCGATCGCTCATCTGGACGTGCTGGGCATCGTCCATCTTCACGACCTGGATGCCGGCCTTCTCGCAAGTCTCGTCATCGGGCACCACGCCCGGATCCGGCTTCCAGTCGTTGGAGCGGATCGAGAGCACCTTCGCCTTGATGTTGGCGAGCAGCGGCACGCGCAGGTTATCCAGCGTGATGATTTTTTTGACCATCTCCGGATGCTGCATGGCAAAGAACATCGAGATGTCGCCGCCGTTGGAATGGCCGAGCAGCGTGATCTTCGAGAAATCGGCCTCGGGCTCGGTCTTCTTCAATTCCTGCAGCGCGTAGAGAATGTTCGCCACCGCACGCTCGTACATCGGCTTGCGGCCGACATAGGGATAGCCGACGTAGGACAGCGGCGCATCACCTTCGATATCGTGCTGCAGGCTGACCACGAGATAGCCGCGCGCGGCGAGCACCTTGGTGAGGAATTTGTATTCCTTGTGCTTGACGGTGTAGCCGTGATTGACGATCGCGACCGGCATCAGCTTGACGCCTGCTTTCGCTTTCGCTTCGGAAATGCGGTTGACGTAGATATCGGCTTCGATCGATCGCGCGCGCGACACGTCGTAGAAGTTCACGTCCTCGTGGCGGATCAACGCGAACGAACTCGCGTACACCGCGCCGGCGGCGAGAACCAGAAACAGGCAAACCAGAAGAATTCCGCGCTTCATCTGCGATCCTCGGAACGGTTACCTACGTATCGGGCAAAATCCAGAAAGAGATTCTGCAAGCCCGATGATTTTGAAATTCCCTGCTGGTGTCAAGGTATAGGTAACACCGGCGTGATCTTCAATAGACTCCAACGTCGCGCCCCCGTGAAAGTTGCGTCATGTGGCGGACCGAAGAACTCCCTCTTCTACGTAAGAGGCAATACTATATTACCAAGGCTGAATGGTCCCTGTACGACAGCAATCAGGTTGCACTGCACTCAAAGTCTTGCAAGCCGGGATGTGGGGCACCGCTTGCTTGCGACGCGGGCAGCTATTGGCAGCCGAGCCTTGAAATATCTCGCGAATCTGGACGACCCGGATCGAGGGCCGATCAAGCCGCTCAAGTCGCGCGCAATCTGCGCGGGGAATCGGCCAGCGGAGGTCGCTCCTGACATGGTTTTGGCGATAGCGGCGGGCGAAGCCTTGCCGGAATTGTCGGCGGTCTTCTCAGGCCGTGATGATGTCGTGAACTTCCAGGGGCTTGTCGACCTGAGCAAACCATTCGGCGCGGGCTGCCGCACGGCGGCGGCCACGTTCGTCAAGCGGCAGCTTGAGCTGGCGCAGCAGGCCGGTGACTTCCTCGCGCGCCGTGACATGCGCCATGTTGGGTCGCGTTCCCAAAGTCGCTTCGTCGAGGTTGTCGAGCGCGGTCAGTCCGCGCGGAAACAGTTCGCGATACACCACGCGCTCGGCAAACCCGTCGATGGAGCGAAATCCGAGCCGGAAAGCGAGCTGCTTCAGCCCTTCGGCGACAAGCTGCTTGTTGCGGGAGCCGAGCATGGACAGGCGATTGCGGACGACGATCCAGTCGGTCGTCGCCCCATCGAGCTGGCGGCGCTTGCGTCGCGCGTCGCGCACCATCGCGGAATAGTGGCTCTCGCCGGTGACGCCGAACGTCGCGGGATCGACTGTGCCGAGCACATCGAAATCGAGGAAGCTGTCATTGAGCGGAGTGACGAGCGTATCCGCCATCGAGTGCGCGAGGCGCATCAGGTAGCTGTCGGTGCCGGGCGTATCGATGACGATAAAATCGTGCGTGCGTTCGACTGCCGCGACCGCTTCCTGAAACTGGAGAAACTCGGAAGATTCGTTCTCCGCGATCTGCATCGTCTCGCCCAGCGAGATGCAGCAATGATGTGGCAGTTCGAGATCGAGGCCGGAGCGTTGCGCCCATGCGCGTCGGTTGCCAATGTAGCGGGTCAGGCTTTGCTGGCGGCAATCGAGATCGATGGTGGCAACGCGCTGGCCCGCCCTCAACAAAGCGACGGCGATATGGATGGCGGTGGTGGATTTGCCGGAACCGCCCTTTTCGTTGCCGAGCACGACGACGTGCGCGGTCCCCGGCTGTCCCTGACTTGCCTGCAAAAGCATGGCCACTCCCCTCATTCCATCTTCAAATCAGGAGCGGTCCCCGGTCAAGTTAAATGAGAATCCGATGGATCTTCATCATGAATCTGAACGAACCTGATATCGATTGTGGCGGCCGATGCCGCGTTGGCTCCGGCATGCCGGCTTTGATAGAGTTAAACATGCGTCGCGCCGGCCAGTGGTCCGGTTCAGTCCGGTTTCCAAGGCCGATCCGAAAACCCGTCCCCGAGCAGTCATGCCATTGAAGTCCACAGCACGGCGTCCGCGCGTCGCTCACACCCTGCCCGCCCTGCATCGTGCGATCGCGGAGCTACGCGGCCGGAACGCCTCGCTTGCGCTCGTGCCGACCATGGGCGCTCTCCATGACGGGCATTTGTCACTGGTCCGTTTGGCGCAGCGCCGCGCGAAGAAAGTTGTGGTTTCGATTTTCGTCAATCCGGCGCAGTTCGCCCCGCACGAAGACCTCTCGTCCTATCCCCGGACATGGAAGGAAGATGTCGCGAAACTCACCGCCGAAGGCGTCGACCTGATCTGGAACCCGGCGGCCGCCATCATGTATCCCGATGGCTTCGCGACCAGGCTCGCGCCGGTGGGGCCGGCTGCGGCCGGTCTGGAAGATCGCATCCGGCCGCACTTTTTCGGCGGGGTTGCAACCGTGGTCTGCAAGCTGTTCACCCAGAGCCGGCCGGATGTCGCGATCTTCGGCGAAAAGGACTATCAGCAGTTGAAGGTGGTGACGCAGATGTCCCGCGACCTCGACCTGCGGGTCAAGGTGGTCGGCGCGCCGGTGGTGCGCGAACGTGACGGGCTCGCGATGTCGTCGCGCAACGTCTACCTCTCGCCCGAGCACCGGGCGGCGGCGCCGGTCCTGTTCAAGGTCTTGAAGGCGTGCGCGGCGCGGCTGCGGGCGGGCGAGGCTCTCGCCGGCGTGCTGCGCGATGGAACCAGCGAGGTGACCAATGCCGGTTTTGCGCTGGACTATCTGGAAGCGCGGCATGCGGAGACATTGGCGCCGGTCGCAGCATCGAGCGAGGGCCCGATGCGGCTCCTGATCGCAGCCAGGATCGGCTCGACCCGTCTGATCGACAACGTGAAGGTCTGAGAACGTGAAGGTCTGAGAATGTGAAAGGCTGAAGCGAGGGTCGGAGCAACCGGCGGCGGGCCGCTAGAGCAAACCGAGGTCCCGCAGTTCCCGCCGCAGATGTTCAGGCATCGCCTGTGCTCCCTTGGCCGCTTTACCAAGGTCGGGCGGCGCATCCTTCTCGGTCAGATAACGCCATCCCTGAAACGGCCGCATCGGCCGGGGCACGACCGGGACGAACTTCGGCATCATCACCAGCCGGCAACGTCCGATTCCATCCTTGTCGCGGAACGGCTCGATGGCGATCAGCTTTTCGCGGACCGCGATCTGCCCCTTGATTACCCAATAGATCGAACCGCCATCGAGCAATTCCTCGTCGCGCTTCGGCGTCATGCGGGTGACATGGATATGGTGTGGCGGCGATCCCTTGGCCTTGGCGTTTTTGATGCGCTCCGAAACCCACCCGCGCAAATCCGCGATCGATTCCGCACCGACAGAGAGCTTGATCAGATGCAACGCCATCGAAGAACAACCACCGACACCAACCGACGTAGGCACCAACCGATGCCAGCAGCGGTCAGTTATCGTCAGCCTCGACCGGCGGCGCAAGCTGCACCGGCCCAGTTGTCCGCTGTTGTTTTGGTGATGGCTGCTTCTTGGCCGCAGCAGGAGGGGACGACGCAGTGGTTGTCGATGCCTGACGTGGCGGCGGAGACGGCTGCTGAACGGCGGCGGCTGGCGGCGGCGCGGCTGGTGCAGGGTTGCGAGGAGCAGGCGCAGCAGCCTGTGGGGCGGCAGGAGACGGCGCTGGTGGTTCGGTACCCATGATATTGACAGGTGGGATTGAGGCGGCGGTCGGGAATTCCACCGTGCTCGGCCGTCCGGTCGGGGCTACGGCAGGAACACCGGCAAGAGCCGTGGAAGGAGTCGAGGCAACAGACGGTTGAGATACCCAGTTCGCCGTGTAGCGACCCACCAAACCTTCATAGGTGCCTTCAGCCATATTCGTAGACACTTGCCTCCAGTTCGACAGCGAACGGAACATATCGCACGCGGTCGGGCTGCACTTCTCTCGGGTCAGCAACACCTGCGCGACAAATCCATAACGATCGCGTTCAATGACCCGGCGCAGCGCTGCCAATTCCGGCGTCATGACCTTGCTCGCCGCGACCGTATCGCCGAGCGCGGTAAGGCGCGATATCTGATTGGCAGTGTAGGACACCCCCGCCGCCGCTGAGTCGGCGGACGCAAACAGAGCGCGTTCACAGGCAGCCTCGACACTGTCTCCAGCGAGGCCATCAAGACATGACAATGCAGGCAGCGTCATCATCGGCTGCTGGATCGATTGGCTGCCGGCAACAACAGTCCTGTTGCTATCGCCAAATCCGCGCAGCCCCGATGCAACGGCAACCGCGATCGCCAGCAGCGTGATCACGGCGAGTGCGCCGTTCGCCATGGATTTCTCGGCGCGAAGAAGCGTAACGAGCAGCACAAGCGCAAAGAAGACGCCGGCAATCAGCGTCGCCCACATCGGAAACGTTGGCGAACGCCAAACTTGATCGAGTGATGCGGCCCAGGCCCAATTCATGTGAGGCATCCCTTTGTGGCGACCGAACGGTCCTGTTGAACCGGTCTGCTGGCTGGCGGGCGAATCTGCACAATCCGCAGCAGAGGTCACACCACGTGAAGTTGGCTTTCTTTAGCCACACGTTCGAATGTTTCGATTTCGCTCTTGATGCGATACTGACAATCGTCGCCGTCCGTCGGCAGCAGGCGGATCACCTCATAGGTTCCGCTGGCGGCTGGACGCGATACATTGCTGGCAGTGAAATAGACCGTGTCACCCACGACAAACCTGTGTTTCAACACCCTGCTCCATCACGCAAAACGATGAATGCCGACTGCAGTTGTCCCGCTGCATCGACCGGCTGACGCCCTCACAACTGATAGCACAGAGCGCCATGTTTCGCCAGCCGTTTGAGGGGCGAGAAAGTCAGGATTCAGCAAGGACTTCATAATGATAGAGAGTAAATCGGTCTCGTATCCGGTCAATCGTCTTCAAACTTGTCGATCACCCAGGTTTCGGACAAACCGGCATCCGTCCAGGCCTTGAAGGCTGGGTGAGCCTGCATCGCCGCCATGTAATCGCGCGCCAAATGATCGACGCCGATCGCATAAGTTCGGAACCGATGGACCACGGGCGCATACATGGCGTCCGCAGCACTGAATGCACCGAACAGATACGGCCCGCCCTGCCCGTGGCGGGTCCGGCATTCTTTCCAGATGTCTTGAATGCGGGCGATGTTGGCGAGCGTCTCGTCCGAAAGCGACGGTTTGGCTCGCACCGGACGGCGCAGGTTCATTCCGCATTCGTTGCGGAGTGCGACGAAGCCAGAGTGCATTTCCGCTGAAACGGCCCGCGCATGCGCCCGCGCAGCGCGATCGTCAGGCCACAGCTTTGACTCGGGAAATTTTTCGGCCACGTATTCAATGATGGCGAGCGAATCCCACACCGTGACATCGCCGTCGATCAATACGGGCACCTTGCCCGACGGCGTGAATTCGCGAATACGACGTGTGCTGTCGTCGCCGGTATAGAGCGGGATCACAATCTCGTCGAATGTGACGCCGGCGGCACGGAGCGCCAGCCAAGGGCGCATCGACCATGACGAATAGTTCTTGTTGCCGATCACAAGTGTCAGAGACATCGCTCAGGCTCCGGTTCGGCGCAGATATGCCTGAAGGTGCCCGCTCGATCAATCTTCAGAGCGATGCGCGTTTGCGGTATGCGCATCAACGACGCAAACAACCGCCGGACACCGACTCAGTGTAGGGTCGATCGATGAATCCGTTCACCACCGCCGACCTGATCGCATTTGGCTTCTTCGCACTCGCGTGGGCCATCTACGCCGTCACGCTGGAACGAACCAGCTATGGGCGCAAAAGCCTCAATGTGCGCATGCATATTTACCGCGAGGTGTGGATGCGGCGGATGCTAGGCCGCGAGATGCGCATGGTCGACATGCAGATCATGGCGTCGCTTCAGAACGGAACCGCGTTCTTTGCTTCCACCACATTGCTGGCGATCGGCGGCGCGCTCACCCTGCTGCGCGCGACCGAAGAAGTGCTGACCGTGATGGCGACGCTGCCGTTCGGTATTCGGCCCTCGCCCACCCTCTGGGAAATCAAGTGCATCGGGCTGGTGCTGATCTTCGTCTATGCGTTCTTCAAGTTCGCGTGGTCTTACCGGCTCTTCAACTACGTTTCGATTTTGCTCGGCGCGACGCCTTACGCTGACAAAAGCGACACGCCGGAAGCCGAAACCCATATCATGCGCACCACACGGCTGTTCCAGTCCGCCGGCCATCACTTCAACCGCGGCCAGCGTGGTTTCTTTTTCGCACTCGGGTACCTGGGCTGGTTCATCAGCCCTTGGGTTTTGATCGCAACGACATCGGCAGTCGTCATCGTGATGTGGCGCCGGCAATATGCCTCCGATGCGTGGCGTGCGATGACCGGCTAGCTGTTGCTGACCCTTGCGGTCTGGCGTGCGTTGCTTCAAGGCAGACGGATGACCAGCAACGATTCGTCGCCCGATGCCCGTCCACTCGACCGCGCCATTATTGAAACCCTCACCCAGGCCGGCGGAAAGACGCTGAGCGCCCCCGAAATCGCACAGACGATCACCGGCGATCCGGCCTGGCATGATCTGCTAGCGCCAATCCGCCGCGAAGCTGTTGTGCTCGCGCAAGCGGGGCGGCTCGTCATCTATCGCAAAGGGAAGCCGGCCGACCCAAACGATTTTCGCGGCGTCTACCGGCTTGGGTTACCGCGTCACGACTGAGCGCGGGCCTGGAAAAAGCTCGCTGCTTCGCTTTGTCAGCCAGTACGCGATCAGCCCGATCCACTCGTGCACCGCGACGTCGGTGCGCGCGAGGCCGCCGCTGATCGCATCGAATGGCAACGCCGCATCGACCCAGCCCCGCGTGCGCCAGTCGACTGGATAGGCCTCGATCTCGAATCCCGCCGCACGGAAGGCGCCAATTGAGCGCGGCATGTGGAATGCCGAAGTCACCAGAAGCCAGCGCTCCGATGGTTTCGGCATCAGCATTTGCTTTGTAAAGATCGCATTCTCGGCGGTGTTGCGCGACATTCCCTCCAGCACGATGCGGCTGCGCTCGACGCCGAACTGTTCAAGCAGGCGCTCGGCAACTGGCGCCTCGGACGGCGAGTCCGGGACCAGGCTCCCGCTGCCGCCGCTGAATACGATCTTTGCAGCTGGAAACCGGCGCGCCAGTGCGAGCATGGTCAAAACACGTTCAGCGGCCGAATCCAATTCAAGCGAGCCTCGAACATCTGACACCTCCGCATTGATCGCGCCGCCGAGCACGATCACACCGTCGGGATCGCGCCCATCGCTCTGCCAGGCCGGGAAACGCTCGGTCAACGGCAACAGCAAAAGGCTGCCCACCGGCGAGAAACCGAACAAAAGCAGCAGCGCAACGCCCGTGATCAGACAACGCGACGCGACGCGCCGCCGGCGGATCAGATGCAGCAGGATCCCGACGACACAGATTGACGCGATCGCGTTTGAGGGTGTCGCGAAGAAACCGAGGACTTTGGAAATCACGAAAAACATGGGTCAGCCGTCAGATGCGACGGAACCTGCATGGGCCATCTGCCTGTCAAGATCAACCCGAGACCCCTGGATGACGCCACCGCTCAATCCCAATCGGGCGCGAATCCGAAGTTGGTCAGCCGCCCCTTGGCGGAACCCATCGCCGATATTTCGGTCATGTCGGCGGGTGACAATTCGAAATTGAAGATGTCGATATTTTCCGACAGCCGCTCGACCCGCGACGTGCGCGGGATGGCTACGACGCCCTGCTGGACCAGCCAGCGCAGGCATACCTGTGCTGCGGTCTTGCCGTAAGTCTTGCCGATCGCAGCCAGCCGGGCGTCGGACTTCACGCGCCCCTTCGCAACCGGACTATAGGCGACCAGCGCCATCCCTTGCCGGTCGCATTCCGCCCGCACCTTCGATTGATCGAGATACGGATGATACTCGACCTGATCGCAAACCAGCGGCTCCGAACAGGCCGCCACGGCTTCCTCGATCAGCGCGACCGTGAAATTCGACACGCCGATGTGCTTTGCCAAACCAAGTTGCTTGACGCGCGTCAGTCCATCTGCGGTTTCCGAGATAGGCACCTGCGGATTCGGCCAGTGCAGCAGCAACAGATCGACCTCGGGCATTCGTAGCTTGAAGAGGCTTTCTTTCACCGACCGTTCGAGATCATGGGGCGCGAAGTGCGTGGTCCATACCTTGGTGGTAACGAAAACCTCGTCGCGCTTGACGCCCGACGCGCGCACGCCCTCGCCGACCTCGCGCTCGTTGTCGTAGATCTGGGCTGTATCGATATGTCGATAGCCAAGCCTCAGGGCCTGCTCGACAAGACGAGCGCAGGCACGGCCGCGCAGCTCCCACGTCCCGAGGCCGATCGACGGAATTCGCGCCCCGTTGGCTTCGACGAACAACACTGCTCGAACCTCACGATATGATCGACCAGGGTATCATGAACGGGCGAAATCCGCAGCGCCGTGCCCGAAAGATCGACCGCGTCAATCGGATTTTGCGAACGAGGAACGCGCCAGCGCCGCAAATGCCAGTTCCGGCAATTCGGCAACCACAGCCAGCAAGGCCCGCGCTGGACCGCGCGGCTGCCGTTTGCCCTGCTCCCAGTTGCGGATCGTTTCGACCGGCACACCAAGACGTGCTGCGAACGCACACTGCGTCAGTCCGGAACGCCGCCGCAGATCGCGGACCGAAAGCTGTTCGTGCACGACTTGATCGGGAAGTTGCGGCGCGAGCGGTGCTTCGCATCCGTCGCGCAATTCGACGATCCTGCCATCCGCCTTGAGCCGCAACCGTTGCATCTCGAAATCTCCTCGCGCTCAAGGTCGGCGAGGGTTGGTTAACGGGCGGTTAAGACCGGCGGGCGGCTACACAAAACCATAGCTATTTCAAACCGAACCAGAGCGTTGCAATTCCGAGAAAAGACATGAAACCGACCACGTCGGTCACCGTGGTGACGAAGGTGCCGGACGCAACTGCGGGGTCCGCTTTCAGGCGATTGATCAGCATCGGGATCAGAATGCCGCCGAGCGCACCGGCGATCAGATTGCAAAGCATGGCGAGCCCGATGACGATTCCGAGGCCGGGAATCTTGAACCATGCAACAGCCGCAACACCCGTGATGACGGCAAACGCGATACCGTTGACGAGACCGACGAGGCCCTCACGCAAGACGACGCGCAGCGCATTGCTCGAGCCGAGTTCGCGTGTCGCAAGCGCACGCACCGCGACGGTCATGGTCTGGGTAGCCGCGTTGCCGCCCTGGCTCGCGACGATCGGCGCCAGCACGGCGAGCGCAACCATCTTCTCGAGTTGCCCCTCGAACAACCCGAGCACTGACGATGCCAGGAACGCCGTTGCGAGATTCACAAGCAGCCAGTTGAACCGGCCTTTGGCGATAGTCCAGAACGTATCCGACAGTTCTTCGTCGCTGGTCACGCCGCCCAGCGCCTTGACCTCCTCGTCGGCTTCTTCCTCGATGATATCGACGACGTCGTCGATCGTGATGACGCCCTGCAGCCGCTGAGCCGAGTCCAGCACAGGTGCAGCAACCAGATTGTACTTTCCGAACAGGCGCGCCACCTCGCTCAGGTCTTCGTCCACCGAAACGCGGTGTCGGTCCTCGTCGATCAGTTCGGTAATTGGAACCGGCCGCCGTGCGCGAAGCAGCGCATCGAGCGCGACCGCTCCCTTCAACTGCCGCGTCGCATCGACGGCGTAAATCTCGAAAAACCGGTCCGGCAGTTCCGGCGTCTCGCGCATGTAGTCGATCACCTGACCGACATTCCAGTCCGGAGGGACCGCGATAAAATCCGACTGCATGCGGCGGCCGGCGGAGTTCTCCGGATATTCGAGGCTGCGCTCCAGCGCGACGCGCTCAGCCGGGGGCAGCTTCTCGAGAATCTCGTCCTGGTCCTTTTCGTCGAGGTCTTGCAGCAGTTCGACGGCGTCGTCCGATTCGAGTTCGCGGACGCCCTCGGCCACCGTTTCCGGTTCCAGCTCCTCGAGAATTTCCTCGCGAACGGTATCATCGACCTCGTTCAGAGCCGAGAAGTCGAAGTCGGTGCCGGTCAATTCCACCAGTCGCGGACGCTGGTCCGGATCGAGGGCCTCGACCAGATCGCCAAGATCGGCCTCATGGAGTTCGGCGACGGTTTCCCGCAGAAATCCGGCCCTGCCCTCATCGATCGCCTGAGAAACCTGCTCGACGAACTCAGGACGGATATCACCGTCCTCGTCGCGCATCGGGGCGCGCTCTGGCGGGCTGGCGATGGTGCCGGAGCCGGAGCCGGGCGCGGCTTCGTGGTCTTGTTCGGCCATGCTGCGCCTGCCCTCGATGGAGACATTGATCGGCGCCGAAAACGGGCCTGTCAGGGCTTACTCAATCGGCAAGGCATGGCGCAACGAGAAATCTTGCGCTGCGCGATGTGCCACGAGACCGGCGTCAGCCAATGACGATGCGCGAGACACAGAGCAAAATGATCAAGGCCAGAAACAGCAGATCGATATAGGCCTTCATCTCGAGGCCACGGCGCAGGCCGGCGACCTCGGTGACGAGCTGCTTGCGCGGACCTCCATCCCCGGCGCCGATGCTGCGCCGGACATCGAGCTCCAGACGCTCGATCCGCTGATAGAAATAGAACGAGCGAAGCGCAGAGACTGCCCGCATCGATGCATAGACCAGGACCAGGATCGCCACGGTGGCGCGCTGATCATATTTGTCGAGGACATTCAGCGTGAAATAGACCATGGCGAGAAGAAGAAAGTTCGAAACGAACCTGTAAAAATAGCTAAGGAATGTCACAGAGCTGCTCCGGCAAGTAAGCGAGACCGTCCGCAAGACGGCATCGACTCAAACCACTATTCACTTTGCAGGGCTGGACTTGCCGGACTGGCCAAAACGGCCGACCGATTTCAGCTTCGTATTTGGTGCGCTCGGAGGGACTCGAACCCCCACGATTTTACTCACTGCCACCTCAAGGCAGCGCGTCTACCAATTCCGCCACGAGCGCTATCTTATCAGCAACCGGGGTCCCGGGTGCGTCGTCAGGGCGCGGATGTAACAAATCGGGATTGGGCGGACAAGCCCGGCTGGTGGCGTGGATTTGACCTTCGGATCAGCGCCGATCGGGGGCCCGAGGCAACATTTGCTTGACTTCAACCGCGATGCGATTGCGATTGACCACGACCACGCCGCTGGCTACCGGCATGTTGTTGGCCAGCACCTTGACCTCGTCCTGCTCGGTTGCATCGAGCTCGATGATAGCCCCACGGCTCAGCCGCATGACCTGATGGACGGGCATTGTGGTCGTCCCAAGGACGACGGTGAGATCGACCGCGACTTTATCCAGAGTTGGCACTGATCGACCCGACTGCACACATTGACGTTGCAACGATCATCATCATGGTATGATTACCCAATGGTTAATGTGCGGCAAATGCTTGATTTATTGCCCCTGCTTGGTCGGCCCGGCGCAGCTGCGGACGTCGATTGGACGATTTCCGACCGTCCCGTCTCCTATATCGACGCGGTAGAGACCATGGAGAAGCGAATCGCCGCGATTGCCTCAGGCGATGCCCCCGAACTGGTATGGCTGCTTGAACATCCACCGGTCTACACGTCCGGCACCAGCGCGAAACCGGGCGATCTTGTCGACAGCCGGTTTCCGCTGTTCCAGACCGGCCGTGGCGGCCAGATGACATATCACGGCCCAGGTCAACGGGTGGCCTATGTGATGCTGAACCTCAAGCACCGCGGGCCCGATGTGCGGGCCTATGTCGCGAGCCTCGAAGAATGGATGATCCGTACGCTCGAAGCCTTCAATGTGCGTGGCGAACGCCGCGAGGACCGCGTCGGGGTTTGGGTCGCGCGGCCCGATAAGGGCATTGGCTGCGAAGACAAGATCGGCGCCATAGGCGTTCGCATCAAGCGCTGGGTGACCATGCATGGAATCTCGCTCAACGTCGAACCCGACCTGTCCCATTTTGCCGGGATCGTACCGTGCGGGGTCAGCGATCCGCGCTATGGCGTCACCAGCCTCGCGGACCTCGGTCTGACCGCCACGATGGAAGACGTCGATGTGGCGCTCAGGCGGACGTTCGCCGAACTTTTTGGCGGCACGGCACGCTGACGTCTCGGGAAAGTATCAGCGCTTCACGCCGAGGAAGTTGGCGATCCTGTCTTTCACCGACCCATCCCGCATCACGCGCGCGGTCAGTTCCGACGACGGAAGACCTTTGAGTTGCTTCGGCCGCGTGCCTTCGCGCAACGCCTTCAGGGTCTCAAAGACGGCCTGGGTCGCGGCAGCGATCGGCGTGTGGCCCTGGTTGGCGATCCGGACCCGCTGGCTTGTCAGAAATGCATCGTCATCGAGATCACCCTCGAGGGTACCGAGCATGATCGGCAGTTTGGTCGCCGAAGACACCGCCTGCAATTCTGCGCGCGTCTTGATGCCCGTGAAAAACAGCGCATCGACGCCTGTGGCTTCGTAGGCCTTGGCCCGAGCCACCGCATCGCCGATGGTGGTGATCGATGCGGCGCCGGTCCGGCCGAAGATCACCAGCGATGGATCGGAGCGAGCATCGCGCGCGGCCTTCATCTTGCCGACGCCTTCCTCGAGCGAAATCAATTGCGGCTTGGCTTCACCGTAAGCCTGCGGCAGCAGCGTATCTTCAATCGTCAGCGCAGCTGCCCCAGCCGCTTCCAGTTCCTGAACCGTGCGGCGCACGTTCAGCGCGTTGCCATAGCCGTGGTCGGCATCGATCATCACCGGCAAATGACCGGCGCGCGTGATGCGCCGAACCTGCTCGACCAACTCGCTCAGGGTAATGAGAAGGAGATCGGGATCGCCCAGAATTGTGAGCGACGCGGCAGAGCCGCCGAGAATACCGATCTCGAAACCAAGGTCTTCGGCAATTCGCACCGAGATCGGGTCATATACCGAGCCCGGCCGAATAACGGCGGAGCCCATCAGAACTGCACGAAAGGCCGCGCGTTTCTCCATGGCCAGCACACGTCACCTCATGCAAATTCCAGAATCATGGCATCGACCGCCAGAGTCGCGCCGGCGCTCGCGTGAATCTTCTTGACCACACCGTCGCGCTCGGCGCGCAGGACATTCTGCATCTTCATTGCTTCGACAACGGCGAGAGTTTCACCGGCCTTCACCTCTTGACCTTCGTTGACGGCAATGGAGATGACAAGCCCCGGCATCGGGCACAGCAGTTTCTTGCCGGTATCTGTTTGCAGATTGACCGGCATCAAATGCGCAGCAGCGGCCTCGGTTTCGGTAAATACCTGAGCCGGCACATCAAACCCGCGATACCCGATCCGGAAGCCGTTCAATGCGGCACGCACCTGCATCGCCATGGCAACGCCATCGATGGAACCATGCCAAACCGGATCGCCCGGCTTCCATTCCGAGACAAGTTTATGCGATTTACCCGGCTCACCGTCTGTAGCGAGAAAACGCACGGCAACGTCGTCACCGTCGCGCGCAACATTCAGCGCAATTTCAGTGCGGCCGAGCCAGACCGCACGTCGCCGTTCGCGCGACACCAGCCGCCCGTTCATCTGACCGGAGATTTGCCGTTTGCGTTCGCCATGGATGTGATCGACCGCGGCTGCGACGGCTGCGATGCGGCGAGCCACCTCACCTTCCGGCAGCTTTGCCTCGAACCCTTTCGGAAATTCCTCGGCGATGAAGCCGGTCGAGAGATTGCCTTCAAGCCAACGCGGATGATGCATCAAGGCAGACAAGAATGGAATGTTGTGGCGGATGCCGTCGATATAGAATGCATCGAGAGCGTTGGCTTGCGCCATGATCGCCGCCGCGCGCGATGGCGCGTGCGTCACGAGCTTGGCAATCATCGGATCGTAGTGGATCGAGATTTCGCCGCCCTCTTCCACGCCGGTGTCGTTGCGCACCGTGACACCCTCAGAGCTGCTTTCCTCGGGCGGGCGATATTTGACGAGGCGGCCGATCGAGGGGAGAAAATTACGGAACGGATCTTCCGCATACACCCGCGACTCAACAGCCCATCCCGTCAGTACGACGTCTTTCTGCGCCAGCTTCAGCTTCTCACCCGCAGCAACGCGAAGCATCTGCTCAACCAGATCAATGCCGGTAATCATTTCCGTCACCGGATGTTCGACCTGAAGGCGCGTATTCATCTCGAGAAAGAAGAAGCTCTTGTCCTGACCCGCGACAAATTCGACTGTACCGGCTGAGTCATAGTTCACGGCCTTTGCCAAGGCGACCGCCTGGTCGCCCATCTTGCGGCGCGTCGCTTCGTCGAGCAGCGGCGACGGTGCCTCCTCGATCA
Organism: Hyphomicrobiales bacterium; assembly: GCA_021732215.1. Lineage (GTDB taxonomy): Bacteria > Pseudomonadota > Alphaproteobacteria > Rhizobiales > Xanthobacteraceae > SG-bin9. The sequence continues at coordinate 15,358 of JAKFVL010000002.1, forward strand.
CCTTTTGATTGCGGCGCTGGATCGAGCATTCGCGCTCTCCCAGATAGATGACGTTGCCGTGTTTGTCGCCGAGGACCTGAATTTCGATGTGGCGCGGATCGACGATAAACTTCTCGATGAAGACCCGATCGTCGCCGAACGACGCCTTTGCTTCGGCTTTTGCGAGATTGAAGCCTTCGGCCACTTCGTTTTTGCTGTGGGCGACGCGCATGCCCTTGCCACCGCCGCCGGCCGACGCCTTGATCATGACCGGGTAACCGATCTCGTCGGCGATCTTCACGGCATGCTTATCGTCTTCGATAACGCCCAGATATCCTGGCACGGTCGACACTTTGGCCTTGGCCGCCGCTTTCTTGGATTCGATCTTGTCGCCCATCGCGGCAATCGCGCCTGGATTGGGGCCGATGAACACAATGCCCGCGTCTTGCAACGCTCTCGGAAACGCTTCGCGTTCGGACAAAAAACCGTAGCCCGGATGCACCGCCTCGGCGCCGGTCTTGCGGCAAGCCTCGACGATTTTTTCAATGACGAGATAGCTCTCGGCCGCGGCCGGCGGCCCGATTGCGACCGCGTCGTCCGCCATCTCGACATGGAGTGCGTCGCGATCCGCCTCGGAATAAACCGCAACAGTCTGTATTCCCATCCGGCGTGCTGTCTTGATAACCCGGCAGGCGATCTCGCCGCGATTGGCGATAAGTATGCGTTTGAACATGCTTTTTCTTGCAACCTTGACGCTGGCAACCGGCTCCCGATCCGGCAGGTCTAATCTGGCATGGCGAGCAAGCCGTAACAATTCGGCTAAGCGAGATTTCTTGAAGAGGCAACCGCTTCGGCCAAAAGAAAACGGCGGGGTTTTGCCCCGCCGCCATCAAAATCCGCCAGATTTGAAGCGCTCGCTAAAAGCCGATATCGACCACATTCGGCAGCGAATGCGCCAGCGTCGCTGCGCCGACGAGGGTTGCAACCAGATTCATCAGACGATCGTTGCCGCGGCGCTTGCCGCGCATCTGGCCGGCGATCCATTCCAGAACTTCCGTATCGACGCCGATCGCCTTTGTCGGCGCCCAGCTCTCGATATCGGTCCCGGGTGACAGAGCGACCTCGCGCGACGGCACCGGCAAGCCGGATGCGGACGCAGCGTGATGGACAATTGCCTTGGCGAACAGATCGTCGAAACGGCCTTCGTCACTCCGGTCAGCTCCAGCTTCGTTGATTTCAAACAGCGCCTCGGCTTCCGCGCGGCTGACCGGTTGATCGAGGACCGCGGCAGCTGTGAGAATGCGCGCACACAATGCAGCATCCTGCGCGTCCAGCGCTCGCGAGAAATGAACCCGGCCCTTTGTGGTCGGGCCCTCACCGGTGATGACACCGTCGCGCACAACAGCGAGAGCGCGGGCAGCTTCGTCGCGATCTGCGACTTGAAGAAGTTCGGATTGCCCCGCGACCACAATCGCCGAGGTAGAGAGAACTGGCATTTTTTTTCTTTCCGTCTTTTTGTCACTGCCAGCATTTCCACGCGGCCGTAAACGAATAGTTAATAAACTGAGACCTCAGCCGATTGCATTTGAGTCTGTTGCGAATTGGTCGATGCTTTTGCGGCCATGGTTCACGAAGTTGCAATGCAGCAAGGCCGCCTCAAGGCGCGGAACTGGTTAAATCGGGGCAAAGTTCAATTCGATACGATTGAGATCGCTCAACGCAGTCGGACAGGGCATTTCTTCGATAAGGAGATGTCGGGAGTAAAATATTACCTTTTGAGAGCGGATGTCGCGTCCAGAAAGGCGGATTTGCTCCAGCGAGTCCGCCCCATCTATCGAAGGCCGACTTCCGGCCACAGACAGCGCGCGTGCCCTTGCGGCCTGCTCCGGTGCGTCGCTGTCAAATCTTCGACACGATCCAGTTCGTGAGCAGAAGCCCGATCGTCGCCGCTGCCGCGGTTACGAACGTACCCCATGCGATATCGACGAACACGACTGGCCAGGTCCAGTGCTTCAGCAGCGACATCGAGGTGAGTTCGAACGTCGCATAGCAAAAAAATCCGAACAACCCGCCGAACAGTACAGCCGACTGCCACGTCGTAGCGGGGCGGCCGGTGACGAAGATGATGATGCCGCAGATGTAGAGAAGATAGAACATGACAGCGGGTGCGACCCGAAGCGTGCCGAGCATCTCGCCGACTTGCGACGTAAAGAATGACTTGGCGACAAACCCAAGGAACAAAAGGTCGAGCGGCAGCATAACGAGAGCCGTCGCCAAATAAAGCACGACATTACGCTTCACGAAAACCCTCCCGCCGGTGACCGCGCCAGACCGCAAGCATATACTACGCGCCAAGGACCTTAAGGTTTCCGGATCGCCGGATGCAACGACAATCCCCTGCTCCTGAGTTCAACGAGCAGGAAACATCAGCAAGAGGGCTCGCTCCATTGACCGAACAACCTCCGATCGTCGTCTGGTTTCGCGACGACCTGCGTCTTGCGGACCATCCGGCGCTCGATGCCGCTGTGCGAACCGGTGCACCCTTGGTCTGCGTCTATGTGTTCGGCGACCGGGGTTCAGTATCGGGCGGGCGGCCGCTCGGCGGCGCATCGCGATGGTGGCTAGCGCAATCGTTGCGGGCGCTGAGCACGGACGTGGAAGCAAAGGGCGGCAGGCTCATCCTGCGCAAGGGCTACGCCGCAGACGTTCTGGGTGACGTCGCCAAGGCGAGCCGCGCGAGCAGCGCATACTGGAATGACATTGCGATCGAAGCCTGTCGGAACGTGACGCGGGACGTGACCGCGACACTCGCGCGTATCGGCGTGGAGCATCGGCAATTCCACAGCGACCTGCTGATCGATCCGTCGCAAGTCCGCAACAAGGAAGGCCGCGGCCTGCGGGTGTTCACGCCGTTCTGGAAGCGCGTCCTTGCAATCGGCGATCCGCCGAAACCGCTGGCAGCGCCAAAACAAATCAGACCGGGACCTCATCTCACGAGCGACCGGATTGCCGACTGGAATCTGGAACCGACGAAACCGGACTGGGCCGGCGGCTTGCGCGACACCTGGACGCCGGGCGAAGCTCCCGCGGTTGCGCGGCTCCGCGAATTTCTCGCCGACGACGTTCGCGGTTATGCGACCGGCCGGGACCGCCCTGATCTCCCGAGTACCTCGCGGCTGTCGCCGCATCTGCGGTTCGGCGAAATCAGCCCCCGTCAGGTCTGGCATGCCGCCCAATTCGCTGCAGCCGAACGACCGGCGATTGCGGGCGACGTCAGCAAATTCCTGAGCGAGGTTGGCTGGCGCGAATTCAGCCGGCATCTGCTGTTCGATCATCCCGATCTTGCGGAAAAGAATCTGCAATCGTCGTTCGATGCGTTTCCATGGAAGCACGATGCCAAGGCTTTCAAGGCATGGACGCGCGGACAAACTGGCTATCCGCTTGTCGATGCCGGCATGCGCGAGCTTTGGCACACCGGCATCATGCACAATCGCGTGCGGATGGTCGTCGCTTCGTTTCTTGTGAAGCATATCCTGATCGACTGGCGCGAGGGAGAAAAATGGTTCTGGGACACGCTGGTCGATGCCGACCCCGGCAGCAATCCTGCGAGCTGGCAATGGGTCGCAGGCTCGGGTGCCGACGCGGCACCCTACTTCCGCATTTTCAATCCGGTCCTTCAGGGCGAGAAATTCGATCCGGATGGCAAGTATGTGCGGCGCTGGGTGCCTGAGCTTGCGGGGATGCCGTCGAAGCTCATTCACAAGCCTTGGGATGCAACGCCGCTCGAATTGGCGAGCGCGGGCATTACACTCGGCAAGACCTATCCCGAACCGATCGTGGATCATGCCAGGGCACGCGAACGTGCGCTTGCGGCCTACGCCAAGACGCGAGACTGACGCAACTAGTCAGCCGCGGGAGGCGTGGCCGCCGGTTGGCGCGCACCGTAATTGACGACGACAACAGCCGCCGCGCAGGCGAGCATGCCGAGGATAGAGACGAGGTCGAGCCGTTCGTCGAACAGGACGAATGCCATCATCGCGGTTACCGCCGGCACCAGATAAAACAGGCTCGCGACTTGCGTGGCCGCAGAGCGGCGGATCAGCCAGTACAACAGCCCGATCGAACCGATCGACAGCACCACCGTAAGCCACGCAAGCGCCGCGGTGAATTCCACAGTCCAGTCGATGACGCGCGTCTCGAACGCGAACGCGCCGATGCTGAACAGAATGGCGCAGGCGATGAACTGGACGAGATTGCCGCTGCGCCAGTCAATCTGGCTGCAGTAGCGTTTCTGATACAGTGTCCCGATGGTAATACTGACCAGCGCAACGCCGGAGGCCAGAAATCCCCAACCGATGTCACCGCTCATGCTACGGTTGTGCAGCACCAGCAGCGTTCCGGCAACCCCGAGAAACAATCCCGCCCATTGCAATGCGGTGACACGCTCGCCGAGCCAGCGGTTTGCCAGTGTCGACGTCAAGATCGGCTGCAGTCCGGGAATCAATGCCGAGAGACCCGCCGGAACCGAATGCGCGATCGCAACCGCGGTGCCGCCCAGATAGAAGCCGTGCACGAGAATACCAGCCACCACACTATGAAGCGTTTCGGCTTTATTGGGCCAGCGCGGACGCCAGATCGCGACGATGCTTGCCATCAGCGCCGCGACGAACGCCATTCGCACAGCGAGATAGGTGAGCGGCTCCGCATTGTTGATCACATATTTCGTGCCGATGAAGCCGGTGCTCCACAGCAACACAAAAATAGCGGGCGCGGCGCGAGCGGCAAACTGTTCGAAGGCGGGACTCATTTGCGGCCCTGATTGCACCATCGTATGTTATTGGGCAATCTCGAACTGCGCAGGCCCGCTTGCTCAGAAATGCACACGATGAGGACTATTATGGACGTTCGTGCCGCCGTTGCCATCGCTGCCGGAAAACCGCTGGAAATAGCCACCGTTCAGCTCGATGGGCCGCGCGACGGCGAGGTGTTGGTCGAGATCAAGGCGACCGGTGTCTGTCACACGGATGAATTCACGTTGTCCGGCGCCGATCCAGAAGGTCTGTTTCCAGCCATCCTCGGTCACGAGGGTGCGGGCGTTGTCGTCGATATCGGCCGCGGCGTCACCAGCGTGAAAAAAGGCGACCACGTCATCCCGCTTTACACGCCGGAGTGCCGTCAGTGCCCATCGTGCCTGTCACGCAAGACCAATCTTTGCACCGCGATCCGCGCGACGCAGGGGCAAGGCGTCATGCCGGACGGAACGTCGCGCTTTTCCATGAACGGCAAGCCGGTGCTGCATTACATGGGCACATCGACTTTCGCGAATTACACAGTCTTGCCGGAGATCGCTGTTGCGAAAATCCGCGAAGACGCTCCCTTCGACAAGGTCTGCTACATCGGCTGCGGCGTCACCACCGGCATCGGCGCGGTGATCAACACCGCAAAGGTCGAGGTGGGTGCTAAAGCCATCGTGTTCGGTCTCGGCGGCATCGGCCTCAATGTGCTGCAGGGCCTTCGTCTCGCCGGCGCGGACATGATCATCGGCGTCGATCTCAACAACGATCGCAAGGCGTGGGGCGAGCGATTCGGCATGACGCATTTCGTCAATCCGAACGATCACGGCAAGGATCTGGTCCCTTACCTCGTCAACATGACGAAAACTCCCGCCGATCAGATCGGTGGTGCGGACTACACCTTCGATTGCACCGGCAACGTCACGGTGATGCGTCAGGCGCTGGAAGCCTGCCATCGCGGCTGGGGCCAGTCGATCGTGATCGGCGTCGCGCCCGCCGGCGCGGAAATCGCGACGCGGCCGTTTCAATTGGTCACCGGGCGCGTCTGGAAGGGAACGGCCTTTGGCGGCGCACGCGGACGCACCGATGTTCCCAAGATCGTCGACTGGTATATGCAGGGCAAGATCCAGATCGACCCGATGATTACCCATGTGATGCCGCTATCCGACATCAACAAGGCGTTCGATCTGATGAAGCAAGGCAAGTCGATCCGTGGCGTGGTGACGTTCTAGAACTCGTCCGGGCACGGATCGACGATCTTCCACAGTTCGTTTCCGTTCTTGACTTTCTTCATATCCGTGGTGAGACCGCCGTTGCGGCTGATCCACTCTTTCACCGGCTTCGGATAATAAGACATCAGGTCGGACGTCCCCTCATGGCTTGTCACCTTCATGCCGAAGGTGAATGCCTTGTCGTAATAGGCCTGATGGAAGCCGAGACTCGCGCGCGGCGTGACGCACACCTTGTTCATCGGCACGATGCCGAACACCAGCGTACAGGCTGAGTTGCATATCCCATCGATAATCACGCGCTCGCCGCTTTTGCGGATACGCTGATACTTTTCCTTGTACTGCTCGACATAGCCGCCGTGGTCGCGCGTGATCCGCAGGTCCGCGTGCGCGGACGTGGCAACGAAAAGCGACAGGATCAGAACGGGACAACGCATCGCGAATTCAGACAACCAAGGCCGGAGCAATCGCCTTCTGGAATGAAGTAACTCAACCCGGAACTCTGGCGAGACTATGTTTGAAATCCGTTAAGCATGACCCATGGCCTTGCCACATAAGCCAAGAATACCACAGGTCATTGAAAAGACTGATAAAAGTCGATGTCTGGAACGATCCGGGCTGGCTTTTTGCCTGGGCATGGATATTGTCCGCGTCACGCACTCGTAGCTCAGCTGGATAGAGCATCGGATTTCGATTCCGAGGGTCGGGAGTTCGAATCTCTCCGAGTGCGCCATCCTGCACAGGCATCGCGCCGTCGGAGACGATCGACATGCGGCTTCACACGGCATGGATTCTTGGCGTTGCGGCGCTAACGACCGTATTTTTGCCTGCAAACAACGCCCGCGCCCAATCCTATCCCGACCGCCCGATCACGCTGGTGATTCCGTTTGCGCCGGGCGGCAGCACCTCCATTGTCGGCCGAGCGATTGCCGACAAGATGTCGGACATCCTCAAGCAGAAGTTTGTCGTCGACAATCGCCCTGGCGCGGGCGGCACCGTCGGCACCAAGGCCGTGGCGGGGGCCGATCCTGACGGTTACACCATCGCGCTCGGGTACACCGGCACGCTCGCGATCGGGCCCACCCTCTACACCAGGGCAGGCTACGATCCGCGCAAGGATTTTGCCGCGATCGGATTGATCGGGCATGCGCCGAATTCGATTGTCGTACACCCATCGTTTCCTGCAAAGACGCTTGGCGAATTGATCGCTTATGCGAAAGCCAACCCGGAAAAAGTGAGCTTCGGTTCCGCAGGCGCAGGCTCCGCCAGCCACATTACCGGCGAATACTTCGCGAAGATCGCAGGCATCAAGATCGTGCACATCGCCTACAAGGGAACTGGGCCGGCGATGGCCGATCTGCTGGGCGGACATATTCCGATGGCAATCGCGCCTATTCCTGCCACGCATGCGAACGTCAGCGCAGGCACGCTGCGTGCGCTCGCCGTGACCAGTCCGAAGCGGATTTCATTGTTGCCGGACGTGCCGACAATTTCCGAAGCGGGATTACCGGGCTTCGAAGCAACACTGTATTACGGCCTCGTCGCGCCTGCCGCGACGCCCCGCCCCATCGTCGAAAAACTCAATCAGGCGCTGCGTGCGGCGCTCGAATCCGAAGATGTGAAAAAGCGCCTGCTCCAGGACGGAACCGAACCGACACCGGGAACGCCTGACGAATACGCGGCCTTCATCGACAAGGATGAAGCCACATGGTCACGGATCATCAAGGCGAGCGGCGCGAAGCAGGAATGAGCGAGCAGCGTTGTCTCCCGGCCCCGACTGGCATTGCCAGGCTAGAATGCGGCTTTTAGGTTAGTTCGTATCAAAATCTTTGCACCTGATGATTCAGAGCGCGCGCGGTCCCAGAAAGATCGCTAGCGCGGCGACAAGCCATGCCGCCAAACCGGCAAGGATGGCGAGACGATAATCCATTCGGTCGATGAGCATGTAAGCGGCTGCAAGAAACGCCAGATATGCCGGAATAGTCTTGGCGCTTGCAAGACAGGCCTCCTTGAACCCCGCGGTCTCGCCCTTTGAGCCGACGGCAATCAGCGCAATGACTGCGAAGGTTGGCGCGAGCAGAAGAATGCCAGGAAGTATGTTGCCGCGCCGGGATGCCAGGACAATCAGTGCCGTCACAACCCCTCCAATCAATCCTTTCCAGAGAACGTCCATGATCTTGTTTCTCCTTTTGCCGACAGCAATCCGCGCGTTGGCGCGCGACGAATCGGTCGCCATCACGTCGGTAGCACCGAAACCTGTTCAGGATTTAAAGGTAAGTCTGTGCGGCAAGCAATCGAGCCAGCCGAAGCCACGCCGCCGGGTCAATCATGAATCGACCCAGGCTCGCGTTACGTTAGCGCAAAATGCAAAAAGGTTTCGATCGGATCACGATCAAAAAAAACGGAGCGCGAACCCAATCGCGCTCCGGTTCTTGAATCGCCTGACCTACTTCTTTGGCCTGATTGCGTCGGCCGTTCCCTGAATGAATGCGCGAATCTTGACGACTTCATCGGGCTTCAGCTTGCCGGTGAAATCCGGCATGCCTTGCTTGGTGAATGGTCCAGCGAAGACCATCGATTCCAGATTCGTAATCATCTCGGGCGCAACGTAGCCCAGATTCTTGACGTTCCCGCCTTTGTTGACGCCCGGAACGCCGTGACAGAACGCACAGTTCGAGATGTAGAGCAATGTGCCCGGCCCGACGTCGGCGGGATCGTATTTGACGCCTTCGAGAAGGCCTTGTTGCTGATATTTGGTGAATGCAGGCAACGGAGCCTTTCCGCCGATTGCGAAAGTATAGACTGTGCCTGCACTCTCCTGTTCGGTCGCCCGTTCGAGCATGCCGAACACGCCACCCCAGCCAACAGCCACCGAGACGTACTGCACACCATCGACGATGTAGGTCGAAGGCGCCGCAACAATTCCGGTGCCGGTCGGGCTCTCCCAGAGCTTCTCGCCGGTTGCGGCGTTGTAAGCGACGAAACGGCCGTCAGCCACGCCCTGAAACACGAGATTGCCGGCTGTCGTCAGCGTGCCGCCATTCCATGGCGAGACGTAATCCTGCTCCCATGCCGCTTTCTGCTTGACCGGATCCCACGCAATCAGTTTACCGAACGGCTTGCTGGTCGGCGGAGTCGCATTGATCGCGAAGCCGAGATTCCAGCCCATGCCCGACATCGGACGACCCGGAACATTGACATTGTGCTCCCACTTCGGATCTTCGGTGAGTGTCAGCGGCACATGCTGCGCCGGCAGATAGACGAGCCCGGTCTGCGGATTGAACGACATCGGGTGCCAGTTGTGGGCGCCATACGGGCCCGGAATCGTATCGATGGCCTTGTCGCGCGAGCGAGCATCGGCAACCTCGATCGGCCGGCCGTTGGCGTCATAACCGGTCGCCCAGTTCACGTTGACGAAATTCTTCGCCGAAATGAACTTGCCGTTGGTGCGATCGACGACGAAGAAGAATCCATTCTTCGGCGCATGCAGCACCACTTTGCGCGGCTGACCGTCGATGGTCAGGTCAGCCAGGATCATCGGTTGGGTCGAGGTATAGTCCCAGTTGTCGCCTGGCGTTTCCTGATAATGCCAAAGATATTTTCCGGTTTCGGCGTTGAGTGCGACGATCGAACCGAGATAGAGGTTGTCGCCGCCCGAGGGGCTGCGCAGATTGCGCGCCCACGGAGACCCGTTGCCGGTTCCGATGTAGACCATGTTCAGGTCCGGATCGAACACGATGGAGTCCCAGGCCGTGCCGCCACCGCCGTTGACCCAGTACTTGCCGGCCGGATCCCACGTCTTGGCCGCCGCCGCCATGGACTCGTCTTCATATGGTTTGGCCGGATCGCCCGGGACCACAAACCAGCGCCACTTCTGATCGCCGGTCTCGGAATCGTAGGCCGTCACATAACCGCGAACGCCAAACTCCGCGCCGCCATTGCCGATGACGACCTTGCCGTTCATCACGCGCGGCGCGCCGGTGATGGTATAGGACATCTTCTTGTCGATGATGGTGTCCTTCTCCCACACCTTCTTGCCGGTGACGGCATCGAGCGCGATCAGCCGCCCGTCATAGGAGGCGACAAAGACCTTGCCCTTGTAGAGCGCCACACCGCGATTGACGACGTCGCAGCAGCCCTTGAAACCGATCTCGCGCGGCACCTCCGGATCAAATGTCCAGATCCGTTTTCCGGTGCGCACATCGACCGCGTGCACCACACTCCACGACGCGGTGACATACATGATGCCGTCGACAACGATCGGCGTGGCCTCGACGCCACGAACCGACTCGAGATCGTAGGTCCACATCAGACCCATATTCTTCACGTTGTCAGTGTTGATCTGATTGAGTTTGCTGAAACGTGTTTCCGCATAGTCGAGGCCGTAGCTTGGCCAATCCTTGGTGGTGGAAGCATTACCTCGAATAGCAGCCGTATCGATTGCCGACGTCACGGCCTTGATATGATCAGGCGACCCTTTCGCAGGCGTATTCTGCGCCAGGCTGTGACCTGCAAGCGTGGCTGCGCCAATCAGCGCCATCGCGCCAAACGCTATGCGAGTCGATGATAATTTAAGAGAACGGCGAACGACAGCAACCCGGCGAGCGAGATCAAGCATCAGTTCCTCCCTGGGAGCGCGCGCGTTCAGGCGCTCCTCAATCTGGTCTCTGATTTGGACCTGGAAAAATTCTAAACTCAATTTGGAAACGGTCAACGCACCAAGATTGGGAGGCCGCCGAGGTCCATGATTTCAGACCTTGTCATGACAGTTTAGTTGCGTCGCACGCGCAGCGAATGAGCTACCTGCACTGCAGCATTGCTCTGAACGTCAAGGAACTTTCAGCGCTGCCACAATCGCATCGAGACCATCGGTCAGCGCTGCTGGACCTGGTTGCAGGATCAATGGCGACTTGATTTCGACGATCCTATTGCTCTTTACGGCAGGAATGCTGCTCCAGCCCGACCGTCGGCGAATGGCATCGGGAACGACTTTCTTCCCGCACCATGATGCAAGGATCACGTCAGGCATCGCGGCAAGCACCGCGTCAGCTGTGACAATGCGATCCTTCGCTGATTTCGCGCGGCTCAACTCCGGAAAAATATCATCGCCTCCGGCAATGGCGATCAACTCCGACACCCAGCCAATCCCGCTGATCAGCGGGTCATTCCATTCCTCGAAATAAACCCGCGGTCGTGGTCTTCCTTTCGCTTCGAGCGCAATGCACGACAATCGATGCTCGTAACCGGATGCCAGCACTTCGGCTTTGTCCGGGACGCCCACCAGCGCGCCAACCGTGCGGATCATGCTGAGGATGCCCGCGATATCGCGTTGATTGAAGGCGTGAACCGCGACACCTGCCCGGATGATGCTGGCGACGATATCCGCCTGCAGATCGGAGAATGTGAGAACGAGATCTGGCTGGAGCGCAAGAATTTTTGGAATGTCGGCAGAGATGAAAGCCGATACCCGCGGCTTCTCCTTGCGCACTTGCGGCGGCCGGACCGCATAGCCCGACACACCGACGATGCGATCCTGCTCGCCGAGCAGATACAGCGTCTCGACGGTTTCCTCGGTGAGGCAGACGATGCGTGACGGCGGGAAGCCGCTCGCGCTCATGTTAGATCAAATACTTCGCCGCCGTAGCCGGCTTCGAGCGGTATGCGCAATTGCCGCTTCTTCCCTTCGCCCGGGATGATTTCCGGCGTTACCGTGATCGGCTTGTTCTTGCGCGCGGCATCAAGCGCCGTATCGACGGTTCGGTTCTCGCCGAGCTTGATCAGATTGCGCTCGGTGGCGAACACCAGCTTGAAGCGGCCGGTCCTGGTATCGGTCAGCGCTTGCTGCGGCGTCACCCAAACTGAATCGACCGATTCATGGCCATCGTGAGCGCCGAGTTGATCTTCCGGCGCTCGCGCCATGAAGAATAACGTATCGAACCGCTTCGACATCGCCACCGGCGTGATCCAGTGCGCGAACGGCACCAGCAGATCGAGCGCCAGAACAAGGCCTTCGGCGTCCAGAATTTGCGAGAATGCTATCTTGCTCTCACAAAGGGCAGCGCGATGCTTGTCCTCGACGCGCTTGGCATCTTTCGCCGAAGCCAGCGCTGTCGACCCCTTGGGCCGCGCGAGAAGGATTCCGCACTCCTCGAACGTTTCGCGCAGCGCCCCTATGCGGAACGCCAGCGCCAACGCATCGAGATTGTCCGGACTGTGAAACAGGTCTGGCTTGAGCGCGACCACATGATCGTCTGGATCGAGGCTGCCGCCTGGAAACACCAGCGCACCGGATGCGAAGTCGATCTGGTGATGACGCACCACCATGAAGACTTCCATGCCGTCGCGGCCGTCACGCAGTAACAGCATCGTGGAAGCCGGACGAACCGCGGGTGCTGCCTCTGCCATCACAAACTCCCTTATGCAGCCATCCTGGCACGAACATCGACCCGCGCGACGCGAGAGAGCAGATAGTCCACTTCCCCCTTGGCGATTGCGCTCAGCGCTGAACCTGGTTTGCGCTGCGCATCGGAAGCGATAATGCCGCGCTTGTTCAGCACATATTTGCGTACCGCGAGGCCGACCCCAGGCTGCTGTTCGTAACGGATCAGCGGCAAATGCGCATCGAACAGATCATGCGCGGCATCGCGCCGTCCTTGCTTCGACAGCTTGACTGTATCGATCAGCAATTCGGGGAAGGCATATCCGGTCATTGCGCCATCCGCGCCGCGCTCCATCTCGAAATCGAGAAACAGCCCGCCGTTACCGGTCAGGATCGACAGCGGCTTGAGCGAACCGTCCTTCTGGAAATTGCGCAGAGCCGTGATCTTCTCAAGCCCCGGCCAATCCTCGTGCTTCAACATTACACAGGACGGCGATTCCATCGCGATCTTGCGAATGACGGTTGGCGTCATCACCACCGTGAGAGTCAGCGGATAGTCCTGCAGCACCCACGGAATATCATCGCCGATCGTCTCGGTCGCCTGTTTGAAGTAGGTCGTGATCTGATCGTCGGTGCGCAGATGCGGCGGCGGCGCGATCATGACGGCAGCGGCACCCGCGTCCATCGAGGACTGCGCCAGCGAGCGCATGGTCGAAAAGCCCGGTGCCGACACGCCGACGATGACTTGCATGTTCTTCGCGCGCTTCACGAAACGTGTTGCCACCATCTCAGCTTCTGCACCGTCGAGCTTCGGCGCTTCGCCGAGAATGCCGAGCACGGTGACGCCGTCACACCCGACGCTGTCATAGAAATCGACCAGCGAGTCGATCGACTTGTCGTCGATCCGCCCGTCGGGATGAAACGGCGTCGGCGCGATGGCAAACGTGCCGCTAGCTTCGTGGGTGAGTTTTGTCATAACGCCTCTAACGTCCGGAATTTAGAATCTGCGGGCGCCCATCTTATCGCTCTCGGGGAAAAATATCTCGTCCGCGTGGGCCACAATATCCTGCGCGGACCAGTCGCCCTTCGGCTTCCAGCCCTCCATTTCCTGCATTTTCATCTCGCGCACGCCGCGCGGGCCGGATACGCCTAGCACCTTGCCGGTATGGTTACCGGACAGCTCGCTGACCATATAGAGCACCGCCGGCGCGATCCGGTCCGGCCCGAAAGCTGCGCCCGGATTCTCGATGTAGCGCGGCAAGTCCGCGGTCATGCGGGTTAGCGCTCCGGGCGCCAGCGTCCAGATGCGGATGTTGTACTTGCGGCCCTCGACGGCGAGCACGTTGGACAGTCCCCAAATGCCGCCCTTCGCCGCGCCGTAATTGCTCTGGCCGAAATTGCCTATCAGGCCCGAAGTCGAGGACGTGTTGACGATCACCCCGCCGCCATTCTCGCGCATCCATTTGAATACCGGCATGGTCACGCAATAGGTGCCTTTGAGATGCACCTTCATTACCTTGTCCCACGCCGCCTCCGTGGATTTGGCGAAAGTCATGTCGAGCAGGATGCCGGCGTTGTTGACGAGAATGTCCGCGCGGCCGAACTGCTTGATCGCGTCATCGAAGATCGACTGCCCGCCTTCCACGGTCGAGACATCGGCACCATTGGCATAGGCCCGCCCGCCTTCGGCCTTGATCGCATCGACGACTTTTTGCGCCATCGACTTGTCGGCGCCCGAGCCGTCGCGCGGCCCGCCAAGATCGTTGACGATCACGGCTGCGCCCTCCCGGGCGAACAGCTTTGCATAGGCTTCGCCGAGGCCACCGCCCGCGCCGGTGATGATCGCGACCTTGTTATCGAGAAGACCCATGACTGAACCTATTTTTCCGGCTGGAATATTCTTCTGGATCGTCATCGCCGGGCTTGATCCGGCGATCCATCTTTTCAAGAAGATGGATGCCCGGATCAAGTCCGGGCATGACGATTATCTCAAAATCGTCTTGCCATTCCTGATGACCGTGACGTTGCGCTCCTTGACGTGCGCTTCGAACGACACCACGTCGCCGTCCTTCCACAGGTCAACCGTCACGGTGTCGCCCGGAATGACCGGCGAGGAGAACCGCGCCGCGTGCCGCTTGAATGCGGACGCATCGTAGTCGGCATAGGTCTGCAGAAGCGCGCGGCAGGTGATGCCATAAGTGCACATGCCGTGCAGGATCGGCCGCGCGAAGCCACCCTTGGCTGCGAACTCCGGATCGCTGTGCAACGGATTGCGATCGCCGCAGAGGCGATAGATCAACGCCTGATCCGGCCGGGTCGTGATCTGGATGGTCTTGTCCGGAGAGCGCTTCGGAATCGGATGTGGCTCAGGCTGCGCTGCACCTGGACCGCCACAACCTCCGTCGCCGCGGGCGAATTGTGACGACAGCAACGTCGCCAGCGGTTCGCCCCTGTCGTCGCGCAGCACCGTTTGGCGGATGATGACGACGCCCTTGTCTTTGCCTTTGTCGAAGATATCGACGACGCTGACATCGGCGGTGATGCTGGCAGCCGTCGGCAGCGGCTTGTGGAACGTGATGTCACGCTCGCCGTCGACCACCATCACGCGATTGACGTCGATATGGCCGGGCTGCGCGC
This sequence comes from Hyphomicrobiales bacterium, assembly GCA_021732215.1. Classification (GTDB taxonomy): domain Bacteria; phylum Pseudomonadota; class Alphaproteobacteria; order Rhizobiales; family Xanthobacteraceae; genus SG-bin9. The sequence goes on from JAKFVL010000002.1 coordinate 30,375, forward strand.
CCCACGCCGCGACTGATGCGAATGTTGGCACCACCTTCAGCGGCTTCGGCGTGTAGTAGCCCTCGTTGACGTAGACGAGTTCCTTCTCGTCCATCGGATCGGCGCCCATGCCTATACCGTAGGCGTAGAGCATCACTTCACGGTCGGTCCATGAATACTTCTGGCCAAAATTCTTCAGGCCAATTGCGTCTTCATACTTGAAAGGCATGCGGCGTTTCCTCTGATCTTCTTGATTGGCCGAGCGGACCTCAGATCGGCGTGAAGAACGGCAGCGGCGCGCCATCAGTCGGTTTCCACACGACTTTCACGCGCTGGCCGATCTTGAGCGTCTGCAGATCGCAGTCGACAAAGTTGGTCAGCAGCGATGGGCCTTCATCGAGCGTCACATAGCCGATGGCATAAGGCCCGGCCGCGGATTTGCGCATCAGGCTATAGCTGTAGATTTTCCCCTCGCCCTTGCTTTCTTCCCACACAGTCTGGTCGGAGAAGCAGAACGGACACAGCGCTCGCGGAAAATAGTGCGGCTCTTTGCAGGCGTTGCAACGCTTGAACAGAAATTTGCCCTGGGTTGCCGCATCCCAGAACGGTTTCGATTCCGGATTGCCTTGCGGCGACGGGAGCTTCGGCTTGTCGCTCATCACACGCGCTCCATGATGACTGTCGATGCGGCGTGACGCACGCCAAGCAGACCGCCGGTGCCGTGCGCCAGCGCGATGTCGCAGTTCGGCACCTGCACCTTCGGATGCGCCTCACCGCGCAGTTGCCGCACGGCTTCGATGATCTTGGTCATGCCGCCGCGGTTGACCGGATGGTTGCTGCACAGTCCGCCGCCGTCAGTGTTGAACGGCAGCTTGCCGACGCCGGAGATGAGATTGCCATCGGCGACAAACTTGCCGCCCTCACCCTTCTTGCAGAAGCCGAGGTCTTCGAGCTGCATCAGCACGGTGATGGTGAAGCTGTCGTAGATCGAGGCGTATTTGATATCCTTGACGGTCACGCCCGCTTCCGCGAACGCCACCGGACCGGACCAAACGCCTGCCGAATAGGTGAGATCGAGCGCCTCGCCGCCACGCGGCCCCTTGATCGCCTCGCCCTGACCGATCAGCCGCACCAGCGGACGTTTAAGGCTTTTCGCAATCTCCGGCGTTGTCACGACCAGCGCGCCGCCACCATCGGTCACCACACAGCAGTCCATGCGATGCAGCGGATCGGAAATCATCGGCGAATTCAGAACGTCCTCGACCGTGACGACGTCCTTGAGCATCGCGTGCGGATTGTATTGCGCGTGATGCGAGGCAGCGACCTTGATCCAGGCCAGTTGTTCGCTGGTGGTGCCGAAATCATGCATGTGCCGCATGGCACACATGCCGTAGATGTTATGCGTGGTTGCGTTGTATGCCACCTCGAAATCGTGTTCCGCACCTGTCGCACGAGGAGGTGGCGCGGCAGTCAGCGGCTTGCCTGCGAGCGTGATCAGCGCGACCGAGCATTTGCCGGCGGCGATCGCTTCGGCTGCGTGACCGAGGTGGACCAGATAGGAACAACCGCCGGTGTCGGTGGAATCGAAATGTTTTACCTTGAGGCCGAGATAATCGACCATCGCCATGGCGCCGCCCGGCGCATCGCCGGCGCAGAAGTATCCGTCGACATCGGCTTTGGTGAGCCCAGCGTCTTCGAGCGCACCCTTGGCGACTTCGGCGTGAAGCTGGGCAATGGATTTGTCCGGCGCTTTCCGGGTTGGATGTTCGTAAGCCCCCGCGATGTAGGCTTTGCCTTTGATACTCAAGTCGCTTCTCCGCTGGCGCTTTTCCCAGCGGATTGTCTGGCCTGTCAGGCGTGGAATGGCAAGCGGGTCGCTAGCCACCACTCTCCCGGATGACGCTCTATTCGGCCGCGATCTGTGGCATCACCAGCGGCGGCGGGTTGGCGAGATCGGCGGTCAGTTTCGCGTAGCGAACCTTCGCATCTGCAACAGACTTCTCCTTCACCGGACCGAAGCCGCGGATTTGATCCGGCAACGACAGCAGATCGACTGCGACATCGTGGTTGATCGGCGACAGCATACGAAGAACCCTCGCGACGTCGTTCTCGTAACCTTCGATCAGACTGCGCTCCATCTTGCGTTCTTCGCTGTAGCCGAACACATCGAGTGCGGTGCCGCGCAGTCCACGCAGATTTGCCAGCATGCGGAATAATGGCATCATCCACGAACCGAACTGCCGCTTGCGCGGCCGGCCCATGGCGTCGATGCCCGGCAGCATCGGTGGAGCAAGGTGATAGCTCACCTTGAATTCGCCTTCGAACTGCTCAGCAATGCGCTGGGCGAATTTGCCGTCAGTATATAGCCGCGCGACTTCGTACTCGTCCTTGTAGGCGAGCAGCTTGGCGTAATTGATGGCCACGGCTCGCGGCAGGGCTTCGCCATATCCGCCATCGATCGCCACCTTGCGCACGTTTGCGACCAGAGTGGTGTAGCGCTTCGCGAGCGCGGCATTCTGATAATCGGTCAGAATCGCTGCGCGATGGGCGATGACCTCGTCGAGAGACATCTGATCGAGTGTCTTCGGCGCGGACTCCTCGTCCTTCATCATTGCAGCCAGCCGTTTCGGATCGGCTGACGCCAGACGACCCAACTGAAATGCCAGCGTATTCATCTTGACCGACACCGCGTTCAGCTCGATCGCGCGCAGGATCGCCTCAGATGAGACTGGCAGCAATCCCTGCTGATAAGCGTAGCCGAGCATCATCAGATTCGTTGCGATCGCATCGCCGAGCAGACCTTCCGCTGCGTGCGTGAAATCGAAAAACACCGATTCCTTGCGGAGCGACGCTTCCAGCACGTTATTCACCTTGCGGCGCTGGAAATTGAAATCGCGCTGATGAATGAAATCTGCAATCGGGATCAGATGCGTGTTGATGATGCCGTTGGTGCGTCCGGACTCGCACAGCGTGATGGTTTCCTTGGCGATCGCCACGACCTCGTCGGCAGCGATCAGCAGATCGGCCGTGCCGGTGACAATGCGCGAACAGCGCACATCGTCGGTGTTCTGCGAAAGCCTTACATGGCTCAGCACCGCGCCGCCCTTTTGCGCGAGCCCCGACATGTCGAGGATCATGCTGGCCTTGCCCTCGATGTGCGCCGCCATGCCGAGCAGCGCGCCGACCGTCAAGACCCCTGTGCCGCCGACACCGCCGATGGCAATGTTGTAGGTCTTGTCCAGAGTCGCACGGGTTGCTGGCTCGGGAATATCGCCGATGTTGCCGAGATCGACCGGTGCGCGCTTGCGCAGCTTGCCGCCGTCGACCGTCACGAATGACGGGCAAAAGCCCTTCACACAGGAATAGTCCTTGTTGCAGCTCGACTGGTTGATGGTGCGCTTCCGGCCCATCTCGGTTTCCAGCGGCTCTACAGAGATACAGTTCGACTGCACCGAGCAGTCGCCGCAGCCCTCGCACACTGCAGCGTTGATCATAACTCGACGTTGCGGATCTTCGAGCGTGCCGCGTTTGCGGCGGCGGCGTTTTTCCGCGGCGCAGGTCTGCACGAACACGATCGCCGAGGCGCCCTTGATGTCGCGGCAGGCTTTCTGCACCGCGTCGAGGTCATCGCGATGCGCCAGCTTGGTCCCGGGCGCAATGTCCGACGCCGGATACGCATCGGGATTTTCCGACACCAGATAGATTTCGCGAATGCCTTCGCTGTGGAGCTGGAACGTAATCTGCTGCGGCGACAGATCGCCGTCGTGGCGCTGGCCGCCTGTCATCGCGACCGCATCGTTGTAGAGAATTTTGTAGGTGATGTTGGCTTTCGAGGCGACTGCTTGCCTGATCGCCAGACTTCCTGAATGAAAATAGGTGCCGTCGCCGAGATTGGCGAAAATGTGCTTCTCATCGGTGAAGGGCGCGATGCCGACCCAGGGCACGCCCTCGCCACCCATATGCGTGAAGGTCTGGGTGTTGCGGTCCATCCACAACGACATGAAGTGGCAACCGATGCCGGCCATCGCCCGGCTGCCCTGCGGCACTTTGGTCGATGTGTTGTGCGGGCAGCCCGAGCAGAAATACGGCGTGCGGGTCACCGGCGCGATCGCCTGCACCTGGGTTGCCTGCCGGCCGTTGAACCAGTCGGCCTTGGCGCGCAACATTTCGGCGACTTCAGGATTCAAATTGAGCCGCAACAGCCGCTCGGTCAGCGAACTTGCAAGCGACGCGACGCTGAGTTCTTCGGCAAACGGCAGAAAGCGCTTGTCATGCTCGTCCATCTTGCCGACGATGCGCGGGCGCACGTCGTCGCGCCAGTTGAACAGCTCCTGCTTGACCTGATTTTCGACGATCTCGCGGCGCTCTTCAACGATGAAGATTTCCTCGAGACCGACGGCGAATTTGCGCACGCCTTCCGGCTCCAGCGGCCACGGCATGCCGATCTTGTAGAGCCGCAATCCGATCTTGGCCGCAACGTCCTCAGTAATGCCGAGTTCGCGCAGCGCCTGCCGCACGTCTTCGTAGCTCTTGCCGGACGCCATGATGCCGAAGCGCGGGTTCGGCGAGTCCATTACCACGCGGTTGACGTTATTGGCGCGCGCGAACGCGACCGCGGCAAACCCCTTGTAGTCCTGCAGCCGCTTGTCCTGATCGAAACGATCGTCCGGCCAGCGCAGATTGAGACCGCCGCGCGGCATCTCGAAATCGGTCGGGATGTTGAACGGCTTCATTTCGTCGGTAAGATCGATCTCGGCGGTGGTCTCCACCGTCTCGGTGATGACCTTCATGCCGACCCAGCAGCCGGAATAGCGCGACATGGCAATGCCGAGCAGCCCCATCTCGATCATTTCGTGGATGCTGGAGGGATAGAGATAAGGCATCAGAGCCGACACGAAGGCATGGTCGGACTGGTGAGGAACGGTGGAGGATTTCGCTCCGTGATCGTCGCCGGCGAGACAAAGCACGCCGCCCTTGGCGGCGGAGCCAGCCGCATTGCCGTGACGAAACACGTCGCCGCAGCGATCGACGCCCGGTCCCTTGCCGTACCAGATGCCAACGATGCCGTCGTATTTTGCACCGGGCGACAGGTTGAGCTGCTGCGACCCCCAGATCGCCGTGGCCGCCAGGTCCTCGTTCACGCCCGGCTGAAACTTGATGCCATACTGATCGAGATGATGCCGCGCCGACGTGAGCTGCTGGTCGTAGCCACCCAAAGGTGAGCCGCGGTATCCGGAAATGAAGGCCGAGGTGTTCAGGCCCTGTGCGCGGTCACGACGCACCTGTGCCATCGGCAATCGCACCAACGCCTGAATGCCGGTGAGAAACACGTGGCCCGATTGTTGAGTGTATTTCTGATCGAGACTGATCGGACCCTGATTGATTCCCATTCCCGCCTCTCGATCCGCGCTTGACGCGCTCGCGTTCTTGCCCGGTCAACAGCCACCGAGTCCCAATAGAAACATTCTATGTTGGTTTCAGTGCCGCCCGCATCAAGATTCGATGAGGTTTTTCAGGCTTTCCGGCTGGAAATTTCATTGTCCGAAAGTGCTTTTGCCCTTCGCTTTGTGTCGCTTCGACTACCCTTGCGGACATAAAGCTGCGGCCAGCGCACCAAATGCAATCATCGCACTGCAAAAACTGGGCCGATATGGATCCGGCGAATTCCGCGCTGTTCCCGCATGGCAGATGCGAAAGTGGCGCAACGGCCGTTCCGGAACGGCTTCTTCCGGCTCCCGTTGTCATGGGTCCATCGGCCACAGCAAGAATGAACGCAAAATTGACAAGCGGGAGGATTGAATGAATTGGAGTGATCGCGAAACCTATTCTTCGCCGCAAGACCTTGACGAAACTGGGGTGCCGCCCGAGCACAATGAACTTGAAGCAAGGCCGACCAAAGCCATCATTGGCATCGGCGTCCTGATTGTGCTCAGTTTGTTGATGTACCAGGTCAACAACTTCAATTCGAGCGACAACGGTTCGCCATCGCAGAATGTGGCTCGGCACCAGATCACGCCTACGCCATCGCCGTCGTCACCTAACTGATTTATTTCGGTTGGTTTTGCAGTCCGCCCGGATCGTCCGGGCGGGCTTTTTGTATGCAAACGTCCACATCATCCGCCTGTTGACAGTGCCGTGGCAAGTTGGACTAATCGTCTTCAATCGTTATTCAATTCAACAATTGCGGGCTGAATCATATGTTGCGAAGGATCATTCTGGCTGCGTGCATGGCGATGCCTGCGGCGGTGGCAGCGCCTGCGGGGGCGATAGCTTACGACATCAAACCGAAAACGCCTGAGACCGGCTTCTCCGGCAAGATCAAGCCGGACATTCTTGGCCTTTCCGCCGAGCAAGACGCCGCCAGGGCCAAAGACATTATCGAAGCTCATTTCAAGGGCCGTCAGGGCGTGAAACCAAACGTGCTGCAACAGACGTTTGTGAACACGGCGGTCACCTACGTGCCGTCGATGAGTTTCGATCTTCCGTCCAGCGCCAAGGACAGCGGCGAGAGCATAGTGGTCGCTTTCTCTTCCCCCGCCAGCGCCAACAGGGCATTCATCGTCAGCCGGACGATCGCTTTCGCTCCCGATCAGCAGCCGTTGAAGGCAGACCTGCTCAAGCAACTCGCGGACAAGTACGGGGTAGCAACGCTGATCGGCGACCAGCATGTCTATTACTTCTATCGCAAGGGCAAGGTCGTCTCGGTCGGTCAGAAATACAAGCCGGAAACCGCGCTTGAAGCACTGGACAAGCCTGTCAATCCGAAGGCGGCGGTTGCGCTCAATGACTCGAAGGGAAAAGGAAGCTGCGTCGCAGCCGTCAAGCGCATCGGTACGCTGGACAAGACGCTGACCGCTTTACGCAATGAGGCAAACGACGCAAACTGCGAGGCAGCGCTCAGCATCACCCTCTCGTCGGGAGCGACTGCCGACCGTGTCGGCAAAGCTGAATTCATGATGGCGGATTTCAAACGCATCACCAGCGCCGCATCGATTGACGAGGATGCGATGGCGGCCGCGAAAAGCGAGCAGAACAAGGCTCCGGCAGGCAGCGCGCCGAAACTCTAATTTCGAGCGTCATACAAACAGCAAACCCGGCTTGATGCGACGGCATCAAACCGGGCTCAGCTGAATGGCCTGAACTCAGTAGTAGTAAACCCGAGGCCGGCGATAGTACCGGGGCCGATAATATCGCGGGCGATAGTAACGCGGGCGATAGTAACGGCGGCGATAACCGTAGTACTGCACCTGCTCGGCCGAAGCGTCCTCGATATCCTTCTCGGTCGCGATCGCCGATTGGGCCTCGACTTCAGGTTGCGGATTGGGAGTTGGCCCCTTCAAATCGGTCGGCACCATCAATGGGGCTGCAGCGGCCGAGCCCGCGACAGCCATGACACCGGCGCCGGCTGCCACGCCAAAAGCCAGCTTCAGAAAATCCCTACGTTCCATACTAAAACCTCCCGAGTTGAGTGGTAAGTGACAGATGATCGCGTCCGGGCGATGAACGGCAAGTGAACCACAGGTTCACAAACGTTGGTAGCCGCGAAGGAGCAATTGGTTCATAAGCCCGGGTTCGCCGGACCCAATCCGATTTGATCCCCATCGCAACGCCTGCGAGACTGATGTGTTCCGCACAAATCGGGCTATCGCGGAGGCGCCCCGCTTCGCACCAATTGCGTCACTCCAGCCTGATACCGGCTTTGTTGATTACATCGGCCCAGCGGCTGATCTCGGTGCCGACAAACTTGCCGAATTCGTCCTTGATCAATGTCGGGGTCGGTGAGCCGTTCTTCTTCCACGCATCTTTCAGCAGATCGGAATCAAGCGCCTTGCGGATTTCAGCCGCCATCCGATCGACCACCGCCGGTGGCGTACCTTTCGGCGCGAACAGCGCGTACCAGGTCGCAACCTCATAGCCTTTGAGACCGGCTTCTGTGGAAGTCGGAACGGCTGCGATCGCATCCGAGCGTGCGGGCGCCGCAACAGCGAGCGCTCGAATCTGGCCGCCCTGTACCTGACTGGCGGACGAACCAAGCCCGTCGAACATCACGTGCACATGGCCAGCGACGAGATCCTGCATGGCGGGACCAGCGCCGCGATACGGCACATGGTTCAAATTGACGCCAGCCAGCAACTTGAACAGTTCGCCGGCAAGGTGATGCGTCGTGCCAAGACCCGCGGACGCATAGTCGATCTTGCCGGGACTGGCCTTGGCTTCGGCGATAAATTCGGCAAGCGTCTTGGCCGATACCTTCGCGGGGTTGACGACAACAACCTGCGGCGGCGCGGCAATGAGCGCAACCGGGACGAAATCCTTCATCAGGTCGTAGTCCAGCTTCGGATAAAGCGTCGCGGCAATCGCGTGATGCGCGGCGCCGACGAAGAAATTGTAACCGTTTGGCTCAGCCTTTGCGGCTGCGCTCGCGCCGACCGTGCCGCCGGCGCCTGCTCGGTTGTCGATCAGAATGCGCTGACTGAGTTGCTTCTCGAGTTGAGCGGCGAGCGGACGAGCAAAGGCGTCGGTTCCGCCGCCGGCGGGAAACGGAACGATCATTGAGACCGGCCGATCGGGCCAGGTCTGTGCAACGGCCTGACTGCCTGCCGTAGCTGTCAAGGCAACGATCGCGAGCGTCGCAAAGCATGCCGCGACATGGCCGCGCAGCGAATGAAGTCTCGTCATTTATCCTGTTTCCTCGTCGTTTCTGGTTCGTTTGTTAAGGTAGATTAGGCCATCGCAAAACGCGAATAGCAAGGCGCGCCCTGTCGCAACCTGCGGCGAAATCGGGTGTTTTTGACCAAGCCTAGACCAAGGTCGAATATCCGGCGGTAGCCGGATGAACCTACGCGAGCTTCGGTTGCATCGCCTGTCCGCGCAGCCTTGCGCGCTCGGCATTGGGCCACAGCAGCAACAGGCCAAGGATACCGGAGACGATCAGGATCACACCGTTGATGATAAAGCCCGTCATATAGCCGTCGTGCGCTGTCGCTGCCTTTTGCACGACTGCACCCATCACGAACGGCGCAATGATTCCAGCGAGCGTGTAGATCGCGCCATAAATCGAAATCACGGCGCCTCTCTGCGACGTCGGCGTGAACTCGGCAATCATCGGCGCGCAGACCACATAGATCGGACCAATGACGCCCGAGCCGATCACCAGCACCGCGATCTGCCAGCCCGCGCTCTGGACGCTCGGCATCAGCAGCAGAATCAGTCCGCCCGCAATCAGCGGCACCGATCCGAGCACACCGCGCGCGTGGCGTGTCGACATGCCCTTGCCAACCAGCACCTGCGAGAGCCAGCCGCTGAGAAGCACGATGGACGCGCCGAACACCCACGGCAGGACGGAGATCAGACCCGCCTCCTTCTGCGCAAAACCGAGGCCCGAGACGAGAAACGGCGTAAACCAGGTCAGCCCGAGCGACAGCGCCCAATAAGCGCCGAAGGTCGCGGCGCAGCAGCCGATGAACGTGCGCGACAGCAGCAATTGCGCGTAAGGCACGCGCTCCTCCGTATCCACACTGACGGTCTCGGTGACTGGCCCTTCGCGACCGAGCGCCAGCCACAGCGCAACCCACATCAAACCGACAATACCGAGCGCACCGAACGCATGATGCCAGGTATAGTTCACGATGATCCAGTTCAGGGCCGGCACCGCAAGAATGACGCCGAACGCAGAGCCCTGCGCAAGGATCGCCGTCGGCAAGGTGCGCTTCTCGTCGGGAAACCATTTGTAGATCGCGTGCAGCGCGACCGAAAACGCCGGCCCCTCGCCCGCTCCAAGCAGGATGCGGCAGATCAAGAGCGTGGTGAAGCTGACCTGACCGACCATCGGAAATTGGACCAGCGCCCAGATGAGAGCGAGCACCAGAATGACCCAGCGTGCAGGTACCCGATTGAGGATGAAACCGACGGCAATCGCCGAGATCGAGAACAGGAAGAAGAACGACGAGCCGAGGAAACCGAACTGCTCGGGCTGTAACTGCAATTCCGTCATGATCGGAACGCCGGCGAGCCCGACGATGATCTTGTCGGCAAAGTTCACCACCATGAACAGGAACAGCAGAAACGTTATCCGCCAGGCGCCCTTGGGCGTCGCCGATGCGGTCATTGCTTCCTCCCGTGGTCGTCGTCAGCCGGCCGATTCTGTATCCGAAATTCTTGCCGATGCTGCCGCTCCCGAACCGCGTTGGCAAGGCTCGCTTATGCCTCGACCTGTCGCAGGAAGGTTCTCTCCTCCGCCAGAATAAACCGGTTCGCTTCTGCAAAATCGAAATTGGCCTTGCCTTCCAGGTCGCCGCGAAGCGTGGTCCGGTAATGCTCGTAGGCCGCCAGGCTCGCGAACGAGATGAGCGCAAAGCCGATATCGTTGGTGCCTTCGTGAGGCATCCAGTAGCCGACCAGATCGCCGCCGCATCTTGGAATGATTCGCAGCCAGTTCTGCGAATACTGCTCGAACAGATGGCGCTTGAACGGATCGATCCGGTAACGAATGAAAACAGTGACGGCCATGGCATGCTCCTCGATTGACGATGAGCAGTTGATAGCCCGTCATACCCGCACGATGTTTCGGCGCTGGCCGAACTATCGCGGCCTAACCCTGATCGCGCTCGTAAACGAACTTCGGCATCTCGAGCCGGAAACGGATCGCGAGCAACCGGAACGCAAGGCCGAAAACGAATGCGGCCATCGTCACGAGATTCGGATTGAAACCGTTGCTCAATCCGGCGACGTAAATCAGTCCCGTGACAATGGAAACGCTGGCATAGAGCTCGGCACGGAACAGCAACGGAACATCGTTGCACAGCACATCCCGCAACACGCCGCCGACGCAACCGGTAATCATACCGGCCATGATGACGATGGCGAAATGGTGATTGAGCTTCAACGCCACGCTGCAGCCCAGGATGGTGAACAGCACAAGGCCGACCGCATCGAGAAAAAGAAACGCCTTGTGGAAACGATGGATCACCGGAGCGAGCGCAATGGTCGCAATCGCGGCGGCCGTCGTGATCCCCAGCAGATAAGGCTCCTGGACCCAGCCAAGCGGGTAGTTGCCGAGCAGAACGTCGCGCGTCGAGCTGCCGCCAAGTGCGGTGATCGAGCTCAGCATCGCGACGCCCATCCAGTCCATGCTGCGGCGGCCGGCGGCGAGCGCCGCCGTCATCGCAGCCACCACCAATGCGACGATGGACAAGGGAAACAGCAGGTCTTCAGCGTGAGGCATGCCAGCAGCCTACCAGATTCGGGCCGCACCTTGCCGCGACACCCTGCCGTCGGCTATCGCCGGGTAGGACCGGCGGAAACATCGGCTCAGCCACATGCAATCGTCACACAGCCGTGGTGAACTTGCACGGTTCACGGCCGAGACCGGAGACTCCAATTATGCTGCCGCCCCGACGCCCGTCATTGCTGGCTTTGCCGGTGCTGTTTGCACTCGCCTCAACCGCCGCCGCTCAAGAGAGCGCGATGCCGCGCGAGCCGCAGATCGGCCCGCGGCCGTTTTATCTGGTCGACAAGATGAAGGACGGACCGTTGAAAGCAAGGCTCAGCCAGTGCACAGGGCCGTTTCGCAAAACTGACTTCTCCATCGGCCACCGCGGTGCGGCGCTACAGTTTCCCGAGCACACCCGGGAGTCTTATCTCGCCGCCGCACGCACGGGCGCCGGCGTGATCGAATGTGACGTGACGTTCACCAAGGACAGACAATTGGTCTGCCGGCATTCTCAGTGCGATCTGCACACCACGACAAACATCCTCTCGGTGCCCGCACTGGCAGCCAAATGCAGCCAGCCCTTCAGCCCGGCCGACCCCGCGAGCGGCAGGAAAGCGTCCGCAAAGTGCTGCACCAGCGACATCACCCTGGCTGAATTCAAGACGCTCACCGCCAAGATGGATGCGTTCAATCCCGAGGGAAAGACGGCCGCGGAGTATCAGAACGGCACGCCGCGCTGGCGCACCGATCTCTACAGCGCGACCGGCACGCTGATGACCCATGCCGAGAGTATCGCACTGATCAAGAGTCTGGGCGCGAAGTTCACGCCGGAGCTGAAATCACCTGAAGTGAAAATGCCGTTCGACGGCGATTTCAGTCAGGAAAAATATGCGACCCAAATGCTGGATGAATACAAGGCCGCCGGGATTTCTCCGTCCGACGTGTTCGCGCAGAGCTTCAGCTATGCGGACGTTCTGCACTGGATCAAGACCGCGCCGGACTTCGGCAAACAGGCGGTCTATCTCGACGGGCGCTACGAGAGCCCCGGCTTCGATCACGCCAAGCCGGAGACATGGAAACCATCGATGACCGAACTGAAGGCATCGGGCGTCAAAATTCTCGCGCCGCCGATCTACATGCTGCTTGCGCTCGACGACAAGGGCCAGATCGTGGCGTCGGATTATGCGCGCGCCGCGCGGCTGGCAGGCCTCGACCTGATCGCGTGGTCGCTTGAGCGCGACGGCCCGCTCGACAAGGGCGGCGGCTTCTATCATCGCTCGGTGAAGCCCGCGATCGACCGCGACGGCGATACGCTCACCGTACTGGACGTGCTGGCGCAACAGGTCGGCGTCCGCGGCGTATTCTCCGACTGGCCCGCGACGACGACGTTTTATGCCAGCTGCATGGGGCTGAAGTGAGCCAGGACTGAATTGAGCCAGGACTGAAGCACGGGCGAACTACGCCGGCTTGCGCTGCGCAAGGCGAAAAAGGATCAATCCCAGCAGCGCTACGCCCATCATCGAAGCCGCGAACAAGGACGGAGCCGCCGGGCTGCCGGTGAGATCGCGCATCTTGCCGGCGAAGGCCGGCAGTATCGCCATGCAGGCGTAATAGCAGGCAAAGAACACGCCCGTCCCGACGGCGCGATTCTGTTGCGACAGGGCTTCCGATGGCAGCGCCATGATAAGCCCCGCCGGAAGACCGGCAATCACGGCAATGAGCACGAAGGTTGCGATAAAGGCGCCGGTAAACGGCAACGCCAGACCGGCCAGACCGACCACGATGAAGCCGGCTGCCATCAGCAGATTGGGACGCTGGACCCGCTGGGCAAGATAACCGGCAAGCGGCACAACGAAGATCAGCGACCATCCGAGCAGACTGACGGCGCGCCCGGCTTCGCCCAGCGAATAGCCGCGCACCGTGAACAGCTCGGGCGCAAAACTGACGAGAACGATATAGGCCACATTGTAGGTCCCCCAGATCATCCCCGCAATCAGGGCCAGCCGCCACTCTTGCGCGCTCAAGCCGATCCGAAACTTGCCGTCCACCAGTGGCGGCGCATTCGGCGGATCGCGGTAGAGCGTCACCATAACCGCGAACGACACCAATGCGAACATCGCCGCCGTGATCATGACCGCATGCCATGACGACAGCGCGGCGATCGGCGGAAACGTCACCAGCCCGAGCGCAATTCCCAGTGGCCAGCTTGCGATGAAGATCGACATGGCCACGACGATCTCGTGCCCGGCGAACCAGTCCGCAACCATCTTCGTCATCATCACGTTCATGATGACGCCGCCGATGCCGCTGATCAGCCGTCCGGCGAACGCAAGCTGAAGCGATTCCACACTGGTCAGCACACCGCCCAATGCCATCAACGCAAGGCCGAACAGCACAATCCGTTTCGCGCCGAAACGCTGGCCGATCACGCCGCTCGGTATCGCAACAAATGCGCCGGGCAGCATGTAGAGACCGATCAGCGTTCCCAGCCAGGTGAAGTCGATCCTGAACGCATCGATCAGGATGGGGCCGATCGCGCCGACGGTCTCGAACTGATAGCCCATCGAGGTACGCGCCAGCAGCAGCACGGCGAGAATGAGCCAACGCCGGGAATTTGACGAAACTTGATTGGAAGTCAGCTGCGCGTTTCCAGTCATCGACCCCATCCGTCCCGCGCCCGGAGCCCACTCTACTCCCTCAGGCTCGTCCGGATAATGGAATTAGACATGACCTGCAACGTCAGCAGAATCAACATTGAGAGATTAACAACCGCTGCCGGGTTGTGCCCAGGGAACGGAGCATACGAAAACGACATCAGCGCATCGCAAGCACGAAGTCATACTTTGCCTCGATGCCACCGGCAGCCGGCTGCGTACGCATCAACAACGCCGGATCGAACAGGCCGTCGCCCGTATTCCCCGCCTCGCCCGGAAAATAAAGCTGTGTCGTCAGGATCGGGCGGCCCTTGGCCTGCACGCGCAGATGAAGATGCGGCGTGCGGCCGGGATAACGTCCGGGCACGATAGTCTCGAACCGATAACGGCCTTGCGCATCGGTGAACTGGTGACCGCGCAGGCGAAAGCCCCTGTTGTCATAGTTGCCCCGCGCATCGGCCTGCCACAGGTCCAGCAATGCGTTGGGTACCGGACGGCAGGTGCGCGTCAACACCATTCCCGTGAGCGCGATGCGAGTGCCGCCCATGCCCGGCTCGATCAACGATTGCCGTTGAGGCGAACGCGGCTTGAAGAACGGACCGGCAGTTTGCTGCGGAGTTGGATCGTCGCCATCGTCACAGGACGGCGTCGGCGGCAGGCTCGTTTGCGCAAATGCGGCCCCGAGACTCGCGGTGCTGGACAGCATGGCCGCCGCAGCGCGAAGCAGCAGGCGGCGAGACAGGGTCATGGTCATGACCTCAGAATGGTCGCGTTCCCGGACAGGCGATACGCATGTCAACCTCTGCCTCGCCGCCCGGTTTCGCAACTCACGCATTCGCGATATCGTCAGGAGATGGCGCAGCTGACCCCGACGGCGGAACATCCCGCCCCCGAGGCTCAGCAGCAACGCTCACATCACATCGTGCAACTCAGCGATACGGCTCACAGCCAGAAGCGCCGGCGACGCCAGCGCCTGCGGCCCCAGAACCGGCGGCGGCGCCAACCCCAGCGTCTGCGCCAGCGGCGGCGCCTGCGCCATTGCACCTGTTCGATACGCGCCGCATCGAGATCGCTCTGATCGGCGACAGCGGCCTGCGGCTTCAGGTTATCTGGTGCAGGTGATTTTTCAGGCGCGGGGGGCGGCGGCATCAGCGGAACTGCCTGCGCTGCGGTCGAGACCACGGCCGCTCCCGCAACGACACCAAACGCAATCTTCATAAATTCCCGGCGTTCCATGATCCTTCCTCCTCTTGCCGCGCTGATCGCGCGCGTTCACCGCAACGATGACGCTTTAGCTTGAGGAAGGTTGCATGAACGGGGCGTGAATCGGGTGTTCATGGAAGATATTTAGAAGATACGGATCATTCGATCACGCAAGTTGTGTACTCGTTCTCGATGCTACTATAAAATGCCACTTGCTTCAGCGGCTTTGAGAACTCGCGATACTCCTTTTCTCCCGGATTCAGTATCCGTTCGACCGAAGCCGTACAGTTCTTGCCATCCACCTTGATAGTTGTCTTGTGGGTGTAGTTTTCCGCTTTGCCGGATCTCAGAAGCGTGGACGAATTGACAACCTTGAAGCCCCGACCTCCAAGTTTGTTCTTCGACGAGCCCTTGATACCTCCCTTCACGTCATACGCATCTTCGACTGTGCCGTTAGCGCGAAGAATGATTTTGATATCGACGGTTGTCCCGACCGTGGCCGGTAATGGTCTCACACGTACGGCTTTTGTTTTGTAGTGAACATAGATATTGGAGTCCCCCGGAGCCGCATACGCTATGCTATGCGCAATCAATGTTGCACACGTCACTAGAAAAATACTGGCGAGCCTCATCTCACCCTCACAACGGCAGATTATCGTGCTTCTTCATCGGCACCTCGACATGCTTGTCCTTCAGCATGGCGAGGGCGCGGGCGATGCGCTTGCGGGTCGAGTGCGGCATGATGACGTCGTCGATGTAGCCGCGCTCGGCGGCGATGAACGGCGACAGGAAACGATCCTCGTATTCCCTGGTGCGCGCGGCGATCTTCTCGGCGTCACCGATGTCGGCGCGG
The DNA here is from genome assembly GCA_021732215.1 of Hyphomicrobiales bacterium. GTDB lineage: Bacteria > Pseudomonadota > Alphaproteobacteria > Rhizobiales > Xanthobacteraceae > SG-bin9. Next base: position 46,276 of record JAKFVL010000002.1, read on the forward strand.
AAGATGATCTCCACTGCCCCCTTCGCGCCCATCACCGCGATCTGCGCGGTCGGCCAGGCATAGTTCATGTCGGCGCCGATTTCCTTCGACGCCATCACGTCGAACGCTCCGCCATAGGCCTTCCGCGTGATGACGGTGACAAGAGGCACCGTGCATTGCGAATACGCGAACAGCAGCTTCGCGCCGTGCTTGATGAGACCGCCGTATTCCTGCGCGGTGCCCGGCAGGAAACCCGGCACATCCACGAAAGTCACGATCGGAATGTTGAAAGCATCGCAGAACCGCACGAACCGCGCGGCCTTGCGTGACGCATCGCTATCGAGCACGCCGGCCAGCACCATCGGCTGGTTGGCGACGAAGCCGACCGTCTTGCCGGCGACGCGGCCAAAGCCGGTGACGATGTTTTTTGCAAACGTCTCGGCGATTTCGAAGAAGTCGCTCTCGTCCACGACCTTCAGGATCAGTTCCTTGATGTCATAGGGCTTGTTCGGATTGTCCGGGATCAGCGTATCGAGCGACATATCCACACGCTCGATATCGTCGAAGCTCGGCCACTGCGGCACACCATCGGTGTTGTTCGACGGCAGGAAGTCGAGCAGACGGCGCATCTGCAGCAGCGTCTCGACATCGTTGTCGTAGGCTCCATCGGCGATCGACGATTTGGTCGCGTGCACACTCGCGCCGCCGAGTTCTTCCGCAGTGACGACCTCGTTGGTGACGGTCTTCACCACGTCCGGGCCGGTGACAAACATGTAGCTGGTGTTCTTCACCATGAAGATGAAGTCGGTCATCGCCGGCGAATAGACGTCTCCACCCGCGCACGGGCCCATGATGACGCTGATCTGCGGAATGACGCCCGACGCCAGCACGTTGCGGCGGAACACATAGGAGTAGCCCGCGAGTGCCGCGACGCCTTCCTGGATGCGCGCGCCGCCGGCGTCGTAAAGGCCGATGATCGGCGCCCGCGCCTTCATCGCCATGTCCTGGATTTTTGTGATCTTCTGGGCGTGGGTCTCCGAAAGCGAGCCGCCGAATACGGTGAAGTCCTTGGCGAACACAAACACGGTGCGGCCGTTGACGGTGCCCCAGCCGGTGACGACGCCGTCGCCCGGAACCTTGTTTCTCTCCATGCCGAATTCGGTCGAGCGGTGTTCGACGAACATGTCGAACTCCTCGAACGAGCCCTTGTCCATCAGGAGCTCGATCCGCTCGCGTGCCGTCAGTTTGCCACGACCGTGCTGCGCCTCGATGCGCTTCTCGCCGCCGCCGAGTTTCGCGCCCGCGCGCCGCGCGTCGAGTGTTTCAACGATGTCTTTCATAACCGTCCCGGCCTTACTGTTGCCGCATGATCTTGCCCGAAAACCGGAAGTCCATTTTCGGTATCATGCACTCGTGAGGTATGCCCCGGCGGACACCGGGGTCTGGAGTTCTGGATTAAGTCCTACATGCGATTTGGTGAACTGCAAACGGCCCTCAACGGCCGTTTGCAGGCCGCTGGCCAAGATTGAGCGGGCTGGATAAGCTGCTCTTTTCAGAGGGATAATCCAGCCGATGCTGTTTCTCGTGATCTCGACCCCGCGCCCCGAGCGGCCGTCGGAGTATGCCGCCACCCGCCAGCAGTTCTGGCACTGGATCGCGCCCTATCAGGAGAGCGGCATCTGCAAGATGATCCATCCACGGGTCGGCCGCGGCGCAGTCGCGCTTTTCGAGGTCCCCGATCATGGCCTGCTGCACCGGATTCTCAACGAATGGGCCGATCTGATTCCCGCCCATTTCGAGACCTATCCGCTGGTCGATGTGGCGGTGACGCACGCGATGCTGGCGGATCAAGTGGCAGCGAGGGGTGCGCGGTAGCGTCGGGCCGGGATCATCTCTAGACCGCGCCGACGTCGGTCAGAAGCCTCTGCGTGATGTTTATCCGTGCCGGGATATGCTCCGGGGTGCGGCAGTCCATGTTCATGGCGAACACAGTGACTTCCTTGCCCTTCTCCGCCCAACCGACCACCCAGCCCAGCGACGGCTTGCCGATCTCTGCGCCCAGCAGCCCGGTCTTGTAGCGGACCACGGCGTTCTCTGTTTTGGTCACGGAGAGAATATCCCGCACGATCTCCTGCGACCGCTGCGATACCGCCAGCCCGCCGCGCCGCAGCCGCTCGAGAAAATCGATCTGCTGCACCGGGGTGATCCGCAGGTCTCCCGTCAACCAGAACTGATCGATGCCGCCGCCGATGTTGCGATTGCCGTATTCGAGCAGGCTGACATACTTTTGCATGCGCTCGGCGCCGATGCGCCGCGCGATGTCCTGATAGACCGGAACGACAGAGGCTGCGATCGCCGTCCGCATGGTGTGGTCCTTGTTCCATGCTTCGATGGAGCGCTTGACGCCGTCCCACTTGAAGATGTCCTTGTCCGGATCGGTGACTACACCGGTCTCCAGCGCGATGATCGAGTTCGCCACCTTGAAGGTCGATGCCGGCAGCCTGGCCTCGCTTGAGCGAACCTTGTCGCTCGCGCCGATGCTGTAACCTTCCGGCTTGTAGTAGACAAAGGTACCTTGCACGCCCTCCTCGGCGAACCTCTTGGCGAGGCTCTCATCGACCGATTCATGCATCGGCGCGACATTGGCAAGGGAACAGCCCGGCATCGCCGCGGCAGCAGCAAGCAAGCCCAGAGCACAACGGCGATCAATCAAGGAGGCGTCTCCGACCGGTCAGGCGGAGACAATGCCCGGCAAAATGGTCAAACCATGACGGGTGGTAAGCGGCTATTACTGGATAAACCCGAGGGAAGCCCTCTCCTCGCCGGTGGCCACGCAGACACGCTTCCGGGGCAAGGCGCCGAGCGAACCGGTTACCTTCATGACCTTGGCCGGACCGCACGCAGCGGATGCCACGAGCACGAAAGCATAGGCCCGAAGCACCAACGGCTCCCTTTTGAGATAAGTTTGGGCGAACGCTGGCTGCGCAATGAGCAGAATGATGACTGCAAACGCACAGCGCATGGGAAGATTCTCCTTATTCGACGATCACAAGATTGAAGAGCAAGTTTCGTTCCAGCCTTTTGGAAACTCGCCAGCCGGCCGGTCGCGGCTCATCAGCGGCCGTAGAACACCACCACGCCAATTAACGCCAGCGCCGCGACCGCCGCGAAACGCGCCAGCAGCCGCTCGGCAATATCCCTTGAGGAAGATTTCATGGTTGTCCCCCCATGCGTGTGACGGTCATTTGACAGGCAAGCGACAGACAGCAGCGATCCCCGGCCGGGAAGCCGATGAATTGATTTGAATTTTTACGCAAACACCCCTTTGGCTCGCGCCGATTGCGTCCCCACGCTGCGAACCTGAGGAGATGCTGAACACCTATTGGGGCAGGATTTTGTCTGTGAGTGCGCCGAATATCAGATGCGTTCGAAACTAGCGCACGCGGCCTGACAGCCGCAGCACGAACACGAGCACTTCGGCGACCGCGCGATAAAGCTCGGGTGGAATTTCATCGCCAAGCTCGATGTTAGAGAGTTCCCCGGCCAGCACTTCGTTTTCCTCGACCGGGACGTCGTGCGCCTTTGCGACCTCGATGATCTTCTCGCCGAGTTCGCCCCTGCCCTTGGCGACAACGCGCGGCGCGCCCTTTCGATCGTATTCGAGCGCTACCGCAAGTTTCCGGTCGGTGACCTTTGTCATGACGCACGATTCACGAAATGACCGGCTGGCGCGGTCGCGCTCTGAGGCGGCTCGCCCTCGCCGATCACGATGTCGCCGGGCTCGAGTGCAGCTACGCGCAAGGCGTGCGCAAGCTGCGCGGTGTTGGCGCGCAGTTGGGCTGCGGTCAGCGGCCGCTCCGCCCACATCCGTACCGACGTTGTTTCACCCGCGAGCGAGATAATCGCATGCACGGGACCTGCCGGCTCCACATCAAGAGAGAAACGCGCGCGCCATACTTTCTTGGTGACTTCGGTTTCGCTGCCATTGCCGCCATCGCGCGCCACCTCGAATTGCGCCACCGCCGCGCCTTGCGGCGTGACGAACGGAATCTCGAAACTCCAGCGCGGCAATGTCTGATCTGCTCTCGCGCCCGGCTGCTGCACATCCACACGATCGGGCAGCGATGCGACCTGCAACAATGTCTGCCGCGCGATCGCACCGTCCGTGTCCTCGATCAGGTGCCGCACGGTTGTTGACGCTGGCGCATCCGGCGCGATCGTCGCGACGGCGACGGCTTGCGCCGACGGCGTGGCCCCACGGAAAGGCGGTGGCGGCACATTCGTTCGGGCGGTGCCCGGATCGATGTCGGGTTCGGGCTGCGCCGGCGTGTGGCCTGGCGGCGATCCGGCTTCGGCGCGCCCGATCTGAAGCGCATTCTGGATCAGGCTGAGAAAGGCATCGGTGCCGATCGGAATGGCGGGACTGGCGCGCGTGACGCTTGTCAGCACAGCAGCCTGAGCGGCGCTACCGAGCGGCGGAAGCAAAATGTCCGGCGCATCCTGTTCCGGTGCGAGCGGCGGGGCAGCTGCGACGGGAATCGGTTGTGGCAAACTTGCGGCAGTCGGCGAGCTCTGTTGCAAGCCGACAGGCGCAGCCGATAGGCCGGTCAATGCCGCTTGCGCGCCTTGCGGCAATGCGCCGGCAGGCAGCTTTGCAGCCTGTGCGGTGTTGGGTTGTTCGGCATTCGGCTGGGCAACGGTCGTCGTAGGTGCATCCGGAGTTGCATTGGCCGCATTGAGCGCGATGCTCAACGTCTGCCGCAGCACGATCAAGGCGGACTTGAGGTCGGATGCGGCCGCGGTCTGCGGCTGGGCCTGCGTGGCGGCAGATGCAAGCGTCTTTTCCCGGAACAGGCCTGAGGTTTCGAATGCCGCCTGTATTTTTGAACCGGTGAGATTTTCGGTCAGCTCCGGCTGGAGCGCAAACAGCTGCGCCACCGCCTGCCTGACCTGCGGCGGCAGCACATCCGTGCCGAGGGCCGCCGAGAGATTGGCGAAAAGCTGCGACAAACCGCTCTGCCGCGCCGCTGCGGTCTGCACCGCTGCAGATACCGCGAGCGCCTGTGCATCGTTCAGGACCGGCGTGTTCGCAGCGGCAACCACAGGCCTTGCTGCGCCCGTCGCCGCCGCCTCATCGAGCGCTGTAGTTGGCGCACCGCCACCCTGCGGCACTACGGCAAGCCGGATGCCTTGCGGCGTCTGCGACACGGCAAGCTGCAACGCCTGACCGGTCTTGAGCGGCACCTCGGAAAGAACGTCGATCGCCAGATTGGCAATCGCGATGCGGACAAAATTGTTGTCGAGAACCTTTAGGACTTGCGCATCAATCACCGCGCCCGGCTGCAGCACGATTTCCGAAGATACCGGCTTCGAACTGACGACAGGGAAAATCGGATTGAGCGCAATCGCCATGAACGGAATCTGCCTCGGCACGCGCATCGCGCGATTCAGGCGACGAAGCTATCCAAACGCTGTAAACCAATTGTTAACCGGAACGGTAAGTCGCTCCGCGATTTGCCATCAGCGAGCGCCCGCCGCCATCTTGCTGTAACTCTGGCGCGTCGCCAGGATCACATGATTTTCCGCGCCGGCGATGCGAAATTCGTTGGCCCTGGCGTAAGCGTCCGACGTCATCATGTCGAGAAACGCCCGCCGCGACGGATATTGGACGAGCACGACATAGTTCCAATCGCCATCCGCCGGTTTGCCGAGGGCAACCGTCTCCACATCGCCCGCCCACAGAACCGTGCCGCCACAGTCCTTGATCAGCTTGATGACGCCAGCGCTGTATTTCTGATACGCGGCCCAGCCATGATCGCCGCCGTCGGCCGATACGGTGCTGAACTTCACCAGATTGACCATTGTCACCGGCGCATTGTCGGCCAGCGCCTCAAGGCCGGAAATATTCAGGTCGTCAACGGCCATGGAGTGTCCTTTGCAGCGCCTGAGCTGGCGGATTATTTGCCGGCGGTTCTAGCAACTTTTACCGCCGCATCGAAATCACGTCGCCTTGCAGCGAGGCGCGCGGCGACTTCCTCGTCGATGCCCCATTGCGAGGCGTTCCAGTCCTCGTCCACATGCGCGGCCGCCCAAACCGCGTCGGCGTCGTAAATCGATTCATGCAACGCCAACGCCAGCAAAGCTGATCCGGTGATCGTAGTGACGACATGCAGCGCGCCGATCCGCCACGGGTCAGTTGGCAAACGAGCCCGCGCATTCGCCAAAGCCTGCTCGGGCTGGCGCACCGGCATGATTCCCTGCGCGAGAATGAAGTGCGCGCCGAGATCGTCCGCAGCCCAGCGCAGCACCGGATCCCAGTGCTCCCCCTGCTTTGCCCCCAGAGCTTCCGGGAATTCGGCGCGATAGAACAGCAGGTCGCTGCCGAAATACTTTGCGATATCGTCGGCCACCAGATCGGCACGATCGATGACGCCCTGAACGATACTGTTGGCGAGCCGGGTCAACGGCATCTTCAATGGGTCGATGATATCGACCTGCGCATCCCATTCAGCGGCAATCGAATGAGCGAGATCGCGCGTGGGGATGGTGACGATCGCCTGCGACGGGGTGCGGATCGGCTTGCCATCGAGCGTGACAGTAAAGCCGCCCTCACCCCCGGCAACGCCGACATCCTTGTAGAAACGCTTGCGCTTCGGCGTAGCCGAAGACTGCCGCGAAGACTCGCGCGGATCGAGCGGCGACTGGCCGACCACGTCGTCAAAAAGCTCTTTCATGATTCGCGCAGCTGGCTATCTGTTGGCACAGGCGCGAGAGTATTCCGCGCGCTCGCTGGGGCCAAGCCCTGCCGCGGTCCCGTCATTCAGGCAATTGGTGATGCGGTCGCCGAACGAGCCGCGCGGATTGACGTTGACGCGCGGCTGCCGCGGCGGCGCGTCCATCTTCGGGATCGGCGGAATTTCGATCTTCGGCGGCGGCGGCGCGGGCGGCGGCGGCATGGTCAATGCAGGCGATGGCGACGGCTGATTCATCGGCTGAGGCATCTGCGCCAGCGCGGCTCCGCCTGTACCGGACAGCACCAAGATGAGCGCAAGCGTTGAGTATCGGGTCATGCAGTCCATATCGGAATGAACCGAATGGCCCGCAAGATCGTTCCCGAAAGTTCATTCCAAAACTCATTCCTCAGGCGCGTTTTCGATCGGATCGAACCGGTCGGCTTCCAGCCCCAGCAGGTTCCACGATTGCAGCATGTGAGGCGGCAGCGGTGCAGTCGCATCGATGAAGCCACCGCGCGGATGCGGGATCACAATGCGCCGCGCCAACAGATGCAATCGCTTCTGGATACCGCCGGGGAATTCCCAGTTTTCGATGTTGAAATATTTCGGATCGCCTACGATCGGATGATCGATATGCGCCATATGCGCGCGGAGTTGATGGGTGCGACCCGTCACAGGCTTCAGCGATACCCAGCATAGCTTTTGGGCCGAAGCCTCAACCACCGCATAGTATGTGACCGCGTGACTTGCTCCCTCGTCGCCATGATCGGCGACGCGCATGATGGAATCCTCTTCGCTTTCTTCCTTGGCAAGATAGGTCGAGATGCGGCCCTGCTTCGGCTTCGGCACACCGGCGACCAGCGCCCAGTAAATCTTGCGCGCGGAGCGATGGCGGAACGAGCCGGTGAGCGCGCTTGCGGCAAAGCGCGTCTTGGCAATCAACAGACAGCCCGAGGTTTCACGATCGAGCCGGTGCACGAGCCGTGGCTTCTGGCCTTTGGAGTCGCGCAGCACCTCCAGCATCTGATCGACATGTTTCGTCATGCCGGAGCCACCCTGCACCGCGAGACCCGCGGGCTTGTTCAGCACCAGCACATCCGCGTCCTCGAAGATCGTCATCTCCTTCAGAGCCTGACGGGTTTTCTGCGCGGCCTCGGAGAGACTGCCCGGCGCGGCTTTCGGCGCATCGAGCTTGAGCGGCGGAATGCGAACGCTCTGTCCTTCCTCCAGCCGATCCTTGCTGTCAGCACGCTTGCCGTTCACGCGCAACTCGCCTTTGCGGACGATGCGCTGGATATGGGAGAACGAAAGGCCCGGAAACCGCGCTTCGAGAAAGCGGTCAACGCGCATGTTGTTCTCGTCTGCCGTCACCGTGACGGTCTGCACTTTGGTCGGCAGCGGCGGTGCATCGGGCTTCTCGACAACCGGCTCAGGTGCCGGTGTTATTGTGCGCGGTGCGGACGCCCGCGATAGTGCAGCGAACGATGGCGCACTCCGCGACTTAGACTGCGCTGCGCGCGGCTTGAATGCACGCGGACCGCTGCGGCGGTCATCATCACGGCGATCGTCGTCACGCCGTGCGCCGGGCTTTCGTTTGCCGCCGGCAAAACGTGTGGCCTTGCCGGGTTTGGTTCGATCTCGCCGGCTCATGATGTCTTTCCACTGCGAAGTTTGTTGAAATAATCGAGGCGTTTTCTGATCTCGCGCTCGAAACCGCGCTCAGGCGGATCATAGAATGTGTGCCGCCCCATGGTTTCCGGGAAGTAATCCTGTCCCGAGAAAGCGTCCGGCGTATCGTGGTCGTATTGATAACCCGCACCATAACCTTCCGACTTCATCAGTTTGGTGGGCGAATTCAGAATGTGTTTGGGTGGGAGCAGCGATCCGTTCTCCTTGGCCGAGCGCATCGCCGCACCATAGGCCTTATAGGCGGCGTTGGATTTCGGCGCGGTCGCCAGATAGATCACGGCCTGCGCCAGCGCGAGTTCACCCTCGGGCGAGCCCAGAAAATCGTAGGCGTCCTTGGCCGCATTGGCGATGGCGAGCGCCTGCGGATCGGCCAGACCGATATCCTCGATCGCCATGCGCACGATACGGCGCGCGAGAAACAACGGCGCCTCCCCCGCATCGAGCATCCGCGCGAGATAATACAGCGCCGCGTCCGGATCGGAGCCGCGCACCGACTTATGCAGCGCCGAGATCAGATTGTAGTGTCCGTCGGCCGACTTGTCGTAGATCGGCGCGCGCCGCTGCAGGACGTCCTGCAACTGCACGGCATCGAAGATTTCATCGGCGCGCGCGGCACGCCAGACCTCTTCCACCAGCGTCAGCGCAGCACGGCCGTCGCCATCGGCCATCCGTACCAGCACGGCGCGCGCTTCGTGGTCAAGCGGCAGCTTGCGGCCCTGCACTTGCTCGGCGCGAGCAAAAAGTTTCTCGATCGCCGCGCTGTCGAGCGACTGAAACACCAGCACCCGCGCACGCGACAGCAGCGCCGCGTTCAGCTCGAACGACGGATTTTCCGTGGTTGCGCCGACCAGCACGACTGTGCCGTCTTCCATCACAGGCAGAAACGAATCCTGCTGCGCGCGATTGAAGCGATGCACCTCGTCGACGAACAGCAATGTGCCCTTACCCGTTTCCCGACGGGCCCGCGCGGCGTCGAAGACTTTCTTGAGGTCCGCGACGCCGGAAAACACCGCTGAAATCTGTTCGAAATGCAGTTCGGTGGCATCTGCCAGCAACCGCGCGACGGTGGTCTTTCCAGTGCCGGGCGGACCCCAGAAGATCAGCGAGCCCAGCGTGCGCGTTTCCAGCATGCGCGTCAGCGCACCATCCGGCCCGAGAATGTGATCCTGCCCCACAACATCCGCGAGCTTCGCCGGCCGCAGAGCTTCCGGCAGCGGGCGCGGTGCATCCTGCTCCAGCCCCGCGGCGGAGAACAGGTTGGATGGTTGCTGGGAGCGTCGCGTCATCAATGCCAACTTTGGTCATGGCCGGGCTTGTCCCGGCCATCCACGCTTTGTCTCACGCACCGATGCAAGGCGTGGTTACCCGGCACAAGGCCGGGCATGACGCCTCATGAGAAAAATCTTAACCGCCGAGCGTGACCGACAACTGCTGGCCGCCACGCACCACGGTGATGCGCCACAACCGCGACGGCTCCTTGGCGATACGATCCAGGTCCGAGGTCTTGGCGACCTTCTGATTGTTGACCGAAAGAATGATGTCGCCTTTCTGGAAACCCACGCCCTGCGCCGGCGAATTGTCCTCGAATTCGACGACGACGATCCCTTCGATATTGGAATCGATCCGCAGTTGATCGGCGAGTGCCGGCGAGATGTTAGCGACCTTGGCTCCTTGGAACGGCGAACGCGATTTGATCACGATCTCGTCGCGGCCGGTGTCGGGCGCCACCTCGAGCGGGATCGACAGCTTCACCGGCTTGCCGCTGCGCTGGACTTCAATCTGCGATGAACCGCCCAGCGGGCGTGTGGCGAAGCGATAATCGAAGGCATTGGGGTCGTCGACCGCCTGCCCGTCGATCGCGACGATGAGATCGGAGAGCTTCAGCCCTGCCCGCGCCGACGGGCTTCCCGGCGCGACATTGGCGACAAGCGCGCCACTCGGCCGCTTCAGCCCGAGCGTTTCGGCGATCTCAGGCGTCACCGCCTGCAGCCGCGCGCCGAGATACGGCCGCTGCACCGCCTTGCCGCCGCTCTTTGCGGAAGCCACGACAACGCGAACCATGTTGGCCGGAATGGCGAAGCCGATGCCCTGCGAACCGCCCGAGCGCGAGAAGATCGCGGTGTTGATACCGGCGAGTTTGCCGGTGAGATCGACCAGTGCGCCGCCGGAGTTGCCGGGATTGATCGCGGCGTCGGTCTGAATGAAGAACTGATAATCGGTGATGCCGACCTGCGTGCGCGCAAGGGCCGAGATGATTCCATGCGTCACAGTCTGCCCGACGCCGAACGGATTGCCGATCGCCAGCACCACGTCGCCGACCAGAAGATCGTCGGAGTTCGCGAAATCGAGCGTCGCGAACTTCTCCCTGGTTTCCTTGATGCGAAGCACCGCAAGATCGGTGCGGCTGTCCTTCAGGACGATCTCGGCTTCGAACTCCCGCTTGTCGGCGAGCGAAATCTTCACCTGATCGGCGCCCTCGATGACGTGATTGTTGGTGACGACAAGCCCCGACGGATCGACCATGACGCCGGAGCCGAGCGAGCGCTGCATCTGTTCGGGCTGGAACTGGCCCGGCGCGCCGCCGAAGAAACGGCGGAAGATCGGATCGTCCAGCAGCGGATTGCGCGGCGCGGCCTTGCCCGCGTAGACGTTGACCACCGCCGGCTGCGTCCGCTGCACGATCGGTGCGAACGACAGTTTGAGCTGCTGCGGCGACGTCGGCACCACGCGATCCTGCGCGTGCGCAACTGTGGCGAGGAACGCGGCGGAAACGACGACTGCAAGAGCGCGCGATAAGGTCATGAGACGATCCGGAAAATGTTTGAAGAGATATAGTCGCGTCGTACCATCAAGAAAAGCAGGCTTTCGTGAACATCCGAAAGTTATGCAGTCGCAACCGCAAGCGCCTGTTCCTTACCTGCAGCGATACCAGCCGCCTGACGCGCACGATAATCCTCGCCCCAGTTGCGCAGGGCATCGATCACCGGCTTCAGTCGCTGACCCGTTTCCGACAACGTGTATTCGACCCGTGGGGGCACCTCGGGATAGACCTTGCGCAGGACCAGGCCGTTGTCCTCGAGTGCGCGGAGTTGCTTGGTCAGCATCCGCTGGGTGATGCCCGGCATCCGCCGCTTCAATTCGCCGAAACGTTGCGTGCCGCCCTGCAGGTGAAACAGGATCACGCCTTTCCACTTGCCGTCGATCAGATCGAGTGTGACCTCGACCGAACAGCCCGGCATCGACCCGAAATTCTTACGCTTCATGGAGTCCTCTATGGCGTAAGAGCCCTTCCACTTTTAGGCGGAAGACCCATTAGTATCCATTCGGTCTGTATAGACCAAAATGGATAGTACTTGCAATCTGGAGCGCGGCAGGACAGGTATCCGGCGTCGCCAAGAAACATGCAAGGAGAAGCCGGCCATGAAAGCCGTGGGTTATCGCAAGTCCCTTCCCACCGACGATCCGCAGTCGCTGTTTGACTTCGACGCCGACAAGCCCGAGCCGATGGGCCGTGATATCCGCGTCGCGGTGAAAGCGATCTCAGCCAATCCGGTGGACTACAAGGTGCGCAAGCGCGCCGAGCCGAAGGACGGCGATATCAAGATTCTCGGCTTTGATGCGGCCGGTGTCGTCGATGCGGTCGGGGCCGACGTCACGCTCTTCAAAAAGGGCGACGAGGTTTATTACGCGGGCTCGATCCTGCGTCAGGGCACCAACAGCGAATTTCATCTGGTTGACGAGCGCATCGTCGGCTCGAAGCCCAAATCCCTGTCGTTCGAACAGGCGGCGGCGCTGCCACTGACCTCGATCACCGCGTGGGAATTGCTGTTCGATCGGCTCGGGGCCGTGCCCGGCGGAACGGCGGAGCCGCGATCGCTGCTCATCACCGGCGGTGCAGGCGGCGTCGGATCGATCCTGATTCAGCTCGCGCGGCGGCTCACCGGATTGAACGTGATCGCTACGGCAACACGTCCGGAGTCGAAAGCGTGGTGTCTCGATCTCGGCGCACACGCGGTGATCGATCACGGCAAGCCCATGAAGGAACAGATCGAGGCGCTGAAGCTGCCGCCGGTCGCGCTGATCGCGAGCCTGACCGCCAGCGACCAGCACTACAAGGCGCTCGCCGATATCATCGCGCCGCAGGGCCGGTTCGGCCTGATCGACGATCCGCCGGAGTTCAGCATTTCGGTGTTCAAGGGCAAGGCCGCTTCGATCCATTGGGAATCGATGTTCACCCGCTCGTCGTTCCAGACCGCCGACATGATCGCGCAGCATCATCTGCTGAACGATGTCGCCAGCCTGATCGACAAGGGCGTATTGCGCACGACACTCGACAAATCGTTCGGCACCATCAATGCAGCCAATTTGAAAAAAGCGCACGCGCTGCTGGAGAGCGGGCAGTCGCGCGGCAAGATCGTGCTCACGGGATGGTGAATGCGGCGTTTCGCCTCGCGGTGCGCAGTGCTCGCTGGTAGCGCGTTACATCGTTGTCATCCCGGATTGCTAATAGAGTTTTGAGCGATCCTCCAGTTTCGCCGCATGCCCGCGGGACAAACAAAAAAAGCGGCGCATCATGCGCCGCTTTTCTGATTCTCTATCCAAACGATTTATGCCGCTTCAGAGTCCGGCTTTTCCTGCTCCGGACCTGAGTCGAGGCCCTTGGCATCGACGTCGCGGTCGACGAACTCGATCACCGCCATCGGGGCGTTATCGCCGTAACGAAAGCCAGCCTTGATGATGCGTGTGTAGCCGCCCTGGCGATCTTTGTAACGCGGCGCCAGAACGTCGAACAGCTTCCTGACCTGATCGCGATCGCGCACTTCGCCGATGGCCTGACGGCGTAGCGCGAGGCCACCCTTCTTTCCGAGCGTGACGAGCTTCTCGACGATCGGCCGCAATTCCTTGGCCTTCGGCAAGGTGGTGACGATCTGCTCGTGCTTGATGAGCGCAGCCGACATGTTGGCGAACATCGCGCGGCGATGCTCGGCGGTGCGGTTGAGTTTACGGTGAACTTTTCCGTGACGCATGATCTAGTCCTCAATCTCGTTATCGCGACCGCTGGTCGGACATACTGCTCAGGTGGGCTTCCTGCGTTCGCCCAAGAAAGCGAATGGCGAATGGTGAGTAGCGAATGGAAGAACTCTTACTCGCTACTCGCCACTCCCTATTCGCCCGTTCTCAGTAGTGATCCTCGAAGCGCTTGGCGAGCTCGTCGATGTTCTCCGGCGGCCAGCCCGGCACTTCCATGCCGAGGTGCAGACCCATCTGGGCCAGTACTTCCTTGATCTCGTTCAGCGACTTGCGGCCGAAATTCGGGGTACGGAGCATTTCCGCTTCCGACTTCTGCACCAGATCGCCGATGTAGACGATGTTGTCGTTCTTCAGGCAGTTGGCCGAGCGAACCGACAGTTCGAGTTCGTCGACCTTCTTGAGGAACGCCGGGTTGAACGCGAGATCGGGGATGACCTCCTGCGTGACTTCCTTGCGCGGCTCCTCGAAGTTCACGAACACATTGAGCTGATCCTGGAGGATGCGCGCGGCGTAAGCCACCGCGTCATCCGGCGTGATCGCGCCGTTGGTTTCGAGCGTCATCGTCAGCTTGTCGTAGTCGAGGATCTGGCCCTCGCGGGTATTCTCGACGCGGTACGACACCTTGCGCACCGGCGAGAACAGGCTGTCGACCGGGATCAGACCGATCGGCGCGTCCTCGGGACGGTTGCGCTCGGCGGCGACGTAGCCCTTGCCGGTGTTGACGGTGAATTCCATGCGGATTTCGGCGCCGTCGTCGAGCGTGCAGAGCTGCAACTCGGGATTGAGCACGGTGATGTCGCCGACTGTCTGGATGTCGCCCGCGGTGACGACGCCCGGTCCCTGCTTCTTGACGACCATGCGCTTGGGGCCTTCGCCCTGCATCTTGATCGAGATGTCCTTGATGTTGAGCACGATGTCGGTGACGTCCTCGCGCACGCCGGCGATCGAGGAGAACTCGTGCAGTACGCCGTCGATATGAACCGACTGCACCGCTGCGCCCTGCAGCGACGACAACAGGATGCGGCGCAGCGCGTTGCCGAGCGTCTGGCCGAAGCCACGCTCGAGCGGTTCGGCAACCACGGTTGCGAAGCGCGTAGCGTCGGAGCCCGGCATGATCTGGAGCTTGTTCGGTCGAATGAGTTCTTGCCAATTCTTCTGGATCGTCACTGTTTCACCCTGCTATCCGAATCATCGCCCGCGAACGGCGCCGTCCGGATTCTGGCGTTGGAGACCGCGGATCAATCCGCACTCGCTATCGAAAACGTCCGCAGCCGTCATGTCCGGCTGCGGTCTTGAAAATCAGACGCGCCGGCGCTTGCGCGGGCGGCAGCCGTTGTGCGGGATCGTCGTCACGTCGCGGATCGAGGTGACGGTGAAGCCCGCCGCCTGCAATGCGCGCAGCGCCGATTCACGGCCCGAACCCGGACCAGCGACTTCGACTTCCAGCGTGCGCATGCCGTGCTCCTGCGCCTTCTTCGACACGTCCTCGGCAGCGACCTGCGCTGCATACGGCGTCGACTTGCGCGAGCCCTTGAAGCCCATCGTGCCGGCCGACGACCAGGCAATGGTGTTGCCCTGCGCGTCGGTGATGGTGATGGTCGTGTTGTTGAACGAGGAATTCACGTGCGCGATGCCGGAGGCGATGTTCTTGCGCTCACGACGGCGGACGCGGGTTGCATCTTTACCCATAGGTCTCTTCCTTCAAGCGCGTCCGTAATGCCGGACGCTGGGGAAATCAGGTGATCAATCCGGCGAAGCAAACAGCTTCACCTGACCATTCGATTCAAGTTTTCGGTTATTTCTTTTTGCCGGCGATCGACTTCGCCGGACCCTTGCGGGTGCGCGCGTTGGTATGGGTGCGCTGACCGCGCACCGGCAGACCGCGGCGATGACGCAGGCCGCGATAGCAGCCGAGGTCCATCAGGCGCTTGATGTTGATGCCGACTTCACGGCGAAGGTCGCCTTCCACCATATAGTCGCGGTCGATCACTTCGCGGATCTGCAGCACCTCCTGGTCGGACAGCTGCGCAACGCGGCGGTCCACCGGGATCTTCACCTTCTCCAGAATGTCGGCCGCGTTCTTCTGGCCGATACCATGGATGTACTGAAGCGCGATCAGAACGCGCTTGTTGGTCGGGATGTTCACACCGGCAATACGGGCCACGAACTTCTCTCCTGTCGACGGCTGATCATTCGTCAGCCGCTCTTGTCATTCCCCGCGATCAGGATCGCCCTGTTCGCCATATCTGTTTCGCCTGAGGGATGCCCCTCTCACCGCCGCGAACAACGGAGCCTGTTTCGGATCGCAGCTTTTGAGGCTGCAAACGCGAACACGACGCCCACCCCAATTTCTCCGTTCAAGGAGCTTTGTGTGGGGCCCGGCATCGTCTCAGAATGATCCGACAGGATACCGGGGTATTAAGGGATTCAGCGCCGTTTCGTCAACCGTTTCGGCGCTTTAGCCCGCTTTTTCGTGACCTTTTTTGCAGCACTTCGGGGCGCCTTCCTGGCTCCCTTCCGTGCGGACTTCGCCTTGGCGGCCCTGGACGCTTTACCGGCGGATTTTGCGGCCGATTTGCCCGACGAGCGCTTCGATGCGGAACCCTTGCCCTTGGCCGTCCTGGCGGCCTTGGCGGGCATTCTGGCAGCGGCCTTGGGCGCAGCTTTGGCTACTGGTTTCCTGGCGGCCGCGGATTTTTTGGCCGATTTGGCCTTGTCGGCGGCGGCGATTCTCGCCAGCAGATGGGCAATCTCGGCGGTGACCTCCTCGATGGTCATCATACCATCGACCGTCATCAGCTTGCGCCGCTCGGAATAGTAATGAACCAGCGGCTCGGTCTGGCTCCGATAAGCGGCAAGACGCTTGGTCAGCACCTCGGGCGTATCATCGACGCGCACGGTCTCACCGCGGGCTACCATCTGCGCCACGCGCGCCTCGACCCGCGAGAGCAAAGCGCTTTCGTTGACACGCAGTTCAACTACGGCGTCGAGCTTGAGGCCCTTCTTCTTCTTCAGAAGATCGTCGAGCGCTTCGGCCTGGGCAACGGTGCGCGGGAAGCCGTCGAGAATGAAGCCCTTGGCCGCATCCGGCTGCTCGATGCGATCGGAAATGATGCCGACCACGACGTCGTCCGGCACCAGCGCGCCGCTCGCCATGATGTCCTTGGCCTTGAGACCGATCGGCGATTCCGCGGCAACCGCGGCTCGCAACATTTCGCCCGTGGAGAGCTGAACGATCTTGTAACGTTCAACGAGGCGATGCGCTTGTGTTCCCTTGCCGGCCCCCGGCGGCCCGAGAAGTATCAGCCTCATCTACGACGGCCTTTCAGTTTGGATTTCTTGATCAGCCCTTCGTACTGATGAGCCAACAGGTACCCCTGCACCTGGGCTACAGTATCCATCGTCACGCTGACAACGATCAAGAGCGAAGTGCCGCCGAGGTAGAACGGCACAGAGGCGTAGGAAATCAGAATCTCGGGAATGAGACAGACGATCGCGAGATAGATTGCGCCGAGTACGGTGATACGCGACAGCACATAGTCGATGTATTCGGCGGTGCGCTCGCCCGGCCGGATGCCGGGAATGAAGCCGCCGTGCTTCTTCAGGTTATCGGCGGTCTCGGTCGGGTTGAACACGATCGCGGTGTAGAAGAACGCGAAGAACACGATCAGACCGAGATACATGATGAGAAACAGCGGACGGCCGTGGCCGAGCTGCGTCGTCAACCACTGAAACCATTCAGGCCCCTTGCCCGCATTGAAGCTCGCGATCGTGGTCGGCAGCAACAGCAGCGACGACGCGAAGATCGGCGGAATCACGCCCGAGGTGTTGAGCTTGAGCGGCAGATGCGAAGACTGGCCCTCGAACATCTTGTTGCCGACCTGACGCTTCGGATACTGGATCAGCAGGCGGCGCTGAGCGCGTTCGACGTAGACGATCAGCGCGATCACGGCGACCGCCATCACGATGATCAGCAAAATCAGGAAGGTCGACAGCGCGCCCTGCCGGCCGAGTTCGAGCGTGCCCGCGATCGCCGAGGGCAGCTCGGCGACGATGCCCGCCATGATGATCAGCGAAATGCCGTTGCCGATGCCGCGCGAGGTGATCTGCTCGCCGAGCCACATCAGGAACATGGTGCCGCCGGTCAGCGTGATCAGCGTCGAGAAGCGGAAGAAATAACCGGGATCGGCGACAACGTTGCCGGCGCCTTCAAGACCGACGGCGATGCCGTAGGCCTGGAACACCGCCAGAATGACGGTGAGATAGCGCGTGTACTGGTTCAACATCTTGCGGCCGGACTCGCCCTCTTTCTTGAGCGCCTCGAGCTGCGGCGAAACCGTCGTCAAAAGCTGGATGATGATCGATGCCGATATGTACGGCATGATGTTCAGCGCGAAGATCGCCATGCGGTTGATGCCGCCGCCGGCGAACATGTTGAACATGCCGAGGATGCCACCGGCCTGTGACTTGAACACCTGATCCCAGATATTCGGATCGATGCCGGGCAGCGGGATATAAGTGCCGAAACGATAAACAAGCAGCGCACCCAGTGTGAACCAGATGCGCTTTTTCAGCTCGTCGGCCTTGGCAAGCGCCGAAAAATTCAGGTTTGCCGCAAGTTGTTCCGCCGCTGAGGCCATATCCGGCTCCGATCCTTTTGTCCGTCGCGTCCGGCCCTTCGCGGGCTGTCGCGCCTTATGCTGTCCGCAAGTCTTGCCGGGTCACAATCGCGATTCCGGTCAGAAAGTCATACAGACATAGCGCCGCCGTTGCCCCTCACAAGGCCGCGACGGCAGAATCACGCCGCCTCGCCTTCTGCTTCCTTCGGAGCCAGAATCTTGACCGAACCGCCAGCCTTCTCGACAGCGGCAATCGCCGACTTCGAGGCTCCGTGCACTTCGACCGTGATCTTTGCCTTGATTTCACCACGACCCAGCAAGCGGACGCCATCCTTCGAACGTCGCAGGATACCGGCCTTGACCAGGGTTTCGGCGTTGACGGTATCTTTGGCGTCGAACTTCTTGGCGTCGATTGCGGTCTGAATCCGGTCGAGGTTCACCTCAACCAGCTTGAGCGCAAAGATGTTGTTAAATCCGCGCTTCGGCAGACGGCGATGCAGAGGCATCTGGCCGCCTTCGAAACCCTTGATCCGCACGCCGGAACGCGCGGTCTGGCCCTTGCCGCCGCGTCCTGCCTGCTTGCCCTTGCCCGAACCGATGCCGCGGCCGACGCGCATACGCTTTTTGCGCGAGCCGGGATTGTCGGCGATATCGCTGAGCTTCATCGTATTACCCTCATCCTCTTCTCGTCATGCCCGCGCTCGTCACGGACATCCATGTCTTTTTCAGTTTCGTAACCAAGACGTGGATCGCCGGGACAAGCCCGGCCATGACTCTGAATCCTTACTTCTCTTCGACGACGCGAACGAGATGCCTCACCTTGTCGATCATGCCGCGAACCGCAGGCGAATCCTGCAACTCCGCAACGCGGCCGATCTTGTTCAGACGCAGCCCGATCAACGTCTCGCGCTGCGAGTGATGACGGCGGATTGCACTACCGGTCTGCTCGACCTTGATCATCTTGCTGGCCTTGGCCATCGTTTTCGTCCTTTAGAATAACGGCGCTTCTTCGTTGCGCATCATCTTGCCGGAAAACCGGTTCCCGCTTTTCCGGATGATGCGCTTAGTCAGCAGCGGCTTCGGCATCGCCGCCGACGCGGCGACCTTGCAATGTTGAAACCTTGAGATTGCGCCGCGCCGCAACCGAGCGTGGCGAATCCTGATGCTTGAGCGCATCGAACGTCGCGCGAACCATGTTGTAAGGATTCGACGAACCGATCGACTTCGCCACCACGTCCTGGATGCCCAGCGTCTCGAACACCGCGCGCATCGGACCGCCCGCGATGATGCCGGTACCGGCAGGCGCAGCTCGCAGATAGACGCGACCGGCGCCATGGCGGCCGGCGATGTCGTGATGCAGCGTGCGGCCTTCGCGCAGGGCGACGCGCGTCAGGTTGCGCTTGGCCGAGTCGGTGGCCTTGCGGATCGCTTCCGGCACTTCGCGCGCCTTGCCGTGACCGAAGCCGACGCGGCCCTTCTGGTCGCCGACAACCACGAGCGCGGCGAAGCCGAACCGCTTGCCGCCCTTCACAACCTTCGCGACACGGTTGATGTGGACGAGCTTGTCGACGAATTCACTGTCGCGCTCCTCCCGATCCCGGTTCCGTTCGCGTCCGCCGCGTTCGCGTTCACCTGCCATGTGTCCAATCCTTCGTCAGGCCGTTGCCTGCAATAACCCATGTTCTCGTTTATGCGTGATCTTGCCCGAAAACCGGTATCCACTTTTCGGGATCACGCATTAGAAGCTCAACCCGCTTTCGCGTGCCGCATCGGCCAGCGCCTTGACGCGGCCGTGATAGAGATAACCACCGCGATCGAAAATGACTTCCTTAACGCCGTTCTTCACCGCGCGCTCGGCCAGCAACTTGCCGACCGCCTTCGCCGCATCGATGTTGGCGCCAGTCTTGTCGCCTTCACGCATCGGCTTTTCCAGCGACGAAGCGGAAGCGAGCGTTACGCCCTTCGCGTCGTCGATCACCTGGGCGTAAATATGCTTCGACGAACGAAACACCGACAGGCGCGGACGGCCACCGGCATTGCGGCGCACGGCCAGCCGCACGCGCTGCTTGCGCCGGGCGTTCGTGATCTTGAGCTTCGACATAACGGCTCCGTTACTTCTTCTTGCCTTCCTTGCGGAAGATGAATTCGCCTTCGTACTTCACGCCCTTGCCCTTGTAGGGCTCCGGCGGACGATAGCTGCGGATTTCGGCCGCGACCTGGCCGACGCGCTGGATATCGTTGCCGACGATCACGATCTCGGTCGGCTTCGGCGTCGTGATCGCGATGCCTTCCGGGATCGGATAGATCACGTCGTGGCTGTAGCCGAGCGCGAGCTGCAGGTTCTTGCCCTGCAGCGCGGCGCGATAACCGACGCCGGTGATTTCCAGCTTCTTCTCGAAACCCTTGGTGACGCCCTCGACCAGATTGGCGATCCGGGCGCGCGACGTGCCGTAGAGCGAACGGGCGCGCTTGGTCTCGAACCGCGGCGCGACCTTGACCGCGCCGTTTTCCAGCTTCACCTCAACGTCGTCGTGCACGACGAACTGAAGCTGGCCCTTCGGCCCCTTCATCTTGACGGTCTGGCCGTCGACAGTCGCAGTGACACCTTGCGTCACGGCGACCGGCTTTTTGCCTACACGGGACATCGCTCTTCCCTTCCAGATCAGAACACGGTGAAGAGAACTTCGCCGCCCACGTTCGCGTCGCGCGCATCGTGGTCAGCCATAATTCCCTTCGGCGTCGACAGCACCGAAATGCCGAGCCCGTTGTTGACGCGCGGCAGGTTCTTCACCGAGGCGTAAACACGCCGGCCCGGCTTGGAGACCCGCTCGATCTCGCGGATGACGGGCTCGCCGTCGAAATACTTCAATTCGATCTCGAGCTCGCTGCGTCCGCCGGTGTGCTCCACGGCGGCGTAGCCGCGGATGTAGCCTTCGGACTTCAGCACCTCGAGAACGTTCTGGCGCATCTTCGAGCCGGGGCTCGAAACCTTGGACTTGCTACGCATCTGCGCATTGCGGATGCGGGTGATGAGATCGCTGATCGGATCGTGCGTCGACATTGTGCGATCCTCCCTTACCAGCTCGACTTGACGAGGCCGGGAACCAGGCCCTTGGAACCGAGATCGCGCATCGCGATACGGCTGAGCTTGGTCTTGCGATAGTTCGAGCGCGGACGGCCGGACAGTTCGCAGCGGTTGCGAATCCGGGTCGCCGACGAATTACGCGGCATCTCGGCGAGCTTCAGCGTAGCCGCGAAGCGCTCTTCCACCGGCTTCTTCTTGTCGGCGATGATCGCCTTCAATTTTGCACGCTTGGCAGCCGCGTTCTTCGTCATTCTCTTACGCCGGTTGTTCTTCTCGATCGAACTCTTCTTCGCCATCTATCAGCTCCATACCTTTCCGCGTTTGAGACGCTTGATCAGCGTCTCACTGCCGGAACGGAAAATTGAATGCGGTCAGCAACGCACGCGCCTGCTCATCGTCAGGCGCCGTGGTGCAAACCGTGATGTCCATGCCCCAGGTCTCCGAAATCTTGTCGAAATCGATTTCCGGGAAAATGATGTGTTCCTTGATGCCGAGCGAATAGTTGCCGCGGCCGTCGAAGCTCTTCGGATTGAGGCCGCGGAAATCGCGGACGCGCGGCAGAGCTACGTTGACCAGACGGTCCACGAATTCATACATCTTGGCCTTGCGCAGCGTGACCTTGCAGCCGATGGCCTGGCCTTCGCGCAGCTTGAAGGTCGAGATCGCCATGCGCGAGTGCGTCACGATCGGCTTCTGGCCGGCGATCAACGCGAGATCGTTGGCAGCCAGTTCGACCTTCTTGCGGTCGTTCACGGCTTCACCGATGCCCATGTTGATGACCACCTTGGTCAGCTGCGGCACCTGCATGACGTTGGCATAGCCGAACTGCTCGGTCAGCTTGCCGCGGATTTCCTTGTCGAACTGCGTGCGCAGACGCGGAACGTAAGCTGTCTCAGCCATCGATCTCTGCTCCCGTGCGCTTGGCAACGCGCACCTTGGTGCCGTCCTTCTGAATCTTGAAGCCGACGCGGGTCGGTTTGCCGTCCTTGCCGACGATCGCGATGTTCGACAGGTGGATCGGCGATTCCTTGGATATGATGCCGCCTTCCTGCTGCGCGGTCTGTTTCTGGTGACGCTTCACCAGATTGACGCCACGCACCAGCGCGCGGCTCTCGCGCGGACGCACCTCGAAAACTTCGCCGGTGCGGCCCTTGTCGCGGCCGTTCAGCACGATGACCTTGTCGCCCTTCCGGATCTTGGCGGCCATCACAGCACCTCCGGCGCGAGCGAGATGATCTTCATGTGGTTCTTGGCGCGCAGTTCGCGCGGCACCGGCCCGAAGATGCGGGTGCCAACCGGCTCCGACTGATTGTTGATCAGCACGGCGGCGTTGCGGTCGAAGCGGATGACGGAGCCATCGGGACGGCGGATGTCCTTGCGGACCCGCACCACCACGGCCTTCATCACGTCGCCCTTCTTCACCTTGCCGCGGGGAATGGCTTCCTTGATCGACACGACGATAATGTCGCCCACCGTTGCATAACGGCGCTTGGAACCTCCAAGCACCTTGATGCACATGACACGGCGCGCGCCGGAATTATCGGCCACGTCGAGGTTGGTCTGCATCTGAATCATTGATGCACCTCGTCCTCTTTCTCTATGCGCAGATTTGCGCTCTTCCAGTTCGATCGAAACGGCGATCGGAATCCGTTGTTCTTTCTGCGCGAAGCAACCTTGCTTCAGGCAGTCTTTTTCTTCTCGCCCTGGGTCACACGCCAGCGCTTCAACTTCGAAATCGGCTTGCTCTCCTCGATCCACACCTGATCGCCGGTCGAGAACTCGTTGTTCTCATCGTGAGCGTGGTAGTTCTTCGAGCGACGGATGGTCTTCTTGTAGATCGGGTGGGTGAAGCGGCGATCGACGCGCACCACCACCGTCTTGTCCGTCTTGTCGCTGACGACGACACCCTGAAGCGTACGTTTCGGCATCGAATGCCCCTTACTTCTTTTTCGCGCGCTGCTGCGCGGCGATGGTTTTGATCCGCGCGATATCGCGGCGTGCCTCGCGCAGACGCGAGGTGTTCTCGAGCTGTCCGGTCGCGCGCTGGAAGCGCAAGTTGAACCGCTCCTTCTTCAGATTGAGGATCGCGTCCTCCATCTGGTCGGGGCTCATCGCCCGGATATCGTCAGTCTTCATCTCGGCCATGGCGAGCATCCTTACTCGGCGATACGCGCAACGAAGCGCGTCTTGATCGGCAGCTTGGCGGCGGCCAGATCCAGCGCTTCCTTGGCGGTCTGGACGTTGACGCCGTCGATTTCGAACAGCACGCGGCCGGGCTTGACGCGCGCGACCCACAATTCCGGCGTACCCTTGCCCGAGCCCATGCGCACTTCGGCAGGCTTCTTCGACACCGGAACGTCCGGGAATACGCGAATCCAGACGCGGCCGGCGCGCTTCATGTGACGGGTCAGGGCCCGGCGAGCCGCTTCGATCTGACGGGCGGTGATCCGCTCCGGCGCCATCGCCTTCAGCCCGAACTGGCCAAACGCCAGCGTCGCGCCAGACGTGGCGGTGCCATGAATCCGGCCCTTGTGGGCTTTCCGGAACTTCGTCTTCTTTGGTTGCATCATGGCGTTACGCCTCGATTCCTAATTTCTGTCTCAAGCCGCGTCACGGCGCGGACGGCCACCGCCGCCACCGCTCTCGGCTTCGGCCATGCGCTTGTCCTGCGCCATCGGATCGTGCTCGAGGATTTCGCCCTTGAAGATCCAGACCTTCACACCGCAGGTGCCGAAGGTCGTGAACGCCGTCGCCACGCCGTAATCGACATCGGCGCGCAATGTGTGCAGCGGCACGCGGCCTTCACGGTACCATTCCATGCGAGCGATTTCCGCGCCGCCAAGACGGCCCGAGCAATTGATGCGGATGCCTTCGGCGCCAAGACGCATCGCCGACTGAACGGCGCGCTTCATGGCGCGGCGGAATGCGACGCGGCGCTCGAGCTGCTGCGCGATCGATTCGGCAACCAGCGTGGCATCCAGCTCCGGCTTGCGGATTTCGACGATGTTGATGACGACGTCGGAGTCGGTGATATCGGCAACCTTCTTGCGCAGCTTGTCGATGTCCGCGCCCTTCTTGCCGATCACGACGCCCGGACGCGCCGAGTGGATCGTGACACGGCACTTCTTGTGCGGACGCTCGATCACGATGCGGGCGACGGCTGCCTGCTTGAGTTCCTTGTGCAGGATCTCGCGGATCTTGACGTCTTCGTGGAGCAGCTTGCCGTATTCGTTCTTGCCGGCGAACCACCGCGAATCCCAAGTGCGGTTGATGCCGAGGCGCAGCCCGATCGGATTGATCTTTTGACCCATCGTTGTCTCCTGCGCCTTAGGCGGCTTCGACCTGACGAACAACGATCGTCAGTTGCGAAAATGGTTTGTACAGAGCGCCCGAGCGGCCACGGCCGCGCGGCGCGAAACGCTTCATCAGAATGCCCTTGCCGACGTGCGCCTGGGTAATGACCAGCGCATCGACGTCGAGGTCGTGATTGTTTTCCGCGTTCGCGATCGCGGACTCCAGGCACTTCTTGACATCGACCGCGATCCGCTTGCGCGAAAACTGCAGATCGGCGAGCGCAGAAGACGCCTTCTTGCCGCGGATCATCTGCGCAACGAGATTGAGCTTCTGCGGACTCACCCGGAGCATCCGGGCGACCGCCTTGGCCTCGTTCTCGGCGAGGCTCCGTTCGCGCTTTGGTTTGCTCATCGCCTGATCCTCAAGCCTTCTTGGCTTTCTTGTCGCCGGAATGGCCGTGGAAAGTCCGCGTCGGCGAGAACTCGCCGAACTTGTGGCCGACCATTTCCTCGTTGACCGAAACCGGAACGTGCTTCTGACCGTTGTAAACGCCGAACGTGAGGCCCACGAACTGCGGCAGGATCGTCGAACGACGGCTCCAGATCTTGATGACATCGTGGCGGCCTGATGCGCGAGCTACATCTGCTTTCTTGAGCAGCGAGCCTTCGACAAACGGGCCTTTCCAGACTGAGCGAACCATGTCCGTTGCTTTCTTACTTCTGCTTCCGCTTGTGGCGGCTGAGGAGAATAAACTTCGTGCTCGACTTGTTGGTGCGGGTCTTCTTGCCCTTGGTCGGCTTGCCCCACGGTGTCACCGGGTGGCGGCCGCCCGAGGTGCGGCCTTCGCCGCCGCCGTGCGGATGGTCGATCGGGTTCATCGAGACGCCGCGGTTATGCGGCTTGCGGCCGAGCCAGCGGTTGCGCCCGGCCTTGCCGATCGAGATGTTCATGTGGTCCGGGTTCGACACCGCGCCGACGGTCGCCGTGCAGCGGCCGTGAACGAGGCGCTGTTCGCCCGAGTTGAGGCGGACGATGACGTAGTCCTGATCGCGGCCCACGAGCTGGGCGTAGGTGCCGGCCGAACGCGCGATCTGCCCGCCTTTGCCGATCTTCAGTTCGATGTTGTGAATGATGGTGCCGATCGGCATGTTGCCGAGCGGCATCACGTTGCCCGGCTTGACGTCGACGTAATTGCCGGCAACCACGGTGTCGCCGACAGCCAGACGCTGCGGCGCGAGAATGTAGGCCTGCTCGCCGTCCTGATACTTGATCAGCGCGATGAACGCGGTGCGGTTCGGATCGTACTCGAGACGCTCGACGGTCGCGGGAATGTCGATCTTGCTGCGCTTGAAATCGACGATGCGGTAGGCCTGCTTATGGCCGCCGCCGCGAAAACGCACGACCATGCGGCCGGTGTTGTTGCGGCCGCCGCTCGAGTGCTTGCCCTCGGTCAGAGCCTTGACCGGCTTGCCTTTGTAAAGCGCGGAACGATCGACCATCACCAGCTGGCGCTGGCCTGGCGTCGTCGGGTTGAATGTTTTCAGTGCCATCGTCGTCTTGCCTCAGAGTCCGGTGGTCACGTCGATGCGGTGACCCTCTTCAAGGGTCACGATCGCGCGCTTGATGTCCGACTGCGACCCGAACTGGCCGCGGAAAACCTTGGTCTTGCCCTTGCGGACAAGCGTGTTGACGCTCTTTACCTTGACGTCGAACAGCTTCTCGACAGCTTCCTTGATCTGCGGCTTGGTAGCCTTGCCGGAGACCTTGAACACCACCTTGTTCTGCTCGGACGCAACGGTCGCCTTTTCGGTAATCACGGGCGCGACGATGACGTCGTAGAGACGGGAATCGGTAATCTTCATTTGAAGCGCGCCTCCAACGCATCGCAGGCAGCCTTGGTCAGCACGAGTTTCTGGCGACGCAGAATGTCGTAAACGTTGATGCCCTGGATCGGCAGCACGTCGATGTTTGGAATGTTGCGCGCGGCTGCGGCAAAGCCCATGTTCACTTCCGCGCCGTCGATGATCAGCGCATTGGTGAGGCCCAGGCTCGAGAAATGACCGAGCAGCGCCTTGGTCTTCGCATCCTTGAGCTGCGCGTCGGCAATCACGATCAGACCGCCGTCCT
Organism: Hyphomicrobiales bacterium; assembly: GCA_021732215.1. Taxonomy (GTDB): domain Bacteria; phylum Pseudomonadota; class Alphaproteobacteria; order Rhizobiales; family Xanthobacteraceae; genus SG-bin9. The sequence goes on from JAKFVL010000002.1 coordinate 72,834, forward strand.
TGGCCTTGGCCGAGAGCGCATGCTTGAGCGCCAGCACACGCACCTTCTTCGGCAGGTCGGTCGCATGGCTGCGAACCACCGGACCGAACGCACGGCCACCACCGCGGAACTGCGGCACGCGGGCCGATCCGTGACGGGCGCCGCCGGTACCCTTCTGCTTGTACATCTTCTTGCCGGTGCGCCAGATCTCGGCGCGGTCCTTGGTTTTGTGCGTTCCGGCCTGGCGCTTGTTGAGCTGCCACTGAACGCAACGCTGGATGATGTCCTTGCGCGGCTCGAGACCGAAAATGTCGTCCGACAGGTTCACCGAACCGGCGGCCTTGCCTTCAAGAGTGGTGACTTTGAGTTCCATCACGCATTCTCCTGCTCGGCCGGCGCATCGGCTTTGGCGTCTTCGCCACCGACGACACGGAACTTGCCGGGCTTCGGCGCTTCCTTCGGCAGCGGCTTCTTCACCGCGTCGCGGACCATGATCCAGCCGCCCTTCGAGCCGGGGACTGCACCTTCGATCAGCAGCAGGCCACGATCGACATCAACCTGGACCAGACGCAGGTTCAGCGTGGTGATCCGGTCGACGCCCATGTGACCGGGCATCTTCTTGTTCTTGAAAGTCTTGCCGGGATCCTGACGACCGCCGGTCGAACCGATCGAGCGATGCGACACAGAGACGCCGTGCGTTGCGCGCAGACCGCCGAAATTCCAGCGCTTCATGCCGCCCGCAAAACCCTTACCGACCGAGGTGCCCGTCACATCGACGAACTGACCGGCAACGAAGTGGTCAGCGGTGATCTCGGCGCCAACCGGGATCAGCGAATCCTCGCTGACGCGGAATTCGGCGAGCTTGCGCTTCGGTTCGACCTTGGCAGCGGCGAACTGGCCGCGCTCGGCCTTCGGCAAATAGACGGTACGGCGCGAGCCCGATCCGAGCTGCATCGCGACGTAGCCGTTCTTGTCCTTGGTGCGATGGCCCAAGACCTGGCAATTGCCCAACTTCAGCACAGTCACGGGCACATGTTCGCCGGTCTCCGTAAAGACCCGCGTCATCCCGACCTTCTGTGCGATCACTCCGGAACGCATCGGCGTGCATCCTGTTCTTCAGGTCCCGAAGGACCAACCAATCTTCTTTGTGAGCATGACCCGGTCCGAAAACCGGTGCCCACTTTTCGGGGTCATGCTCAGAGCTTGATCTCGACGTCGACACCGGCAGCGAGGTCGAGCTTCATCAGCGCGTCCACGGTCTGCGGGGTCGGATCGACGATATCGAGAAGGCGCTTGTGGGTGCGCATCTCGAACTGCTCGCGGCTCTTCTTGTCGACGTGCGGCGAACGGTTGACCGTGAACTTCTCGATCCGCGTCGGCAGCGGGATCGGTCCCCGCACCTGCGCACCGGTCCGTTTCGCGGTGTTCACGATCTCACGGGTCGACGTATCGAGAATCCGATGGTCGAACGCCTTGAGACGGATGCGAATATTCTGGCCGTTCATTGCCGTTGTCTCTCTCTGTTTCGTTCTTCTCCCTCTCCCCGTCTACGGGGAGAGAGTCGGGGTGAAGGGCACCTGCCGTTTGAGGGAAGAAGCCCCTCACCCGACCGCTTGGCGGTCGACCTCTCCCCGCACACGGGGAGAGGCAAAAGTTACTCGATGATGCTTGCGACGACGCCAGCGCCGACGGTGCGTCCGCCTTCGCGGATGGCGAAGCGCAGCTTCTCCTCCATCGCGATCGGCACGATCAGGTGCACCTCCATCGCGATGTTGTCCCCCGGCATCACCATCTCGGTTCCTTCCGGAA
>JAKFVL010000016.1 GCA_021732215.1 Hyphomicrobiales bacterium
CGTACGCCGTAAACGTCGCGCCGCCCGACTCCGCCAACACCTTCGTGATCGCCGCCGTCAGCGACGTCTTGCCATGGTCAACGTGACCAATCGTTCCAATGTTGCAATGCGGCTTGGTACGCTCAAATTTTGCTTTGGCCATCGTCTTCTACCTCGATCGGCGCCGCTCGTGCGGGTTTTCCAAATTCGCGCGCTGGTTACTGCGGAAAACGCCCCTGTTCAAGCAGGAAGTTCTGCGCCAATCTGAGGTTAATACCGTCCGCGCAGGGTCGCCGGACGGGCTCAATAACAATCCGCCTGACAAAAAATCTGGAGGCAACGCCGATGACACCGCCGAGCGCACAAGCCCAGCCGAAACACGCCAGCCCGCTCCAGACGCCGCCGCTGCCTACAGCCAAACCCGAGAGCCTTGGCCTGTCGCCGGCGCGGCTGCAGCGCATGGCGGATTGCTTCCAGCGCGAGATCGACAAGGGAACGACGCCCGGTGTGGTCTCGATGATTGCGCGGCGCGGCCAGATCGGCTGGTTCGAGGCGCAGGGACGGCAGAGCCCGGCATCGGACGCGCCGATGACGCGCGAAAGCATCTTCCGTATTTTCTCGATGACAAAGCCGATGGTGTCGATCGCCATCATGAGCCTCGTCGAGGACGGATACATCCTGCTCAACGACCCGTTGGCAAAGTACATTCCCGAGTTCGCCAACACCAAGGTTGGCGTCGAGCGAAACGGCCAGCTTGAACTCGCGCTTCCGCTGCGCCCGATCACGATTCAGGATTTGCTGCGGCACACCTCGGGCATTTCGTACGAGATCACCGGCAACGGCATGGTGCAACGGATGTACCAGAAGGCCGGCGTTCGCCGCCGCGATATCACCAACGAGCTGCACGCCAAAATGGTCGCCGAACTGCCGCTGATCTGCCAGCCGGGCGCGGAGTGGAACTACTCGCGCTCGACCGACATTCTTGGCCGCGTCATCGAGGTCGTTTCCGGCAAGACGCTTGGCGCTGTCCTCACCGAGAAGATACTCGCGCCGCTGCAAATGACCGAAACCGCGTTTCACGCCGACGCCGCCAACACAAGCCGGCTGGCACAGCCGTTCGAGACCGATCCGTGGACCGGCGAGAAGGTCGCACTGTTCGATCCGCTGGAAAAACCGGCGATGGAATCGGGCGGCGGCGGACTGGTCTCGACCGCGATGGACTATGCGCGGTTATGTCAGGCGCTACTCAACGGCGGCACGCTCGACGGCAACCGGATCATCGGCCGCAAGACGCTGGCGCTGATGGCATCAAACCATCTCGCGCCGAACGTCAAATGCGAAAGCCATCTGCTGCCGCCAGGCCATGGCTTCGGCCTCGGCTTCGCCGTGCGCACGCACGACGGCATGGCGCCGTTTGCCGGCACGCTCGGGCAGTTCTTCTGGAGCGGCATGGCGGGCACATTCTTCTGGATCGACCCGAAGGAAGAATTGTTCGCGACCTTCTTCAGCCAGGGTCCGGGCCAACGCGAATACTTCCGCACGCTGGTGCGCAGCCTCGTCTACGCGGCGGTGGAGTAAACCTTTCGTCGTCCTGGCCAAGCGAAGCGCGAGCCGGGACCCATACACCGAGGCCTATCGATCAGGCACGGCGTATGGGTCCCTGAGTTCGCAGGGACGACGAATCCTGAATGCAATCCCCTATTTCTTCGGCGTCAGCGTCTCGTTTCCGCTCGCACCCGACACCGCATGAACCCAGCGGCCAGTCATCTTGCCGTCGGCGGCGATGCTGTACGTCACCAGATATTCGCCGACATAGCTGTCCTGATGGTCGCCCTTCAGGTGATCGCCGATGATGATCGCAAAATGATCGCCGGTGCGAATGCCCTTGCCGGAATAGGTGTGGCGGGTATCGACGTTGTAGCATGACACGTCATACAGCGCGTCGCTCGCCTTGAACGTGCACGTCCCGGAATAGGCGCTGTCTCTCGGGCCGATGCCCTTGCCCTGCATGACGTACTCGCCCGCCACGCTCTGCTGCGCATTCGCGGCACCAGACAGAATCAGAAATCCGCTTGCCAGCAAACCTACTCTCGTGAAATCTCGCATGATGCCCTCCTGAAACAAATCGGGGCGAACCTATTCGGTCCGCCCCGTTCATGCCCGTCACGATTTCCATGCGCGGTTCACAACACTGTCAGGGACAAATCCCGTCAGGAGATGGTCGCGCCACCGTCGATGACGACGGTCTGACCGGTCATGAAATCTCCGGCGCGCGAGCCCATGAACACGGCGGCGCCCGCGATTTCGTCGGGTACGCCGATGCGCAGCAACGGCGACCGCGCCGTCGATGCCTTCAGATTCTCCGGATTGTCCCACAGCGCCTTGGCGAAATCGGTCTTGATCAGGCCCGGCGCGATGCAGTTCACACGAATATTGTGCTTGCCATACTCGCAAGCGAGATTGCGCGCGAGCTGCATGTCGGCGGCCTTGGAGATGGCGTAAGCGCCGAGGATGGTCGATCCCTTGAGGCCGCCAATCGACGAGATGATGATGATTGAACCGTCCTTGCGTTCGATCATCTGCGGCACCACCATCGAGATCAGCCAGTTGTTGGCGACGATGTTGTTGCCGAGGATTTTCGTGAACTGGTCATCGGAGATGCCGGCGAGCGGGCCGTAGTACGGGTTCGACGCCGCGTTGCAGACCAGAACGTCGATCTTGCCGAACGCCTTGTTGCTTTCGTCGATCAGGTTCTGAAGATTTTCCTTGCTCGATATGTTGGCAGCGACAGCGATTGCCGTCCCTTTGCCGAAAGTGCCGTTGACCTCCTTCGCCACCTCATCGCAGACGTCCTGCTTGCGCGATGAAATCACCACCTTGGCGCCATGCTCCGCCATACGTTCCGCGATGGCCCGGCCGATGCCGCGTGTCGATCCGGTGATGACGGCGACTTTCCCCTTCATGTCGAACAGGCTCATAGGCGTTCCTCTCTGCGCTGTTTTGCGTCTTGAACTGTGCTTGGCTGCGACTTTATATCCACATGGTCGGCCCGGACAACTGCAACGAAACACGGCAGGCGCGAACATGAAGCTCGAAATCATCGTCCCGGTGCTGATGAGTTGCGCGCTGCTCTGGTGGGTCAGCCAGGGCATGTCGTGGAGCCGCAAGCTCGCCGTCGCGGCCGTGACACTGGCGGTGATTGTGGTCGTCCTGATCGTGGAACGGTCGGGGGTTCTTCGCTAGAACGTTTCTCCTCATCCTGAGGAGCGATCCCATTGGATCGCGTCTCGAAGGATAGAGGCCCGTATGTGGCCTCATGGTTCGAGACGCGCTTCGCGCTCCTCGCCATGAGGAGCTACGCCAGCTTCGTCTCGCGCGCGATTTCCGGCCCGGCCGGCTGATGCATCGCGACGTGCTCCGGCGCGGCGATCCACGGCTGCTGGTTGACGTAGGGGATACGCCAGCCGGATTGGCCGTCGCTCGCCAGATGATCGAGCCGGGTGATCGAGCAGTTGTCGATGGTGAACGCGAGCCCCCGCTCCGGCTGATCGCGCAGCGCCACACCGATCGCCGCCTTGATGGTGCCGCCATGGGCGACGGCGACGATGTCGCGTCCTGCATATTGCGCGGTGATCCGCGCGATGGCTGATTGAGTCCGGCGATAGAGGTCCATGAAACTCTCGCCGTTCGGGGATGGTTCATCGATAGGCGCAAACCAGAACGTCGTCAGATTGACCGGCAGCTTCGCAAAGAACGCAGCCCGGTTGCTGCCCTGCCAGTCGCCGAGATGCTGCTCGTTGAGATCGCCGTCATGCGCGATCGCTTCTGGCCGGGGGAAACCGGCAGCGAAGATCGCGTCCGCCGTCATGTGCGTGCGCTTGAGTTTGCTCGCCACCCACACGGCGTCGCGCGGCAACACGCGGCCCAGCGCATCGAACACCACCCGGTCGCTGCAATCACATTCGATATCGATCTGACCGTAGATATTGCCACCGTCGGTGCGGACGGGCGCGTGTCGCACCCACCACCATCGTGTCGCCGTCACGCCAGCGGGAACGTTGTGTTGCGCGACGAACGGCTTGTCGGTGTTGGACATCGCTTGTTCCCTTCAATAGTGTTCCCCACGATCTACGGCACCGCGAAGTCCGCCTCAAGCGGAACGCGCCTCAGAAAAATTCCGCGCTACGGCATGCGCGGCACCAAAAACGCATGTGGGAGAACGTTTCATGGGTCGCCTCGAAGGCAAATCCGTCATCATCACCGGCGCAGGCTCGGGCATCGGCCGCGCCGCCTCGCTGCTGTTCACCAGGGAAGGTGCGCGGCTGATCGCAGTGGATCGCACCGACGGCGTCAAGGAAACCGTCGAGATGGTGAAGCAGGCCGGCGGCACCGCGGAGGCCGTGATGGCGGACGCCGGCTCCGAGGCGGATGTCATCGGATTCATCCGCAAGGCTGTCTCGGCCCACGGCAAGCTCGATGCGATCTGGGCCAACGCCGGAGTCAGCGGCGGTCTTGTGCCGCTCGCAGAACAGACGCCGGAGCACTGGCAAGAAGTCCTGCGCGTGAATCTGATCGGCCCGTTCCTGGCGGTGAAACATTCGATCCCGCTGATGACCGCGCAGGGCCATGGCGCGATCGTCTGCACGGCATCGGTTGCGGGCCTGAAGTCCGGCGCCAGCGGTCATCCGTATGCGGCGAGCAAGGCCGGCGTCATCAGCCTCGTGCAGACCACAGCGTATTCGCTGTCCGGCACCGGCGTGCGTATCAATGCGGTTTGTCCGGGACTAATCGAAACCGGAATGACCAAGCCGACCTTCGACCGCGCCAAACAGCGCGGCACCGAAAGCAAGATTGGACAGCTCAATCCGCTGAAGCGCGCAGGCCAGCCGCATGAACTCGCGGCGATGGGCCTTTTCCTTGCGAGCGACGATGCGTCGTACGTCAACGGACAGGCCATCCCGGTCGATGGCGGCCTCACCGCCTCGATGCCCTATACCGGCAAGCCGATCTGAGCTTGAGACATCACAATCCATCCGGTGGCAGACCCGACGTGCTCGCCGCCACCGGCTGGAGCCGATTGCGGATGCGCTCGCGATAGAACGCATAAAGCCCGGACAGCACGATGATCGATGCGCCCGTCACCATCAGCGCATCGGGCACGTCGCCGAACACGAGGTAACCGAGCAGCAGTGCCCACAGCAGCGCCGAATAGCGAAACGGCGCAACCGCCGAGATATCGCCGACGCGCAGCGCCATGATGACGCACTGGTAGCCAATCAGCAGCAGCACGGCCGCCAACGCTAGTAATCCGATCGAGCGGCTCGAAGGTGGCGTCCAGCCGCCAAGCGGGAATAGCACGAGCGCGCCCGCGACCGTCACCGTGATCGTCGTCAACAACGTGATGAACAGCGAGGGAATGTCCGCCGGAATCCGCTTGGTCGCAAGATCGCGCACGGCGCAGAACACGACCGAGACCAGCGCCAGCAGCGAGAACTGATTGAAGCCGTCAAGTCCGGGGCGGACGATGATCAGAACCCCGATGAAACCCGCCAAGATCGCCAGCCATCGCCGCCAGCCGACGGGTTCGCCGAAAATCAGCGCGGCGCCGAGCGTGATCGCCAGCGGCAGCGCCTGAAAGATCGCCGACGTATTGGCGAGCGGCAGATGCACGATCGCAGCCAGAAACGATAGCGTGCCGCCGACCTCCCCGGCCACACGCAGCGCCACCGATTTCATCATCAGCGTCCGCAGCGGCCGGATCGCGCGCTGGTGATACGCGAGCGCCGCGATCAGCACGACGGCAAACAGCCCGCGCAGCAGGATGACCTCGCCGAAGTTCATCTCCGACGTGACTGTCTTGGTGATCGCATCGTTCATCGTGAAGCCGGCCATGGCCGCCGCCATCAGCAGGCTTCCGCGAAGATTGGGGGCAAGGGCCAAGTGTTCAGACCATTCCGCGTCAGTGACAGAAGAAAAAAGTCCGTCGTCCCTGCGAAAGCGGGGACCGATACGTTGCGATCTCTTTATAGGTCACAGCGTATGGGTCCTCGCATTCGCGAGGACGACAACAACAATTGATGCTTGTTTAGCTCGCGCCGGCCTTCTGCGCGTAAGCCCACGACGACTGCGCCAGCGGCACGGTGCGCTTGGCCGATTCGATTGCGCGCGCATTGGCGGCGGTGCCGTCTCGAATGCGGCCGGCAATGCCTTGCGTAATACCGGCGAGCCGGAACAGGTTGTAGGCGTAGTACCAGTTCAGATCAGGCACGCTGGAGCGGCCGGTCGTCTGGCAGTACAGCTCGGCGGCCTCGTCCATCGTCGGAATCTTCAGCGCGGCGAGATCGGCGTCACCGAGACCGGGCGTCATGGTCCATTGCATCAGCAGATAGGTGAAGTCGGCCATCGGATCGCCGAGCGTCGACAGCTCCCAATCGAGCACCGCGATGACACGCGACTCAGTCGGATGAAAAATCATGTTGTCGAGGCGATAGTCGCCGTGAACGATCGACACCCGCTCCTGCACCGGAACGGTTTTCGGCAACCACTCGATCAGCCGCTCCATTTCCGGAATCAGCTTGGTTTCCGACGCCTTGTATTGCTTGGTCCAGCGATCGACCTGCCGTGCGAAATAGTTGCCCGGCTTGCCGAAGTCACCGAGCCCGATCTTGTCGGGCTCGAACATGTGCAGCTTCGCCAACGTTCTGACTTTGTCATTGAAGATCGGACGCCGCTCCGATTCCGGCTGGTTCGGCAGCGTCGGATCCCACAGCACCCGGCCCTCCTCCATCGACATGATGTAGAACGCCGCGCCGATGATGCTGTCATCCATGCAGAGTGCATAGGCTTTCGCGACCGGAAAGCCCTGCTTCCCGAGGGCCGAGATCACACGAAATTCGCGGTCCACCGCATGCGCCGACGGCAACAGCTTCCCAAACGGCTTGCGCCGCATCACGTAGGCCCTGCCCGGCGTATCGAGCCGATACGTCGGGTTCGACTGGCCGCCCTTGAACTGCGACACGGTCAGCGGGCCGGCAAAGCCTTCGACATTCTCCGACATCCAGGCTGCGAGGCGCGCTTCATCGACGCGATGCCGCTCCTCGACAGGCTTGGTGCCCGCATAATCCTCGTCTCGCCGCGTGCCCGTCGCCACGTTCGCCGCCGATCAGTGTTTGACGGGATTGTTGGCGTACTTGCGCACCTCGAGACGAGCGATGGCGCGGTTGTGGACCTCGTCCGGTCCGTCGGCGAGACGCATCGTGCGCATGCTGGCGTAATCGCGCGCAAGGCCAGCATCGTCGGAGACGCCGGCAGCGCCGAATGCCTGGATCGCATTGTCGAGTATCTTCAGCGCCATGTTCGGCGCCGACACCTTGATCATCGCGATCTCGAGCTGTGCGGTCTTGTTGCCGACCTTGTCCATCATGTCGGCTGCCTTCAGGCACAGCAGACGATTCATCTCGATGTCAGTGCGCGCCTCGCCGATGCGCTGTTCCCACACCGAATGCTCGATGATCTTCTTGCCGAACGCGGTGCGCGACGACAGCCGCTTCACCATCTTCTCCAGCGCCTCCTCGGCCTTGCCGATGGTGCGCATGCAGTGATGAATGCGGCCGGGACCGAGACGGCCCTGCGCGATCTCGAAGCCACGGCCCTCGCCGAGCAGGATGTTGCTCGCTGGAACGCGGACGTTCTCGAGCAGCACCTGCGCGTGACCGTGCGGCGCATCGTCATAGCCGAACACGGGAAGCATCTTCTCCACCTTGATGCCGGGCGTGTCGAGCGGAACAAGAATCTGCGACTGCTGTGCGTGACGCGCGGCATTCGGATCGGTCTTGCCCATCACGATCGCGATCTTGCAGCGCGGATCGCCGACGCCCGACGACCACCACTTGCGGCCGTTGATGACGTAGTGATCGCCGTCGCGCTTGATGGATGTTTCGATGTTGGCGGCATCCGACGATGCGACCGCAGGCTCGGTCATCAAAAACGCCGAGCGGATTTCGCCGTCCATCAGCGGACGCAGCCACTTCCTTTTGTGTTCCTTGGTGCCGTAGCGCAGCAGCACTTCCATGTTGCCGGTGTCCGGCGCGGAGCAGTTGAACACTTCGGAGGCCCAACCGATGTGGCCCATCTGTTCGGCGAGCAGCGCGTATTCGAGGTTGGTCAGGCCGGCGCCGCGGAACTCATCGTCTTCATGCGACGACGGCGGCATGAACATGTTCCATAGACCTTCGGAGCGCGCCTTCTTCTTCAGGTCCTCGACAATCGGAATCACCTTCCAGCGATCGCCGCTCGCATCCTGCTCCTTGTAGACCGGCACCGCGGGGCGGACATGCTTCTCCATGAACGATGAAACGCGGCCGAGCCACTGCTGCTGGCGTTCCGAGAGATTGAAGTCCATGGGGCGATCCTCACCGGTTTTGTTGCTGATTTTTGATAAGGCAATTCTATACACAGCGGCTTCCGCTCCCTGCAAGCGCCTTGGACGCGCATCAAGGTCACGGCGCTGCATTGCAGAACCGCTCTGCGGAATATCGTCAGGCCGGCGAATTCACAGGATGAAATGCCGTTCACAACCGGCTGGAGCGGGTGCAGGGAAACAGACCCCTGCACCCAACCTGGACGATCCGGCGCCGATCAGTTTCAGCCCGTCTCCGCCGGAGATTTCCTTGCCTATGTCGCTGGCGCACCAACCGCGTGAGCTGGAGCCTTCATCGGCCGCAGGATGTAGAGGAAGATCGCTCCCGCCAGCAGATAGAGCACCGTGACGAGATACATGCTCATCACGGGCGAGCCCGTGGCTTTGTTGATGTAGGCCGTCACCGGCGGAAACACCGCCGCACCGAGATTACCGAGACTGCTGATCAACGCGATACCCCCTGCCGCGAGCGTTGCCGGCAGATATTGGCTGACGCCGGTGAACAGGATCGGCGTCGCAGCCGACTGCCCGATCGCAAGAATGCAAATGCCGGCGAGCGAGGCCACCAGATTTCCCTGCGCAAGAATGGAGATCAACAGACCGATGGCGGCAATCGCACTACAGATAAAGAAGTGCCAGCGCCGCTCCAGATTCTTGTCGGAGCTGCGGCCGATCAACACCATGCCGATCATGCCGAACAACGCCGGGAGGGCAGCCAGCAACCCGATGGTCATGACATCCGCGATGCCCCACTGCCGGATCAGCGTCGGCACCCAGAACACCATCGTGTACGTGGCACCAAGCAACAGGAAGTAGACCAGCGACAGCATGTAGACGCGCGCATCGGCAAGAATGGACCAAAGCGAACCGTGCGATTGCGAAGTTGCGGCATGCGGATCGTTGTCGAGGTGGTGGCGCAACAATGCCTTTTCCTCGGCCGTCAGCCAGTTTGCCTGCTGGGGTTTGTCCTTGAGATAGAAGTACGCATAAATTCCGAGTAACGAGGCCGGCAGGCCCTGAACCAGGAACAGCCACTGCCATCCGCGATAGCCCGCCATGCCATCCATGTACTTCATGATCGCGCCGGATACCGGTCCCGCGATCAGATAAGCGAACGATGCCGCCGTCATGAAGATTGCAATCGCCTTGCAGCGGCGCGCCGATGGATACCAGTAGGTCAGATACAGGATGATGCCCGGAAAGAATCCTGCTTCGAATGCACCGAGCAGGAAGCGCAGAACATAGAATTGCGTCGTCGTCTGGACGAACATCATGCCGGCGGCGCACAGGCCCCAGCAGAACATGATGCGCAGCAGAGTCTTGCGCGCGCCGATCTTCTCCAGCATCAGATTGCTGGGCACTTCGAAAAGGAAATAGCCGATGAAGAAAATGCCCGCGCCCAACGCATAGGCCTCGTCGCTGAACGGCAGCGACTGCTTCATCTGCAACTGGGCAAAGCCGATGTTGATACGGTCCAGGAAGGCGATGACGTAGCAGACGAAAAGCAACGGCAGCAGATGCCAGCTGACTTTTGAGAACAGCGCCTCATCCGCGGCGCTTCCGGACACAGTCCCGACGCTCGGTGCTTGCACGGCATTCATGATCGATCCCTCCCCATGGGTTTGTCCTGCAATGAACAGACGCCATTCGGACCCTTGAAGGGATTTCTCAAGCTCAGCAGACGCACGGAACCATTTTTCGTCCGGCCGCTTCGCCATGACGCCTTTTGCTGACGGTATCGTTTACCGCCGCCCGCCACTTGGCAAGCGCTTCTTGTGTTGCCGCATCGCAGCGTATGACGCAGGCTTTGCTTCGCTAACCTGCGGAGCGCCCTGGCGCGAAACAGGCTGGAGCGGGTGAAGGGAATCGAACCCTCGTATTCAGCTTGGAAGGCTGCTGCTCTACCATTGAGCTACACCCGCATTGATCCCTGATATGCAACGCCGCAACGCAATTTGCAACGCGCTGAACGGCTTGCGCGCCTGATTTCTAGCGCGGATACCGCGGCCGTTCAGCTCACCATCACGTAGCCGATTCCGAGCATCAGCATCGACAGCAGGAACGCGATGACCACCACAGCCAGCGCGATCGCGCCGAGCCCATGCGAATTCAGCCAGTTCTGAAGCCATCGTCCCATAGGCCGCGACCATAATGTGATTTCGGGCATGCGCAACCTGTAGCGGTGCGTTAAGCTCGGGCGAATGCTTCACGAAAACATCTGGGAGAATGTCCATGGCCGCACTCGTCGTCCTTTATAAAACGCCGAAACACCCGGCGGCGTTCGACGCCTACTACTTCTCCAAACATGTGCCGCTGGCAAAGCGAATTCCAAAACTGCGGAAGTACGACGTCAGCCAGGGCGGCGTGATGTCGCCGGCTGGCGCAAGCGGCGTGTATCTGGTCGCGACGCTCACATTCGACTCGATGGCTGATGTCCAGGCGGCCTTTGCCTCGCCCGAAGGCCAGGCTGCCGCCGGCGACATCGGAAATTTCGCAGATGCCGGCGCGGACATTTTGTTCTTCGACACCAGGCAAGTCTAGTTCAAGCAGGTCCAGTTCAAGCAAGTCCAGTTCAAGCAAGTCTAGGTTCGAGACCGATGCGGATCGTCGTCACCGGCACCAGGGGTCAACTTGCCCAATCGCTGCTCGCCTGCGAGACGGCGGACATCTCGCTGATCGCGGTCGGCCGCGTCAGCATGGATTTCGAAAAGCTGCAGACGATCGCGCCGGCGCTCGCCTCCGCTCAGCCTGATGTCATCGTCAATGCCGCAGCCTACACCGCGGTCGATCAGGCCGAGGCGGAAGAAGCGCGTGCGTTCCGCATCAATTCCACGGCGGCGGGCGCGGTCGCCGCTGCCGCGCGCAAGCTCAACGTTCCTGTGATCCATCTTTCGACCGATTATGTCTTCGACGGACGCGCCGATGCGCCCTATCGCGAGACCGATGCGACCTCGCCGCTGAACGCCTATGGACGCTCGAAGCTCGCGGGCGAAAAAACCGTGGCGACGGCGAACCCCGATCACGTGATCCTGCGCACGAGCTGGATCTACAGCCCGTTCGGACAGAATTTTCTGAAGACCATGCTGCGGCTTGGCGAAACGCGCAACGAGATCAGCGTTGTCGCCGATCAATATGGCTGCCCGACAGCGGCCGCCGATATCGCGGCAGCGATTGTCGCTGTCGCCTCGACGCTGCTTGCCAAGCGGGATGACGCGCGGTTGCGCGGAACGTTTCATCTGACAGGCTCGGGCGAAGCGACATGGGCCGAATTCGCGCAAACGATTTTTGACGAAGCCGCCAAACACGGCCGCGGGCGCGTTAACGTTATTCCGATAACGGCCGCGGAATACCCGACCGCGGCTGCGCGCCCGAACAATTCCCGGCTCAACTGCGATAAGCTGTCGGACGTTTACGGATTGCGGCTGCCGGATTGGCGTCATTCGGTGTGCACTTGTGTGGCGCGCCTGATGAGCGGAGCATGAGTGCGATGAAAGGCATCATCCTTGCGGGCGGATCGGGGACGCGCCTGCATCCCATGACGCTTGCGATGTCGAAGCAGCTCCTGCCGGTCTACGACAAACCGATGATCTATTACCCGCTGACCACGCTAATGCTGGCCGGCATCCGCGACATCCTCGTTATCTCCACGCCGCACGACCTGCCGCATTTTCAGCGACTGCTCGGCGACGGCGGCGAATGGGGCATTCGGCTCGCTTACGCCGAACAGCCACGGCCGGAAGGTCTGGCGCAGGCCTACGTCATCGGTGCGGACTTCATCGGCAAAAGCCCCTCGGCTCTCATTCTCGGCGACAATCTTTTTTACGGCCCCGGCCTGCAGGACATGCTGCAACCGGCGGCGCAACGCACGTCCGGCGCGACAGTGTTCGCCTATCAGGTGCCCGATCCCGAGCGTTACGGCGTGATCGCATTCGACGATCAGGGCCGCGCCACATCGATCGAGGAAAAGCCGGCAAAGCCGAAATCAAAATGGGCCGTGACCGGACTTTATTTCTACGACGCCGATGTCGTCGGCATTGCGCGCAGCCTCAAGCCATCGGCACGCGGCGAGCTGGAAATTACCGATATCAATCGCGCGTACCTCGCACGCGGCGATCTCAGGGTAGAAAAATTCGGCCGCGGCTTCGCGTGGCTCGATACCGGAACGCCCGACACGCTGATCGAAGCCAGTGAGTATGTTCGCGCGCTTGAGAAACGGCAGGGCCTGCGCATCGCTAGTCCCGAAGAGACCGCCTATTCGCTCGGCTGGATCACGAAAGACCAGTTGCTCGGGCTCGCAGGCGAACTCGCGAAAAGCGGCTACGGCGAATATCTGCGCGACGTCGCAAACAGCGAGCCGGGCGGTTAGCGCTCTGGCTCGCTCCATGGACGATGGAGCCGCGCAAGCAGGTTGTTCGGCAGGCAGCGGGCGACCGCAATCTGGAGCTTGTTCTTCCATCCGCTGATGACGAAGGCATCGCCGCGCATCATCGCATCGAAGCCGATACGCGCGACCATGCGCGGATCGTCCTTTTTTGAGCGGCCCGCCTTGGTGTCGAGCTGACCGGCGCGGCGGAAAAATTCAGATTCAGTGATTCCGGGCGCGAGACACGTCACGCTGACACCGGCGCCGCCCAGCTCTTCGCGCAGCGCGAGCGCGAACTGGTTGATGAAGGCCTTGCTGGCATTGTAGGCGGCTTGAAACGGACCCGCGACATAGGCTGCGATCGATCCGGTGATCAGAATCCGGCCCGTGCGGCGCGCGCGCATGCCATGAGCGATGCTGTGAACGACTGCAAGCGTGCCCTCGATATTGGTTCGCAACAGCTGCGTGACATTCGCAAAGTCCTGATCGAGAAATGCCTCGCCCAGGCCTATTCCGGCATTGGCAACAAGCGCATCGACGCGCCTGCTGCCGATCAAAGCAAACAGGTCGTGCCGCCCCCTTTCGGTCGCGAGATCGGCCTCGATCGCCTCGATGGTCGCAGCTTCGCGCGCCAGCCTCGATGCGGCCTGATGAATCTCCGCCTCATCGGCAACGATCACGAGATCGAAACCGGCATCGAGGCAGCAGCGCGCCAGTTCGAACCCGATGCCTGTCGAGGCGCCGGTCACGACGGCAAACGGCTTTGCGCTAACGGGATCGCGGAATGTCATAATAAATCAGATCAGCTCGCAGCAATGGGCAGCGGATGCAAATTCTCAACCCTCGGCGCCGTTCCGGCTAAATCTTGAGCGGCACGACCGCTATTTGGGCGGGCCTTTTCTCTTGGCATATCCGATGATCGCTTGGCCGGAATGTTGGGCTCGCGTCATGAAATCATTTGTGCGGATGGTCGAGCTTTGGATTCCGGACACGTCACGAACGCACCTTGCCTTTGGCGGCAGCCTCGGAACCGGAGACTTGGGAGAGTTTCGAGCGCTTAGCGAATCGATCCGGTTCGGTTACGGCGAGGGCCTCCCCGGCAAGGCTTGGGAGTCCGGTCATCCTATCATCCTGACTGAATTTTCAAATTCCTATTTCAAGCGAACGGACGCAGCGAAAGCCGCCGGCCTGACGTGCGGGGTCGCTTTGCCGGTTTTCGCCGGCGAATTCTTGACGGCCGTGATGGTGCTGTTTTGCGGCGATGACGAGAGACACATCGGAGCGATCGAGTTGTGGCACAACGATGAAAATCGCTCCCACGAGATGGCACTGATCGATGGATACTATGGCACCGCCGATATGTTTGAGTTCAACTCGCGGCACACGAAATTTCCGCGCGGGTTCGGACTGCCCGGCCGGGTGTGGAAGGCCGACCGGCCTCTGATCATCAAGGATTTCCAGAACGCGAAGAGCTTCTTGCGTTGGGAAGAAGCATCGGAAATCGGAATCAATTGTGCCATCGGCATTCCCTACAAGATGGATGACGGAAACACCTGGGTGGTGTCTTTGCTGTCGGCTCAAGCAACGCCGATCGCCAAACGCTTCGAGGTGTGGCGTCCGAACGAAACGCATGACGCACTGATATTTGAGTCGGGTGACTGCAGCGGCGGCACGGACCTGACGTCACTCTATAGCGGCAGCCGGATCGCAAAAGGCGAAGGCGCTATCGGTGGTGCTTGGGCGACCGGCATGCCCGCCCTGCTGGGTGACTTCAGCCTCGAACAATCTGCCTATGCCAGGACCTCACAGGAAGCCGACCTGGTCCAGATCGTGGCCTTCCCCGTCATCGATGACGCACGGCTCAAGGCGGTGGTGGTCTGGTTGCTATGACGCGCAAGCGCGTCGCGCAACCTTGTCCCCATCCGCTCGCGGCCGTCTCTGCGTAATCAATATAGCGGCTGGTGGGAGAGGCAGGACTCGAACCTGCGAAGCCATGAGGCGGCTGATTTACAGTCAGCTCCCTTTGCCACTCGGGACACTCTCCCCCGCCGAAGACCACCGCAACCTGCCCTCCATCCCGAAAGGACGGCTGGCCGATCAAGGATGGCTTGAAGCAAGTCGCCCGTTGCTGGGCTCCCGGTCGGGCGCGTTTATGGTCGAAGCCTGCCCTTAAAGTCAACCAACGGCCGGGAAATGCCCCCATCGGGCTAAAATATTGGCGAAAGGCCGAAATTGCCAACTTTCACCGCGCGTGAGACAAGCCGAACATGAGCGACCGCGACCGCAAACCCCGTTTTCAGAAGGACCGGCCAAAAGGCGGGTCAGGCGCGCCCAGGCGCTGGGAGCGCAAGGGCAAACCGGACGATCGGCGGCGCGAGCCCCGCACGCGGGAACCGCTCGACCTCGTGATTCTCTATGGCTGGCACACGGTCACGGCTGCGCTCGCAAATCCGAAGCGCAAGATCCGCAAACTGTTCCTGACCGAGAATGCGGCGCGGCGGCTGACGGAAGAGAACATCGAGCTGCGCGTGACGCCGGAGATCGTGCGGCCGCAAACGATCGACCAGCGGCTCGGCCCCGATGCCGTGCATCAGGGATTGCTGGCGGAAGCCGATCACCTCGCCTCGCCCGACATCCGCAAATTACCGCGCGATGGCGTCGTGCTGGTGCTCGACCAGATCACCGATCCGCACAATGTCGGTGCGATCCTGCGATCCGCAGCTGCGTTCGCGGTGAAGGCCGTCGTCACGACGGCGCGACACAGTCCGGAAGCGACCGGCGTGCTGGCCAAGTCCGCATCCGGCGCGCTGGAGATGGTGCCGCTGGTGCTGGTGCAGAATCTGGCCCGCGCGCTGAACGAACTCAACGACGAAGGCTTCATGACTGTCGGCCTCGACAGCGAGGGCAGCGAAAATCTGGCGGCAGTCGAACTGCAAAGTCCGCTGGCACTGGTGCTCGGCGCCGAGGGAAAAGGCTTGCGGCAACTCACACGCGAGACCTGCAGCGTGGTGGCGCGGATGGACATGCCAGGCGAGATCAAGAGCCTCAACGTGTCGAATGCCGCAGCGCTCGCGCTCTATATCGGCAACACGCGCCTTAAAATCATGTAGCTCTTTCCTGGCGCATGATCTGGTCCGAAAACCGGTTTCCACTTTTCGTGATCATGCGCATGAAAAACCCGCCCGCCATTGCTGGCGGACGGGCTTCATCGAGAACCAAAGGCTCTGCGATCAGTTGTAGCGGCGCAGAACCGGCGCGTGGTGGCGATGGTAGTGCGGACGCGGCGCGTGGTAGCGATGGCGCGGCGCATGATAGGCCGGGCGCTGCGCATAGATCACACGCGGCGCGGCATAGCGAACGACCGGGCGATAGCTGCCGTGATAGTGGCGGCGCGGCGTGTAGCGGTAGACCACGGGGCCGGTTGCGCGGGCGCCGTCATAGTAGTGATGGCCCGGATTGGCGTACGGGCCGCCAGTGTAGCCGCGATAGTAAGGCTGGCTGTAGGCGCTCCAGCCGGACACCGCACGCTCCTGATAGGTCGCGATCGGAGCATACGCACCCGGGCCGGTATAGGTCGGGCCCTGGTTGACGTAATAATACTGCGGCGAAGGCAACCGGTCGTAATAGCTGTAGGCGTTTCCGGCGTAGCTGCCGTAGCCAGCATAACCATAACCGCCGCCGTAGGCATAGCCGCCGCACGGATTTGCAAAAGCCTGCAGCAAGCCGCCACCGCAGCTCGTAGCACACGAAGAATATCCGCAAGCCATTGCAGGCGCAGCAGCGGACACCGTCATCACGGCCACAAAAGCCGCCAGTCCTGTCATTGTCTTACGCATTTACTCTCTCCTGTCCGTCGTCTTCTTGTTGAAGTTCAGCTTGGTTTTATCGCCTTGGACCCTGTGAATGAGGTCTTGGCGAATATTGCGGGCCGCTGATCTCCGGCGCCACGATGATCGGCGGCGGATTTTGCGGAATGGGTTGCTCGACGGGAGCGGCCGATTCAGCCGACCACGAGCGGTGATAACTTGGCGCCGGCCGTGGCAACGCACGATCGGCCGGCGGTTCGATCTCGACGCGGCCGTAACCTGGAATCTGTCCCGAGCTTGGGAAATAGCGGCCGACCGGCTTGCCGTAGGTAGCATCCCAGCCGCCGAGCACGGTCGGCTGGACGTGAAGGTTCTTGGCCAATCCCCAGTCGCCTTCGACCACGGCCCAGGACGCATCCTGACCGTTGATGATGACGGGGACCCCTCCGCGGCCTGGAATCGCGATGACGGGACCGGTCTGGGCCGAAGCCGTGACCGCCGTTGCCAATACAATCGCAAGCGCGAGCGCTGCACGCATCTGAAGTTCCTTTTTCGATGGTGTGAGAATACGCGAAGCCGCGCGGCAAGGTGTTAAGGCCGCGGTGCGATCCGCAGGTAAGGCTAACGCGAAAGGATAAACTCGCCAGCAATTGCATCGGACGAGGAAGGATTTCGCGATGCTGGAAAAGTTAACGCGCCATCGCGCCGATCGATCAAATTCGCCGGGACGATTTTACGTCTGCGGCGAATAAAGTGGACATACGACGATCATCTGCGGAACGGATCGGGTTGGAGTAACTCTGCGAAAACCAACACTGATCGGAACGCGGTGCCGGTTGAGAGGATTGAACTCCCGACCTTCGGTTTACAAAACCGCTGCTCTACCGCTGAGCTAAACCGGCGCCGTGGGGGTTAGCTATCAGCGCCGTTCCACCGGGACAAGATCGGATCGCACGATTCCAGACGAGATCGTGGCGGGCGAGCAGCGCTAGAGATAGCTCAGCAGGCACACCGCATTGGCGACTGCGGCGGCGGCAAGCACCGTGGCCAGTGTCAGATGCAAGGCGAAGGCATCGTGCGACAGGGTCCAGCATCGAATCATGCGTGTCATGGAACTATGCTGACTCGCCGGTCGCCCGCGAGTCCCGCGGATTGTTTTCGCCAGTCCCGCTTGCGCGTTTTGCGATTCCGAGTCCGCCGCCAGATTCGCAGTGCCTCGGGCGCGTTAACGCTGCAGCCTCTCCAGATCGGGATACGGCTGATAGGTCGCGCCGGAACAAAATTCCTTGCCAATTTCGACCAGCCGATCGAGCCGGGCGTCGACGAAGATCACGGCGCGCTCGGACGCTCCCGGATAGCTGCCGTCTGGCACGCGGGCGTTGTAACGCAGACAGACGACATAGAGCTGGCGGCCTTTGACGCTGCGCTGGACCGGCTCCGCAATGCTGGCTTCGCGAATGCCCCTCGGATCGTTCAGATAGGTCCGCATGAACGCCAGAAGGTCCGAGCGGTAACTGGCCGGATACGGCTGGATCGCACTTGAACTCTTGGTGTTGGACAGCGTGAAGTCGGTCCCCTCGCTGCTAGCGCAGCCGGCGAGCGACAGGGCCGTCAGCGCGGCAAGGCCACACTGTCTCATTGTCTCAATTCTGCAACGCATGTTGGGCAAATCCGTCAGGGGCTGGAATCCTAGGCGGGCCGCCGTTGACAAGGCAAGGGGCGGCCGATTGATTGGAACCACGGCCCAGGTGCCGGCGCGAGCCGGCGAATAGGGAATTCGGTGCCGCTGGATTCGGTCTTGTTCAAGTCATCCTTGTTCGAGGCCGATACAGCCAGTCCGAAGCTGCCCCCGCAACTGTCAGCGGTGAGCCGTTGTCCATCATGCCACTGGGTGAAAGCCTGGGAAGGCGGGCAACGGCGTTGATCCGCGAGCCAGGAGACCTGCCTGAGCCCGTCATCCTTCCGTCGCACGGGGCGTGCGAGCGGGGCGGGTATCCGCAGCGGTGACTTGTTGAAACCGTTGCGGAGGCCAGACCCATGACCAGTCTCATGGCGGGTTTTCTCAAACGAACGCAAGTACCGGGCTCTTCATGTACTCCCGCTCGTGCGCCGTTGGGCCAGCTCACGCCTGATCTCCGCGATCAAACCGGAGACAGGATATGAACTTGCATCACAGATCCACCACGATAGGACGATCAGCGTTAGCCGCTTGTCTACTCGCAACAACTGCGCCGTTTTGCGCGGCCCATGCGCAAACGCCTCAACAACTGCAGCAGATCAATGTCGACGCCACGCGCCTCTACGATGGCGGCACCGGTATTGACGGAAGCAATGCGCCTGCGTTGCGCATCGTCGGCGCGGCCACGACTGTTATCACCCGGCAGGAAATTGCCGGCTCTCCGGCACAATCGATTCAGGACATTATCGCTCAGGTCCCCGGCGTGCAGGTGCGCACCCTGTTCGGCGGCGTCGATGGCGCACGGTCCTCGGTCGATTTGCGCGGCTATGGCGCAACCGGCTCATCCAATACGCTCGTCCTCATCAACGGCCGCCGTCTCAACGATCTCGATCTTCAAGGCGTCGATCTCGCCGCAATCCCGCGCGACTCGATCGAGCGCATCGAAGTCACACGCGGCAACAGCGGCGCTGTGCTTTACGGCGATAACGCGGTCGGCGGCGTCATCAACATCGTGACCCGCACCGGAGTGGGTCTGCCGAACCAGGCTCGCATCGAGGGCGGTTTCGGTTCGTTCCAGCGCCGCGAAGGCAATGGATCGGCGACGGTCAGCTCGGGTCCCTACTCGGCCGCGATCTTCGGCAACATTGTCGATACTGACGGCTACCGGCAGAACAACACCTACCGGCAACGCAACGGCTCCGGTGAAATCCGCTATACGACAACGGATTTTTCGGCGTTCCTCAGTCTGTCTGGCGATGACCAGCGTCTCGGTCTGCCGGGCGGCCGCAGCACGCAAGAATTCGGCACCGGCATCAATCAGCTGTTGACCAATCGCCGGGGCGCGGCAACGCCGTTCGATTACGGCGATCAGCAAGGTCTCAATGCGACGGCCGGATTCACCAAGGGTCTCTGGAACGGCGGCGATCTGATCGTTGACGGCGGCGTGCGGCAGAAAACCCAGCAGGCAGGCTTCTTCTTCGGCACGGTGCCGCCACCGATACCCGGAAATTATGTCGATACCGATCTCACGACCTACTCGATCACCCCGCGCCTCAGCATCACCAATCCGCTGTTCGGGCTGCCGTCGCGAATCCTGACCGGCATCGACTATTATGACGCCAACTACAATTCCAGCAGGCCGCAGGCGAGAGGCGGCATGCCGGTTCACATCTACGACCTGCAGCAGAAGTCGCTTGGCGCTTACTGGCAACAAACGGTCGGAATTCTCTCGACCACCGATGTGTCTTACGGAGGACGCATCCAGCGCATCAGCCTCGACGCCCGCGATACATTCAATCCGCTGGCGCCGGGCGGCTTTTTCGACTCCGGTCATGCGCCACTGAACAAGGATGAGACCCAGCACGCGCTGCATGCCGGCCTCGAACATCGCTTCAATCAGAATTTTGCGGTATTTGGACGCGCAGCGCGCGCATTCCGGACCCCGAATGTGGACGAGCGCGTGGCCAGCGGTCCAGCGTTCGATGCATTCTTCAATCCCATCCCGCAGACCTTCGGATTGCGAATCCAGACTTCGTATGACTACGAGGGCGGCATACGCTTGAAGGCCGGCATGCTCGAAGTGCAATCGAGCGTCTATGACACGTATCTGAAGAACGAACTTCAGTTCGACCCGGTGAACTTTTTCAACCGCAATCTCGATCCGACACGACGCTATGGCTCGGAAACCAGCGCGACATTGCGGATCAATGAAGGATTGCTGTTTCGGGGCGGCATCGCGCTGACCCGCGCGGTCTTCCGCGAAGGTCAGTTCAGGGGCAACGACGTCCCGCTGGTGTCGCCGCTCACGGCGAGCGCTGGCGTGACCTGGAATATCTGGCAGCGATACCTCGTGTTCGATGCCACGGCTCGCTATTGGAGCCAGCGCCGCTTCGATAACGACCAGAGCAATCTGCAGACGAAAATTCCGGCCAACGGCACGGTGGATCTGAGATTGAGCGGCGAGTACGACCGGCTGTTCTGGTCATTCACCGTCAACAATCTGTTCGACGCGAAATACTACGATTACGGCATCGCAAGGGTGGTCAATTTTCCGACGGATGTCGGCGTCTTCAATGCGTACCCCCTGCCGGGCCGTACATTCCTGCTCAAGGCTGGCTTCAGACTCTGAGCCAGCCAACTGTCATGGCAAAGACCCCGGAGCACCTGCTCCGGGGTTTTTCTTTTTTCATATCAACGATGCAACTTTCTAAGCTCCGCGCGTACTTTTTGACATGAACCGGCCGCATACTGGAACCGTCTAACCTCAAATCGGATTGGCGGAATGGAGCGCTCCGCCCGGTGTTTAATGCATGTCAAATGCACGGCCGATCGGTTACGATAGGCTGCGTCAAACAGGAGGACTGCATGAGCAGCCTGACCATCCGAATTCTCGCACTGACCGCAGCCGCATTGGCGCTTGCGATCGCACCGGCGATCGATGCTGCAACTGCTGCACCGGCGGAAACCCCCGCGACAGCCATTGATCCCCCGAAACCGGCCGACACCAAGGCCAAGGATGCCAAGGACACCAAAGCTCCGGCCGCGAAAGACGCGACGACGCCGGGCAGCATTTTCGCTCCGGATCCGGCCACCTCAACGCCCGCGGCCAAGAAGAAGTCGAGCCTCGACAATCCGGCCTTCATTCAGGGCTACCGCGCGGCTTACGCGACCATCTTCGATCGCGGCGACTACACCGGCGCCATCGCCCAGCTCCACGCGCTCGGCCGTGACGACAACGCCGACGTCGCCAACCTGATCGGCTATTCGTATCGCAAGCTCGGCGACTTTGCGGAGTCGAAGAACTGGTACGAGCGCGCGCTGAAATCCGATCCAAACCACGTCAAGACCTGGCAGTACTATGGCCTGTGGCAGGTCGAGCAAGGCCACCGCGACCGCGCGATGGATTTTCTGAACAAGATCGGTTCGCTCTGCGGTTATACCTGTCCCGAGTATCAATCGCTCGGCGAAGCGCTGGCGACCACAAGCGCCGGCTACTGACAGCGGCGCAATGCAGGGCGTCTATCGGCTGTTGGGCGCCAACGCATCGCCCTACTCCATGAAGATGCGCGCGTTGCTGCGCTATCGCCGGATTCCCTTTGTCTGGGAGCCGGCGAGCCCGCGGCTGGCGGAAGCCTTCCGCTCGGTGCGGCCAGCCGTCGTTCCGGTGCTGCAGTATCCCGACGGTCACTACGCCAACGATTCGACGCTTCTTGCTCACGATCTCGAACAGCGGCACCCGGATCAGCGCTCCGTCATGCCCGACGATGCAGCATCGCGGTTTGTCAGCGATCTGCTCGAAGACTTCGCCGACGAATGGCTGACCAAGTGCATGTTTCACTACCGCTGGTGGTATGCGCCGGACCGGCGCTTCGCCAGCCTGTGGGTGGTCGGGGATCGTTTCGCCGGCGCAGCCACGATGCCCGCGATCGACGGTTCGGCACATGGCCGCGATCCGCGCGCCGAGACAGCAAATCCGGTGTCGGGCCCGGTGACGGCAGCCGACCTCGATCGCGAGATCGAGCGCTTTCACGATCGTCAGATGTCACGCATGGCGCTGGTCGGCGTCACCGAGGCCAACAGGCCGGTGGTGGAAGCATCGTATGAGATGATCCTGTCGGCGTTCGAGGATGGCATTCTCGAACAGCCCTTCCTGTTCGGAAACCGGCCTTCGCTGGCGGACTTTGCTTGGTACGGCCAGTTCTGGCCGCTGGCGATGGATCCGACGCCGGCCGGCGTGATGCGGGCGACATCGCCGCGCCTGCTGCCATGGCTGCTGCGGATCGATGACGCATCGGGTGTCGAGGGCGTTTGGCTACCGCGCGAGTCACGATGGTCGACACGGCTTCTTGAACTCGCAGGCCAGATTTACCTGCCGTTTCTCAAAGCCAATCTGACGGCGCTGGAGGCCGGCCATCAAACCGTGTCGGTCGAATTGCTCGGCCACGCCTATAGCCAGACACCCTTCAAATATCAGGGAAAGTGTTACCATGAGCTGCGCAGCAAATTCGCTGCCCTTCCCTCCGCCCCGCGTAACCAGCTGGAGCCGCTGCTGGACCGGACGGGCTGCTTGCCTTTCCTGCGCTAGCAGCTATGTCATGACCATCCTGCAGGCATGACACCTCGGCCCTTGCAATGACCTCTGCTTCACTTGACCGTATTGCCTTCGTGGCCAGCGCCAGCGCCGAAGCGCAGCAGGCTCTGACACAGCTCGCGCAGCAGTACGGCAACCGCGACGTCACCGATGCCGATGTGATCGTGGCGCTCGGCGGCGACGGCCTGATGCTGCAAACACTACATGACAACATGCGCTCGGGAACGCCGATCTACGGCATGCATCGCGGCACCGTCGGCTTTCTGATGAACGAGTTCAGCCTGCACGGATTGAAAGAACGGCTCGCCGCCGCGGCAACGACCGTCATCCATCCGCTGCTGATGCGTGCCACCGACATTCGCGGCAAAGTTCACATCCACCACGCGATCAACGAGGTGGCGCTGTTTCGGCAGACCCACCAGGCGGCGCGTCTGCGCATCCTGATCGACGAGCAGGTGCGGATGTCCGAGCTTGTCGCCGACGGGGTGCTGGTCGCAACGCCAGCGGGATCAACAGCCTACAATCTATCGGCGCAAGGCCCGATCCTCCCGATCAATGCCGCCCTGCTCGCGCTGACGCCGATCAGCGCATTCCGGCCGCGGCGCTGGCGCGGTGCATTGCTGCCGAACACCGCCTATGTCGTGATCGAGGTGATCGAGGGCGACAAGCGTCCCGTGGCCGCGGTCGCGGACCATGACGAAGCCCGCGATATCGCGCGGGTCGAGGTGACCTCGGACCGCAGCATCTCCATGACGATGCTGTTCGATCCGGGCCACAGCCTCGAGGAACGTATCCTGCGCGAGCAGTTCAGCACCTGAGCGGCGGCCGCGAGCACGGCCGAATCTCAACCATTCGTTAACGTTCTCCGGCATATGGTTAATGCGACGTATACCGTGCGGCGGCGGCGCAACACCGCGTCCGTTGCCGATGCGACAGAGCCGCGCCATGTATCGGATCGACTTCAACAAGCTGCGTTTTCTGGTCTGCGACGACAACGCGCACATGCGCCGCATCCTGCGCACGCTGCTGCACTCGTTCGGCGCGCGCGAAGTCTATGAAGCTGAAGACGGCGCGACCGCGCTGGAAATGTTCACGCACTACGTGCCGGACATCGTCATCACCGACTGGCTGATGCCGATCTTCGACGGCCTCGAACTCGCGCAGATGATCCGGCAGCCCGGCGGCAAGGGAAATCCATTCGCGCCGATCATCATGCTGACCGGACATTCCGAAAAACGCCGCGTCACCGTCGCGCGCGATGCCGGCGTCACCGAGTTTCTCGCCAAGCCGATTTCGGCCAAGGGACTCTATCAACGCATTCTCAATGTGGTCGCGAGCCCTCGCCCCTACATCCGCACCAAGAATTATTTCGGACCTGATCGGCGCCGCAACACCGGCAACGCCTATATCGGCCCCGAGCGCCGCAACGGCGGCAAAGCGGAAGTCCTCCAGCAGCCGTCATTGATGGACAAGGCCAAGGTAGCGGGATGAGCAAAGACCTATCGCCCAAGCTGTCGGTCGAAACTTTCCCCGATCATCAGGTCATCACCCAGCCAAACCCGCTGCGCAAGATGATCCGCCGTGTCGCCGAGAACGATCCCGACGATCCGGTCGCGCGCGCCGAGAAGGCGCTGCAGGAGTTGTCGAGCGAATTCGACGGCTGGATGGAGAACGAATGCGACCGGCTCGCAAACGCCCATACCGCGATGGAGATGAATCCCAGCGACAC
The DNA here is from genome assembly GCA_021732215.1 of Hyphomicrobiales bacterium. Classification (GTDB taxonomy): domain Bacteria; phylum Pseudomonadota; class Alphaproteobacteria; order Rhizobiales; family Xanthobacteraceae; genus SG-bin9. The sequence continues at coordinate 24,566 of JAKFVL010000016.1, forward strand.
AGCTAACCGCGAGGAATTGCTGCGCGCCGCGCATGACATCAAGGGAAGTGCTGCGACATTCGGCTACCCAACCGCAGCAGTCGCCGCCGAAAGCCTGTGCCGGATCATCGAACATGCGCCGGATTTCGATCTGGTGCCGCCGGAACTGATCGCGCACCACGTCAACGCCATTCAGGCCATCGTGCGCGAAAATGACCGCATCGACGCGCTCGGCGTATCGGCACAATTGAGCAAAAAGTTGCGCAGCGTCGCCGACGAGTATCTCGCTCACGTCAATCGCGATCGCCCAGAGCATCTCGAAGCGATCCTGGCGCCGAGCATCATCCCGCTGGATTGATCCTGCGGCTGCTTCGTCTCGATTTCAGAGCAGGCCTTGCCGCGGACTAAGCGGCGGCCGCGTCCGTGTCGGCGAAATCAGCGTCGGTGAAGTCGCTGTCGCTTGCGGTGTCGTGGTATTCGTCGGCGACGAGGTCATCGCAGAACAGACGTGCTTCCTCGCGGGCGGATTCGGTTGCGAAGCGGCGCAGCAGGATCAGCAGCGGCTGGGCGATATCCGCGCTCATCTCGCAGCTTGTCAGCACGCGCTCGACCATGCGGCGGCTCAGCCGCACGGTGCCGTCGACGGTCGCGGAGAAACCGATCTCGTTGCGCGCGGCAAGCGCCGCACGAAAAGCCGGGAATGTCGAAGCCGGCAAACCTGCGCGCTGCAACAACGCGGTGACGCCGCTGCCGCCACGCTCCTGCACCAGCGCGTAAACCCGCGCCGCGGGCAGGCCCGACAGTTCGACCAGCGCATCGGCGAACATCTCGAAGTTGCCCGACAGCAGGGCCCGCAGGATCAGTCCGGACGTGAGCTGCCCGGTGGCCCGCAGATGACGCAGCAGGCCGCCAAGATCGTCGCCGGACGACTGGGCTGCGATGTTCACCGTGGAGCGCTCGCAGGCCTCCGCCGTGATCCGCCCGGCGCGATCGGCGCTGAGCCATGAGCGGGCGGTGACGAACTGAGCCAAGGTCTCGGACAGCTTGCCCACCAGCACCAGCCGCGTGGCGGCAGGCAGGTCGTCCTGCGACAAAAGGGTTTCGCGAATGGCTGCGAGATGCCCGAACCGCTCGACGATCCGGTCGAGCGACAGTGGCAAGATCTCGCTGTAGGGATTTTCGATCAGCTCGAGCACGGCTGACGCTGAACCGACTTCGGCGATCGCCGCGCAGACGGAGGCCGGAAGATGCATCCGCCGTGCGATGGCGCTTTGAACGTCGACCGATCCGGTTGCAACAATATCGACAAGGTCGGCGTCGATCAAAAGCGGAGAGAATTCGAGGATGGGAAGCGCAACTGACGGCTGATCGCATGACAACGCCCGGACGATCGCGGCCGGCGCATGGTCGCTCCAGGTGAAGACTTCGGCCATCGCCTGCCTCACCAGCGGCGATGGATCGTCGAGCAGCATAAGCAGCGCGCCCTCAGCGGCGGCGCTGTCGTCCTCGGACAAATCGGAAACCAGCCACGCCTGAGCCAATGCCCGAGTCGCATCTGCACGCTCCCCTGCGGGGGCGGTGCGAACCCAACTGATGAACTGCCGAACGATCATGTTTCTGCCGGCTTACGCAACTTGAAAAACAGCATCACGCGGACGCCACGGTCATGAAAATTAAACCATGACGCTTAACAAAGCGTTCACCATAACCGTTTGCTTTTGTTGACGTTCTGTTAACCGCTCGCGCTCACGGCCAGCACTGTTCTAGCTGCTGAAAATGCCGTTCCGATCGCTGAACAGGTCGAGCGGGCGCGCCCTGTTGGTTTCGCCAGAGACCTTCGGTTGCGCAATCGACGACGTCAGAGAGGTGTTGTTGCCCCAAAGTTCGCTGACGGCGGGAGACACCGGTTCGCTGCGTTCGCCGGCCTTGAACAACGAGCGGAAGATCGGCTCGTCTCTCTGCACCGACGCGACCTGCCGGGCCGGTTGAGCAGCTTGCGCGTCCTGGCGCGACGCCACCGATATCGAATTCAGATCCGGAAACACCTTAAGTTCGACCGGGCCGCGCGTGGCGGCAGCGCTCGTGACGGTCGTCCGGGCCGCAGGTTGTGATGCCGCAAACGCCTGCGAGACGCTCGACGGCGTGCTCGTGCCGAGCGCTGCAACCGCCGTTCGCGTGGCCTGCGAATTTGCCGCGCTGTCGTAGCGTCCGTTGAGCACCGAATAGACTTCCGACACCGAACGGGCGCGGCCGCCGCGATCGTAGAAGATTGAGCGGTTGGAGGCCGCGGCAGCCGGAAACAGGCTTGCTCCGGATTCGTTCGGATTCTGTTCGGCGTTCTTGATCAACCGCGACGCTCCGCGCGCGCCAAGGAAGTGCGCGATATAGAGTTCGCCGTCAGTCGGACGCCGGCCGATCTCGCCGACCAGCTTGAAGCTGTTCGATTGGGTCAGCACACCGGCCAGGGCCGAATTGGCCGCCGGATCGTTGCGGAGCTTGAGAATGTCGGCGCGGGTGGCCGGGTCGCTGACCTCGTAGCGGCCGGACGGCAGCCGCGTGATCGCATCCGCCTCCTTGCCATAGCCGAACTTCGCCCCGGCTTCCTTCACGGTACCGAGCCAGGTCTGCTCGATGAACTGAAAGAGCCCGCGCGCGGAAGATGTCGGCGCAGCCGCGGTGGGATTGAGATTGGATTCGATCTTCGCCGCCGACAGAAGATATTCGAAGCTCGCGCCGGTGGCGTTCGCCGCTTTCTTGATTGCGCCGGCAACCTCGGTCGCGGCGGTGCTAAGGCCGGTCGTTTTCAGGACTTGATCGATCGACATGGCGGCGTCCTGATCCGCGGGAGACAGGCCCACGGATCCAGCTTCACACTGGAGCAGTTATGGTTAACGGAGAGTAAACGCTGGTAAGCGACGACCTTCGTTACGTGCTCAGGTTTTGCCGTAAACCGAGGACGGATCGAACACGCGCTCCGCATCGACGAAGGTCAGGCGCGCCGCACCTCCCTCGCCCTTCGTCACGGTCCGGTAGAAGCACGACCGCCGCCCGGTGTGGCACGCCGCGCCGCCGGTCTGCTCGACCCTGATCCACACCGCGTCCTGATCGCAGTCGAGACGCATCTCGACAACCTGCTGGACGTATCCGGACGCCTCACCCTTGCGCCACAGAGCGCCGCGCGAACGGCTGAAATACCACGCTTCGCCCGTGGCAAGGGTCTTGCGCAGCGCCTCATCGTTCATGTGGGCGACCATCAGCACGTCGCCCGAGATGGCATCCGTCGTCACGCAGGTCACAAGACCAGCGGCATCGAACTTCGGGGCAAACGTCAGACCCTCTTCGATCTCTTTGGATGTGGATGAAGCCGTCACAGCAGAGCCATCGCGTTCATGGTGGGCAGGTGCGGGTAAGCAACTCCGGCGCCACGCCGAAGAGCAAACGCCGAAGAGAGCTAGCGCCCGCGCACCAACGACAGGAAACGTCCTTGTTCCTGCGGATTGTCCCGGAACAATCCGGTGTAGCGCGTGGTCAGCGTCATGGTGCCTTGCTTGGCGACGCCGCGCACCGACATGCAGGTATGCTCGGCCTCGATCATCACCGCGACGCCGCGCGGCTGAAGAATTTCGTCGATCGCGTTGGTGATCTGCGCGGTGAGATGCTCCTGCGTCTGCAGGCGGTGCGCGAAGATATCGACAACGCGGGCGAGCTTGGAGAGACCGACGACGCGCTCCACCGGAGCATAGGCGATATGCGCCTTGCCATAGAAGGGCATCATGTGGTGTTCGCAGTGGGAATTGAAGCCGATGTCGCGAACCAGCACGAAATCGTCGTAGCCGGCGGTCTCGCCGAACGTCCGGTTCAGAACCTCTGCATAGTCCTGCCCATAGCCCTGGAACAGCTCGTCATAGGCTTCGACCACACGGCGCGGGGTATCGAGCAGACCTTCGCGCGCGGGATCCTCGCCGATATAGGCCAGTAGCGTCTTCACAGCCTTCTCGGCTTCGCTCCGCGATGGACGCGAGGCTTCCGATGATTCGTTGTCAGTTGAACCTGGGGTTTTTTCCGCCCGCAAAGACTTGATGATCGCGTCCATTTCGACTCCGTTCGACCGGCCCAACAGGGACCGGAGTGTCACCGGGAAGCCGCCTCAGCCATTCACGCCGCTGGACGCCTTGCATCCCTCCAATCGACCGCGAAATCCGCAAGTCAGGCGCGGCCTCGAAGGCTGGACGGGTTTATTCCTGCAACCACATTCCTATATAGGATAGCAGTCCGGAGCCGCCAAGGGCAGTCCCGGCCCCGCGCCAAGGCATGACATGCTAAACGACCTCTACACCAAGCGAATTATCGAATTGGCGGGCAATATCCCCCGTCTCGGGCGGTTGCCGGAGCCCGATGCGACCGCAACGGCCCATTCACGTTTATGTGGGTCGACGGTCAAGATCGACCTGAAGATGGACGGTCCGGTGGTCACCGACTTCGCTCACGACGTGAAGGCCTGTGCGCTCGGTCAGGCCTCGTCGTCGATCATGGCCGCGCATGTGGTCGGCTCCAATGCGACCGAGTTGCGGGAGCTGCGCGAGACCGTTCGCCGCATGCTGAAGGAGAACGGCGCGCCGCCGGAGGGCAAGTGGGCCGACATCGCGTTGCTCGAGCCGGTTCGCGACTACAAGGCGCGGCACGCTTCGACGCTGCTGACATTCGACGCCGTCGTCGATGCCATCGGCCAGATCGAAGCCAAGGCAAACGGCAACGCGAGCTTGAATGCCGGCGCGTCGCCCACGAGCGCCTGAATCCTGATTATGTCTGTATTATTTCTGTTCGGTGGCAAGCCCGCCGGTCGGCGGAAGCGCTTCGGCCGTTCGGCGCGGCGGTGCGGCGGCCAGATCCCCGGACTCAACCGCGTCGGCCTTGACCTTGTCGTGGTAGAGCTTCGCGATCAGGTCCGAGACGCGGGCCGATGATGATGCACCATCGTCCTTCGACATCGCCATGATGTCCGTCCTGATGATGTCGGCATTGATGACATTGGTCCGGCGAAGCTCGTCATATGAGAGTTCGCGCAGCGGCTCCCACGGCGGCACGCTGAGCGCCATGTCGAGCAACTCGCCGGTACCGCCCATCTCGAATGCAAATCGCGTCAAACGGCCCGCATCGCGCTGGACGATCATCAGATCCTGCGCCGAATAGGTTGAAGCCTTGGCGTTGTCGACACGGTCGCCGAGCCAGATCTGATGCACGCGAATGTGGGCGCCATCCGGCACCACACGGCGCGTACCCGACAGCAACAGGAACGCGCACATCGACTCGCAATAGGCTTCCGACAGAATTCCGAAGCGCTCGCCTTGCGGCGTTTGGGTTTCAAACGTGACGCCGACCGCGGTCTGCATCCCGAGCTTGCGCCATCGCCGGCCCAGTTCGATGGCATCGAGCACCGAACCGCCGCTTGAATCCAGCACGACGGTTGCGCCCTCGAGATTTCTGCCGCGCGCGAATTCGTCGAATTCCTTTTCCGTATCGCCGGTCACCACCCCAACGGCGGAGATCCAGCCCTTGCACTGGGCGACACAGAGAACGCGAGCGAGAGGATCGCTGTCGTTGCGATCGTGCCAGCCAAAGCGCATTGGCAGCTTGCGCTCTTCCATAATGGTATTTGCATGAGCGGGGGTATCGAGCGTGGCGATGCCAGCCAGGATCAGCGACACAGCGGCGGCGCAGACACGCGCCCGGCCGCCGAATATCAGCGACACCACAAACAATTCGGTCCCTTCCCCGCCCCAATCGACCCGAAAGTCGATAATAAATCGGTCACGGCACCACCAAGTGTGACGATGGTGTCACGCGAGTGTTATGAAAAAACTAACTACGCGGAAGATTCGCGTCTAGTGAACTTTGGTGCGGCGCAGCTCGAACAGCGCGATATGCCGCCGCGTGTTGCGCTTTTGCACTGGATCGCTGGTTCCCCGCACTGGAACAGGGCAATGTGCCGCAAACTTTCGTAGCAAATGCCCATGGAACCATCATCGGAATCGTCGCCGCACTGTCCGCACTGCGCCTCGGGATGGCGAGCGTTGCCGCGCAAGGCGGGGCGCGCGATGATCCTTGGCTATCGCTACACGCTCTCGCCGCTGATCGGCTTCAATTGCCGCCATGTGCCGACCTGTTCTGCTTATGGCGAAGAGGCCATCGGACGCTTCGGCTTGTGGGCCGGAGGCTGGATGACATTGGCGCGGCTGCTGCGCTGTCAGCCATGGGGCACGTCGGGGCTGGATTTCGTGCCGAAGGAAAGACCGCGAAGCGCACGCTGGTTCACGCCATGGCGTTATGCACGCTGGCGCGGCGTGCAGGATCAGCCTGACCAGACATGAAAATGGGCACCGGTTTTCGGATTAGATCATGTCCAATTAAAACGTCGCGCAAGTGTTGCGCACGGTGGTCAGCACCGACTGCTGTTTGAACCTTGCCTTGTAGGCGTCTGCAATGGCTGCGAGAGCGGCTCGCTTCTGCGGATCGTCACGGAAGGTCATCAGCACCACCTTGCTCGGCTCGCGGATGAGGCGTCCGCGATTGTCGCGATACTGTCCGCGCGCATCGATGATCGTCAGCCCGTCCGGGAAGCGAGGCGTAATCTCGCTCGCCGTGAACCGCGCGAACGCGGCTTCGCTGACGCCGATCTGATCGCCGATTTTACGGCCGAACAGAATTTCCGCACTCACCATCGCTTGCGCAGGCGGGGTGCAAATCTGAGACAACGACGCGCATCCTGACAGCCCCAACAGGACGATGGCGCACCCCAAAACGCGGCTTGAAACTGTCATGGCAATCTTGCGGCAACGAAACACGGTTCAAAATGTAGCGGCAAAAGCAAGGCAAGCCTATCCGCGCCGGGTCAGAAACAACACGCCGATGGCGAGCGCGATGAAGGCGACCGACACATATCCTTGGGCGATGTACACGCCCCGTTCGAACAGCGCGCCGCCGATCGCAGAACCGAGACCCTGCCCCAAATAGAGGAACGATGTGTTCAGCGACACCGATGCACCGGCTGCCGCAGGATCGGCGCCGACAAGTCGTACCTGCTGCATCGAGTTGGTGGATGCAAATCCCAAACCCCAGATCGCAGCGCCGACGAGCATCGCCGGCAAGAAGCCCGCGCCGACCGACCAGATCGCCGCACCGACCAGCAACGCCGACATCCACACCAGCGACGAGCGATACGGACCCCATCGATCGACCACACGCGAGGCGATAATGTTGCCGAGAAATCCGGCGACACCATAGATGGCAAAGACCGTGGCGATGGTTTCCGGACCGGCCTTGCCCAGTTGCGCGAGCAACGGACCGATGAAGGCATAGACCGCAAACTGCCCGGCAATCTGCAGCGATGTGATGATCAGCAGCAACATGATCAGCGGATTGCGCAATACCGAGGACCAGGTCGCAAGATCGACCGGAACGCCGGCGATGCCACGCGGCAATTTGACGAGAAGCAGCACGACACAGAGTGCGGCAATCACGGCGATGCCGCCGAACGCGATCTGCCAGCCGAAGTGGCTGGATACGTAGGAGATCAGCGGCAGGCCGACCGCAGCCGCGAGCGACCACCCGAGAAAGACATAGGCGATCAGGCCGCCGCGCTTCTCCGGCGGCGCGATCAGGCCGACGGTGCCGGCCGCCTGCGGCGTGTAGAGCGCTGCGATCGCAAGTGTCGCGATCCGTAATGCCATCAGCACCGCGTAGTTCGTCGTGAATGCCGACGCCAGATTGCCAAGCACCATCGCCGCGACGGCGGATGCCAGAAGAATGCGGCGATCGATGCGGCTGGTCACCCATGCGCTCAGCGGCGAGCCGATGCACAGCACGACCGCGCCGAGCGTAATGAGAAGGCTCGCCTCGCGAATGGTCACGCCGAGATCGCGCGACAGTTCGACGAGCATGCCCGCGGGGGCCAGAATAGTGCAGCCGGTGACGAAATTGCCCAGCATCAGCGCGGTGGGGGTCAGGCGATTCATGGCAAGCGGTCTTATCAGACGCTACCTCATGGCAAAAGACGGCAACGAGCTTGATACGGAGACTGCTGTCTTCGCTACAAATGGCCGTTGCACAGGGCATATCCCCTGCTATACAGCGCTTCGTTCCCGCTTACCTGCGCCCGTTCGCAGGAGTGAGCCTCAGGAGAAGACCATGACCGACCAGAATACGCCCGCGTCAGGATTCCAGTTCGGCCTTGCCAACCTGAAGGCCGCCGAACCCGGACAGAAAATTACTGTCACCTTTCCCGACGGCGCGAAACGCGAATTTCCCCACGGCACCACCGGCCTCGACATCGCCAAGGGCATCTCGCCTTCGCTGGCGAAGCGCACGGTCGCGATGGCGCTCGATGGCCACCTCGCCGACCTTGCCGACGCGATCACGCGCGACGCCAAAATCGAGTTCGTCAACCGCGACGATCCCCGCGCGCTGGAATTGATCCGGCACGACGCCGCGCACGTGCTCGCCGAAGCGGTGCAGGCGCTGTGGCCCGGTACGCAGGTCACGATCGGCCCGACGATCGAGAACGGATTCTATTACGACTTCTTCCGTAACGCGCCGTTCACCCCGGACGATTTCGCCGCGATCGAGAAGAAGATGCGCGAGATCATCGCGAAAGATCAGCCCTTCACCAAGGAGGTCTGGACGCGCGACCAGACCAAACAGGTGTTCAAGGACAAGGGCGAGCTGTTCAAGGTCGAACTGGTCGATGCGATCGCGGCGGATCAATCGATCAACATCTACAAGCAGGGCGAATGGTTCGATCTGTGCCGTGGTCCGCACATGACCTCGACCGGCAAGGTGGGCAATGCGTTCAAGCTGATGAAGGTAGCCGGCGCCTATTGGCGCGGCGACAGCAACAATCCGATGCTGACGCGCATCTACGGCACGGCGTTCGCAAAGCAAGAGGAACTCGACGGCTATCTCAAGCAGCTCGAGGAAGCCGAGAAGCGCGACCATCGCCGCCTCGGCCGTGAGATGGACCTGTTCCATTTCCAGGAAGAAGGTCCCGGCGTCGTGTTCTGGCACGCCAAGGGCTGGACGCTGTTTCAGGCGATCATCGCGTACATGCGCCGCCGCCTTGCGGGCGACTACGACGAGGTCAACGCGCCGCAGATTCTCGACAAGGCATTGTGGGAAACCTCGGGCCACTGGGAATGGTATCGCGAGAACATGTTCGCGGCGCAGTCGGCCGGCGATGAAGCGGAAGACAAGCGCTGGTTCGCGCTGAAGCCGATGAACTGCCCGGGGCATGTGCAGATTTTCAAGCACGGGCTGAAGAGCTATCGCGAGCTGCCGATCCGCCTCGCCGAATTCGGCATCGTGCATCGCTATGAACCGTCGGGCGCGATGCATGGCCTGCTGCGCGTGCGCGGTTTCACGCAGGACGACGCGCATGTGTTCTGCACCGAAGAGCAGCTCGCGGCCGAGTGCCTCAAGATCAACGATCTGATCCTGTCCACCTACTCCGACTTCGGTTTCGACGGCGAACTCGTCGTAAAGCTCTCGACGCGCCCCGAGAAGCGCGTCGGCACGGATGCGGCGTGGGATCATGCCGAGGACGTCATGAGCAAGGTGCTCGCGCAAATCCAGAGCCAGAGCGGCAACCGCATCAAGACGGAGATCAATCCGGGCGAAGGCGCGTTCTACGGGCCGAAGTTCGAGTATGTGCTGCGCGACGCCATCGGCCGCGACTGGCAGTGCGGCACCACGCAGGTCGACTTCAATCTGCCGGAGCGGTTCGGCGCGTTCTACATCGATGCGGACTCCGGCAAGAAGACTCCCGTGATGGTGCATCGCGCGATCTGCGGTTCGCTGGAGCGCTTCACCGGCATCCTGATCGAGCATTATGCGGGCCACTTCCCGCTCTGGCTCGCGCCGGTGCAGATTGTCGTTGCGACGATTACCTCGGATGCTGACGACTACGCGCGCGATGTGCTGGCACAATTGCGCCGTGCCGGGCTGCGCGCCGAGATCGATCTTCGCAACGAGAAGATCAATTACAAGGTACGCGAGCATTCGCTGGCGAAGGTCCCAGCCCTGCTGGTGGTCGGCAAGAAGGAGGCGGAAACGAAAGCCGTCTCGATCCGCCGCCTCGGCAGCGACGGACAAAAGGTGATGCCGCTCGCCGAAGCGATCGCATCATTGGTGGACGAAGCGACGCCGCCGGACGTGAAGCGTCCGAACGCAGAAGCAACACAGGCGGCGGAGTGATTTAATCCCTCCCCCGCGAAGCGTGGGGAGGGTGGCGCGAATGAGCAAAGCGAATGGAGCGCCGGGTGGGGGCTCTACCGACGCACCCCCACCCCGGCCTCCGCTTCGCCATAGCCGATGCAAGCATCGGCGTTTTCGATAACAACGGCGGCCTAAAGGCCGCCTATGCGACCCTCCCCACAAGGGGGAGGGATTTCGTGAGCATTGCTGTTTAGACGTTTGCTAAGTTGCCGACCCTTGCTCTTCACAGCCTCTGTCGCGATATCACGCTGATCATTTGAAAGTCGCACCCGATGCCCGATGCCCTTGAATTGCTGAAAACCCGCCGTTCGCTGAAGCCGTTCGAGATGAGCGGCCCCGGTCCGTCGTCGGACGAACTCGAGACCATCCTCACCATCGGCTCGCGCGTGCCGGATCACGGCAAGCTGACGCCATGGCGTTTCATCGTGTTCGAAGGCAGTGGCCGCGAACGCGCCGGCGAACTGCTCGCCGAGCGCTTCAAGGCGCGTTACGCGGACGCCACGCCCGATCAGATCGAAACCGAGCGCAAGCGCTTCCTCCATGCGCCACTGGTAATCGCGGTGGTGAGCCGCGCCAGCGCGCATCCGAAAATTCCGGAGTGGGAGCAGGAATTGTCCGTCGGTGCGAGCGCGATGAATATCGTCCATGCCGCGCATGCGCTCGGCTTCGTCGCCAACTGGCTGACCGGATGGGCGGCGTTCGATCGCGTCACGCTCGATGCGCTCGGTCTGAAACCGTATGAGAAGATCGCGGGCTTCATCCACATCGGCCGCGCCACCACGCCGGTCGAGGACCGCCCTCGCCCGGCACTCGGCGATATCGTGACGCGGTTCTAGCGAACGACCAGGCGATGACGTCAACCGCCGCCGAACCGCTGACAATCGAGGTCGACGCGCAGACGCAGGTCTCCGGCCTGCTGATGCTGCCGCCAAAGGCGCACGCCCTTTATGTGCTTGCGCACGGCGCAGGGGCCGGCATGGCGCATGCGTTCATGGCGGCGATTGCGGATGAACTTGCGGCCACAGGCGTCGGCACGCTGCGCTATCAGTTTCCGTACATGGAGCAAGGACGGAAGCGGACCGATCCGCCGCCGGTTTGTCATGCGGCCGTGCATGCTGCGGTGGCCGAGGCGGCGCGCCGCGCGCCGAACCTCAAGCTGATCGCGGGAGGCAAATCCTTTGGTGGACGGATGACATCGCAGGCGCAGGCGCTCAAACCGCTGCCGCATGTCGCCGGTCTCGCCTTCATCGGCTTTCCGCTGCATCTGGCGAAGAAGCCATCGACGGAGCGCGCAAAGCATCTCGCCGATGTCAACGTGCCGATGCTGTTCCTGCAAGGCACGCGCGACGAGCTGGCCGATCTGACTCTGCTCAAGCCGATGGTCGCCGGTCTTGGCACGCGCGCAACGCTGAACATCATCGATGGCGCCGATCACGCCTTCCATGTGCTGGCGCGCAGCGGGCGCAAGGACGCTGACGTGTTGCGCGAGCTGGCGGAAAATACTTCGGGCTGGAGCGCTACGCTTTGAGCGCGATCACTAGCGCGCGGTGACGACGACCTCGCCATCGACGCCGTTGACGACATTGAAACCGCGCTCGAAGGTCTTTCCTTCGTTGCGCGCGATGGCGCGATACTCGCCTTCGGACAAAACGACGCGCGGAAATGCGCCGGTCGATTCCTTGATGACGTCGCCGCCGGGCGTAATCACCGACCACGCGGTGTTGGCGAGCGCCTCGCCGCCGCGATCGCTGACGAGCTTCAGCGTGATGACGGCGGCGCGATGGGTAACGATGACGTCGGTCAGCTTGCTGGCCGCGACGCGGATGTCGGACCGCACCACGGAATTGGCATCGCCGTAGTTCGAGATGATGTAGTACGTGCCTTCCGGCAGCAGCACCACGTCGGACGCCGGAATGTTCGAGGCCACCGGCGCGCGCTCGCCGACTTCGAACTGGCTGCCCTTGAAGATGTTGAACGTGATCTGGCCCTGCGGAATCTTCGTGGTGCCGACACGGCCTTCGATGCGCAGACCGCCGGCGGGAAGCTCGAACGATTCGCGGATGGTGTCCTGTTTCAACGTCACGGTACGAACCGCACTGACGAGACCGAGCGCGGCGTGAACGACGTAGTTGCCCGGCGGCAGCACGATGTTCGGCGTCGGTGAGCGCTCCTCGCGGATCAGCCTGAACTGTCCGGTCGCAGGATCGGGGCGATCGGAGTAGACGCGCCAGATCAGGCCATTGGTAATGACCGGCAAATCCTTGCCGAACTTCGCGGTCAGCGCGAGCACACCTTGGGTGGTGAGTGGCGCAGGCACGGGCGGCGTGGCGGATGTGACCGGCGGCTGAACCAGCGGTCCGGGCAGACCTTGCGTCGGCAGGCTGGGCGCGGCGCCGGCCCCCGATGGCGGCGCCAGACTGATGGCCCCGCCCGGCGCCTGCGGGACAGCCGCCGGCGGCACCGGCGCGGGACGATCGGAGAAAAACTGCGCCGCTGCGGGTTGCGCGCAGGGCAGCGACATGGCGATCATCGCAGCGAGCGCTAACGCGCCTGCAGCCGTCCGCCGCGCCGACCCCATCAACAAGGCTTGCCCCACCGCAATCATCGGGCGGTTCTTGACCGAAAACGCGGCAAATTCAAGCCTTGGGGCCGCCTGTCCCGGCCGCCGGTCGTTCCGGCCGTTAGCCATCGGTCCGGATAAGGGCACGATTCCTGCTCATTTTCATCGGATACGGATATAACGGCACAACGGTCCCTGGATCGCAGCCTGACGCGGACAATCGGAGAAGTAGCGTTGCTGGAAGGTCTTATCAGATTTGGGCAAGGCAACGGAGCGGCAGCGGCCGAACCCGGCAAGTCGACCGGCCAAAGGCGTCCGACCATCGGTCTGGCTCTCGGCGGGGGCGCGGCGCGCGGGTTCGCCCATATCGGCATCATCCGCACCCTGCTCGCCAACGGCATCGTGCCGGACATCGTGGTCGGCACCTCGATCGGCGCTGTCGTCGGCGCGTCCTATGCGGGCGGTCATCTCGATACGCTGGAAGAGTGGGCGCGCAGCCTGCAGCCTCGCAACATTCTGAGTTACCTCGACATCCGTCTCAACGGATCGGGACTGATCGGCGGCAGCAAGCTCGCGACCCAGCTCGAGGCGTCGTTCGGCAAGATGCTGATCGAGGAATTGCCGCTCAGATTCGCTGCTATCGCAACCGAAGTGAAGACCGGCCACGAGATCTGGCTCACCCATGGCCGGCTGGTCGATGCCTTGCGCGCGTCCTATGCGTTGCCCGGCATTTTCGAGCCGATGCTGATCGCGGAACGCTGGCTGCTCGACGGCGCGCTAGTCAATCCGGTTCCGGTTTCGGCCGCCCGCGCGCTCGGCGCAGAGATCGTGATCGCAGCGAACGTCTCGACCGATGTCATCGGCCACGGCACCACCATTGCCGCGCACGGCACCGTGCCGGACCTGCCTCATGCCGAACTCGACATGCCTGCGCCGAAGCGCGGATTGGGCAGGCTGTTTTCGGCCGAGAAAACCGTGAAACGCGAATTCTTCGGCGGCGGCGGGCGGCCCGGCATCTCGACCGTGATGGTCGATGCCTTCAACATCATGCAGGATCGCATCACGCGCGCGCGTCTCGCCGGCGATCCGCCGGACGTGCTGATCTCGCCGCGTGTGGGGCGGATCGGCTGGTTCGACTTTCACCGCGCCGACGAAATCATGGCGCATGGTGCGCGCGCCGCCGAGCGCGCCATCGAGTCGGTTCAGGAAGCGATCCAGATCGTCGCTCCCGTGGCGAGCGACACACCGGGAACGAGCCAGACATCGACGCCGTGAGTCGTCCTGGGCATGTGTCAAAGTCTCGTCATTGCCGGGCATAGCCGTTCGAAGAACGGCGTTCTCGAGAACGCCTATGCCGGGCATCCATCTTGCTCTTGCGAATTGAAAGATGGATTGCCGGGTCAAGCCCGGCAATGACGAATGCGAGCTAAGCCGTCTTGATATAGTCGCGCAGCGCTTCCTGCTCTTCCTCGTATTCCCGCACACGCGACTTCACCACATCGCCGATCGAGATCAGTCCGATTACCTTGTCGTTCTCGACGACAGGCAAGTGGCGGAATTTTCCGGCCGTCATCTTTTCCATGATCGCGCCGACGGTATCGGCGCTTTTGCAGGTCACGACCTTGCGCGTCATGACTGCGCTGACGGGCTCTTCGAGCACACTTGCGCCGCGCTCGCCCAAAACCCGCACGATGTCACGCTCCGACAGAATGCCTTCCAGGCGCCCGTCGCTCATCACCAGCACCGCGCCGATGCGGCGTTCGCCGAGCAGTTTGATCGCCGCCGACAGCTTTGCATCGGGCTTGACCGAGATGATCTGCTGCCCCTTCGAGCCGAGAATTGCCTGCACCGTCATGATCGCCCTCGCGATGTTGCGTTGCGAGAATTTCTTGCGTGAGTCCGCTCGCGAATGATGGATCAATTCACCAACGCCCGCAAGCGTGCGTCAGCTTCGGTCTGAGACGTCCGCCGTCGGCGCCGATGCCGTATCGTCATCGGCCTGGGCCACTGGATCGAACAGCGAGAACAGCAAAAGACCGGCGACGAAGCCGCCGATGTGCGCCTGCCACGCGATGCTCTGCGCGCCCGTCCCGATCGCGATCGAGCCCATGCCGAAGATGATGTTGACGCCGAACCACACGCCAAGAAATCCGAGCACGCGCGGATTGCGCAGCGAACGCCACAGCGGCAGAGCCGGCACATGCGCTGCTACATCCGCATCGGAGCTGCTGCGGCGGAACGACAGAAAACTTCCGCGCGCGAATGCGAACCGGATGGCGGCCGCCATCGCGCCGGACACCGCCGCCGACGCGCCGATCATCGGCGCGACCTCGCCCTCATGCGTGAGAAGGTGAGCCGCCGCGCCCGCGACTGCGGTCACCGCCATGAAGGCGAAGAACCGCCAGGGGCCGAAACGGCGCGCCACCGCACTGCCGAACGGCAAAAACCAGAGAATGTTGAAACCGATATGGCTGAGATCGGCATGCAGCAGCGCGTAGGTGATGAATGTCCAGACGTTGGCGCCGAAACCGCCGGGAAACTGGCCCGGGAAAACGGTGGCGTCGTAGCGAGCCGGAATGAATCCAAACATCCAGATCGCCTGCAGATCGATGTTCGCCGGCAGGAAGGCACGGATGGCGTGAATTCCGACAAGGAGTCCGACCATCGCGGTCATTGCACCCGGAATACTGAAAATCGGCTCACGCGGGGAATTCAAGAATCACCAGCCTCTCAGCGCCACATACCGCACTGCCCACTTAGTCGGCCCGGGGATATCAAGGCAAGCGGCGCTAACGCGCGAGTCAAGAAAAAGGGAGGGCGTTGCCACCCTCCCTGTTCCATCGCCGGTATTCGGTGCGAAGTGGCCGCCAAAAGCCCGGCGGTCTCTGGAGCGCCGCGGAAATCGGCATCCCCACCCCTCCCCGCACAGCAACCGGACTGTTCGATGCCAGCCTGAAGTGTCCGCTCTGCCGCCGATCCCTTGGAGAAAACCGGCAGCATTTGAGGTGGCCAAATCTTAGCGGCGATCCGCAGAACCCCCAAGAACATCGTTAATTTAACGTTAACGTCACAAAGGCAGGCCCGGAAAAGCCAAAACGTCCGATCGGCATGGACGCTGCAAAGCCTCTCTTGCACAACCAGAGAGGACGCAACCGCGCCAGAAAACGGGACACACCTGTCCCATTGCCATCCTGGCCGGTCGGAAATGACATGAAGCATCCATCGAGCCGGGAATTTTTCGCGCACTGGGATCAGGCCAGAGGCAAAGCCATTGCGCCCGACCGTTCCGATCTCGCGCCAGAACCGGTGCGGCATCTGCTTGCGGATGTTTTTGTGCTCGGCTGCGATCAGACCAACGGATATCCGTTCCGGATTGCCGGAACACGGGTTTGCGCGCTGGCCGGCCGCGACCTGAAATCCTTCGATTTCGGCGACCTGTTTGCGGCGGACGGCAGCACTGAAATGACCGATCTGCTCGGAATCGTCGCCAACGACATGCTGCCGACCGTCGCCGGAGTCACGGCGATCGCAGCGAACGGTAATTCCGTGCCGCTTGAATTGCTGCTGCTGCCGTTCAGCACGCAAGCCCATACGCCAACCAGCCTGACCGGACTTCTCGTGCCGTTTGCGGATGCCGCACTGCCGCTGACATCGTATCGGCTCACGTCATGGCGGCATATCCATCCGCCACGGCTGATCAGCCCGCGCATGATCCGGCGTCTCAATACCCTGCGTGGCCTGACAGTCTATGAGGGGCTGCGTTGAGCACACAATAAGGTGTGACGGCCACGTTGCTAACGGGGCGTTAACCCTGCTCACCCTAGGGTTCATGCATACCGAATTGTTATCGGCGTGGTGGCGATGGCGCTGGCTCATAAAAAATCATATCCGCCCTCGACCGAGGACAAGCGGCGTTACCAGCGGGTGAAGGTGCATCTTCTCGGCCGCTACATGCTGCCGGATCGCCGCGAATTCCCCTGTCAGGTCATCAATATGTCTCCCGGCGGCCTGGCTCTGCTCGGCCCCGGCATCGGCAATGTCGGCGAACGGGTCGTGGCCTATCTCGATCACATCGGCCGGGTCGAAGGCAAAATCGCCCGGATCATCGACAACGGCTTCGCCATGACCGTCGGCGCGACCGAGCGAAAGCGCGACAAACTCGCGGCCCAGCTCACATGGCTGGCAAACCGGCAGATTCTTAACCTTCCCGAGGACCGCCGCCACGATCGTATCGTGCCGCGGAATCCGCTCGCCGTCATGAAGCTGGATGATGGTCTCAGGGTTCAGTGCCGGATCATCGACCTGTCGATGTCGGGCGCTGCGATCTCGGCGGCGGAAAAACCGCAGGTCGGCTCGCGGGTCACGCTTGGAAGGGTGCAGTCCAAGGTGGTGCGCCACCTCGAAGAGGGCTTCGCGATCGAGTTCGTTCACGCCCAGCTTCCCGAGACTCTCGAAGACAACGTCACCGCCAGGTAAACGCCGAAAGGCCTCACGATACTGGCCGGGCCGCATTTCGCGGCCCGTTTTGCTTTCGAGAGCAAGCCTCGCCCCTCTCCCGCATCGTTAAATTTGCCAACGGCCGGAACCGAAAACCGTGCGGCGTCAGCGATACGCGCGTTAATGCATAAAATTTGAATCAATTCGCAATCGATCAAGTTTGAATCGATCTCGATTCAAACTTGCAGATGTTTTGAATTTTATTCGTCTCAAGTTGCGATCGCCGGTTTAGCGGCGGTGCAAAGCCTTTGTGAGAATTGTGGTCCCAACAAGAAAAACGGGGGGCCACAATGTCTTCAACTCGTGGGCGGGGAATAAGTCTTGCGATTGCCACGATGCTGCTCGGTATGACGGCGCAGGCAAACGCGAACGAAAAAATTGCATACGCCAGCGTCGGCGACAGTGCGCGCGCACCGATCGGTTGGGTCGAGTTCTGCAACGACAGCCCGGCCGAGTGCCGCAGCGCCAATACGCAGCCGCGCGATATCGTGATGACGCAGAAGGCGTGGAAGGATCTGGTCCGCGTCAATCGCTGGGTCAACGAAACAATCAAGCCGATGACCGACATCGATCATTGGGGCGTTATCGAGAAGTGGTCGTACCCGACCGACGGTTACGGCGACTGCGAGGATTATGTGCTGCTGAAGCGCAAGCTGCTGATCGAGGCCGGCTGGCCGCGTGAAGCGCTGCTGGTGACGGTGGTACGCGACAAGAAAGGCGAAGGCCACGCCGTTCTGACGGTGAAGTCCGACAAGGGCGAGTTCGTGCTCGACAACCAGAACGAGGAAGTTCTCGCCTGGACCGAGACCGGCTACCGCTTCATCAAGCGCCAGAGCCAGAGCAATCCCAACACCTGGGTTGCGCTTGGCGACGGCAACCGTCCTGCGGTCGCCACCGCAACGGCGCGCTGAACGTCACGTTTCACACAAGGATTTACGAACCCGCGACCCGGTCACATCCCCACCCCTCCCCGTCCCAGATCGGTTCGCGCGCGGCCAGCCTTCCCCCAGAGGCTGGCCGCACCTTTTTCTGTGCGCCGTTGTGGCGGCATGGAACACTCATCGTCACGGGATGTTGCCTGCCCGACACAGGAGGGATCGATGAAACGACATGCATCTGCTTGGCTTGGGTTTGCGGCGATGCTCGCGAGCACCCAGGCGTCCGGCGCTGAACTCGCCGTGCGGGAGTATCGCTCCGCGCCGCGCTTCGACTGGAATTACAGTCATCGCTACGGCCCGGCATATAACTGGCCTGACGGCTCCGTCGCGACACCGGATCGCGTGATCATGCGGCCGGGATTGCAGCCGATCGGGCTGTATCGTGGGCATTTTCCGTTTTGCATGTATGAGACCGCAACCTACCGCGCGCAGGGCGGGCGATCGCCTTGTTATTGAGATATCGGCCGCACCTAGCGTGCGGCGACGGTAAGGTTGATTGGTGAGGTTAAGGCGCGAGTTCCGTTGTCTGGAATCGAGCGGGCGGTAACGTCACCGCGTTGCTCAGGTTGCCGGACCGCTCTCCGGCGACAATTTTAATCGGGCAGCACGAGGCCGCCGGCGTTGCGTATTCGGCGGCCTCACCCTTGTTTGCAGACTGATATCCGTCATTGCGAGGAGCGTAAGCGACGAAGCAATCCAGCGCGGAATACAGAACTGGATTGCTTCGCTTCGCTCGCAATGACAGCCAAACTACGCCACGCTGCCGAACGTCTTTTCCATCATGCGGCGCGTGGCGATGGTCTCGTCCTTGTCATTGAATTCGACATCGGCCCAGCGCACCACGCTGCCGTGGGCCACGTCGTTCTTCAATTTCAGCTTGTGCGCGAGCCCGATCGGCAGCGCGCCCTCGCGCAGACTTTCAGCCGCCGGCATCAGCTTGCCCCAGACCGTGAAGCCGCCCTCGCCGTCCAGCATTTCTCCGGCGCGCAGATTGCGCTTGGCGACCGCGGCGACATCGCCGCGAAACTCATACGGTTGTCCGGTCGGCTCGTTGCGCAGCGCCGCCGACAGGATCGAGATGTTCAGCTCCAGCCCGATCAGATGATACGGCTTGTACATCGCGGCATATCGGCCCGAGCTGTCGGTCTTGAGTCCGTATTGTTTGAAGCACGCGGCGGCGTAATCATTTGGCGCTTCCAACACCGCATAGACACCCCAGCGCAGATCGCGAAACACCGGACGGCTGTCGCGCTCGAGCGATGAGACAACTTCGACCACGCCGGGCTTCTCCAGCACGCCGCCCATTTGGCGCGGACGCATGACGTGCGGCAGATCGTCGACGCCGCACGGCGGGAACGCCAGTCCGTTCGACGGCACATCGAGACCGGTGGCGTTGGCAATCGCCGCCATTTCGATGGAGGACTTGGTGCCGTCGAGAAACGAATTGAACATTTGCGGGTTCATGCCGGCGGCTTTGGCCTCCTGCGGCGTGAGGCCGTAATGCGCCCACACGCCGTCCGGCGTCACGTCGTGATAGATCGGCAGATACTTGGTGCCTTTTCCAGCGGCGACGACATTGAATCCGGTGGCGCGCGCCCAGTCGACGATCTCGGCGGTGAGCGCCGGCTGATCGCCATAGGCCAGCGAATAGACCACGCCGGCCTTGCGCGCTTCCTCGGCGAGCAGCGGACCAGCGAGCACGTCGGCCTCGACGTTGACCATGACGATATGTTTGCCTGCCTTGATCGCGGCCCGCGCATGCTTGATGCCCACGGCCGGATTGCCCGTGGCCTCGACAACGACATCGATATTGCCGCCGCTCGCGGCCGAGCCATCGTCGGTGAATTTTGTCCTGGCGATCTGCGCATCGTCCCAGCCGACCGCACGGCAAGCGTCCTTCGCGCGATCCGGCGCGAGATCGACGATCACTGGCACCTCAAGCCCCGGGGTATGCGGCACCTGCGACAGAAACATCGAGCCGAATTTGCCGGCACCGATCAGCGCGACGCGAACCGGCTTGCCGGCTTCATGCCGTGCCTGGAGGAGACGATGGAGATTCATGGAATTGCTTTCATTGATTCTATTTTGGTCATGCCCGGCCTTGTGCCGGGCATCCACGTCTTTCAAAACAGCATTTAAGACGTGGATGGCCGGGTCAAGCCCGGCCATGACGAACGGTGGAGTAGCGAAGCGCTTACTCCGCCGCCTGCTGGTAATTCCGCGCCAGCTTTGCCAGCGCATCGTCCGGCACGGTCTTGATCGGCGCAAAATCCCGATGCGCGATGAACTCCGGCCGCGTCGGCGTGCGGATGTAGTTCGAGCAGGCATTCAGTGTCAGATACACGATCTTGCGCGGATACGGCGTGATGTTGCCGGCCGAGCCGTGCACCAGATTGCCGTGGAACATCAGCATGCCGCCCGGCTTGCCGGTCGGTGCGACGATGCCGCCGTCCTTCACCAGCCGCGTGACGGTGTCCTCGTCCAGCGTCCACAGCGGATAGGAGGTGGTCGCGAGGTCATGGGAGGCCTTCAGATCGCCAGCCGTCTGGCTGCGCGGCACCAGCATCAACGGGCCGTTGATGTGCATCACCTCGTCGATGAAGATCGCGATATTCATGGCGCGCGGCTCCGGCATGCCGTCGTCGCGCTTCCAGGTGCCGTAGTCCTGATGCCACTGCCAGACGTCGCCGGTGAACGCCGACTTCGCGTTGATCTTGAACTGATGCATGTAGACGTGTTCGCCGAACAGTTGCTCGATCGGCTCGATCATGCGCGGATGCGCACCGAGAATGCGAAACGCCTCGTTGTATGTGTGGGCGGCGAACGCGGTGCGCGGCGCGCCGCTCTTTTCGCGCCAGACTTCCGGGCGCTCCTCCTTGTAGATTTCCACAGCCTCGCTGCGCAGTACTGACACTTCCTCCGGCGTGAACAGCTCGGGCAGGAACAACCAGCCTTCCTTGTGAAACGTATCGATCTGGGCTTGCGTGAGTTTCATCGCAGTCTCTCCCTTTCGTTGTGCGCTGGCGTTTTTTCATTGAGCATGATCTTGATCCGAAAACCGGTATCCATCCCGGATCAAGTCCGGGACAGGCATTTTCGGGATCATGCTCTACGCCGCGCGGCTCGCCGCCTTGAGGCGCTCTTCCGTGGTCCGTCCGGCTGTCAGCGCGTGGGCCTGCGCCGCCATTTCGGCAGCCGCCGCCTCGCCCGACAGAATGTGCTTGGCGATCGATTCATGTTCGGCCCATGCGCGCGCGCGATAATCGCCTACGAGCACGCTCGCCATCGAGCGGCGCATGTGAGGCCATTGCGGCGCGACCGTCTCCTCGATTGCCGGGCTTCCGGCGAGACGATAGATCGCGCGGTGAAAATCCACGTCGAGATCGATCAGCGTCGCAAGTGTTGTCTGCGCCGAGATCTTCCGCCCGGCATCGAGCGCGCGTTCGAGAGCGGCACGACCGGCGGCATCGTGCCTTGCATGTTGAGCAGCAAGGCGCGCGGCCAGTGCGTCGAGCGCGGCGCGCACCTCGTAAAGCTGGCGGATGCGAATGGGATCGAGCGGGGCGACCTGAAAGCCCTTGCGGCCGCTTTCGGAAACCAGCCCCTGACGATGCAACAAATGCAGCGCGTGACTGACCGGCTGGCGCGACACGCCAAGCTGCTCGGCCAGTTCATGCTGACGAATGCGATGCCCCGGCGGCAGGCTGAGATCGATGATCCCCTGCAGAAGCCGTTGATAGACCTGATCAATCAGGTTTGGCGCAGTATCCAGTGGGGTCATCGCGACCTTTCGGAATTCGGAATTCCGAAATGGACAATAGAGCTGCGCATGGAGCGAAGTCAATGCTGGGCCATTGGACGACTCGGCCAAAGGCCGAGTTTTTCTAGTCGTCCGAATAGCGCTGCTCGGCCCACGGATCGCCGCGGTTGTGATAGCCGTTCACTTCCCAGAAGCCCGGCTTGTCCGCGATCATGAAGTCGATCTTCTGGATCCACTTGGCGCTCTTCCAGAAATAGAGATGCGGAATCACCAGCCGCAGCGGCCCGCCGTGCTCGCGGGTCAGCGGCTTGCCTTGCCACGTATGCACCAGCATGGCATTCGGCGCGGCGAAATCATCCAGTGGCACGTTGGTGGTGTAGCCGTCATAGCTCGTCAGCGTCACGAAGCCCGCTTCCGGCTTCGGCATCACCACGTCGAGCAGATCGTGGGTCAGCACGCCCTTCCAATCGTTGTCGTAACGCGACCATGTCGTCACGCAATGAATGTCGGTGGTCTCCTTGCTCTGCGGCAATTTGAGAAACTCGTTCCAGTCCCAGCTCGCGGGATGATCCACCGCGCCGGTCACATCGAGCCGCCAGTGATGCAGCGGCACGCTCGGCGTCTGCCCGAGGTCGAGCACCGGCCAGTCTTTCGTCAAATGCTGGCCGGGCGGCAGGCGATCGGTCTCCGGCCGCGTGATGCGCCCGGTGATGAACTTGCGATCGCGCGCCCAGCGCCGCTTGGTCGCGGTCAGCTTTGAATCGTCTGGCGTTGCGCCTTTGTCGTCTGCACTCATGCCATCATCGCCGGCCGCGGGTGGAATTTACGGGTGGCCATATAACCGAGAACGACAAAAGCGATCAGAGCGATGCCCTGCACGATCGCGAATGGCGGCTCGGACTGCGTCGGCGCCAGCGCCTTCAGCGCCGGCACCTTGCCGAACAACTGGATGATCAGCACGAACACGTTGAGATAGAGCGAGATCACCGCACCGATCGCATAGATCGGCCGCCATGCGCCTCGCAGGTCGAAACTGTATTTGGCCAGCACCGTGAACAGCAGAACCAGCAGCGCTATCACCGCGACGCCGTGGGCCGGCGTGAATGTCGCGGCAGGCAGAACAACACCGGTCAGGCTGGTCGCCACCGACATGATGAGAAACAGCGCGGTCCATCCCTCGCATCGCTGCGACTTCAGCAATCCGGCCAAAACAGGAAAGCCGGCGACGATCGCGACAATGCTGATGGCGGTATGAATGAAAGCCTGAATAGTCATTCCGAGGATCATGAAAGTTCTCCGCTCCCAGCCGTGCCGCCGCCTTTGGCGATACCAAGCTGCATAATAATGCGCAGCGCTCGCGATCATGCAAGTGGATGAAAGACAAAGGTGGTCTGATTTCAGCGCCGCTTGATGCCGCCGATACTGGCGTCGATCCCGCGCTGAAGCAGCATCCAGTCGAAACCGACGGCGACAAGGCCGTAGCCGCGATCGATCATTGCATTGGCCTGCTCGACGGTGCGCGCCGCGCCGCCGATCGGCACGCCGCTCTTGAGGATCGCGGCTTCTGCCCGTTGCATCAGCGCGACGGCTTCGGGATCGTCGGCACGGCCGTATTTGCCAATCGACGTCGCAAGATCGCCCGGGCCGATCACAGCCACATCGATTCCCGGCACCGCCATGATCTCATCGATCCGCGCCACCGCGTCCGCATGTTCGATGGTGATCATGCAGATCATGTTGTCGTCGGCTGCGGCCATGTAGTCCGGCATGCTCCTGCCCCAGGCGAACGGCGCATGAAACGGTCCCCATTGCCGCTCGCCCACTGGCGGATAGCGCACGCTGCTGACCGCGCGTTTCGCATCCGCCGCGCTGTTGATCATCGGAAAGTTGATGCCCATTGCGCCGATATCCATTGGCGCCTTCGCCAGCCATGGCTGATTGTCGGCGATCCGCACCAGCGCCGTGCAGGACGTGCCGCTGGTCGCGAGCACCATCGCATGCGCCATATTGAGATCGATCGGACCGTGCTCGAGATCGATGATGATGAAGTCGAGCGACTGCGCCAGAATGCGCGCGGTCTGCACGCTCGGAACCGTCGCGATGACGCCGATGGCCGGCGTCTTGTCGTGCAGCATCCTGAGCAAACGATTCATCGGTGGACCTGCTCAACCGATCTTCTTCAGCCCCGCCTTGAAGCGTTTGCCGTTCTGCACGTAATGCGGCGCGCCGCGCATCAAGGCCTTCGACTGTTCGGGCGTCAGCGTGCGGATGGCTTTTGCGGGTGCGCCGACCACCAGCGCGTTGTCACCGAACTCCTTGCCCTCGGTGATGATCGCGCCCGCGCCGACCACGCAGCCTTTGCCGATCTTCGCACCGTTCATGATGATCGCGCCCATGCCGATCAGCGCGCCATCCGCGATGGTGCAGCCGTGCAGGATCACGTTATGGCCGACGGTGCAATTGTCACCGACAGTCAACGGAAACCCGGGGTCGGTGTGAAACACGCACCCGTCCTGGACGTTCGATCCCTCACCGATCTCGATCAGCTCGTTGTCGCC
Organism: Hyphomicrobiales bacterium; assembly: GCA_021732215.1. Classification (GTDB taxonomy): domain Bacteria; phylum Pseudomonadota; class Alphaproteobacteria; order Rhizobiales; family Xanthobacteraceae; genus SG-bin9. The sequence continues at coordinate 49,124 of JAKFVL010000016.1, forward strand.
CCGCAGGATCGAACCGAACCACACGCTCGCATTGGCTTTCAGGCGAACGTTGCCGATCACCTCGGCGCTGTCGGCGATGAAGTAGTGTCCGTCCGCGGGAAGCTGCGGGGATTTTCCGTCGAGTTCGTAGATGGCCATTACAAAGCGTCTCCCTTTTCGGAAGGGAGACTGCCAGAAAGCCAATCAGGCGAGAAGCCCGAGCCCGCGCAGCGCCATCACCAGAAAGGTGCCGGACATCAGGCTCCAGAAGCCCGAGATGATGGTGGCCATCATCACAAACTCAAAACGGCGGCGTTCGATGCGGCGGGCGCTCAAGGTGTTGCGCATGATGATGAAGGGTGCGGCGAACACAAGGAACGGAACGGCAGCGAGGCTCTTCGACATCTCTTCCTGCTGCAACAGCCCGAAACCTGCGGGCCGCTCGACCCACGCCTGAAAGGCGCTGGTCAAGGCGCCGGCGAGCGCGAATCCGAGAGCCAGGATCAGAAAGGAGTTCAGCGCTTCGGCGGACATCGGGGTTACTCGCAACACTCAAGGCAACAACCGTCGCCGAAATGCATCGCAAATTGCGCGGGCGGCCGCCACAACATCCTTAAGGAAAGGTTAACAACGATCGCCGTTGTCGAACGAAACGCATGGCTAACGGCGCAAGCCTTTCCCGCGCATCGCCTTGCGATCGTGTAACAATCGCGGGTGATTCGACCTGTCCGGAATCCGTTGCCGATGGCCTTTCTCGCCTCGATCTCGCTTCGCACCCGCCCGCCGCTGCCGCGCAAACGCAACTCGTGGCCGGTCATCCTGCTGTCGGCGACGATAGGCGCCATCGCGGTCGCCATCGTCGCCTATCTGCTCTGGCCGACATGGAATTCCCAGTCGGCGGCGAGCGATCCGACCCGCCTGCCCGTCACCATCGGCAACACGCTGTTCAATATTCCGACGCAAGCGATCCGGGTGAAGGTGCAGAAGCGATCCGGCCCGCAGGAGCGGGTCGATCTCGGCTTCGCCTATCCCTCGCTCGAGGCTCCGGTGAAACAGCGGGTGACGGTGGATTCCGTCGAAGCCAACGCGCCGGCGATCGATCGCATTTTCCTGTCGATCGCCGCGCATCACAGCACGCTGCCGCCCGACGAGCGCGCGCGCACGATCTATCCGCGCTATCTCGATCCCGGGCCGTCGCAGATTTCGGACGGTCTCAGCATGCGCGCGTTCCGCGACGCATCGCCCTATGCGAACGAGGATCTGTTTTTCGCCGACAATCCGGTGCTGTTTGCGCGGTGCTCGCGCGATGCGGCGACGCCCGGCATATGCATCAGCGAACGCCGGATCGACGGCGCCGACCTGACGTTCCGTTTTCCGCGACGCTGGTTGTCGAACTGGCGCGAGATCGCGGGTGCAATCGACAGGCTGATCGTGCAGGTCCGGGGACCGGGCAACTAGCCGATATCGACGAGATCGTCCTCGAGGATCGCCATCTGAAACTGGAACGAGCGATCGTCGTCCTCATCATCGACGAACAGCACGCCGATGAACTCCTCGCCGATGTAGACCTCCGCCGAGTCGTCCTTTTTCGGACGCGGCACGACACGGATTTTCGGATTGCCGAACACCTTCTTCAGATAGGCGTCGAGTTTCCTGACTTCCTGAACGTCCACGGCGGCTCTCCAAGATGATGTGTGCAAATTTATCGTTCGACGGCGGGTATCAAAATCCGCAAGAACGCGGCGGACGCCGCGCTCTCAATCGTTCCGATGCTGTAGACCATTTTCCGGCAAAGGGGAAACAGCTTTCCCGGCCGGATGCGATCAGTGCCCTATCGCGCTCAGCATCTGATTCATGGTTCGCGACGGCTCGGAGCAGCCAGCTTCACCCACGACCTTGGCGGGCACGCCCGCGACTGTGACGTTGTTGGGAACCGGCTTCACCACCACGGAACCCGCGGCAACGCGCGAACAGTGACCGACCTCGATGTTGCCGAGGATTTTGGCGCCCGCGCCGAGCAGCACGCCGTAGCGGATTTTCGGATGACGATCCTCGTTCTCCTTGCCGGTGCCGCCGAGCGTGACGCCGTGAAGGATCGAGACGTCGTCTTCGATCACCGCCGTTTCGCCGACCACAAAGCCGGTGGCGTGATCGAGGAAGATGCCGCGGCCGATGCGGGCTGCCGGATTGATGTCGACCTGGAAGGCCGAGGACGAACGGCTCTGCAGATAGTATGCGAAATCCTTGCGGCCCTTGTGCCAGAGCCAGTGCGCGAGGCGATGGGTCTGGATCGCGTGAAAACCCTTGAAGTAGAGCAGCGGGTCGATGAACCGCGACGTCGCCGGATCGCGATCGTAGACGGCGACGAGATCGGCGCGGAACATGTTGCCGAGGTCAGGCTCGTCGCGCAGCGCTTCGTTGAAGGCCTGCCGGATCAGGTCGCCGGACAGCGCCGAATGATCGAGGCGCTCGGCGATACGATGCACGACTGCATCTTCCAGTTTCGAGTGATGCAGCACCGAAGAATAGATGAAGGTCGCAAGCTCCGGCTCGCGTCGCGCGATCTCTTCGGCCTCTTCGCGAATCCGGTGCCAGACCGGATCGAGCGCGGCGACCTTTTGCGGATTGATGTTCTGTACGGCCATGATGCGTTCTCGCGGATTGTTCTCGCAGACTGTCGATCGGCGCTCAGTATAGCAGCGTTGGCGCCCGCCCACCCATAGCTTGAGGTGGTTGAAGTTTATGTGAAATCAAGACCCGGCCCTTGACTACAACCAACCGCGTACTTGTGCCGGACGCCAAATTGTTGAAGCATATCGAACGGCCGGGGAAAATATCATTCGTACCAATACGTTAATCTCGCCTAAGTCGGGACTGTCATCTGCCGGGATTGCGGCCATCGCAATTCCGTTGCTGCTGGTTTTGCCTGCGCTATGGAATGGTTATCCATTGTTGCAATGGGATACGGGTGGATATCTCGCCCGCTGGTACGAAGGCTACCTGGTGCCGAGCCGCTCCACCGTGTTCGGGCTTTATCTGCATTTCGGCGAGTCATCGTATTTCTGGATCAATCTTGGCCTTCAGGCCTTTGCGACGCTGTGGGTCATCCTGATAGCATTGCGCGGATTCGGCATCGCCAGACCCTGGAAGATTGTTGCAGTCGCGAGCGTGTTGTGCGCCGCAACGTCCTTGCCGTGGCTGACCAGCCTGCTGCTGACCGATATCTTCGCAGGCCTCGCCGTGCTGGCTGTGATGCTGCTGGCACTGACGTCCAGCAGGCTCTCCCGGATCGAGACGATTTTTCTGTTTTGGCTGATTGCGTTTTCAGCCGCGACGCATAGCGCGACGCTCGCGGTCTTGATCGGGCTTTGTCTTCTGGGCACGATCGCGCGGCCCTTGCTGCGCACGCGCATATCCGGCAAGGGATTGCTACAAAGCATCGCGGGCCTTGCCGCCGGTGCGCTCATGCTTCTCGCGTCGAACTACTGGTTTTCCGGCACGATTGCATGGACGCCGGGAGGCCCGAGCATCGCATTCGGACGCATGCTGCAGGATGGCATCGTCGCGCGTTATCTCAACGACCATTGCCCGGCAATGAAGCTGAAGCTCTGCCCCTACCGCAACGAGTTGCCGGCGACCGCCGATCAGTTTCTCTGGGGCAAGAGCGTGTTCAACACGCTTGGACGCTTCAAAGGCTTGAGTGACGAGATGGCGTTCATCGCGGGGCACGCCTTGATCGAATATCCTGGTCTGCAGATACGAACCGCCGCCGTGGCGACCGCGCAGCAGCTTGCAATGGTTGCGACCGGCGAAGGCGTGCACAACCGCATCGGCCATACCTACGGCATCTTCGAGCATTTTCTGCGCGATCAGCTGAAACCGCTGCGCATGGCGCGCCAGCAGCAGGGCGGCATCGACTTCACCACCATTAACCGATTGCATGTTCCGGTGGCGTTGCTCTCGGCGCTGGCGATGCTTGCCCTGACAGGCGCGGCGATCCGGCGGCGCAAGGCCGACGATCTGTCATTGTTCGCCGCTGGCGCAGCAGCCGCGATCTTCGGCAACGCGATCGTCTGCGGTGCGCTGTCAGGGCCGCATGACCGCTACGGCGCACGGCTGGCTTGGGTCGCAACGCTGATTGTCTGCATTGCCATCGTGCGGCAGTTGAACTGGCATGACGAGACCGAAGCGGTCATCCACCCAGCCTGACGACGAGCTGCGGCAGCATCCGTCCCGGAATCGAACCCGACGGCACCATCCGCTCGATCTGCGCGCCCATCCGCCGGTAGAAGCCCGCCGCATCCGGATCGGCGTCGATGATCATGCGAACCGCGCCGAGATCGCGCGCGGTGTTCGCAGCCCAGCCGAACAGCAACCGTCCCGCACCATCGCGAATCCGCCCCGGATCGACGAACAGCTTTGACAGTTCGGCGTCCGGTCCCGTCACCTTGACCTGCGCCATGCCTGCGATCGATCCGTCGGCGGATTCGGCAACCTGAATATGCGTGCTGGTCAGTTCATCCGCATGCAGCATCAGTTCGGCGCGGCACGCGGCCATGAAGGCGGCGTCATAGCCCCACACCGCTTTCGAGCGCAGGCACAAATCGCTCAAGGCTGACAGTTCATCGGCACGCGCGGAGCGCAACGTCAGCATGGTTCGTTCTCACGGACGACGTGACAGGAAGTCCAGCACGCCGGTCTTGTAGACCTTGTCGCCGACCGCACGCATGTGGTCGCGGTTGGGAATATCGAGCACTTCCGCATGCGAAATGATCTCGGCCAGCGCACCGGCCGGGCCGGCCACGTCATCGGTGGTGCCGACCGCGATCAGTGTCGGAACCGCGATCGCGGCTGCTTCCTCCCGCGTCATCTGCCGGCGCGATCCGCGAATGCAGGCCGCAAGCGCGCGCCGGTCCGACCCGGTCTGATCCGCAAACGCGCGAAACGTGCGGCCCTGCGGATCGGCGACGTCGGCAAGCGAGTCGGCCTCCAGAGCCGCCGCGACATTTTCCGACGGCAGCTTGCCCGAAATCAGGCCAAGGCCGAGGCCGCCGAGCGTCAGCGAGCGAACGCGGTCGGCTTGATGCGCAGCGATATACGCCGAGATGCGCGAGCCCATCGAATAGCCCATGAAGTCGGCGCGCGCGATCTTCAATTGATCCATCAGCGCCAGCACATCGCTGGCCATCGCACTGATATGGTAATCCTCCGGATCGTAGAGCTTGGTCGAATCGCCGTGGCCGCGATTGTCGAGCGCGATGACGCGGTACCCTGCACGCTTCAATTCCGACACCCAGCCGGGATAGACCCAGTTGGTGGATTTGCTGGAAGCAAAGCCGTGAACAAGCACGATCGGATCGCCCGCGCCTTCATCGAGATAAGCAATGTCAACGTCGCCGTTCTTTGAATTCGGCATCGGATGTCCGGACGGTATGAGGGGAAATCGGGTCGGGCGGAGAAACTAGACCGCCGCAACTCCGGTTGCCAGAGGCAACTGCCGGGTTTGCTCCAGCAACTGCTGCACGCGCTTCGCCTTGCGGCGGCGCAGCCACGCCAGTGTCAGATTCTCGGCGGTCGCCTTGATCGAACACAGGAAGCCGATCAGCGCGAGCAGCGCCCAGACCAGCCACATGGCGAGATTGAATGCACCCGCCGTCAGCAGCAGCGCGCCGCGGCCGAACAGCTTCACCAGCGCACGTGTCTGGCTACCTTTCGACTCGGCCAGCTTCGCCGCGCGCGAAATATCCTTCGGACCCTGCGCGACACGCAGCGCATCGAGCGCACCGCGCATGCCGGCCTTGTCGCTGACACGCCCCACATCCTTGGCGACACGCACCAAAGCCGCCGCTCGCTCCGCCTTGAAGGCCGCCTTCACCGCACTGATGGTCTGGCCCGGCCGGGCCAGCGATCCGGTTGCGACAGCTTTCTGCAGCATCGGTCCATCAACGATGCCGCGCGCCGAGCGTCCGGCCCATTCGGTCAAGCCGGCGCCAAGACGGCCAACCTTGCGCGCATCCTTGACCAGCGTCAGGCCCGCGCGCGCCGGAAGCGCGCCGCCGACCGATACGTATGTCGCTGCCGTGATCGCGATGCCTGTCGCGGCAAGGCCGAGCACCAGATGATCGGTCTCCTCGCCCATGGCGAGATGCTTGCCTTCGCGCACCACGTCGCGGATGTCGCCGAACACAAACAGATCGCCCGCCACAGTGCCGGAGAAACTTGCAACGTCGCTGGCGTCGCCAGTGACAAGGCCGGTGACAAAGCGCTTGGCCACATGCGAGGCCGAAGAGTCATTTGCGATCGCTTCAGTTACACGCGACGACATTTCCGGCCCGACCGCCACATTGTTGGCGGCTGCAAGATCGACGAAGCTCTGCGCCAGATCGGAATCCTTCTCGTCCAGCGCCTGCCGAATATTCCGATCGACCGCATCGGGATCGGTGCGCAGCGTCAATTGAACCTGCGCGTCAGATAGCGCTGCGGGATCGTCCTGCGAAAACAAAATAGCGCCGGCATCGCGGGCATGAGGCCACACCACCACGAATAGCAGCACGCAGGCGCCGGCCAGAATCGCCGCCACACCTGCCCGCCACATCATGCCTGGTCGCATCGCATACATTTGCCTTACTTAGGTGGTCACAGCCCCGACACAATCCGGCTCGAAGCAAGAACTCTTGCCGGGGCAAAACGCCCTTGCCCGGACGTATGCCCAAACTCTCGACCGAACTCTTGCCCGACCAAAGAAGGGCTTCTCTCAGGCCACAGGATTGTGTCGAATTTGCCGGACAACGCTGGGAATCGCATAACCTCGCAACTATGGTGCGCCGCGCCGGACCGAGACGGTTATAACGTTACGACCCTGATACCCCACCTCCCTGATACCCGACGTCCCTGATACCCGACCAAAGGTGAACGATGGCTGACCATGTGATCCCGCACTTCCATAACGAATCGGGAGTTCCAACCATCGAGGTCGGCGCCAAGGAGTTCATGTGTGTCGGCGCCAACCCGCCGTTCGATCATCCGCATGTGTTTCTCGATCTCGGCGACGACAACGAGATCATCTGTCCGTACTGTTCGACCCATTATCGGTTCGCAGCCGATCTCGCCGCGGGCGACGCACGCCCTCCGGAATGCGTGCTGAAAGACCAGGCCGCCTGACTCGTGTGGCGGTTCGGAAGTTCTCTTCAGACCTGCCGCGACCTCGCAAAGAGAACTCCGAACCAAAGCCACACGAGAATGATTAGCTTGTTAGTGTCCTTTCGAATCCGGAGTTCGCAAATGAACTCGCCGCAAAGGCAGCGAACTCCGGATTCGGGACACTAGCAGTGACCGCGCCGCGAACCATCATCATCGCGGGTGCTGGCATCGGAGGCTTGACCGCGGCGCTGGCACTCGTAGCTCAGGGCTTCCGCGTCATCGTTCTCGAAAAGTCGGAGCGGCTGGAGGAAGCCGGCGCCGGCATCCAGCTTTCGCCGAACGCAAGCCGCATCCTGATCGGACTGGGACTCGAGCCGTTGCTGACCCCGCATGTCACGGTGCTGGACGGCATCAGCATGATGAGCGCGCGGACGGGGCGCGAGGTGACACGCATCCCGCTCGCCGCCGCGGCCTTCCGCTACGGCGCGCCATACTGGATCGTGCACCGCGCCGACTTGCAATCGGCGCTGTTCGCAAAGGCGACCGAACATCCCGACATCGAGATCAGGCTGGGAACGCAATTCGAGGACGTCGCAAGTCACAGCAGGGGCGTGACCGTGGTGCAGCGTCAGGTCATGACGCGGCATCAGGAAACTGCAATCGCACTGATCGGCGCGGACGGTCTGTGGTCCGGCGTTCGCAATCAGCTTTTCCCCGATATTCGCCCGGTCTTTTCCGGCCGGATCGCATGGCGCGGGATGATCGAAGCCACGCAGGTGCCGCGCGAATTCCGCGATCGCCGCGTGCAGCTCTGGATGGGACGAAACGCGCACCTTGTCGCCTACCCGGTGTCGGGCGGCCGCCGCATCAACGTGGTGGCGATCGTCGAAGGCGAATGGAACAGGCCCGGGTGGGGCGAGCCCGGCGACGCGGCCGAGATCAGGCCGCATTTCGCCGCGCCGAAATGGCCCGTCGCCGCGCGGCTGATGGTGTCGGCGGTCGAGAGCTGGCGGCGCTGGGCGCTCTACAGCATCAAGGATGGTGGCGCGTGGACCGGCGGCAACGGCGTCGCCCTGCTCGGCGACGCCGCGCATGCGATGCTGCCATTCATGGCGCAGGGCGCCGGCATGGCCATCGAGGATGCCGCGGTGCTTGCAAATTGCCTTGCGCAGGCGCCGGGCGAAGCGGCGGCGGCGCTGGATCGTTATGCAGGGCAGCGGCGCGGACGGGTTGCGCGGGTACAACGCGCCGCGCGGCAGGCCGGGCGCATCTATCATCTCGGCGGCCCGATGGCCGCCGCACGCGATCTCGGCATCAGCATGCTCGGCGGCGAGCGTCTGCTGGCGCAGCAGGACTGGATCTACGATCAGCGGTCCGGCTGAGGAGGACGCAGGAACGGCTCGCCGGGCCTCTGCTGCTCATCTGCAGCAGGCAGCAGCGGTTCGGGCACGGCCGGTTTTGTTGTAATTTTTTCCGGCGGCAACCGCTCGCTGTCGCACCGATTGCGCTGCCAGACGCGATCGGCCAGTTGATATTGTGCGCGCGCGGCATTGTAGTCGTTCCGGTACGCGACTTCCGAGACAAGGCCGCCGGCGAACCCGGTTTGCGCCTTGTCGATCAGCCGTTTCACGTCGTCGATGCGGGTTTGATGAGCGCGGCGTTCAGCCCTGAGCTGTAAACAACTGTAAAGATCGTAGCGCGCAGGGTGGACGTAGGCCGCCGTCACCACGTCGTCGCTGACGCTCGCACACCCGCCGAGACCGAAGGCGCACATCGCCAGCGCCAGGACCGCCGCGCGAAGCGGCGGGCGACCGCGGTGTCCGGGCGAATTGTGCAAAGGGATCGAGACCATATCGACGACAGTGAGCCGGATTGAGTTGATTTTGTGTCGGCAGCGCAGGTCAACCGGTCGCCGGCCCGCCCATCGGCATGGAGAATAGCCCCGTTTTCAGAATTTTGCGTTACCGGCAGCGGCGGTTAACGGTCGCGATTTCATTTGGACTCGGACGATCAGGCAGTCGACGCCCAAAGGCACAAAAACAAGGAGGAAGTGATGAACACTCCCTCCTCGCCGATTGGTGTTTCGCTAGCCGTGGAGCGGGCACGACAGCTGCATATCGGGACATCTGCAGGGGCGATCTGGCATTCAAATTCCTCTTAGAAATTTGCCGTTGCGGACACTCTCACCACACGCGGCGAACCCGGCGTGATGTTGTTGTTGCCGTCAGCGGTCGCGATATAGCGCGTGTTGAAGATGTTCTCGACGTTGACTTGTGCACGCCACATCTTGTTGATGTTGAAGAACAACGCCCCGTCGACGCGCGTGAACGACGGCAGCAGAACCGTATCGTCCGACGATGCGTAGAAATTCGAATAATTGATCACGCCGACACCCGCTCCGAAACCGGGCGTGAACTGATACCGGTTCCATAGCGAGAACGTGTTGTACGGGACGAGACCGACGCGATTCCCGGGGCGGATAGTCGCCGACGTGGCGCCCGTGATCCTCGCGTCGGTATAGGCATAACCGCCGGTGACCTGCCACAGATCGGTAATGTAACCGGTTACGCTGGCTTCGAATCCGCGCGTCAGGGTCGATCCGCTCAGAATGAAAAAACCGGCGCGGTTCGGGTCGGGAAGACGCTGATTGGTGCGCTCCAGTTCATAGACCGCGGCATCGATGCGCAAGCGCGGCAGGATTTCCCACTTCACGCCGACTTCCTTGTTCTCGAATTTTTCCGGCTCGGCGATGACCGTACCCGGCGCCAGCGTGCTGAACTGATCACCGGCGCTTGGCAGATAGGAAACGCTGTAGCTGCCGTAGAACGAAACGTTATCGACAGGTTTGAGCACGATGCCGGCGCGCGGAGAGACAAGATTATCGGTACGAGACTGCACGACACTGGTGCGCCGGTCGCGCGATTCAAGATCGAAGCGATCGAACCTCACGCCGCCGATCAATTGGAGATACCGGGTGATCTCAATCTGGTCCTGAAGATAGACCGCGCCGAGATCGAGTTTATAGGTGTTGTTCGCGCCCGTCGTATTCCGGAACGTCACCGGCGTGAAATTGACAGGGTTCGCCGTTGAGACGTTGGCCAGCGTGCTTGAGTTGCCAATATTGAAGAATCCTTCCTGCCGGAAGCTCAGCCCGGACTGGTGACCGACCTCCGCGCCGAACAAGAGCGTGTGCCGGACAAAGCCGGTATCGAACTTGTAATTGAAATCGGTCTGATTGAAGAGATTCTGGCGGTCCGTCTCGTTGTTGTAGGCTGTCAAGCTGTAAGTCGTTCCGGCCACATTGACCGGACCACCTGGATAGACGTTCTGATAGAACTTGTCGTAGTTCGCCAGCAGCGACGTATTCTTGACCTTCAGGCCGTTGTCGAAGTCGTGTTCGATGACGCCGGTGGCGATATGTACGTCCGAACGGGCATGGTTCAGATTCGGATTGCCGAAATAGGTCGAAGGATCGGTCTGGAAAGGGTACTGCGGCAGCAGACCACCCGGCCGCAACTGCGAGGGGATCCCGCGATCTGTGACGCGATTGTCGTGTGCATACTCATAGCTCAACTTGATGCGGGTCTGATCGTTCGGAGCGTATGTGACGGTCGGATTAAAGCCGTAACGCTCGAGATTGAAATAATCGCGATAGGAGTCCGTGTTTTCGTAAAAGGCATTGAAGCGGACTGCGAGATCGGGTGCGACTGCTTGCCCGACATCAACAGCAACGCGACCGCCGGGATAGGTGTTACCGCCGACGGTGACTTCACGAATCGGCACGCCGTCGGCTTCCTTGGTGACGCGGTTGATGATCCCGCCGCCACCGCCACGGCCGAAGATCAGCGCATCCGGCCCCTTGACCACTTCCAGCCGCTGGATGTTGTAGAAGTCGCGGTAATACTGCACGTCATCGCGCACGCCATTGACGAAGAAGTCCGCGTTGCTGCGCTGGCCGCGGATCACGACATCGTCGCGGTTGCCTTCGCCCTGATGCGGAATCACGCCAGGCACATAGCGCACTGCTTCGCCGATGGAGGTGAAAGCCTGGTCCCGGATGAACTCCTTGGTCAGGACCGAAACCGCCTGAGGCGTGTTCAGGATCGGCGTATTGGTCTTGGTCGCGGTGGAGGTCGTGCCGGTGTAGTAGCCAACCGTTCCCGAACGCGCATCCTGACTATTGACGACGGGCGGCGACCGCTCTGCTTGCACCGGAGGTGCACGACGGGCGCGGTTCGCAGTGCGGCGCGTACTGGTTCCGCGTGAGGCCTGCGGACGAGCGCGCTGGCGTTGCACTGCAGGCTGTTCGATCACAACCGGAGGCAGGTTCGATGTGCCGGGATGAGCTGTCTGAGCTTGAGCGCTTGTGACGTTCCACGGTGCGACGACAGCAATGGCAAGATAACTGACCGAAAGCGCAAGCAACCCGCGCCGGGCGGAAAACCCATACATCGACATCGTGTAGCCCCCAACTTGACCCATGCCGTTCTGGAATACGGCTTGTTGAAGGCAGGTACAGATTGTCGCAGGCCCCGTCGACTATTATGGCTCTAAAGTAACTTATTAGAATCATTCAAGAGTTTGATAAAAGGTATTATAATACCCAATATGAGGCGATGCAGCAGCGTCTTGATTGCCGGTCAAACCTGCTGAATCCAGCTTAATATGCGGCGTTTTAGCACACCTTTTCTATGCTCTGAACGCATGGACAAAAGGCTAATTCGCAAAAAACCTAAAGGCACTGCCCACGATTTAGGGAAGCGGCTCCTGGGTTATCGGGTCGGGAGACCGGACCTCGAGCGCTGTTCTCGCCGCTCGGTGCGGTGTTAGAACGCCGGCTATGCGGACGTGGCGAAACTGGTAGACGCAAGGGACTTAAAATCCCTCGATGGCAACGTTGTGCGGGTTCGAGTCCCGCCGTCCGCACCAGTGCTATCGGATATCCTGCCGATAGGACTTCGAGACGATGGTCCAGCCCTCGCTCAATTTCATGAACACCAGATAGTCGGTGAAATAACGCGGCGGCAACTGGCATCGCAGCTTCACGAATGCCGTGCCTTCGTCGGACTTGTCGACAGTGACGACGAAATCCTCACGCGGCTGGTTCTGCGATTTCCCTGACGGCCGGTTCCTGACGCGCTCGAGCCAGTCCGGGACCGTGAGGATTTTCAGTTTGCCGTCTTCGGTCCAGCGCAAATCGGCGCTTGCGTCGAACGCGGCTGCGAGCTTGCTCGTGTCGCCTTCATAAAGACCATCCAGATAGAGGCCGATGACGGACTCCAGCGTAGAGCGATCGTGCGTCGTCTGCTTCTGCGCCATTGCCACTTGAGCCATGGTTGTCCTCCCTTTGTTTTACGGCCGCGCGCAACCTTAACGGATCGGCTGGCCGTCCGCTATCCATCGATCAAATCGAGGCTGGACGTTTCACGCATCACACGATCACAATTCGGGAACAACAACATAAGGCACGAGGGAGACGCGACAGATGGCCACCGAGACCATTGCCACCGAGATCAGGGACCGAATCCTGACGATCACGCTGAACCGTCCGGACAAGCTCAACGCCTTCAACGCGACGATGCAGCGCGAACTGATCGAGGCGTTCGACGCCGCCGACCGCAACGACGAGGTGCGCGTCGTCATCGTCACCGGCGCGGGGCGCGGCTTCTGCGCCGGCGCGGACCTCTCCTCCGGCGCCGATACGTTCGACCGCGACGCGCGGCGCGGCCCGGTGAAACGCAACGCCGACGGCAAGGTCGATTACAGCGATCCGAACGTGCGCGATGGCGGCGGTCAGGTGACATTGCGCATCTTCAAGTCCGTCAAGCCGGTGATCGCCGCCGTGAACGGGCCCGCGGTCGGCATCGGCGTCACCATGCAGCTGCCGATGGATATCCGCATCGCCTCCGAGGATGCGCGTTTCGGTTTTGTGTTTTCGCGGCGCGGCATCGTGCCGGAGGCGGCCTCGAGCTGGTTCCTCCCGCGCATCGTCGGGATTTCGCAGGCGCTGGAATGGACCTACAGCGGCCGCGTGTTTTCCGCGCAGGAAGCGCTCGCCGGACGGCTCGTCAGCAAGGTGGTGCCGCCCGCCGAGCTGATCCCGGCTGCGCGCGCGATCGCCAGGGAGATCGTCGACAACACCGCGCCGGTGTCGGTCGCGCTGATTCGCCAGATGATGTGGCGCATGCTCGGCGCTGACGATCCGATGGAAGCCCACAAGATCGATAGCCGCGGCATCTACGAGCGCGGCCGCTCGGCCGACGTCAAGGAAGGCGTGGTGTCGTTTCTGGAGAAGCGTCCGGCGAAATTCGGCGACAAGGTCAGCAATGACATGCCGCCCTATTACCCGTGGTGGGACGAGCGCGGATACAAGTAAAGGCTAATCGCCGCGGAATACGCTCTCGACAGACCATTGCCCGGGTGGCTCGCAGTGAAGCTGCCAATATCGCTCGGCAATGCGCGCAGGATCGAAAGCACCACCGGGCTCGACCTGCCCGGCAATGGTCACGGTGGCGACGTGCACATTGTCGGGTCGCAATTCCTCCGCCATGACGAAGGTCAGTGCGCGCAAGGCTGACTTCCCTGCGGTCAGCGACGAAACGCCCTTCCCATATTGCGGATTGAGGGACAGTCCACCGCCGGTGAACAGCACGCTGCCGGCCCCTGCGGTTTTCATCGCCGGATAGACCGCTTGCGCACAGGCAAGCGCGCCCGTGACCGACAGCGCCAGATCACGGCCGAACAGCGCAGGATCGATATCCATGGACGGGCACTCTCGCCAGAGGGCGGCATTGTAGACGAGGACGCTCACGGCCCCGAGATCATGTTTGATGCTGTCGAATACAACCGGAATCCGGGCGGCGTCGCTGAGGTCGGCTGCGTATCCTTTTGCCACGCCTCCGTCGGCGGCAATCAGCCCGGCGACCCGATCGATTTCGGTTTGCCGTCGCGCGACGAGCGCGATCGCAAAGCCTTCTTGGGCAAACTTGCGCGCGACCGCAAAACCAACGCCCGGCCCGGCCCCGGCCACGCAACAAACGCCCTTGATCGCCGTCATGACCGCCCGCTGCCGCTACTTCAGGATCAATGGCGTGAGTATCGGCGCCATCAGCATCTCGAACTCCAGGTTGGTGGCTGAAACGATGTTTTCAACGATCAGCCCGTTCCGAAGCCGTGCAACGTGCATCTCATCAAACAGGATGACGCGATTGGTGGCCGCCAAACCGAAGAATTCCTTTGTGTGACGCTGCCGCGAATGAAACCGGGTGACGACCCGGTCGCCGGCCGCGAACTGATCAATGATGGCAAGCGGCCCTTCGGCCGGAAACGCATCGACGAAAGCGGCAACGATTGCCTTGTATTCCTCGCGGCCTTCGATCGGACCCGTGGGCTTCAATCCCGTGATGCCTTTGACTGACGGATCGAGGGTGTCATCGGCCGCCGCAAGATCACCCTTTCCGAGAAAATCGATGGTGAAGCGGCGAATGACAGAAATATGATCGGCCATCTGATGTCCTCCGTGAGCGAAACACTAGTCAGCAGCGGCGGCAGCATCTATGCGGTCGAAACGATAGTCGCTATCGTGCCTGTCGATGAACCTGGCCGCACTCGATCTTCATCTGCTTGTTGCATTCGAGGCGTTGTACGAAGCGCGCAACGTGACGCGCGCGGCCGAACGGCTCGGCATCGGCCAGCCAGCCACGAGCGCGTCTCTTGCCAGGTTGAGGGAAATTTTCGGCGATCCGCTCTTCGTTCGTGCAGCCGGAAGCATGCAGCCGACGCCGAAGGCCAAGCGGCTCGCACCAACCGTGGCCGCGACGCTTGCCGACCTGCGCGCGATGCTCGGCGAAAACCTTCCGTTCGACGCTGCCACGGCAACGCGCAAGTTCACCATCGCCAGTACCGACTATACCTCGATGATCATCCTGCCGCCGCTGGTTGCCGATCTGCGGCAGCATGCGCCGGGGATCGATCTTCGCGTGATCGGCTATGACAAGGGCGATATCGTCCATCTGATAGACCGCAGCGAAATCGATCTGGCGCTCGGTGTCTTCCGCGATCCGCCGGAGCGGGCGGTGCGCAAGTTGCTGTGTGCGGAGTTTTTCGTCGGCATGGCCCGGCGCGGCCATCCTGACATCGAGGCCGGCAGCATGAGCCTCGAAAAATATGCGGCGCAACCTCACGCGCTGGTTTCGGTCCGCCGCGACGCGACCGGAGAAATTGACTCAGCGCTCGCCGCCGTCGGCCTTGCCCGCCGGATCGCATTGACGATACCGCACATGCTGGTGCTGCCGGAACTCCTGGCGCATAGCGATATGGTCAGCGCTGTCCCCAACAGGATCGCACAACGTTTCGTTGCGGACGGCTTGCAGTCCTTCAGGCTGCCGCTCGACATTCCGGCATGGAACATCGAGATGCTCTGGAATGTCTCGGCACGCACCGATCAAGCCCACACATGGTTGCGCGAGCGGATCGCAAACGTCGCGCTGACGATCTGATCAATCCATCACCAGCGCGACGCGGCCGATCGCCTTGCGATCGATCAGCAGGCGCATCGCTTCCGCGTATTTCTCAAGCGGCAGGCGATGCGAGATGTTGGGCGAAATCCGCCGCGCGTTCGCAAGCTGCATCAGATCGGCGAAGCGCCGCTCGGCCAGCGCCGGTTCGCGGCGCACCGCCTCGCCTGCCCGCACGCCGAGCACGCTCGCGCCCTTGATCAGCACGAGATTGGTTTTGGCCACGCCGATGCCGCCGGTGAAACCGATGATGAGCAGCCGCGCGCCCCACGCGATGGAGCGCAGGCTGTCCTCGAAGATCGCACCGCCGACGGGATCGAACACCACATCGGCGCCACGCCCGCCGGTGATGCGCTTCACAGCGTCGCGAAACGGTTCGCGGCTGTACAGCACGCCGTGATCCGCGCCGCGCTCTTTGGCGATGGCGAGTTTCTCTTCGCTTGACGCAGCCGCAATCACCACCGCGCCCGCGATCTTGCCAAGTTCGACGGCCGCCAGACCGACACCGCCACCCGCGCCATGCACCAGCAGCGTCTCGCCCGGCTTGATCTGCGCGCGATCGTGCAGCGCATGCCACGCGGTGCCGTGGGCGGCGAGAAACGTCGCGCCTTGCGCATAGTCGAACGCTGACGGCAGCGGCGACAGTTGCGACGGCTCAGCGACGACCTCGCTCGCGTATCCGCCATGGCGCAGCTTGACGATGACGCGGCCGCCGACTTTGACGCCGTCCGCCTTGCCCGCGATCTCCATCACATCACCCGCAGCCTCCATGCCCGGCGTAAACGGCAAATCGGGTTTGAGCTGATACTGGCCAGCCGCCATCAGGATGTCGGGAAAGTTGATTCCGGCCGCATGCACCGCGATACGCACCTGCCCCGACTGCAACGGCTGCGAGTCAAACGTTTCAAGCCTGAGCGATTCAGGCGGGCCGAGTTCGCGGCAGACGACAGCTTTGGGCATGAGAACTGCTCAAGCCGCCGAAGATTGCTTGCCGCGCATCAGCGCCTCGCGGATCAGCGGCATGCGGTCGTTACCGAAATACATGTCGGTGGTGTTGACGAAGATCGTCGGCGAGCCGAAGCCGCCGCGCGCGATCACTTCGTCGGTGTTGATCTTGAGCTGATCTTTCACCGCCTGCTGAGCAATGCCCGCCATGAACTTCGCAGGATCGACGCCGACACGTTCGCAGACTTTTGCCAGCACTGCGTCCTTCGAAATGTCCTGATCCTGTCCCCAGTAAGCCTCGAACACGGCGGTCGCGAACGCCACCTGCTTGCCCTCGGCCTCGAGATAAATGCAGCCGCGCATCGCCTTGACGCTGTTTACCGGAAATACGCTCGGCGGCATCTTGATCGCGAGGCCCGACGCGCGCGCCCAGTCGCCGAGGTCCTTCAGCATGTAGCGCGCCTTGGCGGGCACCGGATGTTCGCGCGATGCGTAAACGCTGGGGTTGATGGTGTTGAAGATGCCGCCGACCAGAATCGGTCGCCACGCAATCGCGGTCTTTGCCTCCGCCGCCAGCGGCTGGATGTTGTGGAAGGCGAGATAGGTCCAGGGGCTCGAGCAGTCGAAGAAGAATTCGATCATGGCGGCGTTTTCCCGGACGGCGTTTCTGGCCCGATCCTAGACCGCGCGCCGCGAAATGGCCAACAGCGGCGATTGCTGCCTTGCCGTAAACAACTTCGTGACGGCGAGTGGATTTACGCAGGCCCCGCAACGTGGCACTCAACGCCTAACAACAAACACCTTGAGGACGCGCCCATGCTGTTTCCGACCACCGTTGCCGGCTCGTTGCCGAAGCCCGAATGGCTTGCCGAGCCGAACAAGCTCTGGGCGCCCTGGAAACTGCAAGGCGATGAACTCGACGCCGCCAAGCGCGACGCCACCCTGCTCGCGGTGAAGATGCAGGAAGACGCCGGCATCGATATCGTCACCGAGGGCGAGCAGGCCCGCCAGCATTTCGTCCATGGCTTTCTGGAGCGTGTCGAGGGCATCGATTTCGCCCACAAGGTCGAAATCGGAATCCGGAAAGACCGCTACAAGGCGATGGTGCCGCAGGTGGTCGCGCCGCTGCAATTGAAGGGTCGCGTTCACGCACTCGAGGCCAAGGCCGCGCGCGGCCACACCACGCGCAAGCTCAAGTTCACCGTCCCCGGCCCGATGACCATCATCGATACCATCGCCGACCAGTACTACGGCGACAAGGTGAAGATGGCGTTCGCATTCGCGGACCTGCTCAATCAGGAAGTGAGAGCGCTGGAAGCCGACGGCGTCGACATGATCCAGTTCGACGAGCCTGCGTTCAACGTCTACATGGACGAGGTGCGCGACTGGGGCGTGGAAGCGCTGGAGCGCGCGGCCAAGGGCCTGAAATGCGCGACCGCCGTTCACATCTGTTACGGCTACGGCATCAAGGCCAACGACGACTGGAAGAAGACGCTCGGCGGCGAGTGGCGGCAATACGAACAGACGTTCCCGACCATCGCCAAGAGCAGCATCCAGCAGGTCGCGATCGAGTGCAAGAACTCGCGAGTGCCGATCGAATTGCTCGGCCTTCTCACAGGCAAGATGGTGCAGGCTGGCGTGATCGATGTCGCGAACGACGAGGTCGAAACGCCGGAAGACGTCTTCAAGACCATCGAAGCCGTGATGAAGACCGTGCCAAAGGACAAGATCACCGCGACCACCAACTGCGGCATGGCGCCGATGCGCCGCGATATTTCCGAAGCCAAACTGCACGCGCTCGGCGCGGGCGCGAAGCTGGCACGGGAGCGGCTGTAGTGATTTGTCGTCCCTGCGAATGCAGGGACCCATACGCCGTGGCCCGAGTTTGACGCACAAAACCTAACATGTTGGCCCAAGACATACTTACTAACATCGAGGGTATGGGTCCCCGCGCTCGCGGGGACGACACGGAAAAATCTACGCTCCACCCTCCTGGATCGGCGGTGCGAACGCCAGCGCCGTATCCCACGGCAGAAAAATCCACGTATCCTGCGACACCTCTGTGATGAAGCTGTCGACCAGCGGCTTGCCCTTGGGCTTGGCGTAGACGGTTGCGAAGTGCGCTCCCGGGCACATCTCGCGGACAAGTCTGGCGGTCGCGCCGGTATCGACCAGATCGTCGACGATCAGGATTCTCTTGGCCTTGACGATATCCGCCGAGACGCCCTTCAGCACGCGCGGCACGCCCTGCGACTGATGATCGTAGCTCGACACGCACACCGTATCGATCACGCGAATGCCAAGTTCACGCGCGACCACCGCGGCCGCGACCATCCCGCCGCGCGTGATGGCGACGATGGCGTCGAACGGCCCCGCTCCGTTCAGGCGCCACGCCAGCGCCCGCGCATCGCGGTGAAACTGGTCCCACGACACCGGAAAGGCTTTGTCGGGTGAATAGGCAGTCGGCTCTGGCATCGCGGTTCACGCCTCACATGGTTCGCTTCAGGCTTGTCGCCGTTGCCGTCGCAACGACCTTGCCGTTCTGGCGCAATTCGGCGCTGAGTTGAAGCACCTCGCGTCCACGCATGATAACCCGGCTGGTGCCCTGGATTTTTCCGATTTGGGCCGGTCGGTGAAACTGGACGTTGAGATTGAGCGTCGGAGCAAACTCGCCGACATTCATGGTCGAGGCCGCAGCCAGTCCCATGGCGTCGTCGAGCATCGCTGCGAGAAATCCGCCCTGTACGATTCCGATCGGGTTGGCGAAGGTCGGGCGACCGTCGAACTCCAGTTCAATGGTATGGGTCGCCGGGTCGTGGCTGAGAATGTCGATGCCAAGAGTTTTTGCCGATTCCGGCGGCTTGATCTTGCCGGCCTTGATCGCGTCGAAAAATCCTTCGCTCATGTTGTATGAGCCCTTTCATTGTTGGGCATGATCCGATCCGAAAACCGGTATCCACTTTTCGGGATCATGCCCTTTCATTGTTGGGCATGATCCGATCCGAAAACCGGTCCCGCTTTTCGCGATCATACCTTACCGCGGTGGCAGGTTCAGTCCCGTCAGCATGATCTTCACGTCGTTCATCGCGGCGGCGAGCTTGTCGGCGTCGCGCGAACGCACCACGAGGTTGGTGTTCGGCTTGCCATTCTCGTCGAGGAACGGATAACTGCCGATGATCGTCTCGGGATGATTTTGCTGGATCGCACGCAGCGGCGTGCCGATGTCTCCCTCGCGTGCGTTTGCCTTCACAGTATCCGACAACATGCGCACGCCGGATTTCAGCTTCGGCGCGATGATGTCCATCATCGCCTGCATGATCGAGGGCACGCCGGCCATGACGATGACGTTGCCTATGCGAAAGCCTGGCGCGAGGATGGTCGCGCTCTGGATCAGTTCACCGCCGTCGGGAATCCGCGCCATGCGCAGCCGCGCCTCGTTGAGTTCCTGATCCTTGAAGCGTTCGCGGAACCGCGCCACCACTTCGGGATGATGATCGATGCCGACGCCGAATGCCTTGGCAACGCTGTCGGCGGTGATGTCGTCGTGGGTCGGGCCGATGCCGCCGGTGGTGAAAACGTAGGTGTAGCGGGCGCGCAGCGCGTCGAGCGCGGCGACAATGTCGGCCTCGTCGTCGGACACCACCCGCACTTCCTTCAGGTCGATGCCAATGTTGGTCAGGTACTCGGCGATATAGCCGATGTTCTTGTCCTTGGTCCGGCCGGACAGGATTTCATCGCCGATCACCAGAATCCCCGCGGTGACGATCTCGCTCATTTTCCCGTCGCTCCCTGCCCGTACTTCCCTGGCCCGGCTTCCCGATTGCGCCAGCCATATTTTATCCTGCAACTTTGAGAGCTTACGAAGCCTTGCCGCCGATTTGAGCAGGGCCTCGCCTGCTTTCCGGGCAACTGTTCGAGTCTCTTTCAAAAATGCTGCTTCTCAATGCATATCGTGCTGGCCCGCCCCTTGCTACCATTCGAATGATCCGTGCATGTTAGTGGCGTGGATTTGACATTCGCTGACCACCTTGACGCAAATCCGGAAAGCTAATGTCAAATCCAAAACGCCACTAGAATCTAGGATTTCTGGTGGTCCTTTGAGTCTAATGTTCGCAAAGAGGCCGCCGCAAATGGGATGCGAACACTAGAATCGGACCACCAGCAGCACGCGGCCCCGCAGAGCAGTCAGGTTTATGGCAGTTGCGTTCGATGAAATGAATGGCCCCGGCGGCGATCTTCGCCAGGCCTATCGGGAATTGTCTCTTTGGCTGAAAGAGACACCACCGGACGCGCTGGAATTCCGGCGCAAAGAAGCCGAACTGCTATTCCGGCGGATCGGAATTACCTTCGCGGTCTATGGCGATTCCGAATCGACCGAACGGCTGATCCCCTTCGACGTCATTCCCCGGATTCTCTCCGGCAAGGAATGGACGCTGATGGAAAAAGGGCTGAAGCAGCGCGTCAAGGCGCTCAACATGTTCCTCAGCGACGTCTATCACGGGCGCGACATCCTGCGCGCCGGCAAGATTCCGGACGACCTGATTTTCCAGAACCCGGTGTTCCGCCCGGAAATGAACGGCCAGGACGTGCCGCACGACGTCTACGTCCACATCGCCGGCATCGACATCGTGCGTGTGGACCCCGACCATTTCTACGTGCTCGAGGACAACGCCCGCACCCCGTCCGGCGTGTCCTACATGCTGGAAAACCGCGAGATCATGATGCGGCTGTTTCCGGACCTGTTCGCGCGCCATCGCGTGGCGCCGGTGGAAAACTATCCGGATGAGCTGCTCGCCGCACTCCGCTCGGTCGCGCCCATGACTGCCACCGCCGAGCCGACCGTGGCGCTGCTCACCCCCGGCGTCTACAACTCGGCCTATTACGAACACTCCTTTCTCGCCGACAAACTCGGGATTGAACTCGTCGAAGGCCGCGACCTCATCGTCAAGAACGATGAAGTCTTCATGCGCACCACCGAAGGCCTCAAGCGCGTCGACGTGATCTATCGCCGCCTCGACGACGATTTCCTCGATCCGCTGTCGTTCCGCCCGGATTCGGCGCTCGGCGTGCCGGGACTGATGTCGGTCTACATGGCGGGCAACGTGACGCTCGCGAACGCAGTCGGCACCGGCATTTCGGACGACAAGGCGATCTACAGCTACATGCCCGAGATCGTGAAATTCTATCTCGGCGAAGAGCCGATCCTGAAAAACGTGCCGACCTGGCGCTGCCGCGAGGCAAAGGATCTGTCCTACGTGCTCGACAACATGCACGAGCTGGTGGTGAAGGAGGTCCACGGTTCCGGCGGTTATGGCATGCTGATCGGTCCGGCCTCCACCAAAGGCGCGATCGATGAATTCCGCGCCAAGGTAAAGAACGATCCGACCGGCTTCATCGCGCAGCCAACGCTGGCGCTGTCCACCTGCCCGACCTGCACGGCGTCCGGCCTCGCACCGCGCCATGTCGATTTGCGCCCGTTCGTACTCACCGGCCGCGAGCACACCACCGTCGTGCCCGGCGGCTTGACGCGGGTGGCGCTGAAGGAAGGCTCGCTCGTGGTCAACTCGAGCCAGGGCGGCGGCACCAAGGACACATGGATACTGGATGATTGAGTTGGCGCACAACATTGCAGCTCGCCCGGCCAACTTCCCCTCCCCCCGCTTGCGGTGGGGAGGGGTCGGGGGT
>JAKFVL010000017.1 GCA_021732215.1 Hyphomicrobiales bacterium
GGGCGGGTTTCCCCACCGGCCTGAAGTGGTCGTTCATGCCCAAGGACAACGCCGACGGCCGGCCGAGCTATCTCGTCGTCAACGCCGACGAGTCCGAACCCGGCACCTGCAAGGATCGCGAGATCATGCGGCACGATCCGCATCTGCTGGTCGAGGGCTGTCTCTATGCCGGCGTCGGCATGGGTGCGCATGCCGGGTACATCTATGTGCGCGGCGAGTTCATCCGCGAGCGTGAGCGGCTGCAGGCGGCGATCGATCAGGCCTATGAGGCCAAGCTGATCGGCAAGGACAACATCCACGGCTTCCCGTTCGATCTCTACGTGCACCATGGCGCTGGCGCTTACATCTGCGGCGAGGAAACCGCGCTGCTGGAAAGCCTCGAAGGCAAGAAGGGCCAGCCGCGACTGAAGCCGCCGTTCCCGGCCAACGTTGGCCTCTACGGCTGTCCGACCACAGTCAACAACGTCGAGTCGATCGCGGTCGCGCCGGACATCCTGCGCCGGGGTGCTGCGTGGTTTGCGGCTATCGGCCGTCCGAACAACGTCGGCACCAAGCTGTTTTGTATTTCGGGCCACGTCGAGCGCCCGTGCAACGTCGAGGAGGCAATGGGCCTGACGTTCCGGGAACTGGTCGAGACGCATTGCGGCGGCATCCGCGGCGGCTGGGATAATTTGCTGTGCGTGATTCCGGGCGGCTCGTCGGTGCCATTGGTGCCAGCCGAGCAGATCAAAGACGCCTTCATGGATTTCGACACGCTGCGCAATCTGAAGTCCGGTCTCGGCACGGCGGCCGTGATCGTGATGGACAAATCGACCGACATCATCGCCGCGATCGCCCGCCTGTCTTATTTCTACAAGCACGAGAGCTGCGGTCAGTGCACGCCGTGCCGCGAGGGCACCGGCTGGATGTGGCGGGTGATGACGCGCATGATCGAGGGCCGCGCCCACAAACGCGAGATCGGCATGCTGCTCGAGGTGACCACACAGGTCGAGGGTCACACCATCTGTGCGCTGGGTGACGCGGCTGCATGGCCGATCCAGGGACTGATCCGCCACTTCAAGCCGGAGATCGAACGCCGCATCGATGAATTCGCCCGCAACGCCGACAAGGATCGGCCGGCCGAGCCTGCCATGGTCGCGGCGGAGTGATGACGATGGCCGGGACAGAGCTGATGTGGTGGCAGAAGTACGGGACGCTGGCGCAAATGGCGCAGGCGAGCGTCGCGCTGCTTGGCTTCATCGCGATCCTGTTCCAGATCAACGAAATCCGTTCCAACACGCGCGCCTCGACAGCGCGGCAGATTTATCTCGGCTACACCGAACTGGCGTTCAGGAATCCCGAATTTTCGGCGCCCGATTACGAGCGCATCAAGGCAAGTCCGCAAACCGAGCAGACCCGCTACGAGAGCTTCGTGTCGTATTTTCTCTATGCCTGTGAGGAGGCGCTCGCGGTATTTGCCAGCCGCCCGGAATGGCGCGCGTCATGCGATTACGACGTCCAGCGGCATCTGCCGTTCCTGTGCGACAAGAGCAAAGCCGATCCGCGTTTCCTCGGCACCTACAATGCCGATACCCAGAAATGGATCAAAACGTCGATGCAGCAGGCGGGCGTGACCGCGCCCGGCTGCGAGCTGCGAAAGTCGTGACGCCGTGACCAAACTCATCATCGATGGCAAAGAGATCGAGGTGCCGGCCGAATACACGCTGATCCAGGCGTGCGAGGCCGCGGGCGCTGAAATTCCGCGCTTTTGCTATCATGAGCGTCTCTCGATCGCCGGCAACTGCCGCATGTGCCTTGTCGAAGTCAAAGGCTCGCCGAAGCCGATCGCGAGCTGCGCGTGGGGTGTGCGCGACTGCCGTCCGGGCCCGAACGGCGAGCCTCCGGAAATCAACACCCGCACGCCGATGGTGAAGAAGGCGCGGGAAGGCGTGATGGAGTTTCTCCTCATCAACCATCCGCTCGATTGCCCGATCTGCGATCAGGGCGGCGAGTGTGACCTGCAAGACCAGGCGATGGGTTACGGCGTCGACACCAGCCGTTTCGCCGAGAACAAGCGCGCGGTCGAGGACAAGTACATCGGCGCGCTGGTCAAGACGTCGATGAACCGCTGCATCCAGTGTACGCGGTGCGTGCGCTTCACCACGGAAGTCTGTGGCGTGCCCGAAATGGGCGCGACCGGCCGCGGCGAGGACATGGAGATCACGACCTACCTCGAAAGCGCGCTGACATCCGAGTTGCAAGGCAATCTCGTCGATATCTGCCCGGTCGGTGCGCTGACCTCCAAGCCGTATGCATTTGCTGCAAGACCATGGGAGCTCGGCAAGACCCAGTCGATCGACGTGATGGATGGCGTAGGTTCGGCGATCCGTGTCGATACCCGCGGCCGCGAGGTGATGCGGATTCTGCCGCGCATCAATGAGGCGGTGAACGAGGAATGGATTTCCGACAAGACCCGGCACATCGTCGATGGCCTGCGCACGCAGCGGCTCGACCGGCCTTACATTCGCGAGAACGGCAAGCTTCGCGCGGCTTCCTGGCCGGAAGCGTTCGCCGCGATCAATGCGAAGGCAGGGCGTCTTGATGGCAAGCGGATCGGTGCGATCGCAGGCGATCTCGCTTCCGTCGAGGACATGTACGCGCTGAAGGAGCTGCTGGCGAAATTCGGTTCGCACAATCTCGCGGTCGAAGGCGGCGCTGCGTTCGATCCGGCGCTGGGGCGTGCATCGTACATTTTCAACCCGACCATTGCGGGCATCGATCAAGCCGATGCGTTTCTGATCATCGGGTCGAATCCGCGCAAGGAAGCGGCCGTTCTGAACGCGCGCATCCGCAAGCGTTGGCGCACGGGTCAAATGAAAGTCGGCGTGATCGGCGAGAAGGCCGAACTGACCTACGGCTATGAATATCTCGGTGCGGGTACCGATACCTTAAGCGACCTCGTTGCGGGCAAGCAATCGTTCGCCGATGTGCTGAAGAACGCCAAGCATCCGATCGTGCTGGTGGGTGCAGCCGCAACATCGCGCCACGATGGTGCGGCCGTTCTGGCGCAAGCGGCAAAGCTGGCCGCGGGCATTGGCGCCATCAAGGATGGCTGGAACGGCTTCGGCGTGTTGCAGACCGCAGCTTCGCGGGTCGGCGCGCTCGATATCGGTTTTGTGCCGGGCGGCAAGGGCTTGACCGCCGAGCAGATGGGTACGTTCGGCACCATCGACGTACTGTTCTCGCTCGGCGCGGACGACAGCAAGATCGCCGATGGTACGTTCGTCGTCTACATCGGCACCCACGGCGACAAGGGCGCACACCGCGCCGACGTCATCCTGCCGGGTGCGGCCTATACCGAAAAATCCGGCATTTACGTCAATACCGAAGGCCGCGTGCAGATGGCCAACCGCGCGGGCTTCCCGCCCGGCGATGCGCGCGAGGACTGGGCGATCGTCCGTGCGCTATCGGATGCGCTCGGCAAGACGCTTCCGTTCGACTCGCTGTCCGCGCTGCGCCAGCAATTGTTCAAGGCGTATCCACATCTGATGCGGCTCGACCAGATTGAGGCAGGCGGCGGCATCGATGCGCTTGCGGCCAAAGGCGGCAAGGTCGAGACAGCGCCGTTCAAGTCGCCGGTCTCCGACTACTACCTGACAAATCCGATTGCGCGTGCGTCTGCCGTGATGGCCGAATGCTCCCGGCTCGCGTCGGGCAAGATCATGACGGCGGCGGAGTAGGGCGATGGCTGAATTCTTCGCAAGCGCATTCTGGACCGGCTTCCTCTGGCCGCTGATCGTCATGCTGGCGCAGAGCGTGCTGCTGCTTGTCGTGCTGCTGATCGCGATTGCCTACATCCTGCTGGCCGACCGCAAGATCTGGGCGGCGGTGCAGATCCGCCGTGGTCCCAACGTGGTGGGTCCATGGGGTCTGCTGCAATCCTTCGCCGACCTGCTCAAGTTCGTACTCAAAGAGCCGATCATTCCGGCAGGGGCGAACAAGGGCGTGTTCCTGCTGGCGCCGCTGGTGACCTGCGTGCTCGCGCTGGCGGCCTGGGCTGTGGTGCCGGTCAACCCGAACTGGGTGATCGCCGATATCAATGTCGGTGTGCTTTATATTTTCGCGATCTCGTCGCTGTCGGTCTACGGCATCATTATGGCCGGCTGGGCGTCGAACTCGAAGTATCCGTTTCTCGCAGCACTTCGCTCTGCCGCGCAGATGGTGTCTTACGAAGTCTCGATCGGTTTCGTCATCATCACCGTATTGCTCTGTGCGGGCACGCTGAACCTGTCGCAGCTGGTGGCGGCGCAGGACACGAAGTATGGCGCGCTTGGCTGGTACTGGCTGCCGCTGTTTCCGATGTTCGTGATCTTCTATGTTTCGGCACTGGCGGAAACCAACCGTCCGCCGTTCGATCTGGTCGAAGCGGAATCCGAACTCGTCGCCGGCTTCATGGTGGAATATTCATCGACGCCATATCTGCTGTTCATGCTCGGCGAGTATGTCGCGATCGTCACCATGTGCGCGCTCGCTACCATCCTGTTCATGGGCGGCTGGCTGCCGCCGATCCCATATGCGCCGTTCACCTGGGTGCCGGGCATCGTCTGGTTCGCCCTCAAGGTGCTGTTCTTCTTCTTCCTGATCGCCATGGCAAAGGCCATCGTGCCGCGCTACCGCTACGATCAGCTGATGCGCCTCGGCTGGAAAGTGTTCCTGCCGATGTCGCTGGCGATGGTGGTGATCGTCGCTGCCGTTCTGCAGTTCACCGGGCTCGCAGCGAAATGAGGATTCCATGAGTGCTGCATCCGTTGCCAAATCGCTGCTCTTGAAGGAATTCGTCTCCGCATTCATTCTCGCGATGCGCTATTTCTTCAAGCCGAAGCCGACGTTGAACTATCCGTTCGAGAAGGGGCCGATTTCGCCGCGCTTCCGGGGCGAGCATGCGTTGCGCCGCTACCCGAACGGCGAGGAGCGTTGCATCGCCTGCAAACTGTGCGAGGCGATCTGCCCGGCGCAGGCCATCACCATCGAGGCCGGTCCGCGCCGTAACGACGGCACCCGCCGCACCGTGCGCTACGACATCGATATGGTGAAGTGCATCTATTGCGGGCTGTGCCAGGAGGCATGTCCGGTCGATGCCATCGTTGAGGGGCCGAACTTCGAGTTCGCGACCGAGACCCGCGAAGAACTTTATTACGACAAGGCGAAGCTGCTTGCGAACGGCGATCGCTGGGAACGCGAAATCGCCAAGAGCATTTCGCTCGATGCGCCGTACCGGTGAGGGATTGGTGATTGTGTTAGCCGATCAACTCACCACAAGCACAATGCGCTCTCTCCCCCCTTGTGGGGGAGAGTTGGAGAGGGGGGTATTCCTCACTCTCAGCGCGGCAGGTTTACCCCCCTCCCTGACCCTCCCCCTCCAAAAGGGCGTTTACGCCCGTCTTCGACGGGCTATGGGGGGAGAGAATAGGGTGGCGTGTGCGATGAGGTGCGCGCCGTGATCCTTCCCGCATTGTTCTTTTATCTGTTCGCGGGCATCTGTGTGGCTTCCGCGGTGATGGTGATTGCCTCGCGCAATCCGGTGCACTCGGTCCTGTTCCTGATCCTTGCTTTCGTCAATGCGTCCGGGCTGTTCGTTCTGCTCGGCGCGGAATTCCTCGCGATGATCCTCGTCGTGGTCTACGTCGGCGCGGTCGCGGTGCTGTTCCTGTTCGTGATCATGATGCTCGATGTGGATTTCGCCGAGTTGCGGCAGGGCTTCCTTGAGTATCTGCCGGTCGGACTGCTGATCGGCGCGGTGTTTCTCGCCGAACTGCTGCTGGTGGCCGGCGGCTGGGCGATCAATCCGGCGCTGGTGAAGACGGCCGTCGCGCCGATCCCCGCGGACATCACCAATACCGAAGCGCTCGGTCTCGTGCTCTACACCCGCTACATCCATTACTTCCAGATTTCCGGCATCGTGCTGCTGGTAGCGATGATCGGCGCGATCGTGCTGACGCTGCGCCACAAACCGAGCGTCAAGCGGCAGGACATCAACGTTCAGAACGCGCGCACCAAGGCCATGGCCATGGAGGTGCGCAAGGTTGCGGTCGGGCAGGGTCTGCAGGACCCGCCGTCGCGGGAGGCCGCCGAATGATCATCGGGCTCGGGCATTATCTTTCCGTGGCAGCGATCCTGTTCACGCTCGGGATTCTCGGCATCTTCCTCAACCGGAAGAACGTCATCGTCATCCTGATGTCGATCGAGCTGATTCTGCTTGCGGTCAACATCAACCTCGTCGCGTTCTCGTCGTTCCTCAACGACATCGTGGGGCAGGTGTTCGCGCTGCTGGTTCTGACCGTGGCCGCGGCCGAAGCTGCGATCGGTCTCGCTGTACTGGTGGTCTATTTCCGTAACCGCGGTTCGATCGCGGT
The DNA here is from genome assembly GCA_021732215.1 of Hyphomicrobiales bacterium. Lineage (GTDB taxonomy): Bacteria > Pseudomonadota > Alphaproteobacteria > Rhizobiales > Xanthobacteraceae > SG-bin9. The sequence goes on from JAKFVL010000017.1 coordinate 6,393, forward strand.
CGAAGACATCAATCTGATGAAGGGCTGACGCATGATTCCGAAAAGCATGCCCTCGGGCGAGCTTGCGAAACCCGAGGGTGGGCACCGGGTCATGCGTGAGGAAAGAAACACGCTATGATTCAGGCGATTGTTTTTCTGCCGTTGATCGGCGCGCTCGTTGCGGGTGCGATCGCCATCTATGGCGCGCACGCTCGCAACCCGAGCGGCGACGAAATGGAGCATGGCGATCATGGCCATGGCGCGCATGCCCATGCGTCGGATGCCCATGTTCATGACGACCACGGACATGATGATCACGGCCCGATCGAACCGCCGGCCGCGGGATCGCGCGCGGCCGAAATCATCACCACGGCGCTGTTGCTGATCGCGGCCGGCCTGTCGTGGGTCGTGCTGGTCGACGTCGGCTTCCTCAAGCACGACGCGCGCGTTGTGTTGTTTTCTTGGATCAATTCCGGCGACCTCAACGTCAACTGGACGTTGCGTGTCGATACGCTGACCGCTGTGATGCTGGTCGTGGTCAACACGGTATCGTCGCTCGTGCATCTCTATTCGATCGGCTACATGAACGAAGATCCGAACCGGCCGCGGTTCATGGCCTATCTGTCGCTGTTTACGTTCGCCATGCTGATGCTGGTGACTGCCGACAACCTCGTGCAACTCTTCTTCGGCTGGGAAGGGGTGGGCCTCGCGAGCTACCTCCTGATCGGGTTCTGGTTCCGCAAGCCCTCTGCCAATGCCGCCGCCATCAAGGCCTTCGTCGTCAACCGCGTCGGCGATTTCGGGTTTGCACTCGGCATCTTTGCGATCTTCATGCTGGTCGGCTCGACCGATTTCGACACCATCTTCGGCGCGGCTCCCGGACTCACAGGCAAGACTATCAACTTCCTCGGCTGGAATGCCGATGCGCTGACGCTGACATGCCTGCTGCTGTTCATGGGTGCGATGGGCAAATCGGCCCAGTTCCTGCTGCATACCTGGCTGCCTGACGCGATGGAAGGCCCGACGCCGGTGTCGGCGCTGATTCACGCAGCGACCATGGTTACCGCCGGCGTGTTCATGGTGGCGCGGCTGTCGCCGCTGTTCGAGCTCGCTCCGAATGCACAGGCCGTCGTGATGCTGTTCGGCGCGTCGACAGCGTTTTTTGCGGCAACCATCGGCCTGGTTCAAAACGACATCAAGCGCATCATCGCTTATTCGACCTGTTCTCAGCTTGGCTACATGTTCGTGGCGATGGGCGCGGGAGCCTACTCGGTCGGCATGTTTCATCTGTTTACGCATGCCTTCTTCAAGGCGCTGTTGTTCCTGGGCGCTGGCTCGGTGATCCATGCCATGCATCACGAGCAGGACATCCGGAATATGGGCGGCCTCAAGGACCGCATTCCGTTCACCTATATCGTGATGACGATCGGAACGCTGGCGCTGACCGGATTCCCGCTGACAGCGGGCTACTTCTCCAAGGATGCGATCATCGAGTCTGCATTCGTCGCGCACAATCCGTTCGCACTGTACGGCTTCCTCATGACCGTGGTCGCGGCGCTGCTGACTTCGTTCTATTCGTGGCGTCTGGTGTTCAAGACCTTCCACGGCGAGCCGCACGATCACCACCACTACGAGCAGGCGCATGAGAGCCCGCTCACCATGCTGGTGCCGCTTGGTGTTCTTGCGGCGGGCTCGATCCTGGCCGGCTTCCCGTTCAAGGAGCTGTTCACCGGCCACGGCGTTGGTGAGTTCTTTCGCGACTCGATCAAGAACAAGCCCGATATTCTCGAAGAGATGCATCATGTTCCGGCGCTGGTTGCCTATTCGCCAACGATCATGATGATCGTTGGATTTGTCGTGGCGTGGCTGTTCTACATCCGCCGGCCTTACCTGCCGGTCGAACTCGCGAACCAGCATCAGGGGCTGTACAAGTTCCTGCTCAACAAGTGGTACTTCGACGAGCTGTACGAGATCATCTTCGTGCGGCCCGCGAAGTGGCTTGGCCGCTTCCTCTGGAAAAAGGGCGATGGCTTCGTCATCGATGGCTTCGGGCCGGATGGTGTATCCGCGCGCGTGCTCGATGTGACGCGCAACGTCGTCAAGCTGCAAACCGGCTATCTCTATCACTATGCCTTCGCGATGCTGGTCGGCGTGGCCGGCCTGATCACGTGGTTCATCTTCGGGGCAGGGGCACGCTGATGGTCACCTGGCCCATCCTTTCCGTCACCACGTTCCTGCCGGTTCTCGGCGCGCTGCTGATCTATCTCAGCCGGGGTGACGATGAGATCGCCCAGCGTAACTCGCGCTGGATTGCGCTGTGGACGACCATCGTCGTGTTCGCGATCTCGCTGATCATGGTCTGGCGCTTCGATGCGTCGTCGACCGCGTTCCAGTTCGTCGAGAAGACGCCGTGGCTCGGGCAGGCGATCAACTACCACATGGGCGTCGACGGCATTTCGCTGCCGTTCGTGATCCTCACCACGGCGCTGATGCCGTTCTGCATTCTGGCAAGCTGGAAATCGATCACCGTCCGCGTGCGCGAATACATGATGGCGTTTCTTGTGCTTGAGACGCTGATGATCGGCACGTTCTCGGCGCTCGATCTGGTGCTGTTCTATCTGTTCTTCGAAGGCGGCCTCATTCCGATGTTCCTGATCATCGGCGTGTGGGGTGGTCCGCGCCGGGTCTATGCCAGTTTCAAGTTCTTTCTCTACACGCTGCTCGGCTCGGTGCTGATGCTGCTCGCTATCATGGCGCTGTACTGGAATGCCGGCACCACCGACATCCCGACCCTGATGAAGACGGCCGTGCCGCGCGGTCTGCAGACCTGGGCGTGGCTGGCGTTCTTCGCGTCCTTCGCGGTCAAGATGCCGATGTGGCCGGTGCATACCTGGCTGCCGGACGCACACGTCGAAGCGCCGACCGCAGGTTCCGTCATCCTCGCGGCAATCCTGCTGAAGATGGGTGGCTACGGCTTCCTGCGTTTCTCGCTGCCGATGTTTCCGCTGGCGTCGCATGACTTTGCGCCGCTGGTGTTCTCATTGTCTGCCATTGCGATCGTCTACACCTCGCTGGTGGCGCTGATGCAGGAAGATATCAAGAAACTGATTGCCTATTCCTCCGTCGCGCACATGGGCTTCGTCACCATGGGCATTTTCGCCGGCACCACGCAGGGCATCGCCGGCGGCATATTCCAGATGATCTCGCATGGCATCGTCTCCGGCGCTCTGTTTCTGTGCGTCGGCGTGGTCTACGACAGGTTACACACTCGCGAGATCGCGGCTTATGGCGGCCTCGTCAACCGGATGCCGATTTACGCGCTGGTATTTCTGGTGTTCACCATGGCCAATGTCGGTCTGCCGGGCACCTCCGGCTTCGTCGGCGAATTCCTGACATTGCTCGGCACCTTCAAGGTCTCGGTCGCAACCGCGACAGCGGCAACGCTCGGCGTTATCCTCTCGGCCGGTTACGCTCTCTGGCTTTATCGCAAGGTGGTGTTCGGCGTGCTCGACAAGCCGCAGCTTGCGGGCATCAAGGATATGACCTTCCGAGAAGGTCTTATCCTGTTTCCGCTGGTGTTTCTGACCATTCTGTTCGGCATCTATCCAAAGCCGGTGCTCGACATGTCGGCGGCTTCCGTGCAGCAGATCGTCGATAATTATGCGCGCGCGGTGACGGCGGTCAAGGCCGCGGCGGTGCTGCAATGAGTATGATCATTCGGGATTCCACGCGATGAGCTTTCAGGCCGCAGGATATTCGCTGACGCCCGCTTTGCCGGAGCTGGTGCTGACAGTCAGCGCCATGGTGCTGCTGATGCTGGGCGCATTTCGCGGTGAGAAGATCACGGGACTGGTCACAGCGCTCGCGGTTGCGATGCTGGTGGTCACCGGCCTTGTCGTGCTGTGGCTGCCGGCTGGAAAACTCACGACCTTCGGTGGCAGTTTCATCGTCGATGATTTTGCGCGTTTCCTGAAGGTGCTGGCGCTGACCGGCTCGGCTGTTGCGTTGATTCTGTCACGGGGCTTTCTGGAAGAGCCGTCGCGGCGGATTTTCGAGTACGCGATCCTGATCATGCTCTCTACGGTCGGCATGATGATCCTGATATCGGCGGCCGATCTGATTACGCTTTATCTCGGTCTCGAACTGATGAGTCTGGCGCTCTACGTGGTCGCCTCCAGCCATCGCGACGATGCCAAATCGACTGAAGCCGGTCTGAAGTATTTCGTGCTCGGCGCGCTGTCGTCCGGAATGCTGCTGTACGGCGCGTCGCTGATCTATGGCTTCACTGGCACCGTCAGCTTTGCCGGTATCGCGGCAGCGGCGAAGGAGCCGACGACCGGGCTTGTGTTCGGTCTGGTGTTTCTGCTTGCGGGCCTCTGTTTCAAGATTTCAGCCGTGCCGTTCCACATGTGGACGCCAGACGTTTATGAGGGTGCGCCGACGCCGGTGACAGCGTTCTTCGCCTCGGCGCCGAAGGTGGCGGCGCTCGCGGTGTTCACCCGCGTGGCGCTGACCGCGTTTCCGGGCATCACCTCGCAGTGGCAGCAGATCGTGGTGTTCGTCGCCATCGCCTCCATGGTGCTGGGTTCGTTCGCTGCGATCGGTCAGAAGAATATCAAGCGCCTGATGGCGTATTCGTCCATCGGCCATATGGGCTTTGCCCTGGTCGGCCTTGCGGCCGGGACGCAAGAGGGTGCGCAGGGCGTGCTGGTCTATATCGCAATCTATGTTGCGATGACGCTCGGCACGTTCTCGGTGATCCTGGCCATGAAGCGCAACGGGCAGCCGGTCGAGACCATCAGCGATTTTGCAGGGCTGTCGCGCACCAATCCGCTGCTGGCGTTCTTCCTGGCGATGCTGCTGTTCTCGCTGGCGGGCATCCCGCCGCTTGCGGGCTTCTTCGCCAAGTTTTACGTGTTCCTTGCCGCCATCAAGGCCGGGTTGTTCACGCTCGCCGTCATCGGCGTTGTCGCCAGCGTGATCGGCGCGTTCTACTACCTGACCATCATCAAGGTGATGTACTTCGACGAACCCAAGGGTGCGGTTGACCCCGTGCGTACCGAACTGCGAACGGTTCTGGCGGTCGCCGGTGGCTTCAACATGCTGTTCTTCATCTATCCCGCGCCGCTGATTACGGCCGCGACCGCTGCCGCGAAATCGCTGTTTTGACGCACTTTTCGCTCGGATTGCGCGCCGCTTCGCAAGGCTACCGTCTGCTTGCATTCGACGAGATTGGCTCGACCAACGCAGAAGCCCTGGCGCAGGCGCGAACCGGTGAGCAGGGTCCGGTCTGGCTGGTCACCGACCAGCAGAGCAGCGGGCGTGGACGCCGTAATCGGGCGTGGATGTCGCCGACGGGCAATCTCGCTTGCTCGGTGCTGGAGGTAATGCCGGTCGCGCCACCAGTCGCGGCGACGCTCGGCTTTGCAGCAGGTTTGGCGCTGGACGCAGCGCTCGATCGGATCAGTATCGAGGCGCGTTTGCGCGCGTCAGGCGCGGACGTTGTTCAGTTCAAGCTGAAATGGCCGAACGATGTGCTGGCGAACGGCCGCAAGCTCTCAGGCATTCTGCTGGAGGCTGATGTGATCGCGCCGGACCGCCTTGCGGTCGTGGTCGGTATCGGCGTCAATGTGGTGGCCGCGCCAGACGGATTGCCTTACCCGGCGACGTCGCTGAAGGATTGCGGCGTCAATGCAGGTACGGAAGACCTGTTCAGCGCGCTGTCCGACGCTTGGGCGGAGTTTCGCGGCATCTGGAACCTCGGCCGGGGCTTTGAGGATATTCGCCGGAGGTGGCTCGATCGCGCCGCCGGCCTCGGCGAGCGGGTATCAATTCATACCGGGAACGCTACAGTCGATGGGATGTTCGACACCATCGACGAGACAGGCTGCATGATCGTGATTACCGCCGATAACCGCCGCGTTCCGGTCGCCGCGGGCGACGTCTATTTCGGCACAGCTGCATCCGCGAGGTCGAACTGATGGCTGGTACCGCTGATCTGAAGTTCCTGCACGAGTTGCTGCTAGTTCGACCTCAGGAACTTCAGATCAAAAGCGGTACCATCATTATAAGTTCGCTAGTTCCCTTGGTTTCCGAAGTTCGTGTGAGAGACTTACTGCGATGATTGACGAACTTCGGAAACCGGGTACTAGCCCCGACGAACTGACTTTCGCGCCGCTCGGCGGTGTCGGCGAGATCGGGATGAATCTCTCGATCTACGGGCTTGGCAATCGCCACCAGAGAAGCTGGCTTGCGGTCGATCTCGGCGTGTCGTTCGGCGATGAGGAGCATCTGCCGGGCATCGATCTCGTGATGCCCGACGTTCGTTTTCTCGAGAGCGAACGCAAAAACTTGATGGGCCTTGTGCTGACGCACGCGCACGAGGATCATTTCGGCGCCATCATCGATCTGTGGCCGAAGCTGAAGTGCCCGATCTATGCGACGCCATTCAGCGCAGCGCTGTTCGAGGCCAAATGCAACTCCGAGCGCAATCCGCCGCGTATTCCGGTAAAAATTATTCCATCCGGCGCGCGGATCGACATCGGCCCGTTTAATGTCGAATTCATTCCGGTCGCGCACTCGATCCCGGAATCCCATGCGCTGGCGATCCGGACCGAGATCGGCACCGTGCTTCATACCGGCGACTGGAAGATCGATCCGACGCCGATCATTGGCCTGCCGACGGACGAGAAGCGCTTGCGCGAGATCGGCGAGGAGGGCGTGCTGGCGCTGGTGGGCGACTCCACCAACGCTGTGCGCGAGGGCCGCTCGCCGTCGGAAGCCGAAGTCGCCAAGGGAATTGCCGCCATCGTGAAATCGGCGCGCGGGCGCGTGGCGGTGACGACGTTCGCCTCGAACGTCGCGCGGCTGAAGGCTGTGGCCGATGCGGCCCGCGAGGCTGGGCGGGAAGTCGTCGTTGTCGGCCGCGCCATGGAGCGCGTGGTGCAGGTCGCCCGAGAGACCGGCTATCTCGACGGCGTGCAGGATTTCCGGGGCATGGACGTCTACGGCCACATTCCGCCGGACAAGGTGCTGGCGCTGTGCACCGGCAGCCAGGGCGAGCCGCGCGCGGCGCTGGCACGGATTGCCAACGACGATCATCCGCAGGTGACCCTGAACCAGGGAGACACCGTGATCTTCTCCTCGCGCACCATTCCCGGCAACGAGAAGGCGGTCGGGCGGATCATCAACGGGCTGGTGACACAGGGCATCGAGGTGATTACCGACCGAACTCACCTCGTCCATGTGTCGGGGCATCCGCGCCGCGACGAGCTGCGCGACATGATTTCATGGATAAAGCCGCAAGTTCTAATTCCGGTTCACGGCGAGCCGCTGCATCTGTCGGAGCATGCCAAACTCGCCCGCGCCGAAGGCGTTCCGAAGGTGTTGACCTGCCGCAACGGCGATCTGGTGCGGCTGGGACCGGGAGAAGCGTCGATCATCGATCAATTGCCGGCAGGACGAATATTCAAGGATGGTGCGCTGCTCGAAGGCGAAGGCTCGCGCGCCGTAGTCGAGCGTCGGCGGCTGTCGTTTGCCGGTTGTGCATTTGTCGCGCTCGCGCTCGACGAAAAGGGTGAACTCGCCGACGATCCGGATGTGGATCTGGTTGGCATTCCAGAGAAAAATGTGAACGGCGAACTGATCGCGGACGAGGTGTTCGAGATGGTGGTTACGACCGTCGAAAACCTGCCGCGCGCCCGGCGGCGCGATCCGGATGCGGTCGCGGAATCCGTGCGCCGTGCGGTACGCTCGCTGATCAACGAGCAGTGGGGCAAGAAGCCACTGTGCTACGTTATGGTGCTGACGGTATGAGTGCCAATCGTCATTGCGAGCCCCCGGGTCTTGCCTTCGGCAAGCCCAAGGACGAGCTCCGCGAAGCAATCCAGCTCGGCATTCAGGACTGGATTGCTTCGTCGCTTTGCTCCTCGCAATGACGATTGCCGGGGTTTGAGGAGATAATGATGCTGGGCCGTCTCAATCATGTGGCCATCGCCGTGCGCGATGCGAAATCGGCAGCGAAGATTTATGGCGTCGCGTTTGGCGCACAGATTTCCGATGCGGTGCCGTTGCCAGAACATGGCGTTATCACGGTGTTTGCGATATTGCCGAACACCAAGATCGAATTCATCGAGCCGTTTGGGGCGGACTCTCCGATTCAGAAGTTCGTCGATCGGAATCCCGACGGCGGCATTCATCATGTCTGCTACGAAGTCCCGGATATCATCGCGGCGCGCGATACGCTGATCAAGGAAGGCGCCCGGGTTCTCGGCGACGGCAATCCGAGAATCGGTGCGCATGGCAAACCGGTCCTCTTTCTGCATCCGAAGGATTTTTCCGGGGCGCTCGTTGAAATCGAGCAGGCTTGATCCAGATGTCGATTGGGTCCGGTCTTGCGATTTATTTCGTACTCTGGTGGATCGTGCTGTTTGCGGTTCTCCCCTTTGGCGTTCGCAGCCAGCACGAAGAAGGTGAGAGCGAGGCGGGCACCGATCCCGGCGCGCCGATCGCAGCGCGGATGCTGCCGAAGCTGATCTGGACCACGGTGGTTTCGGGAGTTCTGTTCACAGCCGGCGACTATGCGTATCAGGCGGGCTATCTCAACATCGATCGCTTGTCGAAACTGATGGGCATTCCGCTTTGATGGCGGATATGCAATCGCGCGACACACTCAAAAACAAATCCAAAAAAAAAGAGCAGGGACCAAGCCCTGCTCGACGATTGTGTCGTCCCTATTTCCTCGAAGTTGTAAGATTTGTTGTTACTTGATCGAGGCGACGCTGCTTGTGCGCGTCAGGGGCTCCTCCCGAGACTTGGCTACCAGACTTGGACCATCAGACAACAGCCTCTCGGCCAGTCTGAGGGGGCCTTCGTACCTGATGAATTTCAGCTTGTCACCAATTTTGGCAGTCACTGTCTAAAATTGAGGCGGGGCATGAAATTCGGCGGCGTCCGTTCGCGGAACGGGACTTTAAAATACTGTTTTACGCCGACAGAATCCAAGCAAAAACAGACGGATAGCCGCAGTCTAGTTATCGCATCGCTGTTCGCCTGCACAGTTCCATCAGAGCCGAATGCGTGCGCCGACAAAGACCGTGCGGCCGCTCCCCGGCTCAAACAGCGTGGACGTGAGGTTCGCGTTGCGCGCGACGCTTGCGCTCGCGATGTAGGCCTTGTCAGCCAGATTGCGCGCTTCGATGTAGAACGAATACGCGCCGCCATTGTCGAAGCCCGCTTTGAATCCGAACAGCGCATAGGCCTGCGTCTTCAATGAATTGGCGTTATCGACGAAATATGACTCCGGCACCCATTCGATATTCGGACCGATGTAAAGTCCGGTCGGGTGTTTGTAGAGCAACTCCGCGCGAAGAAAATGGCGAGGCGCGCCGGGAAGCTGGTTGTTGCCGAAAACCGGGTCATTGTCGAAACGGAAGTCGTTGAAGGTGTAGGCGACGTTGACCCAGAGCTTGTCCGGCGCTGGTCCGTTCACGAACAGGTCGCGCAATACAGCCACACCTGCACCTGCTTCGATGCCCTGATGGACGGTGCGGTCGGCATTGATGACGTTGCAACTGCCGGCGATCAGGCTGTTGGTGAGGCATTGCAGTTCGTCCTTGATCTCGGCGCGATACGCCGTCAGCTCCCAGGTCGCGTCGGGCCGCCGTCCGCGCGTGCCGACTTCATAGGTCGTTGCCCGTTGCGGCCGGATGCGGGTGAAGGGAATGGCGAGAGCGTTGCTGCCTTCGCCGAAGCTCGGCACTTCAGCGCTGCGCGACACATTGGCAAACGCCTGCCACGTCGGATCGATATCCCACAGCACGCCGCCTTTCGGGCTGAACAGGTTGAATTCGGTCCGTCCCGACTGGTTGCCGTCGGTAAGAAAACGATCCCGCCGATCGCGCGTCGCGTACAGAAACTGCGTACCGCCGATCAACGCGACGTTGGGCAGAACGTAGAACGAATCCTGCACGTAGGCAGAGGTGTTGCGGGATACGTCGAGCGATGACGCGGTCAACGCACCCTTGAAGCCGCCGATGTTGACAAATTGTCTGGCGTCGTTCTCGCCGTTCAACACATTTGCGCCGGCGATGATCCGATTGCGGAAGCCGCCGATCAGCCGGTCGTCGGTGATGCTGGCAAATCCGCCGTAGTCGCTGAACTGGTGATCGAGGAACTGGAAGATCGGATGTTTCAGGTGCCGTTCGGTTTGAAAAAGGCCGAAGTTGACGGTCGTCGTGTCGCTCAATCGGACCGTGGACTTGTTGGCGACGCGGTACGTGTCGAGATTGCGCTGATGGTCATTGTTGACGTTGTTCAAGGCAGCGGTCTGTGGCGTGTTCAGCGCGGAAAACTTGGTGACTGTTCCCGGAATACGCTGCCGGATCTCGTTGAAGTTGCCGTAGAAGCGGGTCTCGAAATCCGGCGTGATCTGGACGCCGATATTGCCGCTGGCGCGGTTGGAATGTCCGAAGCTGTGGTCGCGAAAGCCGGTCGCCTCCTGATTGGACGCGGTGATGAAACCGTCGAAGACGCCTGACGCGCCGCCGGCGTTGGCTTGTATGCGCTTGAAACCGAACGCGCCGCCGTCGGCGCTGACGCCGTTCGGGTAAGGATCGCGGCCGGTTGGCGTGACGAAGTTGATCGCGCCACCCAGTGCATTGGCTCCAAGCTCGAGCGCGTTTGCGCCCTTGTAGACTTGCACGTACTTGTAGGCGGTCGGATCGATCTCCTGGAAGTCGCCGTTGCCGTCGGACGTATTGATGGGCACGCCGTCCTGGTAAAGCTGGATGCCGCGCAGATGGAAGTTGCGCGACAGGCCCGATCCGCGGATCGACAGCCGCGTGTCGTCGCCCCATTTCGGCTGCGCGAACACGCCCGGCACATAATCCAGAACGTCCTTGATCGTGTTGGACACCGTCGAGGTGCGATAGGTCTCGGCCTGGACTAGCGCGACGCCGCCCGGCGTCTGCTGAATGGTCCGCAGCGCCTGCTCGGTAGCGGGCGAGGTGAGCGCCCCCGCGGACGCTTGCGCATTGACGACGACTTGCGTCGCCGGTGCGGCGGGAGTTGCCCGGCGCACAGCCCGCGCGGTGCGTGTCCCGCGGTTGGTGGCTGTTGCCGCGGCAGTTCGTCGAGGCGCAGGCGCCTCGACGGTCACTGGCGGGAGCAAACGATCGGACGTTTGCGCGGTCAGATCAGGAGGCGAGAGAATGAGGGCGGCGGACGCGAGCAGAAACGCACGTCTTGAACGGCGGCGAGTCCGCGACAAAGCGGATGACATGAGAGATTCCCACAGGCTGATTGACGATGGAGGCTGATGGCGCGTGTGCGCCGGTTCGTCAGGTCAGGCGTGGAGGGCCGTGGGCATAGTGGAAAAGGATCTGCGCCACGGCGGCGAACGCTCGATCGGCCGGAAACGCAGGCGGTTGTGAAATCGCAACTCGCGCTGCGAGCGCAGGCGCGGTAGGTAATGTCGCGGCAGAGCCGATATTCGGCACGCACATCGGACAGTGGATCGGCGAGCCCTTCTGACTGTCCTTGATCTGTTTGTCCGCCGCATCCTTCGCGGTGGTGGCCGCAATCTTTCCGGTCAGCAGTTTGCTGCTCAGGCACAATTCAAATGCGGTGGCGTATTGATCGGGTGGAATCGCAGCCGCAAGCGCGCTCGTCAGAATGGAATTGAGAATCAGCGCGTAGGCGGCAGCCCACGCTCCCCAACTCCCCAATCGCCGTGTACGCGAAAACCCGGACACTGAAATCCCCTGACGGTCAGTTAACACGGTTTCTGAACGGCCGAAAAGCCTTAATTCCGCTTACGTTCTGACGCCTCTGTGACCATCCTCTTGTGTTTTGGCAGTCGATCCGGTTTCACTGCCTTCAACCCATAACCCACTGATTCTTGAGCAACCGCATGCGATTGTCGCGTTTCTTTCTGCCCATCCTCAAGGAGACGCCGAAGGAGGCCGAAATCGTCTCGCATCGCCTGATGCTGCGCGCCGGCATGATGCGGCAGGAAGCCGCGGGCATCTATAGCTGGCTGCCGCTCGGCATCCGCGTGCTCAAGAACATCGAGCGCATCGTTCGCGAAGAACAAAACCGGGCCGGCGCCATCGAAGTCCTGATGCCGACGCTGCAGCTCGCGGACTTGTGGCGCGAGAGCGGCCGCTACGATGCGTATGGACCGGAGATGCTGCGCATTCAGGATCGCCACAAGCGCGAGTTGCTGTACGGGCCGACCAACGAGGAAATGATCACTGCGATCTTCCGCACCTTCGTGAAGTCCTACCGCAGCCTGCCGCTCAACCTCTATCACATCCAGTGGAAATTCCGCGATGAACAGCGGCCCCGGTTCGGCGTGATGCGTGGCCGCGAATTCCTGATGAAGGATGCTTACTCGTTCGACATCGACGAGGACGCAGCGCGGCGCTCCTACAACAGGATGTTCGTGGCTTACCTGCGCACGTTCGCGCGGATGGGTCTGAAGGCGATCCCGATGCGTGCCGAGACCGGCCCGATCGGCGGCGACCTCAGCCATGAATTCATCGTGCTGGCCGAGACCGGCGAATCCGGCGTCTATTGCAACAGCGACGTGCTCAATCTTCCGATCCCCGGCGAGGATATCGATTACGACGGCGATCTCACACCGATCGTCAAACAGTGGACGCAGCCGTATGCGGCAACCGAGGACGTCCACGACAATGCACGCTTCGAGAGCGAAGTGCCGAACGACAAGCGCATTCACACCCGCGGAATCGAAGTCGGGCAGATTTTCTACTTCGGCACCAAGTATTCCGACGCGATGAAGGCGATGGTCACCGGCGCCGATGGCGCTGAGCGGCTGATCCACGGTGGATCCTACGGTGTCGGCGTCTCGCGCCTCGTCGGCGCGATCATCGAGGCCTGTCACGACGAGAACGGCATCAAGTGGCCCGAATCGATCGCGCCGTTTCGAGTGTCGATACTCAACCTCAAGCAGGACTCGGCCGAAACCGGCGCAGCCTGCGAGGAGCTCTATGACAAGCTCAACGCGCAAGGCATCGACGTCCTGTATGACGACAGTGACCAGCGGCCGGGCGGCAAGTTCGCGACCGCAGACCTGATCGGTGTGCCCTGGCAGATTCTGGTGGGTCCAAAAGGTCTTGCCGAAGGCAAGGTCGAACTGAAGCGGCGTGTCGACGGCTCGCGCGAAATGCTCAGTCCGGCCGATGCGCTGGCAAGGTTTGCCGCATGACGCCGTCATATTGTGGACAGCGTACCGGGCGGCTGGAATTCGCCCCAATCGCAGGGATGGTCGCCAATGGATAACGCCATGAACGAACCCCTTCGCACCTCGCCGTTTGGCGCCTTCGAATGGATGCTGTCGTCGCGGTATCTGCGCGCCCGCCGCAAGGAAGGCTTCATTTCGGTGATCGCCGGATTTTCCTTTCTCGGTATCATGCTTGGCGTGGCGACGCTGATCATCGTCATGGCGGTGATGAACGGCTTCCGAAAGGAACTGCTCGACAAGATTCTCGGCCTCAACGGCCATCTGCTGGTGCAGCCGCTGGAAAGCCCGCTGACCGACTGGAAGGATGTCGCCGAACGGATCAACACCGTCACGGGCATTCGTCTTGCCGCTCCCATCATCGAGGGCCAGGCGCTGGCGTCATCGCCGTTCAATGCGGCGGGTGTGCTGGTGCGCGGCATCCGCTCGAAAGACCTCAACAACATCACGTCGATCGCCAAGAACATCAAGCAGGGCACGCTCGACGGTTTCGACGAGGGGCAGGGCGTCGCGATCGGACGGCGGCTGGCCGACCAGTTGTCGATCCGCGCCGGCGATAGCGTCACGCTCGTCGCGCCGAAAGGCGCGGTGACGCCGATGGGCACCACGCCGCGCATCAAGCCCTACAAGGTCGCGGCCGTGTTCGAGATCGGCATGTCGGAATACGACGCCGCCTTCGTGTTCATGCCGATGACCGAAGCGCAGGCCTATTTCAATCGCGCCGGGGACGTGACGGCGATCGAGGTCTACACAACAAATCCTGATCGCATCGACGAGTTTCGCAAGACCGTGACGGAGGCGGCGGGAAGGCCTGTCTTTCTGGTCGACTGGCGGCAGCGCAATTCGACGTTCTTCAATGCGCTGCAGGTCGAGCGCAACGTGATGTTCCTGATCCTGACCCTGATCGTGCTGGTGGCTGCCCTCAATATCGTGTCCGGCCTGATCATGCTGGTGAAAGACAAGGGCAGCGACATCGCCATCCTGCGCACCATGGGTGCATCGCAGGGTTCGATCATGCGAATCTTCCTGATCACCGGCGCTGCAATCGGCGTGGTCGGCACCATTGTCGGGTTTTTCGTGGGACTTCTGATCTGCCTCAACATCGAATCGATCCGGCAGTTCATCTCGTGGGTGACCAGCACCGAGCTGTTTTCACCGGAACTGTATTTCCTGTCCAAGCTGCCTGCCGACGTTGACGCCGGCGAAACCAGCGCAGTGGTGATCATGGCGCTGACGCTGTCGTTTCTGGCGACACTTTACCCGTCGTGGCGCGCCGCGCGCCTCGATCCCGTCGAAGCTCTCCGGTACGAGTGAGGGAAGATGGGTCAGACCGGCGACGAGACACCGGCCGTTTATTTGCACGACATCAAGCGCGAATACCGGCAGGGCGCAGCGACGCTGACCATTCTCGATGGCGCCAAGCTGGCGCTGTGGGCCGGGCAGTCCGTGGCGCTGGTCGCGCCGTCGGGTTCGGGCAAGTCCACGTTGCTGCATATCGCGGGTCTGCTCGAGAGTCCGGATTCTGGTGAGGTCTATGTCGGCGGCACGGCGACGTCCGGCCTCACCGACATGGAGCGCACTCAGATCCGGCGCACAGATATCGGCTTCGTCTATCAGTCGCATCGTTTGCTGCCGGAATTTACGGCACTCGAGAACGTGATGATGCCGCAGTTGATCCGTGGTCTGAAGAAACCCGAGGCATCCAAGCGCGCGAAAGAGATTCTTGCCTATCTCGGCCTCGCCGAACGGGTCGTTCACCGGCCGGCCGAAATGTCAGGCGGTGAGCAGCAGCGTGTCGCGATCGCGCGCGCGGTCGCCAACGCGCCGCGGGTGCTGCTGGCCGACGAGCCGACCGGTAACCTCGATCCGAACACCGCCGACCATGTGTTTCAGGCGCTGATGCAGTTGGTGCGGGCGACGCGGGTCGCGATGCTGATCGCAACCCACAACATGACACTCGCGGCGCGGATGGATCGCCGGGTCACCCTCGAGGATGGCCGGGTGGTGGAGCTCGATTAGAGGCCTCGAAGTCGCTCTAGCGAACAATCCGCCGTTTGGACGGCGCCGCGGCCAGTCCGTCGAAATAACCGGGATAGGGATTTGCAGCGCAGATGGCTTGCCGGCCGGATGCCGAGGCCTGACACTGCGCCAGCGTATCGAACTTGCAATCGCCCGTTCCGGCGAAATCTCGGCCCATTAGGCAAAACGGATAGTCTCGCGCCGCGGCAGGCGTGGAGTTGAACATAGCGATCGCGCCGAGCGCGAGAATCGAACAAAGCGCTGCTCTCATGGTAGATTTCCTCGCCCGTTTCTGGCGGGCTGAATGACTGGCCACCCGGTCTCAAAGATGCAGCGGGGGCGGATCACGGTCAAAACACGTTCGCGCGCAAGCCCGCAAAGCCTGCGCTGTCCGGGGCGGGAGCCAGTCATCATTGGTTAACCACGGATATCTCCTAGGCTCTGAAATACCCTTGACTCTTGAGAACAAAAATAGAACAGTTCATGCTATGTTCTCATTCACTCGGGAGTCAAAGATGCTCAAGACTTTTGTGGAAGAAGCGGCGGCACTGACATCGATCGTGCTGTTTGTCGGGATGGTGGCGATCTGGGCCCGGTTGATTCCGCAGCTTTAATTGCTGAGGCCGTTCCATGCTGGGGACAGCGGGGGACAAGCGGGTTGAATGGCCGGTCTGCACCCGTTGATCGTGGACTTGGATGATGGGCCGTGGCCACGATGGACAACAAGTCAGTCTGAGTCGCCGCATAGCGGCCGGACTTCAAATCTCGCCATGGTCCGCGTTACGTCATGCCCAAAGCCGGTTTCGTCCATCTTCACGTCCATTCGGCCTATTCGCTGCTGCAAGGATCGGTGACGATCGCGAAGCTCGCGGAGCTCGCAAAGGCGGACAAACAGCCGGCGCTGGCGCTGACCGACACCGACAACATGTTTGGTGCGCTGGAATTCTCCGAGAAGCTCGCGGCCTCAGGAATTCAGCCGATCGTGGGCTGCGCGCTCGCTATCGATTTCGGCGATCAGGAGGCGAATGCGCGAAACGCTTTGGCGGCGCCTTCGCGTATCGTGCTGCTCGCGGCACGCGAGGAGGGCTATCGCAGCCTGATGCGGCTCAATTCGCGGGCCTTTCTCGAGACGCCCGTGAACCAGACGCCGCACATCAAGCTGGATTGGCTGCATGACGAAACCGCTCATCTCATTGCGCTGACAGGCGGTCCGGACGGGCCGGTCTCGATGGCGTTTGCCGTGGATCAGGCTGCGCTCGCGGCGGCGCGCTGCGAACGTCTCGCCGGGCTTTTCGGCGACCGGCTTTACATCGAACTGCAACGCCACGGGCAGGAGCGCGAGGCGCTGGCGGAGAGCGGCCTGATCGATCTGGCTTACGCGCGCGGTCTTCCGTTGGTCGCGACCAACGAGCCGTTCTTCGCCTCAGCAGACGATTATGAGGCGCACGACGCGCTGCTCTGTATCGCGGGCGGGCGTGTGATCGCGGATACCGATCGCGTCCAGCTTACGCCGGAGCATCGCTTCAAGTCGCGCAAGGAAATGGCGGCGCTGTTTGCCGATCTGCCGGAAGCGCTGGCTTCGACGGTGGAGATCGCGCAGCGCTGCGCGTTCCGGCCGATGACGCGCAAGCCGATTCTGCCTCGCTTTACGGTTGGCTCGACCACCGCCGATGCCGAAACCGATGAAGCCGTCGAACTTCGTCGTCAGGCCGAGGAAGGCCTGACGCAGCGTCTCGCTGCGCACGGCGTGGCACAGGGACAATCCGAGGAGGACTATCGCGCGCGGCTCGATTTCGAGATCGGCGTCATCTCGCGGATGAACTATGCGGGTTACTTCTTGATCGTTGCCGACTTCATCCAGTGGGCAAAAGCGCAGGGCATTCCGGTCGGGCCAGGCCGAGGCTCAGGCGCCGGCTCGCTGGTCGCCTATGCGCTCACCATCACCGATCTCGATCCGATCAGGTTCGGTCTGCTGTTCGAGCGCTTCCTCAATCCGGATCGCGTGTCGATGCCCGATTTCGACATCGACTTCTGCCAGGACCGCCGCGACGAGGTGATCGATTACGTGCAGAGCCGCTATGGCCGCGATCAGGTGGCGCAGATCATTACCTTCGGAACGCTGCAGGCGCGCGGTGTGCTGCGCGACGTCGGCCGTGTGCTTCAGATGCCTTACGGGCAGGTCGACAAGTTGACCAAGCTGGTGCCGCAAAACCCGGCCGCACCCGTCACGTTGTCCGCGGCAATCGCGGGCGAACCGAAATTGCAGGCGATGCGCGATACCGAGCCGGTCGTGGCGCGGGCGTTCGATATCGCGCAGCGTCTCGAAGGCCTGACGCGCCATGCCTCGACCCATGCGGCGGGTATCGTGATCGCCGACCGGCCGTTGAGCGAACTGGTTCCGCTTTATCGCGATCCGAAATCCGACATGCCCGTGACCCAGTTCAACATGAAGTGGGTCGAGCCCGCGGGCCTTGTAAAATTCGACTTCCTCGGACTGAAAACCCTGACGGTGCTCGACGTCGCGGTAAAGCTCGTCAGGCAGCGCGGCATCGATATCGATCTGGCGTCGCTGCCGCTCGACGACGCGGCGAGTTTTGCGATGCTGTCGCGCGGCGAGGTGGTCGGCGTGTTCCAGGTTGAAAGTCAGGGCATGCGCCGCGCGCTGGTGGACATGCGTCCTGACCGTTTCGAGGACATCATTGCGCTGGTTGCGCTGTATCGCCCCGGTCCGATGGCGAACATTCCGACCTATTGCGCCCGCAAGCATGGCGATGAGGAGCCGGAATACCCGCATCCCATGCTGGAGCCGATCCTGAAGGAGACGTTCGGCGTCATCATCTATCAGGAACAGGTGATGCAGATCGCGCAGGTGATGGCGGGCTATTCGCTCGGCGAAGCCGACCTCCTGCGCCGTGCCATGGGCAAGAAGATCCGCAAGGAGATGGAGCAGCAGCGCGAACGCTTCGTCTCCGGCTCGGTCGAAAACGGCATCCCGTCCGGGCAGGCAGATTCGATCTTCGAATTGCTGGCAAAGTTCGCCGACTACGGCTTCAACAAGAGCCACGCCGCCGCCTATGCGCTGGTGTCGTACCAGACCGCCTACATGAAGGCGCATTATCCGGTGGAGTTCATCGCCGCCTCTATGACTCTTGATATGAACAACACCGACAAATTGTCCGAGTTTCGCGCCGAGGCGCAGAAGCTCGGCATCAAGGTCGAGCCGCCCTCGATCAATCGGTCGGGCGCCACCTTCGAAGTTGCCGACAAAACGATCTTCTATGCACTTGCAGGCCTCAAGGGTGTCGGCGCCCAGGCGGTCGAACTGATCGTCGAGGCGCGCAAGAACGGCCCGTTCAATTCGCTCGCCGATTTTGCCGCAAGGGTCAGTCCCCGCGCCATCAACAAGCGCGTCGTGGAGAGTCTCGCGGCGGCAGGTGCGTTCGACGCGGTCGAGCCGAACCGCGCGCGTGCGTTTGGCGGCGCGGACACGATTCTCGCTGCGTGCCATCGCAGCCACGAAGCCTCGACCATGGGGCAGAACGACATGTTCGGCGGTATGGCCGATGCGCCGTCGATCAGCCTGCCGAATGTCGAGCCCTGGCTACCGGCGGAGCGCCTGCGCCGCGAATACGATGCCATTGGGTTTTTCCTGTCGGGCCATCCGCTCGACGATTACGCAACCGTGCTGAAGCGGCTGCGCGTGCAATCGTGGGCGGAGTTCTCCCGCGCGGTTCGCACCGGTGCGACCGCAGGCCGCGTGGCTGCGACAGTCGTTTCGCGCATGGAGCGGCGCACCAAGACCGGCAACAAAATGGGCATCCTCGGCCTCTCGGACCCGACCGGGCATTTCGAGGCGGTGATGTTCTCCGAAGGCCTTGCGCAATTCCGCGACGTGCTGGAGCCGGGCGCGGCGGTGCTGTTGCAGATCGGCGCCGAGTTGCAGGGCGAGGAAGTCCGTGCGCGTATTCTCAACGCCGAGCCGCTCGATGCGGCCGCCGTCAAGGCACAGAAGGGCTTGCGGATATTTCTGCGCGACGAAAAACCAATCGAGTCAATCGCACGCCGGCTTGATTTGCCGGAGCCGAACGGCGTCAGCTCGGGAAAGTCAGGACAATTTACAGCACCCCCGAGCGGCGAGGGCGAGGTGACGCTGGTGATGATGCTCGACCTCGACACCGAGGTGGAAATGAAGCTGCCCGGCCGATTCAGGGTGTCGCCGCAAATCGCGGGCGCCATCAAGGCGGTCCCTGGAGTGGTGGACGTCCAGACTCTCTGAGCCACCTAAGGGGCTGAAAAAACGGCAATATCGGCCGCTTCGGAAAGCCTGGAATCGCAGCGGTTTTCCTTGCTTAAGGACGGGACCGCCGCTATAAGCGCGCCATCTCACACGGAAACATGGCTCAAAAGGCCGTCCGGTGGCATTCCGGGCCGCAAGGCTTCGCGTTTGCTCACACGTTTCCGGAGGAACCAACCGGAGAACTTGAACTATGGCTGTACCTGAATTTTCCATGCGTCAGCTTCTGGAAGCTGGCGTTCACTTTGGTCACCAATCGCATCGATGGAATCCGAAGATGGCGGATTACATCTTCGGTGCCCGCAACAACATTCACATCATCGATCTCGCGCAGACCGTGCCGCTGATGCATCGCGCCTTGCAGGCGGTGAGCGATACGGTCGCCAAGGGCGGACGCATCCTGTTCGTCGGCACCAAGCGTTCGGCGCAGGACGGCATCGCCGAAGCTGCGAAGCGCTCGGCACAGTATTTCGTCAACTCGCGCTGGCTCGGTGGCACACTGACCAACTGGAAAACCATTTCCGGTTCGATCAAGCGCCTTCGCCAGCTCGAAGAGATTCTGAGCTCGGCGGAAGCCGGCCAGTACACCAAGAAGGAGCGTCTGACGCTTCAGCGCGAGCGCGACAAGCTCGACCGATCGCTCGGTGGCATCAAGGACATGGGCGGTCTGCCCGACCTGATTTTCGTGATCGACACCAACAAGGAAGACATCGCGATTCAGGAAGCGCAGCGGCTCAACATCCCGGTCGCGGCGATCGTCGACACCAACTGCGATCCGAAGGGCATCACCTACATGGTGCCGGGCAACGATGACGCAGGCCGCGCCATCAGCCTGTACTGCGATCTCGTCGCGCGCGCTGCGATCGACGGCATTTCGCGGGCGCAGGGCGATTCGGGTGTCGATATCGGCGCCTCTGCCGCTCCTCCGCGCGAGGTTATCGAGGCGCCGGCCAAGTCGTCGGGCTTCGAGGGTCTTGCCGGTCCGCGCGGCGTTGCCGACGATCTCAAGAAGCTCACCGGCGTGTCCGGCACGATCGAAAAGAAGCTCAACGACCTTGGCATCTTCCATTTCTGGCAGCTTGCCGAACTCGATCACGACACCGCGCACAAGATCGGCGAAGAAGTTGGTCTGCCAGCGCGTGCCGATGCCTGGGTGGCTCAGGCCAAGTCGCTGACGGCGGAAGCCGAATAACGCAAACGGCGTCGCGGCCGGACAAACCGCCCGGCCGCAGACATTTTTCTGCAATCAATTTCCTGAATACGGAACCGGCGAGGCGCTCAGGCGCTTCGTACCGGCGACCGGCAGGCAAAGGACGACAGCATGACGACGATTACAGCAGCGATGGTCAAGGATCTGCGCGAGACGACCGGCGCGGGCATGATGGATTGCAAGGCAGCCCTGACCGAGACCGCCGGCGACATGCAGGCGGCGCAGGATTGGCTGCGCAAGAAGGGCCTTTCGAAAGCTGCCAAGAAAGCCGGCCGGGTTGCCGCCGAAGGTCTGGTGGGTATTGCGACATCGGGCGCCAAGGGTGCGCTCGTCGAGGTCAATTCCGAAACCGATTTCGTCGCGCGCAACGAGCAGTTCCAGGGTCTCGTCAAGATGGTCGCGCAGGTTGCGCTCGAAGCAGGCGCGAGCGTCGACGCGGTGAAGGCCGTGAAGATTGGCTCCGTCACCGTCGAGCAGGCCATTTCTGATGCGATCGCGACCATCGGCGAAAACATGACGCTACGCCGGACGGCACAGCTTGTGGTCGATAAGGGCGTGGTGGCGAGCTACGTCCATAACGCTGTGATCGATGGTCTCGGCAAGATTGGCGTGATCGTCGCTCTTGAATCCCGCGGCAAGACCGACGAACTGGCAGCGCTTGGCCGGCAGATCGCCATGCACATCGCCGCATCTAATCCGCTGGCGCTCGATGCGTCGGGTCTCGATCCGGCCGTGGTGCGTCGCGAGAAGGACGTTCTGGCCGACAAGTATCGCCAGCAGGGCAAGCCGGATAACGTCATCGAGAAGATCGTCGAGTCGGGCCTGAAGACCTATTACAAGGAAGTTTGCCTCCTCGAGCAGGCCTTCATCCATGACAGCGGCAAATCGGTCGCACAGGCGGTAAAGGAAGCTGAGGGCAAGGTTGGTGCACCGATCAAGGTCGCCGGATTTGTGCGCTATGCTCTGGGCGAGGGAATCGAGAAGCAGGAATCCGATTTCGCCGCCGAGGTTGCCGCCGCTGCCGGACAAGGCTGACCGGAGACATCGCGACCAGGGCGAAGCCTTACCCTGACTGGAGTGATCGCATCATGAGTGAGCCGGCTTATCGTCGCGTCGTGGTGAAGGTTTCCGGCGAGTCGCTCAGCGGGGAGCACGGATTCGGCATCGATCAGCCGACGATGGATCGCATTGCCGGCGATCTTATCGCGGCCAAAGGTCTCGGTGTCGATATCGCGGTCGTGGTCGGCGGTGGCAACATCTTCCGCGGTGTCGAAGTCTCGTCGCGCGGCGTGTCGCGGCCGACCGGCGACACCATGGGCATGCTCGCGACCGTGATGAATTGCCTCGCGCTGCAGGCGGCGATCGAGCGGCGCGGCCAGCCGGCAACGACACTCTCCTCGTTCGTGATGCCGGAAATCTGCGAACTGTTTACGCGCCGCACCGCGCATGGCGCGCTCGCAGCCGGACGCATCGTTCTGCTCGCGGGCGGAACCGGCAATCCGTTTTTCACCACGGATACGACAGCCGTTCTTCGCGCGGCGGAAATTGGCGCGCAGGCTGTCTTGAAAGCGACCAACGTGGATGGCGTCTACAGCGCCGATCCCAAAAAGGACAAATCCGCCAAGCGATTTGACCGGCTGACCCATTCGCAGGCGCTGGAGGGCGGCTACAAGGTTATGGATGCGACCGCGTTCGCGCTTGCCCGCGAAACGTCGCTGCCTATCATCGTGTTTTCGATCGCCGAACCGGGCTCCATCGGCGCGGTTCTCAGCGGGTCGGGCCATGGCACGGTTGTTGGAGGATAGTGCGTCCGTCGCACTCTGTCCCGGCAAGTGAGGGTGAACTTGCCGGGGTTGCGTTTCAAGGAGATCTAATCATGTCCGCGAACTTCGATCTCGGCGATATCAAGCGCCGCATGCAGGGCTCGGTAGCAGCGCTCAAGCACGAACTTGGCGGTTTGCGCACGGGGCGCGCTTCGGCGTCGATGCTGGAACCGGTACAGGTCGATGCCTACGGTAGCCATATGCCGCTGAACCAGCTTGCGACCGTCAGCGTACCTGAGCCGCGGCTGATTTCGGTGCAGGTTTGGGACAAGTCGATGGTCAAGGCCGTGGAAAAGGCGATCGTCGATTCCAATCTGGGCCTGAGCCCGGCGACTGAGGGCCAGGTGCTGCGGCTGCGGATTCCCGAACTGAACGAGGAACGCCGCAAGGAACTGGTAAAAGTCGCACACAAGTATGCGGAAGCGGCCAAGGTTGCGGTGCGCCATGTGCGGCGTGATGGGCTCGATGTATTGAAGAAACTTGAGAAGAATCACGAGATTTCAGAGGATGATGAGAAGCGGCTCGCCAACGACGTGCAGAAGGCGACTGACGGCACGGTGTCCGAGATCGATCAGCTGCTCGCATCCAAGGAAAGGGAAATCCTGACGGTATGACTTGCTGCCTGCCGATGAGGGCATGGGCGAGGGGTTAAGGCGCGATGTCGGCTGACTTATCGCGCCAGAGGACTGATGAATGTCGAATGTAGCGCTGCCTACACCTGAGCGGTCGGATCTTCCCGAACCGCCGGCCCATGTTGCCATCATCATGGATGGCAACGGGCGCTGGGCGGCGGCGCGCGGTTTGCCGCGGGTCGAAGGTCATCGCCGCGGCGTTGAGGCTCTGCGCCGCGTGGTTCGAGCGGCGGGCGAACTCGGCATCACTTATCTGACGATCTTCTCTTTCAGTTCGGAAAACTGGTCGCGTCCGGCGAGCGAGATCGGCGACCTGTTCGGGTTGCTGCGACGGTTTATCCGCAACGACCTAGCGCAGCTTCATGCCGAGGGTGTGCGGGTGCGCGTGATCGGAGAGCGCGCGGGACTTGAGCCGGATATCGTCATATTGCTGAAGGAAGCGGAAGAACTGACACGCGCCAATACGCGCATGAACCTCATCGTCGCCTTCAACTACGGTTCACGGCAGGAAATCGCAAACGCGGCGCAGCGGCTGGCCTTCGAGGTCGCCGAAGGCCGCCGCGATCCGGCATCGATCACGCCGGAGGCGCTGGGGCGCACGCTGGATACCGACGGCATTCCCGATCCTGATCTCATCATCCGCACGAGCGGCGAACAGCGGCTCTCCAACTTCCTGATGTGGCAGGCCGCTTACAGCGAACTGGTATTCGTTCCGGTGCACTGGCCCGATTTCGATGGTGCGGCACTTCGGAACGCGATCGACGAATATCACCGCCGCGAGCGCCGCTTCGGCGGCCTTGCCGCAAAAGCCGGATCGTAGGCCGCGTGGCCGAGGACAACGCCGGGCCACGCGCAGCCGATCAGGGATCGCACAACCTGCTGTTGCGTGTTTTGGCCGCCCTGGTGCTGGCGCCGTTGACGATCGCAATTGCTTACGTCGGCGGTTGGCCATGGTTGTGGCTGGTGACCGCGGCGGCGGTTGTCCTCTACTACGAGTGGCAAACCATCGTCGGCGTCTGGCGAAACAAGTTCATCATGGCGGCCGGCATCGCCGCGCTCGGAATAGCGGGCCCGTGGCTGATGCTTGGCGACATGCGCGCGGTCGCAGGCGTTCTCGGCGCGGGCTGTGTCGTGCTCGTGTTGCTGACAATGCGTCAACCGAACGCCATCTGGATCGTCACCGGATTTCTCTACGCAGCGGCTGCGTTCGTCGGCGCGGTTCTGGTACGCGCCGATGCGGCTCACGGATTTGTCGCGCTGATCTTCGTGCTGCTGGTGGTGTGGGCGGCCGACATCGGCGGCTATTTTGCAGGCCGCGGCATCGGCGGCCCAAAACTTTGGCCGCGCGTCAGTCCGAAGAAGACCTGGGCGGGGGCCATCGGCGGTCTGGTTGCGAGCCTGCTCGTCGGCGCGGGCTTTGCGGTGGCGGGGCAGGGGAACATGGCCACGCTGCTGGCGCTCGCCGCTGTGCTTTCGGTGGTTTCCCAGCTTGGCGATCTGTTCGAATCCGCTATCAAGCGCAGGTTCGGCGTGAAGGATTCGAGCCAGATCATTCCCGGCCATGGCGGCCTTCTCGACCGGCTGGATGGTTTCGTCGCCGCGATTGCTCTGGCTGCGCTCATCGGCGCGTTTCGCGGCGGCGTCGATGGCGCGGGCCGCGGTCTTATGGTTTGGTAAAGCGATGAGTGCAGTACCCTTGCGGACAATGACCGACGCGGCGGCGGGACAGCGCGTCGTGACCGTGCTTGGCGCGACCGGCTCTATCGGCGACAGTACGATGGATCTGGTGCGGCTCGGCGGCGAACGTTACCGGGTCGAAGCGATCACCGCTCACCAGAATGTGGAAGCGCTGGCGAAACTCGCGCGCGAATTCAATGTCCGTTTTGCCGCGATCGGCGATGCATCGAAGCTCGACGAGCTGCGTGATGCGCTTGCCGGTACAAACATCGGGTACGGTGCAGGCGAAAGCGCAATCATCGAGGCCGCGGCGCGGCCGTCCGACTGGCTGATGGCTGCGGTGAGCGGGGCG
Organism: Hyphomicrobiales bacterium; assembly: GCA_021732215.1. GTDB lineage: Bacteria > Pseudomonadota > Alphaproteobacteria > Rhizobiales > Xanthobacteraceae > SG-bin9. Next base: position 31,643 of record JAKFVL010000017.1, read on the forward strand.
GCCGGTCTCAAACCGGCGCTCGCGGCTGTAGATCGCGGTGCCACGATCGCGCTGGCCAACAAGGAATGCCTCGTTTGTGCGGGCGATATCTTCATGCAGCGCGCTGCCAGGGCGGGCGCAACCATATTGCCCGCGGATTCCGAACATAACGCGCTGTTTCAGGCGCTGGCTTCGGGCAATCGGGAAGAACTCACGCGCGTCATCATCACAGCGTCCGGCGGACCGTTCCGCACCTGGTCGGTGGCCGAGATCGAACAGGCCACGCTGGCGCAAGCGCTGAAGCATCCGAACTGGAGCATGGGCCAGAAGATCACCATCGATTCCGCGTCGATGATGAACAAGGGGCTGGAAGTCATCGAAGCGTCGTATCTGTTCGCGCTGACGCCCGACGAGATCGACGTGCTGGTGCATCCGCAGTCGATCGTTCACGGCATGGTCGAGTTTTCGGATTGCTCGGTGGTGGCGCAACTGGGTGCGCCCGACATGCGCATTCCAATCGCGCATTGCCTCGGCTGGCCTGAACGGATTACCGGCCCGGCGCAAAAACTCGATCTTGCGAAGATCGGCTCGCTGACGTTTGAAACTCCGGACTTCTCACGTTTTCCTGGCTTAAGGCTGGCCTATGACGCCCTGCGCGCAGGCAAGGGCGCGACCACGGTCTACAACGCGGCGAATGAAGTCGCAGTCGCGGCGTTCATCGGCGAGAGGATTCGTTTCGGTGCGATCGCGCGCCTCGTCGAAAGCACGATGAACGAGATGGTGCGCACCGGTTCCATGAGCACGCCGGCGACCGCCGACGATGCACTGGCCGTTGACCATAATGCACGAAAAACAGCTGAAACCCTCTTGCCTCAAATTGCCTTAAAGGCATCCTAACCAGTTGGGGACGAGCTTACGGCTCGAGTGTAAAGGAACGGGATGTCCGATTTTTTTGTGAATATTTTCAGTACTTTGACAGGGGGTGTTGTCGGTTACCTGATCCCCTTCCTGTTCGTGCTGACGGTCGTCGTTTTCTTTCACGAACTTGGCCATTTTCTTGTCGCCCGTTGGGCGGGCGTGAAAGTGCTGACCTTCTCCCTCGGCTTCGGTCCCGAGCTTGCCGGCTTCAACGACCGGCATGGGACACGATGGAAGCTCTCCGCCATTCCGCTCGGCGGCTATGTGAAGTTCTTCGGCGACGAGAGCGAAGCATCCACCCCGTCGACTGAAACGCTGTCGCGCATGAATGCGGACGAGCGGTCTTACAGTTTCCACCACAAGAATGTCGCAGCCCGCGCAGCCATCGTCGCGGCCGGGCCGATCGCGAACTTCCTTCTGGCGATCGTGATCTTCAGCGTCATGTTCATGTTCCTCGGCAAGCCGAGCACGACGGCGCGCGTCGACAGCATCCAGGCGGGAAGTGCCGCTGCCGCAGCCGGATTCCAGTCTGGCGATGTGATTACGGCGATCGACGGCCAGAGCATCGACAGTTTCTCGGACATGCAGCGTATCGTCAGCACCAAAGCGGGGCAGACGCTCACATTCGACGTGAAACGCGATTCCAGCACGCTGAGAATCACCGCGACTCCCGAACTGCGCGAGATGAAGGACAGCTTCGGTAACGTGCATCGTCTCGGCGTGCTCGGCATCAGCCGCTCTCCATCTGCAAGTGAGCGGACAACCGATCCAGTGAGCCTACCCAGCGCTCTTTGGCTTGGGGTTAAAGAAACTTGGTTCGTTGTTGAACGAACTGGGTCGTATATCTGGGGTGTTTTGACCGGCCGAGAAGCTGCCGATCAAATAGGTGGTCCTCTGAGAATTGCTCAAATTTCAGGGCAGGTTGCGACTCTTGGACTTACGCCGCTCATTCATTTGGCAGGCGTCTTGTCAGTCTCAATTGGTCTTTTAAACCTGTTTCCTGTTCCATTGCTCGATGGCGGTCACCTTTTGTTCTATGCGATTGAGGCCGTTCGCGGGCGGCCACTTTCTGAAAGATCGCAAGAATACGGGTTCAGGGTGGGCTTGGTATTGGTTCTTATGTTGATGGTCTTTGCGACCTACAACGATGTCAATTCCATACCTTGGTTGAGGAAGCTATTCGGCTAACGTGGCCGATGGGCAACGTCTTGGAGAGAAAGTTGAATTGCGCGGTCAATGCCGGTTTGCCCTCAGGGTGAAATTGGCTACAAGCGGTGCAACAAATGGGAATCTGCCGGGATCCACGGGGCGGGGTTACCAGCATTGGAATGATAAGGGCGCATAGCGCATGATGGTGGGAATGCGAGTGCTGCGGGGTGGCTTTGCCGCTGCCCTTATAGCGGCTGGTTTGTTTGTCGCGTCCGTGGCGACGGGTGTCGCCGTATCCGGCGTGGCGATGGCGCAAGGCGCATCGTCGATCGTCGTTGAAGGCAACCGCCGGGTCGATTCCGATACGATCCGGTCCTACTTCAAGCCAGGTCCCAGCGGCCGGCTGGACGGCGGCAGCATCGACGACGCCCTGAAGGCGCTCTATGCGACCGGTCTCTTCTCGGACGTCCGAATCACGCCGACCGGCGGCCGGATCGTGGTGGTGGTGTCGGAAAACCAGGTCATCAACCGCGTCGCCTTCGAGGGCAATAAGAAGATCAAGGACGATCAGCTCGGCCTTGAAGTCCAGTCGAAGCCGCGCGGAACGTTTTCCCGTGCGACGGTTCAGGCCGATACGCTGCGAATCGCCGAAGTTTATCGCCGCTCGGGCCGCTTCGACGTTCGCGTCGAGCCGAAGGTAATCGAACAGCCGAACAATCGCGTCGATCTGATTTTCGAGGTCACCGAGGGCGCAAAGACCGGCGTCAAATCCATCGACTTCATCGGCAACAAGGCGTTTTCGTCCTACCGCCTGCGGGACATCATCAAGACGCGCGAAACCAATATTCTGAGCTTCCTCGCTTCCGGCGACATCTACGATCCGGACCGCGTCGAGGCCGACCGCGATCTCATTCGCCGCTATTATCTCAAGAACGGCTATGCCGACGTCCAGGTGATTGCGGCGCTGACCGAGTACGATCCGGAGCGCAAGGGCTTCCTCGTGACCTTCACGATCGAGGAGGGCGAGCAGTATCGCGTCGGTTCTGTCGACTTCCAGACCAATATTGCCGGCCTCGACGCCAACTACTTCCGTTCGTATTCCCGCGTCGGCGCCGGCTCGGTCTATAATGCCGAAGCGGTGGAGAAATCCGTCGAGGAAATGACGATCGAGGCGTCCCGGCGCGGATACGCATTCGCGCAAGTGCGCCCTCGCGGCGAACGCAACACCTCGTCTCGCACCGTATCGATCGTTTTTGTGGTCGAAGAGGGATCGCGGACCTACATCGAGCGAATCAATGTTCGCGGCAATACCCGAACCCGCGATTACGTGATCCGCCGCGAGTTCGACGTCTCCGAAGGCGACGCTTACAATCGTGCGCTGGTCGATCGGGCGGAGCGCAGGCTCAAAAATCTGGATTTCTTCAAAGTCGTGAAGATCACGACCGAGCCCGGCTCATCGTCCGATCGCGTCGTGCTCAATGTCGATCTTGAAGAAAAGTCGACCGGCGACTTCTCGGTATCTGGCGGCTATTCGAGCGCTGACGGCCTGCTCGGTGAAGTCAGCATTTCCGAAAAGAACTTGCTCGGACGCGGCCTGTTTGCGAGAGCCGCGCTGCAATATGGTCAGCGCGCGCGTGGATATACGCTGTCGATCGTCGAGCCTTACCTGTTCGACTATCGGGTGGCGCTCGGCCTCGACCTTTTCCAGCGCGAACAGCTGGCGTCGACCTTCCAGTCGTACAACACCAAGACCGTCGGCTTCAGCCCGCGTCTCGGTTTCACGTTGCGCGAGGATCTGGCGCTCCAGGTGCGCTATTCGTTCTATCGTCAGGAAGTGACGCTGCCGTCGCAGCTTGCGAACTGTAACAATATCTCTCCGACCAATGGGATTCTGCCGTTCTTCCCGACCCCCACCTATATCAATACCAGCGGCGATCCTGCGGCAGCGCCATTCGCGGGAACCCTCGGTTGTTACGTGGATGGCGAAGCGTCGCTGCCGATCCGTCAGGAGCTGGCGCGCGGCTCCACCAACACCTCGCTGGCCGGCTACACGCTGATCTACAACACCCTCGACAATAACAAGGATGCGACGTCCGGCTTCCTGCTCGATTTCAAACAGGATTTCGCAGGCCTGGGCGGCGACGTGCGTTTCATCCGCACCCAGTTCGACGGCAGGTACTATGCCCCGTTGGTGTATGACGTTGTCGGACTGCTGCGCTTTCAGGCTGGCCATATCGCCAAGGTTGGCAACGTGCCGCTGCGCATGCTGGATCACTTCCAGCTTGGCCCGAATCTTGTCCGCGGCTTTGCGCCTGCCGGTATCGGTCCGCGCGACATTACGTTCGGTACGACTAACGATGCGCTCGGCGGCACGACATATTGGGGCGCGACGGCTGAGGTCCAGGTGCCGTTCTTCTTCCTGCCGAAGGAAGTCGGTATCAAGGGCGCGCTCTATGCCGACGCTGGCTCGGTGTTCGACTACAAGGGGCCGGTCTCCAACGCACTCACTGGCGAAGTCGGTCCATTTGGTCTGATCAAAACGTCTGATTCGGAAGACCGGAAGATTCGCAGTTCGGTTGGCGCCGGCTTGATCTGGGCTTCGCCGTTCGGACCCTTGCGTTTCGACTATTCGGTTCCGATCACCAAAGGCAGATTCGACCGGGTGCAGCAGTTCCGTTTCGGTGGCGGTACGTCGTTCTGATCCTGACCACGAACAGGATAACGGTGGGTTAGATGGGACAGCCCACGTTTTTGATGCAACCGTCGTGGGCGACACTCGCGGACATCGCGGCACTCGCCAAGGCCGAGCTTGGCAACGCCGGGCGGTCGGGGCAGAGGGTGCGCGATGTCGCAGCTATCGACCTCGCCGGTCCGATGCATGTGACCTTCTTCGAGCATCGCAAGTACGAATCCCGGCTCGCCAGGACTCATGCGGGCGCATGTCTCGTTTCGCCGGAGCTCGAAAACAAAGTACCCCCGCATGTCGCGGTATTGCGCGTCTCCGATCCGTACAGGGCGTTTGTCAATGTTGCGCGCGAACTGCATCGCGACAGCCTGCGGCCGGGCTCCGCATTCGACCAGGCTGGCATCGCTCCCTCGGCGGTCATTCATCCTTCGGCCTGGCTGGAGGATGGCGTAACGGTCGATCCGCTCGCGACCATCGGCCCCAACGCCGAAATCGGTGCTGGCACGACCATTGGCGCCGGCGTGGTGATAGGCCCTTCGGTGACGATCGGGCGCGATTGCAGCATTGGAGCCGGCACATCGATTTTCTTTGCCATGATCGGAAACGGCGTCATCGTCCATCCAGGATGCCGGATCGGTCAGGATGGCTTTGGGTTCACTCCCGGCCCGAAAGGCCATACCAAAATTCCCCAGATCGGCCGTGTGATCATTCAGAACGACGTTGAAATCGGTGCGAACACGACGATCGACCGCGGCGGGCTGCGCGATACGGTGATCGGCGAGGGCAGCAAGATCGACAACCTGGTCCAGATTGCCCACAATGTGGCGATGGGCCGCCATTGCATCGTCGTTGGCCAGTGCGGTATTGCGGGTAGCGCGACGCTGGGAGACGGCGTTGTTCTTGGAGCGCGGGCCGGTATCAGGGATCACGTCGTTATCGGCGACGGCGCGCAGATTGCATCCCGCAGCAGTGTATATCACGATGTTCCCGCCGGCGGGCGCTACGGCGGGGCGCCTGCAAAACCGATGAAACAGTTTCTGCGCGAGGTGTTCGCGGTCGAGCGGCTGGGCCGGGAGAGTGGCCGCAGCTCGAAATCCCGGGGCGGTAAACCGGATAGCGAGGGGCAAGGGTGATGGAGGCGTCAATAACCGTCGAGACCGCGGACATCGCCTTTATCCTGAAGACGCTGCCGCACCGTTACCCGTTCCTTCTGATCGATCGCATCATCAACATTCGCGACGATTTCAGCGGCGTCGGCATCAAGAATGTGACCATCAACGAACCGCAGTTCGCAGGTCACTTTCCCGATCGTCCGGTCTATCCCGGCGTGATGATGATCGAGGGCATGGCGCAGACCGCCGGCGTGATCGGGATCGTGGCGATGAAGGAAGCGCGGCCCCGCGCGGTCTATTTTCTCACCGTAGACAAATGCAAGTTCCGCAAGCCGGTACTACCGGGCGACACCATCGAGTATCATATGAAGTACCTCAATCGCAAAAGGGCGATGTGGTGGTACTACGGCGAGGCGCGCGTCAACGGGGTCGTCGCAGCGCAGGCCGAAGTCGGCGCAATGCTGGCAGACTGACCGGGCGCGTATGAGCAAAATCGATTCCACCGCGCGCATCGAAAATGGCGCCTCGATTGCGGATGGCGTAACGGTCGGTCCTTATTGCGTCGTCGGACCTCACGTCAGTATCGGCGCAGGGACGCATCTCGCTGCGCATGTGATGGTCGCCGGCCACACCTCGATTGGACCGAACTGCGTCATCCATCCGTTTGCATCGCTCGGGTCGCCGCCGCAGGATCTGGGCTATCGCGACGAGCCGACACGGCTTGAGATCGGCGATGGCTGCACCATCCGCGAATCCGTGACCATGAATGTCGGCACCATCAAGGGCGGAGGATTGACGCGAGTTGGATCGCGGGGGTTTTTCATGGCTTGCAGCCATGTCGGGCACGACTGCAAGGTCGGCGACGACGTTATCTTTGCCAATTCCGCCACGCTTGGCGGTCACTGCGAGATTGGAAATTCCGTGTACATCGGCGGACTGACGGCGGTGCATCAATTCGTGCGAATCGGTTCGCAGGCCATGATCTCGGGCATCAGCGGCGTCGCCAGCGACGTGATACCCTACGGTTTCGCCATTGGTCAGCGCGCATTTCTGGATGGCCTTAACGTGATCGGCATGAAGCGACGCAAGTTCAGCCGCGAGCGGCTTTACAAGGTTCGTACGTTCTACAAGGAACTGTTTCACGGCGACGGGTTGTTCGGTGATCGGCTGGCGGCGCTGCAGTCGAGCAGCGCCGAGGATCCGGCAATCGCTGAAATTCTCGAATTTATTGACGGTGGCAAGAAACGGCCGTTGTGCCAGCCGAAGCCGCAATCCCTGCTCCACGATTGACCACGCAGCAACCGAGCGGATCATGAACGAAACTGTTCCGCCGATTTCCTCTCCTGTCGGGCTGATTGCCGGCGGCGGCACCTTGCCGTTCGCGATCGCGGATTCGCTGATTGCCAGAGGCATTGTTCCGGTCATTTTTGGACTTAAGGGATTTTGTGATCCGGAGCGGGTCAAGACATACCGACATCACTGGATTGCGGTCGGCCAGCTCGGCAAGAACGGACGGCTGTTCTCGAGCGAGAATTGTCGCGACCTCGTTTTTATCGGCGGACTTGTGCGTCCCGCCATCTCGGAGGTCCGGCTCGACTGGACCACGCTGCGAGCGATCCCCGAAATCGTCAGGGCTTTCCGCGGCGGCGACAATCACTTGTTGTCCCATGTGGCCAGATTGATCGAGCGGCAGGGCTTTCGCATGCGCGGCGTTGCCGAAGTGGCTCCCGATCTGCTGATGCCGGAGGGGAGCATCACGCGACGAAAAGCAGACGATGAGCAGACCCGTGCGGATGTCGCCAAGGGCCGCGGTGTGCTGCGTGCGCTCAGCCCGTTCGACACAGGTCAGGCCGCCGTGGTGATCGACGGTCATGTCGTTGCGGTCGAGGATATCGAGGGCACCGATGCGCTGCTGGCGCGCGTCGCAAGGCTGCGTATCGCGGGGCGCGTCCGCGCCAGGCCGGGGCGTGGCGTACTGGTCAAGGCCCCCAAGACGACCCAGGACCTGCGCTTCGATCTCCCGGCTCTTGGCGTCAAGACTGTCGAAGGCGTTGCTGCGGCGCAGCTTGCAGGAATTGCCATCGTCGCCGGGCAGACCATCCTGGCCGAACCGCAGGCGCTGGTGGAGGCGGCCGACAAGGCCGATGTATTTGTCATCGGAATGCCGGCGTGAACGGCGGGCTGCCATCATCGCGCGGCATCCGCACGATCTTTCTCGTCGCCACTGAAGAATCCGGTGACCGCCTCGGCGCAAGTCTGATGAGGTCGCTGCGCAAGCGGCTCGGTCCCAACGTGCGTTTTGCTGGCGTCGGCGGCGGTGGCATGGAGCGGGAAGGGCTGACTTCGCTGTTTCCGATCAGTGACCTCTCGATCATGGGCATCGCTGCGGTCGCGCGGCAATTGCCGATGATCCTGCGCCGCATTCGCGAAACGACTGCTGCTGCGATTGCGGCGTCTCCCGACGCGCTGGTCATTATTGACAGCCCCGATTTTACCCATCGCGTCGCACGGCGTGTCCGCAAACGCGCCCCTTCCATTCCAATTGTCAATTATGTCTCACCGAGCGTCTGGGCGTGGCGGCCGGGTCGTGCACGCGCGATGCTCGGCTATGTCGATCATGTTCTGGCGTTGTTGCCGTTCGAACCGAAGGCTTATCGCGAGCTGAAAGGCCCGCCATGCAGCTACGTCGGGCATCCGCTGTTTCAGGAGCGAGCGATGCTGCGGCCCTCGGCGGAGGAAGCGGCCCGGCGTCTGGCATCGCCGCCCGTGCTGGTGGTTTTGCCCGGCAGCCGCCGCAGCGAAGTCCGGCACCTGATCGGCGCGATCGGCGGAACGCTCGACCGGCTTCGCAACGAAGGGATCATGTTCGAAGCGGTGTTGCCGACCGTCCCGCACGTGCATGACATGGTCGTCGATGCTGTGAAGGATTGGAAGGTCCAGCCCAGGATTGTGACAGGAGACGACGACAGGCACGCCGCCTTCCGCATAGCGCACGCGGCGCTCGCGAAGTCCGGTACCGTGACGCTGGAGCTGGCCATCGCCGGCGTTCCCATGATTACCGGTTACATGGGCACCGCCATTGAGGCGTTCGTCGGGCGGCGGCTGGTGAAAGCCTTTTCGGTTATTCTGCCCAATCTGATTGTCGGCGAGGCGGTCATTCCTGAATACATTCAGGAACGATGGATTTCGGACCAGCTCGCTCCCGCGCTGCGCGATATTCTGGGCGACACGCAACAGCGGCGGCGGCAGATTGAGGCATTCGCGAAGCTCGACGAGATCATGTCGACGGGTAGTCAGACCCCGAGCGAACGGGCGGCCGACATCGTCATCGCGCATCTTCGTAAAGGCTGACGCAATGAAATGAGCAATAAATCGAAACGGCCAGTGCGGTTGCCGCACCGGCCGTCGATGATTTTCGCGGGCGCGAACTTCCCGTGCAGTTACTTGCGCTTGTCCACCGCAACGTAATCGCGCTGCGTCTTGCCGGTATAGAGCTGGCGCGGCCGGCCGATCTTCTGGTTTGGATCCTCGATCATTTCGCTCCACTGGCTGATCCAGCCGACGGTGCGTGCGACCGCGAACAGCACGGTGAACATCGAAGTCGGGAAGCCCATCGCCTTCAGCGTGATGCCCGAATAGAAATCGACGTTCGGATAGAGCTTGCGCTGGACGAAGTACTCGTCGTGCAGGGCGATCTTTTCCAGTTCGAGCGCGACCTTCAGCATCGGATCGTTGCCGTGCCCGGTTTCCTTGAGCACCTTGTGGCACATCTGCTGCATGATCTTGGCGCGCGGGTCGTAGTTCTTGTAGACGCGGTGGCCAAAGCCCATCAGGCGCACTTGACTGTTCTTGTCCTTCACCTTGGCGATGAATTCGGGAATCTTGTCCACGGTTCCGATTTCGGCGAGCATCGCAAGCGCAGCTTCATTGGCGCCGCCATGCGCGGGTCCCCACAGGCAGGCGATGCCGGCGGCGATGCAGGCGAACGGATTCGCGCCGGAGGAGCCCGCGATACGCACCGTCGAGGTCGATGCGTTCTGCTCGTGGTCGGCGTGGAGCGTGAAGATCTTGTCCAGCGCTTCCGCCATCACCGGATTGATCTTGTAGTCCTCGCACGGAACAGCGAAGCACATGTTCAGAAAGTTCGAGGCGAAATCGAGCGCATTCTTCGGATAAACAAAAGGCTGGCCGACGGTGTACTTGTAGGCCATCGCAGCCAGCGTCGGCACCTTGGCGATCATGCGCATCGAGGCGACCATGCGCTGGTGCGGATCGTTGATATCTGTGGAGTCGTGATAGAAGGCGGCGAGCGCGCCGACGGAAGCGACCATGACTGCCATCGGATGGGCGTCGCGGCGGAAGCCCTGGAAGAACCGGGCCATCTGCTCGTGAACCATGGTGTGATGGGTCACACGATAGTCGAAGTCGGCTTTCTGCTCGGCGGTCGGCAACTCGCCGTACAGCAGCAGATAGCAGGTTTCGAGAAAGTCACCCTTCTCGGCAAGCTGTTCGATTGGGTAGCCGCGATACAGCAGAACGCCTGCGTCGCCATCGATGTAAGTGATCTTGGATTCGCAACTGCCGGTGGACGTGAACCCGGGATCGTAGGTGAACATGCCGCTCTGTGCGTAGAGCTTGCTGATGTCCACGACGTCGGGACCGACCGTCCCGCTCAGGACCGGAAAATTGTAGCTTTTGTCGCCTGTATTGAGGGCAACGGTTTTCGGGCTTTTTGCATCCATCGTCATATCCCCGATGAGAACGTGATTGAGGCAGGTGGGTCTGACGGCCAACTGGCGTGGCGAGGGAGGCCCAGCGAGCGGTTGTAGTATAACGCAAATGCGTACCGCATTGCCGTTTGCGCTGCAAGACAACCTAAGTTTCGGTCAACGTCAGGTCATTGAGTGGCTTGATCCTGCAGGCGAACCAGGCATTCGTCCCGCCCGAGCACGTCGAGAACCTCAAAGATTCCGGGGGAAGTTGTCCGGCCGGTCAGCGCCACCCGCAGCGGCTGCGCCACCGCGCCGAGTTTGTGACCGTTTTGTTCGGCAAAGGCTCTGACCGCGGCTTCGGTGGTTTCGGCGGACCATGGGGTGACCGCGCGCAGGGTTTCGGCGAGCTGGCCGATCAGTTGGCGCGTCTCCGGCGTGAGCAGCGCTTCCGCCTTGGCCTCGAGCGGCAGCGGACGGTCGGCAAAAATGAAGGCCGCACCATCGATCAATTCCAGCAGCGTCCTGGCGCGCTCCTTGATCCCGGGCATGGCCCTCAGAAGCTGCATCCGTGTTTCGGGATTGATCTTTGCCTTGAGCTCGCCGCCATTGGGAATGTAATCCAGCACACTCTCAAAGGCATCGACCAGCATCGCATCGTCGGCGCCGCGGATGTAGATGCCGTTGAGGTTTTCCAGCTTGGCGAAATCGAACCGCGCCGCCGAGCGGCCGATCGCCGGCAGATCGAACAGGTCGATCATTTCCTGCTCGGTGAAGACCTCCTGATCACCATGGCTCCAGCCCAGCCGCACCAGATAATTGCGCAGCGCCTCCGGAAGATATCCCATGGCGCGGTAAGCATCGACGCCAAGCGCGCCATGGCGTTTCGAGAGCTTCGATCCGTCCGGCCCGTGGATCAGGGGGATATGCGCCATGATCGGCACGTCCCAGCCGAGCGCCTCGTAGATCTGCTTCTGGCGGGCGGCATTGGTCAGATGATCGTCACCGCGAATGACATGGGTGACGACCATGTCGTGGTCGTCAACCACGACCGCCAGCATGTAGGTCGGGTTGCCGTCCGAGCGCAGCAGCACGAGATCGTCAAGGTTCTCGTTCTGCCAGACCACGCGGCCCTGAACCTGATCCTCGATCACGGTCTCGCCGGTCAATGGTGCTTTCAAGCGGATGACGGGTTTCACGCCGGCAGGCGCTTCCGAAGCATCGCGGTCGCGCCAAAGGCCGTTATAGAGGCGCGTCTTGCCCTCGGCGCGGGCTTTTTCCCGCATGGCCGCCAGTTCGTCGGCGCTGGCATAGCAGCGATAGGCCTTGCCTTCGGCCAGCAGTTGCTCGGCCACCTCGCGGTGCCGCGCCGCGCGGCTGAACTGATAGACGACGTCGCCGTCCCAATCGAGGCCAAGCCATTTCAGGCCGTCGAGAATGGCCTCGATCGCAGGCTCCGTCGAGCGCTCGCGGTCGGTATCCTCGATCCGCAGCAGCATCTTGCCGCCGAAACGGCGCGCATAGAGCCAATTGAACAGCGCCGTGCGTCCACCGCCTATATGGAGAAAGCCGGTCGGTGAGGGAGCAAAGCGGGTGACGACGGGAGCGGTCATGAAATCGGTCTGATGGCTGATCTGCGCGCGCCGGGCAGCGGCCCGGGGTGTATAGCAGGACCAACGCATAACTAAAGGATTCGTTGAGCTAAACGCCCTTGGCGGGGCGTTGCGGATTTGGCAGACAGGATGCCGATTCAAGGCAGATTGGACAGCACAGAATGACGACGGCGGACGCAACTGCGACGGAGGCAAGCGTGTTGGAAGTGGGCCGCGATTTCATTCGCGATATCGTTCAGGCCGATCTCGACTCGAAGAAGCATGCCCAGATCGTCACCCGGTTCCCACCGGAGCCGAACGGCTATCTCCATATCGGTCATGCCAAGTCGATCGCGCTGAACTTCGGCATCGCGCAGGAGTTCGCGGGCAAGTGCCATCTGCGGTTCGACGATACCAACCCGACCAAAGAAGAGCAGGAATACATCGATTCAATTCAGAACGACGTGAAGTGGCTCGGCTTCGACTGGGGCCAGAACCTGTTCTATGCGTCGGATTACTTCGACAAACTCTACGGCTGGGCGGAAATGCTCATCACATCGGGCGACGCCTATGTCGACGACCAGACGCAGGATGAAATCCGGCTGACCCGCGGCACGTTGACGGAGCCGGGGCGCAACAGCCCGTTTCGCGATCGTCCGGTGGATGAGAGCCTCGATCTGTTCCGCCGCATGAAGGCCGGCGAATTCCCGAATGGCGCGCGTGTGCTGCGTGCCAGGATCGACATGACTTCCGGCAACATCAACCTGCGCGATCCGGTGCTGTATCGCATCCTGCATGCGCACCATCCGCGCACCGGCACAGCGTGGTCGATCTATCCGAGCTACGATTACGCGCACGGCCAGTCCGACGCGATTGAAGGCATCACCCATTCGATCTGCACGCTGGAATTCGAGGATCATCGTCCGCTGTACGAGTGGCTGCTATCGAAGCTGCCGGTGCCCTCGAAACCGCGCCAGTATGAGTTCGCGCGGCTCAATCTGACCTACACGCTGCTGTCGAAGCGCGTTCTGACAGAGCTGGTGCGCGGCGGGCACGTTTCGAGCTGGGACGACCCTCGCATGCCGACCATTGCCGGCTTCCGCCGCCGCGGTGTCCCGCCAGCCGCGATCCGCGATTTCGTCAAACGCATCGGCGTGGCCAAGGCCAACAGCGTGGTCGACGTCAACATGCTGGAATTTTCGATCCGGGAGGTGCTGAACAAGATCGCGCAGCGCCGTCTCGCCGTGTTGCGGCCGCTGAAGGTCGTAATCGAGAATTATCCGGAAGGGCAGAGCGAAGAGTTGGAGGCGATCAACCATCCGGACGATCCGTCAGCCGGCACCCGCAAGATCGTATTCAGTCGCGAGCTCTATATCGAGCAGGACGATTTCATGGAGAACCCGCCGAAGAAGTTCTTCCGCCTGTTTCCAGGCAACGAAGTGCGGCTGCGCTACGCCTACTTCATCAAGTGCCACGGCGTGGTGAAGAACGCGGCCGGCGAGGTGGTCGAACTGCGCTGCACCTACGATCCCGCGACCAGGGGCGGCAATGCGCCCGACGGCCGCAAGGTCAAGGCGACCATGCACTGGCTCTCGGCACAGCATTCAATGCAAGCGGAAATCCGCGTCTACAATCCGCTGTTTCTCAACGCCAGCCCCGACGCGGGCAACTTCGCCGCCGAGATCAACCCGCAATCGCTTGAAGTCCTGACCGATGCGCGGATCGAGTCTTCGATTGCGCAGGCCAACGCGCCGGATGCCATTGCTCCTGATGTGATGCAATTCGAGCGGCAGGGCTATTTCGCCCGCGATCCGGATTCGACGCCGGAGAAGCCGGTTTTCAACCGCACGATCGGGTTGCGCGATACCTTTGCCAAGGAAGTCACTGGCAAGAGTTGAGCATTTCCTTTTCCTGACCCTCCGTCTGGACTGTCCGCCTGTCGAGGGCGTGCGCGGTGGCGGATCGGATTGAACGCAAGATCAGAGCACGGACCTGGCCGGCGCGGGAAGGTACTGCCGGCGTTGCCGCTCAGTCCTGGCCGATCACGGGTCGCGGTCGTGCCGATATCGGCGGGCTGACCAGGCTGATCGCAGAGGAGGCGGCGCGGGCGCAACTCCTGCCGTGGGCTGCGATTGTGTTCGGGGCAGGGATCGCGGCCTATTTCGGCGTCGAGCGCGAGCCCGTCGCAGCGGTCGTCTTGCCTGTCGCCGCTGCGCTTGTGGTGATCGCATTTTTCGCCCGACGGTGGCGAATGTTTCCGCTGATGCTGCTCGCGGCGGTCTTTGTCTCTGGCTTTGCTGCAGCGTCGTACAAAGCCACCCGTATCGAACATGTCGTGCTGACGCGGCCGTTGTTCGGCGTGTCGCTGAAAGGCTTTGTCGAAACCCGCGAGGAGCGGGAGCGCACCGATCGCTTTATCTTGCGCGTCGTGCAGATGGATCACGAGCGCAACGAGATCAAACTCGATCGCGTGCGGCTCTCGGTCAAAAAGGGGACCGCGCCTATGGTCGGACAGTTCGTCGAGTTCAAGGCGCGATTGCAGCCGCCGCTCGCTCCCTTGCGGCCGGGCGGATACGACTTTGCCCGCGATCTATATTTTCAGGGCATCGGCGCGTCGGGCTTTGTCACCGGGACGATCAAGACAATCAACCCACCCACGAGGGCAGGCTTCTGGCTGCAGTATGCGGCGTTCATGCAGGGCCTGCGCGACGGCATCGACGGGCGCATTCGCGCAGTGCTGAGCGGCGACAATCGCGCCATCGCGACTGCATTGTTGACCGGCAAGCGCGATGCAATCTCGATGCCCGTCAACGATGCGATGTTCATTTCCGGCCTCGGCCATGTCCTGTCAATTTCCGGCTATCACATGGCTGTGGTCGCAGGCGTCGTGTTTTTCGCCGTGCGCGCCCTGTTGGCGCTGATGCCGTCGCTGACGCCGGCATTTGCGATCAAGAAATGGGCGGCTGTGGCCGCGCTGGTGGCCGCTCTGTTCTACCTGCTGCTGTCGGGCGCGGAAGTCGCGACCCAGCGCTCGTTTCTGATGACGGCGGTGGTGCTGGCCGCGATCATGGTGGACCGGCGAGCCGTTACATTCCGGACGCTTGCGATCGCCGCCTTCATCGTGCTTGCGATCGCGCCGGAAGCCGTGGTGCATCCGAGCTTCCAGATGTCGTTCGCGGCGACGCTTGGGCTCGTCGCGCTGGTCGAGCGCGGACTGCCGATCCTGCTGGCGACACCTGACAATTCTTCCGTTGCCAGGACGGCACTGTGGGGAGGACGCGAGATCGCGATGCTGGCGCTGGCGTCGATCGTGGCAGGCTTTGCGACCATGCCATACGCCGCGTTTCATTTTCACCGGGTCACGCCTTACGGCGTGATCGCCAATCTCGCCGCGATGCCGGTGGTGTCGGGCATCGTGATGCCGGCGGGACTGCTGGGCCTCGCCGCAATTCCGTTCGGCCTCGACGGCGTGTTCTGGCGCATCATGGAGCTTGGCATCGGCTGGATGATCGCGGTGTCGCAATGGGTCGCCGCATTGCCCGGCGCGGTCGGACGTACCTACGCATTCGGCACCGGCGCGCTGCTGCTGGCGACGCTGGGTCTGCTGCTGATCTGTCTCTTGCGCACGCCCTTGCGGTTCGCAGGCGTGGCCATGCTGATCGGCGCGGTCGTGCTGGCGGCGGCGTCTCCGCGTCCGGATATCCTGATCGCGGGTGATGGCGAGAGCGTTGCGGTGCGCGGCGGCGACGGCCGTCTGCGGGTGATGCGGGCAGAGAAAAACCTGTTTCAGGTTCGCGAATGGCTGGCAGCGGATGCGGATTCGCGTGGCGCTGCAGATCGGTCCCTGTCGGACGACGTCTCGTGCGACCCGTCAGGCTGTGTTGTCCCAATGCAGGGTGGGGCGCTGATTGCCATCACGCTTCAGCCGGCCGGACTTTGGGACGATTGTGAGAAGGCCGCGCTGATCGTCACGGCTCAGCAAGTGCCGCGCGATTGCGCTGCACTTGTTATCGACAGGGAGCAACTGCGGCGTGAGGGAACGCTCTCGTTACGCCGGCAGCGCGATAGCCTTCAAGGCAACGGCTTCCAGATCGAGGCTGTGCGGCCGCCTTCATTCGAGCGACCATGGTATCCAAGAACCGCCGTGGCCGCCGAGCGCTCCGCAGCAACTTTACCCGGAGCGACATCGTCCGCAGCAACATCGTCCGCAGCAACATCGTCGCAACGGCCAGGCCCTCAGCGAACGGCGCCGCGTCGCACGCCACCTGACGCCACGCCCGCCGAAGCGGACGCGCAAGGGGACGACTAAGCGATCAGCCGATCAGTAACGGCGGAAGATGCTGACCAGCTTGCCCTGAATCCGCACGCGGTTCGGCGGCAGGATGCGGACCTCGTAGGCGGCATTCGCCGGCTCCAGCGCGATCGATGCGCCGCGACGGCGGAAGCGTTTGAGGGTTGCTTCCTCCTCGTCGATCAGCGCCACCACGATGTCGCCGGTGTCGGCGCCTTCGGTTTTCTGGATCAGCGCGATATCGCCATCGAGAATTCCCGCTTCCATCATCGAATCGCCGCGCACTTCGAGAGCGTAGTGATCGCCGGAGCCCAGCATTTCCGGCGGCATGCTGATGGTGTGGCTGCGGGTCTGCAGCGCTTCGATCGGGGTGCCGGCCGCGATGCGGCCCATCACCGGGATTGACACCGGACGGCCGCCTTCATCCTCGGATGCGGTGCGAACCCGGCCAAGATTGCCTTCGATCACGCTGGGCGTGAAGCCACGACGTCCACCGCCTCCGCCGCCTGCGACCGCAACGTCGGGGAGCTTGATGACTTCGATGGCGCGGGCACGATTGGGCAGGCGGCGGATGAAGCCGCGCTCCTCAAGCGCTGTAATCAGGCGGTGGATACCGGACTTGGAGCGCAAATCCAGCGCATCCTTCATCTCGTCAAAGGAGGGCGGGACGCCCGCTTCCTTCAAGCGATCACTGATGAATCGCAGAAGTTCGAATTGCTTGCGTGTCAGCATATTGGCCGTTCCCCCAATTCAACCTTCTCAAGGCCGAGTTTCTTCAGGTCGAGCTCGCCGTTCATGCCTTGTCCACTTACATGCCTTGTCCGCCTAGATCAGGTCCGCAGCGCGAACCCCATTTCAGCATCGCAAAGGCGTGTTTCAGAGGCGCGAGTCACTCGAAACAAATCATGAACAGACCCTATATGTTCCATATGTGTTCCGCAACCCCTTAATTTCACGTCAACAAAACGAGGGTTCGTCAGACTGGAAGTTTAAGGATAACGCAGTCCGATCCCTTGGCTGCCGCGGGCGCATGCGGCGGACGGATTACGAGGGCGTCCGCGCCCGACAGGTGCGCTGACAGCGAACTGTCCTGCTGGGTCACCGGCGTTGCGATCGGGACGCCGTCTTCGCGGAGCTTGAGATGCGCACGCATGTATTCCGCGCGCTCGTCGTTGGGGCCGAGGTCGCGCCCCAGAACTGCGTGCTCATGCGGATGATCGACGTCGATGCGTCCCAGCAGCGCGCGGATCAGCGGCACCAGAAACAGGAACGCGCAGACATAGGACGAGACGGGATTGCCGGGCAGGCCGACCACGCGCATGCCGCCGAGATCGGCGGGAAGCCGACCGTGCATCATCGGCTTGCCGGGGCGCATTGCGATCTTCCAGAACGTGATCGCGACACCTTCGGCTTCGAGCGAGCGCTTCACCACGTCATGGTCGCCAACCGATGCTCCGCCGGTGGTGACCAGAATATCCACGCCGAGGTCGCGGGCTTTGCGGATCGCCTGCGATGTCGCCTCGACCGTGTCGGCCGAGATGCCAAGATCGATGGCGTCGGCGCCCTCGTTGCGCGCGAGCGCACGCAGTCCGTAGCCGTTCGACAGGATGATCTGGCCGGGACCGGTCGTGCCGCCCGGCATCACCAGTTCGTCGCCGGTGGCGAGCAGGGCAACTTTCGGGCGTCTTGCGACCGGCACCTGCGGATAGTTCATGCTGGCGGCGAGTGCGAGGTCGCGGTCGAGAATACGCCGTCCTTTGGGAAACAGGACGTCGCCCTCGCGGAAGTCGATGCCGGCGCCGCGAATGTGCCTGCCGCCTCGCGCGGCTTCGTTGACGACAACGATGTCGCCGTCGCGCGTCGTGTTTTCCTGAATGACGATCGTATCTGCACCGTCCGGCACCACACCGCCGGTGAAAATTCTCACCGCTTCGCCCTGAGCGACTATGCGGCCAAATGGTCTACCTGCGGCGATTTCGCCGATGACGCGGAGTTTCGCGCCGAGCGATGCATCGGCGGCCCGAACCGCGTAGCCGTCCATCGCCGACATCGCCTGCGGCGGCTGGGTGCGGCGCGCGGCAAGATCCTGCGACAGCACGCGATGCAGCGCGTCGTCGAGCGCGGCCATCTCCTCGCCGAGCGGCTTGACGCCTGCGAGAATGGCCTTGAGTGCGTCGTCGACCGGCATCAGCGCCACGGCGTGTCCTCGCTTACTTGTCCGCACGATAGTGACCGGACTTGCCGCCGGATTTTTCGACCAGCCGGATCGCGTCGATCCGCGCGCCGCGCTCGACCGCCTTCACCATGTCGTAGATCGTGAGACAGGCGACCGACACTGCGGTGAGGGCTTCCATCTCGACGCCGGTTGGACCCTTGACCTTGACCGTGGCGCTAACGCGGCAGCCGGGCAGCTTCCTGTCAGGCTCGATATCGACGGTGACTTTCGCCAGCGCCAGCGGATGGCAGAGCGGGATCAATTCGGACGTGCGCTTCGCCGCCATGATGCCGGCGATGCGCGCCGTGCCGATCACATCGCCTTTTTTCGCATTACCCTTGACGATCAGATCGAGCGTCGCCTGGCTCATCAGTACGACGCCTTCGGCGATCGCTGTCCGTTCGGTGGCAGCCTTCTCTGAAACGTCCACCATGCGCGCTTCGCCCTTGCCGTCGATATGGGTGAGGGCGGGCCTTCGAGATGAGGCGAGTTGACGGGATGGCTTTTTGCTCATCAGCGCAGCCCTGCCGCGGCCTTGCGATCGCCGCGGGCGAGCAACGCGCGCGTCGCGGCGGTGACGTCCGTTTGGCGCATCAGGCTTTCGCCGACGAGGAAAGTCTGCATGCCAACGCGAGCCAGCCGCGACAGGTCGTCCGGCGTGAAGATGCCGCTCTCGCCAACCATGATGCGATCCTCCGGTATCAGCGGGGCCAGCGCTTCGCTGGTGGCGAGCGTGGTCTCGAAGGTGCGCAGGTTACGGTTGTTGACGCCGATCATCGGCGATCTGAGCTTCAGCGCGCGCGCGAGTTCGGCGGCGTCGTGAACTTCCAGCAACACATCCATGCTGTGCGCAATCGCGGTATCCTCGATCTCACGCGCCGCGCCATCGTCCAGCGCCGCCATGATAATCAGGATGCAGTCGGCGCCATGCGCGCGGGCCTCGGTGACCTGATACGGCTCGAACATGAAGTCCTTGCGCAACACCGGCAGTCTGGTGGCGGCACGGGCCGCGACCATGAAATCCATGTGACCCTGGAACGACGGCGCATCCGTCAGAACGGAGAGACAGGCGGCCCCTCCGGCTTCATAGGCGCGCGCCAGCATTGGCGGATCGAAATCGGCGCGGATCAGGCCCTTTGATGGCGAGGCCTTCTTGATCTCGGCGATCAGCGCATAGTCGCCGCGTGCCGTGCGATCGCGAATGGCATTGAGAAACCCGCGCGGCGGGCTTGCAGCCTTCGCAGCTGCCTCGATTTCGGCAAGCGGACGCGCGCGCTTGGCGGCGGCGATTTCCTCGCGCTTGTAGACCTCGATCTTCTGCAGAATGTCGGACAAACCTTCGCTCTCCACTGGTGCCCAGTTTCTGAAGTTCGTGAACTGTTGCGGTAACTCTCTCATACGAACTTCGGAAACTAAAGGGCACCAGCAAAATCTGTAACTTCGAGTGTCGCTTTTCGATCTGAAGTGTCTTTCCAGATTCGCGTCAACATGAGAGAAACTTCAGATCGGCGACACTCGGTCAACCGTTCGAGATGCGAACGAGTTTTGCCAGCCGTTCCGAAGCAGCGCCGCTGTCGAGCGATTTGACCCCCATCGCGACGCCATCCTTGATCGTGGCCGCGCGGCCCGCCACGATCAGCGCTGCGGCGGCATTAAACAGCGCCACATCGCGATAGGCGGACGGCTCGCCGTCGAGAACGTTGCGCAGCGCGACCGCATTCGCCGCACCGTCGCCGCCCTTCAAGGCATCGCCATTGACCCGCTTCAAGCCCACATCATCAGGCGAGACCTCGAACGTGGTGATCGTGCCCTTGTCGAGCGCCGCCACGAAAGTGGGCCCTGTGAGCGTGATCTCATCGAGGCCGTCGGAGCCGTGCACCACCCAGGCCGATTCCGCGCCGAGATTCTTCAGCACCTGTGCGAGTGGCTGGACCCACTGCCTGGAGAACACGCCGATCAGCTGCCGTTTGACGCCGGCGGGATTGGAAAGGGGGCCAAGCAGATTGAAGATCGTGCGGGTCGCAAGCTCGACTCGGGTCGGGCCGACATTCTTGATCGCCGGGTGATGCGTCGGCGCGAACATGAAGCCGATTCCCGCCTCCTTGACGCAGCGGCCGACGGCCTCGGGCGCGATGTCGATCTTGACGCCGAGCGCTGCGAGCACATCGGCAGCGCCTGATTTCGACGACAGCGCGCGGTTGCCATGCTTGGCGACCGGCACACCCGCGCCTGCGACGATGAAGGACGCGCAGGTCGAGACGTTGACGGAGCCCGAGCCGTCGCCGCCGGTGCCGACCACGTCGACCGCGTCCGCCGGCGCATCGACGCGCAGCATCTTAGCACGCATCGCTGAGACCGCGCCGGTGATTTCATCGACGGTTTCGCCGCGCACCCGCAACGCCATGAGGAGACCGCCCATCTGCGACGGCGTGGCCTCGCCGGACATCATGCGGTCGAACGCCGACGCCGCCTCGTCACGCGACAATGTCGCGCCGGTGGCAACCTTTGCGATGATGGCTCTGAAATCGTCCATAACGACCTGCAAACACAAACCGCGAAACCGGGCGGGCAACATTCAAAGGATGTTGCTCTTAGCGTGAATTGGCTCGCGGTGGAATGGCGGCCTCAGTTCGCCGCGTTGGCGCCTGTAACCTGCGCGACCGCAGCCTGATTGATGCTGATGCCGATCTCGGACTCGAGCCTCGCGATGTACTGGTTGATCAATTCATCCGAAACGCCGCGTTGCATGGCCTCTTTCAGCCGCTTGGCTTCCGCCGAGGCGAGATCGACGGGCGGTGCGATGATGTCGGTCACCCGATAAACGATCCACTCCGACGGGCTTCCGCCCGTGGTCTGGCCATTCGCGCCCTTGGCTGCAGCAAAGGCCGCCTGCACCACGCTGGCCGGCACGCCAGCCACCGTGGCATCGCGTTTGAAGCCAGCTTCGCTTTCGACCTTGAGGCCGAGGGCCGCAGCTTCGTCGGCGAGCTTGACCTCGCCCTTGTCGAGCTTGGCGATGACTTCGGTGGCCTTGGCGCGCAGACGTGTCGTGATCTGATCGTCGCGCCAGCGCGTCTCGACCTGATCCTTCACCTCGTCGAGATTACGCTCGCGCGACGGAGTGATGCCCAGCACCTCGAACCAGATGTAGCCGCCGTTCAGTTGAAGCGGATCATTCTCGACGCCGACATTGCTGGCGAACGCGCCGGAAATCACGTCCACCCCTTGCGGCAGTCCCGCCACCGGCTTGCCGTCAGGCGCGCGGCCCGAGCGATCGGTATCGACGGTCACCGATGTCAGGCCGAGCTTCTGTGCTGCGTCCGCGATGTTGGAGCCGCCGCCGCGTTCGTCTTCCATCTTGTTGTGCAGATCTTGCACGGCCTGCCGTGCCTGATCGAGCGCGATTTCCTTCTTCAAGGCGTCGGCGACCGCTTCATATGCTGGCGTCAAGCCGGGCTCGATCTTCCCCACCTTCACGAGCGCGAAGCCGAAACCGCTCTGCACCGGCTGGCTGACCTCTTCCGGGGCCAGTGCGAATGCCACGTTGGCAACCGCCGCGTCGATCACCGCCGATTTGGCAACGATGCCAAGATCGATATCGGTGGCGCTGAGTTTGCGCTCCTTGGCGAGGTCGTCGAACGACAGGCCGCCGGCAATGCGCTCGCGCGCGGCCTTGGCCTCGTCGGCATTCGGAAACACCATCTGAGAAATCTGGCGCTTTTCGGGGACCGCGAGCTTGTCCTTGCGATCCTCGTAGATCTTTCGGGCGTCTTCGTCCGAAACCGTCGACCACTTGGCGATCGCGTCGGGTGTCATCGCGACGACTGCAACCTTGCGGTATTCGGGCGCGCGGAACAGCGATTTGCGATCCTCGAAATATTTCGCAAGCACCTCCGGCGACGGGGCCTCGATCGTGCCCGCCTGCGCGGAGCCCAGCCTGACGAATTCCACCGAGCGCTGTTCGTTCTGGAAACGGCTGATGGCATCCAGCAGCGTCTTGGTGGGTTCCAGTCCCGCGGTCAGGGTGCCGGCGATTTCACGGCGCAAGGTGACACGGCGCTGCTCGGCGATGTAGCGCTGCTCGGTAAAGCCGAACTGCCGGATCAACTGGGCAAAGCGGTTCGGATCGAAGTTGCCCGAGATGCCCTTGAAATTGGCGTCGTTCGAGATCGCCTTGACCACTTCGGCATCGGACTGGGCAAGGCCCATACGGCGCGCGCCTTCGTCCAGAGCGGCTTCGGAGATGACCTGTTGCAGAACCTGGCGATCAAGCCCGAACGTGCGGGCCTGTTCGAGGGTCAGGGGCCGTCCGAACTGCCGCCCGATCTGCTGAAGTTTTTCCGTATAAAGCTGCCGGAACTGCTCGATCGAAATTTCGGTCCGGCCGATCTTGGCCAGCGTCGACTGGCCGAAGCCCTTGAAGATGTCAGCGATACCCCAGACGCCAAAGCTGATGATCAGCACGCCCATCACGAGGCCCATGATGGTCTTGCCAATCCGGTTCGATGAGGCGCGGCGAATTCCTCGAAGCATGGGGGTCCAACGTCGGGTTCAGGTTATGGGGTGGCCGGGCTGCTGCCGCATCATACGGTAGCGCGCAGCTCAAGGGTTAATTGTGGCGGGTATAAAAGGGTTTAGCCGCCACCGCAACCAGCGCCGTCAGCGGCGGTTTGAAGCGGTTTGAAGGGCTGTTGTGGAGCGTGCGGGCATGTACTGGTGCACCGGCCGGGCGTCTGCTAGGCGCAGACAGTCAACCACTGATGCGCGGAACGCCGGATGGCCGAACAGCTTCGTCCCCTGATTGCCGGAAACTGGAAGATGAACGGCCTCAAGCCGTCGCTTGCGGAACTCGACGCCATGATCGCGGGTGCAGGGAACGTGACCGCCGATCTTCTGGTCTGTCCGCCGGCAATCCTGATCGCGGCGGCGGCAGCCCGAGCCTCGGGAACGCGGGTTGCGATCGGCGGGCAGGATTGTCATGCCGATGCGTCCGGTGCCCATACCGGCGATGTATCGGCGGAGATGCTGACGGATGCGGGCGCCAGCGCCGTCATCCTCGGCCATTCCGAGCGCCGGACCGACCATGGCGAGACCGACGCCATCGTTCGGGCCAAGGCGCAGGCCGCGTGGCGGGCAGGGCTGACCGCGGTTGTCTGCATCGGAGAAACCCAGGCCGAGCGCGATAGCGGAAAAGCGAAGGATGTGGTCGGACGGCAGCTTGCCGGATCGGTTCCCGACGGCGCTGCTGCCACCAATCTGGTGATCGCCTATGAGCCGGTCTGGGCGATCGGAACCGGGCGAACACCGACCAATCCGGAAATTGAAGAAATTCATGGCTTTATCCGGTCAAAGCTCGATCAAAATCTGAAGGAACATGGAGCGCGGGTCCGAATCCTCTACGGAGGGTCGGTAAAGCCGTCCAATGCAGCCGAGATATTGAAGCTGCGGGCCGTCAACGGCGCGCTGGTAGGAGGCGCGAGCCTGAAAGCCTCCGACTTCCTTGCGATTGCCGCCGCCTGTTCCTAGCTCGCGGATGTGAGTTCACGGCCTCGCGCGAAATCGTGACTTTCAGGGGTTGCGTTCCCGGGGGTTACATTCGCCAGCCAATCGTGTAGAGACCGGCCGTCTTCAACCCGCGCAGGTGTCGTGAACCGGCTACGTTATCTGGTTATTTGGCCGCTGGGGACGCAGCTAGGTTGGGCGAACTTCGAATTCGGGACACGAGATGCAGACCGTCATTATCGTCATCCACCTCATGATCGTCACCACCCTGATCGGCGCTGTGCTGTTGCAGCGTTCGGAAGGCGGTGGCCTCGGCATCGGCGGCGGTGGCGGCTTCATGACGAACCGCGGCACCTCGAACCTGCTATCGCGCACCACGGCGTTTCTCGCGATCGGGTTCTTCCTGACCAGCCTTCTGCTGTCGTGGCTCGCCGGTCTGGATCGCAAGCCAAGCTCGATCATCAATACGACGCAACCTGGATCGCCAACCGTACCGCTTGGCGGTGGCAGCGGTGGTGGTTTGCTAGACTCGCTGAAAAAGCAGGAACCGTCGGCGCCGGCGGCTCCAGCCGCGCCCGCCGCTCCATCCGGTCCACAAGCGCCGCGTTCGCAGTAACGAAGTTCCCTGCAATGCAGGGCAGCTTTGCGTCCACGAAACTTGTGAAGAGTGTAAAGAGTATCATTTAACGCGCTGGCATTGCGTGGCTTTTGAAGTCACCCACAGCGCGTCGTTTTTGACCAGTCCGGGTGCGATTCGTTTTGGCGAATCGTGCCCGTTGCGTTAGAGGTTGGCTCCCATGGCGCGGTATATTTTCATCACCGGCGGCGTGGTTTCCTCGCTCGGCAAGGGTCTCGCATCGGCGGCTCTCGGAGCCTTGCTGCAGGCGCGCGGTTACACGGTCCGCCTGCGCAAGCTCGATCCGTACCTCAACCTCGATCCCGGAACGATGTCGCCGTACCAGCACGGCGAGGTCTTCGTGACCGACGACGGCGCCGAGACCGATCTCGACCTCGGCCACTACGAGCGGTTCACCGGGCGGCCTGCGACGAGGCAGGACAACATCACCACGGGGCGCATCTATCAGGACATCCTGACCAAGGAGCGGCGTGGCGATTATCTCGGCGCGACGATTCAGGTGATTCCGCACGTCACCAACGCCATCAAGGATTTCATTCGCAACGGCAATGACGATTACGACTTCGTCCTATGCGAGGTCGGCGGCACGGTCGGCGATATCGAGGGCCTGCCGTTCTTCGAGGCGATCCGCCAGGTCAAGAACGACCTGCCGCGCGGAGATGTGATCTACATCCATCTGACCCTTCTGCCGTACATTCCGAGCGCGGGCGAACTGAAGACCAAGCCGACCCAGCATTCGGTGAAGGAACTCCGCTCGATCGGCATCCAGCCCGATATCCTGCTGTGCCGGACCGACCGCGAGATTCCAAAGGAAGAGCGCCGCAAACTCGGGCTTTTCTGCAACGTGCGCGAGAGCGCCGTGATCGAGGCGAGGGATGTCGACAACATCTACGCCGTGCCCGAGGCCTATCACGCCGCCGGTCTCGACGACGAAGTGCTGGCTTCTTTCGGCATCGTCGATGTTCGCGCACCGGTGCTGCAGCGGTGGCACCACATCAACGAGCGCGTCCGCACGCCGGAAGGTGCGGTCACGATCGCGATCGTCGGCAAATACACCGGCATGAAGGACGCCTACAAATCGCTGATCGAGGCCTTGGCGCATGGCGGCATCGCCAACAAGGTGAAGGTCAATCTCGACTGGATCGAGAGCGAGGTGTTCGAGCACGAAGACCCGACGCCGTTCCTCGAGCACGTCGATGGCATTCTGGTGCCCGGCGGCTTCGGCCAGCGCGGCGCGGAAGGCAAGATTCAGGCAGCGCGGTTCGCTCGCGAGCGGCACGTGCCTTATTTTGGAATTTGCTTCGGCATGCAGATGGCCGTGATCGAGGCGGCGCGCAATCTCGTCGGAATCGACGATGCGAATTCGACCGAGTTCGGGCCGACAAAAGAACCGCTGGTCGGTCTGATGACCGAGTGGCTGCGCGGCAACGAACTGGAAAAACGCTCGCGCGCCGGCGATCTCGGCGGCACCATGCGGCTCGGCGCCTATCCTGCAGCACTCAAGCGCGGCAGCCGCGTGTCGCGCATCTACGGCGACGTGCTCGAAATATCGGAGCGCCACCGCCATCGCTACGAGGTCAACACAGCCTACAAGGACAGGCTGGAGCAGCACGGCCTGCGCTTCTCGGGCCTGTCGCCGGATGGCGTGCTGCCGGAGATCGTCGAGTACGAGGACCATCCGTGGTTCATCGGCGTGCAGTATCATCCCGAACTGAAATCGCGCCCGTTCGAGCCGCATCCGCTGTTTGCGTCGTTCGTGGAAGCCGCCGTGGTGCAGAGCCGGTTGGTCTGACGTTGCTGTGATATTCGCGGCTTTGACGCCGCCCGGGTTTGCTGCGACACATGCCGTCCCAGCCAATCAAGAAACCAGACGGGGCGACGCCGATGATCTATGAAATGCGAGTTTACCGCTGTCTGCCGGGCCGTTTGCCCGCGCTGATCAAGCGCTTCGATACCACCACGCTGAAACTATGGGACAAGCACGGCATTCGTCAGGCCGGGTTCTTCACGACGCTGATCGGCGCATCCAACCAGGAACTGACTTACTTGCTCGCATGGGAATCGATGGCCGAGCGCGAAAAGAAATGGACGGCCTTCATGTCCGACCCGGAATGGATCGCTGCGCGGGCGAAGACCGAGGAAGACGGCCAGATCGTCGCCAACATCGACAGTCAATTATTGCAGCCGACCGCGTTCTCGTCGGTGAAATAGGGCGGACGTGCCCAACGGCATCGATCACATCGTCCATGTGGTAGCGGACCTCGATGCCGGCGAAGCGTTCTATCGCGACGCCGGGTTCCTCGTGTCGAGCCGCAATCGCCACCCGTGGGGCACCCACAATCACATCATTCAGCTCGATGGCAGCTATATCGAACTGCTTGGCATCGGCGAGCCAGAGAAGATTCTGGCTGCGCGGCCGGGCTCGTTTTCATTCGGCGCTTACAATCGCGATTTTGTCGAAAACGGCGAGGGGCTGTCGATGCTGCTGATGAACAGCCTCGACGCGAAAGCCGACATGCAGGCGTTTCGCACAGCCGGCATCAGCGATTTCGAGGTGTTCGATTTTGCTCGTGAAGGCAAGCACGCGGACGGCGCGACCGTGAAGCTCGCGTTCTCGCTCGCCTATGCCGTCGATCCTCTGTCGCCGGATTGCGGCTTTGCCGTTTGCCAGCACCATTTCCCGGAGAATTTCTGGAGCGCGGCGCTGCAACAGCACGCCAACGGCGCGACGCAGCTCTCCGGCGTCGTGTTCGTCGCCGATCATCCCGATCAGCACCGCGATTTCCTGCTGTCATTCACTGGCGCGCGCGAGGCAGTTCCGCATGCGACCGGCTTTATCGCGCGCACTCAGCGAGGCGATGTGGATGTGCTGACGCCCCATGCATTCCGCGAGCAGCACGGATTGTTGCCGCAGATCCATGGACCTGGACTGTCGCTCGCTGCGATGTGTTTCAAGACCTCGGGCCTCGCGCAGACCGAAACCGCGCTGACGAAGGGCGAGTTAGAAGTCCATCGTCACGCGGGCATGCTGATCGTTCCGCCTCAAGCCGCCCATGGCGCAACCCTGATTTTCTCACCGTCTTGAAGCGGTGAGGGTTGATCGGGCGTCGCAGGCCCGGCATGGTCGGCCCGCTTTCGATTAGGATTTTGAGGCAAGACTTCAAGGATCATCTGTGAGTTCAGGCGTGACCGCTGCCGCTGTCGTCAAGGCTGGTTCCGTGAGTTTCGGCAACGCATTGCCGCTCGCGGTGATTGCGGGGCCATGCCAGCTCGAAAGCCGCGCGCACGCGCTTGAAACGGCGGCGGCACTGAAAGAGATCGCGGCGCGGCTGAAAATTGGGCTCGTCTACAAGACCTCGTTCGACAAGGCCAACCGCACCAGCGCATCCAGCGCGCGCGGACTCGGGCTTGAGCAGTCGCTGCCCATATTCGCCGAGATTCGCTCGTCGCTCGGACTTCCGGTGCTGACCGACGTGCACGAGATCGATCAGTGCGCGATAGCTGCGCAAGCGGTCGATGTGTTGCAGATTCCGGCGTTCCTTTGCCGGCAAACCGATCTGCTGCTGGCAGCCGCGGCGACCGGTAAAGTCGTCAACGTCAAGAAAGGCCAGTTCCTTGCGCCGTGGGACATGGCCAACGTCGTCAGCAAGATCACCGCCGGCGGTAACGCCAATGTGCTGGTGACCGAGCGCGGCGCATCGTTTGGCTACAACACGCTGGTCTCGGACATGCGGGCGCTGCCGATCCTGGCGCGCACCACCGGCGCGCCGGTGATCTTCGATGCCACCCATTCGGTGCAGCAGCCGGGCGGCAAAGGCACGTCATCGGGCGGCGAACGCGAGTTTGTTCCTGTGCTGGCGCGCGCCGCGGTGGCAGTGGGCGTGGCCGGTGTCTTTATCGAGACGCATCCCGATCCGGACAAGGCGCCGTCGGACGGCCCCAACATGGTGCCGCTGAAGGAGTTCGAGGGACTGGTGAAAAGGCTGATGGCGTTCGACGCGCTGGCAAAGGCCTAACAGCCGTCATTGCCAAGCAATCCAGCCCTGCAACTCCCCCGGATTGCTTCGCTTCGCTCACAATGACATCGATGCGCAACCGATCTCCATGCTCGCAAATTGATGCCTTCCATTCTCACGATCATCGCTATGTCGACCTTCGCCGCGAGCCTGTCGGCGCGCGCGATCGAGCCTGTGCTGCCGCAGGTCGCGGGCGATCTCACCGTCAGCATCGCGGTGGCTGCTGGATTGTCTGCTGTGAACGCGCTGACGTTCGCGCTGGTGCAGCCGTTTCTCGGCGCGCTGGCCGATCTGTTCGGCAAGGCACGGCTGGCGACGGTCTGTCTGATCGTGCTTGCGATTGCCAACATCGCAGGTGCCTTCGCCGATTCGTTTACGATGCTGTTCGTGACGCGCATCGTCGCTGGCGTCGGCGCGGGTGGGGTGTTTCCGATCGCCATGGGACTGACCGGCGATCTGGTGCCGACCCATCAGCGTCAGGTTGCCATGGGGCGCGTGCTCAGCGGCGCGATGATCGGCAATCTGCTCGGCGCGACATTCTCCGGAATCATCGGCGATTTCGTCGGCTGGCGGGGTGTGCTGCTGTTGCTGGGCGCGCTGGTGATGGTCGCATCGTTTGCGGTCGCCTATGGCTTTCGCGGTGCGCTTGCAGGCCCTGCGCAGAAGGTGGAGTTCGCGACGTTGCGGCGCGGCTACAAGGCCATCTTTTCCAATCCGAACGCGCGGGTCTGCTTCATCGCGGTGTTCTTCGAAGGTCTTTGCATTCTGGGGCTGTTTCCGTTTGTTGCGGCGTTCCTTGCCGATCTCGGCGAACCGAGATTATCGATCGCGGGACTCGTCATTGCGGGCTTCGCGCTCGGCGGTCTCGGCTATACGCTGACGGTGTCGCGGCTGCTGCCGCGCATCGGCGTCAACGGCATGATGATCGGCGGCGGCATCCTTGCCGGCCTCCAGATCGCATTTGCTGCCGTCGGCGCGCCATGGCCGTTGCAGCTTGTCAGTTTCTTCCTGATGGGCTGGGGCTTCTATTCGATCCACGGCTCGTTGCAGATTTTTTCCAGCGATCTCGCGCCGGAGGCGCGCGCCTCGGCGCTCGCGATCCACGCCTTCTGCTTCTTCATGGGGCAAGCCAGCGGACCGGTCGCCTATGGCTTTGGTATCGCGCACATCGGCAAGACCGCGACACTTCTGATCGGCGCCTCGATCGTTATCGTCATGGGTTTCATCTGCGCCAGATTGCTGAAGCAGCAGCCGACCGGCGCGGAAGACATCGCGGATATCTAGAATGGCGGATATCTGACCCAACTCTATTTCAGCAACTCGTCATTGCGAGGAGCGGCAGCGACGAAGCAATCCGGTTTCTAGGTCTCGTCTGGATTGCTTGCCGGAGCCCGTCATCGCGCTCGCCGGAGACGAGACTTGGTGCTCGCAATGACGATAGGCAGCTAGCCTCGTCCGCGATACGACGCGACGCCCTGATCCGGCAGCCACATCCCGTTCGGTAATCTGCCGGTTTGCCAGAACACGTCGATCGGAATGCCGCCGCGCGGATACCAGTAGCCGCCGATGCGCAGGAACTTCGGCTTGATCTCGCGCACGATGCGTTTACCGATGCCGACCGTGCAGTCTTCGTGGAAGCCTGCATGATTGCGGAAGCTCGCGAGATAGAGTTTCAGCGATTTGGATTCCAGCAGCGTCTTGTTCGGCACGTAGTCGATCACCAGATGCGCGAAATCCGGCTGTCCTGTGACCGGGCAAAGCGTCGTGAATTCGGGTGCGGTGAAGCGCACCAGATAATTTTCGCCGGGTTGCGGGTTCGGGACCGCATCGAGCCGCGCCTCCTTGGGAGATGCGGGCTGTTTGATGGGCTTGCCGAGTTGCAGGCCGGATGTGGAGCGGGACTTCGATGGCATGGCGGTCTCAAACGGTTGTTTGGCGTCCTCATACCGATTTATGACGGTCCCGTCACGCGCTGCGACCCGGCCTTTTCCCGCCGAAAACGATCCTGTAGAAGACGCCCACCCTATCCCTCCCGAGCAAATCATGAGGACCGCATGACAGCCATCATCGACATCGTCGGACGCGAGATTCTCGACAGCCGCGGCAACCCGACGGTGGAGGTGGATGTGGTGCTGGAAAGCGGCGCGATGGGCCGCGCGGCGGTGCCCTCCGGTGCGTCCACCGGCGCCCACGAGGCGGTCGAACTTCGCGATGGCGACAAGAAGCGCTATCTCGGCAAGGGGGTCACAAAAGCTGTCGCTGCCGTCAACGGCGAGATCTTCGATGCCATCGGCGGCATGGACGCGGCGTCTCAAGTGCAGATCGACGAGACGCTGATCGCGCTCGACGGCACGCCGAACAAGAGCCGCCTTGGCGCAAACGCCATTCTCGGCGTCTCGCTGGCGGTGGCCAAGGCTGCGGCCGATGCCTGCGCCATGCCGCTGTATCGTTATGTCGGCGGCACGTCAGCGCGGCTGCTGCCGGTCCCGATGATGAACATCATCAACGGCGGCGCGCATGCGGACAATCCGATCGACTTTCAGGAATTCATGATCATGCCCGTCGGCGCGCCGACTTTCTCCGAGGGCCTGCGCATGGGCGTCGAGGTGTTCCAGACGCTGAAGAAGGCGCTGCATGACGCCGGCCACAACACCAATGTCGGCGACGAGGGCGGCTTCGCGCCGAATCTCGCGACCGCCGATGAGGCGTTGAGTTTCGTCGTCAAGGCGATCGAGAAGGCCGGCTACAAGCCCGGCGACGAGGTCGCGCTCGCGCTCGATCCGGCATCGACGGAATTCTTCAAGGGCGGCGCTTACGTTTACGAGGGCGAGGGCAACAAGAAGCGCGGCATCGAGGAGCAGGCGAAATATCTCGCCGAACTGGTGTCGCGCTATCCGATCGTCTCCATCGAGGATGGCATGGCCGAAGACGACTTCGACGGCTGGAAGAAGGTCACCGATCTGATCGGCGACAAATGTCAGCTGGTCGGCGACGATCTGTTCGTCACCAATGTCAATCGCCTGTCCGACGGCATCAAGCGTGGCCTTGGCAACTCCATTCTGGTCAAGGTCAACCAGATCGGCACGCTGACCGAGGCGCTTGCAGCCGTCGAGATGGCACACAAGGCCGGCTACACCGCGGTAATGTCGCATCGCTCCGGCGAGACTGAAGATTCGACGATTGCCGATCTCGCGGTCGCCACCAACTGCGGACAGATCAAGACCGGTTCGCTGGCGCGTTCGGATCGCACCGCCAAATACAACCAGTTGCTGCGTATCGAGCAGGAACTGGGAAGTCAGGCAAGATACGCCGGGAAGGCCGCGCTGAGAGCGTTCGCGTTTGCTTGAACGAGAGAGTTTACTTGAACTAAAGAAAAGACAGGGAGGCTTGTCATGAGTGCCGACGCCAAGACCGGACTGGAGCTTCGTTCTCTGATCAAAAACAGCGGTGAACTCGAAATCTCGCTGATGCAGGTCGCGATCCCCGAGCCTGGTGAGAAGCAAGTCGTTGTCCGCGTCCAGGCCGCGCCGATCAATCCATCGGACCTTGGGCTCCTGACGGGTGCAGGCGATCTCAGCACGGCCAGAATATCCGGAACCGGCGACAATGCGGTGGTCACCGCGACGGTCCCGCAAGCGGCGATGCGCGCCATGGCAGGACGGCTCGATGAATCGATGCCAGTCGGCAACGAGGGCGCCGGCGTTGTCATCAAGACTGGATCGTCCGATGCGGCGAAGGCGCTGATGGGCAAAACCGTGTCGATGATTGGCGGCGCAATGTACGCGCAGTACCGCTGCATCAATGTTTCCGATTGTCAGGAACTTCCAGCAGGTACGACCGCGGCGGAAGGCGCGTCCTGGTTTGTCAATCCATTGACCGCGCTCGGAATGACCGAGACGATGCGCCGCGAAGGTCACAAGGCGCTGGTGCATACGGCGGCGGCCTCAAATCTTGGCCAGATGCTGAACAAGATTTGCATCAATGACGGCATCGCACTCGTCAACATTGTGCGCAGCGCTGAGCAGGCGGAACTGCTGCGCAAGATCGGCGCAAAATACGTCGTGGATTCCAGCGCCCCGACATTCATGGACGACCTCACCGGTGCGCTGACCGAAACTGGCGCCACCATCGCGTTCGACGCCATCGGCGGCGGCCGGCTTGCGGGGCAGATCCTCACTTGCATGGAAATAGCCATTAACAAGAATGCGAAGGTCTACAGCCGCTATGGTTCGGCTGTGCACAAGCAAGTCTATATCTATGGCGGACTCGATCTGCGGCCGACCGAACTGGTGCGCAGCTTCGGCATGACGTGGGGAATTGGCGGTTGGCTGCTGTTCGGGTTCCTGATGAAGATCGGAGCGGCCGACGCGCAGAGGCTGCGTCAGCGGGTTGTATCCGAACTGAAGACGACATTCGCAAGCCACTACACCAAGGTGGTGTCGTTGCAGGAGGCGCTTCAGCTTGACAATCTCGCCGCCTACAGCAAACGCGCGACCGGCGAGAAGTTTCTGATCGACCCGACGAAGTAGAACAGGCCTAAAAATCAGGATGACGACAAAAGATGCACTTGCATCTTTCTTCCGGGCCGCCTAGGTGAAGGCCAGCAATACCAAAAACCTCGAAAGGATCGTTTATGGCCAATCCCGCCCGCGTTCTCGTCATCGTTGGCAGTCTCCGCAAGGAGGCATTCTCGTTCAAGCTCGCGAACGCGCTGAAAGCGATTGCGCCATCCTCGCTCACGCTCGAGGTGACGACGCTCGAGAGCATTTCGTTCTTCAATCAGGACCTTGAAGCCAATCCGCCGGCGGATTGGGTCGCATTCCGCGACAAGCTGAAAGCCTCGGACGCCGTGATCTTTGTCACGCCTGAATACAATCGCTCAATTCCGGGCGTGTTGAAGAACGCCATTGATGTCGCCTCTCGCCCCTTCGGCCAAAGCTCGCTGAATGGCCGGCCTGTCGGCATCGTCGGCAACTCGCCGGGCGCGCACGGCGGCGTTTCCGCCGTCAAGCATCTGCAGCAAATCCTGCCCGGCATCAGCGGGCCTATTTTGCAGCAGCCGGAAATGTATCTCGGCGGGATTGGCGACGCTTTCGATGCGAGCGGCGCGCTGACCAAGGATTCCGTGAAGACGTTCCTTGTGAAGTATCTCGACGCATTCGCGGCGTTCGTCGCCCAATATAAAAAGTAGGCATGGTGCGCTCACCCGGCCTGCCGTTAACAGCCGATTAACCGGCCCGTCTCATCGTGGCGTCATGGTCTCGCGCACACGCTTGAAATCGATTCTGACCGGTATCGCGCTCTACATGATCGCGGCGGCGCTTATCGCCTATTTTGGCGTCAACGCCTACACCGGCCGTTTCGGACTGAATGCCCGGCTGGAGCTGGACCAGGAGATCATCGCACTGACCTCCGAACTGGCCCGGCTCAAGCAGGAGCGGATGATTGGCGAGCAGCGCGTGTCGCTTCTGCGCTCCGGCGGTATCGATCCGGACATGCTGGATGAGCGTTCGCGCTTCCAGCTCAACGTCGCGCACCCGCGCGATCTGGTCCGTCCGATCAACTCCCAATGATCGCCACCGGACACTTGGCGCTAATTTCAAAATAGCGGCGCCGCCATTTCATAAATTCCAACATCGCTGCACTGCGGTGCATGTATTCTCGGCATGTGGCAAGGGCGACGCTTTATCGCGCATTTGAGTTGCGCTAGAGAGAGTTAGTGACCCTCCGGACCGGATGCGCCATGAGCTCAGCGAAGAATACGGCCCCCGCAAAAAAAACCACCTCCAAAGACGACGGGAACGGCCAGCATCATCCTTCGCCTCCGAAGTTCACAAAAGAACAGGAACTCAAGGCGCTGCGGGAGATGCTGCTGATCCGCCGCTTCGAGGAAAAAGCCGGTCAGCTTTACGGAATGGGCGCGATCGGTGGCTTCTGCCATCTCTACATCGGTCAGGAAGCTGTCGTCGTCGGTATGCAGATGGCGCTGAAAGAAGGCGATCAGGTCATCACCGGTTACCGCGACCACGGGCATATGCTCGCCTGCGGCATGGAAGCCAACGGCGTGATGGCCGAATTGACAGGACGCCGGGGCGGCTATTCCAAGGGCAAGGGCGGCTCCATGCACATGTTCAGTGCGGAGAAGCATTTCTACGGCGGCCACGGCATCGTCGGCGCGCAGGTTTCGCTGGGTACGGGTCTTGGCTTCGCCAACAAGTATCGCGGCAACGACAATGTCAGCGTGGCCTATTTTGGCGACGGCGCCGCCAATCAAGGCCAGGTCTACGAGAGTTTCAACATGGCCGAGCTGTGGAAGCTGCCGGTCATCTACGTGATCGAGAACAACCGCTACGCCATGGGCACGGCGGTGCATCGCTCGTCGGCTCAGCAGGATTTCTCCAGGCGCGGCGTGTCGTTCGGTATTCCGGGCGAACAGGTCGACGGCATGGACGTGCGCGCCGTGAAGGCTGCAGCCGACAAGGCCGTGAAATGGTGCCGCGAAGGCAACGGTCCGTATATTCTGGAAATGCAGACCTATCGCTACCGCGGCCACTCGATGTCGGACCCGGCCAAGTACCGCACCCGCGAGGAAGTCGAGAAGGTTCGCCACGATCAGGACCCGATCGAGCAGGTCCGTCATCGGCTGCTGGAGTTGAAGGTCAGCGAGCAGGATCTCAAGGCGATCGATGCCGAGGTGCGTGACATCGTCAACGCATCGGCGGAGTTCGCTCAAGGCGATCCGGAGCCCGATGTGGCTGAACTCTATACCGACATCTACCGCTAAACAGCGCGCGCGTTCAGGAGCGATCATGCCCATTCAAATTTTGATGCCCGCGCTTTCGCCGACCATGGAGAAGGGCAACCTCTCCAAATGGCTGAAGAAGGAAGGCGAGACCATCAAGTCCGGCGATGTGATCGCCGAGATCGAGACCGACAAGGCCACCATGGAAGTGGAGGCGACCGACGAGGGCACGCTTGGCAAGATTCTGGTGCCGGAAGGCACCGCCGATGTTGCGGTCAATACGCCGATTGCGATGATCCTCGGCGATGGCGAAAGCGCCTCCGATCTTGGCAGGGCCACTGCTGCGCCGAAAAAAGCCGATGCGCCGTCCCCGAGCGTTCAGCAGGAAGTCGAGGAATCGCGCTCGCCGGTCGGCGAGGGCAAGCCGATGATCGATGCGCCCGCGGTGCATGCGAGCCGCGATGCGCCGGTCGAAGCCGAACCCGAGGTGCCGGAGGGCACCGAGATGGTCACCATGACCATGCGCGAAGCATTGCGCGATGCCATGGCCGAAGAAATGCGCCGCGACGAAGATGTGTTCGTGATGGGCGAGGAAGTTGCCGAGTATCAGGGCGCCTACAAGATCACGCAGGGTCTGTTGCAGGAGTTCGGCGCGCGCCGCGTGATCGATACGCCGATCACGGAGCACGGTTTCGCAGGTGTTGGTGTTGGCGCGGCGTTCACCGGATTGAAGCCGATCGTCGAGTTCATGACCTTCAATTTCGCCATGCAGGCGATAGATCACATCATCAATTCGGCGGCGAAGACGCTCTACATGTCCGGCGGCCAGATGGGTTGTTCGATCGTGTTCCGTGGCCCGAACGGCGCGGCTGCGCGCGTCGCCGCCCAGCACAGCCAGGATTATTCGGCCTGGTATTCGCAAATTCCGGGTCTCAAGGTGGTGTCGCCGTATTCGGCGGCAGACGCCAAGGGGCTGCTCAAAGCAGCGATCCGCGATCCCAATCCGGTGATCTTCCTCGAGAACGAAATTCTCTACGGCCAGAGCGGCCCGGTGCCGAAACTCGACGATTACATCGTACCCATCGGCAAGGCCAAGGTCGTGCGCACCGGCAAGGATGTGACGCTGGTGTCCTGGTCGTTCGGCATGACCTACGCGCTGAAGGCCGCTGACGAACTTGCCAAGGACGGCATCGAAGCGGAGGTCATCGATCTGCGCACGTTGCGGCCGATGGATACCGAGACGATCATCGCGTCGGTGAAGAAAACCGGTCGTGCCGTGGCGATCGAGGAGGGCTGGCAACAGTCGGGTGTTGGCGCGGAAATCGCGTCGCGCATCATGGAGCATGCATTCGATTATCTCGATGCGCCGGTGGCGCGTGTGTCGGGCAAGGATGTGCCGATGCCATATGCCGCCAATCTCGAAAAGCTGGCGCTGCCAAGCGTGGCCGAGGTCGTCGCCGCGGCCAAAGCCGTCTGTTATCGGTAGAGGCGGGATAATCATCATGCCGATCAACATTCTGATGCCCGCGCTCTCGCCCACGATGGAAAAGGGCAACCTCGCCAAGTGGCTCAAGAAAGAGGGCGACAAGGTCAAGTCCGGCGACGTGATTGCCGAGATCGAGACCGACAAGGCGACGATGGAAGTCGAGGCCGTTGATGAAGGCGTGATTGCGAAAATTCTGGTGCCGGAAGGCACCGCCGATGTCGCGGTCAACGATGTGATTGCCGTTCTCGCCGGCGACGGTGAAGATGTGAAGGCAGTTGGTAGCGGGAGTGCGACTCGAACCCCCGACAGTGCGAAATCTTCCCCCCACCCGGCGCCTGCGGCGCCA
>JAKFVL010000005.1 GCA_021732215.1 Hyphomicrobiales bacterium
CGTTAGCAGGCGCTTGCGATGACCCCCCTCCCTGACCCTCCCCCACCAAAAGGGCGTTCACGCCCGTCTTCGACGGGTTATGGGGGGAGGGAACAGAAAGGATCGGCTTGTCCATCGCGATGAACCACTGCGGCGTGTTGCGATAGATCACCGGCTTCTTCGAGCGCCACGAATGCGGATACTGATGCTTCAGCCGCGAACGCGCGAGGATCATGCCGGCGTCGGCAAGCGCCTTGATGACCGCCTCGTTGGCGTCACCCTTTTCGCCCTTGTCGGTGATGACGCGCTTGCCGGTGAAGCCCGGCGCCTGCTCGGTGAGCGCGCCGTTCTCGTCGACGGTGTAGGGGATGACGGACGAGATGCCGCGCGCTTCCAGCGCGCGCGCATTCGCGGTCCAGATGTCGAAGTCCTCGCGGCCGTGGCCCGGCGCGGTGTGCACGAAACCTGTGCCCGCATCGTCGGTGACGTGATCGCCAGCTAGGAGCGGAACATCAAAACCATAAACAGGATCAAGTTTTGCAAACGGATGGCTGCAAACAGTGCTACCCAAAACTAAAGCTGGAACGTCGTACAGGCGCTCAGCTTTTATGACCTTCGAGCTCGCAAAGACCGCCTCTGCAAGACGATCTGCGAGCAGAAGGCGGTCACCCTTCTTGGCCCAATTCCCTTCCGGGCTATCGACGATACGATACAACCCGTACTCAATCCGGTCTGAGAAAGAAACGGCGCGGTTACCGGGCAATGTCCAAGGCGTCGTAGTCCAAATTACGATACTGGCGTTCTGAAGTTTTTCGCCCCATTCGGCGTCGAGTTCTTGAATGCGTGAAGCAAGAAAGTCCGTTCGACCGAGACTGTGTTGAATACTTGAGTCGAATTTGCGTACCGGAAACTTCACCCACACCGCGTCGGACGTGTAATCCTCGTACTCGACCTCGGCTTCGGCGAGCGCGGTCTTTTCCACCACGCTCCACATCACAGGCTTGGAGCCGCGATAGAGCGTGCCGTTGGCGGCGAATGTCATTATCTCGCGCGCGATCTGCGCTTCCGCCGCGAACGCCATCGTCGAATAGGGATGATCCCAGTCGCCGACGATGCCGAGCCGCTTGAATTCCTCGCGCTGCACGCCGAGCCAGTGCGTCGCATACGCGCGGCATTCCTTGCGGAACGCGATCATCGCCGCCGGGTCTTTCAGGTCCGGCTTTTGCTTGCCCTTGGAGCGGTAGTTTTCTTCCTCGATCTTCCACTCGATCGGCAGGCCGTGGCAGTCCCAGCCCGGTACGTAATTCGAGTCATGGCCGAGCATCTGCTGGCTCTTGGTGACGAGGTCCTTCAGGATCTTGTTGAGCGCATGCCCGATGTGGATGTTGCCGTTGGCGTAGGGCGGCCCGTCATGCAGCACGAACTTATCGCGACCTTGCGAGGTTGCCCGGATTTTCTCGTACAGCCCCATCGCATTCCAGCGCTCGAGAATCTTCGGCTCCTGCTGCGGCAGGCCGGCGCGCATCGGAAATTCCGTCTGCGGCAGGTAAAGGGTTTTCGAATAATCGGGTCCACCAGTCTTTTCAGAATGGGTTTTCGCGGCGGCTGAATGGGGCTTTTCGGTCATGGCGGCTGAATAGCGTGTTTCGGCCCGATGTGGAAACCCGGTTTGGTCACCCTTTTTGATGTCGTCCCTGCGAAAGCAGGGACCCATAATCACCGAGGCCATGACGGGGATGCGACTATGGCTCCTGAACCACGAAGCGCCGGGCGTATGGGTCCCTGCTTTCGCAGGGACGACGCTGAGGAAATCCCTACCCGATCTCGCCCAGCTTCGGGAATGCATCCGGCGAGGCCGAAAGCTGTGCCTTCGCCCGCGCGGTGTCATCGTTCATTTGCGCCACCAGCGCGTCGATGCCGCTGAATTTGGCTTCCTCGCGCAGGAAGGCGATGAAGGCGACGTCGAGGCGCTGTCCGTAGAGGTCGCCGTTGAAATCGAACAGGAACACTTCGAGCAGCGGCGCGCCGTTGTCGAAGGTTGGCCTGCGGCCGAAGCTCGCCACGCCATCGAAGCGCTCGGCTCCGCGACCGACACGCACGGCGTAGATTCCATGCTTCAGCCCGCAATGCGGATCGAGCCGCAGATTGGCGGTGGGAAAGCCGAGATCGCGGCCGCGCTTTTCGCCATGGATCACCTCGCCGGAGACGAACCAGGGCGCGCCGAGCATCGCGGTCGCGTCGGCTACCTGGCCTTCCGTCAGCGCCATGCGGATCGCGCTCGACGAGACCGGGCGATCAAGAATGTCCACATGCGGCTGGATATGGACCTCGATGCCGAGCCGCGGCGCTTCGGCGGCGAGCAGGCTCGGCGTCCCCATCCGGCCCTTGCCGAAATGGAAGTCGTAGCCGACCGCGATGCCGCTGATGCCGAGCCGTCCGGTCAGTTCATGGTTAATGAAGTCTTGCGCCGAGGTGCCGGCCCGCTTGGCGTCGAAGGTCATCACCACAGCGCCGTCCAGCCCCATGCCGGCGAGCAGTCTCAATTTGTCGTTCTCGCTGCTGAGCCGGAATTGCGGGGTGTTGGGGCTGAAGAAGTGTCGCGGATGCGGCTCGAACGTCACCGCCAGCGCCGGGCGTTTGGCCTTTTGCGCCATTTCCATCGCCGCCGCGATTACCACGCGATGTCCGAGATGGACGCCGTCGAAATTGCCCATCGCCACCACCGCGCCTCTGGGGATGGCATCGGCAGCGGTCGAATCGCGGATGATCTGGAAGCGGGTAGTCATGGGGCAATTGCTGACAAAAATGGAGCTGACAAAACGGGGGCTGACAAAGCTCGCTGATGGGTGATGTGAAGGGCGGGGGCGGACGGTGGCGCGAGCCCAAGGGGCAAGTCAAGCGCGTCCGTGCAGGGATGATCGGCCGGACGATCCATGCCTGGGCAAGGCGACTTGCTGCCTGCAAAACCCTCACCCCGGTGACGCCGGGTTAACGGGCTGTTTAACGCCAGATGCTACTCCTGAGGATGGATGCAAGGGCTCCGGCGGGGAAAAACCCGGATTTGCCCCGGTTTACGGTCTTCGGGCTGGACCATCCACGGTGCATAGAACGTGCATCGCGGGCTTGAGTAAGTTTGGGGGAGTGAACGATGGCTGTCGATTTGTCGATGTCGGTTCTGGTGGTGGACGATTACAACACCATGATCCGCATCATCCGGAATCTCCTCAAACAGCTTGGCTTTGAGAATATCGATGACGCCAGCGACGGTTCGGCGGCGCTGAACAAGATGCGCACCAAAAAATATGGTCTGGTGATCTCCGACTGGAACATGGAGCCGATGACCGGCTACGACCTGCTCAAGGAAGTCCGCGCCGACCCCAATCTCGCCACCACGCCCTTCATCATGATCACGGCCGAGTCCAAGACCGAGAACGTGATCGCCGCCAAGAAGGCCGGTGTGAACAACTACATCGTCAAGCCGTTCAACGCGGCGACGCTCAAGACCAAGATCGAGGCCGTGTTCCCGGATCACGTTCCGGCGTAAGCGCTGGTCTCTCTCGCGGAATCACAAAGGCCGGACGAAAGTCCGGCCTTTTGCTTTTACCCTTCGTCATTGCCGGGCTTGACTCGGCCTTTTGCTTTTTGAGGTGTCGCGATTTTCCCTCCCCCGCTTTAGCGTGGGGAGGGTGGCGCGAATGAGCGAAGCGAATGGAGCGCCGGGTGGGGCATTCGCGTTATGAACCCCCACCCCGGCTTCCGCTTCGCTCGGCCGACCCTCCCCACAAGGGGGAGGGATGGAGGCCGCTCTCACCACATCAGCTCATGCATCAGCGCGCGGGGTGGTTTGGCGTCGCCGAACAGTTTCTCCGCAGCCGCCCCGTCGAGCACGTCCAAATCCCTGAATTCCTCCGCGTGAATGCCGCGGGTCAGGAACAGGCAGTCGATGCCCATCGCATTGGCGCCGTTGAGGTCGGTGCGAACGGAATCGCCGATCGCGAGAATCTTGTCATGCGCCAGCTGTGTGCCGCGCTTTTCGGACGCCAGCGCGATGGCGCGGTCGTAGATCGGGCGGTGCGGCTTGCCGCAGAAAATCGCCTCGCCGCCGAGTTCGCGATAAAGTTCGGCGATCGCGCCGGCGCAATAGATCAGCCGGTCGCCGCGCTCCACCACGATGTCGGGATTGGCGCAGATCATGGTGAGCTTGCGGGCCAGCGCCTGCATCAGCATCGGGCGGTAGTCTTCGGCGGTCTCGACCTCGTCATCGAAAGGCCCGCTGCAGACGATGTAGTCGGCCTCTTCCAGCGGTGCGCCGGTCGCATCGAGACCGCGATAGATCGATTCGTCGCGCTCGGGGCCGAGCTTGAACACTTTCTGTCCGCGCCGTTCGGCGACGAAGCCGCGCGTCAGATCGCCTGACGAGACGATGGCGTCATAGGTGTCGTCGGCGACGTTCAGCTTGCGCAGCTGCCGCTGCACCGAATCCGCAGGCCTGGGCGCGTTGGTGATGAGGATCACCGTGCCGCCGTGCTTGCGGAATGTCTGCAGCGCCGTGCAGGCTTGAGGAAACGATGCGAGGCCGTTGTGGATCACGCCCCAGATGTCGGACAGCAGCACGTCCGCACCCTTGGCGGTCTCGCGCAGACGATCGACGAAAGGCAGCGAATGCATCGCGTTAATTTGGTCGCGCGGTGCGCCGAACCAGCGCGGCATTGCCGGTGAGGCGCGCGGGCTCTGCAGGCGGCGCAGCCGGGGTGGCGGATTTGGCCGCGTCAGGTTTGGCTGCGTCGGATATGGGCGCAGCCGCTTCGGGGCGGATCGGCTTCGGTTCGGCGAACAGGAAGCCCTGGCCAAAGCGCACGTCGTAATCGAGCAGATCGACCACCGCGCGTTCGCCCTCGATGCGCTCGGCGATCAGGTCAATCCCGGCGCGCCCGAGCAGGTCCGACAAATCCGCAGGGTGAATGTCGGCGGACGACGATTGCTTTGGATCGAGCAGCAGCGCGCCGGGCACCTTGATGTAGCGCACGCCCCGGTCGGCCAGATCGCGGGCGTCAATGCGCAAATCTGTGACGTTGTCCATCGAGAAGCGGAAGCCGCGCTGCGACAGCGCCGCGAGGTGCTCGCTCTGGATCGGACCGAGGCTGCGGAACAGGCTCTGCTTGAATTCGATGATGAAGGATGGCGCCAGCGCGCGGTTGGCCTCGAGGAAATCGAGGCACTGGCTGAAGCTGTCCTTGTCGGCCAGGGTCGCCGCCGACAAATTGCAGAAGATGCCGACGTCCTTGCTGCGCACCATCAGGCGGCGAAGCACCTGCACGCAGCGAAACAGCACCGCGGTGTCGATCTTGCCCATCAGGCCTGCGCCCTCGGCGGCGGTCACGAAGTCGGCGCCGGCGAGCAACTGGTTCCTGTCGTCGCGCACCCGCGACATCGCCTCGTAGAAGCGCACCTTGCGCTGCGGCAGCGTCACGATCGGCTGCAGGAAAATTTCGATCTGGTTGGTCTCGATCGCCTTGCGGATAACCGGGACGATATCGGCGGCCGGCGGAGAGACGGGCGCGGCCGGCGGGGCCATGACCTTTTCTTCGCGCCCGACCGGGGCCGGCGGTGGTGCGGTAGAGGTGACGACCGGAGGCGCGATCCGGGGCGATGGTGCCACAACAATCTCGGTCTGGGCGGTGGCGGGCATCACCGGGGCAGGCGTCCGGGTTTCGTCCTCGGTCCATTCGAGATCGGCGAGGTGCTGGGTCTGCTCCTGCGCTGGCGGCGTTCGCGCCGCGAGGGCGTCGTCGTGGGCCGCGACCGAGACCGCGAGCTGCTTCACGATCGCGCCAAGGTCGTTGATTTCGTCGAGCGCCGCCTGGGTGCGGTCCGCGCCCGAATGATTGATGGTCGCGATCCGGTTTTCGATCGCAGCAATCCGGCGGCCATATTCGCCGACCTGGCGGGCGAGGTCGGCGGTGCCGCGCGACAGGTCGGCGATCTGGCCGCCGACGTCGTCGCGGTCGCGCAGCCGCATCGACACGGCATTGTAGAGAATGAGGAAGGTCAATGCCGTGAGCGCGACGATCGCGGATTCAAGCCGGTTCAGGCCGAACAGCGAATACAGCGCGAGCCCGAGCGAGGCCGCGATCAGCACCATGCAGATGGCGATGAAGATCGTCGAGATACGGATCAAAGAGGAACTGCTCCCGCGCGCTTGCCCCGAACCCGCCGATCCTTAGCACGAATGCTGATTCGGCGGGCGAGCCAAACCTATCGCGCCCGCCGCCGAAATGCACAATTCCGAAAACCTGCGACGATCAGGCCACGGCGCGGATCGTCTTCGCGGTTTTCTCGACGATCTCGCCGATCTGGTCCTCGGAGATAATCAGGGGCGGCGTCAGCACCAGCGTATCGCCGGCGGTGCGCAGCATGATGTCGTGGTCGTGGAACGAGGCGGCCAGCGCTTCGTAGCCGCGCTTGCCGACGCCGCCGGCGTTGGGCGCGAGGTCGATGCCCGCCGTGAGGCCCACGGTGCGGATATCGGCCACGTTCGGCTCCTTGCGCAGCGACATCACCGCTTCGGCGAACTTCGGTTCCATCGCGCGGGCGCGCTCGAACAGTTTCTCGTCGCGGTAGATGTCGAGCGTGGCGAGACCGGCGGCGCAGGCCAGCGGATGCGCCGAGTAGGTGTAACCATGGAACAGCTCGACCACATGCTCGGGTCCGGTCATGAAGTCGTCGTGCACCTTGTCGCGCACAATCACGCCGCCCATCGGGACTGCGCCATTGGTGATGCCCTTGGCGAAGGTGATCATGTCCGGGGTTACGCCGTAGCGCTCCGCCGCGAAGGCAAAGCCGAGGCGCCCATAGCCGGTGATGACCTCGTCGAAGATCAGCAGGATGCCGTGCTTCTGGGTGATCTCGCGCAGCCGCTTGAGATAGCCCTTTGGCGCGGGAATCACGCCGGTCGAGCCGGCCATCGGCTCGACGATCACGGCGGCTATGGTGGATGCGCCATGCAGCGTCACGATACGCTCGAGTTCGTCGGCGAAATGCGCGCCGTATTCCGGCTCGCCCTTGCTGAACGCCTGCTTGTCGCGGTCATAGGTCGCCGGGAGATGATCGACGCCGGTGAGCAGCGTGCCGAATGCCTTGCGGTTGTTGATCATACCGCCGACCGAGATGCCGCCGAAGCCGACGCCGTGATAGCCACGCTCGCGGCCGATCAGGCGGGTGCGGGTGCCTTCCTTGTGAATCTGGTGATAGGCGAGCGCGATCTTCAGCGCGGTATCGACCGCCTCGGAGCCCGAGTTGCAGAAGAACACATGGTTCATTTCGTCGGGAGCGAGTTCGGCAATGCGGCTGGCAAGCTCGAACGCCTGCGGATGGCCGAACTGGAACGGCGGAGCGTAATCGAGTGTCGCGGCGGACTTGCCGATCGCGGCGGCGATCGTCTCGCGGCCGTGGCCGGCGTTGGTGCACCACATGCCTGCCACCGCATCGATCAGCTTG
This sequence comes from Hyphomicrobiales bacterium, assembly GCA_021732215.1. Classification (GTDB taxonomy): domain Bacteria; phylum Pseudomonadota; class Alphaproteobacteria; order Rhizobiales; family Xanthobacteraceae; genus SG-bin9. The sequence continues at coordinate 7,477 of JAKFVL010000005.1, forward strand.
CGGCCGTCCGCCGAGAAGTAGTGCATGTCCTTGGCGCCGGCGACCATGCGCGGCGCGCGCTTGAACGCGCGGTTGGCGGTAAACGGCATCCAGAACGCGGAGAGGTCGTTGGGGACGGGGACTGACGGACGGATGTCGGACTTCACGTTCATGGTCTTGCACTCCCGGCGGGCGTTTCGTCGCGAGCTTCCAGCAATGACGAAACGACTATTCGATCGAAGCTCATGCAGCTTTATCAGCTTCGGGCTTTTGCCGATACGCACAAACTTGCGCGTTTGCCTGCGCCGTTCGTCATCGCAAGTTCATCCCACGGCTGCGGTGAATTACGAGTTGGGCGCGCGCATACATACCACTATAAATAGATATATTGATTCATTTGCACTTAATGGTTGTATGGCTCAATCGCGGTCATGAGCGACCGATTGAACAAATCTCAAAACGTCACCCTGAGGGACTGTTTCGGCAAAAACAGCGTCTCGAAGGGCGACGTTTCCCAACCATCCTTCGAGGCGCACCGGAAACGGTGCGCACCTCAGGATGACGGTGCAATCATTTCCCGGTTCGTCAAATCCCGTCATGCCGCGTCCGCCGTCGAGTTCGCGCTGGTGACTCCGCTGTTCCTCGTGATGGTGTTCGGCATCGTTCTGTTCGGATCGTATCTGGCCGCGATCCACGGCGTGCAGCAGCTCGCCGCCGAAGCCGCGCGGGTGTCGATCGCGGGCTTGAGCGATGCCGAGCGCGGCACGCTGGCGCGCAACTACGTGACCGCGAACGCCGCCTCGTATCCGCTGATCACGCCCTCCAGGCTTGCGGTCAGCGCCGCCGCTTCGCCGGCGGACGCCAACGTGTTCGTCGTCACGGTGAATTACGACGCCTCGCAAATGTTTTTCTACTCGCTGCCGAAATTCGTGCCGGTGCCGTCGCCGGCCATCGTCCGCTCGGCCGCGATTCCGCGTGGAGGGTACTGATTATGACCCCGAAAAGTGGGACCGGTTTTCGGATCGGGTCATGATCGAAAGGAAAACCATCATGCTGCCAACCAACTCTGCCGTCATCCTGAGGAGCGCGCTATCGCGCGCGTCTCGAAGGATGGGGCGACATGGTTCGAGACGCGCCGCAAGCGGCGCTCCTCACCATGACGAGCGAGGTCTGCTCCACCGCTTCATCAGCGACCAGCGCGGCAACGTCGCGCTGATGTCGGCGGGTGGCCTGTTGCTGGCGCTGAGTTGTGCCGCGCTCGGCGTCGATGTCGGCGCGGTGTTCGCGGGCAAGCGCAAGACCCAGAGCGCGGCCGATATCGCCGCGATCGTGGCCGCGAGCGATCTCACCAACGCCGCCAAGGCCGCGGCCGCTGCCGTGTCGAAAAACAGCCTGCCGGCGGAGGCGCTGGTGTCGGTCGAGCCCGGCATCTACTCCACGAACACCGCGCTCGCTCCGGCCGCGCGCTTCGTGGCGTCGCCGGCCGCCTCCGCCAATGCCGTCCGTGTCACCCTGCAAACAAAGACGCCGTTGTTCTTCGGCAAGATGCTGGCCGGCGCGGAGCAACTCGACGTTCGCGCCAGTGCGACCGCCAGCACCACGGCGCTCGGGACCTTCGCCATCGGCTCAAAGCTGGCGTCGCTGAACAATGGCGTCGTCAACGCGCTGCTCGGCAATTTGCTGGGCACCTCGCTGTCGTTGTCCGTTCTCGATTATCAGGCGCTGGCGGATGCGAAGATCGACATCTTCAGCTTCCTCACCGAACTGGCGGTGCGCGCCAATCTCACCGCGGTCACCTATGACACATTGCTGTCCAGCAACCTCAGGGTGACGGATATCGCCGCTGCGCTGCTGGTGGCGCAGAAGGCGGCGAGCGGGGTCAACGCGGCAACCACCGCGCTGAACTCCGTGTCGCTGGCGCTGGCAGGCGTGACGACAAAGGTCACGCCGGCGGCGCTGTTTTCGCTCGGCCCCTATGGCGGGCTGACGGCCGGGCAAAAGCCGAAAGTCTCGGTCAGTGTGTCCGCGCTCGATCTGCTGTCGGCGACGGCGTCGCTGGCGAACGGCAGCAATCAGGCCTCGGCTTCAGTCAATGCGGGTTTGCCGGGCATCGCCAGCGTCTCGGTCAAAGCATCGATCGGCGAGCGGCCGGTCGGCACAAGCTGGATCAGGGTCGGAGCCAAAGGCACGAGCGTCCACACCGCGCAGACCCGCATTCTGCTCAACGTGCAACTGCTCGGCTCGGGCAACGTGGCCTCGGTCAATGTCCCGCTCTATGTCGAGGTCGCGTCCGGAACCGCGACGCTGAATGCATTGAGCTGCGGCTATCCCAACATCGCGAACTCGTCGGCGACGCTCGGCGTGTCGCCGGGCATCGTCGATGCGTGGATCGGCGGCGTCACCGCGGCCGAGCTGAAGAATTTTTCGGTGAAGCCTAATCCGCCGCCGGCGGCGCTTGCCACCGTCGGCCCCGTCTCTGTCAGCGGCAAGGCGCATGCGGCATTGGCGAACACGGCAGCGACGCCGGTGAGCTTCAGCTATGCCGACGTGCAGGCGCAAACCAGGAAGACCGTCAACACCACTTCGTTCGCCTCGTCGCTGACGTCGACCCTGCTGGGCGATCTGTCGCTGACCGTGCAGGTCGGCCCGCTCGGCCTGCCGATCCCCGGTATCGGCGGCGTGGTCAGCGGCATCATCAGCGGCGCGACCGGCTCTATCGATCAGGTTATTGCCTCGACGCTGGCGGCGCTCGGCGTCGGCGTCGGGCAGGCGGATGTCTGGGTGACGGGAATCCGCTGTGATGGTGCGGTGCTGGTGAATTAAGCCGCAGGCTTATGGCTGAAGCGAATTTGGGTTGGCTTGTTTCGGCCTATCGCGCCACCGGTTCACGATCTGCAGCGCGCCCCACGCGCCCAGCAGCGAGAAGAGCATTCCGCCGGCGAGAGAAACCGACATCACCGGGCCTCCGGTGGCCGCCAGTGATCTGCCCGTGGTGAAGGGCGAGAGCAACAACACCAGAATGATGCCGCCGAGTTGGGCGGCTAGCAAAACGCCGACGAACGAAACGACGATGTTCACCATCCAGCCAAGCACACCGCGTTTCTTCGTCCATGCCTCGTGGATCCCGACAGCCAGTGCAGCGGCGATGTAAGTGAACCCGATCGTCAGCGACCCGCCGACGCTCCCCGGCGGAATAGAGTCGGTCCACTGCAGGAGCAGGACGCCGATCACGGCAATCAACGCGATGAATATCATGAAGTTTGTCCTGCTGTCTGGTTGCTCGTTTCTCTTGGTCGCGGTTGGCCCCTCACAGGTTCGCCGGCCCTGGTGTGCCGGTGAATTCTTCACATTGAGACGAACCGCTGACGAAATCCCAGCCCCGCGAAGCGTGGGGAGGGTCGCATAGGCGGCCTTTGGCCGCCGTTCTTCGACAAAAAACGCCGATGCTTCGCATCGGCTACGCGAAGCGGAGGCCGGGGTGGGGGCGGCAGCGTGGAAACCCCACCCGGTGCTTCGTTCGCCTTGCTCACTCGCACCACCCTCCCCACAAGGGGGAGGGATACGAGCGAACCTTGTCGCGATGTTTGGCGGCTGGTAACACCCGCCCCATGTCCGAAGGAAAATCAAAAAAACCCCAGAAGCTGCGCGCGCGCCTGCCGCGCGGGCTGGAGGATCGCGGTCCCGCCGCGATCGCCGCCACGCGCGCGATGACCGAGACAATCCGCGCGGTTTACGAGCGCTACGGCTTCGAGCCGGTGGAAACCCCGGCGATGGAATACACCGACGCGCTCGGCAAATTCCTGCCCGATCAGGACCGGCCGAACGAAGGCGTGTTTTCGTTCCAGGACGATGACGAGCAGTGGATTTCGCTGCGCTACGATCTCACAGCACCCTTGGCGCGCTACGTCGCCGAAAATTACCAGCACCTCGCGCTGCCCTATCGCAGCTATCGCGAAGGCTATGTCTTCCGCAACGAGAAGCCGGGCCCCGGCCGCTTTCGCCAGTTCATGCAGTTCGATGCCGACACGGTCGGCAGCGCGTCGCCCGCGGCCGACGCCGAGATGTGCATGATGGCGGCGGACACAATGGAAGCGCTCGGCATCCCGCGCGGGCAGTATGTGGTGAAGGTCAACAACCGCAAGGTGCTCGATGGTGTGATGGAGAGCATTGGCGTTGTCGATGAGAAGCAGAAGCTCACAGTTCTGCGGGCGATCGATAAGTATGATCGGCTCGGCTTCGAAGGCGTAAAGTTATTGCTTGGCGATGGGAGAAAAGACGAAAGCGGCGATTTTACTAAAGGTGCCAACTTAACTGAGAACGTTGCCGATCTATTGGCTGTAATTTTTCGACCCGGTCAAGGTTCTCCGCAAATTCCATCGGATCTGCTCAACAAGATACCCTCAAGAGATGTTGGTGAAAGTGAGCGGGTACGTTGGTTTGTCGATGACAAAACGCACGCCGAGTCAAACTATCTCGCAATAGATATGTTTGGCTACGTCACAAACGATCTGTTGAGCAAGAATGGCTTTGTTGCAAATCCCACACTCGAAGCAGGTTTGTCTGAATTGATTGCAATCGGAGATTTGGTTGATAAGGCGGGTTTTGCACGCGACAGAATCGCAATCGATCCCTCCGTCGTCCGCGGTCTCGAATATTACACCGGCCCCGTGTTCGAAGTTGAATTGCTGCTTGAAACCAAGGACGAGAAAGGCCGTCCGGTTCGGTTCGGTTCGGTCGGCGGTGGTGGGCGCTATGACGGTCTCGTGTCGCGCTTCATGGGCCAGCCGGTGCCGGCGACCGGGTTTTCGATCGGCGTGTCGCGTTTGCAGGCCGCGCTCAAGATGCTCGGCAAGATCGATACCAGACCGCAACTTGGTCCCGTCGTCGTCATCGTTGTCGGACGCGAAAACTTGGTGGATGCGCAGAAGCTGACAGTGATGCTGCGTGCAGAAAACATTCGTGCCGAAATGTATCTCGGCAGTTCAAATCACGGCCCCAAGCAACAATTGAGCTATGCCAACAAACGCAATTCGCCATGCGCCGTGATTCTGGGCTCTGACGAGCGCGAGCGCGGGGAGGTCTTGATCCGCGATCTGATCGCTGGCAGCGCGCCGAGCGACGCAGAGAATCGCGACGCGCATCTGAAGAAACAGGCCGAGGCGCAGGTCGCGGTGCCCATGGGAAAATTTATTCAGTCCGTGCGCGAGGTGTTGAAGCGGCACGATGTGAAGTGGTGAGATGTGTCGTCCCTGCGAAAGCAGGGACCCATACGCCGCGTGTTATCGATAGTTCATGGCGTATGGGTCTCGAGTCGCGCTTCGCTTGCCCGGGACGACAAGTTCTGATGTGGGTGCAATGCAATTCGACACCAAGATCGCCATTGTCATCCGCAGCGACCTCGAAGCGTGGCAGAAGCTCAACGTCGCGGCGTTTCTGGCGAGCGGCATTGCGGCTGCGTTTCCCGGTTGCATCGGCGAACCGTATGAAGATGCATCCAGCACAAACTATCACGCGCTGATCGGCCAGCCGATCCTGATCTACGGCGCCGACCGCGCGCAGCTCTCACGCGCGCTTGAACGCGCCATAGCTCGCGGCGTGAAGGCCGCCGTCTATACCGAAGACATGTTCACGACGACGCATGATGCCGCCAACCGCGCCGCGGTGAAGGCGGTCGCGCGGCCCGACCTCAATCTGGTGGGTATCGCGTTCCGCGCCGAGCGCAAGGTGGTTGACAAGATCGCCGATGGCCTGAAATTTCACGCATGATTTTGCGCGGAATGTCCGCCACGACTTTGCCATCACCGGAAATCCACTTTAAGAATCCTGCCTTAAGTTTGCCGCAACGTTTCTAACGACAAAAAACAGGGAGAATCCGATGCCTGAAATCACCGTGAACATGGCCTCCGGCCGCACCGACGACCAGAAGGCCGGCATGATGCGCGACATCACCCAGGCGCTGGTGAAGAATCTCGGCGTCGACGCCGAAGCCGTCGTGATCCAGATCAATGAAGCGCCGTTGTCGCACAAGATGAAGGGCGGCAAGACCTTCATCGAACGCAAGGCGGCCGCGAAGTAGTTTCCGCACGCGCATGAATCCGATGGGCGGCATCAAGCCCGGCCTCGCGGCCGAGCGAACCGAGACGGTCGAGCGTCACATGACGGTCGGCCATTTCGTGCCGGGCATGCCGTTCGTCTATGCGACGCCGATGATGATCCTGCTGATGGAAATGACGTCGGTCGATGCGATCAAGCCGCATCTACCCGATGGATACGCCAGCGTCGGCATCGAGGTGAACATCCGTCACCTCGCGGCGACGCCTGTGGGGCGCACGGTACGGGCCACGTCAAAGGTGATCGAGGTCGATGGGCGGCGGGTGAATTTCGAGGTCGCCGTGTTCGACGGCGATCGGAAAATCGGCGAAGGCACCCATCGCCGCGGCGTCATCGAGACCGCGCAGTTCAAGGCACGGTTCGGCGCGGAGTAGGTTGTAACCCTCATCCTGAGGAGCGGCAAAGCCGCGTCTCGAAGGATGCAGGCCCGTCATCGGCCTCATGGTTCGAGACGCGCTGAAGCGCTCCTCACCATGAGGAACAGGCGCTACTTCTTTTGTCCCCGAAGCGCCTGCAGATCCTTGATGTTCATCTTCATGCCGCCCGGCATGACGATGTCACCGGCCTTCTGGTCGGATTTGCACGCGCCCATCCATTTCGCATCGATCGCCATGATCGAATCGCGCGGCGCACCGGCAGGTGCGCCCGTACTCTGCGACGATACTTTCACGGTGTAGGTGGAGTTGAAATCGCCGGTGAATTCGGCGCGCGTCGTCGACGTCTTGCCGGCGATCGTGCAGACCGAATTGCTGACGTAGCCGGTCGCAGTCTTCTCGATTTCGTTCCTGCTGCACATGTCCGCGGACATCGGGCCGACGCCAGAGGCCATCTCCTTGTCGGTGCTCGCGTCGGTGCAGTGCTGCATCATGGTCGGCGGCGTCTGCACGCCCGCGACCGTCATTTTGATTTCCCACAGTCCGGCCTTGCGGATCGGCAACTCGCCTGCGCTGGCAGCATGCGGAAGCATCGCAGCGATCGCAGCAGTCGCGATCGATCGCAAGAGCCTCATGACGTGCTCCTGATGCCGATGAATAAAGTTTGGTCGCGCGGCTCGTCAGTAACGTGCGCGCAACGGACGGTCGTAGCCGCCGGGCGGCACCCACACACAGGCGAAGGAAATATAGCCGCCGTAATTGGCCTGCACCGCGAGCGGCTTTACGATCTTGCCGTAGGATGCGCAGTGGTTGACGGCCATCGCCTTGATATCGGCCTGACCGACGAGGTTGTAGGAGATGATGCCGCCGGTGTCGTTGCCCTTGAACGGAGGCACGGTGTCGATGAAAGCGTTTGCGGGAGCCGTGATCCAACCACTCGCCATCAGCGCCAGTGCCGCAACCATCGTTCGCATCGATTCGCTCCAGCCAGGGTAATCGTCTGAGCCGAACCTTAAGGCCGCCCGGCCGCGATGGAAAGCGCGGTAACGGGCTGGAAAGCCATGTTGTTCATGGGTGTTGCCGCGTTGCACTTGACCCGGTGCGGCCTTCGCGGCACCGTCCCGTCAATATTCAGCGGGTGGGGCGCATCATGCGCGATTTCAGGTTATCAGCTCGTCTTGTAATGCGCAGTGTGATGGCGCTCGGCGCGTTTGTACTGGCCGGCATCAGCGCTCCTGCGCAGGCCGCGAACTTCCTCGAACTCAATTTCTATCTCTCCGGCCCGCGTTATGACGGCGACCTGCCGCCTTGCGAAGCGGCGCTGGGGCGCATCCAGTCGCGGTTTTCCCACAAGGAAGGCAAGTTCTGGAACTCCGCGCTTGAAATCACGGGCTTTGACAACGTGCGCGAGATCGCCTTCCGTCCCTGGCAATCCAACAACATTCCGCGCCGGTTCTGCACGGCCACTGCGCTCATCAGCGACGGCAAGCCGCGTCAGGTGAACTTCTCGCTGATCGAAGACGGCGGTCTCGCCGGCTATGGAACCGGCGTCGAGTTTTGCGTCGTCGGTCTCGATCGCAACTGGGCCTACAACCCGGCCTGCAAAGCCGCGGGCTACTGAGCCGCGGTTTGAACCGCCTCGTTCCACCTTGCCGTTTTCAACAAGCCGCATCGCCTGCGCGCACCGCAAAACATTTTGTTCTTGAAATGTTCTATTTGCGTGGCTAGGCTCATTCCCGTCTGGGTTGAGGAGCGTACCGCCATGACCATCATGAAGGCTGGTTTTTTCCTGCGTCTGTTTCAATCGCTGCGGCTGATCGCTATCGCCGCTCTTGCCCTGTTCGCGCTCGGGATCACCGGGCCTGCCCAAGCCCAGGACCGGCGGCAGAACGCTCCGGGCGAGTTCGATTTCTACGTTCTGGCGTTGTCCTGGTCGCCGTCGTTCTGCGAGGCGGCGTCCGAGCGTGGCAACACCGGCCGTTCGCAGCAGGCGCAGTGCGGCGGCGGGCGGCCGTACTCATTCGTGGTGCATGGCCTGTGGCCGCAATACGAGCGTGGCTTCCCGAACTATTGCACCCGGCCAGCGCCGCGGCTCGAGCGTAACGTCATGGTATCGATGCTGGATCTGATGCCGGCACCCGGCCTGATCTACAACGAGTGGGACAAGCACGGCACTTGTTCAGGTCTCGGCACCCGCGCCTACTTCGAGACCATCCGCAAGGCCCGCGCGGTGGTGAAGATTCCGGAGGAATATCTCGATCTCGCCGATCCGAAGCTCGCCGCTCCCGAAGACATCGAGCAGGCCTTCATCAAGATCAATCCTGGCCTGAGCAGTTCGGCGATCGCGGTGGTGTGCGACAGCAAGCGGCTCAGCGAAGTGCGCATCTGCATGAGCAAGGACTTGCAGTTCCGCTCCTGTGAGGAGATCGACCGGCGGGCCTGCCGCCGCGACAAGGTCTTGATGCCGCCGGTCCGGGGAAGCTGAGCAGGCAGGTCACGCGAGCGCTGTTCATGCCTGCAAATATGTTGTTATTGCAGGCATGAACTATCGTCACGACTTTCACGCCGGTAACTTTGCCGACGTCATCAAGCATATCGTCCTCGCGCGCATCCTGACCTATCTGCACGAGAAGGCGGCGGCGTTTCGGGTGATCGACACCCATGCCGGCGCGGGTCTGTACGATCTGGCGGGCGAGGCCGCGCAGCGCGGCGGCGAATGGCGTCTCGGCATCGCGCGGCTGATGCAGGCGCGGCTCTCCAGCGAGACGGCGGCTCTGGTTGCGCCCTATCTCGACATTGTCCGCGCCTTCAATCCGCAGCGTGATCTTGTTGCCTATCCCGGCTCGCCGCTGATCGCGCGCGCGCTGCTGCGGCCGCAGGATCGGCTCACCGCCTGCGAACTCGAACCTGGCGCTCGCAAGCGGCTGATCGGCGCCTTGCGCCACGACGAACAGGGCCGAGTGGTCGATATCGACGGATGGACCGCGCTGACGGCCTATGTGCCGCCGAAGGAGCGCCGCGGTCTGGTGCTGATCGATCCGCCGTTCGAGGAGCGCGACGAATACGAACGCCTCGCCGATCGCTTCGCGGCCGCCCATGCCAAATGGCCGAACGGCATTTACATGCTCTGGTATCCGGTCAAATCCCGGCGCAGTGCCGAGCAACTGGTCGATCAGGTCGCCGCGTGTGTCGCCGCCCGCGAGGATTGCCTGCGGATCGAGTTCAGCGTTGCGCCCCAATCCGCTGACGGGCCGCTGTTGTCGGCGGGGCTTTTGATCGTCAATCCGCCGTGGACGCTCGCGGCAGAGTTGCGCACGATCCTGCCCGAACTGGAAAAGCCGCTCGGGCAGGGCGGGGCCGGGCGCTTCAAGGTCGATACGCCCAAGCCCTGAGCGGGCGGCGGTTGGCCGGGCCGCGAAAGAACCCATTCCGTCGTAGTCAATTCCTCTGGAACCGTATTAAGCTGCATCCGGCTGGCTTTACGTTCCGCTTCCGTGAATGGGGGCGGCGGAGTGAAAAGGCGCAGGGCCGCTCGTGCGGATGACGAGCGCGCTACGGTGGCCAATGCTTTCCGGCGGTAAGGTCGGGTCCGTTGCGTGGTTTGGCGCATCGGGAAAGCATTGCGGGGATAAGGAGTATCCCGATGGCCATGACTGGTACGGTCAAATTCTTCAACGGGGAGCGCGGCTACGGTTTCATCAAGCCCGACGACGGCGGACGCGATGTGTTCGTTCACATCACGGCGGTGGAACGCGCAGGATTGAAGGATCTGACCGAGGGGCAGCGCATCACGTTCGAAGTCGAGCCGGACAAGAAGGGCAAAGGCCCCAAGGCGGTCAACCTGGTGATTTCTTCCTGAGGCTGAGGCTGCGGCGGCGCGGTTCAGTATCACGGCCTTCTATCTGCGGGAGCGGATTGCGGCGTCGCGCTCCAATGCGCGATTGCGTGGACATCGTCGCGATCATCCAAATGCACCAAAGAAAAATCCCGGGCCGCGTGGACCCGGGATGAAGGCGGTCGTCTGGTTTCTTTTCGCTTTGATCGAAGCTGGCGTCAGAACCGGTAGTTCACGCCGAGGCGCACGAGGCTCGACTGGTAGCCATGGGTCGAGCCCGTGGTGATGAAGCGGTTGTCGGACAGGTCGATGTACAGATACTCGACCTTCGCGCTCCAGTTCTGGGTGATGCCGATTTCCGCACCGACGCCGACAGTCCACCCGGCGGAGGTTTTCGTCTCCGACAACGCGAGCGTCTCCGCACGCAGGCTGCCGAAGGCAAGACCGGCGGTGCCGAAGAACAGGATGTTGTTCAGCGCGTAGCCTGCGCGGCCGCGCAACGTGCCGAACCAGGGGTTGGAGAACTTCCACACCGCGAAGCGGTCGCTCGCGCCGCTCGCCTGAATGTCGCCCTCGACGCCGAAGACCCATGGACCGGTCTGAAAATTGTACCCGGCCTGAATGCCGCCGGACACGCCGGATGGCGCTGCAGCAGTGTTGCTGACATCGCCCCAGTTGTAGCCGATGTTGCCGCCGATATAGGGACCGGCCCAGCTATAGGCATTGAGCGGCTGGTTGACCGTGTAGGGCTGCGCAGGACGACCGTAGAGATCGGCGGCGCTGGCCGATGTCGCGATGCCGATCAAAACAACGGCGCTGCAGATTACACGGATACTCATCTCACGCTCCACACGACTTGCTGCATACCGGCGCCAGACGACGTTGCTCATGGTTCGAGCGATGCCGGTATGGTTACGGACTTCGAACTTTATTCAGTAGGATTTATCGGATGTTTTGAATTAAGCGGGCGTTAATGCCCTGATCACGCGGCCAGTCGTTCTTAAGAAAGTGTTACGATCGTCGTTGCTGCGTGTCGCGCTATCGCGGTGTCTGCGTTCTGCCTCGCTACCGCGCTACTGTCGATAACCGTCAAAGCGGGACCGACCCGCACTGGCTTGGCCTGCGTATAATGTCTATTTTACGCATTATGCCACGCAAGCTCTCTCATCCGACAGAACGGCCGGATTTGCCGGGCGTCCCTGCGCAACAGCGCACGGACGGTTCACCGGCCGCCGAGCCGATCGCACAGGACATCGATCCGCTCAGCGTCGCGTCCGATGATGACGAAGAAGCGCGGCTGCCCGAGCCGTCCGACGATGCGGGAGAAACCCTGCCGGAAGGAACGCTGGCGACCGGGCAGGCTGCGATTGCGCGAGCCGTCCGTCATGCGCCGCAGTCCGCCGGCGTCTATCGCATGCTCAATGCGGCGAACGACGTGCTTTACGTCGGCAAGGCGAAAAGCGTCCGCAAACGATTGTCGTCCTACGCGCGTCCGGCGGGCCATCCGGCACGCATTGCGCGAATGATCGCGGCGACGACGCACGTCGAAATCATCTCGACATCGACCGAGATCGAAGCGCTGCTGCTGGAAGCCAACCTCATCAAGCAATTGCGGCCGCGCTTCAACGTGCAGCTGCGCGACGACAAATCGTTTCCGTATATCCTCATCACCGGCGATCACTGGGCGCCGCAGATTCTCAAGCATCGAGGCGCGCAGTCGCGGCCCGGCCGCTACTTCGGACCGTTCGCATCGGTCGGATCGGTGAACCGGACGATTACCGCCTTGCAGCGCGCATTTCTGGTGCGCTCCTGCACCGACGCCTTCTTCGAGGGTCGCACGCGGCCATGCCTGCTGTTTCAGATTCGCCGCTGCGCCGGTCCCTGCACCAACGAGATCGATTTCCCCGGCTATACCGAGCTGGTGCGTGAAGCGACCGATTTCCTGTCCGGCCGCAGCCGCGCTGTGAAGCAGGAACTCGCAGCGGAAATGGAGAAGGCCTCGGCCGATCTCGCGTTCGAGAGCGCGGCGCTCTATCGCGATCGTCTTGCGGCATTGGCCGCGATCCAGTCCCAGCAGGGTATCAATCCGCGCACCGTGGAAGAGGCGGACGTGTTCGCTATCCATCAGGAGGGCGGCTATTTTTGTGTCGAAGTGTTTTTCTTCCGCACCGGACAGAACTGGGGCAACCGGGCCTATTTCCCGAAGGCCGATCGTTCGCTGTCGCCGGGCGAGGTGCTCGGCTCGTTTCTTGCGCAGTTCTATGACGACAAGCCGCCGCCGCGGCTTGTGCTGCTATCGCACGCTGTCGAGGAGAATGAACTGCTCGCCAGCGCGCTCTCGGTCAAGGCGGGCGTCAGGGTCGAGGTCAGCGTTCCGCAGCGTGGCGAGAAGAAGGAATTGATCCAGCACGCGCTCACCAATGCGCGCGAGGCGCTGGGACGCAAGCTCGCCGATACCGCGACGCAATCGCGGCTGATGCAGTCGCTCGCAGAGACCTTGAAGTTGCCGAACGCGCCGCGCCGCATCGAAGTCTACGACAACAGCCACATTCAGGGCGCTAACGCGGTCGGCGCCATGATCGTTGCCGGGCCGGACGGCTTTCTCAAGAACCAGTACCGGAAGTTCAACATCCGTTCCGAGGGCCTCACGCCCGGCGACGACTACGGCATGATGCGCGAGGTGCTGGAGCGGCGGTTCAAGCGCCTGATGTCCGAAACACCGCCGGACGGCAAGCCGCCGGAGCAGGGCGATGACGCCGTGCCGCAATGGCCAGACCTTGTCGTTATCGACGGCGGCCTCGGCCAGCTCAATGCGGCGCGTCAGACGCTCGCCGAGCTCGGTGTCACACAGGTGTCGCTGCTCGGGGTCGCCAAGGGGCCTGACCGCGATGCGGGGCGAGAGACGCTGTTCCTGCCGGATCAGCCGGCGATCAAGCTCGAGCCGCGCGACCCGGTTCTGTACTTTATCCAGCGATTGCGCGACGAGGCGCATCGATTCGTGATCGGCTCGCACCGCAAGCTGCGCAAGAAGGACATGCGCGAGGCGGGGTTGCAGGAAATCCCCGGAATCGGCTCGTCACGCAAACGTGCCTTGCTCCATCATTTCGGGACCCTGAAAGAGATCGAGCGGGCGTCGATCGCCGATCTCGGCAAGGTTCCCGGGATCAGCGCCGAAAGCGCCCGCAGGATTTTTGAATTCTTCCACGCCGATGGCGGACGTTGATGACAAACGGGACGGTTTCCAGCCGGTCCGGCGAATATGTCCCGGAGAACGGGTGACAGAGCGGTTGACCTTCACGGCGCGCCGGTATTGGTAAGACAAATGAACACAGTGACGAGCCGCGGGGCTGGCAAGCATGCGATGGCCCTCCCCAACATACTGACGTACTCCCGCATTGCTGCGGTGCCGGTGGTGGTGGGCTGCATGTATACGCAGTCGATCATGGGCGGGCCGCTGTGGCTGCGCTGGGTCGCGTTGGCGATATTTATCGCCGCCGGCGTCACCGATATTCTCGATGGCTACTATGCCCGCATGTACGATCAGCAGTCGGCGTTCGGCCGGATGCTCGATCCAATTGCCGACAAGCTGCTGGTGGCGTCATGCCTGCTGATGCTGGCGGCCGACGGAATTATTCATGGCTGGACGCTGTGGGCGGGGATCATCATTCTCTGCCGCGAGATCCTGGTCTCGGGCCTGCGCGAGTATCTCGCCGGGCTGCGCGTCAGCCTGCCGGTGACGCAACTGGCGAAATGGAAGACGACGGTGCAACTTGTCGCCATCGGTTTCCTGATTGCGGGCGAGGCCGGAGAGGCGATCCTTCCGGCGACGACCCTGATCGGGATTGCGCTGTTGTGGATTTCGGCGATCGTTACGCTCTATACCGGCTGGGACTATTTTCGCGCCGGGCTGCGCCACTTGATCGAGGACGACAAATGAAGATCGTCTATTTTGCCTGGGTGCGCGAGCGCATCGGCAAGGCAGAGGAGATGCTCGATCCGCCGCCGGCGGTGCGCACGATCGGCGATCTGATCGGCTGGCTTGCGGGCCGCGGCGAGGAATATGCCCAGGCGTTTGCCGCGCCGCGATCGATCCGAGCCGCGATCGATCGCACCCACGTGAAGCCTGAAACTGCCATTGCCGGTGCGCGCGAGATCGCATTTTTTCCGCCGATGACCGGCGGCTGATCTTTCCGTTTTGAGGACGCCGGAATGCCGGTCCCGCTTACCATTCGCATTCAGCAGAACGATTTCGACGTCGCGGCTGAAATCGCGGCGCTGACGCGCGGCCGTGCGGATATCGGCGCGGTTGTGAACTTCATCGGCATTTGCCGCGGCCGCGATGACGGCCACGATGTGACGGCGCTGACGCTCGAGCACTATCCCGGCATGGCCGAAGCCGAGATCGGCCGCCATGCTGACGAAGCCTGCAAGCGGTGGCCGCTCGCCGGGCTGACCATCATCCATCGCCACGGCCGCATCGAGCCCGGCGAGAATATCGTGCTGGTGGTGACGGCTTCCGCGCATCGCGAAGCGGCATTCCAGGCTGCAGAATTCCTGATGGATTACCTCAAGGCCAACGCACCGTTCTGGAAGCGCGAGGAAAGCGCCCAAGGAACGGCGTGGGTCGAAGCACGCCTCGGCGACGATGCCGCCGCTGCGCGCTGGACCAAGCCCTGATGGTCAAGCGCAGCAAAGCGCCGCCGCGCCGCGTCAGGCCGCAGGCTTCAGGCGACTTGTCGACGCTGTTCGACTACGTTCGTTACGGCGTCAGCCGGTTCAACGAGGCGAAGCTGGTGTTCGCTCATGGCACCACCGACCCGGTGGCCGAAGCAGCCTTTTTGGTCTGCGAGGCTTTGCATCTTCATCCCGACCAGTTCGAGATGTTTGCGCAAGCGCGGCTCACGGCCGACGAGGGCGGCAAGGTGCGCGACCTGATCGAGCAGCGGGTCAAAACGCGAAAGCCCGCAGCCTATCTCGTCAACAAAATCTACATGCGCGGCGTGCTGTTCTACGTCGACGAACGCACCATCGTGCCGCGTTCCTTCATCGGCGAATTGCTGGAGTCGCATTTCGGCGGAGAGGATGCGGCGCTGATCGACGATCCGACGTCCGTCGAGCGTGTGCTCGATCTCTGCACCGGCTCGGGATGTCTTGCGGTTCTCGCGAGCCGCAGCTTTCCGAATGCGCAAATCGATGCGGTCGATCTGTCAAAGGATGCGCTGGCGGTTGCTGCGCGCAATGTCGGCGATCACGGACTGCATGATCGCATCAACTTGCATCTCGGCGATCTGTTCGCGGCCGTGCGCGAGCAAACCTACGACATCATCATCTCGAATCCGCCGTATGTCGATGCGGAGGGTATGGCCGGTCTGCCGCGCGAGTGCCGGTATGAGCCGAGGATGGCGTTCGATGGCGGCAGCGACGGACTTGATATTGTTCGCCGGATTGTGGCTTCCGCTGGCACCCATCTGAACGACGGCGGCGGTCTGTTGTGCGAGATCGGCCGTTGCAGGCCCGCGATGGAAGAAGCCTATCCGGATTTGCCTTTGCTTTGGCTCGATACGGAAGATTCAGAGGGCGAAGTGTTCTGGATTGGCGCAGACGGGTTGCGCTGATTCCGGATCAGCGCATTTGCGCGCTGTCGGGAATGACACCGGCATCACCGATCACAGAACCTTCTTGATCCAGTTGTGCGGGTCGGCCGCGCGGCCATACTGTATGTCGACCAGCTTCTTGCGCAGCCCCATCGCGACAGGGCCGGCCGCGCCGCCGCTGATGAGAAATTCGCCGTTCGCCGACCGCACCTTGCCGATCGGCGAGATGACAGCCGCTGTGCCGCACGCAAAGGCTTCTTTCAGCTTTCCGCTGGCGGCGTCAGTTCGCCATTGGTCAATGGTGTAGAGCTCCTCGCGCACGGGCGTGCCGCTCTCCTTCGCCAGCGCGATGATCGAATCGCGGGTGATGCCCGGCAGGATGGTGCCGAGCGGCGGTGTCAGCAGCGAACCGTCGTCGAACACGAAGAACACATTCATGCCGCCGAGCTCTTCGATGTAACGGCGCTCGACTGCATCAAGGAAAACCACCTGATCGCAGCCGTGATCGATCGCCTCGGCCTGCGCGCGCAAGCTGGCTGCGTAGTTGCCGCCGCACTTGACCGCGCCGGTGCCGCCAATCGCGGCGCGCGTGTAGTTTTCCGACACCCAGATCGACACGGGCGCAGGTCCGCCCTTGAAATAGGAGCCGACGGGAGAGGCGATGACGGCGAAGATGTAGTCCGCCGACGGCTTCACGCCGAGGAAGATCTCGCTCGCGATCATGAACGGCCGCAGGTAGAGACTGCCTTCACCGCCCGGAATCCAGGCGCTGTCGATGCGCACGAGCTGTTCGACCGCCTCGATGAACAGCGCTTCGGGCAGCGGAGCCATCGCCATGCGCTCCGCCGAATTCCGGAAACGCCGGGCATTGGCATCGGGGCGGAACAGGTTCACGCCGCCGTCGTCGCGCTTGTAGGCTTTAAGCCCCTCAAAAATTTCCTGCGCGTAGTGCAGCACGGCTGCAGCCGGATCGAGCGGGAAATTCGCGCGGGATTCGACGCATGCGGCATGCCAACCCATCGCCTGATTGTAGCGGACGATCGCCATGTGATCGGTGAAGACCCGGCCAAAGCCCGGGTCCGCGAGCTTTGCCGCGCGCTCCTTCTCCGGCGTCGGATTTGCCGCTGGCTTGATCTCGAATTTCGACCAGACCGCGTCGTCGATCTTGGCGAGCGAAGCGCCCATCGGTTTTCTCCCTGTCTCCGGCTTAAGTCCCGCGCCTCGCGCGCTGCCGCTTATGTCGTTGTGCCGCAGTTCGTCCGAATGGACTTTTACGGGCAATCCGAACTCCAGTATGTTTCGCGATGTGCCGACCGACAATCGCAAGGAGACAAATTAGGTCGATGGGGTGCTGCAAAGCGTCTCATGACCGAAAATTTCGTCCAGCTTGTGTTTTTTGTAACATTAAACCGAATATATGTCAATATGGCTGACATAAATTTCAAAGCTGTTCGCGAAAGGCCGGGGGTTGGCGAAAAAGCCTCCCAGTCGGCGGGTGACCTGCGCTGGGACGTCATCGAGTTGCTGTTCTTTGCTTACCGGGACTTCGTCGGCGATGCCGATGAGGTTTTGCGCGAATTCGGCTTTGGCCGCGCCCATCACCGGGTGATGCATTTCGTCCGCCGTTATCCGGGACTGAAGGTCGCCGATCTGCTCGACGTGCTGCGCATCACCAAGCAGTCGCTCGGCCGCGTGCTCAAACAGCTGCTCGACGAGGGCTATATCGTCCAGAAGGCGGGTGATAGCGATCGCCGCCAGCGTCTTCTTTTTGCCACCGCCAAGGGCGAGGCATTGGTGGAAAAGCTGGCGGGTCTGCAAACCGATCGCATCAACCGCGCACTGCGGAGCATGCCTGGCGATTCAGGCGCCGCCGAACCCGTGAGACAGTTCCTGCGCGCCATGATCGACCACGACGATCCGGACAAGGTTCTTGCGGAGATTCTCGCAAGCCCACGACGGAGTGGGAAGGAATGACAGTGATGCAACCTGTCCCCGCGATCGCACCGCTGCCGCTCGCCGACGATGCGCCGCATATCCTGCTGGTCGATGACGATCGCCGCATTCGCGACCTGCTGTCGCGGTTTCTGTCCAATGAAGGCTATCGCGTCACGACTGCGAAAAGTGCGGCCGATGCCCGGGCCAAGCTGCTCGGCCTGCATTTCGATCTGCTAATCCTCGACGTGATGATGCCGGGGGAGACTGGTTTCGATCTGGCGCGCTTCATCCGAACTTCATCGGCGGTGCCGATCATCATGCTGACCGCTCTGCACGAAGCCAACCGGCGCATCGAGGGCTTGCAGATCGGCGCGGACGACTATGTGGCGAAGCCATTCGAGCCGCGTGAACTGGTGCTGCGCATCGCCAACATTCTCAAACGCGCCATGACGCCGGTGAGCGCGCCGGTGGAGTCCGTCGCATTCGGGCCCTACGTCTATCATCTGGAGCGCGGCGAGCTGCGGAGCGGGGATGAGATCGTGCATCTCACCGATCGCGAGCGCGAGATGCTGCGTATCCTGGCGGCTACACCGGGCGAAACGGTGCCGCGCGGCGCACTCACCGGCGCGGGGGGCTCGATCAACGAGCGCGCGGTCGACGTGCAGATCAACCGGCTCCGGCGCAAGATCGAGCGCGATCCGGCCAATCCGTTGTTCCTGCAAGCGGTGCGCGGGATCGGTTATCGCCTCGTGGCATCGCCGTGATGAGCGCAACGGACCAGCCATCATGAGCACGCTCGACACCGGTTTGACATTGATCCGCACCGCGGGCCGGCGCATGTCCGACGTCTCCGGGTGGATGGGCAGCACGTTCAAGAGCTGGATGCCGAAGGGGCTCTATGCCCGTTCGCTCCTCATTATCATCGTGCCGATGGTGGTGCTGCAATCGGTGGTGGCGTTCGTTTTCATGGAGCGGCACTGGAACACGGTGACGCAACGGCTGTCCGCGGCGGTGGTCCAGGACATCGCGGCGCTGATCGACGTCTACAAGGGATATCCGCAGGACAAGGATCGCGCCGTGCTTAAACGCATCGCGCAGCAACGGCTCGGCCTCGTCGTGGATTTCCTTCCGCCGGAAGACATGCCCGCGCCGGGACCGAAGCCGTTCTTCTCGCTGCTCGATCAGAAGCTCTCGAACCAGTTGCGGCAGCAGGTCGCGCGGCCGTTCTGGATCGATACCGTCGGACGGTCGTCGGTCGTGGAGATCAGGATCAGGCTCGATGACGCGGTGATGCGGGTTCTGGCGCGGCGCAGCGCGGCCTATGCATCGAACTCCGAGATATTTCTGTTCTGGATGGTCGGCACATCGCTGGTGCTGCTGACCGTGGCAGTACTGTTCCTGCGCAATCAGATCAAGCCGATCCTGCGGCTAGCGGACGCGGCCGAGAATTTCGGCAAGGGCCGCGACGATCCCGATTTCCGTTTGCGCGGCGCGCGCGAGGTCCGCCGTGCGGCTCAGGCCTTCATTGAAATGAAATCGCGTATCGAGCGCAGCATCGAACAGCGCACAGCGATGCTCGCCGGTGTCAGCCACGATCTGCGCACCATCCTGACGCGCTTCAAGCTCGAGCTGGCCTTGATCGGCGATACGCCGGAAGTCGATGCCATGCGCAAGGATGTCGACGAGATGGGCGCGATGCTCGAGGCCTATCTGGCGTTCGCCCGTGGTGACAGCGGCGAGCAGGCGCAGCCGACCGACATGGAGGTCGTGCTCGAGGAATTGCGCAGCGAGGCCGAGCGGCAAGGCGATGCCGCGACGGTGGTATTCCGCGGTTCGCCGGTCGTGACGGTAAAGCCTGCATCGTTCAAGCGCTGCCTGGCCAATCTGGTGTCGAATGCGGCTCGATATGCCGACAGCATCTCCATTACCGGGCATCGCGATCACCGCTATCTGACGGTCACCATCGACGACGACGGCCCCGGGATTCCCTACGCCATGCGCGACGAAGTGTTCAAACCGTTCCGCCGTCTCGACGATGCACGCAGTCTGGACGAGGGCGGAACGGGACTCGGCCTTGCGATCGCGCGTGACATTGCACGCTCGCACGGCGGCGACATCACGCTTGCCGACAGTCCCATGGGAGGCTTGCGCGCGGCAGTCAGAATTCCGGTCTAGTTTTTCGCCAGTTCTTTCGAACGTGCGGTCGCTGCTGCGACAGCCTTTGTCATCAAGGTCTGCAGTCCGCCTTCGCCCATCAGCACGTTCAGCGCTGCGGCCGTGGTGCCGCCCGGCGAGGTGACGTTCTGGCGCAGCACCGCCGATTCCAGCTCCGAGCGATGCAGCAGTTCGCCGGAACCCGACACGGTTTCGCGCGCCAGGCGCGTCGCCAGATGTGGCGGCAATCCTGCGGCAATGCCGGCCTTGGCCAACTCCTCCGCCAGCAGGAAGACATAGGCCGGTCCGGACCCGGACACGGCGGTCACCGCGTCCATCAGCGCCTCGTCATCGACCCATTCGACACTGCCGGTCGCCCGCAGCAACGCATCGGCAGTCGCGCGCTGATCGGCGCTGACCGTTTTTGCAGCGACGGCAACGGTGATGCCGCGCCCGATCGCGGCGGGTGTGTTCGGCATGGCGCGGACGACTGAGCCGCCAACCACATTCTCTAAACTCGCGATGGTGATGCCGGCCATAATCGAGACCACAAGCGTCTGCGACGAAGAGTAGTCCTTCAGCGTGGCGGCGGCCTCGTGAAACATCTGCGGCTTGAGCGCGACGACGAGCGTTGAGGCCGGCTCCGGCAGGGGCGGATTGAGACGCACCCCCTTCGGCTCGAGCGTGCGGATGTCGCCGGACAGATACGGGTCGATCACGATCACGCGCTTGGGGTCGAGCCCTTGCGCGAGCCAGCCGGTCAGCATGGCGCCGCCCATCTTGCCCGCGCCGGCAAGCACAAGATCGCCAGTCAGATCGGCAAGCGAATTCGAGGAGGCGATCATCGGAGCTCCCGGATGGAGTTGCAGACGCCCTATCAATAGACTCGCCTGCGCCCGGAAGAAACCCGCAAGAGGCGGTTACGCCTCGCCTACCGTATCGAACAGCGCGGCCGCCATCGCTTCTTCGGCGGTCTTGCCAGCCCAGATCACGAACTGCAGCGCCGGGAAGTAGCGCTCGCACGCATCGAACGCGCTGGTCATCATCACCTCGCATTGCGCCGGCGATGCGGCCATACCGCCGGGCAACACCAGTGCTTGCCGGTACATCACCGTTCCCGCGATGCTCCAGACATCGAAATGCCCCACCCAGAGCTGCTCGTTGATCGCAGCGATCAGCCGTTGCACTTCGGCGCGGCGGACATCGGGAACCTTCATGTCGAACGCGCAGGCGAGATGCAGCGCCTCGATCTCGCTCATCCAGGTGAAGGCGAGCTGATAATCGGTCCACTGGCCCTTCGACAGGATCGTCACTTCGTCCTCGCCGGAGCGTTCGAATGCGAGATCGTTCGACGCGGCGATATCCTCGATCACCGCCAGCGGATTGCTTCGGGAATCGATCACGCTGTCCAAGTGGGACATGTTCATTCGTCCTGTCCGAGTGAGGGGTGCGCACCGAATACGAGACGCCGGACCTTGCGCGATCACGCTGTACGTTTTGCGATTCAACAGCAGCACGGCTTGTCGTTATTTTTTGGCGTGCCGACGATGGATCGTTTGCGTGCAAGGATTGATCGGTGATTTGCGGAATCCGCGCAACCGGCCGCCGAATCCGTCCACAGGCAAACCTGTGGAATTCCCCAACTCATCAACAACTGGTGGAAAGAATGCGGCTGCCGGAATTGTGACTGGCGAGAACAAACCGGAATCGGATTGCGGCAATGCGGACTGCCGCCGAACCCAGCTTCCGCCATTCGATTGTCGCCTCGCAGCGCCGCCGCGCAATTCTGAGGGTCTTGAGAGTCAGTCGAACAGGCTCGACACCGACTCTTCGGCGGCGGTACGTCCGATCGCTTCGCCCATCAGGGAGGCGATCGAGAGCGCGCGAATGTTGTGGGCGATGCGCACGGCCTCGGTCGGCTGGATCGAATCGGTGATGACCAGCTCCTTCAGTTTCGAGGCCGTGATGCGCGCGGTGGCGCCTCCGGACAACACGCCATGGCTGATATAGGCGTAGACATCCTTGGCGCCGTTGGCGAGCAGCGCATCGGCGGCATTCACCAGCGTGCCGCCGGAATCGACGATGTCATCGACCAGAATGCAGGTGTAGCCGGCGACTTCGCCGATCACGTTCATGACCTCGGATTCGCCGGCACGCTCGCGGCGCTTGTCGATGATGGCAAGCGGCGCGTTGATGCGCTTGGCGAGGCCACGCGCGCGCACCACGCCGCCGACGTCGGGCGACACCACCATGATGTTGGCAAGGTCAAAATTCTCCCGGATGTCGCGCACCATGACCGGCGAGGCGTAGAGGTTATCGGTCGGAATATCGAAGAACCCCTGGATCTGGCCGGCATGCAGGTCGAGCGTCAGCACCCGGTCGGCGCCGGCGTGGGTGATCAGGTTGGCAACCAGCTTGGCCGATATCGGCGAGCGCGATCCGACCCTGCGATCCTGCCTGGCATAGCCGAAATAGGGGATCACCGCGGTGATGCGGCGCGCGGAGGAGCGACGCAGCGCATCGATGATGATCAGCAATTCCATCAGGTGGTCGTTGGCCGGATACGACGTCGACTGGACCACGAACACATCCGAGCCGCGGACGTTTTCCTGAATCTCGACGAAGATTTCCATGTCGGCAAAGCGGCGGACGACGGCCTTTGTGAGCGGTATCTCAAGCGTGGCAGCGATGGCTTCGGCGAGGGCAGGATTGGAGTTGCCGGAAACGAGTTTGATCGACCCGTTTTTCGCCGCCATCCGCGTCTCTCCACGTGCTTCTGCGGGAACGCTTTTCAACACATCAGCCATCCACGATATGGACTCAAGCACGGCTTCCCGCGCGAGCGAGGTGATATCAAGGAGGCGGCGCGGCTGGCAATACGAAGTGACCTGTTTTCCTGCGCAATTTGCGCCTTCGGACAGCCTAATTGGCCGCGAATCCGAGGGCAGTCTCGCTCCCGGCGGCTGCCACCGTGGGACCCCGTGGCTCCGGAGCGGATGGAGGCGCCGGCGATGTGCCGTTGAGTGCGCCGGAAAGGCCGTTCAGGCCGGATTGGGCGATCCGGCGCAGCAGGGCGTCGTCCGCAGCCGCCCACGCATCGCGGCCGGCCTTGCCCGCCATTTCCTCTCCGGAGAGCCGCACCGTGCGTTCCTGATTGCGATCGTAGACGTCCCAGACCCAGGCGATCACGGTCTTGCCGCGCCGGACTTGCGCCGACAGGTAGGTGCGAATCCGGTAGGCGGCGGGGGCTTCGCGGGAAACCACTGCAAGGCTGCGGCCCTGCGATTCGGTGTCGATGACCCGCACCAGCCGTTCGAACACCTGAGGCGGCGGCCCGTCGACGGATTCGAATGCAATGGTCGAGCCGCTTCCAGTCGAGGCGAATGCCAGCGACGGCTGATTGCTGCTCGATGCGCATCCGCAGAGCGTCATGGCCAGTGCGAGCAGGATGCAGCCCGGCATCACGTGACGGGTCGCAGTCTCGAGCGGACGAGGGATTTTACGCATGCGGTCGTGTCCCGACGGTCCGCTTTCACCGGGGCCATTGGTGCCGCCGGTTCCGTGGCGCAGCGTTATCGTTAATTTGTGTTAACGTCTAGGGCAGCCGGGACACAGGCTGCGGGCATCGCTTCCAGTTGCTGAATGGTCGCGTGCAAATTTAGTCAGTCTTCCAGCACAATCGCATGCACATGGCGGCCGTAATCCGGTTCCTTGCGATGCGTGGTGCGGCGATAGCTGAAAAAGCGTTCGTCGCTGTAAGTATCGACGCCGACATCGTCGATCATCAGGATGCCGGCGGTCTCGAGCCGCGCGCGAATGAAACCCGCAAGATCGAACATCGCGTGCCCCTCCCGCTTCGACGGCACGAAGAAGCGCGCGTTGCTGGTGTCGGCTGCGTTGAAACGATCGACGAACTCAGCCCCGACTTCGTAACTCTGCTGGCGGATCAGCGGTCCGATAGCGGCGGTGATCCGGCCGCGTTCGGCGCCGAGTTTTTCCATCGCCGCGATCGTGGATTCCAGCACGCCCGTCAGCGCGCCTTTCCAGCCCGCATGCGCCGAGCCGATCACGCGCGCGGAAGCTTCTGCGAACAGGATCGGACCGCAGTCTGCGGCGCTTGCGCCGAGCGCCAGTCCCGGCACTTTTGTCACGATGGCGTCGGCGCGAGGCCGTTCCGCTGCATTCCAGGGCTCTGTCGCGACGACGACGTCCGGCGAATGAATCTGAAACAGCGTGAGAAAGTGCGACGGAGCGACGCCCACGGCGTCCGCCATGCGCTTTCGGTTCTCGGCGACATGGGCGGGATCGTCGTCCGACCCCAGTCCGCCGTTGAGACTCGCATAGATGCCGTTCGACACGCCGCCTTCGCGGGTGAAGAAAGCATGGCGAATACCGGGCGCGGCTGCGAGCAGGGAGGACTCAAACGTCATCGGACGCGGCCTGCTGTTGCTGCTCCGGCTTTTCGGTCCGCGAAGTTGCTGGTGGCGCTTCGGGAGTGTCGGTGATGCCGGCCAGCGTCGGGATCGACCGGTCCGAGATCGCCATCACCTTGAACAGCGAACCCATCCCGCCGCGACCGCCTTCGGTGAGCCGCTTCAGCGCACTGGCGACGGTCGCGGACACGGCCGGCGCCGATTTTCCCATCAGCGAGACCGCGCGGGTTTCGATACCGAGCCGCTTGAGAAATTCGCCCTGTTCAATCGGACCATGGATGCGCACGCCCATGTCTTCAGCGGCGCGGGCCAGCGCCTGAAAATCGACATGCGCGGTGACATCGGCGGCGCCGGGGCTTTTCAGGGGATCGGTGAAGCTATGGCGCGCAATGGCCTGGAACGTGTCGCCGGCGTCGCTGCGCATGTGGCCGTAGTCGATGATGAGTGCAACGCCGCCGTCGCTGCGGATGCGCCGCGCCATCTTCATCATCTCGGTGTCGGGCCGCCACTCGAACACCGCGCCCTCAGGCGCAGCGCGCACCAGCGGCGGCAGCAGGACATCGAACTGCGGCGTCGGATCGGCTGTCATGCCATAGACGAGCTTGCCCGTCCCATCGAGTTCAACGGTGCGCTCGTGCCAGCCGGTGGCCTTCTTCACCATCTGGTGGATCGGCAATACGTCGAAGAACTCGTTGGCGAGAATGATCGCCGGACCCTGGGGCACGTCGTCGAGGCTATTGTGCCAGGTCACGGCCTTCTTGCTGGTGAGCGTCTTCAGTTGCTTCTCGCGCAGCACCGGATTGATCTCGACGAGGTGAACGTCGGCAGCCTGATAGAATGGCGGCAGCACGCGAATGGCGCGCAGCGCGTCCGACATCATGGTGCCGTTGCCGGGGCCGAGTTCGATCAGGTTGACCTGCATCGGCGTGCCCATCGCATTCCACGCCGCGGCCGCCCACAGCCCGATCAGTTCGCCAAACATCTGGCTGACCTCGGGCGAGGTGATGAAATCGCCCTCGCGGCCGAGCGGATCGCGCGACACGTAGTAGCCGTACTTCGGATGCGAGAGGCACAGGTCCATGTAGCGCCAGACCGGCATCGGGCCGGTTTTCTGGATCAGCTTCTTCACTTCGGTTTCGAGCGGCGAGGTATCGATCACTGTTCAGGCTATGTGACGGTTCAAGTTACGCCCTTCGGCAGAGGCTTCTGCCGCATGGCGATCACTATAAATCCGATCCCGGCAAGAATCATCGGCAGAGAAAGTAGCATTCCCATGGTCAGCCCGCCCCACAGGAAACCAAGCTGGGGGTCAGGCTCGCGGAAAAACTCGGCTGTGATTCGCGCGAGTGCATAGCCGATCGCGAACAGGCCAAGGATCATTCCAGGCCGCTTCAGCGCGCCGCCTCGGATTGCAAGCGCGAGCACCACAAACAGCACCACGCCTTCGAGCGCGCCCTCGTACAGCTGGCTCGGATGGCGTGGCAGCGGTCCCCCGGTCGGAAACACGACGCTCCATGGCAGGCTCGGAGCGGCGACGCGGCCCCACAGCTCGCTGTTGACGAAATTGGCGAGCCGTCCGAGCAGCAGCCCGATCGGTCCGACCGCGCAGGTGATGTCGCCGAGCGAGAGCACCGGCACGTTGCGCTTCCAGCCGAACGCAAGCACCGCGATGACGCAGCCGAGGAAGCCGCCGTGGAACGACATGCCGCCCTTCCACACCTCGAAGATGGTGGCCGGGTTCGAGAAGAAGAATTCCGGATTGTAGAACAGCACATAGCCGGCGCGGCCGCCGACGATGATGCCGATCGTCACCCAAAGAATGAAGTCGTCCATCTGCGGCAGCGACACGGGCGAGGGACCGCCCCAGAGTCTTTCTTGCTTGATGATCCAGCGCGAATAGATCCAGCCGAGCACGATGCCGCCGATATAGGCGAGTGCGTACCAGCGGATCGCAAACGGCCCGAGCGAAATCGCGATCGGATCGAACACCGGAAAGGCAATGGCGAATGTGGGCATTACCGCAATCGCCGCCGATACAGCGCCAGCAGCCGCTCCCAGTGCCGTTCGGCCGCGTCGCGGTGATAGACCGGGCGTTTCGGAAAGGCGAAGCCGTGATGGGTGCCGGGATAGACCTCGACTTCAGCAAGCGTGTTGCCGCTCATGCTCTGCCGCAGTTTGTCGATAGTCTCCTGCGGCGCGTAAATGTCGGTCTCGGCGCAGGCAAAGTACAATTCCGCCTTGGTCCTGGAGCCCGCGAGATGCGGGCTGTCGGGCTGGTCGGTCACCAGATGCGTGCCGTAGATCGACGCGGCCGCCTTGACGCGATCGGGAAAATGCGTCGCCGCGTTCGCGGCGTAACGTCCGCTCATGCAGTAGCCGACCGCACCGACGATGTTGCTCTGCGCGGCGGATTGCTTGTCGGCGAAGGCGAGAAATGCCCGGGTGTCTTCCATCACCATCGCGATGTTGATGCCATGCATCAGCTCGAACATCCGCTTGCGCTCCGGCGAATCCGGATCGGGCGGGATCGGGCCCAGCTCCATGACGCCGGCGCGGTAATACAGATTCGGCAACATCACGTAATATCCCGATGTCGCCAGCCGGCGCGCCATGTCACGCAGTTCCTCGCGGATGCCAGGCGCATCCATGTAGAACAGGATAACCGGGTGCGGACCGTCCCTCTCCGGATGGCTGATGAAGGTGGTGACGCTGCCGTCCTTGGCGGGAATTTCGATCTGCTGGTCGATCATCGGTCTCTTATCGTCGTTTGTGCCGGGGCGATACGATTGCAAGGAAACCGCGGTATGACAAGGCGAGCGCCGTGGCCCGCCCGGCGGTCTTGAACATCGCCGGACGGATCGCCATTGTCATGGACCTGACATGACTGGACGGCACGACGGCCGTAGCGGAGAGATGAGATGACCCAGACCAGCAAACGGTTTTTCGACGAGATCGGCCGCCTGATGAACGACGCCGCCGGCGCCGCGCAGGGCGTCAAGCGGGAAGTCGATACCGTCATGCGCAATCAGGCCGAGAAAATCCTGCGCGACCTCGATGTGGTCAAGCGCGAGGAATTCGAGGCGGTCAAGGATATGGCGCGGCTCGCCCGCGAGGAGAACGAGGCGCTCAAGGCGCGGATCGCCGCGCTCGAAGCGAAACTGGGTTCGGGTTAGCGCTACGGCTTGTCGGCGAACAGCATCCGGGCGTTGCCATGCGCGATCTTTTTCGCGATCTCCGGCGGCAGTTGCGACAGCCACGCGCGATAATCGGCCATGATGGTGCCGTAACTGGCCCATCGCTCGTTGATCCAGGTATCGGAGCCGAGCACAAAGCGATCCGGAAACCGCGTGAACATTTCGCGCCATTCCACCGACAGCTTGCCGCCGCCTTCGGTGATGCCGCTGCGGTAGGACAGTTCGCCCGATAGTTTCGGATACTTCGTCAGCAGCGCCGCGACTCGGGCAGGCGCAAGGCCGAAGCCGGTATGCGCCCACACGATCTTCGCCTTCGGATTGTGCGCAAACAGAATCTCGATGGCTTCGTCGTCGGCGTGTGCGTGCAGATACAGGTCGTTGGCGACGGCAAAGTTCACCGCCTTCTTGACCCACTCGCTCTCGGCGGCTTTGCCGAAAATGTGAAATTCGCCGACGCCCCTGTAGTAACCGCGTTTGAACTCGTCCTGCACCAGGTCGAAAATCGTCGGATCCTTGAACCAGGTCTGGACGTCCGGCCGCACGCGATACGGCCGGATGAACGGCACCACCCAGAGCCCCGGCGCTTTCGCGGCCACCAGCGCGTGGGTGCCGTCGTTCGGCCGGCTGGTCGAAAGGATGCCGGTGATGTTGTGCTTCCTGAAGAGCGCCAGCACCTCTTCGACCGAATAGTATGGCGTCGGCTCCCAGTTGTAGTGCAGATGAGCGTCGAAGATTTCGATGGGCTGCTGCGCGCGTGCGGGCATGACCGCGGCCAGGCAAGCAAGAACAACGGGAATAATGGTGCGGATCAATGTCATGAATATCTGCCAGTTCCAAACTGGGGCGGACTATAGGCAGCCGGATGCAATCTGTCTTTCGCCAATTGGCCGCATGATCTGGAAATTGCTGTCGCGGCGGGCCATACTACCGATGCAAACTCACGAGAGAATCGGCATGAAAATCGGCGCGTGCAATCAGATCAAGGGCAAGATCGTGGCCATCGATCGCAGCGCCACAACAAGCCATGTGAAGATCGATATCGGCGGCAGCGTTGTCACCTCAGCCATCACGAAAACGTCAGTCGAGGAAATGGCCCGCCTCGCGGCCGGCAAGACGGCATTCGCGATCATCAAGGCCAGCGATGCGATGGTGGGGATCGATTGAGCGCCAGCACACCCGCCAAGGACGCGACGCGGCCCGGCGAAGTCGAGGCGCCGTTGCCCGATCGCGCCGACGCGGCGCTGGTGTTCATCGGCCGCATTCGCACGCCCTATCCGACTCGCGCCGAATGTCCGCGTCAGGGCCGCGCCAACGGTCCGGTCTGCCGTATCGAGGTCGATACGCCGTGGCGTGCTGGCCTCAAAGGCCTCGGACAGTATGAGCGAGTCGAGGTGATCTACTGGCTGCATCTGGCGCGGCGCGACATCATTCTGCAAAGCCCGAAGTCGAATGGCGAAACCACAGGCACGTTCTCGCTGCGCTCGCCGGTGCGGCCGAATCCGATTGCGACCTCGCTGTGCGATCTCGTCGGGGTGGAGGACGATGCGATCCTGGTGCGCGGCCTCGATTGTGTCGATGGCACACCGCTGCTCGATCTGAAACCTTATCGCTGCGACTACAGCCCGCTGGCGCCGGCGAAAGACAGTGCGCAGGAGCCGCTGTAATGGCGTTGAACCGCCGCGCGTTCATGCTCTCGGCGGCGGGCGCTGCGATGTGGCCGCGGCATAGCCGGGCGTCGCGGACGATCACCGACTCCGCCAAACGCACCGTGACGCTGCCGGACCGCATCGGCCGCGTGTTCGCGGCTGGCTCGCCTGCGTCCGCTGCGCTCTATGTCGTGAAGCCGGACGCCATGGTCGGATGGATTCGCGCGCCGCGCGGCGAGGAACGACCTTACATTGCGCCGGCGCAGCGCGATCTGCCCGCGCTGGGACAACTCACCGGGCGCGGCGACACCGCGAATGTCGAGGTCGTGCTGCAGGCCAAACCCGATCTGGTGCTCGATTTCGGATCGGTGCGCGACACGTTCGTTTCGCTGGCCAATTCGGTGCAGGAGCGCACCGGCGTTCCGTATGTGCTGATCGACGGCCGTTTCGATGCGACCGTTACGGCGTTTCACTTGCTCGGTGACGTGCTGGGCGTTCCCGACCGCGGCGAAGCGCTGGCGCGTCACGCCGAGAATCTTTTTGCGCGGCTCGAGAGCACCCTGGCGTCGATCCCCACCGAACAACGCCCGCGGGTTTATCTTGCGCGCGGCTCTGAGGGTCTCGAAACCGGATTGAAGGGCTCGATCAATACCGAGATCATCGAGCGGGCCGGTGGCCGTAACGTCGCGGAGTCCGGCGATGCGCGGCGCGGCATCGTCAATGTCTCGCCCGAGCAGCTGTTGCTGTGGAATCCGGAAATCATCGTCACCTGGGATCGCAATTTTCACGCCAAGCTCCAGAAAGGCGACGACTCGCTCTGGAAAGACATCAAGGCGGTCCGAGATGGACGTGTATATCTTGCGCCGACCGCGCCGTTCGGCTGGATCGACGGGCCCCCGTCGGTCAACCGGCTGATCGGCTTGCCTTGGCTGGCGAACGCCTTTCATGGCGAGCGTTTCGCGTTCGACATTCGCAACGATACGCGCGCATTCTACAAGCTGTTCTATCATGTCGATGTTTCCGACGCCGATCTGCAAACGCTCGTGGGCCGATTCTAGCATTCGCATTCCCGTGCAGCGCATTTGTTGGCGAATGTTGGAATCAAAGGCCCTCGAGCAAATATGGTTTCAGTGGAGCTTTGAATTTGACATTCGCCATGAAAAGCCGCTGCGAACTGGAAGCGAATGTCAAATTCGTTCCACTGACTGCGTGGGCAGACGGCAAGCCTCCGCCACCACCGCCTGCGCGAAAATGAATGACGACCGCAGCCGCTGGCTGATCCTCGCGCTGGCGCTGCTGACGGTCGCCGCTGCCCTGATCGCGGTGAAGACCGGCGCCTATCCGCTGACGCTGGAAGGCATGGGCCGCACCATCGCGCGGTGGTGGGTCGGGCTCAAGCCGGAGTCGTTTGAGGAGCGGGTGCTGCTCAACATTCGCGGGCCGCGCGTTGTCGCGGGTCTTGCGGTCGGCGCGACGCTGGCGGCCGCGGGCGTGGTGTATCAGGGGTTGTTTCGCAATCCGCTGGTGTCGCCCGATGTGCTTGGCGTATCCGCGGGTGCCGGGCTTGGCGCGGTGATTGGCATCTTTTTTTCGTTGCCGCTGGTGGCGATTCAGCTTCTCGCATTCGCGGTCGGTCTGGCGACGGTGGGACTGGTTTACGTTGTCGCGGTGACGGTGCGAGGACGCGATCCGACGCTGGTGCTGGTGCTCGGCGGCGTGGTGGTCGGCGCGCTGGCGGGCGCCGCGATCTCGCTGCTAAAAATTCTCGCCGATCCCTACGACCAGTTGCCCGCGATCACGTTCTGGCTGCTCGGCAGTCTCGCCAGCATTCGCGGCAACGATATCGCGACCGTCGTCCCGGTGGTTCTGATCGGCCTCGTGCCGCTGGTGCTGCTGCGATGGCGCATCAACGTGCTGTCGCTCGGCGACGATGAAGCAAAGACGCTTGGCCTCGATGCCGGGCGGCTGCGCTTCATCGTGATCGCGGCCGCCACGCTGATGACGGCGAGCGTGGTCGCGATCGCTGGCGTGATTGGCTGGGTCGGGCTCGTGATCCCGCACATCGCCCGCATGCTGATCGGGCCCAATTTCTCGCGGCTGCTGCCGGCGGCGATGCTGCTCGGCGCAAGCTATCTGGTTCTGGTCGATACGCTGGCGCGCAGCATCGGCCGCATCGAAGTGCCGCTCGGCATCCTCACTGCCGTCGTCGGCGCGCCGTTCTTTCTGTGGCTGTTGTGGCGAGGCCGTCATGGATGGTCGTGATGCAGATTGAAGCCATTGATCTGGCCTTCGGCTATCCGGAGCGCGCGGTTGGCCGCAACGCCAAACTCGCGATCGGTCCGGGTGAAGTGCTGTGCCTGCTCGGGCCAAACGGTTGCGGCAAGACCACGCTGTTCCGCACCATGCTCGGGCTGTTGCCGCCGCAAGGTGGCCGCGTGCTGCTCGGCGGCGACGCGCTCGATGGCTTGCCGCGCGGCGAGATCGCGCGCCGCATCGCTTATGTTCCGCAGGCGCAGGGCGCGGTTTTTCCCTATACGGCGTTGGATATCGTCTTAATGGGGCGCATCGCCCATCGCGGCGTGTTTGCCGGGCCGACGCGCGACGACCGGCGGATCGCGTCCGACGCGCTCGGTGAACTTGGCATTGCCGATCTCGCTTTGCGCGATGTGACGCGATTGTCCGGCGGACAGCGCCAGCTCGTGGTGGTCGCGCGCGCAATCGCGCAAGGTGCGCCGTTGATCGTGATGGATGAGCCGACCGCGAGTCTCGACTTTGGCAATCAGGTGATGGTGCTGACCGAGATTCGCCGTCTCGCCCGGCGCGGCGCCGGCATCGTGCTCTCCACCCACGACCCCGACCATGCATTCGCCGTGGCCGATCGGGTGGCGGTGATGAAGGATGGCGTGATCGTCGGCGAAGGTGCGCCCAAGACCGTGCTGACGCCGGACCTGATGCGCTCGGTCTATGGCGTCGAGGTGTCGATCGAGCAGCTTATGGACGGCCAGACGGTGGTCGCGCCGAGGTATTGATGACCTCCCTCTCCCCGTTCTTACGGGGGGAGGGTTAGGGTGAGGGGCAGACAACGAGCGATCACATTTGCCCCTCACCCGGCTCGCTTTGCTCGCCGACCTCTCCCCGCAGGCGGGGAGAGGTGAAGCGTT
This sequence comes from Hyphomicrobiales bacterium, assembly GCA_021732215.1. Lineage (GTDB taxonomy): Bacteria > Pseudomonadota > Alphaproteobacteria > Rhizobiales > Xanthobacteraceae > SG-bin9. Next base: position 39,893 of record JAKFVL010000005.1, read on the forward strand.
TAGCAGTCAGCCTTTCCTTGTCTTTCCGGACCTTTGCGTCTAATAAGCCGCCACGTTCGCGGCCCCCGCACCCCTGGAGGCTTGTCGCGAACCATGGAAAGGGCCGCACTGCGGCCTTTAGCTTTTAAAAAACAAGGACTTAACCAATGGCGACCGTCAAGGAATTGAAGGCGACCGCTCGTCCGAAGGCCGGCAAGGGGGCCGCTCGGGCAGAACGTCGCGCAGGCCGTGTTCCGGCTGTGATCTATGGTGACAACCAGCCCCCCGTGACCATCTCGGTCGACGACAAGGAGCTGCGGCTGCGCATTTTCGCCGGCCGATTTCTCACCACGATTTACGACATCGATCTCGAGGGCAAGAAGCACCGCGTGATTCCGCGCGACTTCCACCTCGATCCGGTGCGCGATTTTCCGGTGCATGTGGACTTCATGCGCCTCGGCGAAGGCGCGACCATTCGCGTCAGCGTTCCGCTGCACGTCATCAACGGCGAAACCTCGCCTGGCGTGAAGCGCGGTGGGACGGTGAACATCGTCACCCACACCATCGATCTGGAATGCTCGGTCGATAACATCCCGCAGTTCATCGAGGCCGATGTCGGCAAGCTCGAAATCAACCACTCGCTGCATCTGTCGGATGTGACGCTGCCTGGCAACGTCAAATCGCTGGCGCGCGAGGACGTCACGCTGGTCACCATCGTGCCGCCGTCGGGCTTCGCTGAAGAACAGAAGGCAGCCGCTGCTGCTGCGGCAGCCGGTGCTGCTGCCCCTGCAGCCGGTGCTGCTGCTCCCGCGGCCGGTGCTGCTCCCGCGGCTGGTGCGGCTGCGGCTCCTGCGGCTGGCGCTGCCGCCGCCAAGGCTCCGGCCGGCGGCGACAAGAAGAAGTAAAGCATGCGCTTGTTCGTCGGCTTGGGAAATCCCGGCACGAAGTACGAGCGCAACCGCCACAACATCGGCTTTCACGCTGTCGAAGCGATTGCGCGGCGTCACGGTTTCGCACCGTGGCGCCGCCGCTTTCAGGGCGAGACCTCGGAAGGCACGCTTGAGAGCGAGCGCATCATCCTGCTGAAGCCCGCGACCTACATGAACGAGTCGGGCCGCGCGGTGTCCGAGGCGGCGAATTTCTTCAAGATCGGCGTGGACTCCATTATTGTGCTTCACGACGAGATCGAGCTTCCCGCCGCCAAACTGCGCGTCAAGGTCGGCGGTGGAATTGCCGGCCACAATGGACTTCGTTCGATCTCGGCGCATATCGGCAACGACTATCGCCGGGTGCGGATCGGGGTCGGTCATCCCGGCATCAAGGAACTGGTTCACGCTCATGTGCTGAACGATTTCGCCAGGAGCGAGCAGGTGTGGGTTGAGACCATGCTGGATGCAATTGCTGATAACGCGGCGTTGCTGGTGGATGGGCGCGATTCGAGTTTCCAGAACAAGGTGCATCTGGCCTTGCAGGCGAAGGGCATCGGCAAGGACGAAGACGGCACGGAATAGCATTTCGTCATCACCGGACTTGATCCAGCGATCCATCTTTCAAGAACGATGGATGCCCGGGTCAAGCCAGGGCATGACGCCTGAGAGGATGTAAGACGCAATGGGATTCAAATGCGGAATTGTCGGTCTGCCGAACGTCGGTAAATCGACGCTGTTCAACGCGTTGACGGAGACCGCGGCGGCGCAGGCAGCGAATTATCCGTTCTGCACCATCGAGCCGAATGTCGGGGAGGTCGCGGTGCCGGATCCGCGGCTGGATTCGCTCTCGGCAATCGCCAAGTCACAGCAGATCATTCCGACGCGGCTGACGTTCGTCGATATCGCGGGGCTCGTGAAAGGCGCATCGAAGGGCGAGGGTCTCGGCAACCAGTTCCTCGCCACCATTCGCGAAGTCGACGCGGTGGCGCACGTCGTGCGTTGCTTTGAGGATTCCGACATTACCCATGTCGAGGGCAAGATCGCGCCGCTGGCCGATATCGAAACCATCGAGACTGAGCTGATGCTGGCCGATCTCGACAGCCTGGAGAAGCGCGTCGATAACCTGGCCAAGAAAGCCAAAGGCAACGACAAGGAAGCCAAGGAGCAACTGGAACTGGTCGAGCGGTCGCTGAAACTGTTGCGCGACGGCAAACCGGCGCGGTTTCTCGAACGCAAACCCGAGGAAGAGCGGACGTTCCGGATGCTCGGCCTGCTGACTTCGAAGCCGGTGCTTTATGTTTGCAACGTGGAAGAAAGTTCGGCGGCGACCGGCAATGCGTTCTCGAAGCAGGTCGCCGAGCACGCGGCGAAAGAGGGCGCAGGCGCTGTCGCCATTTCGGCCAAGATCGAATCGGAAATCGCAACGCTGTCGCGCGAGGAACGCGCCGACTTTCTCGAAACGCTGGGCCTCGAGGAAGCCGGGCTCGACCGGCTGATCCGCGCCGGCTACGACCTGCTGCATCTCATTACGTACTTCACGGTCGGCCCGAAGGAAGCCCGCGCCTGGACCATCACCAGGGGCACCAAGGCGCCCGCGGCGGCAGGCGTGATTCATACCGATTTCGAGAAGGGCTTTATCCGCGCCGAGACGATCGCGTACCCGGACTACGTTGCGCTGAACGGCGAAGCCGGCGCGCGCGATGCGGGCAAGCTGCGGCTTGAAGGCAAGGAATACATCGTTGCTGACGGCGACGTCATGCACTTCCGGTTCAACACATGATGCCTCGTCGTTGCCGGACTTGATCCCGCAATCATCTCAAGAATTGCCAGAAGGATGCCCGGGTCTCGCCCGGGCACGATGAGTGAATGCTACCGCGGCTGACCCTGTTCGCGGATCGCGCCGAGGTGCTCGTTGATGCGGAACACGATCAGAACGAATTCGGCAGCGATGCGCGAAAAAATGATGCCGACCACGACGCCCGCGAGGCTCGAGATGATCGTGAGGAAGCCGGTGAACGGACTGATCGCCATCAATGCGAGGCCGGAGAATATGCCCGACAGGCCAAACAGGACGCTCAGAACGATCACCAGCCAGTAAAAGGTCTTGATCACTGTCGGCGTGATGAAGCGGTCCCACTGGAACAGATCGCGAAATTCCAACATCGGTCGCTCCCATATTGCCAGACGAAATTCCATCAGGCAGTAACGTGCCATTCCACCCCGCGCAAGTTGCGGGCCGTGCCGGCAAAACGCGATGCTTGAGATCGCCTGCAAGTGCGGCCACAATCAGGCTCCTTCCCGGCGACCGTCCTCATGCTCCTGACATTTGAAGATTTTTCCCCAGGCCATTTCGGCACCTTCGGCCCGCGCCACGTCAGCCGCGACGAAATCATCGCGTTTGCCAAGGTCTACGATCCGCAGCCGATGCATCTCGACGACGAGGCCGCGAGCAAATCGATGCTCAACGGCCTTTCCGGTTCGGGCTGGCATCTCTGTTCGCTGATGATGCGGATGCTGTACGATGGCTTCGTGTTCAAGACCGCATCGCTTGGCGCGCCGGGCGTCAATGAAGTGCGATGGGTCGCGCCGTTGCGTCCGGGCGACGATCTCACGCTGGATGTGTCGATCGCCGAAACGCGCCCCTCCAGCAGCCGTCCAGACATGGGAATCGTCGTGATGGACTACACCATCAGGAATGCGAAAGGTGAGCCGCTGCTGTTCGCGCAGACGCCAATGATGATCCGTCGGAAGGCGTTTGTGTCATGAGCGAGCCGGTCACCAAAGAGCCGATCATGAGCAGGAGCTATTTCGAGGATATGAAGATCGGCGCGAAGCGCTCGGTCGGCTCCTACACGTTCCTCGCCGACGATATCATCCAGTTCGCGAAGCAGTTCGATCCGCAGCCGTTTCATCTGAGTGAGGAAGGCGGCCGCAATTCGCTGTTCGGCGGGCTGTGTGCGTCCGGCTGGCATGTGGGGTCGATCTGCATGAAGCTGATGGTGGCCGACGGCCAGCGCACGGCTCATGAGATGTCGTCGCGCGGCGAGAAAGTCCCGGTCTGGGGTCCGTCGCCGGGCTTCAAGGAATTGAAGTGGCTGAAGCCGGTAATGGTTGGCGACACCATCAGTTTCGCCTCGGAAGTCAAGGCGCTGCGAACCTCGGCGTCGCGTCCGCAATGGGGGATCGTGCAGGTACTCAACACCGGCACGAACCAGCGCGGCGAACTGGTCTATTCGTTTCTGGCGACCGCCTTCGCCCCGCGCCGCGAGACGTCAGCCTGAGACGGTGGAACCGAATTTCCATTCGTGCGTTTGAACCACAGGACATCCTGCATCGACAAACGGGCAGGATAACGGGTGGAATCATGGCTGATCGTATCGGGCTGAAATTCGTAGGCTTTATCTTTGCGTCGGTGACGATCGCGGTCGTGATGACCAGCGCGCTGGTCGTGAAGGGTCATGCGGACGGGCAATTCATCCTCGATCAATCGCCAAACGCCTACGCCAGTTCGCGCTGAGATCGCGGCGCGATCACAAGCCAAAACGCTTTCATCATGTTTTTGTCGCGGACGCCCCCGACCGGCTCCGCGATTTTGGTTTGTGAGGTGTGGATCGGCGGGATCGAGGTTCGGAATCAGCGATTCCAGATCAGCGCCAGGATGACGACAATCACCGCAAGAATGACGACAAAGCGCACTATGATGCTGACCATGTTGTGACGCGCCGACGGGACTTCGATCCGGTCGCCATGATCCGGCTTTACGATTTTTGACATCTGCCTCCACCGAACGCGACCGACCTTGGTCACGCTGCCCATGTACTCGCCTCGATGCGATCCGGTTTCACCCGGTTCGACGCTCAAGGCTGCCATCCCCAGCGATGGCATCCGCGATTGGTCGCGGCGCTAGGGATTGGGTTCAATCATGGAGGGCGGCAAGACTGGAAGCGTTCCAGAGGCGAACGCAAAGCAAGACCGCCGCGCCTGTCCGGTGCGGCGGTTTGGGTCACGAGTTTAAGAGTGACTCGTTCAGGAGTCGCGCATCGTTTCGGCCGTGCGCTTCCACTGTGAAACGTTGTCCGCGATCATGCGGGTCGATTTCATTGCGGCCTGGCTGAGATGAGCGTAGCCGGAGATTTCCCGCTGCACGCGCTGGCCTTCGTTGTGGAGAAGTTCGCGAAGGTTTTCCAGTTCGGCGATCAGCTTTTCGATTTCGGTCAATGAGGCTCCTGCAACACGCTGGATCAGCGAATTGACGTTGCTGACGGTGGCATCCGCACCGGGGTCCGACGGCTGATCCGACGGGATCAGGCCCGGCGTCGGGCGGCGCAGATAGGCGATATCATTGCGAACGAAGTCGCGGATGCCGGCTTCGACTTCCGAGACGGCGGCGAGATTGGTGTCTTCTTCAACAGCTTCGATTTTCCCCGAGACGATCGAGTTCATGTGCTTCCCCTGTTTGGTGGCGAGAGCATTGCCAAGACCCGCTGGTGGTCGCAGCAAGTCTCTGTCCAAGCCTGCGTCCAAGTATCTGCCCGTGATTGCGGATGTCCCCCGCACGACGACGTGACGCAAGCATGAGGACAGCGGAATTTGACCACATCTGGGCCGATTGGCGGCGATGCGCGGTCATTCAGAAAATGTACATCGAATTGTAGCGACCGGCGGCGTTCACCAGGAGCGCTTGAAGCCCGCGCCGATGCTCTTGTTCAAGACGCCGTCCGGCATCTGGCTCACCGAACCCGTGACGTTGATTCCGCCGAACAATTTCTGCTCGGCGCCGAATTTTCGAAGCCAGCGATCGTCCGTCGTGGACAGCGTTTGTCCGGCCAGGAAACTGGTGCCGGTCTCGTTGATGCTGAATTTCGCCGAACGATCGACTTCGACCGTCCTTGCCGAATGTCCGAAGACCGCAATACCGGGAATGACGCCGTGCTGATGCAGGTTGATACCGTTCTGGAGCGTCACTGAGTATCGATCGTTGTCGATCGGCAGCGATTTGCTGACCGACGTACCGACCTTGCTGCGATCGTCGAATGGATCGATCCGGGCTTCGATCGCGGTCTTGTCCCACAGCGCGCCGACGCCGGGCGCGGTGATTGTTGCCCAGGCATTGCCTGTCGATCGTTCGGTCTTGTCCCACGGCTGAAATGTTTCCGGCCGTGTCCGTGTAAACGCAGTCTGATTGTCCTGCGCGACCGACAGATCGGCGCCGACCCTGGCGTCCCAGAATGGCGATACTGATTTTTTGACCGTGACGGCCGAGGAGCCGTTTGGATTGTCCTTCCGCGACCACGAGGATTCGCTGCCATCCTGATGAGATTGCGTCCCGCGCAGCATCCGTGTGCTTGGATTTTCCAGCAGCGTCATGGCATCGAGATTGAGCAAGCTCCAGTCGGGCTCACCGTCTGCCGCGAAAGTGTCTCGGGCTGGCTCGGCTTCCTGCGCGAACGACGAATCGATCGCAATCGCGCTCAGCAGGAGCGCTGCGAAACCCGTCAAAGCCGCAATTGCTGTCGCTGGCGCGCGCACGATCCCCGCCCAAAACTTGCATGCTCTCACCGTCAACGACGGCCGCGCACTGCTTGAAACAACTCCGCCGATCCAAGCGCGATGGGGTTAACAAACCCTGACGGGACCGGCATTGCAGAGTCTATGCGGCTTCATGGTGCAATTGCGGCGCAAGCGATAGACGAGTTCTGGCGAACAACATTCGGACGCATGCTGCCGCGATGACATGCTGCCGCGATGAGCAGCATGCCTTCGTTATCATCATGCGACGCGACGCGAGCACCGGGATTTCGGTCAGGCGATCCCGCGCAGTTCGATCGGCCGCCCGAGCGCCTGCTCGACCAGATCGAAGGTATCGATCAGTCCGCGCAGGCTGGCGAGCCGGCCGTCCTTGAACTGGGCGAAATGGGCGAACCGCACGCTGATCGGCTTGCTCGAGTCGCGCCCGGTCAGTGTGTATTTGATCAGCGACGACGCGGTTTCATCGCCTAGCATGATCGATTCCCGGTCGGAGCGATGAATTTTGATGTTGTCCGAAAGGGTACGGCAAACTTCCAGTACTGCTTCCTTGCCGCGGCGCGCGCCAAGAAAAGGAAACATGTCGATCGGGCCATAGATCGCCCAGTCGATATTGTCGTCGATATGATCCTTCAACTCGTCGAACTGGCGTTCGTTGATGGCGCGGTGCAATGCGCGCGAAAAACGCCAGAGGCTATGCTCTGTCATCTGGTTCAAACCCTGAATGTGGCTTTACGGGCGGCAAAACGGCCCAGAGGGCGTCGAGACGACGCCGTGCCGGAATGCAGCGGAATGTTACGAATTAAGCCGCAGATAAGGTGTAGGCCGGCGTTCCACAACCGCTGTTTTTGCAACGCACAAATACCGGATTGCGGGATTTGGCCTCCGGAACCCTATTTGCTTCGGTTTTGCAGTAGCATCGAGGCGATATCCCGCTCGAGCACCTGCTGGGCTACGTCGAACGAATCCATGAACTGCCGGATCTGGGCGATGCGGCCATTCCGAAGCCGGTAAAAATCGGCGAGATCGATCTGAACGATGCGGTCGCTGTCGCTCTTGCGGAAATAGACCCGGATCATCGCGGCGATGTTGTCGCCGTCCTCGGCAATGAACGGCAGATCGTAGCGCATGTGCGCGTAGCGCCGGTGAATCGTCTCCCACATTTCCCTGATTGATGCCTTGCCGCGGCGATGCCCCAGATGCGGAAGAATGTCGATCGGGGCGTAGGCGAGAAAATCAATCTCGTCTTCGCAGCAGGCCAGTGCGCCCTCGATGTCGCCGGAATAGAATGCGCTGAGGAATTGCTCGACGCATCTGCGGTTCGCGGTCATGGCCATGATTCGGGGTTGTCCCTGGCTACTTCTGTCGCCGCATAGTGAACCGGTTACCGCAGGGATCAAGCACGTGCAGGCTGGTCCATCGACATTTTGCTGCCCGGCTACTGATGCGGACGAAACAGGCTCGCGATATCGACCTCCAGAACCTGCTGGACCAGATCGTAAGAATCGAGAAATTCCCGCTGCTGCATGATCAGCCCGTCGCGAAGCGTGTAGAAGTTCGCGATGTCCATCTGCACGATGCGGTCGCGCAATGCTTTCTGGAAGAATACGCGCACGATGGTCGCGACGCGGTCTTCCTCGGCGATCATGGCCTGCACCTCGTATCGCATGCGCGAATAACGGGAGTGAATGATCCTGAAGGTCTCGCGAAGCTGCGCCTTGCCGCGCCGATGTCCGAGATGCGGGATGATATCGACAGGCACAAAGGACACATAGTCGATATCGTCGGAATAGAATGCCATCAGCCCATCGAGGTCCATCGCATAGAAGACCTTGAAGAAGTCGGTGATGCGCTGTCGGTTGGCTTGAACTGTCATGCGGTCTCATCGGTTTTGAGGCTCGCCGTCGATCGGCTTTCGTTTGCGGGCGGAACACAGTCCTGCCGATCAATCGTTTCCAAAACGTTCAATGCTCCTCTCAATTATAACTGATGCTCCATTCGCTCACCATTGGTTTCGCGCGGCGCATTAGCCGGTCGCTCGACGGAATTTTCCTGTCGCCGACGATGGCGGAGAATTTTTTCGGCAAAGGATTGGCGATGCCCGGCTCAAACCGCACGGATAATGAGCATCCCCCCGGGGGCGTTGCGAGCTGACCTTTGAAGCCTGACGCAAATCCTCCTTCGTTCGATTCGAACCCGTTGATACTGAATGTACCGCCGTTCAGTTTTTCGACGTCCTTGAGCGGCAGTCCGTTCCGAATTCCTCCGGGTCCGATCCAGATCGATGGCGCGCCCACCGCAATCGATGAAATCCCGCTTCGGGTTGCGGGGTCGCGCCAGCGGATCACCACCTGCTTGACCGGCTCATTTTCGAACAGCACCGTGACTTTCTCTTTGCCGGCTCCCTCGACTTGCTTGAACACGAGATTTTTTTCGCCGAATTCAGCGGCGAGCCGGGCGTGGGACGTTGCGCGGGCGAACGATCCGCCGCAGGCCAGCACCGGTGCGGGTGGTGCGTCCTTCGCATTGTCGAGTGCCGTGTCATCCGCGGCGGGCTGTTTGGAGCGAGCGTCAGAATCGGGAGTTTGCGATTTTGGGGCTTGCTTGGCGGTTTTGGCGCTTGCAGGAGCGAATATGAGCGTACCTGCAATAGCAAGACACATCGTTAGTCGTGACTTCATCAAAATTCCGTCGCGGTTTATGGCGACGGAATCCCTAGAAGAAATATGCGGCGGCGACAACCCCGGTGCGCTGCGCGCTCCGATTCGGGTTCCGCGACTATAGCCGAACGAGGACTGTCAGCGATTTTAGAACGTCGGTGGACAGTTGCAGCGCCCCGACAATCGCGCTTGGATCGTTTGCGGTGATCTTTGTCAGCATGCCATTGGTAAACGAAGCCGTGGTCGAGTTGGAAACAAACGCGCGCCGATTGAAGTAGAGCACGCCGGCAGACGTTGCGTCGGGCGCCACGAGACTTACAGAATCTTCGCCCTTTAGAGTCTTTCCATCCGCTCGCGTCAGAATTGCGTAGATTGTTACTTCATAGCCGGTTGATGTGCGAAAGCACACCGCTGACTTGGGGCAGCCAACGACCGGCCCCGGCTCGCTCGCTGCGGCTGCCGCATAAGCGGCCACCGGAAGCGGTTGCGCCCGGTGCGCACGGATTCTCAAGCTCAGGGTGCAAGTGCCTCCGGCTTCGGTTTTGCGCTCCGTCGGCAGGGGCTCTGGCCGGTGATGTACACCACCATGGTACGTGAGGTCGTATCGCGCGGTCGCGGACATATCGGGGCATGCGTTCGACTTTGGCGGCGGCGGCGTTTCGGCCGGAAGCAATTCAACGATGGTCTTCAGATTGTTCCTGTTGATCGCAGATTGCAGACCGCTGAATTCCTTGACGACGTCCACAGCAGCCTTGACGATCTCCCGGCTCTGATCTGTCGCGGTCGTTGAAATCTGTTTCAGCAATCCATTGGATTCGAGTTCGATCGTCACCATGTCGCTGGACGTTTCGATGTGCCGATAGACTGCATCGTAACGGTGCCGGATATCCGGAAATATACTTGCGATGCCGCCGTGCGTAAGGCTCAGCGTTTCGGACTTGGCGTCATAGGCTGCTTTGACGTTGAATTCGCCACGTGGAAGAAAGTAGGAAACGACCGCGCCGTCGAGTTCTGCGAGTTCTGTTCTGTCGACGCTTCGTTTCGTTTCCACAACCTGCCCGCCGCAGGAGGTCAGCAGCATGGCGGAAAGCATAAAAATACGAACCTGAAATGTCATTGGCTTAGCCCCGAATGCCCGGAATTGGACGTCCCAGCTAAGTGAAGTCTCGCGGGTGGCGGATAGTCCCAGTTTTCTCACCTTTCTCCCGGATCGGCCCGGCTGTCGGCTCGACTTGCCGCCCACCCGGCAGGCGCCTTCCGACTAAAGTGCGCGGCGCTCGGTCGCAGGCGGCTCGATTGACCCCCTCCGGCGCGGTTCCATAATGCCTTGTTCGAGAATGTTTTTTCCGAATGAACAGCTTGGGCGGGCCGAGGCAGCCGCAAGCGGGTATTTCGGGTCAAGAAACGTATAAACTCGGAGGGTAAGGGCGGCTTGGTGACGAGCCTTCGGATGGCGCGGCCGTCCATGCCCGAGGGGGAAGGCGTTGAATGAGAGCCGTCGTTCGCGGTCTGCGAACATTCGCCCGGTTGGCCTGGCCGTATTTTCGTTCAGAGGACCGCTGGATCGCGCGGCTGCTGCTCGCAGGCATTCTCGCGGCGGAACTGGGACTTGTTGCGATCCTCGTCGCGGTCAACGAATGGAACAAGCGTTTCTTCAATGCACTGGAAAGCCGCAACTGGGATGCGGCGACCGGCGAGCTGCTGGTTTTCTGCTTCATCGCGCTTGGCGCCGTGGTCGCCGGCATGTCGCAATACTTCTTCGGGCAGCGCCTCATCATCCGCTGGCGGCGCTGGTTCACGGACCGCTATGTCGCGATGTGGATGGCCGACGGCCGGCACTATCGCGTTCGCCTCACCGACGGCACCGTCGATAACATTCATCTGCGCATCGCCAGCGACGTGCTGATCTTTCTGACGCGGACGCACGAGCTGTTCACGCAACTGATCGGCAGTATCGTCACCATCTGTTCCTTTACGATCATTCTCTGGTCGCTGTCGGCCGCGATCCCGCTGCCGCTGTTCGGCAAGGACTGGTCGTTTCCCGGCTGGCTGATCGTGCTGGCGACGGCCTATGCGGCGATTGGCACGCTGTTCACCCATCTGATCGGCAAACCCCTGATCCCGCTCAATTTCAATCAGCAGCGCTACGAGGCCGATTTTCGCTTCGCCATCGCCCGAGTCACCGATCAATCAGAACCTGTGGCGCTGATGGGTGGCGAGGCGGTGGAGCGCCGCGAACTGCGCGAGCGCTTCACGCGGCTGGTCGGTAACTGGAAGCGTCTCGTCGATCGGCAGAGCGTGCTGGTAGGCGTTATCGGTGGCTATTCGCGGATGTCCACGGTATTTCCGACCCTGGTCGTGACCCCCGCCTATCTCGGCAGCCACATCACGCTCGGCTCTCTCATTCAGGCCGCGCTGGCGTTTCAGCAGATGGAAGGCGCGCTGGCCTACATCATCAGCGCCTACAGCAAGATCGCCGAATGGAAAGCGGTGATGGATCGCCTCGCCCAGTTCGAGGCGGCGATGCACAACGTCGATGACCATCACGATGTGAAATCCCGTATACGCATGACGATCCTGCCCGGCGACGACAGGTTGAGGATCGATAATCTGGTGCTGCGGCTGCCGAACGGCGAGGCGATGGCGATGCTCGGCGGCGTCGATCTCGGCGCCGGCGATCGCCTGCTGGTGAGCGGTGCTTCGGGCTCCGGCAAGTCAAGTCTGTTTCGCGCGCTCGCGGGGATGTGGCCGCTCGGCGAGGGTGAGATTCATTTTCCCGATAATGCGAAGGTCTTTACGCTGCCGCAGCGCGTCTACTTTCCGCTGGGGTCGCTTCGTCAGGCGATCGCCTATCCCACGCTGGTCGAGCAGGCCGACGACGACGCGATCCGCGAGGTGCTCGAGGCGGTTGGCCTCGGTTACCTCGCCAGCCGCCTTGACGAGGTCGCTGACTGGCCCTCGGTGCTGGCCGGCGGCGAACAGCAGCGCGCTGCGTTTGCCCGCGCGCTGTTGGCCAGACCCGATATTCTGCTGCTTGACGAACCGGTCTCCGCACTGGAAGAAGCCGACGCGGCCGCGCTCTATCATTCGCTTGCCGAACGTCTGCCGTCGGCCATCGTCATCAGCATCGGCCGTGCTGCCGCGCTAGCGCATTTGCATGGTTCGATCGTCGAACTGAAAGCGGGCGTTGCCGCAGAGCCGGAACCACTGATCCCGCCGCCCGCCATCGTGCGGGCCTGAATTTGCGATTTTCTCAAGGAGCAAGACCATGACGACGATGAATTACTGGACCGACAAGTGGGATCTGCATGTGGACATCTGCCCGTGCGACGTCCACGTCAACGACTGGGTCGCGGACCAGAAGATCAGGAACAAGCTGATCTATCACTTCGGCACCGGCACGCATCACGTCGTCGGCAAGGAGCAGGCCGAGAACGGTTCCGGTAACAAGGTATTCGGCATCACCGCGTCGATCGAGGAATACGAGGCCTACGTCAAGATGGTGTCGGGTTCGTCGAAGATCGCGAAGAGCTATGTCGCCTATTTCGGCGACATCTATCTCACCAACGGTGCGCTGCTGCCGGATTTCGACGTCGTGACGATGGTCCACATCTGCGAGTTCTTCTTTCCGAACACCGCGAGCGCGGAATATGGCGGGATGGACGACCGCGGCGTGCTCGATCTCTTCACCAGCAAGACCAAACCCGGCGGGCATATCCTGTTCTACACCAAGTCGATCGGCTTCGAGAAAGCCAGGCCGATTATGGCTGTCTGGGAAAAAGAAGCGCCGGTGACGCGCCTCGAAGATTTCAAGACGCTCGCCGTGTACCGGAAGACCTGAGCCGGAGCTCGCGTCGGCCGGCTGCAATTCAGTCGGGGTTTTTCTTGGCGTCAACCTCTTTCCTTCATCTGCGGTTTATCTACGATCATATCAAATCGCTTTATGAATTGGTCCGGGCGTTGCGATGCGCACTGGCCGGGCCGAAGAGATCGCCGCCGTGACTCCAATACCTGCGCTGTTTGTCTCGATTGCCGGCCTGACGATGGCGTTGTCAGGCTTTCTGCTGTTTCAGGTCCAGCCGATGCTGGCGCGGTATATCCTGCCGTGGTTCGGCGGCAGCGCGACGACCTGGACCGTCTGCTTGCTGTTCTTCCAGCTCAGCCTGCTGCTGGGCTATGCGTATGCCCATCTGGTTGCCAGGCTGCTCGGCCCGCGGGCGCGGGTCGCAATCCATCTTGTGATCGTCGCGGTTTCGCTGGCGACGCTGCCGATTACGCCGTCCGAGGGCTTCAGGCCGCCGGACGCCGATCACCCGACCTGGCGGATTCTGGTTTTGCTGACCGCGTGTGTCGGCTTGCCATACTTCCTGCTTTCAACGACCACGCCGCTCGTCCAGAACTGGCTCGCATTCGCCGGCAGCGGCACGCCGTCACGGCTGTTCGCACTGTCAAACCTCGGCTCGTTCCTCGGCCTGTTGTCGTATCCGCTGGTGGTCGATCTGTATTTTCCGACCGACGCCCAGACGTGGGGTTGGTCGGCCGGATACGTCGTCTATGCCGTCCTTATTTCCGCGTTCGGCCTGCTTGTCGCTTTTGTTGCGCGCAACGGCCCGGAGGCCGCAGCACCCGAGTCCATAACGGTGACAGATGCCGCCGCGCGCAGCGCGCCCGGAAGTTTCCCGCTGTGGTTCGCGTTATCGACATTCGGATCGATCAGCCTGCTCGCGATTACCAACTACATCACGAGCTATGTCTCGGTGAATCCGTTTCTGTGGATCCTGCCGCTCAGCCTCTATCTGCTGTCCTTCGTGGTGGCGTTCGCACGGCCCTCGCTTTACAGGCCGGGTGTTTTCGGCCTGCTCTATGCGGCGGCGCTGGCGTTCAACTTCTTCACCGCCACCAATCTCGGCATCGACAACGCTTTCGGCGTCATCGTCGTCAATCTGGTCTGCTTTGCGCTGTGTTGCATGGTATGCCAGGGCGAACTGGCGCGGCGTCAGCCCGCGCCGGAGCGGTTGACGGCGTTCTATCTCACGCTCGCAGCCGGCGGCGCCGCAGGCGGCGTGTTCGTTTCGCTGATCGCGCCGCTGGTCTTTCCTGATTACTGGGAGTTGCCGCTCGGGCTGATCGGCGTCGGCATCATCCATATCGTGCTGAACCGGCCGCAGGGCGAGGTCCGCAGCCTTGCGCCGCAGCGCTTTGCGATGCCGGCTGCGGTCGTCCTCGCGGCGGGGTTTGCGCTCTATACCGAATTGTTCGAAGGCGACGAACTGGTCGATCGCCATCGTAACTTTTATGGCGTGCTCAAGGTCGAGGAGATCGATGCCGGCGATCCGAAATGGCATCGCCATATCATGGTGCAGGCCGGCGAGAATCAGGGCGAGCAGTTGCTCGATCCGGCCAAGCGCAATCGCGCGACATGCGACTTCGGTCCCGCGAGCGGCATCGGGCGGGCCTTGGCCAGCCTCCAGCGCCGGCAGCCGGATGGCGTGCGTCTCGGGATCGTGGGCCTTGGCGCCGGGATGCTGGTGTCGCAGGGCAGGCCGATGGACTCGTTTCGCTACTATGAGCTGAACCCGACCGTGACGGATTTCGCCCGCCAGCACTTCACGTTCCTGGCCGACGCCCAATCGCCGGTCGATGTTATCCATGGTGACGGGCGGCTCGCACTGGAGCGCGAACTCAAGGCGGAAGGCTCGCGCGAATTCGATCTGCTGCATATCGATGCGTTCCGCGGCAACGCGCCGCCGGCCCATCTGATGACGAAGGAAGCCTTCGACGTCTATTTCCAGCATCTGCGCAAAGGCGGCGTCCTCGCGGTGACCTCGCACAACGACTATTACGACGCATCGTCGCTGTTCCGCGGCATGGCGGAGCTGGCCGGCGCGCAGGTGCGCTGGCTTCCCCCGGCGCGGGGCGCGGATTGCGAGCGCAGCGTCGGCTTCGCGCTGTTTTCGCGCGACCCGGCGTTCTTTGCCGATGCCGGCATCAATGCGGTTGGCTGGGAAGACAAGAGCGACAGCAAGACGGTGTGGACCGACCAGCGATCCAGTCTGATGAGCCTGATGGTCTGGGCGCGGTAAGCAATGCGGCCGGGCGTTCTCAGTAGGCGCTGAGCAGGTCGATTTTTGCGTTGGCCAGAATGAGACGCCGCGCCAGCAACGCCGAGAGGTTGCGCGTGATCTGCAGACTGATCTGCGGATGCAGGTTGCGATAGTCGGAGAATGCGTCGAGCGGCAGTTCGAGACATCGCACCGGCGTATCGGCCCACACGTCGGCACTGCGCTCGGCCTCGATCATGGCCATCTCGCCGAACACCATGCCTGGTCCGAGCGATGCGAGCCGCACGCCGCTTGCGAGCTTCACGCTCACCATTCCATTTTGCAGGAAGAAGATCGAATTCGCCGGTTCGCCCGCGCCAAGGATGCGCTGGCCGGTCTCGAAGTTCCGCGTGGTCGAAAGCCCGGCCAATTCTGCGATCTGCTCTGCGGTCAATTCAGCCAGCAGCGTCTGATCGGTGAGATGCGAAGTTTCCTTCGACTGGAGGAATCCGCCATGGCGATAGATGATCTGATCTTCGGCCCATTCGATGGCATCGTCGAGCAGCACGAACCGCCTCAGCCGTGTCTCGCCACCCGCACTCGCGCGGATCGCCGCCGAAATCGGCGATTGATCCTCGAATCCGGTCAGGATCGAAGTCACGCCTGTTTTACCGAGAACAGCGAGATTTTCGCCGAGCAGCCGCGCGCCCGCCTGCGTCACGTCAGGTACGCGGCGGAAATCGAGAATCAGCAGCGGTGCGGCCGGCGGTTCGCTCGACAGCCGGCGGGTGATGTAATCGATCGCGGCGAAATTCAACGCGCCGATCAGTTCAAGCACACGGATGTCCTGGCGATGGTCCTCCAGAATTTGCTGCTCATGGGGCTGGCGGCTGCGGCGCGATGAAATGCCGGAGATGTCGTAGTCTGCGATGATGCAGGTGCGCACGTCGGCGCTGCGGTTCATCATGTGCAGGTCGAAGCGCGCCGACAGTGCCTCGCAGACCTTCAGTCCACGCACGCTGTTGCCGTGGCCGTCGAGGCAGGGAGAAAACGTACCGAGGCCAAGCTGAGAGGGCAGCGCAGCGACGATGCCGCCGCCGACGCCGCTCTTGGCCGGGATGCCGACGCGATAGACCCATTCGCCGGCGTAATCGTACATGCCCGAACTCGTCATCACCGACAGCGTTTTGGCCACCACATAGGGTGTGATGACCCGAACGCCGGTGACCGGATTGATGCCGCGATTGGCCAGCGTGGCCGCCATGATCGCCAGATCGCGCGCGGTGACGAGCACTGCGCACTGCCGGAAGTAGGTATCGAGCACGGCATCCACGTCCTGCACGACGGAATGGTTGCGCAGCAGCCAGGCGATCGCGCGGTTGCGGTCGCCGGTGAGGCGCTCGGATCGATGCACGTCCTCATCGATGCTGAGTTCGCGGCCGGCGAACTGGCCGAGTTTCTCTTGAATGCGGTCGAAAGCGGCTTCCCCATCGATCTGATGGATCAGACCCGAACATGCGATAGCGCCGGCGTTGACCATCGGGTTGAATGGCCGGTTGTCGGCCGTGAGCCGGATCGAGTTGAATGCTTCGCCGCTCGGCTCGACGCCGATCGCCGCCTCGACGCGCTTCTCGCCCACCAGCTCGAGCGCGAGCGCGAACACGAATGCCTTGGACACCGACTGGATCGTGAAAGGCACCGCGCTGTCGCCGATGTCATAGACGTACCCGTCGATGGTGGCGAGGCTGATGCCGAAATGAGCAGGATTGGCCCTTTTCAGTTCGGGAATGTAGTCGGCGACAGCGCCGGAGCCGTCCGTGACGAACTCCCGATGACACTGGTGCAGGAAACGCTGAAGCGGAGGCTGGGTGGCGTAACCGGTGGGCTGTACGATGGTTTTGCCATTGATCTGGCTATATGTTTTGGCGTCCACGAACTCATCCTCCTTGCCGCAGGCGAAGCAATCCCTGTGCCATGAGCTGATCGTGTGAGGCGGTTGATGATCGCCGGGCGACCCAAAGCAGTCAGCGCAAGACCGCCCACGAATTGTACATCTGGCAGGCGAATTGCACTAAATTGGCTCAGGCGGAGGCCGTTTCTTGTGATCGCTCGCTGAAGGCGATAGCCGGGCTGTCTCGCTCCGGCTAGACTGCTACCCGCCGGGCCATGCAGAGACCAGATTTTGGGGGCCGCTATCATGATCAGGGAATCGTCGCCGTTGTTTGTCTGGATCACGCTCGCGTTGCTGATCCTGGGCGCGATCGCATATGTGTCGGGAGCGCTGGTTGTCGACCGCATGATGTAGGGAGCATATGATCTAGCGCCGGAAGACGCGGACGATGAGCGCGACATCCGCGAGCGGGACGTGCGCGGCTTCCCATCCGGCGTCATGGACGCGCCGCGCGTGCGATTCTAAACTCTCCGAATGAAAGCAATCGCGATTCTCACCAGCGGCGGCGATGCCCCCGGCATGAACGCCGCCATTCGTGCCGTGACGCGCAGCGCGCTCGACCGCAACATGGCGGTCTATGGTGTCCGCCAGGGATTTCAGGGGCTGATCGACGACCAGATGACACCGCTCAATGCGCGCGAGGTCGGTGGCATCATCCAGATCGGCGGCACCTTTCTCGGCAGCGCGCGCTCGAAGGAATTCCGCGAGGACAGCGGACGCTCGAAGGCGCTGCGCAATCTCGCCACCCGCGGCATCGACGGCCTCGTGGTGATCGGGGGCAACGGATCGCAGACCGGCTCCTCGATGCTGAGCAAGCTCGGTTTCCCCGTGGTCGGAATCGCATCGACCATCGACAACGATCTTTACGGCACCGACGTCACCATCGGCTGCGACACCGCGATCAACGTCACGCTGGAAGCGATCGATCATCTGCGCACCACCGGCTCGTCGCATACCCGCGCGTTTCTGGTCGAGACCATGGGACGGGACTGTGGCTACCTCGCCATGATGGCCGGATTGGCCGGCGGCGCCGAAGTGATCTCGACGCCGGAGTTCGAGGTGCCGGCCGGCGTGATCGCTGAGCGGCTGCGCGCGGCCTATGAGCGCGGCAAGACCCACGCCATCGTGGTGATGGCCGAAGGCGTCAAGGAGAATGCCGCACACATCCTCGCCTACTTCGAAAAGGACAAGCGGATGATCGGCTTCGAGCTGCGCGCCACCACGCTCGGTCATGTGGTGCGCGGCGCGCCGCCGACCGCGTTCGACCGCCTGCTGGCGACGCGGCTTGGCGTTGCCGCGATCAAGTCGCTCGGCGAGGGTGTCTCCGGCGTGCTGATCGGCGAACAGCGCGGCGAGATCACCCGCACGCCGCTCGGCGAGATCGCCGGCAAGACCAAGCCGATCTCGACCGACCTGATCGAACTCGCGCGCGTGCTGGCGAAGTAGGGCCGAAACCGCGTTCCGGCACATTGCCGCTGAACCTTTGCGGGCTGAGTTGCGTCCAACCACGAGCGGTTGCGTGGCATCCTGGCGCGGAGACGATGAGCGTGGACATCGGAAACGGCAGCAGGGCGGTTGCGATGCCCAATCTCGGGTCAATCGATCCCGATCTGACGCTGACCTACTACTCCGATCTCTTCACCAGGAAGATGCCGTGGCTGTTCGCGCTGTGCCTCGTCATCGGCGTCTGGGCTGTCGGCTGGTTGCCCGGACCCAACCCCGGCTGGCTTGGCATTCCGGTTGGCCTGTTCGGGCTGGGTTATTCGATCGTCGAGCGCGTCAATCCATCGCCGATGCTGGTGCTGACGCCGGACGGCATCGGCTATCGCAATATCTCCAAGCGCATCATTCCCTGGGAAGCGGTCGCGGATATCACCGTCGCCACGCACTCGTTCCGCTATCGAAACTCGACCGTGATCTTCGAGGACGTGACGGTGCTCTGGATATCGAACGAGGACTACGATCGCGAGATCCATGCTTTCACCAACCCGATTTCGCGCGGGCCGAACTGGGACAACAACTTCATCCACGAAGGCGGGCAAACCGGCATCGTCATTCCGCACGAGATGGTCCAGATGCAGGCCGCGTTGCTGCGCGGCGAGATCATGGCGCGCTGGGAGAAATTTTCCGGCCGCGCCGCGGGTGCGATGACCGTACGCGCCGAGCGGGAGAGGCGCACGATGCCGCGCCGGCCGCGCATGATCGACGTCGTGTTCGGCGCGATTGGCGTCCTGCTTGTCGCCGGCTACTTCGCCTGGTCCAGCGGCCTGATCAAGCCGCCGCGCGACGATTCCGCATACTGGAACGATCTGGAGAAGCGCAACGCGGAAATCGATCGCACCAGCAAACGCATCAGCGACGAGATGAGACGCAGGAACGACGTGCGTGACAGCCTGCTGAAATCGTTTCCGTGGATGACCGACGATGAAAACAAGGCGAAGCCCTGAGGGCGCGTGACGCGCCGGTGCGCGCGATGCAGTGACGACACGTCTGGCAAGAGACACGCTTTACAGTTGACGAATGGTTTCCGGTTTCGCGCTTTGCCCGAGGCGGGAAGGCGAAATTCGCACGATTATACCTGCGGCCGGCCGATCCTGAAGCATTGGCGATGTTAACCGCTTCGCCGCCTCACGAAGCATCAATCATTGTCGGCTAGCCTGAGGCCAAGAAATCGACAAGAAAAATCCGGGCGGCCCAGCACAATGTCGGACATCGTCACATCTGAAAGTCTTGCTCCTGTCGCGCATCGCGGGGGGATCCCGCAACTGTGGACGAAGTCCTATGCCTGGCTGCGCTCGCTCGCGGCCCATCCCGATCCGCTGGTGGAAGCCAACAACTGGGTGGCGCTGACGATCGGTTCGCACCTGCCGTTCTGGCCGCTCTATGTGACGGGCATCGCCGGCTCCGAGGCCTGGCCGAGCGCGCTGCTGACGATCGCGCTGACGCCGTTCTTTCTCGCGATCCCGCTGATTGCCCGCCGCAGCGGCTTCGCCAGCCGCATCGCGATGCCGGTGTTCGGCATCGTCAACACGATCTTCACCATGTGGGTGCTTGGGATCAATTCCGGGACGGAAGTGTTCCTCGTTCCGTGCGCGGCGCTCGCCGCCATCGTGTTCCGCCGCTCCGAGCGCTGGCTGATGCTGTGCCTGACCATGGCTCCGCTGCTGATCTGGTGGGCGTTGCAGACCTGGCCGCTGCCGGTGCTGCAGGAATTCACCGGCACGGTGGCGCGCGATCTCAAGGTGATGAACGTGTTCAGCGTCGCGCTGCTGATCGTGGCGTTCGGCTGGTTTCAGGTCGGCATCTACGGCAAGATGGAAGACGCGGCCGCGCGATAATTCACCGCCGGTTCCGCTGCACATCCTCGCCATCGTTCCCATATGAAGGGCATGGCGGCCAACAAGGCAGCGGTTTCACAAACAGCGACCTCAAAACACCGATGACCGTGCGGCCCCGGTGGCGCGGCACTTGCACGAGGTGACTTTGTGCTGGTGGCGGAGAGCGGTGATGTGGGGCAGGCGGTGGGCGTGCTGGTCACAACGTAGGCAGACGCATCTGCTCGCGAGAATGTTCGTCATGATAAAATCACAACATCCGGCCAACATCATCGGACGCTTTATCCGGCGTTGAATCCGGTGCAAATTGCGGATCGCAAAATACTCGCAAGGGGCCTCATGTCCGATACTCTCGATCCATCTGTCCACCTTCCGTCTGCTCCCCTTGATCCGCCTGCCCGCGATGCCTCTGAAAAGCCCGGGATCGATCTTCGCCGCGTCGGCTCGCATCCGGATCACTGGTATCCGCTGGCATGGTCGCACGAGATCAAGCCCGGCAAGACCTATGCGGCGCGGTTCGCCGGCGAGCCGATCGTTCTGGTGCGGCCGAAGGAGGGCGGGGCCATCTTCGCGCTGGAGGATCGCTGCGCGCACCGGCAGGTGCCGCTGTCCAAGGGCGTCGTCGACGGATGCGCGGTGCGTTGCTGCTATCACGGGTGGACTTACGACGCCTCCGGCAAATGCATCGACGTGCCGTATCTCGGCAAGGACAAACTGCCGAATGGCGTGCGTGCCTATCCGTGCCGCGAACGTGAAGGACTGGTTCTCGTCTGGCCCGGCAATCCGGAACTGATGACCGAACCCGGTCCGCTCGGTTCCGCGAGCGACAAGGCGTTCAAGACCCGCCGCTTCGGCAAGCAGGTTCGCTGCCATTACACGTTCATGCACGAGAATCTGATGGACATGAATCATCAGTTCCTGCATCGGCGCAACATGGGCAAGATCGCGCCGCGCTATCTCGGCCGCCGCCGCGGCGACGACTGGATGGAGGTCGATTACAGTTTTGCCCGCCTCGAAGGCAGCCAGCCGATCGGCGAGGCGCTGATCCTGAGCAGCCGGCGCGGCGCGTCGCGCGAGAGCAAGGATCTGATGACGATCCGCACCGAGTATCCCTACCAGACGCTGCGCATCTGGACTTCAGGCGACGAACCCGTGATGCATCTGTGGATCGCCTACACGCCGGTCGATGCCGAGCAGAAATTCAACCGCACGTTCGGACTGCTGTCGGTGCGCCGCCCGAAAATTCCGGGTTTGCTCGATGTGGCCTGGCCGTTGCTGGTGTGGTTCACCGAACGGATTTTCGCGGAGGACCGCGAGATCGTGGAAATGGAACAGCGCGCCCACGACGCGCAGGGCTCGGACTGGAATCAGGAAGTGTTTCCGCCGATCCGCGATCTGCGCGATCTGCTGGCGGCGAACGGCGCGCCGATGGCGGGGAAGTAACGGAGCCGTTTCTTCTTCATTGCCGGGCTTAGCCGTTCGAAGAACGGCGTCGTTTCGCTCGCTTATGACCCGGCAATCTAGTTTTCTCGAAAGAAGATGGATGCCCGGATCAAGTCCGGGCATGACGAAGGAAGCGTGGCGCAACTTCCGTCATTCCAGGCCAGGAGCTTTTCCCTCCCCCGCGTAGCGTGGGGAGGGTGGCGCACGTGAGCGAAAGCGAACAGGCGCCGGGTGGGGGTATCACCCCACCCCGGCCTCCGCTCGCGATGCTCGCTCGGCCGACCCTCCCCATCGAGGGGAGGGATAACAGTGAGTGCGTCAGTCCTAGGTGGCTTTTGCCTTCCTGGCTTTCGTCTCTAGCTTCGCCGCCTTGGCTTCTTCTTTGGCCTTCACCTTCTCGCTCATCTTCACCGCCTCAGCCTCGGCTTCCTCACCGAGCCGGCGCATGGTGCGCGCATAGCTGTCGGCGGTGTTGTCGGCCGACATCTGCAGACGCCGCGCGGCGGCAGCACCTTCATCCATTGCGTGCTTCGCCATCGCCTTGAAGCGCGCCTTGCCCGGCGCATCCTTCGCCCTCGCGGCGAGCGCGAGATAATGGTCGCGACCTTCCTTTGCCGCCGCCATCAGGCTCCTGTGCTGCTGCTTCGAGAGCTGCCGGATGATGGTGTCGAGGGAGGCGGGCATGAGAGTTTCTCGTAAATGATGATGCAGTCACTTAGCAGGCGGAGACCTAGGCAGGCAAATTCGGAACGCCTTCGGCCATAAGCAGACTAAGGGGGTCTTGTAAAAAGGAGCAAATCAGATTCAACTAGGAAAATAACCTTAGCGCCAACGTTGGCCGTAGCGCGTTATTGAGAAGTTTGCCTCACCTTGGAGGCGCCGCGCCGAGGAACACATATGGCTGATACATCCATTGAGTGGACTGATTCAACTTGGAATCCGGTCGCGGGCTGTACGGTTATCACAGCGGGCTGCACGAACTGCTACGCTATGCGTATGGCGGCGCGCCTCGATGCGATGGGCGTGAAGAAGTATAAGGGCCTCACCCGAAAGAGCGGTGGTCGCTACGTTTGGACTGGCCGTATTCGGCTTGATACCGACGCGCTGACCGTTCCGTTGTCTTGGAAAAAGCCACGCAAGATTTTCGTCAACTCTATGTCTGATTTATTTCATGAGGACGTCCCGTCGCATTTTGTTGCGCGGGTTTGGTCAGTGATGTCGGAGACGCCGAGGCATACCTACCAAATCCTCACAAAGCGCCCCGACCGGATGCGATCTGTCATCAAGAAAGAGAAGCTATCGACGCTTTCCAATGTTTGGTTGGGCGCCAGTGTTGAGAGCGCGGCTGTATTGCATCGGCTAAATGATCTTCGCAAAACACCAGCCACAGTCCGCTTTGTTTCGTTCGAGCCGCTTCTCGGTTCGGTAGCGAATGCTGATCTTGCGGAAATCCACTGGGCGATCGTCGGCGGAGAGTCGGGTCCGCGAGCGAGGCCGATGGAAGAAAAGTGGGTCGAGGAGATCCAATTGCTTTGCGAAGAGGCCAACACTGCATTTTTCTTCAAGCAGTGGGGTGGTCGGAATAAAAAAGCGAGTGGACGACGCTATCAAGGGCGCACTTGGGATGCGCTGCCCGATTTAAGGATATGAATTGCGATCTTTGATGCTAGTCCAATCGCTTCCCGCTTTGGGTTCGATATTGCGAAGAACAACGCGAACTGCGGAATACCTCGGTCATCGTTCAAGCGGAGCGGAGGCAGTACCGCGGGAAACAAGACGCGAAGGCGTTGTCCGAAATAGGCTTCCATATCGCTAACTTCAGCCGTTCTTGCGAACCTCTCGTCCGTTTCGCCAAACAAATCCATCCGCGTCGTGCTCTTGTACCAATCTTTCTCCCAATCGGGCGTTCCGACCATGCGGGTGAGCGCGGCTCGCTTTGAATCATCGAGGTCTTCTGCATCACGAGTTGCTTGTCGAAAAAGACCAGCAAGGGAAACAAGATACCAGACGTCAATGGCTTCGGTTCCTCGTATCGCCTCCAGTGTTTTCCAATCCACGCTCATGCCGTACGGATCGAGAAACATGACAGCGCGTGTGCCCGACCAATTATGTTGGGTGATCAGATCGATGATCGCTGCATTCGCGTCCCCCGGCACCACGTCAATGTGCCGATGCTTATGCCCGGCTTTTAAATCGTTTAACGCAGCAACGTGTTTTGGACTCTTGTCCATAAAGATCAGTCGATCAAAGGTCGGGACGATGTCGATTGCGATTTTCGCTGAGCCGCGACGGCGTTCGATCTTTTCCTCAATTTCTGGTCCCAACATGTCCGCAGGTCGACCTGGAATCACGACAGTGCGCTCTCCAGTCCCGGCAAATGCGTCGATATACCAAAGCTGGGAAAATATAGGCCTTAGTGCTTTGGCAAATGCGCCAAGGTAGCCGCCAACGAGCGACAACTTCAGGTCTGTCGAGACACCGCCAAATTTATGGTCACTCGGAGCCATGGAGATCTCTGCTCTCGGCGGAATCGACCGAGTCGGCAGATTGTCTTCTGGAGTGACGGACAACTCAAGCGTGTAGTTCTCACTACCTCTTCTTCCACCCACCGCGTTGCCCCGGTGCGCCGCCGGTCGAGCGGCCGGGAAATTCCGGACCTGACTCGCGCGAGTTGGTCGGCTGGATGATTTTGCTGCCGCTTGCTGGTGATCCACTCACCCCCGACCCCTCCCCACCTTCGGGGGGAGGGGAGTTTTTGCCGCGGCCCTTCGGCAGATAACCCGGCATCGATTCCGACATGCTCTTCGGCTGATAGATGCGGCTTTCGGTGCCCGGTCCCATCTCGTCGAGCGTCGGTTTGCGGACTTTCGATGATGCACTCCCACCCGGCGCGCGTTGCGCGCCACCCTCCCCACTGAAGGGGGAGGGAGAAGATGCACCGCGCTTGCCGAACTTTCCGCGCTTGTTCTGCGCCGCCGCTTTGTCGAGTTGCGCCGGCAGATTGGCCGCGTCGCCGTACTTCTTCTTGCCGGCATAAGAGCCGGCCTTGTATTCCACCTTGCGCTGCTTGATGGTCGGATCGTCCACCACCGCCAACTCCGTCGCGCGCAGGCGCTTGACCTCGTCGCGCAGGCGCGCGGCTTCCTCGAAGTTCAGGTCGGCCGCGGCGTCGCGCATCCGCGTTTCCAGATCGGACAGCACCGCCGCGAAGTTGTGGCCGATGGCGATGGCGTCGTCCGCCATGCCGCCGTCGCCGATCTCCACCAGCACATGGTCGCGCTCGTAGACGCTACCCAGAATGTCGCCGATGTTCTTCTTGATGCTTTCCGGCGTGATGCCGTGCGCGGTGTTGTATTCGACCTGCTTCTCGCGGCGTCGGTCGGTCTCGGCGATCGCGCGCTGCATCGAACCGGTGATCTGGTCGGCATAGAGGATCACCTTGCCGTCGACGTTGCGCGCGGCGCGGCCGATGGTCTGGATCAGCGACGTCTCGCTGCGCAGAAAACCTTCCTTGTCGGCATCGAGGATCGCGACCAGCGCGCATTCGGGAATGTCGAGGCCCTCGCGCAACAGGTTGATGCCGACCAGCGCGTCGAACGCGCCTAGTCTCAAATCGCGGATGATCTCGATGCGCTCGATGGTGTCGATGTCCGAGTGCATGTAGCGCACGCGGATGCCCTGCTCGTGCAGATATTCGGTGAGGTCCTCGGCCATGCGCTTGGTCAGCACGGTGACGAGCGAGCGATAGCCGGCCAGTGCTGTGGCGCGCACCTCGCCGACGAGATCGTCCACTTGCGTGCGCGCGGGGCGGATGTTGACCGGCGGATCGATCAGACCGGTGGGGCGGATCACCTGCTCGACGAACACGCCGCCGCTCTCGTTCAGCTCCCAGCCGCCCGGCGTCGCCGACACCGCGACCGACTGCGGACGCATCATGTCCCATTCCTCGAAGCGCAGCGGACGGTTGTCCATGCACGAGGGCAGGCGGAAGCCGTATTCGGCGAGCGTCGCCTTGCGGCGGAAGTCGCCTTTGAACATCCCGCCAATCTGCGGCACGGTGACGTGGCTTTCGTCCGCGAATACCAGCGCGTTGTCAGGCACATACTCGAACAGCGTCGGCGGTGGCTCGCCAGGCTTGCGGCCGGTGAGATAGCGCGAATAGTTCTCGATGCCGGCGCAGCTTCCGGTGGCTTCCATCATTTCCAGATCGAAGGTGGTGCGCTGCTCAAGGCGCTGCGCCTCGAGCAGGCGGCCTTGTTCATTCAGTTGATCGAGCCGCCATTTCAACTCCTGCTTGATCGACTTCATCGCCTGAATCAGCGTCGGGCGCGGCGTCACGTAATGCGAGTTGGCGTAGATCTTGATGAACTCGAGCTCGTCCTGCTTGTGGCCGGTGAGCGGATCGAACTCCTCGATGCTTTCGATGGTGTCACCGAACATGTTGACGCGCCACGAGCGGTCCTCGTAGTGCGCCGGAAAAATGTCGATGACGTCGCCGCGCACGCGGAAGGTGCCGCGGGTGAAGTCGGCCTGGGTGCGCTTGTACTGAAGCGCCACGAGGTCGGCGATCAGCTGCCGCTGGTCGATGCGCTCGCCTTTCTTCATGGCGAAGGTCATCGCGGTATAGGTCTCGACCGAGCCGATGCCGTAGATGCACGACACGGAAGCCACGATGATGACGTCGTCGCGCTCGAGCAGCGCGCGTGTCGCCGAGTGGCGCATGCGGTCGATCTGCTCGTTGATCGAGGAATCCTTCTCGATGTAGGTGTCGGTGCGCGGAACGTAGGCTTCCGGCTGGTAGTAGTCGTAATACGAGACGAAGTATTCCACCGCGTTGTCGGGGAAGAAGCTCTTGAACTCGCCGTAGAGCTGCGCCGCCAGCGTCTTGTTCGGCGCGAGGATGATCGCGGGGCGTTGCGTGGCCTCGATCACCTTGGCCATGGTGTAGGTCTTGCCCGAGCCGGTGACGCCGAGCAGCACCTGGGTGCGGTCGTTGCGCTTGATGCCTTCGACCAGTTCCCTGATCGCAGTCGGCTGGTCGCCCTTCGGCTCGTATTCGGATTTGATCTCGAAGCGCACGCCGCCTTCGGATTTTTCCGGGCGCGGCGGGCGATGTGGCGTCCAGATTTTCACGCCGCCGCTCTCGTTCTTGAATTCCGGGCGGCCGTCGCGGATCAGATTCTCCAGTGCATCCGCAGTGGCCTGGACGCCGAGCGCCTCCATCTTGTTGCGCGGCGGCCGCGCCATTGCGGCGGCGTCCTCTTCCTCGGTGGTGTAGCCGAGTTGCTTCGCCAGTTCCGGATCGAGCGTCGGGATCGGCGCGCTGGTGTTGTAGTTCGGAGTCGCGAATTCGGATTGCGCCGCTTCGTCGAAGCCTACTCTCATTCCCCCCACCCCCGACCCCTCCTCACCACTCGCTTCGCTCGCGGGGGGAGGGGAGGAAACCGCAGGATGGTTCAACGACAAATCACTACGTTGCGGTTCTTGCGCTCCCCTCCCCCCACGGAGTGGTGGGGAGGGGTCTGGGG
>JAKFVL010000026.1 GCA_021732215.1 Hyphomicrobiales bacterium
CCCCGACGCTCCGCGTCGACCCTCCCCACCCGAAAGGGCGTTTACGCCCGTCTTCGACGGGCTATGGGGGGAGGGAAAAGTAAGATGCTCTCCCGGACCGCCGAAAACCTGTACTGGCTGGCGCGCTATGTGGAGCGCGCCGAATACCTCGCGCGCACCATCGAGGCGACGTTGCGCGTCACCGCGCTGCCCGACGCCTACGCGGGCAAGACCAACGAATGGGAATCGGCGCTGCTCACCGCAGGCATCAGCGATGCGTTCTTCACGCTGCACGACGAGGCCAACGAACGCACCGTCGTCGAGTTCATCGCTTTCTCCGAAGAGAACCCCTCCTCGATCAAGAACTGCATCGAGATCGCACGGCTGAATTCGCGCTCGGTGCGCACCGCGCTTACCAGCGAAATGTGGGACACCATCAACGGCGCCTGGATCGAGCTGCACCAGACCTGGAACCACGGCACCCGTTCGCGCGAGGACCTCAGTAATTTCCTGCGCTTCGTGCAGGAGACTTCGCTGCGCTTCGACGGTTCGGCCTACCGGACCATGCTGCGCAACGACGCCTACTGGTTCTCGCGGCTCGGACTGCATCTGGAGCGCGCCGACAACACCGCGCGCATTCTCGACGTGAAGTATCACGTGCTGTTGCCGGAGGAAGAACACGTCGGCGGCCCGCTCGACTACTATCAGTGGACCTCGATCCTGCGCTCGGTCTCGGCGCAGACCGCGTATCACTGGGTCTATCGCGAGACGCTGAAGCCGTGGCTGATCGCGGACCTGCTCATTCTCAACAACTCGCTGCCGCGCTCGCTGGCGAGCTGCTACGACAACCTCGTCCGCAACCTCGACCAGATCGGCGTCGCCTACAGCCGCCAGGGACCGGCGCAGCGCCACGCGCGCGGCATCCGCAACCGGCTCGAGCACGCCAACATGGACGACCTGTTCCAGCGCGGCCTGCACGAATTCATCCAGGAATTCATCGGCGACAATTCGAGGCTCGGCGACATCATCGCCAAGCAGTATCTGATATAACGGCTCTGAATTCGGATCTGGTCCGCTGCACATGCGCCTGCGAATTGCCCACTCCACGACCTACGTCTACGAACCCGCGGCGAGCGGCGTGATCCAGATTCTGCGGATGACGCCGGGCAGCCACGACGGGCAATACGTCGCCAACTGGCAGATCGACGTGTCCAGCGACACGCGCCTCGACATGCAGCTCGATGCCTTCGGCAACATCACCCATGTGTTGACGCTGGGCCAGATCGAGGAACTCACCATCCGGGTCGAGGGGCTGGTCGAAACCCACAACACCGGCGGTATTCTCAAAGGCGCCGACGAGCGTTTCCCGCCGAGCCTGTTCCTGCGCCCGACCGATCTCACTCACGTCAATCCGGAGATGTCGGCATTCGCGCGCAGCCTGCACGGCGAATCCGACGGCGACACGCTCGGGTTTCTGCACGCGCTGCTGGTGCAGCTCAACGAACACATGACCTTCGACATCGATCCCACCAACACCGGGACATCCGCAAAGGAAGCCTTCGCGCTCAAGCGCGGCGTCTGCCAGGACTACGCCCATATCTTCATTGCCTGCGCGCGCAGCGCCGGCGTACCGGCGCGATTCGTGTCGGGACATTTCCTGCGCACCGATGGCGAGACCGATCAGGAAGCCGGCCACGCTTGGGCGGAGGCGTTTGTCCCGAAACTCGGCTGGGTCGGTTTCGATGCGACCAACGGCATCTGCACCACCGACGCCCATGCTCGCGTCGCCATCGGCCTCGATTATCTAGGTGCTGCGCCGATCCGTGGCACGCGCTATGGCGGCGGCAAGGAAACCCTGTCGGTCGCGGTCAAGGTCGATCAGGCCGGGCGGCAGAGCCAGTCGTAGCCACATAAAAAGGGATGTCGTCCCCGCGCAGGCGGGGACCCATACGCCGTGTCCTGAAATGCGGCTTAAAGAGATCGCCTCCCGCACAGACAGACGGAGTGCATGGGTCCCTGCTTTCGCAGGGACGACAAATACGTTGCCTACCCTTTCGGTTGCCGCGCCTGCCCGCACCGCGTAAAAGGCTGCGTCAGACGGCCGGGGATCGGAAATGACCTATTGCTGCGGAATTCTGGTGCGCGACGGCCTTGTGATGATCGCCGACACCAGGACCAATGCGGGCCTCGACAACATTTCCACGTTCCGCAAGCTGCACGTGTTCTCGAAGCCCGCCCAGTATGTTTTGTCGATCGCGACGGCGGGCAATCTCGCCGTCAGCCAGTCGGTGATCTCGACGCTGACCGAGGGGCTGGAGAATCACGACACCGGCGAGATCGAGACGCTGATGAATGCGCCGACCATGTTTCAGGCGGCGCAGCGTATCGGCCGCGCCATCCGCGCCGTCAATGCGGTCGAAGGCCCGGCGCTGAAGGCGGAGGAAATCAACTACGACGTCTCGATGCTGTTCGGCGGCCAGATCAAGGGCGGCAAGATGCGGCTGTTCATGATCTATTCGGCAGGCAACTTCATCGAGTGCACGATCGACACCCCTTATCTTCAGATCGGCGAGCACAAATACGGCAAGCCGGTGCTGGACCGCGCCATTTCCTTCGATGTCGATCTCTACGATGCGCTCAAGGTCAGCCTCGTCTCGATGGATTCGACGATGCGCTCGAATCTCGGCGTCGGAATGCCGCTCGACGTGCTGATCGTGCGCCGTGACGCCGACGAAGCCGAGCTGAATTATCGCATCGAGGCGGGCGAACCGTATTTTCACGATCTGCGCTCGCGCTGGTCGGCGGCGTTGCGCGCGGCGCACCAGAACATTCCGCGCCCGCCTTATGCGACCCAGAAGTAATCGGGCGACGCAAGATCAACCGTCAAAAAATCGGAACCTGAGGAAACGGCTGAGGACATAAACGATGGCACAGAAAAAGATCGCGCTCGTCACCGGAGCGGGCACGGGTATCGGACGCGCAGCGTCGCTCGGGCTGATGAAGAACGGCTTTGATGTGGTTCTCACCGGCCGCCGCAAGGACAAGCTGGAAGAAACCGCGAAGATGGGGCCGTCCGGCATGAGCCTCGTCGTCGTCTCCGACATGACCGATCCGAAATCGATCGACGCGCTGTTCGCCAGGGCCAAAGAAGCCTACGGCCGCCTCGACGTGCTGTTCAACAATGCCGGCGTCGGCACGCCGCCGGTGCCGCTCGAAGAACTCACCCGCGAGCAGTGGCAGGCGACCGTCGACACCAACTTGACCGCACCGTTTCTTTGCACGCAGCATGCCTTTCGCATCATGAAGGGCCAGGACCCGCAGGGCGGCCGCATCATCAACAACGGCTCGATCTCGGCCTACGCGCCGCGGCCATTCTCTTCGCCCTACACCTCGACCAAGCACGGCGTCTCGGGCCTGACCCGCGCCACGGCACTCGACGGCCGCGCCTACAACATCGCCTGCGGCCAGATCGACGTCGGCAACGCCGCGACCGAGATGACCGAGCGCATGGTCGGCGGCATCTTGCAGCCGCGCGGCGACAAGATGGTCGAGCCGCGCATGGACGTGCAGAACGTCGCCGACGCCATCGTGTTCATGGCGACCCGCCCGCTCGACGCCAACGCGCTGTTCCTCAACATCATGGCGACGCAGATGCCGTTCGTGGGACGGGGTTAAATCATAGCGTCTCACTTACCGTCGTTTGCGCAGCTCGTAGCCCGGATGAAGTGAAACGAAATCCGGGGAAAGGCTCGTATGAAAATCCCGGATTGCGCTACGCTTCATCCGGGCTACGCTCTCTCCGTGAACGGCGCTGGCACCTCACCGCGCTTTCCGCAGCATCGGCACCATCGTCGGCGACGAGCCGGACTGAATTTCACCCAGCGGCTCGAAGCCGTGACGGCGATAAAGCGAGATGTTTCGCGGGTTTGAGGATTCGAGATAGGCGGGAATGCCCTCGCGATCGGCGCGTGCGACCGCATGCGCCATCAGCGCGTCGCCTATTCCCTTGCCCTGATGCAGCGGATCGACGCCGATCAGCGGCAGATACCAATGCGGTTCGTGCGGATGGTACTTCCCCATCTCCGCAAACAGCGCGTAGGCATTCTCGCGCTGCTGCGGCTGGAGCGTAGTCTCCATAAGCTCGATCATGACTGCCGTATCGGGCTCGGCGCCGGGCGGCAGCCAGAGCGCCACGCCGGAATAATCATCCGTGCAATATGCGCTGCCAGCCGCGAAGGCTCTGCCGCCGAACGCGCGCGTGAGCTTCGGCATCAGTTCGAGATATTGCCGCTGGCCCGGCCAGGTCCAGCGCGTCATCGGGTCCGAGGCAAATGCGAGCACAACAGTGTCGATCGCTGCGTCTTCATCAGCCTTCATTGTTCTGACGGTCGGTTTACCCATACGATCTCCATTTGGCTGCGAAAGACATAGAGAGAACGTCATGGAACAGCAACGTCGCGGCTGACAGATTGAGTCAGCAGCCACGTGCGACTCTTTGCATCGGCACGATCGTGCATGCGGCGCACAGACGCAGGTAAT
Source organism: Hyphomicrobiales bacterium (assembly GCA_021732215.1). Taxonomy (GTDB): domain Bacteria; phylum Pseudomonadota; class Alphaproteobacteria; order Rhizobiales; family Xanthobacteraceae; genus SG-bin9. The sequence continues at coordinate 4,519 of JAKFVL010000026.1, forward strand.
CCGCTGTCTTACTTCGGCATCGCGGACCGATGGAAGTGCACGATCTTCCACTCGGCCCCGCGCTTCGCGATAACGAACGAGACGCGCCCGCTGTTGCTGAACGGCACTCCGTCGCGCACGCCGGTCACGGTGTCGAGGCCGGCGACGACGACAGACGTGTCGGACAGGATCATCGTCTCATATGAGGCGAGCGAGGCACCCCTCGGCCGATTGCTCAACAGCGCGTCCTCGAAATACCTTCGAATTCCGTCTGTGACAGTCACGACAGCCTTGCTGCCTGTGCCGACGAAAATCGCGTCGTCCGAATAGAGCCGCACGATGGCATCGACATCGGACGCCGAGAATGCCCTGGACCATTGTTCGAGGATCAGCGCCGCTTCCCGCAACGCTTCCTCCTCCGCCGTCCCGGCTCCAAAGCCGCGCATTCCATTCGCTCCTGCCCGATCGATCTCCAGTGCTCATCCTACCAGCCGAATAGCGGCGTTGCGAACGTTTCTCCCCTGCTGCACAATCGCCACAGGGCTCGGGGTCACATGCCACAACTGCAATCTCTGTTCGGCATCGTTGCGCTGCTCGCGATCGCGTGGGCGATCGGCGAGAACCACCGCGCGGTCAACGCCAGGCAGACACTGGTCGCGCTCGCCGTGACCATCGCCACAGCACTCGTGCTGCTAAAAATTCCATACGCTGCCCGGATTTTCGCAGCGATCAACGACGCCATCGGCGTGATTGCCGCCGCGACGCGCGCCGGCACGTCGTTCGTATTCGGGTATCTCGGCGGCGGCACGCTCCCGTTTGATGTGAAAACGCCGGGTGCCGATTTCGTGCTGGCGTTTCAGGCGCTGCCGCTGGTGCTGGTGATGAGCGTGCTGACCACGCTGCTGTTTTACTGGCGCATCCTGCCGCCGATCGTGCGCGGCACGTCCTGGCTGCTCGAACGCACGCTCGGCATCGGCGGCGCGGTCGGCCTCTCCACCGCCGCGAACATTTTTCTCGGCATGGTCGAAGCCCCGCTGTTCATCCGGCCATACCTCGCGAAACTGACGCGCAGCGAACTGTTTCTGGTGATGACCGGCGGCATGGCGGGAATCGCGGGCACTGTGCTCGTGCTTTACGCGACGCTGGTCGCGCCGATCATCCCCGATGCCGGCGCTCATTTCGTCATCGCATCCGTGCTTGGCGCGCCCGCCGCCATTCTGATCAGCCGCATTATGGTGCCGGAGACCGGGCAGCGCACCACGTCGGGTCTGCTCGATGACTCCATTCCATCCGCGTCAAGCACCATGGACGCCATCGTCAAGGGCACCGTCGCCGGGCTTGAGCTGCTGTTCAACATCGTCGCGCTCATTCTGGTGCTGGTGGCACTGGTCTATCTGGTCAATGCCATGCTCGGCCTGCTGCCCGCCATCAACGGCGAAGCGATCTCGCTTCAGCGCATGCTGGGTTACGTGATGGCGCCGGTGTGCTGGCTTATGGGCTTGCCGTGGGATCAGGCGCTCGCGGGCGGTCGGCTGATGGGCATCAAGACCGTGCTCAACGAACTGATTGCATACGTGGAGTTCTCAAAACTCGCGCCGAACGCGCTCGATCCGCGCTCGCGTCTCATCATGCTCTATGCGATGTGCGGCTTCGCCAACTTCGGCAGCCTCGGCATCATGATTGGTGGCCTCAGCGTGATGGCGCCGGAACGCCGCGACGAGATCGCATCGCTCGGATTGAAGTCGATCGTGTCAGGCACGCTGGCGACGTGCCTGATGGGCGCGATCGTGGGCGTGATGACGTGATGGCGTCGTTGCGAGGAGCGCAAGCGACGAAGCAATCCATACCGCGGTCGAGACTGGATTGCTTCGCTTCGCTCGCAATGACGTCTGAAAAATCTCCAGATCCGAAGGCTAGATCAGCGCTACAGTCACCTTCGTCCCCGCCTTCACGCTCTTCAGCGCTTTCACGTCACCGAGCGCCTTGGCGAAAATGTTGACCGGGCTCGCGAGGCGGATTTGCGGGGCCATTCGGCCAGTACGCGATCTCGCCGGCGGTGACGACATCGCGTGCATCCTTCTCGCGCGCCACGCGAACGGGAATGTTGAAATAGACCTCGTCGCCCCAGGTATTCACTGAACACGTCAGCACCGATGCCTGCGAGGGCAGCGCCGCGAGGATCGCTTTCGCGGTCGGCGTGTCGAGCAGTTCGGCGTCGAGTGTGAGCGCGCCGAAGTCGAAGCGAATCTTCGCCATGGGATTCTTGCCTCGCATGATCCTTATCGGAAAACCGGTACCCGCTTTTCCGGGATCATGCGACTTAAATTTCCACCGTCTCGAAGTCGGCCGGCAGGATGATCTCCAGCAGTTCGCAGTCGTCCGAATAGTCGTTGATGACGTGTTTGATCTTCGGCGGCTGCGTCCACGACGAGCCCTGGCGCATGGTGATTTCGTCGTGGTCGCCGAGTTTGGTCTTCACCCAGCCCTTCAGGACGTAGACCATCTGAAACTGCGTGTCGTGATAGTGCAGCTTGGAGACCACCTTCGGATCGCACGGCTCGGTGAAGCGCAGCACATGCGCACGCACCATGCCGTTGGTCGCGTCCACCATGCCAAGATCGCGATACTGCGCGTAAGTCCGCAGGCCGGATTCGAAATCGGCGTTGTTGTAATGGCTGACGGCGACGCGCTGCGGCCTGGCGGCTTTCTTCGCGATTGGAGCCGCCACGGCCAGCGGCTTGCGCGAACCGATCTTGCGGCGGGCGTTGCTCTTGGTGGATTTCGCAATCGCCTTCTTCGCGGTGGATTTCTTCGCCGACCGCTTGGCGGCGGATGTCTTCACCGCAGGCTTTGGTGTGGTGGTGCGTGATTTGGCAGCGCGTTTCGTCTTTAGGCTTTTTTTGGTGCGAGCTTTGGCCATGAATCGCTCCCTGTCGTTATTGGCGCATTGAAGCGCGCAGCAGCGACAGGTTAGCGACAGCTCACGCGCGCGACAACTGCACCAGGCTCAATGCAGCCGGAACACCCCGTCCACCGCGCGCAGTTCCGCAGGCTTGATCAGCCGCGAATGCGCCACCGTCACGCCGACCAGCGGGCCTTCGAGCTTTTCCTGCCAGAAGGCAAGGAAGTCCTGCAGCGCGGGGAATTTCGGGAAAAGATCGTAGTTCTGCCAGACGTAGCTTTGCAGCAGCCAGTGCCGGTCGGGCCGGCGGTAGAGGATTTCCGCGGTGGTCAGGCCGTAGCCGCCAAGCTGCTTGCGGAAATCGTCGGAGTAGGCGGTTCGAGACGCAGGACGCGCAATGCTCGTTGTCGACACCATGTCATTCTCCATGGTGGCGCGCGGGTCGCTTCAAAAGGCAGCAGCCAAGCGCGCTCACCCAGTTTGGAGCGTGTTGCCGCCGCGAATTCCACGTCGCGTGGACGACACGCTTGGATGAAACCTGACGCAGTACGTGTAGGCATCTCAAGCCTAAAAGTTGAATAAAGTGTTGATATTCATGGCGTTAGCAGCATGGCCCCGCCAGTGCTAACAATACCGAGTTCGGGCTGGATTGTGGCGTCGCCATAGGCGAGCGGAGCGACGCCGTTCTTCGAACGACTACGCCTCGCGATGACGACGGTTGCCGGGCCGTCATTGCGAGCGAAGCGAAGCAATCCATGGCGCAAGGGATTGCTTTGGACGGCCCTTACCCGCCCCAACAGCGTTAACGATCCCCGCCAAGAATCTGGCAGTCGCCGGCTCGGATTGCCAAAAAGTTTGCTACAGAGCCTTGCTCATCCGCACCGATAGGCCTATGTCCGGTGCACGTCAGCGGTAGCACTCGCAGACCCTGACTGCCAATTCGAAAAACTCAAACCTTATCAATACACTAGGAGGACTGCATGAAATTCCGTCCGCTCCATGATCGCGTCGTGGTCAAGCGCATCGACGCCGAGGAAAAGACAGCCGGCGGCATCATCATTCCGGACACTGCGAAGGAAAAGCCGTCGCAGGGTGAAATCCTCTCGGTCGGCCCGGGCGGCCGCGACGAGGCCGGCAAGCTCATCCCGATCGACCTCAAGGTCGGCGATATCGTCCTGTTCGGCAAGTGGTCGGGCACCGAGGTCAAGCTCGACGGTCAGGATCTCCTGATCATGAAGGAAAGCGACATCATGGGCGTGCTCACCGGCCTGCCCGCCTCGAAGAAGAAGGCCGCTTAAGCCGAAAGCCTCACCTTGAGGAGCGCCGGCAGGCGCGTCTCGAAGGGTGAGACCACGCAACACAACTCATCCTTCGAGACGCGGCGCTTCGCACCGCTCCTCAGGATGAGGCCCGAAATCGAAACTCAGGAAACCCAACATGGCAGCTAAAGAAGTCAAATTCGGCGTCGATGCCCGCGACAAAATGCTTCGCGGCGTCGACATCCTCGCCAACGCGGTGAAGGTCACGCTCGGTCCGAAGGGCCGTAACGTCGTGCTCGACAAGTCGTTCGGCGCTCCGCGCATCACCAAGGACGGTGTGACGGTCGCCAAGGAAATCGAGCTCGAGGACAAGTTCGAGAACATGGGCGCGCAGATGGTGCGCGAAGTGGCCTCCAAGTCGGCGGACGCTGCCGGCGACGGCACCACCACCGCCACAGTGCTCGCGGCCGCGATCGTGAAGGAAGGCGCCAAGTCGGTCGCCGCCGGCATGAACCCGATAGATCTGAAGCGCGGCATCGACCTGGCTGTCGAAGCCGTCGTCGCCGATCTCGTGAAGAACTCCAAGAAGGTCACCTCAAACGACGAGATCGCCCAGGTCGGCACCATCTCGGCGAACGGCGACAAGGAAATCGGCGACTTCCTGGCGAAAGCCATGGCGAAGGTCGGCAACGAAGGCGTCATCACCGTTGAGGAAGCCAAGTCGCTCGACACCGAACTCGATGTCGTCGAAGGCATGCAGTTCGACCGCGGCTACATCTCGCCGTACTTCGTCACCAACGCCGACAAGATGCGCGTCGAATTCGACGACGCCTACATCCTCATCAACGAGAAGAAGCTCTCCTCGCTGAACGAACTGCTTCCGCTCCTGGAAGCCGTGGTGCAGACCGGCAAGCCGCTCGTGATCGTCGCTGAAGACGTCGAAGGCGAGGCGCTCGCAACCCTCGTCGTCAACCGTCTGCGCGGTGGTCTCAAGGTTGCTGCCGTCAAGGCTCCGGGCTTCGGCGATCGCCGCAAGGCCATGCTGCAGGACATCGCGATCCTGACCGGCGGCACCGCGATCTCGGAAGACCTCGGCATCAAGCTCGAGAACGTCACCCTGCAGATGCTGGGCCGTTCCAAGAAGGTGATGATCGACAAGGAAAACACCACGATCGTCAACGGCGCCGGCAAGAAGGCCGACATCGAAGCGCGCGTGAACCAGATCAAGGCGCAGATCGAGGAAACCACCTCGGACTACGACCGTGAGAAGCTGCAGGAGCGTCTGGCCAAGCTCGCAGGCGGCGTCGCGGTGATCCGCGTCGGCGGCGCGACCGAAATCGAAGTGAAGGAGCGCAAGGATCGCGTTGATGACGCGATGCATGCGACCCGCGCTGCGGTTGAGGAAGGCATCGTTCCGGGCGGCGGCGTTGCCCTGCTGCGCGCCTCCGAGCAGCTCAAGCGCATCAAGACCGCGAACGACGACCAGAAGACCGGCGTGGAGATCGTCCGCAAGGCGCTCTCGTCCCCGGCTCGCCAGATCGCCATCAACGCAGGCGAAGACGGCTCGGTCATCGTCGGCAAGATCCTCGAGAAGGATCAGTATGCCTACGGCTTCGACTCGCAGACCGGCGAATACGGCGACCTCGTCAAGAAGGGCATCATCGACCCGACCAAGGTCGTCCGTGCGGCGATCCAGAACGCGGCTTCGGTTGCGGCGCTCCTGATCACCACGGAAGCCATGGTGGCCGAACTGCCGAAGAAGAACGCCGGCGCCGGCGGCGGCATGCCTCCGGGCGGCGGCATGGGCGGCATGGATTTCTGATCCAGGCGCTCAAGCGACAGTAAGAAAGCCCGGAGGCAACTCCGGGCTTTTTCTTTGCCTACCGACTTTCTTCCTTCGTCATGGCCGGGCATAGCCGTTCATAAGAACGGCCTTCTAAAGAACGCCTATGCCGGCCATCCGTCTTCAATGCAAAACTCCAGCAAGGATGTCGGGGTCTTTTCTTATCCCTCCCCCTTGTGGGGAGGGTCGGCCGAGCGAAGCGGAGGCCGGGGTGGGGTGACGCAACCCCCACCCCGGCGCTTGTTCGCTCTCGCTCACATCGCGGCACCCTCCCCACAAGGGGGAGAACGCATCCGCACTTAACTGCCGTGCCCAAAAATGCTATGATCCGCCATGGATAACATCGAAGACATCGAGAAAGCGGTCGAAAGCCTCGCCCCCGGCGAGCTTGCGCGGTTCCGTGCGTGGTTCGACAGCTTCGATGCAGCCCGCTTCGATCAGCGCATCGAGCAAGATGCAAGCAGCGGCAAACTCGACAGGCTCGCCGAGCAGGCGCTGGCTGCCCACAAGAATGGCAAGACGCGCGAACTGTGAAGCATTTTGCCAGTCCCGAATTCTGGTCTGCCTACCGCCGCCTTCCGGATAATGTCCGCGCTCTCGCCGACAAGAACTTCGCGCTTCTGAAAGCCGACTCCCGGCATCCGTCTCTGCACTTCAAACAGATCGGGCGTCAGCGCTTCCAGACCAGCAGGCCCGACATGGCATAGTTCCACACCGCGCCCATGATCGCGCCGGCGACCCCGGCCAGCCACCACACCGGCTCGCTGTCATAGACAGAGAATGCCACGCCGACATTGGCAAGCAGGCCGACGCTGCACACCAGATAGAACAGCAGAAGCCCGCGCACGAACGCGAAGCCTTTCAAACGCTGATCCCGATAGGTGAGGAAGTTGTTCAGGAAAAAATTGCTGGTCATCGCCGTCAGCGCGGCGCTGGCCTGCGCCCGGCCGAAATCGAAATCGGATCCATTGAGAAAAACATAGAGCGCCACAAGATGGACAAGAAGCCCGAACGCGCCGACGCTGACGAACAGCAGAAACCGCAGCGACACCAGGTCGCCGGTCAGCTTCGCCAGCACAAGGCCGAGAAAATCCAGCGCCACCATCGAGTCGAGCTTGCTCTCCCCGTGCACGCGGGAGCCAAATACATACGGCACTTCGGTGACGCGCAATTTGCCCTTCGCGGTCGCCAGCATGTCGAGCAAAATCTTGAAACCGTGGACCGAGAGTTTCGGCGCGAGCTGTTCAAAGCGATCGCGGCGGACCATGAAGAATCCGCTCATCGGATCCGACGCTTCGATGCGCAGCAGCTTCTTCGCGAATTGCGTCGCGACAAGGCTGATGCCCATCCGCGTGCGATCGAAACTGTCGGCGCTTCCGCCGCCGATATAGCGGCTGCCGATGACAAGATCGGCCCTGCCCTCGCGCAGCGCAGCCAGCATGTCCGCGAGCCTGGTCTCGTCGTGCTGCAGATCGGCGTCGATCACCGCCGCATACGGCGCGCTCGATGCGAGGATGCCTTCGATGCACGCGCCGGACAGCCCGCGCCTGCCAACGCGGCGCAGACAGCGCACCCGCGGATCGGAGGCCGCGAGTTGCTTGACCGCTTCCCAGGTGCCGTCGGGGGAGTTGTCATCCACATAGATGACCTCCCAAGCGATGCCCTTCAGCGCCGCATCGAGCTTGTCGACGAGCGCCGTCACGTTGCCGCGTTCGTTAAACGAAGGAACGATGACCGAAAGCTGCGGGGAAATGGCGTCCGTCATGGCGGCCCGGTATATCGGCGGGCCTGTTCCATGCCAATACGCTGCGGTGACCGATAGCGGATTAAAATACGGCCCTGCAAAAACACGACGACTAAAAAATACGACCACGGATGACAAGGCGCGCTTACATCCGGCGCAGCTCATGTCCTCTCGTGGCCGAGCGGTGACGGAGCTTGGGGGGAAGCATCGACATCGCCGTTGGAAACCATATGGTGTGGCAAAACGAATCCGCAAGGGGTGGATCATGGCAGACAAGGCGGGACAGATCCGGATCGGTATCGGTGGTTGGACTTTCGAGCCGTGGCGCGGCGTATTTTACCCGCCGAAGCTGCCGCAATCCAAAGAACTCAGTTATGCGGCTGGCGTGCTGACCTCGATCGAGATCAACGGCACGTATTACGGCTCGCAGAAGCCGGAGAGCTTCCGCAAGTGGGCCAGCGAGGTGCCGGACGGCTTCGTGTTCTCGGTCAAGGGACCTCGATTTGCCACCAACCGCAAGGTGCTGGGCGAGGCCGGCGACTCGATCAAGCGGTTCTACGATTCAGGCCTGTATGAACTCGGCGATCGGCTCGGCCCGGTGCTGTGGCAGTTCATGCCGACCAAGAAATTCGACGAGGCGGATTTCGGCGCGTTCCTCGAACTGCTGCCGCGCAAGCAGGGCAAGCAGACATTGCGTCATGTGGTCGAGGTGCGCCACGGGAGCTTCTGCACGCCCGTTTTCATCGCGCTGCTGCGCCAGTTCAACGTGCCGGTGGTGTTCGCCGAACACGGCAAATATCCCAACATCGCCGACGTCACCGGCGACTTCGTCTATGCCCGCCTCCAGCAGGGCAATGACGATATCCCGACCGCCTACCCGCCGAAGGCGCTGGATGCCTGGGCGAAGCGGCTCGGCGACTGGGCCAAGGGCGGCGAGCCGAAGGACCTGCCAAAGGTCGATACGAAAACCAAAATCGGGAAAACTCCGCGCGACGTGTTTGCCTACATCATTCACGAAGGCAAAATCCGCGCGCCGGCCGGCGCTCAGGAATTGATCAGGCGGGTTGGCGCGAAATAGTCTCGCAACCGGCGGAGGCGATCATGGCGCGCGCGAAGACCAGACTTTTCACCATCGGCTACGAGGAAACGCCGCACCACGCCGTCCTCAACGAGCTAGAACAGGCCGGGGTTAAGCTCTTGGTCGATGTGCGCGCGGTCGCCTCATCGCGGCGGCCCGGCTTCTCGAAATCGCAACTGGCGTCCGGTCTCGACGAACGCGGCATCGGCTATATCCACCTGCGCGGCCTCGGCACGCCGAAAGACGGCCGCGAGGCTGCTCGCAGCGGCGACTTCAAGACGCTGTCGAAAATCTACCGGGCGCATCTCAAGACGCCGCAGGCGCGCGAGGAGATGGATCAGCTCAAGACGCTTGTCAAAACCGCGGGGCCGATCTGCCTGCTGTGCTACGAGCGCGATCACGAAAACTGCCATCGCAGGTTCATCGCCGACCTCGTCGAGGAAGCCGAAGGCGTTATGGTGAAAAACCTCGCCGCGCCGCAGTTCTGATATTTCGAGGCTCGCGGACCCGGTTTCTGCATTTGCCGCCTGGTCGCACCTGCCATTTCTCGGACTAGCCAGCCGCCGCGCCCCACCATCCAATCGAACGGCCAGAACGGCATTCAATCGGCCGGGGCAGGAGCTCCATGGGCGTGGCGTTGCGTTGGTTGTGCGTGGTGACGGCGATCATGCTTGTCGGCATGACCGGCGCAGTCGCGCAATTCCAGGCCTCCGACAGCGACGAGTTCGATGACGAACAGATCGATCAGCTCAACGCCGACGGCGAGGAACGCGAAGCCGGAGGCGACAGCAGCTCCGACACCAAAGGCGAAAGCTGGCTGTCACATATCCCGTTCTTGAAATCGCCGCTGCTCGAATTGCCGGACTTGCCGCTGCCCAAACTGCCGAAGCTGGGAGACACGCTGGTCGATACCTTGCGTTATGGCTACGGCAGCAAGATCGTCTATTTCGGCGGCGTCGATCTGTGGCGCGCTGGCATCACCAGCTATGGCGGACTGTTTTATTCGGCCAATGGCGCCAATGTCGACGGCTTCATCTTCAAGGGGCTGATTGCAGAAGGCGTCTATGCCTACCGGTCGGGCCGCCGGATCGTCCGCGGATTCTATTCGCTCGCATCCGTTATGCCGGGCTGGCGGCTGTCATCCGGCTCGTTCGACATCAAGGCCTATGCGGGCTTGGATCTGCAATATCACCGCACACTGCCCAATGACCCCGGCAATCGCCTGCGCGGCAGTCACGCCGGTCTGCGAACCGGTATAGATGCGTGGTGGGAGCCCTTCCCGCGCGTGGTGATGACCGCGGCGTCGCTGTCGGCCTCGAGTATAGGCCATAGCTATCGCGTGCGGCTGGCGAGCGGTGCGCGGATCGCCGACTGGTTCTGGCTCGGGCCGGAAGCCGAAATCGGACACGATGACGTTTACCGGCAATACCGGATCGGCGCGCACCTCACCGGCTTCCGCTTCGCACGTCTCGACTGGTCACTGGCGGGAGGCTACCTGACCGACAACTCCGGGCGTTCCGGAGCCTATGGACGCCTCGGCATCGCCGCACGCCTGCATCCGGGCGAGATCGGCCGCTTCGCGCCATTCTGAAATTTAAAAATCAGCCTTTGGCGTCGCAGGTCCAGGCACGGATGATGCAATCCTTGCCACCGTTTTCGTAGCACTTGCGCATCGCGTTGTTCTGGGCGGACGAGATCCGCGGCGCGACCGCATAGCCATAGGCGCCGCAGGGATTGTTCAGGTCGAGCGATATGGCCGCGCAGGCCCGGCGCATTGTCACCAAGGTACAGTCGCCCTTGCACTGTTTGCGGGCCGCCGCCACCGCACCCTGCTCGTGGGGGAAATCATAAGCCTGACCGTAGGCGCCGCACTTGCCGACCGCCAAGGCTCCGGCGGCCGAAGCATGCTGCGGCAACAGCGCCAAACCCAGCATCGCCCAAACCAGACGGCTACGTGAAATGAAAGTAAGCAAAGTCCCCTCCCCCGAGGCTAATGGGGGACTTTACCTTGGCGGACGTTTCGAACTGGTGAACACGTTTCGAACCGGGAACGGATCAGGCGATTGAATCAGGCGATCCTTGCGCTCGCCAGCGCTTCCGGGGTGTCGATATCGAGGAAAGCCGCCTGACCGGACACTGGCACCTCGACCACCGCCTCGCCGTGACGGCCGATCAGATGGCGTGCGCCGATATCGCCGTCGAGCGTCATCAGTTCGCCGAAGAAGCGCCGTGACCACAGCACCGGATTGCCCCTGCGGCCATCGTTGACCGGAATTGCGATCAGCCCGCCGCGATCAGGCCGAAATGCCTCGATCAGGCGATCGATCAGCCTGGCCTCGATCAGCGGCATGTCGCCAAGACAAACCACTGCGCCATCGGCATCAGGCGGAATCGCCGCGATCCCGGTCCGGACCGAGGTCGCAAGCCCGGCTGCAAACTCGCCGTTGTGCACGAACCTCACATCGAGACCGGCGAGCGCATGCTGCACCTCCATCTGTTGGTGCCCGGTGACGACGATGACCGGCGAGGCCTGCGAGGCCAGCGCCTGCTCAGCCACGATGCGGACGAGTGGTTTGCCATTCAGTTCGGCGAGCAGCTTGTTCGGTCCGCCCATCCGGGTCGAACGGCCGGCGGCCAGCACGATCGCAGCAACATTGCGGTTGCCCTCGGTTTCCAGCGGAACGCGCGGCTGCGGCCGTGTCACGATTTCCATCAGCAGACCGCCGACGCCCATCCCGGTGAGATCGGAGCGCTTCACCTTGAGGCCCGCAAGCAGGCGCATCAGCACCCAGTCGAATCCATTTTCCTTCGGCGAACGGGCGCATCCGGGTGCGCCCAGCACCGGAACGTCGCCGACGCTCGCGATCAGAAGCAGATTGCCCGGATCGACCGGCATGCCAAAATGCTCGACCGTGCCGCCGACAGCTTCGACGGCGACCGGAATCACATCGCGCCGGTCAGCGATAGCGGACGCGCCGAACACGATCACCATCTCCGCCCCTTGCGCGATCAGTTCGCGCAGGGAGGTGGCAAGCGCGTTCTCGTCATGAGGCACGCGGCGCTCGGCCATGACCACAGCGTCGGCCGCCGCGAGCCGCTCTTCGGTCACACGCAAGGTCTTGTCGATGACCTTGGGTGCAAGCCCGGGAAGAATCGTCGATACCACGCCAACACGCTTCACCTTGAACGGCGCGATCCGCAGCGTGTCGCGGCCCGCCGCACTCACGGCCTGCTCGCACAAGCGTTCTTCGACACCGAATGGAATGAGCTTCACCGTGCCGACCATCTCGCCGGCGACCACCGGCTTGAACGGCTGCAGCGTTGCAAGCGTGATCGCTTCGTCGATCCGGTTGATACGATCGACCGCATCGCGATCGACCACCAGCAGACCGGCCTGCGCGGCAAATAAATTCGCGCGGCCGGTGAATGCCTTCTCGGCATCGATGCCGCTGCCGGCAACGGCCTTGGCGATGCGGGCGGCAGCTACATCCTCGGAGACATCGCCTGTTTCCAGTTTCGCGACGATGATGTCCTTGACGCCAGCCTTTGTCAGCTCGGCCGCCTCCGCTTCGCCGATCGTGGTGCCCTTTTTCAGCAAAAGCGCGCCATGGCGAATGCTGTGGACGGTCACGCCACCGATGGCATCCCGCGGCGAAACCGGTCCGAACTTCACGCGGCTTTCTCCTGTGGCAGACGCAATCGCGCGGTGATCTCGGCCATGATCGAGACCGCAATCTCCGCTGGCGACACCGCGCCGATGGCAAGCCCGATTGGCGCATGAATGCGCGCGAGACTTGAATCGGTTGCGCCCTGCTCCTTCAGGCGGTCCAGCCGCCGTCCATGGGTCTTTCGAGAGCCGAGCGCGCCGATATAGAAGCAGTCGCGCGACAATGCATGCAGCAGCGCGGGATCGTCGATCTTCGGATCGTGGGTGAGCGCCACGAAGGCCGTGTAACGATCGACGTTCAGTGGCGGCAGCGCCACGTCCGGCCATTCGGCGACGACCGGCACATCCGGAAAACGTTCCGGACTCGCGAACGCCGTGCGCGGATCGACCACAGTCACCTCATAGCCGAGCGATGCCGCGAGCGGCGCCAGCGCCTGACTGATATGAACCGCACCGATAATTAACAGCCGCGCAGTCGGCGCATAAACATTGAGGAACAGCTTCTTGCCGTCAGCCTCGATCATCGCGCTTTTGTTCATGCGCAAATGCTTGTCGAGATCGGCGGCGAGCGGATCGGCCGTGATCGCGTCGGCCTTCACCAGCCGCTGCTCGCCGCTGCCGACATCGGTCACCACGATCGCAGGACGCCGCGCGGAGCGCTCCGCATTCAGCGCGGTGAGCAGATCGGCCTTCACGAACCCACCTTCTCGACAAACACGCGAATCGTGCCGCCGCAGGACAGGCCCACATTCCATGCTGTCTCGTCGGCAACGCCGAACTCCAGCATCTTCGGTTTGCCGGACGCGATCACGTCCAGCGCTTCGGTCACCACCGCGCCCTCGACGCAACCCCCGGAGACAGAGCCGAGAAACGCGCCCTCGTCGTTGATAACAAGGTTCGATCCGGTGGGACGGGGCGCGGAGCCCCAGGTTTCCACCACCGTGGCAAGGGCCACGCCGCGCCCGGCCTTCTGCCAGTCCTCGGCGGCTTTCAGAATATCGTTGTCATTGGTCAGCATGAGTGCCTCCGCCTGGAGCTGGAAACCGGTATCCACTTTTCCGGATCATGCTCTACGCCGCTGTTCTTTCGAGCTGCCGCCGTGGCCGCGCGTCGGACGACAAGGCCGTAATCAGACCCTGGATCGATCTCAGATTGTGTACCGGACGAAATTCGTCAACATGCGGCAACATCATTTTGATGCCCTGCGCCTTGGCCTCGAAGCCGCCATAGCGCAGTAGCGGGTTGAGCCAGACCAGCCGGCGGCACGAGCGATACAGCCGATCCATCTCGAACGACAGCCGCTGGTCGACATCGCGCTCCAACCCGTCGGAAATCAGCAGCACGGTCGCGCCCTGCCCGAGCACGCGGCGGCTCCACAGCTTGTTGAAGGTGTGCAGCGAGGTCGCGATCCGCGTGCCGCCCGACCAGTCCTCGACCGCCGACGAACACGCCGCCAGCGCCTCGTCCGGATCGCGGGCGCGCAGCGAGCGCGTCAGATTTGTCAGCCGCGTACCGAACGCGAATACGGTGACGCGCTTGCGCGCATCGGTGATCGCATGGAGAAAATGCAGGAACAGCCGCGTGTACTCGCTCATCGATCCGGAAATATCGAGCAGCGCCACGATCGGCACCGGCTTGTCGATGCGTCCCAAGCGGCGCATCTCGACGATATCGCCGCCGGTGCGCAGGCTCGCACGCATCGTGCGGCGCAGATCGATTTTATGACCGCGCGGATCGGGCGCATGGCGGCGAGTCTCGATCTCGGACAATGGCAGCGTCATTTTCGCGATAGCTTGCCGCGCATTGGCGATTTCCGCGGCCGTCATCTGCGCGAAGTCTTTGGTCTGCAAAACCTCGCGATCCGACACAGAGAGCTGCACCTGCCGCTCCTCGCCGGCTTCGGTTTCCTTGAGCTCGCTCTGGGTCAGCGCTTCCTGCACCCGGCGCGAGCCGGGCGGCGGCGGTTTCTGGGCATGATCGGGAAGCGGGATCGAGTCCAGAAGGTTCTTCCATTCTTCATCGACGCGGAAGAAAAGTTCGAACGCTTGCTTGAACAGGATCGCATGCTCGTGACGCTTGACGAAGACCGACTGCAGCGCGGTGAACACATCGGTGCGCTGGCCGATATCGATCAGCTTCAGCGCATTCAGCGCATCGATCACAGCCCCCGGACCGGCCGGCACACCGGCGAGCCGCAGCGCGCGGGCGAATCCCACCACGTTGTCGGCGATAAAGCCGGTCACAGAGCCGTCGGCAATCCGCATCGACGCGACCTCTTCAATCAAACCTCAAGCCGACGGCTCGCTCACCGCCTCTTTCAAAACTTTTTGCAGCTCGTTACCCTGCATGCGCGCGATGTCATCCTGATACTTCAGCAGCGCGCCGAGCGTATCTCCGACGACCTGCGGCGTCAGCGAGCGGGCATCGAGCTGCGTCAGCGCCGTCGCCCAGTCGATGGTCTCGGCCACACCCGGCAGTTTGAACAGATCCTGATCGCGCAGCGCCTGCACGAACGCCACCACCTGCTGCGACAGTTTCGCCGAGATGCCGGGCACGCGCGACTTGACGATGGCAAGCTCGCGCTCGGCGGACGGGTAATCGACCCAGTGATACAGGCAGCGCCGTTTCAGCGCGTCGTGGATTTCGCGGGTGCGGTTCGACGTCACGATCACGATCGGTGGCGCCGGCGCATGCACCGTGCCGAATTCCGGTATCGTCACCTGGAAGTCGCTCAGCACTTCGAGCAGATAAGCCTCGAATGCCTCGTCGGCACGATCGAGTTCATCGATCAGCAGCACCGGCGGCCCGGCGGTGTCCGGCTCGAGTGCCTGCAGCAGCGGGCGCTTGATCAGATATTTCTCGGCGAAGATGTCCTGCGAGAGCTGGTCGCGGCCGATATCGCCGGACGCTTCGGCAACGCGGATCGCGATGAGCTGCGCTGCGCTGTTCCATTCGTAAACGGCGGACGCGACGTCGAGGCCCTCGTAGCACTGCAGGCGAATGAGCTTGCGGCCGAGTGCGGCGGACAGAACCTTGGCGATCTCGGTCTTGCCGACGCCCGCCTCGCCTTCGAGAAACAGCGGCCGGCCCATGCGTAGCGACAGGAATACCACGGTCGCCAGCGCGCGTTCGGCGAGATAGCCGCGGCTGGTCAGCAGATCGAGCGTGGAATCGACGGATCCGGGCAGCGCCGATGCAGCTTTCATGGCGCTCCTGCTCCGCCGTCAGGCTTTGCCGTTGGCGGCATCGACCGCACGGCGGGCGAGCACGCCGATCAGATGCGCGCGATACTCCGCACTGCCATGCAGATCGCTGTTGAGACCGTCGGCCGGCACCGAAAGGCCTTCGAGCGCCTTCGATTTGAAGCTCTTCTTGAGCGCTTCCTCGAAGGCATCGACGCGAAAAACGCCATCGCCGCCGGCGCCGGTCACAGCGACACGCACGTCGGACGGACGCCGCGCCACGAACACGCCGACCAGCGCGTAGCGCGACGCCTGATTGCGAAACTTGATATAGGCCGCCTTCTTCGGCAACGGAAACATCACGCGCACGATAATCTCGCCGGCTTCCAATGCGGTCGTGAACAATCCCTGAAAAAATTCCTCCGGCTTCAGCCGCCGCTTGTTGGTGACGATGGTCGCGCCGAGCGCAACGCATGCCGCGGGATAGTCCGCGGTCGGATCGTTGTTGGCGAGCGAGCCGCCGATGGTGCCGCGATGGCGCACCGCCGGATCGCCGATCAGTCCGGCAAGTTCGGC
This sequence comes from Hyphomicrobiales bacterium, assembly GCA_021732215.1. Lineage (GTDB taxonomy): Bacteria > Pseudomonadota > Alphaproteobacteria > Rhizobiales > Xanthobacteraceae > SG-bin9. Next base: position 20,749 of record JAKFVL010000026.1, read on the forward strand.
GAGCGAGGGAATGTTCTCGCGCACGACGGATGACGACGCGACCTCGGCATGGGTCGTCATCGCGCCGATCACCAGCGAACGGCCCTTCATCTCGATCGAATTGAGATCGGTGACATCGCCGAGATCGATCAGATGCGGCGGGCTGGCGAGGCGCTGCTTCATCACCGGCAAGAGGGTCTGCCCGCCGGCGATCAGCTTGGCGTCCTCGTTCTTGACGAGGAGATTGGCAGCCTGCCGCACCGTGCCGGGGCGGTGATACTTGAATTCGTACATCGACTATGTCCTTCGGCTATCCGGGATCGATCAGCGCGCTCAGGCGCGATTCAAGCCACAACAACTCAGGCAACAACAACTCAGGCCACAATAACTCAAGCCACAATAACTCAAGCCATGGCTTTCGCGCCGGCGGCAATCGATTGAACGATATTATGATAGCCGGTGCAGCGGCAGAGGTTGCCTTCCAGCTCGTCGCGAATCGTATGCTCGTCGAGATTGTTGCCCTTGCGCCGGACCAGATCGACCGCGGTCATGATCATGCCGGGGGTGCAGAAACCGCATTGCAATCCATGATGCTCGCGAAACGCCTCCTGCATCGGATGCAGCGGCGCGCCGTCGGCGGCGAGACCCTCGATCGTCGTCACATTGCGGCCATTGGCCATCACAGCCAGCATGGTGCAGGATTTCACGGCCTTGTCGTCGACATGCACGACGCAGGCGCCGCACTGCGAGGTGTCGCAGCCAACATGGGTGCCCGTCAAACGCAGGTTCTCGCGCAGGAACGTCACCAGCAACGTTCGCGGATCGACGTTTCCGCTCACCGGATTGCCGTTCACCTGCAAGGAAATTTTCGCGGAAATCTTGGCCATCGCCACTCTCTTCGGATTGGGTCTTACGGACCGCTATTCATTCTGCGCAGCAACACGCCGCATTGCACGGCATGCAAAAACCGGCGCAGTCTCCTGTTTGTAATTGCTATAATATGTGGCCCGCACCGGTTCGGCAACCGTCCAACCGGTTTAAACAAATGCCCGGAAACAGGGCTTTTCGCGGATACGCAGCTGCACTATCCAGCCGACTGGACCTGATCGGCGAACTTCTGGAAAAACTCGTCCGCCAGTTTCTTGGCCGCCCCGTTGATCAGACGCTGGCCGAGCTGGGCGAGCTTGCCGCCGATCTGGGCGTCCACGTTGTAACTGAGCAGCGTGCCGCCATCCTTTTCAGCGAGGCCGACCACCGCGCCGCCTTTGGCGAAGCCGGCCACCCCGCCCTCGCCCTCGCCCGAAATCTTGTAGCCGTTCGGCGGATCGAGATCGCTCAGCATCACGCGGCCCTTGAAGCGCGCGGACACCGGCCCGACCTTCATCTTCGCCACTGCCTGAAAGCCGCCATCGTCGGTCTTTTCCAGTTCCTCGCAACCGGGAATGCAGGCCTTCAGCACCGCCGGATCGTTGAGCTTCTCCCACACCACCTGGCGCGGAGCTGCGAGTTGGACCTCGCCGGTCATCGTCATGGCCATCAACCTGTCTCCCGTCTGCGGATTGCGCCGAATGATGGCGGCGGCCTGAACGGCTACTGGTTTCCAGATAATGCACTGCCAGCTTGAAAGGAAGAGTCGAAATCGCAATCCGAACGCACCTGCCAGAGAAACTCCAGCCCGGACCATCACGGCAATGTGTTGGGCGAAATGGCGGTTTGTCAGCCTTGGCCGCCGCGCGGCCGATCCCGGAAAATGCTAGCATATCACCGAGAATGTCCGCCGATGTTGGCCCCTGCTTCTTCGTTGTTGGTGCATTGATAGAGGAGGTGAATATGAAGGTTACTCAGATCAGACTCGCCCTGCTTGTTGCCTCGTCAGCCGCAGTCACGGTGCTTTCAGTTGCCGCGCCGGCATACGCCGAGGCGCGCGTGTATCAATGGTGTGCAAACCATCGCGGCAGTATGGAATGCTACTATTCGTCCTATCAGCAGTGTCAGGCGTCTGCGTCCGGCTGGGGCATCTGCGTGGAGAACCCGTTTTATCGGCCCGAGCGCTACGGCGCCCCGGCGCTACGCAGCAATCGCGGCTGAGCCTGGCGCGACCGTCGCCGGCGGCGGTCACCGGGAGCTGCGCGGATAAACCCGTACGAGGAAGCCGCAAAAGCGGTTCACACGGTCGCGCAATACGCGCTACTGTGGCGTGAATCATGGCCTCAGCACTGTCTCCCCTGTATGCACCTTTGTTCTCCAGTTCCGCCATGCGGGCGGTTTGTGACGACGCGGCGTATGTCCAGCACATGCTGGATTTCGAATCAGCGCTCGCGCGCGCTGAAGCGGCAGTCGGCCTCATTCCCGCATCGGCGGTGACACCGATCGAACAGACTTGCCGCATCGGGGCTGTCGATCTTGCCGCATTGGCGAACGCCGCGGTGCCGGCCGGCAATCTCGCGATTCCGCTGGTCAAGATGCTGACGGCGGAAGTCGCCAAGGTTGACAAGGCCGCCGCCGGTTACGTGCATTGGGGCGCGACCAGCCAGGACGTGATCGACAACGCGATCATGCTGACCTTGCGTGCGGCGATCGACGCGCTGCTGACGGACCTCGATCGCGCCATCGCGGGCTTTGCACAACTCGCACGCGCTCATCGCAACACCGCCATGGTGGCGCGGACCTGGTTGCAGCACGCGCTGCCGATGCCGTTTGGATTGAAGCTCGCGGAATACGCCAGCGCGCTGCATCGCTCGAAACTGCGGCTCAAGCGATTGCGCAGCGAGGGACTGGCGCTGCAGTTCGGCGGCGCGGCGGGAACGCTGGCGGCGCTCGGCGACAAGGGACTTCTCGTCGCGGCACAGCTCGCCAAAGAGCTCGATCTGCCGCTGCCGGATGCACCATGGCATTCGCACCGCGACCGGCTCGCCGAAGCGGCCTCGGTGTTCGCGATCCTCACCGGCACCTGCGGCAAGATCGCCCGCGACGTTTCGCTGATGATGCAGACCGACACCGCCGAAGCATTCGAGCCCGCGGGCGCGGGCCGCGGCGGATCGTCCACGATGCCGCACAAGCGCAATCCGGTCGCGGCAGCATCGGCGCTCGCAGCCGCCACCATGGCGCCGAACCTCGTCGCGACGATCCTTGCAACCCAGGTGCACGATCACGAGCGCAGCGCCGGTCCGTGGCACGCCGAATGGCCGACATTGCCGACGCTGATGCTGGTCACGTCCGGCGCGCTTGCGGCGACCGTCGACATCGCCGAGGGGCTGGAGGTCGATGCCGCGCGCATGCGGACAAATCTCGATGCCACCCGCGGCCTCATCATGGCCGAAGCCGTGGCAATGAAGCTCGCGGAATTCGTCGGCAAGAGCGAGGCGCATCACATCGTCGAACATGCCAGCCGCGCTGCTATCCAGGGCAAGAAGCATCTGCGCGATGTGCTCGCGGCCGACAAGCATGTCACCGCGCATCTCGACGGCGGCACGCTCACCGCGCTGTTCGATCCGCAAAACTATCAGGGCGTCTCGCAGGCCATGATCGACCGTCTGCTCGCCTCGCTCGAATCCTGATCCCGGAGATTTTCAGATGCCCATGATCGATGCTGGCGATGGCTGCCTGCTCAATGTCTCGGTCGATGGACGCGACGGCGGCCCGACGCTGATGATGTCGAATTCGCTCGGCTGCACGCTGCAGATGTGGGAGCCGCAGATGGCGGCGCTGACGAAGGAATTCCGCGTCATCCGTTACGACCGGCGCGGGCACGGCAAAACAAGTGTGCCGCCCGGCCCCTATTCGATGGAGCGCTTTGGCCGCGACGTGCTCGCGATCCTCGACGATCTCAACATCGAGAAGACGCACTGGTGCGGGCTGTCGATGGGCGGCATGGTCGGGCAGTGGCTCGGCGCCAATGCGCCGCAGCGCTTCGGTAAACTCATTCTCGCCAACACCACCTGCTACTATCCTGATCCGACCAACTGGATCAACCGGATCAAGGCGGTGAACGAAGGCGGCATCGCCGCCGTTGCCGATACCGTGATCGCCGGCTGGCTGACGGCCGATTTCCGCGAACGCGAACCTGTCGCGACCGAACGCATGAAGGCGATGCTCAAGGCTTCTCCGCAACAAGGCTACCTCGCCTGTTGCGAGGCGCTGAAGACGCTCGACCAGCGTGCATTCCTGCCGACAATCACCAATCCCACGCTGGTTATCGCCGGGCGTCACGATCCGGCGACGCCTCTCACCGCCGGCGAATTCATTCGCAGCCAGATTCCGAAGGCCAGCCTCACCATTCTCGACGCCGCGCATATTTCGAACGTCGAGCAGCCGCACGCCTTCACCGATGCCGTGATCGGCTTCCTGCATCAACGCTAGTTTTATACGTGACCAGACAGGTTTCACTTCGTCATTGCGAGCAAAGCGAAGCAATCCAACCACAGAACTGGATTGCTTCGTCGCTAACGCTCCTCGCAATGACGGCAGAGTCGTTTTTGACGAGAGGGTAAAATGGACGACAAACAGCGCCTCGATCAGGGCACCGCAAAACGCCGCAAGGTGCTGGGCGATGCGTGGGTCGATAAATCCGCAGCCAATCGCAACGGCTTCAATGCCGACTTTCTCGATCTAATCTCGCGCTATGCATGGGGCGACATCTGGCAGCGCCCGCACTTTGACGATCGCACGCGGCGCATCCTCGTCATCGGCACCATGGTCGCGCTCGGGCAGTGGGACGAGTTTCGTCTGCATGCGCGCGCGGCGCTGGCGGAAGGCGGCTTCTCGCCGGACGACATCAAGGAAATTTTGCTGCAGCAGGCGATCTATTGCGGCGTTCCGGCCGCCAATCACGCAGTCAAGGAAGCCAACGCGATCATTCAGGAGCTTGGGCTGCTGAAGGACTGAACCGGCGAGATGGCATGTTCAACGCCGTTTGCGCGCGCGGCGTTCACCGCCTGCGGCTGGACCAGCAGCACGATCGCGCCTCCCAGCAGCAACATCGTCTCTGTCGCGTGCAGGCGCAGCGCTTCCGTCTCGCCGACCTTCGAGGCGAGGATCATGCTTGTGAAGCTGACGACCAGGCCGACAATCAGCGCGATCGACAGCGCCTCCTCGCCATTGCCGTTGTCGCGCCACGCCTTGCGCGCCGACAGTGCGAGAAACGCCGTCAAGAAGATGGCGACCACCACTTTGGCAAGCGCAAGCAGCCAGGCGAACCGCACGGTGCCGAGCGAGGACAGGTTGAGGTAGTCGCTGACGAAGATCGCAGGAGCAACGTTGGTGCGATCGAACAGGCCGCGGATCGGCGATTCCCAGATTTTCAGCGCGGCGAGGCTCCATGCCGGAATGAAATAGCACGCCAGAAGGAAGCCGTTGTAGGTTCCAATTCGGTAGGTTCCAATTCGCCGCCCGCCGAGCATCGCCTCGCGCTCCCTGACCCGAAGCCGGCCGCATCAACGCGGGCTGACCTGAAAGCCGAAGTAACGCCGGTCAAATGCTGGCGGCAATGGAAACCATTTGTTTACCTTAATTGCCCGCCGGAATTCACAGCTTTCGGGCTGCGCGCAGAGCACACGAAAAGGCACAGAGAAAAGCAAAAGAAAAATCCCGCCGTGTGGCGGGATTTTCCTGAGAACCAACGAGCCTTAGCGGTTCGGGCTCTGCTGCTGACCCGGCTTCTGGTTCGGGTCCTGCTGCTGCTGGCCGGGCTTTTGCCCTCCACCCTGCTGCTGACCGGGCTTTTGACCCGGGTTCTGGTTCTGCTGATTGTTCTGGCTCATGGGAGGCTCCTTTTATGAGACTGCACACCCCAACAACCCGCTAGTCCCACTTCGGTTCGCGTTCCCTTGCGATCATTGCGCGGCATCTTTGCGATGATATCGGGGCGAGAGCGTTCCCGCGCGGACGCAACAGGCTGTAGATGTCGCACCGCCCCGTGTTGCTGGCCGCAGTTCCCGCTGTTAACAATCTTGAGACGACACGCGGTTCCGGCTGCCGGGCCATGCTGCGCGCCGTCACGAGGAAACCCGCGGCAGCAGATGGCGTATTTCTCCCAGCAACTGATCAACGGTCTCGTGCTCGGCTCGATCTACGGCCTGATCGCCATCGGCTACACCATGGTCTATGGCATCGTCGGCATGATCAATTTCGCCCATGGTGATATCTTCATGATCGGCGGCTTCGTGGCCCTGATCACCTTTCTGATCCTGGTCTCGATCGGCCTCACCTTCGTCCCCGTCATTCTGCTGCTGGTGCTGCTGGTCGCGATGGCGATGACCGCGCTCTATGGCTGGAGCGTGGAGCGGATCGCCTATCGGCCCTTGCGCCATTCGTTCCGCCTCGCGCCGATGCTGTCGGCGATCGGCATGTCGTTCGCACTCACCAATTTCGCGCAGGTGGCGCAGGGCGCGCGCGTCAAGCCGGTGCCGCCGATCGTCACCGGCGGCTACTCGCTGTTCGAGCGCGATGGCTTCGTGGTGCAGCTCTCCAACATCCAGATCATCGTCGTCATCACGACACTGGTGCTGCTCGCGCTTTTCACCTGGCTGGTGTCGCGGACACGGCTCGGCCGCGACATGCGCGCGTGCGAGCAGGATCAGACCATGGCCGCGCTGCTCGGCGTCGATGTCGATCGCACCATCTCGATGACGTTCGTGATCGGCGCCGCCCTCGCCGCCGTCGCCGGGATGATGTACCTGCTCTATTATGGCCTGGTCGATTTCTTCATGGGCTTCGTCGCCGGCATCAAGGCATTTACCGCGGCCGTGCTCGGCGGCATCGGCTCGCTGCCCGGCGCGATGCTGGGCGGACTGTCGATCGGATTGATCGAGACCATGTGGTCGGCGTATTTCTCCGTCGAGTACAAGGATGTCGCCGCGTTCTCGATCCTGATTGTGGTTCTCATTTTCCTTCCGACCGGTCTCCTTGGCCGTCCGGAAGTCGAAAAAGTCTGACGGCTGCGCGTGGCGACTGCACCCAAAACGGCAACCGCCACCATCGACAACGGACGATCACAGTCAGGATTTGCCGCCGCACTGAAGAAAGCCTTGCTCAGCGCACTGGTCGCTCTCGTGCTGTTCTCGCTGATGATCGGCGTGCGCACCGAGGCCGGCTCTACCGGACAACTGATTTACTGGACGCGATTTACCGAACTGGCCGGCGTCGTCGCTGCGGTTTTCGCGGGCAGTCTCATTCTCGAACTGCTGCGAAGCTGGCTCGGCCCGTTCGACGCAGCCGGGTTGATTCCAGCGTCGGCTGAACAGCCCCTGAAGACAGCCCAGCGATTGTTTCCGCTCGCGCTGCTCGCCTTCACGCTGGTGTTTCCCGTCATCTTCTACGACCAGCGCTACATTCTCGACCTCGGCATTCTGGTGTTGACCTATGTAATGCTGGGCTGGGGACTGAATGTCGTCGTCGGCCTCGCTGGTCTGCTGGATCTCGGCTACGTCGCGTTCTACGCCGTCGGCGCTTATTCCTACGCGCTGCTCGCGACCACCTTCGGATTGTCGTTCTGGATCTGTCTGCCGCTTGCCGGAATCCTCGCCGCCTTCTGGGGCGTGCTGCTCGGCTTCCCCGTGCTGCGATTGAAGGGCGATTACCTCGCCATCGTCACGCTGGCGTTCGGCGAAATCATCCGCCTCGTGCTGATCAACTGGCAGAGTCTGACCGGCGGTCCGAACGGCATCACCGGCGTCCCCCGCCCGTCGTTCTTCGGCATTCCGCTGACGCCGGGCGACGACGGTTTCGCCGCCCGCTTCGGGTTGGAGTTTTCACCAACCCATCGCGTGGTGTTTCTCTATTACCTGATCCTCGCGCTGGCGCTCTTGACCAACTGGGTCACGATCCGGCTGCGGCGACTTCCGATCGGCCGGGCGTGGGAAGCCATGCGCGAGGACGAAGTCGCCTGCCGCGCGCTCGGCATCAACATCACCACGACCAAACTCACCGCGTTCGCCACCGGCGCGATGTTCGGCGGCTTCGCTGGCGCGTTCTTCGCCACCCGTCAGGGCTTCATCAGCCCGGAGTCGTTCACTTTCCACGAATCGGCGCTGGTGCTCGCCATCGTCGTGCTCGGCGGCATGGGATCGCAACTCGGCGTCGCGCTGGCCGCGCTCGTCATGATCGGCGGCTTCGAGCTGTTTCGCGATTTCGAGCAGTACCGCATGCTGGTGTTCGGACTGGCGATGGTGGCGCTGATGGTCTGGCGGCCGCGCGGGCTCGTCGGTCACCGCGAAGCGACGGTGTTTCTGCATCATCGCACCGAAATTTCCGCCGAGCTGTCGCGGGAGGGCCGCGGTTGAGCGCCGTCCCCGCCAGCACCGCCGCGCCCGACGACATTCTCGCGGTGTCGGGGCTGACCATGCGCTTCGGCGGCATCGTCGCCATCAACGATCTGTCGTTCACCGCAAGGCGTGGGCAAATATCGGCCCTGATCGGCCCGAACGGCGCGGGCAAGACCACCGTCTTCAATTGCATCACCGGCTTCTACAAACCGACCGCGGGCGACATCCGCCTCACCCACGCGGACGGCAAGGGCTACGTGCTGCAGACGCTGAACGACTTCCGCATCTGCAAGGTCGCGAAAGTCGCGCGCACGTTCCAGAACATCCGCCTTTTCCCCGGATTGACCGCGCTGGAAAACCTGATGGTCGCCCAGCACAACGCGCTGATGCGCGCGTCGGGCTTCACGCTGATGGGGCTGCTCGGGATGCCGGGCTGGCGCGCCGCCGAGAAAGCGGCGCTCGACCTGTCGAGCTACTGGCTCGATCGCATCGGATTGTACGATCGCGCCGACGAGGCCGCGGGCAATCTGCCCTATGGCGATCAGCGGCGGCTCGAGATCGCGCGCGCGATGTGCACCGAACCTGCGCTGTTGTGTCTGGACGAGCCCGCCGCGGGCCTCAACGCACGCGAGAGCGGCGAGTTGAACGAACTGCTGCTGTCGATCCGCAACGATCGCGGCGCGTCCATTCTGCTGATCGAGCATGACATGTCGGTGGTGATGGAGATTTCCGACCACGTCACCGTGCTCGACTACGGCGTCAGGATCGCGGGCGGCACGCCGCAGCACGTTCGCGACGATCCGAAAGTGATCGCGGCCTATCTCGGGACCGACGAAGAGACCGCGATTGCCGTGATGGAGGGCACCTAGTGCCGCCGATCTGAAGTTCCTGCAAATCTTGCCGCAACTCAGGACAAGGAACTTCAGATCGAAAGCGGCACTAGAGTTTATGGATTGCTAGTACCCTTTAGTTTCCGAAGTTCGTGGGAGAGAATAGCAGCGATGATTGACGAACTTCGGAAACTGGGTACTAGCCAATGACCGCCCCGCTCCTCGCCATTCACGGACTGCAAGCGGCCTACGGCAAGATCGTCGCGCTGAAGGGCGTCGATATCGAGATCAGGCCGCGCGAGATCGTGGCGCTGATCGGCGCCAACGGAGCCGGAAAATCGACGCTGATGATGAGCGTGTTCGGACGCCCCCGCGCGCGCGCCGGACGCATCGAGTTCGACGGTCACGACATCACCGACCTTTCGACCCACGACATTGCGCGAATGCGCATCGCGCAATCGCCGGAGGGGCGGCGGATTTTCCCGCGCATGAGCGTCGCCGAAAATCTGCAGATGGGCGCGGACGCTACCGAAGGTTCCGAGGCCGAGCGCCGCGCCAGCCTCGATCGGGTGATGGCGCTGTTCCCGCGACTGAAGGAACGGCTGACGCAGCGCGGCGGCACGCTTTCCGGCGGCGAGCAGCAAATGCTCGCCATTGGACGGGCGCTGATGAGCCGCCCGCGGCTATTGATGCTGGACGAGCCCTCGCTGGGGCTCGCGCCGCTGATCGCCAAGCAAATCTTCGAGGCGATCCGCACGCTCAACAAGCAGGACGGCCTCGCCGTGCTGATCGTCGAGCAGAACGCCAATCACGCGCTGCGGCTGGCCCATCGCGGCTACGTGCTGGTCAACGGCCTGATCACGCTCAGCGGAACCGGCACTGAACTGCTGCAGCGGCCCGAAGTCCGCGCTGCCTATCTTGAAGGCGGCAGGCACTAGACCGCGCAAGCGAAACCTGATGCCGGAGCGGCCGGACGAACTGCGGCAAGATGCGCCGCATCCTGCCCCTTGCTGCCCGAAATTTGCCGATGACTTCCACGGGAAATCATCCGAGAATACCGCTGATTGATCGCCCGATCGCTGCGGGCTAGCCTGGAGAATGCGTATGAAATCCCTGCAAATGTTTGGCCTTGCGCTTGGCGCTGCAATGGCGCTGTCAACCGCCGCTTACGCCCAGGACATTCCCGTTGCCGTTGCCGGCCCGATGACCGGAGGCGAATCGGCGTTCGGCCGTCAGATGAAGAACGGCGCGGATCTGGCCGTGGCCGACATCAATGCGGCTGGCGGCGTGCTCGGCAAGAAACTTTCGCTGCAGGTCGGCGATGACGTCTGCGACCCGAAGCAGGCCCGCTCGGTCGCCGAAAAGCTCTCCGGCAACAAGGTGCCGTTCGTCGCCGGACACTTCTGCTCGTCGTCGTCGATCCCGGCCTCGGAGGTCTATGCGGAAAGCAACGTGCTACAGATTACGCCGGCATCGACCAATCCGCTGTTCACGGAGCGCAAGCTGTGGAACGTACTGCGCGTCTGCGGCCGTGACGATCAGCAAGGCCTCGTCGCCGCCGACTACATCAAGAAGAACTATACCGGCAAGAACGTCGCGATCCTCAACGACAAGACGACCTACGGCAAGGGCCTCGCCGACGAAACCAAGAAGGCGCTGAACGCGGCGGGCTTCACGGAGAAGCTGTTCGAGTCCTACAACAAGGGCGATAAGGACTTCAACGCCATCGTCTCGCGGCTGAAGAGCGAGAACATCGATCTGGTCTATGTCGGCGGCTATCATCAGGAGTCCGGACTGATCGTGCGCCAGATGCGCGCGCAGGGCCTCAAGGCCGTGCTGATGGCGGGCGACGCGCTGAACGACAAGGAATTCGCGACCATCACCGGCGCGGATGCCGAGGGCACGCTGTTCACGTTCGGCCCGGATCCGCGCAACAAGCCGACCGCGAAGGCGGTGGTCGAGAAGTTCAAGGCCAAGGGCATCGATCCGGAAGGCTACACGCTCTACACCTACGCCACGATGCAGGTGTGGTCGCAGGCGGTCGCCAAGGTCGGCAGCACCGATCCGAAGAAAGTCGTCGAAGCCATCAAGGCCGGCGAGTGGGATACGGTGATCGGCAAACTCGGCTTTGACGCCAAGGGCGACATCAAGGCGATCGACTACGTGGTCTACAAGTGGGATGCCAAGGGCAACTACGCCGAGATCACGAAGCAGGGTTCGTAAGGCTACTGTCGCGTCGGTTCGACATGACGCGCCGAACCCTGTCCCGGTCATTCCGGGGCGCGAGCGCTCCTTCTCGTCATGGCCGGGCTTGACCCGGCCATCCACGTCTTCTTTGTTGAGATAGATAAAACGTGGATGCCCGCGACAAGCGCGGGCATGACGATGGCGCGTTGAATGAAAAATCTCCTCACCGATATCGCGGGTGTCAGCGTCGGGCATGCCCACGATCACAAGCTGGCGTCGGGCGTCACAGCTATTGTGTTCGACAAACCCGCCGTCGCTTCGATCGATGTGCGCGGCGGCGGTCCGGGCACGCGCGATGCGACGCTGCTCGAACTCGCCAATACCGTCGAGGGTGTCGACGGCTTCGCCCTGTCCGGCGGCTCGGCATTCGGTCTCGATGCGGCCGGCGGGATTCAGGCCTGGCTCGCCGAGCAGGGCCGCGGCTTTGTGGTCGGCGGCGCGGTGATCCCGATCGTGCCGGGCGCAATCATGTTCGATCTCATCAATGGCGGCGACAAGGCATGGGGCCGTTTCCCTCCCTATCGCGACCTTGGATACGCAGCCGCGGCGGCGTCGGGAAAGAATTTCGCGCTCGGCAGCGTCGGCGCGGGCCTCGGCGCGACGACGGCCACCTTGAAGGGCGGCGTCGGCTCGGCCTCCGCGACGACGGCGGACGGCGTGACCGTCGCTGCGATCGTTGCGGTCAACGCCGTCGGCAGCGTGACGGTCGGCGACGGACCGTGGTTCTGGGCCGCGCCGTTCGAGGAGAATGACGAATTCGGAGGGCGCGGGCTTCCGCCATCGTTCACGCCCGAGATGCGCGCGATGCGGATCAAGGGCGCCGCCTCGGCGACCTCGATGCAGAACACCACCATCGCCGCCGTCGTCACTGACGCCATGCTGACCAAGCCGCAGGCCAAGCGGCTTGCCGTAATGGCGCAGACCGGATTCGCGCGTGCGATCTATCCCGTGCATGCGCCGCTCGACGGCGATCTGGTCTTCGCCGCGGCGACCTGCGAGAAGCCGATCGATCCGCTGGCCGGCCTCACCGAACTCGGCATGCTGGGAGCGAACGTGATTTCACGCGCGATCGCGCGCGGAGTGTTCGAGGCGAAGGCGCTCCCGTTTCCGAATGCGCTGCCGGACTGGGCATCGAAGTTCGCGTAAGCGAATTTTCATCGCGTTCGCTTACCGCTTCCATTCACCTTTGTGCGGGTTTGCGCACCGCGCACGGTAGATGCTCACTGCTACGTACGCAGTGATCCGCGCGATCTTCGAAGGCTTAAGGTTAGAACCGGGTATCGGTTGCACAAGCCAATCACTCCGGACAATTCTGATGCCCGACAGCACCGATGGCATTGCCGTCAATGCTCATGTCACCACGGCAAGGGCGGTGTACGCGGCATCGTTCTTGGCTGGGTCGGGTTGCTTGGTGCTACAACGCAGGCGACCGCGGACGGAGCCCCCCAGCTCCGTCCGCAACGCTTTTGGCGACGAAGGCTGTCACGACGGGCTGAAGTAGTCATTTTCGCTCAGAACCTGAGACGATCAGCACTCTCAGGCGATAACTTTAACGACGGTATTCAGCCGCGCCTGCTGGGTACGCTCGACGAAGTTGTACGACGATGCCGCCGAGATCGATGCGCTCTCGCTGGCTGTCTTGGCCAATTTCGCCTTGTTGCTGTCGGAGTCGTTCAGCGCTTTCAGCAGCGGGTCCTGCTCGTTGCCCGGACCCGGTGCGTGCGGCCTGCGCTTCTTGTCAGCACGCAGTACGGCGCTCAGTTCGTCGATGCTCAGCGAGCCGTCGCCGTTCGTATCGAGCTTGCCGAATACACGATCGGCATTTGCAGTATTGGTCCCGCCCGCACCGAGCTGCTGCTGGAATTCGGACTTGCCGATCTGGCCGTCGCCATTGCCATCGAGCGCGGAGAACAGCTTGTTCAGCAGGGACGGCCGGTCGGCCGTCGTGGCGGCGCCTGCGGCGCTGGTCTGGGTTTGCCCCTGAGTTTCGAGCAGCGCGTTAAATGTCGTGGGGGACAGCTTCGATGAAGCCGGACTTGCGCTACCCTTCGCGGGGGAAGTGGTCGCGCCCGAGACGTTGAAAGCGGACGCGGCATTGAAGCCGGTCTTCTTTTTTGCGGCGGGGGAGAACAATGCACTCAGCGCATCGACTCCGATTGACAATGCACCTGCGGCGGCCAAAGCCATGATCAACTCCCTGTTCCGCCGGCCCCAAATGGCGCGCGGAAATGTCCCTGCAACATCGGAGCAAGGGTCGTGCCGGAACTGAAGTGCTTGGAAAGCAGAGACTTTTTTCTGATTGAAGATTGCGCAACCCGGCAAAACTTGCTTTCTGCGGCAAAACTTGCCGCCAATCGGCGAGACTGCGGGGCGCGCAATTGCCCCGTTGCCGCCCGCATGATACGCGACACCTGATCGCCCGGCCTGATATGGGCGTCATTCGCCGAAAGCGAGCCTTATGCCCGGTTCTGCTCCACGTCCGCTCGTGATTGCGCCGTCGATTCTGGCGTCTGACTTCTCGAAACTCGGCGACGAAGTGCGCGCGGTCGATCAGGCAGGCGCCGACTGGATCCATCTCGACGTGATGGATGGCCACTTCGTGCCGAACATTTCGTTCGGCCCGGATGTCATCAAGGCGATGCGGCCGCACTCGAAGAAGATCTTCGATACGCATTTGATGATCGCACCGTGCGATCCCTATCTCGAAGCCTTCGCCAAGGCCGGTTCCGATATCATCACGGTGCATGCCGAAGCCGGCCCTCACCTGCACCGCTCGCTGCAGGCGATCCGCGCGCTCGGCAAGAAGGCCGGCGTCTCGCTCAATCCGGCCACCCCGGCGGCGGCGATCGAGCACGTCATCGACATGGTCGATCTGATCCTCGTGATGTCGGTCAATCCGGGATTCGGCGGCCAGGCATTCATACCCTCCGCGCTGGAGAAGATTTCACATCTTCGCGCCATGGCGGCAGGACGGCCGATCGATATCGAAGTCGATGGCGGCGTCACGCCGGATACGGCTGCGAAAATAGCGGCCGCTGGAGCCAATGCGCTGGTGGCCGGTTCGGCCGTATTCAAGGGCGGCACCGAAGGCGCCTACAAGGCGAATATCAGCGCGATCCGCAATGCGGCCGCGGGCGCGCGCGGCGAGACAGCCTGACACACCGGGCAGCCATTCGGTTAACAGCCGAAAACGCGGATTTTCATTGACCAACAAGGCCTTGCGGGTGGCATCACGGCGGCGTATCTGCTAAAGCGCAGCGTAACCCGAACACCACAAAATTCGTGCGCGAAGGGCCTCGATGATTCCCCGCTATACCCGTCCTGAAATGGCTGCCATCTGGGAGCCGCAGACCCGCTTCAAGATATGGTTCGAGATCGAGGCGCACGCCGCCGACGCCATGGCGGAGCTGGGCGTGATCCCGAAGGACGCGGCGAAAACCATCTGGGCCAAGGCGAAGAATGCGACTTTCGATGTCGCGCGGATCGACGAAATCGAGCGTGAGACCAAGCACGACGTCATCGCGTTCCTGACCCACCTCGCCGAGATCGTCGGGCCGGAGGCGCGCTTCGTCCATCAGGGCATGACCTCGTCGGATGTGCTCGATACTTGTCTGAACGTACAGCTCACCCGCGCCGCCGACATCCTGATCGCGGATGTGGACAAGCTCCTCGCCGCGCTGAAGCGCCGCGCCCTCGAGCACAAGATGACGCCGACCATCGGCCGCTCCCACGGCATCCATGCCGAGCCGGTCACCTTCGGCCTCAAGCTGGCGCAGGCCTATGCGGAGTTTTCACGCGCCAAAGAACGCCTGATCGCGGCGCGCAAGGAAGTCGCGACCTGCGCCATCTCCGGCGCGGTCGGCACCTTCGCGCAGATCGATCCGCGCGTGGAGGAACACGTTGCCAAAGCGATGGGCCTCACACCGGAGCCGATCTCGACGCAGGTGATCCCGCGCGATCGCCACGCGATGTTTTTTGCGACGCTGGGCGTGATCGCCTCGTCGATGGAACGGCTCGCCATCGAGATTCGCCATCTGCAACGGACTGAAGTGCTCGAAGCCGAGGAGTTTTTCTCCGAGGGCCAGAAGGGTTCGTCGGCGATGCCGCACAAGCGCAATCCGGTGCTGACCGAGAACATCACCGGACTTGCGCGCATGGTCCGCGCTTACGTCACGCCCGCCCTTGAGAATGTCGCGCTGTGGCATGAACGCGACATCTCGCACTCCTCTGCCGAGCGCATGTTCGGTCCTGACGCCACCGTGACGCTCGACTTCGCGCTCAATCGCCTCGCCGGCGTCATCGACAAGCTCGTGGTCTATCCGCAGAACATGATGAAGAACCTCGACCGGCTCGGCGGGCTGGTACACTCGCAGCGCATCCTGATCGCACTCACCCAAAAGGGCTGCTCGCGCGAAGACGCCTACAAGCTGGTCCAGCGTAACGCCATGCCGGTGTGGCGCGGCGAAGGCGACTTCCTGACGCTGCTGAAGAAAGACGCCGACGTGAAGAAGCATCTCACCGATGCCGAGATCGCCGAGCAGTTCGACCTCGGCTATCATTTCAAGCACGTCGATACGATTTTCAGGCGCGTGTTCGGGTCGGCATAATCAGTCTTCCCATCGATCCAGCGCATCAATCTCAGATCGTCATGCCCGGACTTGATCCGGGCATCCATCTTCCATAGCAAGAAAAGCTGGATTGCCGGGTCATAGGCGAGCGAAGCGACGCCGTTCTTCGAACGGCTATGCCCGGCAATGACGAAGGGTAAAAGCCGACTTATAATGCCGGAATGTCCGATCATCCGGCGATTCTCGTCTTCGACTCCGGCCTCGGCGGCCTCACGGTTCTGCGCGAGATCGTGAAAGCCCGGCCCGATGCCGCCTGCGCCTATGTCGCCGACGACGCATTCTTCCCATACGGCCATCACACCGAAGACGAGATCATCGGCCGCGTGGTGCCGCTGATCGGCGAGCTGATCGCCTTGCAGACGCCGCGCCTCGTCGTGATCGCCTGCAACACGGCCTCGACGCTGGTGATGACGCATCTGCGCGCCAGCTACACGGTGCCATTTGTCGGCACGGTGCCTGCCATCAAGCCTGCCTGCGCGTCGTCGAAAACAAAACGTGTCTCGGTGCTCGGCACCAAGGGGACGGTAAAGCGCGAATACACCCAGCGTCTCATCCAGGATTTCAGCCAGGGCTGCGAGGTCACGCTCGTCGGCGCGCCCAATCTTCCGTCGCTTGCGGAAGCCGCGCTGCGCGGCGAGGACGTCGGCGACGATGCGATCGCCGCCGAGATCGCACCGTGTTTCCTCGACGGAGCGACGCGGACGGATACAGTCGTGCATGCGTGCACGCACTTCCCGCTGCTGCAGGATCGCCTGACGGCGCTGGCGCCTTGGCCGGTGAACTGGATCGACCCCGCTCCCGCGATCGCGCGCCGCACCGCGGAATTACTCGGGCCGCCCGCCCCGTCCGGGACCGCTGCGCCGCGGCCCTCGTTTCGCTTCACGTCGGGGCGTCCCGCGCTCGGAAACGGTGTTCTTGCGCCGTTCTTTGGCGCGCAGGTGCCGGCCTAGAGGCCCTCGCCTTTCAAGGCGGACGCGCTAGAGTGCGCCCTGCACAGCAACGGCCGGCGAGCGCGGGAGGCGCTGACCCCATGATCTCACAACGAATCGGCATCGCCGGTGCGATGCTTCTTGTCACGATGACCGCGGCCCATGCGCAGGCGGCGCAAGCCTCAGACAGTCAGGTCTGCACATATCAAAGCGAGACATACAGCGACGGCGCCTATGTCTGCGCGCAGCGCTCGCTGATGCAGCAGTGCGCGGTCTCGGGCGCAAGCGCGACGTGGAAGATCGTCACCGATACAGGTCTCAGCAAGCTCTGCCTCGCGCCGGTGGCACGGCGCGACACCTCCCGGCGCGTTGCCAAGCTGCGCGGACCGAGCCGGCGCGCCACAGCGGCGGCGGCATCCGTCATCGCCGATCCGCAAGCCAAATGCTTTCAGTTCAACGGCAAGCGTTACTGCGAATAACGAAACAAGCGACAAGATATTGAAAATATTTGACTTTTACATCGCCACCGAAGGCGAACTGCTGGCCAAACCGGCCCCAGAACAAGGCCGAAAACGCCCGCAAAGGTTTGACTTCCGGGCGCTTTCTTCCTAGAAACCGCCTGCTCGCGGGCCGTTTTCGGCCCGCGTTGCGTTTCGCGACCCGCGGTCCTTCTCATCCCAGCTTTTGAGACGGACCTGTCGGCATCGGGGTTCTTACCCGATGCACAGGAGGGCGCGTTTCCTCAACAACCCCGCATGATCCCGAAAAGTGGGTACCGGTTTTCGGATCAGGTCATGCGCAAACAAGTCCAGAGGACGCGATGACAAAGCGTAGTGAAGCCAAGTACAAAATCGACCGCCGCATGGGCCAGAATATCTGGGGCCGCCCGAAGAGCCCGGTCAACAAGCGTGAATACGGTCCCGGCCAGCACGGCCAGCGCCGCAAGGGCAAGCTCTCCGACTTCGGCACCCAGCTCAAGGCGAAGCAGAAGCTCAAAGGCTATTACGGCAACATCTCCGAACGTCAGTTCTACGCGGTGTACGTCGAGGCGACCCGTCTCAAGGGCGACTCGGGCGAGAACCTGATCGGCCTGCTGGAGCGCCGTCTCGACACCGTGGTGTATCGCGCGAAATTCGTCGCCACCATGTTCGCCGCGCGCCAGTTCATCAACCATGGCCACATCAAGGTGAATGGCCGCCGCGTCAACATCGCCAGCTACAAGGTCAAGGTCGGCGACGTGATCGAGGTCAAGGAATCCTCCAGGCAGCTCGCATTCGTGCTCGAGGCCAGCCAGCTGCCGGAGCGCGACGTGCCGGACTTCATCGAAGTCGATCATGGCAAGATGAGCGCCAAGGTTGCGCGCATTCCGGGCCTGTCGGAAGTGCCGTTCCCGGTGCAGATGGAGCCGCATCTGATCGTCGAATTCTATTCGCGATAATTGCGACATCAATTCTTGGAAAGGCCCCGCTTATCCGGGGCCTTTTTCATGTCAGGCGCGCGGTTGTACGCTAAAGCTATCCGGTAATCCGACGACACTTCCGCACAAGGGCACTTCATGGCTTACGGACCCGTCTCCCTCGATCCCAAGCTGCCGCCGATCCGCATCAATCTGTTTTCCGATGCCCAGAGCAAACCGACGCCGGCGATGCGCGACGCCATGCAGCGCGCCGAGGTCGGCGATGAGCAGCTCGGCCTCGATCCCACCGTGAACGAGCTGTGCGAGCGCACGGCCGCCTTGCTCGGCAAGGAAGCCGCGGTGTTCCTGCCATCGGGCACCATGTGCAATGTCGCGGCGCTGCTGACGCATTGCCGGCCCGGCGAGGAAATCCTCGCGCACGAGACCTCTCATATTCTGACCAGCGAAGGCGGCTCGCACGCGGCACTCGGCGGCATTCAGGTGTTTCCGCTGCAAGGCGCCAACGGTCAATTCTCCGGCGATGCGCTGCGCGCGGCGTTCCGGCCGGTGTCGCGTTATGCGCCGAAGCAGGTTCTGGTCAGCGCCGAGCAGACGGCCAATATCGGCGGTGGCACGATCTGGCCAAAGGCTCAACTCGACACCGTTGCACGCATCGCTCACGAGCACGGCATGATCACGCACCTTGATGGTGCGCGTCTGCTCAATGCCTGCGTCGCCACCAAAGTCTCCGCTCAGGATATGGCGGCGGACTGGGACAGCGCCTGGCTCGATTTCAGCAAGGGCCTCGGCGCACCGATCGGCGGTGCGCTCGCGGGCTCACGCACGTTCATCGACAACGTCTGGCGCTGGAAACAAAGACTCGGCGGCTCGATGCGGCAGGCTGGCGTCTGCGCCGCAGCCTGCATTCATGCACTCGATCATCATGTCGAGCGGCTGGCCGACGATCACACCAACGCCCGCGCGCTGGCGCGCGGGCTGTCGCAAATTCCGGGCTTCGACGTGCAGCAGCCCGAAACCAATCTGGTGTTCTTCGCGATCAAGGACGGGAGCATGACCACCGAGAAATTTCTCGGCGAGATGCGCCAGCGCGGCATTCTGCTGACCACGCTTGGCGGCCGCATCCGCGCCGGCACGCATATCGACGTCACCGCATGGATGATCGATCAGGCGCTCGACGCCGCGCGTGAGGTGATGCGCGCAGCATGACCCCGAAAAGTGGGAACCGGTTTTCGGATCAGGTCCTGCTGCAAGAAAATGCTGACTACTTCTCCATCGCGCCGTAAACGAGATTCTTCAACGCGATGCGGATACGGCCGCGCTGCGACACCGTCTGCGTCATGAAGACGACAGTCATGTCTTCCTTCGGATCGACCCAGAACGTTGTCCCGGCAGCACCGGACCAGCTCATCTCGCCGACCGAGCCCTGGTTCGCAGAAACCCCCGCTTCGGTTCGCACCGCAAAGCCGAGACCGAAACCAAAGCCCGCGCCCGGCAGATAATACGGCCCCGGCACAACGCCGGACCCCGGCCCGATGTGGTTCGAACCCATATAGGCAATGGTTTTCGGACTGAGGATGCGCTTGCCGCCGAGCGAGCCGCCGTTGAGCAGCATGGTGGCGAATTTCGCGTAATCATCGATGGTCGACACCATGCCGCCACCGCCGGATTCCCATTTGCGCGCCACGCGCGGATCGCTCACCTCGGCCCCCTCCCCGATCTTGCGATCGCTCGGCAGCGGTTCGGCGATCAGCGGATGTTTCTTCGGATCGGCAACGTAGAACGCCGTCTCTTTCATACCGAGCGGATCGAGAATACGTTCCTTCTCGAATGCGAGAAGCGACTTGCCGGAAACCACCTCGACCACGCGGCCGAGAATGTCGGTC
Organism: Hyphomicrobiales bacterium; assembly: GCA_021732215.1. GTDB lineage: Bacteria > Pseudomonadota > Alphaproteobacteria > Rhizobiales > Xanthobacteraceae > SG-bin9. Next base: position 40,923 of record JAKFVL010000026.1, read on the forward strand.
GAATAGCTGTAGTCCCAGGTCGTGCCCGGCTGATAGGCCAGCGGCAGCTTCGCGATATGATCGGCGAATTCGGCATTGTTGAAGTCGCCGGGTGCGGGACTGTCGGCATATTTCTTCTTGACCATCCCCGTTCCGAAGAAGCCGTAGGTGATGCCTGAGGTATGCCGCATCAAATCCTGAATGGTGAGCTGGCGGCGCTGCGGCACGAGATCGAGCACCAGCTTGCCGTCCTCGTCTTTCTTCTCGACGCCGACCTTGGTGTCCTTGAACGACGGAATGTACTTGGAGACCGGCTCATCGAGCTGCAGCTTGCCTTCCTCCAGAAGCATCATCGCCGCGACGGTGGTGATCGGCTTCGACATCGAATAGATGCGGAAAATCGTGTCGCGCGTCATCGGCGCCTTGGTCGAAGCATCGCGCAGGCCGAGCTGCTCGAAATAAACCGTCTTGCCGCGCCGCTGGATCAGCATGATCGCGCCGGGGATTTTCCCGGTGTCGATTTCGTTCTTCAGGTAGGCCGTGATCCGATCGAGCCCCTTGCGCGAGAACCCGCCCTCTTCCGGCTTGGTCGGAGCCAGCGCTTCGCCATACGCGAGGCCGGAAACCGAGAACGTGAGGGCCAGCGCCAGCAGCGCCCGCTTCGACACAGCGATCATGGAAACCTCCTTGGCGCGTATTTGGGAATGCGCGCAACCATCAAGTCCGGATCGTCTGGTCCGGTTGGCGCGGAGTTTATCGGCGGTTGTCAAACGCGCAAGCGACAGCTTTGCGACGCATCCCTGCCTTGGAACCACTACCCTGCAAGTGCCACGCGGTGGAGTTCGGCGGACTTTTCGGAAAAGCAACAAAACGCGATCCGGCTCAGCGCAGGCGCGTATCGCAGCGCGTCGCGGCAGGCTGCAACGGCAACCGGCGCGGCACGTTCCGGCGGAAACCCATAGACGCCAGTGGAAATACAAGGGAAAGCGATGGATCGCGCGCCAGCATCCTGGGCCAGCGCGATCGCGCGGCGATAACAGGAGCCCAGCAGATCATCTTCGTGGTGGCCGCCGCCCTGCCAGACCGGGCCGACAGCGTGGATCACCCATTTCGCCGGGAGCCGATATCCCTGCGTGATCTTGGCATCGCCGGTGTCGCAGCCGCCGAGCGTTTTGCATTCGGTCAGCAGATCAGGACCAGCAACACGGTGTATTGCGCCATCGACACCGCCGCCGCCAAGCAACGAATTGTTGGCGGCGTTGACGATCGCATCGACATGGAGGGTCGTGATGTCCGCGACGGCGACTTCGAAGACGCCGCCGCCTCGATCAGTTTCGGCAATCAGGCCGATGCGCCCGCAGCGACGCCCTTCTCGGCGAAGAGCTGCTGCAGCTCGCCGGCCTGGAACATCTCGCGGACGATGTCGCAACCGCCGACGAATTCGCCCTTCACGTAAAGCTGCGGAATGGTCGGCCAGTTCGAATAGGTCTTGATGCCGTCGCGCAGTTCGCTGGACTCAAGGACGTTGAGGCCTTTGTAGGCGACGCCAATATGATCGAGGATCTGGACCACCTGGCCGGAAAATCCGCACTGGGGAAACTGCGGATTGCCCTTCATGAACAGCACCACGTCGTTGGACTTCACTTCATTGTCGATGAAATTTGCGATGCTCATGCTTGCGTCCTGAATTCGAAGGTTTAGGCCGAACCGGCTGCTGCCAATTCCTGGCACCAATGACCCATATATGTAGCCTGATTTTGGCCTCCAGCCCATACCTTTCACGCGAAAGTAACGGCTTACCGACGCAAAACGTATCTCAACGATAGCCACCGGTGCCCTGTTAATCCGCCCGCTGCCGCCTATGTTGGGGGCATCTTTCCCTTGGAACAGATGCGCGCCAACACGGTTCTTCTGCAGGAACGGAGTTTTGAGTGACGAAAGCCGCCTCCCCCACCGCAGCCGACCTGTCCTCCCGCGCTGAGCGCATGTCAGCCCCGCCATCGGCAGGCACGGCCACAGGCCTGCTGCGGCGCTATCGGGCGGTGCGCGACGAGACAGAGCGGCGCGCCGCTCCGCTGACGCCCGAGGATCAGGTGGTTCAATCGATGCCGGACGCGAGCCCGGCGAAATGGCATCGCGCCCACACCACCTGGTTTTTCGAGCAATTCCTGCTGACGCCCCATCTGCCCGGCTACACGCCGTTTCATCCCGACTACGGCTACCTGTTCAACTCTTATTACGTCAGCGCCGGTCCGCGCCATTCGCGCACGGCGCGCGGGTTGCTCACCCGCCCAGGCGTGGACGACGTGACCGCCTATCGCATCCATGTCGATCGCGCCTTCGCCCGGATGATCGAGACCGCGGAGCCTGCGAAGCTCGCGGCGATAGCGCCGCTGATCGAGGTCGGCCTCAATCACGAACAGCAGCATCAGGAATTGATGCTGACGGACATTCTCCACGCCTTCGCACAAAATCCGATTCCGCCGGCTTACGATCCGGACTGGTTGTCGCCGAAAGCTGCTGGCAAGTCTGCTGGCAAGCCATCAGGTCAGAGCGATGACGCGGTGCTGCTCAGCGAGGGCATCCACACCATCGGCCACAGCGGTGACGATTTTCACTTCGACAATGAGAAGCCTGCGCATCGCGCCCTCGTCGGTCCGGTCAGGATCGCGCGCAACCTCGTCACCAATGGCGAGTGGCTGGCATTCATGGATGCGGGCGGCTACCGCACGGCGGCGCTCTGGCTGATGGACGGTTTCGCCGTCGTTACCGGCGAGGAATGGCAAGCGCCCGGGCATTGGCGCAAGACTGACGGGCGCAAGGCTGAAGGAGAGTGGCGCGAGATGACGCTCGCGGGCCTCAAGCCGGTCGATCGCGACGCGCCCGTCAAGCACATCAGCTACTACGAGGCCGATGCGTTCGCGCGCTGGCGCGGCCAGCATCTGCCGACCGAGATGGAATGGGAGGTCGCGGCGCGCGCCGGACATCTCAACGACGCCTACGGAATCGTATGGCAATGGACGCGCAGTTCGTATGCGCCCTACCCCGGCTATCGCGCCATCGAAGGCGCGCTCGGCGAATACAACGGCAAGTTCATGGTCAACCAGTATGTGCTGCGCGGCTCGTCGCTGGCGACGCCGGACGGCCACAGCCGCGTGACCTATCGCAATTTCTTCTATCCACACCACCGCTGGCAATTCACCGGCCTGCGGCTCGCGGACTATCACATCTGATAATTTGAGATTCAGGGCGCCGGCATGGACCGTGGCGCGACGAGGACACCGTTATGAACGTTCATTTTGGCGCGTTTGCGAAGATCAAGAATTTCAACCCCGACACACACGTGTTCGCGACCGACGTGATCGACGGACTGACGCATCATCCCAAAAAGCTGTCGCCGAAATATTTCTACGACGAAGCCGGATCGCACCTGTTCGAACAGATCACGCGGCTTCCCGAGTATTATCCGACCCGCGTGGAGCTCGACATCCTGCGCGGCAAGGCATCCGAATTCGCGGCATTGATTCCCGACAATGCGGCGCTCGTCGAATTCGGCGCGGGCGCGACCACCAAGGTCCGGCTTCTGCTGGAGTCATGCAGGATCGGCGCGTATGTGCCGGTCGATATCTCCGGCGACTTCCTTAACGCGCAGGCGAAGGCGCTGAAGGCAGACTTTCCCGATCTACCGGTCTATCCGGTGACCGCGGACTTCACCGCCCCGTTTGCCCTGCCCGATCAGATCGAGGCAATGACCAAGGTCGGCTTCTTCCCCGGTTCGACGCTGGGTAATTTCGAGCCGCACGAAGCATCCTGCTTCATGCGCCTGGCGCGCAACACGCTCGGCCAAGGCGCGCTGATGCTGATCGGCGTCGACCTCGAGAAGGACGAGCGCGTGCTGCACGCGGCTTACAACGACAAGGCCGGCGTCACCTCGCAATTCAATCTCAACGTGCTGGCGCGCATCAACCGCGAGCTCGGCGGCAACTTCGACCTGAACGGCTTTGCCCATCGCGCGATCTACAACCGCGACCGGCATCGCATCGAGATGCATCTGGTCAGCCGCAAGGCGCAGACGGCGCGGCTGTGCGGCAAGAATTTCAGTTTCCGCACCGGCGAGAGCATTCACACCGAGAGCAGCTACAAGTACAGCATCGAACGGTTTCAGGCGCTTGCGCGCGGTTCGGGCTGGACACCGCGCAAATCATGGACCGATGACGCAAAGATGTTCTCGGTTCACGCGCTGGCGGCGGAGTAGCTCTTGCGAACGAAATCCGTGCCGCTCATCCTTTGAGGCGCGCAAGAGCGCGCACCTCAGGACGACGAATTTGGCACGGGACATCGACCGTCACCCTGACGCGGTGATGACCGTGCTCTGTCCGTTCGCGCAGCAGGCCGTTCTGCTTCTTGTTGCTGCTCATCCGCTCCACGCCGTTCGCCGGGCTACTCCGGCACGCCGGTCTGCAACGCCAGCGCATGCAGCACGCCGCCCATCTGGCCCTTCAAGGATTGGTAGACGATCTGGTGCTGCTGCACCCGCGACTTGCCGCGAAAGGATTCCGAGATCACGGTCGCGGCATAATGGTCGCCGTCTCCGGCGAGATCGCGGATCTCGATTTTGGCATCGGGGATCGCGGCCTTGATCATGCTTTCGATATCGCGCGCGTCCATCGGCATGAGTCTTTGTCTCCATCGGCCTTTGGCCGGTTCACGATCTTGTCAGCCCGAAGCGCCCAAACCATGACAGATTCTGGCAATCGCGTCCCGTGGCGCGGGGCGTTTCCGGCATTATATGGTCACGGAAACTGGAGCGTCATTATGAAACTTCCCGGACCCGATCATCCGATCACGATTACGGCCAATCCGAAGACGATCCGCATCACCGCCAACGGCGTAGTGATCGCGGAAACCGCCCATGCGCTCAGCCTGAAAGAGGCAGGTTATCCGGTGGTGCAATATATCCCGCGCGTGGACGTCGATATGGAGTTGCTGTCGCGGACCGGCCGGACGACCCATTGTCCGTACAAGGGCGACGCCAGCTACTTCACGATCAATGCGGGCGGAAAGACGCTGGACAACAGTATCTGGACCTATGAGACGCCGTTTCCGGCGATGACGCAGATCGCGGGCCACCTCGCGTTCTATCCGAGCAAGGTGACGATCGAGGAGATGTAGATTTTGTGGGATACGCTCGTCTTGTTTCCCTCTCCCCTTGTGGGAGAGGGTGGCGAGGTCGAGTACACCGAGACCGAGCCGGGTGAGGGGTTAGTGAACGCGGCACCCCTCACCCGCCTCGCTTAGCTCGGCACCCTCTCCCACAAGGGGAGAGGGTAAAAGCATCAACCCTTCCCCGCCATGTAGTCCGGCAGCCAGCTTTCGAACTTCACCTCGAGCTTGTGTACGTCGACCGCGCGTTCTCCCTCGATCGCAATCGACGATCCCTTGGTGGTGCCGATGCGCACGCACGGCACGCCCACCGCGTGCATCTTCAGCAGCACGGCATGCGCCTGATCGGCCGGCACGGTGACGATGTAGCGCGCCTGATCCTCGCCGAACCACCACGCATGCGGCACGATGGATGACGGCGGCGCATCGAGCCGCGCGCCGATCCGGCCCGCCATCGCCATCTCGGCAATCGCAACCAGCAATCCGCCGTCGGCGATGTCGTGAACGGCTGTCGCTGTACCCGCATGGATCATGCCGCGCACCACATCGCCGTTGCGGCGCTCGGCTGCGAGATCGACCGGCGGCGGCGCGCCCTCTTCGCGGCCGCAGACGTCGCGCAGGTAGACCGACTGGCCGAGCCAGCCGTGCGTTTCACCGACCAGCAGGATCGCCTCGTCCGCCGCCTTGAACGCGAGCGTCGCGGATTTGGTAAACTGATCGAGCAGTCCGACGCCGCCAATCGAGGGCGTCGGCAGAATGCCGCGGCCGTTGGTCTCGTTGTAGAGCGATACGTTGCCGGACACGACCGGGAAATCGAGCGCGGTGCAGGCTTCGGAGATGCCCTTCAGGCAGCCGACGAACTGCCCCATGATCTCGGGCCGCTCCGGATTGCCGAAGTTGAGATTGTCGGTGATCGCCAACGGCCGTCCGCCGACCGCCGTGATGTTGCGCCAGGCTTCGGCGACCGCCTGCTTGCCGCCTTGATAAGGATCGGCCTCGCAGTAACGCGGCGTCACATCGCACGTCAGCGCCAGGCCCTTCGGGCCGTCCTGTACGCGCACCACAGCCGCGTCGCCACCGGGACGCTGCAGCGTGTTGCCGCCGATGACGTGATCGTATTGCTCCCACACCCAGCGCTTTGAGCAGAGGTCCGGCGTCGCGATCAGCTTCTCCAGCGCGTCCGCGATGCCCATCGGCGGCTTGATCTCGCGGGCGGCGATGACGGGTTTCAGCTCGCTCGGAATATGCGGGCGATCGTAGAGCGGCGCTTCGTCGCCCAGTTCCTTGATCGGCAGGTCGGCCATCACGTCGCCGCCGTGCTTCACCACGAAGCGTTTGGTCGGCGTGGTGTAACCGACCACCGCGAAGTCGAGACCCCACTTCCTGAAGATCGCCTCGGCTTCCTTTTCCTTCTCGGGCTTGAGCACCATGAGCATGCGCTCTTGACTCTCCGAGAGCATCATCTCGTAGGCGCTCATACCCTCTTCGCGCGTCGGCACCTTGTCGAGGATGAGATCGACGCCGAGATCGCCCTTGGCACCCATCTCCACCGCGGAGCATGTGAGACCCGCCGCACCCATATCCTGAATCGCGATCACGCAGTCTGCCGCCATGATTTCGAGGCACGCTTCGAGCAGAAGTTTTTCCGCGAACGGATCGCCGACCTGCACGGTCGGGCGCTTCTCGGCCGAGTCGTCATCGAACTCGGCTGACGCCATGGTCGCGCCGTGAATGCCGTCGCGGCCGGTCTTGGAGCCGAGATAGACGATCGGCATGTTCACGCCGCTCGCCGCCGCGTAGAAGATCTTGTCGGTCTCGGCGAGACCGACCGCCATCGCGTTGACGAGAATGTTGCCGTCATAGCGCGTGTGGAAGCGCGTCTGCCCGCCCACCGTCGGCACGCCGAACGAGTTGCCGTAACCGCCGACGCCGGCGACGACGCCCGACACCAGATGCCGCGTGCGCGGATGTTTCGGGTCGCCGAAGCTCAGCGCGTTGAGGCAGGCAATGGGGCGCGCGCCCATGGTGAACACGTCGCGCAGAATGCCGCCGACGCCGGTGGTCGCGCCCTGATACGGCTCGATGAAGCTCGGGTGGTTGTGGCTCTCCATCTTGAACACGACGGCCAGCCCGTCGCCGATGTCGATGACGCCGGCGTTCTCGCCCGGCCCCTGGATCACCCACGGCGCTTTGGTCGGCAGGCCGCGCAGATGGATGCGCGAGGACTTGTACGAGCAATGCTCGTTCCACATCGCCGAAAAGATGCCGAGTTCGGTGAAGCTCGGCTCGCGGCCGATCAGCTTCAGGATGCGCTCGTACTCGTCCGGCTTGAGACCATGGCTGGCGACGAGATCAGGCGTGATTTTGGGCTCGTTTCGCATGTCATCTTTGCTCCCTCTCCCCGGTTGCGGGGAGAGGGTTGGGGTGAGGGGCTAGCGCTGCGGTGAATTGCCCCTCACCCGCCGCGCCTTCGCTCTTCGAGCTTAGGCGGGCGACCTCTCCCCGCGAACGGGGCGAGGTTGAAGGGGCGCTTCAATCTCTGCGCATTCATTCCGGTTTAATGAGAAAAGTGCGCCGAAAAAAGGCTCTTTTCGCCGTTCTCCCCGTGGTTTGCATGGCATTCGCTCCTTCCATGCGCACGGCGGGTTTACAGACACCGCCAAGACCGGGATAACGCCACCAACCGCATTCCGAGGAGCCCTTCGCGTGACCGATGCGCCTTCCACCATGGCCACCCGCCGCCCGGATATCTTCATCGCCACCGAAGGCGAATTCGCCGGCTGGCGGACCTGGACCCGCGACACCTTCGAATCCAGCAACGGGCCGTTCTGGCACAAGATCGAAGACGACGGCCGGGTGCGCTGCGCCTTCCGCGTCGAGCAGAAACACCTCAATGGCATGCGCGCGGTCCACGGCGGCTGCTACATGACCTTCGCCGACTATTCCCTGTTCGCCATCGCGTCGCGCGAGCTGCAGGGTCCGGCCGTGACCGTGTCGTTTTCGGGTGAATTTCTCGATGCTGCACATCAAGGCGACCTGATCGAGGCCAAAGGCGAAATCACCCGCGCCGGCGGCTCGCTGATCTTCCTGCGCGGCATGTTGTATTGCGGCGAGCGGCCGCTGTTCTCGTTCTCGGCGACGATCAAGCGGGTGAAGCGGAAATCTCCGGATGCCACCGACGCGCATTGAGCACGCCATCGCCTGACGAGGCGAAATTGCGCGCCCTGACGTATTGCGGGATGCTGCGCGGACTGCGTATCCTCAGATCTCTCGCGGATAAGGGGGAAGTCCGATGACCGCTTTCAATACCGTGCGTTTTCGCGTGAAACCGGGACGCGATCAGGAATTTCTGGATGCCCACAAGGGCGTCGGGGCAAGCTGGCCGGGTTTGATTCACGCCAACATCATCAAGACCGGTGAGCGCTCCTACTGCATCATCGCCGAGTGGAAAGACATGGATGCGTGTATCGCGGCACGTCCGAACATGATCGCCACCCTCAACTCGTTTCGCGACACGCTCGAAGACCTGGGCGGCGGGCTCGGCGTCACGGATCCTTCGGCCGGTCCGGTCGCGATGGCGCTCAAATAGTTGGGCGCGATGGCGCCACGGCCTCCGGTGCTGGCGCATCTGCGCTTCACGGAGCGAGCGCACGAACTCGCGGGCCTCGATCACGCGCAACTGTTCACGGAAATCTGGCGATCCAACCTGTGGGGCGCCGACAGCTCCCGTTCCGGACTGGGTTCGGAGGACGAGGCGACGGCGCACTTGCGCGGCGAGCTGCCGCTGCTGCTGTCGCGCCTGAAAGTTCGCTCGCTGCTCGACATTCCTTGCGGCGACTTCGGCTGGATGAGCCGGACCGATCTTGGACTCGACAGCTATATCGGCGCCGACATCGTCGCGGGGATCGTGGCTCGCAATACGGAGCGCTATGGCTCACCGGATGGCCGGATCGGTTTCAGACAACTGGACCTGCTGCACGACCCGTTGCCTGCGGCCGACGCCGTTCTGTGCCGTGATTGCCTTGTTCATCTGTCGTTTGCGAACATCGGCAAGGCGCTGCGCAACATTCGGGCGAGCGGAGCGCGATGGCTGATCGCAACCACATTTCCCGATCACCACGACAACCGCGACATCACGGATGGCGACTGGCGATTGCTCAATATGGAAACGACGCCCTTCGGATTGCCACCGGCCGCCTTCACCCTCAACGAAGGGTGTACCGAAGCTGGCCGCGCATATGCCGACAAGTCGCTCGGCGTCTGGCCGGTCGCCGACATACCGCCCGGTGCATAACTCTCGGCGTCACATGGCTGTCTCGAGCGCCTTGCCGTTGACGCGCGTTTCGTCCTTCAGGTTATCGACGGTCACATGGGTGTCGTACCATGTGAGGCGAGGACGAACGCCGAAGCGCTCGGTCAATTCCGCAATGCGCTCCTCGGTGAACCAGGCCTCCGCCGACTGGCGGCTGTCCCAGAGATAAACGCCGCCGGTGCCGCTTTCGCCATTCAGGTAATCCTTGCGGACCAAACCTTTCCTGGCGAGGCCGCGATAGATCGGCGCGGTCGCTGTTCCGCCTTTCACCGCCTGCTCCTCGGTGCGCTTGGGCAAATCGAACTGGACGACAACGATGCAGTTGGCCATGAGCGGCTCCTCAGGTTTGGTCGATTGACCGCATGATGCATCGCCGCCGGGCGCAGCGCCAGCCGGATTGACACCATAGCTGACGTTCGGTGTAATAGGTGCATGGGGTTTTGCGATCTCCCCACGAGGCGTCATGCCCAAGTATCGCGTCCCGTTCAACGAGGGCGCATCCATGGCCTCTTTCAACTCGATACCTTCCGAAAAACTGGCGCGGCTGATCGGCACGGCCCATGCGCCTGCCCTGATCGATGTTCGCACCGATGAGGATTTCAACTCCGACCCGCGTCTTATTCCCGGTTCGGTCCGCCGCTCGCATCTCGATGTGGTTGACTGGGCGTCGGAATATGACGGGCATCCGGCAATCGTGATTTGTCAAAAGGGAAAGAAGCTCAGCGAAGGCACCGCCGCATGGCTGCGCCAGAGCGGCGTATCCGCGGAAGTCCTGGAGGACGGATTCGTGAACTGGCAACAGGCGAAGCTCCCGACAGTCGCTTCCGCCAGGCTACCCGCCCGCGACGGACGCGGCCGCACGGTCTGGGTGACGCGCGCGCGTCCCAAGATCGATCGCATCGCCTGTCCATGGCTGATCAGACGCTTCGTCGATCCCGCAGCGGTCTTTCTGTTTGTCGCGCCTTCGGAAGTGACGGCCGTCGCCGAGCGCTTCAATGCGACGCCGTTCGACATCGAAGACGTGTTCTGGAGTCATCGCGGCGAACTCTGCACCTTCGACGTGATGATCGAGGAATTCGGGCTCGCAACGCCTCCCCTGCTCCGCCTCGCAACCATGGTGCGCGCGGCGGACACCGGAAGGCTCGACCTGTCCCCGGAAGCGCCGGGACTGCTGGCCGCCTCTCTCGGCCTCTCGCGGATGTATGACGATGATCTCGCGCAACTCAACGCGGGAGTGCTGATATACGACGCATTCTTCCGCTGGTGCAGGGACGCGACCGGCGAAACCCACAACTGGCCGACCAGCAAGGCAAAGCCATGAGCGGGATCGCGGCCAATCGAAACATCCCGGCGCAGGATCATGCCCACGGCATTTCCTTCGGCGAGGCCTTCCTGGTGTGGTCGCGGATCGCCCTCTTGAGCTTCGGCGGGCCGGCCGGACAGATCGCGATGATGCATCGGATTCTCGTGGAGGAGAAGAACTGGATTTCGGAGAGCCGGTTTCTGCACGCGCTCAACTACTGCATGCTGCTGCCAGGACCCGAGGCGCAACAATTGGCGACCTATATCGGCTGGCTGATGCATCGGACCGCGGGCGGGATCATGGCCGGTGGCCTCTTCATCCTGCCGGGCGCCATCGCGATCATGGGCCTCAGCTACATCTATGCAGCATTCGGCAACGTCAGTTTCGTCGAAGGCATATTTTACGGATTGAAGGCCGCGGTGCTCGCCATCGTCATTCAGGCGGTCGTTCGCGTCGGCAAACGCGCCCTTCGCAACCCGGTCATGATCGGCCTCGCGGCTATAGCCTTCGTCGCGATCTTCTTTTTCAATGTTCCCTTTCCGGTCATCATCATCGCGGCCGGATTGATCGGGTTCTTCGGGGCACGGGCCGGACGTCCGGAATTCGCGGCGATCCAGCACGGCGGCGGCAAGAAAGCGGCAGTTGTCGACAGCATGCTGGGCGATGAACTGCCCGATCACATTCGCCCGACTGTATCGCGCGCCCTGAAAGTCAGCGCGGTCTGGCTCTTGCTGTGGCTCACGCCAGTCGCGGCGTTGCTGATTGCGTTCGGTCAGGCCAACGTCTTCAGCCAGATCGCGATCTTCTTCAGCAAGATGGCCATGGTGACGTTCGGCGGCGCCTACGCCGTGCTCGCCTACGTCGCGCAGCAGGCGGTCGAGAATTACCAATGGCTGCAGCCGCGCGAAATGCTTGACGGGCTGGGCATGGCGGAAACCACGCCGGGCCCGCTGATCATGGTGTTGCAGTTCGTGGGCTTCATGGCGGCGTTTCGTGACGCGGGCACGCTGTCGCCGATGCTGGCGGGCACGCTCGGCGGCCTGCTGGCCACCTGGGTGACGTTCACGCCATGCTTCCTCTGGATATTTCTTGGCGCACCCTTCATCGAGGGGATGCGCGACAACAAGGGTCTGGCGGGCGCGCTGTCGGCGATCACTGCCGCCGTGGTCGGCGTCATTCTCAATCTGTCGATCTGGTTTGCCCTGCATACGGTGTTCCGGCAGACGGCGCCGGTGCGGACGTGGGGATTGTCGTTCGATGCACCGGTCTGGTCGAGCATCGATATCGCCGCGCTGGCATTGGCGATTGCTGCGGCCACCGCCATCTTCCGCTTCAACGCCGAGATACTGACCGTACTCGCCGCATCCTGCGGCGCTGGGCTTCTGGTTCGATCGATGGGCGTGATCTGAGAATCCGCTATTGCGGCCATGCGGCGTCGAGTCCGCAGGCGGCGCTCAGATGAAAGACGGAACGCCGTTACCGACGGACCAGTTTTCCTTCGCCGGCTGAAGTTCGGCGCATCATGCTCGGTAATCGAGATGAACCGATCGCCTTCCGGCGTGCTCAACGTTTCGCGCATCGCCTCGTAAATGCCGTCCATGCCGCGACGCGCTAGTTGGCCACGGCATTGCCTTCGCGGATCGAACAGCTCTGTCCCGAATATGTCATCGACTGGACTTCAAAAACGCCGCCCCGCGGACCGCGGCGTACAATCGGATCATTTCCTGATCGCGCATTTGCAACTTCGAGGCTACAATTCGTGAACGACGGATCGAATGTGATCACGATGCGTCCTGCGCCGCCGCCTATTTCAGCTGTTCCGACAAGCCTGCTTCCTTCAAACCGCATCTCGCGGGCGCGCCCGGCAGGCGTGCGATCTCCCGGACCAATCTCATTGTCTCGAGATCCCCCTTGTGGGCCCCTTGCCGAAAATTTCACGAACGTACGTCCGGCAGAACTGACGTAGATCAACCGCTGCACAGTAACTGCACGCGGAATGATGCGTCCGTTTGGGGCAACGAGAGTCATCTGCGCCACGTAGGAGGCTGCGATAGTCTTGTTTAGAAGTTGCTGCGGGGCTCCCGCCGGCCAAGCGGCTGACGAACAAAGGCTCATCAAACTCGCAACAAGAACAAAAACCTTTGGTCCGCTCATGAAGCGTCCTCTATTCAGGTTAAGCCGCCTTCTCCAGATGCGCCACCAGCCCTGCGAACAGGCCGCGGCCGTCGGTGCAGCCCATGATGTCTTCGACGTGGTTTTCCGGATGCGGCATCATGCCGAGCACATTGCCGCGATCGTTGACGATGCCTGCAATCGAATTGGCCGCGCCGTTGATGTTGAAACGCTCGTCGATGGCGCCGTCGGTGTGGCAATAGCGATAGAGCACCCGCCCCTCGCCCTCGATGCGCTTGAGCGTATCCTCGTCCGCCGCGTAGTTGCCCTCACCGTGGGCGACCGGCACGCGGATCACCTGCCCCGCGTTATAGCCGCGGGTAAACGGCGTATCGGACCGCTCGACCCGCAGATGCACGTCCTTGCAGATGAACTTCAGCCGCGCATTGCGCATCAGCACGCCGGGCAAGAGCCCTGACTCGCACAGGATCTGAAAACCGTTGCAAACGCCGAGCACGAGACCGCCCTTGGCGGCGAAATCTCGCACCGCGTCCATCACCGGCGCCCGGCCGGCAATGGCGCCGCAGCGCAGGTAGTCGCCGTAGGAAAACCCGCCCGGCACCACCACGAGATCGGTGCCCGCCGGCAGCGAGGTTTCCGCGTGCCAGACCATCGCAGGCTCCCGGCCCGACGCAAGTTTGAGCGCGCGCGCCATGTCGCGCTCGCGATTGATGCCGGGGAAAACGAGGACGGCGGATTTCATGACAGTTCCATGTTGTAAAGACGATCAACGGGCGTTTGCCGAGGCTGCCCTGACATACCCATTTGACGGGTGTTTTTCCAGTGCTAGCCTTGGCGAAGGCATTGGGTGGCCGCAACGCTCAACAGCAATCTCGGGGACGCAAGTCATGAACGTCGCATCGCCTTCCGTCTCCCCTGTCGAGACAGTGTCGTCCGAGGGCCTGGTCGCCGCCAGCGTCTATGTCGATGGCCGCAGGGTCGCCAATATCGCGATCGACGAAGCAAGCGGCTGGCGCAGCAAGCCGGGACATGTGGTCTGGATCGGCCTGCATGAGCCCCACATGTCGCTGCTGCAAGGCGTTCAGCGTCAATTCGAACTGCACGACCTCGCCATCGAGGACGCCGGCCATGCCCATCAGCGGCCCAAGATCGAGCAGTACGGCGATGGCTTGTTCATCGTGGCGCGAACGGCGCAGCTTGTTGAGGGTGAGATCGCCTTCGGCGAGACTCATCTGTTCGTCGGCGAAGGATATCTCGTCTCGGTAAGGCACGGCGCATCGACATCCTACGCGGCGGTGCGCGAACGGTGCGAGAGCTGCCCGCGGGCGCTCGCTCGCGGTGAAGACTACATTCTCTATGCCATTCTCGATTTCATCGTCGATAACTATTCGCCGGTGCTTGAGACCATCCAGGAAGAAGTCGAGGAAATGGAGAAGCTGGTGCTCGCGAACGGAATGACGCGGGCGCAGATCGAGCGGCTCTATTCGTTGCGCCGCGACTTGCTGCGGCTGCGCAATGCCGTCGGCCCCCTCGTGGAGGTTTGCCGCCGGCTGGAGCACGATAACTTGCCGATGGTGCGGCCCACCATGCAGCCGCTGTTCCGTGACGTCACCGACCACGTCAGGACCATTCAGGAACAGATCGACTCGCTGCGCGAGGTGCTGGCGTTCGCGTTCGAGGCCAGCCTGCTGGTTGGCCAGGCGCAGGAGACCGCGATCTCCAAAAAGCTCGCCTCATGGCTCGCCATCATCGCGGTGCCGACGGCGATCGCCGGCCTCTACGGAATGAATTTCAAATACATGCCCGAGCTCGAATTGAAGTATGGCTACCATGTCGTGCTTGGCGTGATCGCGATCGCGTGCTCAACGCTGTTCTACCGGTTTCGCAAGGCGGGCTGGCTGTAAGCGCAACGCCGATTCTTGATTGCAGCAATGTATGCGAAAGCGATGACGGCGGATAGCCTCAGATCGATTGCTGTCTGGGTTGTTGCTTTTGCGGTGAGCCGGGTTGGGGCGGCAGAACCGGTGCGGTTCCCGGTGGCGCATCCTTGATGATCAGAAGATCGACGAACTGAGCCAGAATTTTCTGCGAGAACTCGCGATCCGGCGACAGCGCGCTCATCTCGATCATGGCGGGGCCTGCGAAGATGATAGCGACATTGAGGTAGACCACCTTGTCGCCTGATGTGATCTTCGATTCGTTGGAGACGCCGGGATAGCCTTTCAAGGTGGTCGTAGCGGCGGCCAGCGTCTCGACGCTGCGCCCGGTTGCTTGGTCGAGATCGTCCACCCGTGCGCTGTTCGATTGCAGGCTCTTCGGAAAATCGACCTTGGCGAATTTCTCCAGCGCTTTCGGGTCGGGATTGCGCGTCGGGCTGCGTTTATTGACGAGTTTGACGCTCGCGGCGTCCGGACACGCCAGCGGCTTGCAGACGAACACGCGCGTGCCGGTTTTCGGATCGGTTTTGGAAACCCATTTTTCGGGGTCGGGCGGACGGCTGGTGATCTGCACGCTGTTGCTGACGACAGGCGGCGGGTTTGACTGTTGCGGATTTGATTGTTGCTGATCTGATTTGGGCTGATCTGATTTGGGCTGATCCGGCGGCTTGCCGGACGGAGCGGCCTGCTGCGCGAGAGCAACCGCGGTGCCTATCGCCAGGGCAACAAGGGTCAGCACAACTCGCACGGTTGCGGTTCTCCGGTTGTCCGCCGAACCTCGCACAGCCGGAAACCGGCGCGGCTCCCACAGATCGCTTCGACCTAGATCACTTCGACGCGGTAGTTCTCGATCACGGTGTTGGCCAAGAGCTTGTCGGCGGCATCCTTGAGCAGCGCCTCGGCCTTCGCCTTGTCCGCGCCCGCGATTTCGATGTCGAATACCTTGCCCTGCCGCACGGAGGCTACGCCATCGACGCCGAGCGATTTCAAGGCGCCCTCGATCGCCTTGCCTTGCGGATCGAGGATGCCGTTCTTCAAGGTAACAGTGACACGGGCCTTCACCTGATGCACCTCAACCCTTCACCAGCACCGGTCCCGAACCCGCCGGGCGCTCCTGCTCGATCAGGATGCCGAGACGCTTGGCGACTTCGGTATACGCCTCTAGCAGCCCGCCGAGATCGCGGCGGAAGCGGTCCTTGTCGAGCTTCTCGTTCGACTTGATGTCCCACAGCCGGCAAGAATCCGGCGAGATTTCATCGGCGACGATGATGCGCATCATGTCGTTCTCGAACAGCCGTCCGCATTCCATCTTGAAATCGACAAGGCGGATGCCGATGCCGAGAAACAGCCCCGAAAGGAAATCGTTGACGCGGATGGCGAGCGCCATGATGTCGTCGATCTCCTGCGGCGTGGCCCAGCCGAACGCGGTGATGTGCTCCTCGGAGACCATCGGATCGTTGAGCTGGTCGTTCTTGTAATAGAACTCGATGATCGAGCGCGGCAGCTGCGTGCCCTCCTCGATGCCGAGGCGCTGCGACAGGGAGCCGGCGGCGACGTTGCGCACCACCACCTCGAGCGGCACGATCTCGACCTCGCGAATCAGCTGCTCGCGCATGTTGAGACGGCGGATGAAATGCGTCGGCACGCCGATGTCGTTCAGGTGCTGGAAAATGTATTCCGAAATCCGGTTGTTGAGGACACCCTTGCCCTCGATCACCTGGTGTTTCTTGGCATTGAACGCGGTCGCATCGTCCTTGAAGTGCTGGATCAGCGTGCCCGGCTCCGGGCCTTCATACAGAACCTTGGCCTTGCCTTCATAAATGCGACGTCGACGGCTCATAGGGATGTACCGGTTGTTGAAATCCATGAACGGGTGCTCCGATTGATAATGTCGATCCACGGCGGAGCTGCCGCGAATGCCCGGAACTCTGGTTTTCACCAGAAACAGAACGAGAACCGGACTCGTCCGCAACCTACCCGATTGACCCCGTCGATACAACGCGGCCTTTCAGTTTTACCGGCCTTCCTGCGGCCTTAAGGAACGTTGCTAAAGCCCGGCGGAACCATATATCCAGATGCCGGTCACACCGCCGTTCGAGCCTGCTTTCAGCTCCAAACGCCTGCATCCAGAGGACACAGACATGACGACATTCGACAAGCGCGAGGAAGGTTTCGAGAAGAAGTTCGCGCTCGATGAGGAGCAGAGGTTCAGGGCCGAGGCGCGCCGCAACAAGCTGCTCGGCCTGTGGGCAGCGGAGAAGCTCGGCAAGAGCGGCGACGAGGCCACGGCCTACGCCAAGGAAGTCGTCGCGTCGGATTTCGACGAGGCCGGCGACGCCGACGTGATGCGCAAGGTCGCCGCCGACCTCAAGGACAAGGGCGTCACCGAGCAGCAGGTCCGCGTCAAAATGGACGAACTCGTCGCCACCGCCGTGGCGCAGATCAAGGCCGGTCAATAGGCAGGGCCGGTCAATGAGCAGGCTGGACGCCAGCGAAAGCGCCGCTCACCTTAAAGTCATGGAAACCGCCGACCGCCGCGATGGCGCAGCACCGTGCGCCGGTTTAAGATTCGGGTTCAGATCGGCACGCGAGACAGCGTTCACTCTTAAAAGTGTTCATCGGGGCATGACATGATCGATTGGTTTGCGACGGCGCGCTCCACCCCGGCGGGGACGCGACCGCGTCGCATGGCCGCGCAGGTTTCGTCCTTCACGATCGCTCTCTCCGCAACCGCAATGCTGCTGGCGGACACCGCCGGCGCGGAGCAGAAGAAGCAGCGCGCCGCCGCGAAGCCCGCGCAGATCGTCGAGGCCGCAGCCCCGCGCACCGCCGGCGAGCCGCTGATGGCGATCGTCTCGATCAAGACCCAGCACGTCACTCTCTACGATTCCGAGGGCTGGATCCTGCGCGCGCCGGTCTCGACCGGCGTCAAGGGACGCGAGACGCCCGCAGGCATCTTTGCCGTCGTCGAGCGCAAGGAAGACCACCGCTCCAACATGTACGACGACGCGCATATGCCGCACATGCAGCGCATCACCTGGAACGGCATCGCGCTGCATGGCGGACCGCTGCCGGGCTACGCGGCCTCGCATGGCTGCGTGCGGATGCCGTTCGGCTTCGCGCAACGGCTGTTCGACAAGACGCGCATCGGTATGCGGGTGATCATCTCGCCGAACGATGCCGCGCCGGTCGAGATTTCGCATGCCGCGCTGTTCAAGCCGAGCCTTGAGGCGATCGCCGCGGCACCCGCCCGCGCCGAGGCGCTCGCACGCGAACAGATCGATGCAGCCAAGGCCGCAGACGCCGTGAAGAAAGCAGCAAGCGCAGCGCCGCGCGAAGCCAGTGCCGCCAGCGCCGCGCTCCGCAACGCCACGTCCGCGAAGACTCGCGCTGATGCCGAACTCGCAGCCGCCGAGAAGGCGCTCGCTGCCGCCAGCACTGACGAAGCCAAAACACGCGCGGAAGAACGCAAGGCGAAAGCTGCGACCGCAGCGGCCGACGCCGCAAAAAAATTCGACGAAGCGACTGCCACCGCTCAAGCGAAGAAGGACGCCGCCTCCACTGCGAAGGAGGCCGTCAAGGCCGCGGACGCGAAGAAGGCCGCCGCTGCGAAGGCCGCCACCGATGCCAGGCTCGCGCTCGAGCCGGTCTCGATCTACATCAGCCGCGCCACGCAGACAATTTACGTCCGCCGCAACACCCACAAGCCCGCGCCGGATGGTGGCGGCGAGGTGTTCGATTCCTTCGAGGCGCCGATCGCCATCAAGAACGCGGGCAAGCCGATCGGCACGCATGTCTTCACGGCGGTGGCGAAAGGCGAGGCTGGCCTGCGCTGGACCGCGGTCTCGATCGACGACGCCGACAGCGCCCAAGCCGCGCTCGACCGCATCACGATCCCGCAGAACGTGCTCGATCGCATCGCGCCGACCGCGCTGCCGCGCTCCTCGATCATCGTCTCGGATGAGCCGCTGACGGCGGAGACCAACTATCGCACCGAGTTCGTCGCGGTGCTGAGCAACCAGCCCCAGGGCGGCTTCATCACCCGCGAGGTGACGCCGCGCGAGGTCTACGCCACCGCGGATTATCCGACCGGCGATAATTTCTGGCCGTCGTTCCAGCCCGCGCGCGGCGCGCCGCAATTTGAACCGGCGCAGCGCCGCGGCCGCGGACCGTTCGAACCAGCACCACCGCCTCCTCCGGCGAGCTTCTGGCGCGGGCCGAGGTGATACGGCGCGTTGTTATCGGGCTGCTCGTTACATTCGCAGCCTTCTGCGTTCTGGTGTTCTTCGCGGTTTGGCTGCTTGGCGGCCGCGATCCGTTTGACAGCGTGCGCGTCGTCGAGGTGCGTCCGTCGCCGGACGGAAAGCGCGCCGCGGTCCTCTACTACTATTCCCACGTCAACTCGAGCAATTGGACGGCACGGCTCGCGATCAGCGAACCGCCGTTCCCTCGCCCTGGACAGGACTTCGGTTCTCGCGAAGACGTTGCGGCCATTCTCGTCGGCTCATATCTGGACGACTCGCAGGTGAAATCGGCGATGCAAGCCAGATGGCGTTCATCGACCGACCTCAATGTCTGCATACCAAACAAAGAGCTGGTAATCGTCGCCATCGACGGGACATCGACGGGCAAAGCCGTCACAGGCGTTGGCCCGATCAAAGCGACCTTGAGCTGCGAGGGCATGTAACGCGCATCTCTATTGCTCTTGGCGGCAATAGGACTATATTCCATTTAATGTCGCGCCCTCCCCACACGCCGCCACCCATCCATCGCCTGCGCGTCCGGCCCGACGAACAGAGGCCGGGCGAGCCGCCCGCGATCGAGGGCCACCGCCCGCGCGTGCAGGGCAAAGCCTCGCGTCGTCCGCACACCGATCTGACAGTCGCCGCCGTCCGCCGCCTGATCGAGACGACCACGCTGAACTATTCGGACATCAGCAAAAAGACCGGCGTCGGCCGCGCCAGCATTTCGCGCTGGGCGCGCGACGGCCAATGGACGAGGCCGCTCGACGCGCCACGCGCGACCGACCGCATGCCGACCCATCGCGCCAGCCGCAAACTCAGGCAGCGCAAGCTCGCGGAGCGCCTGCATGCGCTGGCCGAGCGCATGATCCGCGAACTGGAAACAGCGCCATCCGTCGATGCCGAGGCGCTGATGCAGGCATTGCAAGTGCTCAAGATGGCGCGGCTGGAAGCGCAGGGCCGCCACAGGCGGCGGCGCGGATTCTTCGGACCCACCGAGACCGGCGCGCAATGGCTCTCAAAGCAGGACGCGATCAAGACCGCGCTGAAGGAGATGCGCCGCGGCGGCGTCGACATCGGCCGCGCCCCGCAAGAGGCGCTGGAATTGGTAATCGACGTGGTCCCTTCGCCCGACGACGATCACCCGGCGCTGAGGCAGAGGGGGAAGCGACGCTCTCAGACTTGAAAGGCACACGGCGTATCCTTGGGCCGGCCAACAAGACTTGCCGGACGATATTGATTGCTGGGGATGTACATTATATGGTACATGTATCATATAGTGGTCGTCATGGCCGATAAGCCACCACGCAAGAGTCCGGTCGTGTTCTACCGGACGCGCGGCGGCTCGGAGGTTGTGCGGGATTGGCTGCGCGGCCTGCCGGAGAAGGACCGGCACGCACTTGGTCAGGATTTGATGCGCGTGCAGTATCGTTGGCCGGTCGGCATGCCGTTATGCCGCGCCATGGGAGACGGATTATGGGAGGTGCGCACCAGCCTTCCCGGCCATCGGATCGCCCGCACGTTGTTCAGCGTTCATGGCGATCGCATCGTCATTCTTCATGGCTTCATCAAGAAGACCCGGAAGACACCGGCTGATGATCTGGCTTTAGCC
This sequence comes from Hyphomicrobiales bacterium, assembly GCA_021732215.1. GTDB lineage: Bacteria > Pseudomonadota > Alphaproteobacteria > Rhizobiales > Xanthobacteraceae > SG-bin9. The sequence goes on from JAKFVL010000026.1 coordinate 61,603, forward strand.
CGGAAGCGCAAGACAGAATTTGAAGCCTGAAGTTTGATGCCTGAAAAGGAGGCTCGTATGAAAAAGAAGAAAACCGTCGCGCGTTCGCCTGCCAGATTGAGCACCCTCGACGATCTTCTGAAGAAAGACGGCAAGCTCGACGAGTTTCAGGCTGTTGCCATCAAGGAAGTCCTCGCGTGGCAGATTACCGAGGCCATGAAGGCCAAAAAGCTCTCACGCAGCGCGCTCGCGGTGAAAATGAAAACGAGCCGCAGTCAGGTTGGCCGCCTGCTGGACCCCAGGGACGGAAACGTCACTCTGACGACGCTTCAACGCGCCGCACGGATTGTGGGCCGCTCACTGCGATTGGAACTGGTGTGATGTCGGCAGAGAAGACAAGCATCCTGCGCCAGATCGAGGATATCGAGGACGACGACCTCGCGCGCCGCAAGAGGCGCTCAATTTGGTACTCGACGCGGTCCCTCGCCCGACGACGATCACCCGCCGTTGAGGCAAAGGGAGCGGCGCAATTTGAGGGAAAAAAAGCGGTGCCCGCTTGCTAAGCTAAGTAGCGCTCCAACCTCCAGCACCTCGCTTTCCGAGTGCAAGCCGACCGATAACGCTATTGTCGTTGAGATTGTAGATTGCGCCAATGTGATTCACACGAAGACCAAGTAAGGACTTCGACTCCGCACACGTTGCAAGGTGCAGATTAGACGGCGAGAGGACGGCCGCCTCGATACGGCATTTGCCGTTATTTGCAGCCGCCGCCACACGTTCAGCAACACGGCCCCATATCTTATCCTCGTCGGCTGTACGACGCATACCGTCGAGAAGTTCGGCAAGCGGTCGTAGCTTCGGCGAACCAGTTTCAACGATATATTCGGTATGGATCGGCAAGCCGGTTAGTGTGCAAGCGCGTATATCGTCGGGATGTGATCGGCGACCGCTCCACACGCAATCTTTGGCTTCCGCAGGCAGACAATAGCGCCCGGAACTCGACCGGACCGCGTGCTCTTTCATGACCGAGACGCGCGATACACTGCTAGGCACCAATAATTCCTTCAAAACTCGGCGGTTCGTGCTAGCGCAAGTACCAAGCTCAGATCCCAACACACGACGGTTGGTGGCCTCGCAGGTCTTGAGCAAGCCAGGCCGAACTTTTTGATGCGTGAGTTCGCAAGTCTCAGCTTCGTCAGATGCCAGTAACTGTGATGTCTCCTTGCAGCGTATAAATTCGCTGATATGACCGCAACGGCCTGATAATTCAGACTTTTTCTCTTCATCGGCACGATAAGACTTGCCGGAGATTGCGCTGACGGACAATTCCGATGTTAGCGCATCGACACCAGTAAATGCGCAAGTAGCAAATTGGTCAGGCTCTGCACGTTTCCCGCTGATAGGCGATGTTTTCAGAAGCGCGCTCGCGACTGGCTTACCCGTCGAGACAGATAATTCTAGCTCGTCCTGCAGGGCGGCCTTACCGCTGTAAGAGCAAGTACCAATAAATTCCGGAAGCGCTTTGCGCCCACTGATGTCCGATTTTTTCAGAAGGTGCTCGAGAACTAGGGCGCCCGTTGCCGTGCACGCCGCCAAGCACGCCGTCGGCACCGCACGTCCAGTTTTGGAGCAGAGCTCAGTCTGCGGCGCGTTGACGATATCTCCAGTAGAAGGTCGTATTGTTATCTCACTATCAAAACGCCTGCCCGTTTCAAACTGGTAAGCGACGTTCACTGTGACTTCGCGGCGGAGTTCGCCTTCAAGACCAACCAAGGTCATTTCTAGGCGTGGTGTAAAATCATCAGCCTGCTTTTTTTGCTTTCGGGGATCGTTACCAGCGGCCTTAACCTCAATGTCTCGTCGCTCTTCATAGAATCTCTGAAATTCCGCAATTGCATCATCGTTTTTTCCCGCAGTTATTAGTTTGTCGCGGTCGAGGCCTACCAGTGCAAGGTCGCGGATTGTCTTGGGTAAGGCATCAAGATTAGCTGTCGCATCACTTTCAGACGCAGAAGCATCGCATGTAACGGACACCAAACGCTCATAACTATCGTGCGCAACTGTCGCGCGAACTTGCAACAACGCGGTGCCAAAAAAGTCACGCCGGGCTCGCGCAGGGGCCGCCTTGTCGAGCTTCGCACCAAAGCTCTCAACCCAACGGCGCGCTGTATCCGTAGAAGCTGAACTGATGCCAGCGTCAGCATCCGCAATGTTGTGAAGGCCGGATGCAATGCTTCGTTTCACCAATCGTTGAAACGCAGGCGCTTGCGAATTGTAATCCGTGGCCATCACATCTGGATGAACACCGAACTCGAATCTGATGCGTTCGCGACTATCGCGTGACTCTGCAAGATAGATACCTGTCCGCTCCTCTCGTACAGTAGCTCCAAGCATCGCAAGAGCCGCCAAAGTAAACGGCTGTACGTCCATCGAGCGCTGTGCCGGCGGCAGCGTGGGCGCGCGCGGCCCGACATAACCTACGTCATCCATGCCACCCAGCATGGCGTTAATATTTGCTTCCTCGCGCTCCAACTCCCGCTTAGCTTCATCGATACTTTGTTCCGCCAACGCCACGTCCCGTGCAACATCGCGCTTAGCAAGTGCCGCTAGTACGAGGGCAAGAATGCGACTCTCAAAGCTTTCGGCAGTATCTCCCTCATCGTCGTTGTCGGTATCCGCCCCTTGTAGCAGCGATTCAATATCGCCAATCGCATGCGCAGCCATTTGCAGTTTCTGCATCAAACGCCCGACAATATATTCTTCGAAGGTACCAGTTAGCATAATGTTGAAGATACTGACCTTCTCATGCTTTGATGCGAGGCGCTGAACGCGGCCGATGCGCTGCTCTACAATCATCGGATTCCACGGCAAATCAAAGTTTACCAAAACATTCGCTACTTGGAGGTTGACGCCCTCTGAACCTGCCTCGGTCGATACAATGACGCGGTATCGCGGCGGCTCTTCGCGAAAGCGCGCTATGGTTTCCTGATTGCGTTCACCAGACTCACCATTGATGAGACCAACCTTCAGCCCATATCCTTCAAGAAAGTTCTGGATCGTTGTCTGCGTTTCGCGTCGGGTCGTAAACACAACCAACCGCCAATCGCTCGGATTTTGTCGCTTGAGGCTTTCGATAAGCGTACCAAGTCCAACTAGCTTGGCGCTGGTTGGCATATTGTCGACAATCGCTTTGACGGCGGCAGCCAATTCCGGAGGCGCAGTCCCACGCTTCGCCATATTCGTAAGTTGCGCAAGCAGTGCATGAGGACTGCTCACAAGCGCTTGAAGAATGCCGATCTGCGCTAGCCGATTCATCTTCTGAATAGGCTCGGCAATTACATTGATAAGTTCAAGCTCGGCAACCGTCGGCTTGATAGGATGCATCTGGACAACGCGAGTCGGAAACGCAAGACGTGCATCACCACGCCGCACTCGCGACATATATCCGTAGACTATCGAACGAAACTCATCGCGCGCTTCAGATTTCAGTTGGCGAGCGTCTTCTTTCTTATCAGCGATAAAACGCCGAGCAAACATGCCAGGAGTACCAAAAGGATTTTCGTGGCCGCGAGCAGCGGTCAGAAGATCGACAAGCGAATAGAGATCCCATAGTCGATTTTGGATCGGCGTCGCTGTCAACATCAGCACGAAGCGGAAGCGGCGATCCTGCAATGCTTTGTGAAAACGCTTTGCGACTTGTGGAGTATTTGGAACGCCATACAAATTGCGAAGTTTGTGGGCTTCGTCGAGGATCAGCATGTCGAAGCGATCCTCAGGTAATTTGTCGAGATACAGACGGGCGGAATTATACGTAGTGATGACTGCGCCCGAGGTCTCGTGGTCGGCAGTCAGCAATTCCCTTCCCGTAGCGATATGGCAGGGAATATCAAACTTGGTCTCAAGCTCCTGTTTCCACTGCGGACAAAGCAGTTTCGGACAGACTATGAGTACTTTGGCTAGACGGGCGCGCGCGGCTAATTCGCTGACGATCAGTCCCGCGCTAATCGTCTTACCGAGGCCGACGTCGTCGGCGAGCAATGTCACCGGCAAGCGGCGGCAGAATGTGATCAGGTTACTAACTTGGTGATGGTATGGATCGAGCCTTTCCCGCCACCTAGGCGTTGACCGAAAATCGCTCGCGCTCTCGATAACGATCGGATCGGTCAAATCCCATTCAAGACCCGCTGTATAGACAGCGTAATCCTCGGGCCGTCCCAGGCGGCTCAGCGGCTTAACTTGGAACTTGGTAGTCGTTTCCATGACAACCATAGGTGATGAACTTAGAAGTTCTTCAACCAGATTGCCGCCAGGTTTGCCCTTGATCAAGAGACAAAACTCAAAACCGGCCGGGCATCGCTGCCCGGCCGGTTCGCGCAAAGAGGCGCGCCTCGCAAATGCCCCCTCCCCAACCCTCTCCCGCTTGCGGGGGAGGGTTGGGGAGGGGGCATTTGCGA
>JAKFVL010000022.1 GCA_021732215.1 Hyphomicrobiales bacterium
GGCGCGATGACGAAAACCTCTTCATCGCATTCGAGCGATATTCAGCTCGCATCGGGAAGCAACACACGAAGACGTAGCGAAGCAACATACGAAGACGTGAAACGACGTTTGCGCGCCGCGATTCAATTCGCGCTGTTGCGCAAGTGCCACGCAATACGTTCGCGAGAGGTATGGCTGTATTCTTCGCAATGCTTCTGCGAATTTTTTATGACGTGCAATCCATCGAATCCTTCGTCGCTGACGTGCGAAGGATTTGCGTGATCGCGTGCAACGCTACCGTTGCTCACATCGTTCGTTGCTGAGTCGATCCGGCGCAGAATTGAAAAAGCTCCGGCGATTGCTCGCCGGGGCTCATGTTTTGATCGCAATGCTTCGAGCGAATCAGAAATTGCGCTGGACGCGGAAGTTTACCGAGACAGTATCCTGGTCCTTGAAATTGTAGACTGCCGGCGGCTTCGCCAGCGAAGTCGATGGCGTGACGATACCGCTGACACCGCTGAACTTCTGGTCGAGATTCACATAGTGAACTTCAGCCGAGAAGGTCAGACCGGAAACCGGGGTCCAGCCGGTACGGAAGCCAGCCTGAACGACGTTGAAGTCGGGGTTGCATCGAAACGCCCCGCCAATACCGGTGATGCGCGCGTACTGCGTGCAGTACAGAGCCGTTGCCGTGCCGTTGTAATCGACCCGCGAGTAGCTGCCCCACAGGCTGGACTGCCATTCCGGCGACCAGTTGTGGATGAACGCCGCGCGAGCACCCCAGGCGTCGGTCAGCTGGATCGACGTGCCGTTGGCATTGTTGGTGCCGGAGTAAATGCCGTCCGAGGTGAAGCCGAAGCCGACGCTCTGATAGCTGACGCCGGCAATGCCCTGACCGAACATCGCGAAGTTCGGCGAAGAGCCTGAGGTCGAGATCACCGACTTGGTGTCGCCCTTGGCATAGGTTGCATCGACGGTGAAACGGTCACCAACGCCAGTCGGGACGTTGTTGATCTGCAGGCCAGCGGTGACCGAGCCGCCGATCCTGGTGCCGGGATGACCCGAGAGTTCACCAAGGAAGGTGCCGGCGGGACCGACGAGCGAGGTGTTGTAATAGGTCGCCTTCACTTCGTGAATGCCACCCGCGACCGTGAAGATGCCCCACGCCTGATCGATCTTGAAGTTGGCGACCACGTCCGGCATCGACTGACCGGCATAGCCGCCGATCGATCCGCTGCCGCCGACCGTGCCGAGGAACGCCACGTTCGTCCCGCCTGCCGCTGCCGTCGTGGACGGAGCCAGCACGTTGCCGAGGTTGGTGCGGTTGTAGACGACCGGCTCGTCGACGCCGATCGATGTCGTGATGCCGTTACCCCACTGATAGGTGTACTGGATGTTGTTCACGCCGGTCACGTAGTCGGGGCCGCCGAAGAACGACGAGCTGTTGTTGTTGCCGAGCGAGCCATGCCACGGCACCGCGCGCGCACTGAACGATTTGCCGAAGGTGAAGCCGGCGAACTGCACGAACACCTGCTCGACGGCGACGTAGCCGTTGCCGGGCGTGAAGTTGTTGATGCCACCGGTCGCCGCCGAGTTGTTCACCGCTGTGGTGTTGAGGCCGCCGCCGGTACCGAAGGTATCAAACTGCCAATCGGTCTGACCGAACACGCGGACCACGCCATATTGGCTCGCGGTGCGGGTATCGACAGTGAACTGGAGGCGTGCGCGGGTCTGGAAGTCGTGCGCGAAGCGGTCCTGTGCGCCGATGTTGCCGTTGACCGCGGGATTGTTCTGGGTGTTGCCGCCAACCGTCACGTCGTAACGCAGATAGCCGCCGAACTTGATGCACGTATCCGTGCCAGGAATGAAATAGAAGCCCGCACCATAGAGCGAACAGATCTTCACGTACTCGACCGGCTTGGCCTTGACGGGAAGATCGGCCGCCTGCGCGCCGGACATTGCGACGATACCCGCCGCGGTGCCGAGCAAGACGCTCTTGACCATCTTCATTTTTGAAATCTCCAACTTTGCCTAACGAGAGTTCCGGTTCGTCAGGCGCGTTGTCCGCCTGAAGTCGCAGTCCCCTTTTTTCCCATGACGACCTTTGGGAGTACCCCATTGCCGTTGGCTCAGCGTTAGTCGCGGTTTGTGACAGATCGACAAAAGGCACATGATACCGTTCAGCCGTGTTACCAGGCTCGTCGCTTTCTCGCGGTGCGTTGCAGAAAGAACACGGTCGCGAGTGCAAAAGACGCACAGTTGCAAGGAAATGCATGAAGCGACTCGGGACGAAGGGCCTTTCGCGGACCGCGGGCTCCACGCGGTCCGGCCACCTGCGCCAGTCCGGATTGCGGCGGTTTCCGGGATCGGCGCGCACCGGCTGGGATAATCGCCAAACGCCGGTTATCTTGAGACCTCTGAGGCTTGCAGCCACCGACCGCGTCGGGCATATCGACGGTAACGGAGACGTGGCCGAGCGGCTGAAGGCACTCGTTTGCTAAATGAGCATACCTTGAAAAGGGTATCGAGGGTTCGAATCCCTCCGTCTCCGCCAGATCGTCTCTGCTGCCTCAGTCCAGCCGGATCGGCCGCCTGCCCTCACCGACCGGGCCGATAGACCGATCCCTATCGCTACGGAAAACCGCCCGTGCAATCGCCCGAAGCCCGCCTGTTCGCACAAGCCTTTCAGGCGCTCAACGAGGGCCGGCTCACCGACGCCGAACAGGGATTCAAGAAATTCCTGCGCAGCAATCAGCGCCATCCCGGCGCGCTCAATCTCTACAGCATCCTGCTGCTGCGATCGGGACGGTTCGAGGATGCCGAACCGGTGCTGCGCAAGGCCATCAGCGTCGACCCGTCCTCCGATGTGACATTCTATAACTACGGTCTGACGCTGAAACATCTCGGCAAAGCCGAAGCCGCGCTCGAGGCATTCAGCAAGTCCATCGCCATCAAGCAAGCCAATCCGGAGGCCTGGAACAGCCGCGGCACGGTCTTGAAAGAAATCGGCCGCCACAGCGAAGCGATCCGCGATTTCGATCAGGCCATCGCGCTCGCACCCGGCTACGCCGACGCGCATGCCAACCGGGGCAACGCCCTGGTGGCCGAAGGCCGCATGTCCGATGCCGCGGCAGCCTATGACCGCGCGACAACCCTCCGGCCCGATCTCGCCGAGGCGTGGATCGGCAAGGGCAACGTGCTCGCGGCCAATGCAAAACACAGCGAGGCGATTTCGGCCTTTGAGCATGCGGCGAAGCTGAGGCCGGATCTCGCCGAAGCATGGGTCGGCTGCGGCACTGCGCTGTCCCATGCCGGCAATCCCGACATCGCGGTGAGCGCCTTCAACAACGCTCTCTCCGCATATCAGGCGGCTCTCAAGACCCGGCCGAACCACACCGAGAGCTGGATCGGCTGTGCGCACGTCCTGATGAATCTGAAACGGTTCGACGAGGCGCTCGACGCCAGCGCCAAGGCCGTTAGGCTTGATCCGCGCAACGCGGGCGTGCTGCGCGCCCGGGGCGGCATCCTCTTTGCGATGAAGCGCCCGGCCGACGCACTGAAAGCGTTCGACGACGCGCTTCGTCTCGACCCTGCCCTCGCCGAAGCCTTCACCGACCGCGGCACCGTTCTGAACGAGCTGCGCCGCTTCGACGAAGCAGGCAGCGCCTTCGACAAGGCGCTGGCGATCAAGCCGGCCTCGGCGGAAGCATGGCTCGGGCGGGGCAATACGTTCTTTGGCCTGCTGCGCTATGACGATGCGATTGCCACCTACCAGCGCGCCGTGGCCCTGCGGCAAGATCTTGCGGAAGCGTGGTTCGGGATCGCGAGCGCGCTCGCGCGTCTGCGCAGGATCGACGATGCGCTCTCAGCCTATGACGATGTGATCCGTATCCGCCCGGGACTGGCTGAAGCCTGGATCGGCAAAGGAACGATCTACAGCGACCTGCGGCAAGCCGATCCGGCGCTGGCCTGTTTCGATCGTGCACTCGCGCTCGACAGCGGATTGCCGGAAGCCTGGTACGCCAAGGGATCGTTTTTCATCGAAGCCGCTGAATTCGAGCAGGCCGCCGACGCCTTCGAGCGGGCCTTTGCCGGCCGTGCGGACCAGAACTTCATCAAGGGCTATATCGCCTTCGCCCATGCCCAGATTTGCAACTGGCCGCCGTTCGAGCCGATGCGCCGCGACTGCGTCGCGGATATCGCCGCCGGACGTCCCGCCGCGACGCCATTTATCGCACTGGCCTGCGCCACGACCGCGGCCGAGCAATTCGCCTGCGCAAGGACCCATGCGAGCTTCAGTTATCCGTTAGCCGGCGCTTTGAAGACTGTGCCTGCGCCCGCCGGATCGGATAACGGGCGCATCCGCCTCGCCTATCTCTGCGGCGATTTCCGCGATCACCCGGTCTCGCAACTGGCCGTCGGCGTGTTCGAGCGTCACGATCGCAGCCGCTTCGAGACCGTCGCACTCTCCACCGGCCCCGACGACGGCTCGGACCTGCGCCGCCGGATCGAAGCCACCTTCGATCAGTTTCACGATGTGCGGATGCAGTCCGACGGCGACATCGCGCGCCTGATCGAGCAACTCGGCTGCGATGTCGTCGTCGACCTCACCGGATTGACGCAAGGCGGGCGTACCGCGCTGCTGGCGTCGAAGCCTGCGCCCGTGCAGGTCAACTGGCTCGGCTTCGCCGGCACCACCGGCGCGGACTTCATGGACTACATCATCGCCGACCATGTCGTCATTCCGCCGCAGATCGAGCCGTTCTTCACCGAAAAGGTGGTGAAGCTGCCCGGCTGCTATCTGCCGAACGACAGCACGCGCGCGATCGCCGCCCATGTGCCGTCCCGCGCCGATCAGGGCTTGCCGGAACAAGCGTTCGTGTACTGCTCGTTCAACAACTCCTACAAGATCACTGCTGGCATCTTTGAGCGCTGGATGAACCTGCTGCGGCAGCTCGACAACAGTGTGCTGTGGCTGTCTCGGATGAACGACGCGGCGCGCGCCAACCTGCAAAAGGAGGCCGAGCGCCGCGGCATCGCTTCCGACAGGCTGATCTTCGCCCGCCGCGCCGAGCGGCAGGAGGATCATCTGGCGCGGCTGCGGCTGGCCGATCTGTTTCTGGATACGCCGGGTTACAACGCCCACGCCACGTCCTGCGATGCGCTGTGGGCCGGTGTGCCGGTGCTGACATGCATTGGAGATACGTTTGCCGGGCGCGTCGCGGCGAGCGCGCTGACCGCGCTGGAGATACCCGAACTGATCGTGGATACGCTGGATGGCTACGAGGAGCTGGCGATCGATCTGGCGCGCGATCCGCGACGCCTCGCCGGTCTCAGGAGCAGGATTGCGGCGAACCGGAGCACCGCCGCGCTGTTCGATACCGAACGCTTCACCCGGCAGATCGAGGCGGCCTACGTCGCGATGCACGAGCGCGCCCTTCGCGGAGAGTCGCCAATGGCGTTCGCAGTCGAGCCGCTCTGAAATGCTTTGGGTACCGCCGCCTCATTGGACGATCGCGATCACGGCGGCACTGGCCGGGCACATCGTCGTCATCGTCATTGTGTTTGCTGCGCGCGGATGGAAACGCGGCGCGTTCGCAATCCCGATCGGGCTGGTGGCTTTCGTCGTCAGTGTGACCGCAGGCGCAATGCTCGATGGCGCCCTCTGGCAACTCGATCCGATTCCGCTCGTCCTGGTGCTCGCAATCGCCGTCTGCGGCGTCTATGCGCTCATGATGTGGTGGCGGCAACCTTCGTCCTGACTTTCGCCGGCGGAATTTGGCCGTCGGCAGATCGTTCAGTGCGTGGTGATCCAGGCACGGGCTTCGCGCTGGGCGAGCGCGATTTCGTCACCGCTCATCTGCTCCGAGATTTCACGGCGCAGCGCGATGGCGTCCACCCGGCCCTTGAGGGCTGCGAGGTTGAACCATTTGTGCGCGGCGACCAGATCGACGCAGCCGGTGCGGCCGCTCGAATAAAGGATCCCGAGATCGAACAGCACGTCCGGGTTCGAGCTTGCTTCGACCGGCATCGCTGTCGCGAGATCAATTGTCCCCATCAACATCCCTGCTCTCCATCGTCTCTTGTTTTGAACCGGGTGGCGCTCCCGTCACCCCGTCGCAACCCTGTTGATCGAACCCCCAGCAGCCGGTTCTTTGTGAGGTCAAGCCTCGCCGGTCTGTTGCAGTGATCATGACCGTTCAAATTTTAAGAGCAGTCTAAATATCGGGATGAATCGAATCTGAACGCCGCCGCGCCGGACGTCATGAACGAAATAAGAAGTACCTGCGCGAGAGGGACTTCTCGCAAAGCCTAAAGCGCGGTTTACCCTCGCGCTTGGCATGCCGGTAACCATTGGCGAAAGCGGGTTGCCGTGGCGACGGGTCTCGCGGCAGGTGCCGGACATGAAAAAGCCGCCTCACGACGGCGGCGGGATCACGGCCAAAGCCGGAAAGCGGACTGGCAAAATGCGGGAGAGAAGACGCCAAAGAGAACGAGGGCGTCGGTGAACACGTCAGGATCAGGATTTCACCGGAGCGAACGTCCGGGAAACTGCGGATCAAAATAATCTGCCACGACCGAAGAGCATTTCCGCTCTTCTGCCGGACCGGTCTTCATCCAAAGCGAGCTTTGGGGAAAGGGACGATCCAGCCGCCTGATCTGATGTCTCGCCGACACCCTCTCGTCGACCTGAACCACCGTTCGGTGCTGTTTCAGGAAACGTTACCGGAAACAACCTGCACTGATGGCCCGTGTGACGCTGCCGGCTTCACGCTGCCGGCAATTCGTAAAGGCAGAAGTTACTTCTTCTTCTTCGCAGCCTTGCGGGTCTTCTTGGCAGTCTTCTTCACTGCCGACTTCGCCTTCTTCGCCTTCTTCGCTTTCTTGGCCATGTTGCCCTCCTAAATTAAGTGAGATGGCTTAATCGCTAACGTGCACTCGGGAATCGAGATGCACTCCATTCCGATTACACCAACACAACGAAAAAAACAGCGTCTCGCTTAAGGAAGTGTTGACGCCCCTCGCCTCGCATCCGTTTCGCGTGTATCGCGACAACATCGCTGCATGCATCGAAGCGCGTTCGAAAAGCCCGCGAAAAATCTGCGAACTGGTTTGTCAAGTTTGCAAGTAAGCCATATATATCAGCGCTAACTGTAATTCATATCGTCCGCGAGATCGTCGTTCGCATCGTGCGTGCGAGTCGGCGCGGCGCCTGCGGACGCCGTTGCGCGGACTCTGAGTCGCGAACTTTGGCAATGAAAAAATTTTCGGTGTACCCGAACCTTCATGTCATCGGCGCTGGCCAGAACCAGCTTTTGACGCGAATCGCCAAACCCGATTCGCGGCGCGAACTGTTCGCAGGAGAGCTTCATGAAGAGAGCGATGCGCACGCGAATGACGCGCGCGACGATCGCGAGGCGACGATTCAGAAACCGAGTTTGCTCTTGAGCAGATCGTTGACGGCCTGCGGGTTCGCCTTGCCGCCGGACGACTTCATCACCTGACCGACAAACCAGCCAATCAGCGCCGGCTTCTCGCGCGCCTGCGCCGCCTTGTCCGGATTGGCCGCGACGATCTCGTCGACCGCCTTCTCGATCGCACCGAGGTCGGTGACCTGCTTCATGCCGCGCGCTTCCACCAGCGCGCGGGGGTCGCCACCCTCGGTCCAGACGATCTCGAACAGGTCCTTGGCGATCTTTCCGGAGATCGTGCCGGTGCCGATCAGATCGACGATGGCGCCAAGCTGCGCGGCCGAGACCGGGGAAGCCGCAATATCCTTGCTCTCTTTATTGAGGCGGCCGAACAGTTCGTTGATGACCCAGTTGGCGGCGAGCTTGCCGTCGCGGCGGCGGTCGGCCAGCGCGCCGAGCACGGCTTCATAGAAGTCAGCGCTCTCCTGTTCGTTGACCAGAACGCTGGCGTCATACGGCGTCAGGCCGAGTTCGGAGATGAACCGCGCCTTCTTCTCGTCCGGCAATTCCGGCAGCGCCGATTTCAACTGGTCCACATAGGATTGGGTGAATTCCAGCGGCAACAAGTCCGGATCGGGGAAGTAGCGATAGTCGTGCGCCTCTTCCTTGGAGCGCATCGAGCGCGTCTCGCCCTTGTTCGGATCGAACAGCCGCGTTTCCTGTTCGATTGCGCCGCCGTCTTCCAGAATACCGATCTGGCGGCGCGCTTCGTATTCGATGGCCTGGCCGATGAAGCGGATCGAGTTGACGTTCTTGATCTCGCAGCGGGTGCCGAGCGGCGCGCCGGGTTTGCGGACCGACACGTTGACGTCGGCACGCAGGCTGCCCTTCTCCATGTCGCCGTCGCAGGTACCGAGATAGCGCAGGATACTGCGCAGCTTGGTCACATAAGCCCGCGCCTGTTCCGACGAGCGGATGTCGGGCTTGGACACGATCTCCATCAGCGCCACGCCCGAGCGGTTCAGGTCCACGTAGGACATGGTCGGGTGCTGGTCGTGCAGCGACTTGCCGGCGTCCTGCTCCAGATGCAGCCGCTCGATGCCGACCGCGATGCTTTCGCCGTCGTCGAGATCGACGTGGACCTGCCCCTCGCCCACGACCGGCGATTTGAACTGGCTGATCTGATAGCCCTGCGGCAGATCGGGATAGAAGTAGTTCTTCCGGTCGAACGTCGATTTCAGATTGATCTGCGCCTTCAGCCCGAGCCCGGTACGGACCGCCTGGCGGACGCATTCCTCGTTGATGACCGGCAGCATGCCCGGCATTGCGGCGTCCACCAGCGAGACGTGGGCGTTCGGCTCGCCGCCAAATTCGGTCGATGCGCCGGAGAACAGCTTTGAGTTCGAGGTGACCTGGGCATGGACTTCGAGCCCGATGACCATTTCCCAGTCGCCGGTTGCGCCCTTGATCAGCTTCGATGATTTTGCCGGTGCAGTCATGGTGCCGTTCAACGCCCTTCAAAAGGCGGCTCGCGGACCGCCTGAAAACGTCTGGATTATCTGTGGTTTCGCCCGAAAGCGACGCCTGATATCTATCAGCCTTCGCCGTTCAGGTCGAGAGACCGCGCCCTCGCAGGACACCGCCAAGGCCATCATGCCCGATCTGTCGATTCGCATGCACGACGGCACGCTTGTCGAGGTTCCTGCGGACCTCAACGCCATCACGACTTATGTGCTGCTCGAGCAGGAGCGCTGGTTCGAGAAGGAGACCGGCTTTTTCGCCGTGTGGCTGAAGCCCGGCATGACCGCGATCGATATCGGGGCCAATCTCGGCGTCTACAGCCTGCCGATGGCCCGCCTCGTCGGGCCGGAGGGACAGGTGTTCGCCTATGAACCGGCCAGCGAGACGCGGCGTTTGCTCCGCATCAGCAAGGACAGAAACAGCGCCACCAATCTGCACATCAGCGGTGCCGCGCTGTCCGACCGCCCGCGCGAGGGCCGCCTCGCCTTCGGCGCATCGAGCGAACTCAATGCGCTCGGTGATGGCGGCGCGGGTGAAAGCGTCGCGATCACGACCCTTGATGCCGAGGACGCCGCACGGCAATGGCCGAGCATCGATGTCATCAAGATCGACGCCGAGGGCGAGGAAGAACGGATCCTGAAGGGCAGTGCCCGGTTCTTCGCCAGGCATTCTCCGCTGGTGATGTTCGAGATCAAGGCCGGCGACACGATCAACGAGACGCTGCGCGACGCATTTGTGGCGAGGGGATTCGGTATCTATCGACTGCTCGGCGGTGCGCCGGTTCTGGTGCCGATGGGGGCAGCCGATCCGATCGACAGCTTCGAGCTCAATCTGTTCGCCGCAAAACCCGACCGCGCCGACGCACTGGCGCGCGACGGCTTTCTCGTCAAGACGGCACCTGCCTGGAGCGCGGCGGATGCGGGTGGCGATCCGCTGGCATTGATCCGCACGCAACCGTTCGGGCCGGACCTCGTTCGCATGATCGGCACCGCGCCGGTCGATCCGCAATACGCCACGGGCCTTGCGGCCTATGCGGCGTGGCGCTCGCCCTCATTGCCGTGGCCGCAACGCTTCGCGGCACTTTCATTCGCCAACGCCGCGATGATGACAGCCTGCGAAAAACAGCCGTCGCTGGCCCGGCTGTCGACCCTCGCCCGCGTCTCATTGGAATTCGGCGCGCGCGGAATGAGCGCTTATGCGCTGAAGCTCGTGGCCGACCTGCTCAAACGCGGCAGCACGCGCCTCACCGAACCGTTCTGGCCGGGCAGTCCGCGTTTCGATGCGATCGCGCCAGGCGGCAAGCTGATGGAATGGTTCGCTGTCGCCGCGCTCGAACAATTCGAGCTGTCGGCGACCTTCTCCACCCGCTACGGCCAGTCCGGCATCGATCTCGACTGGCTTGCGAAGCAGCCATTCGTCTCGACGGAAATCGGGCGGCGGAGCGTGCTGCGCCGGGCGTTCGCCGGACAACAGACCCCCGTTCCGAAACGGCTACTGACGGCGGCCGACGACCATCTCAACGCCGAGCTCTGGCGTCGCGGCCTTGTTCCCAACACCCTCGCCGGCCGATAGTTGTCATATCGTAATCCTTGGAAGATGGCGCGCGGACCGACATGATCCAGAATAACCTGCCTCCGCTGTTTCCGATCGCCTCGATCTTGCCGCCCGTCCCGCGCATCAAGATCGTCGATGTCGGCGCCATGAGCCTCGGCGAAGGCACCGAGCCTTACGCAGCGTTGATGGCGTCTGTGCCGTGCGATCTTTACGGCTTCGAGCCCGTCGAAGCCGAATTGAAGAAGCTGCAGGCCAACGCCAGGCCAGGACACCATTTTCTTCCCCATTTCATCGGCGATGGCTCGCGCCGCACCTTCCACGAATGCAATTTTCCCATGACCTCGTCGCTGTTCGAGCCGAACACGGCCTTGCTCGCGAAATTCAACAACCTCGAAGAGCTGGTCCGGGTTCAAAAAAGCTATCCGGTCGAGACCAGGCGGCTCGACGACATTCCGCAGCTCAAAGACACCGATCTGCTAAAGGTCGATGTTCAGGGCGCCGAGCTAATGGTGTTTCAAGGCGCGGTTAGTGTGCTCGAGACTGCGCTGGTGCTGCACACCGAAGTCGAGTTCGTACAGATCTACAAGGACCAGCCGCTGTTTGGCGATATCGACGTCTTTTTGCGCTCGAAGGGTTTCGTGCTGCATCAACTGCAACCGGCGGGACGCGCGTTCAAACCGCTGCTGGCCAACAACGACGTCAATGCGATGCTCAGCCAGTTTCTGTGGGGGGACGCGATCTACGTCCGCGATTTCATGTCGTTCGACAAACTGCCGGGACCGGCACTGCTCAAGCTCGCGACCATCATGCACACCAACTACCGCTCGGTAGACATGGCGGCATCTGCGCTCGAAGCCCACGATCGTCAAAACAAAACCAGCCTGCAGCAGACTTATATTGCCAGGCTGATGGGCCGCTGACCGCACCTGGGATCAGAGCCTCCGGCGGAACGCCTGATAGGGTCCACTCTCGCGCAGCGCGTCCGCGCCGCCCTGGATCAGAAGATCGATCTGCTCCGCCGGAAGCGAGAAGCGCGTCGGGATCGCGTTGAGAATTCCCGCCCGCGCCGGACCCAGCCGCTCGAAGCTCACGCGATCGATGAAAACAATCACATCGCCGCAGCGCCAGCCCGGACCGGCCCCAAGCCGCGCACGTTCCGCCGCCGACAGGCTGCAGCGCCAGCGCTTGACCCGCGCGGTCCAGTCATTCACGAGCGTCGAGAACGCCGCGTAGCTCGACCGCACGCTGGCATCGATCGCCGTGTCGGCCGCAGCCGACACCAGTTCGACGCCGCTCGGCCCCTCGACCCGCTGCGCGAAGTCACCGGAAATCCCGCGCCCGGCATCGACGACCACGAACATCATCCGCCGCACCTTCACCGCCTGCCGTTCCGTCATCGGCTCGAACGGCCGCTGCGCCGCCAGCATGCCGATGCTGAAGCCCGACAGGCCGTAGTTATCGACCAGACCGCCATCGAGCAGCTTCACATATTTCATCGAGCCGTCGTGATAGCGCGCGTTGGCCTCGGCGAACGATTTCAGCAACGGTTGCGCATTGGGATCGCGCCGCGCCCGCTCGATCCAGGCCGGCAGCTGGGCCCGGCATCCGCCCGGATACGTTTCCAGCACAATCGGCGCAAACGCCAGCGGCACCGCGGCCGATGCCGCCACCGCCTCCGAGATGCGATAGCTGCGGATGTCGCTGCACAGCGCGTCGAATGCGGTCTTGCCGAACACGAACGGCGTGCGGTTGTAGATGTCGGAAGCGTTGATCCAGACCCGCGGCCGCCGGTCTTCGCGGAACGCATCGAAACGTGCGCCGTCGAACAGGTTGCGGTCGAGCCAATCGCGAAACTGGCTGTCGTTGACGCCGCCGCCAAGCGCGCGGCCGATATTACCGAGCGAAACCTGCGTGCTCAGCGCTTCCTCCGCATTGCGCAGCAGGAAACGTTCGCGAAAATCCGCCAGCGCATCGCGCTTCTTCAAGCCGAAATAGGCGGCGGTCACCGCGCCGCCGGAGACCCCCGACACGAAGTCGACACGGTCGAGCAGCGATCTGGTCTGACTGGAGCCGGCGCGCGTGCGTTCAAGTTCGCTGAGCACGCCGAAGGAGAACGCGGCCGCGCGGGTGCCGCCGCCGGAGAACGCCAGCGCCAGCAGCACATCGTCGTCGTAAGCTGTAATTTCGCGGCCGACATTGTTGTCGGCGAGCGCCGCGCCGAGTGGAGCATTTCCCGGAAGGTTGTAGACCGACGCGCAACCCGCAAGGATCGCCGCGCAAGCCGCACCCGACGCAATTTTGATCAACGCCCGCACGCAAACTCCCGCCCGACGGTCTCAATGTACCACAGACCGATATGCTTCCACCGCCGCGCAGCGGATCAGTGCATCGATACGGTTAACAAGGGAACCGGAACGCTCACACTGGATTGAATTGTATCGACACATCCAGACACTAGAGTTGCGGCATGAACATGATCTTCGCGCGGCTTGGCGCCATTCTCTACACAGCCTGGGGCGTCTTCCACGTTTACGTGGCCTGGCAGATTTATACCTTGGGCTTGACCGAACAGGGCATCGCGCAAGGACGGCTGTTTCAGCTTGCCGCCTACATGCTGACGATCTCGCTGTTCGCCATCGTGGTCGCGGTGACGCGAAACTGGCGCAACGACAACCTGGGCTACTGGCTCAATATCGTTGTCGTGAGCTGGGCCGATATCATCTGGGTGCTGGTCGTCGTGCTGCCCGGCTATGTGCCGATGGCGCGCGGTCTGATTCCGCCAGCGGTCTGGGTTGCAGCGGCAATCTGCTCGACGATTGCGCGGCGCGTGCGAGCTCCGCAGTTGGCGCAGGCTTAGCGGCGTGTTCATTACGACGAACGAGTGACTGGTGCGCGACAGTTAGCACGCCATTGCGCGAACGTGCCCCCTATCCGAATAGTCCAGCATCGCCCTGTCGCTTGTGAGGATGGTCAAATCAAACTCGCGCGCTGTGGCAACGATGATCCGGTCGGCGGGGTCCCGCAACGGCGCATCGGGCAGGAAGCTCGAGGCGATCAGAACTGCGGGCGGCATATCCGCAAGCAGAAGGCGCGACAGCCGAAGAAGCTGCGCGAACCATCGTTCGGGCGGCAGCGTCAGGTTCAGCCGTCCGCGCGAAACCAACAACCCGATCTCCCAGGCCGAGATTGGAGAAATGTAAATCGGCTCATTCGCTTCATACGCTCGCTGCACTTCGACTTTCGCCTTGTCCGCTTTCGTCCCATCGACCGCGAGAAAAATCAGGGCAGACGTATCCAGCAACAAGGCCATGCTAATCCTGCCCGCGAGGCCGACCGAACGCGATCGCGGCCCACTCAGGATCTGCGGGTGCTGCAAGATCGGTGTTTGCTTCGATCGTGATTGTCCCTCGCATGCATCCGAACAGCGGATGCTGTCCGCGCGGGCCAGCATCCCCGCCCGAAGATGGGGTTATGGCCCTGCGAAACACCAGTTTGCGTCCGGCTGTATCGACCTGCTCGGTCTGAAAACCGGCATCGAGCCAAACCCTGGTCATGGGATTGTTCGAAGGGTTGTTGCTCCACCAGGCCGGATAGCGCTGCGACGCCGGCAGCTTTCCGCCAATAACACGCTCGATGTCGGCAAAGCTCATCCGAATGTGCGTGGCTTTGTGCTTGCTGAGGAAGTTTCCCAGAGCCTCGTATTTGCCCATGCCTCGTCTCTCCTCCAGGCTTGGAAGAGGTAAAACTTACTTTATATTACTACAGCTGTAAAGTTACTTTTACCACCACTTCACTGGTGGCGTGAAGCGTCCCGCGGACTGCTCCATTATTTCGCCGAGCGAGAACAGCGTCTCTTCCTCGAACGGCCGTCCGATCAGTTGCAGGCCGAGCGGCAAGCCTTGCGCATCGCTGCCTGCGGGCACGGCGATGCCGGGGAGTCCCGCCATGTTCACCGTCACCGTGAAGATGTCGTTGAGATACATCTCGACCGGATCGGCCTGGCCCTTCTCGCCGATGCCGAACGCCGCCGACGGCGTCGCGGGGGTGAGGATCGCCTGCACCCCTTGCGCGAAGCAATCCTCAAAATCCTTCTTGATGAGGGTGCGGACCTTCTGCGCGCGCAGATAATAGGCGTCGTAATAGCCGGCGGAGAGCACATAGGTGCCGATCATGATGCGGCGGCGCACCTCCGGCCCAAAGCCTTCGGCGCGGGTGTTCTCGTACATGTCGCCGATGGCACGGCCCGGCACGCGCAACCCGTAGCGCACGCCATCATATCGCGCGAGGTTCGATGACGCTTCTGCGGGGGCCACGATGTAATAGGCCGGCAGCGCGTATTTGGTGTGCGGCAACGAGATATCGACCAGCTCCGCGCCAGCGGCTTTCAGCCAGTCCGCGCCCTGCTGCCACAGCTTCTCGATTTCGGCCGGCATGCCCTCGAGCCGGTATTCTTTCGGAATGCCGATCTTCATGCCCTTGACCGATTGGCCGATCGCTTTTTCGTAATCCGGCACAGCGATATCGGCCGAGGTGGTGTCCTTCGGATCGTGCCCCGCCATCGAGCGCATCAGGATCGCGGTGTCCCGCACCGTTTTCGCCACCGGCCCCGCCTGATCGAGCGACGAGGCGAACGCGACGATGCCCCAGCGCGAACAGCGGCCGTAGGTCGGCTTCAGTCCGACGATGCCGGTGAACGCAGCCGGCTGGCGGATCGAGCCTCCGGTGTCGGTCGCAGTCGCGCCCAGACAAAGACCGGCGGACACCGCTGCAACCGATCCACCGGACGAACCGCCGGGGACCAGCTTCGTCTCGGAACCGTTGCGCCGCCACGGATTGGCGACCGGGCCAAAACACGAGGTCTCGTTCGACGAACCCATGGCGAACTCGTCGTTGTTGAGCTTGCCGAGCATCACCGCGCCGTCGCGCCAGAGTTGCGCGGTCACTGTCGACTCGTAAGGTGGCACGAAGTTGCCGAGAATCTTCGAGCACGCGGTGGTGCGCACGCCCTTGGTTGCGAACAAATCCTTGATGCCAAGCGGGATGCCGTTGAGCGGCCCGCCCTCGCCCTTGGCGATCCTTGCGTCGGCGTCCTGCGCCATGGCGCGCGCCTGCTCCGGGGTTTCCAGCACGAATGCGTTGAGCGAACGCGCCTGCTCCACCGCGGCGAGATGCGCGTCAGTCAGTTCAATGGCCTTGAAGGATTTTTTCGCGAGGCCGTCTCGAGCCTCGGCAAGTGTCAGCGACGTCAGATCAGTCATTCATCAACCGGATCGCAAGAGAACGGATTCGCGGGCCTTTTCGCGGGATTGGCCCGAGGCTTTTCGCCGGACGGAAAGTGGGTCGACAGCGCGGTGTCCTCGACAGTGGTGCTCGCCATCATGGCATCGAGGGCGGCATCCATTGCCTTGTCCGGGCTGGCCTGCACGCCCTGCTTCTCCATGGCATCGAGATAATCCATGTAGGCCTGATACGCCTTCTCGCTGTCGCAGAGCATGCACATGGCAGAACCTTCCGGCGCACCCTACTCGACGACCTTGGGAACGAGAAAGAAGTGATCCTCGGTCGCGGGCGCATTCGACAGCACCGCATCCGCAATTTCGCCGTCGGTCACCACGTCGGCGCGCTTTTTCATCGCCATCGGCGTGACCGACGTCATCGGCTCGACACCCTCGACGTTGACTTCCTGGAGTTGCTCGACGAACGCCAGCATGGCGTTGATCTCGCCCTGCAGGTGGGCGACTTCGCTGTCCTTGACGGCGATCCGGGCGAGATGGGCGATCCGGCGCGTGGTGGCGGCATCGACTGACATTATAATGAGTTCCTGATTCAGCCCGCCGTATAGCGCATCAGCCCCGAAAGTGGGACCGGAATCCGGCCTAAATCGCCGCCATTTGCGCGAGCCGGTGCAGCCCGGCTGCAGCCAGCGCCCGCGTCAGATCGGCGGCCGGCATTTCGCGGCCAATCGACTGCGCCTGGCCGGACCAGAGATTGGTGAAATCGCTCTTGCCTGCCTTTTCCGCAGCCGCCTTGAGCGGCCCCAGCGGGGTCGCGGCATGCGGAAACGCAGGCGCGTCCTCGGACAACGGCCCGACCTCGTCCATCAGCCGGTTGAGGATGCCGCGCGCTGGACGGCCCGTCATGACATTGGTGATGACCGTGGAATCATCGGCAGCGTTGCCGAGCGCCGCGCGCCCGACCGCGCTGACCTTGGATTCCGGACAACGCAGATAGGCCGAACCGATTTGCACGCCGGCTGCCCCCAGCATAAACGCCGCTGCGATGCCGCGGCCGTCGGCGATGCCGCCAGCGGCAATCACCGGCACGCGCACCGCATCCACCACCTGTGGCACCAGCGCGAAGGTTCCGATCTGCGAGGCGACACTCTCGGTCAGGAACATGCCGCGATGACCGCCGGCCTCCGCCCCTTGGGCGATGATCGCGTCCGCGCCGTTGTCCTCGAGCCACTGCGCCTCGCGCACGATGGTCGCCGATGAAATTACCACGCAGCCGGCCGCCTTGACGCGATTCATGTAGGCCTTGTCGGGCAGGCCGAAATGAAAGCTGACAACCTCCGGCTTCAAATCCTCGACCAGTTCACACATCGCGCCATCGAACGGCGCGCGGTTGGCAGACGCAATCGGCGCGGCCGGATCGATGCCATACTCCTTGTAATAGGAACCGAGCCGCTTCTTCCAGACCGTTTCCTGCGCCGGATTCTGATCGACGGCCTTGTGCGTGAAGAAATTCAGATTGATCGGCGCACTCACCCGCTGGCGGATGATCTGCACCTGCTCCCGCGCCTTCTCAACCGTGATCATCGCGCACGGCAGCGAACAAAGCGCCCCACCTTCCGCAGCCCCAATCGCGATATCCGCATCCTGCACACCGGCCATCGGCGCCTGGAGAATGGGGACCCCGATCTTGAACAGGTCGAGCAATCTGCGGTCGGGCCACATGGTCGCAATCCTCGATTTGTTTTGATTGGGGTGCGCCGCGCGTCGTTGCCAGCCTGCTCTTGAATATCACGCCATGGCAGGCGCGGCTATGCGCTGACGCCTTTGCTGAGATGCCAGCGCCGCAATGCCACCAGCGACCAGATCGCCTCGACGACCCCGAACGGCCAAGCGCCCTGCAGAAAGCCATAGATCGAGCCGAGCGCGCATGCGGCTGCGAAAGCGAGGATGAACCGGTGGCTGCGATCCTCCAGCGCATAGCAGACCAGCATTGCCGTGACCGCGAAGAGACCAAACCAGGTGAGCGCGTCCATTGCTGAGGATACTTTCGCTGTTGGGACTCGCATCCGCCGCATGTTAAGCGAGGCCAATGCCCGCCCCCATCGTACCCCTGATCGAAGCTGCCGTGAAATGGCCCGCGCGCGGCGCGCTGATCGGCCTCGATCTTGGCAGCAAAACCATTGGCGTCGCGGTGTCCGATCCGGACCGCAGGCTCGCGACCGGCGTCGAGACCATCGCAACCACCAAATTCACCCTGGACGCCGCACGCCTGTTGAAGCTCGCAACCGAACGCAGCGCGGTCGGCTTCGTGCTGGGGCTGCCCATCAACATGGACGGCAGTGAAGGCCCGCGCGCGCAATCGACCCGCGCTTTCGCCCGCAACTTCGCGCGGCTCACCGAATTGCCGATCGGGCTTTGGGACGAACGGCTGTCGACCTCAGCCGTCGAGCGCGAACTGATCGCCAACGATGTCAGCCGCGCCAAACGCGCCAGGGTGATTGACGAACACGCCGCGATCTTCATCCTGCAAGGCGCGCTCGACCGCCTCGCCACGCTCAACAAGAACAAGACCTGAAGCAACACCGATGCTCGCCGTCTTCAATGCTCTCATTCCGGTTTTTCTGCTGATCGTGCTCGGCTATGTGCTGAAGCGCTATCTGCTGAAACAAGACGCGCATTGGACCGGGATGGAACAGCTTGTTTACTTCGTGCTGTTTCCGGCGCTGCTGACTACGACCATCGCGCGCGCCAATCTGGCCAGCGTGCCGTATGGCGAGGTCTCCGCCGCACTGATTTTGGCCATCGTGCTGATGTGTGTGTTTCTGCTGCTGCTGCGGCCGGTCTTCGTGCGCAACGCCATCAGCGGGCCGACCTTCAGCTCGATCTTCCAGGCCTCGACGCGCTGGCAGACCTACATCGCGCTCGCGGTTGCCGAAAGCCTGTTCGGCAACCCGGGCCTTGCCCTCGCCGGCGTCGCGATGATTGCGATGATTCCGCTGCTCAACATCGTCAATGTCGCGATCCTGGCGCATTACGCTTCGCCGACGCGGCTGTCATGGCTGCAGATTCTCGGCGTCATCGCGCGCAACCCTTTCATCTGGGCTTGCGCGATCGGCCTCCTGCTCAACGTCCTGAAAATTCCGATTCCGCGCCCGATCAACGACACAGCCGACGCGCTCGGCAAAGGCTCGCTCGCCATCGGCCTTCTGGTTGTCGGCGCCGGACTGCAACTCGGCGGTCTGGTGCGGCCGCGTCCGATCGTGTGGCTGACGCTGTTGCTGAAACTCGTCGTCATGCCGGCGATGGCGATCGCTATCGCGCTGGTGCTGGGCCTCAACGGAATCAATCTTGCCGTCGTGGCTTGCTGCGCCTCGGTTCCGGCCGCATCGAACGCCTATGTGCTGGCGCGGCAGATGGGCGGCGACGCGCCGATCCTCGCCCAGATCATCGCGTTGCAGACCATTGCTGCCGCCATCACGATGCCGATTGCGATCGGGCTCGCTAGCTAGGACGCCCTGCGTCATTGCGAGCCCCCGGGTCTTGCCTTTGGCAAGCCCAAGGACAAGCTCAGCGAAGCGATCAGTACTTGAGTCAGCATGGATTGCTTCGTCGCTTACGCTCCTCGCAGTGACAGCAGCTATTCTCTGGATTTGGTCTATTGCGAACGCGCCCTGATCGGGAAATCGAACGCGCCGGTGGCGACGCCACCGATCGAGAAGTGCCACCATTCCTTGGCGTAGTTGACAAAGCCCTGTTTGGCCATGGCCGCCACTAATGTCTGGCGCATCATGCGCTGCTGCGGCGTGATCGATCCCGCGCCGGTATGCGCCTTGTTGTCCGAGCAGTCGTAACCCGTCCCCATATCGACGCTGCCCTCGGGCGCGCGCTTGTCGGCAGGTGCAGTGCAATCGGCATAGTCCGCCTTGGGATCGAACGCCGCGCTGTTGTCTGCGGCGAGATCGACCAGCGTGAGATCGACCGCGGCTCCTGTCGAATGGCCGGAGTAAGCCGCGATATAACCGAGCTTGAACAGGTCGCGTTTGTTCAGTTTCGGATGGTAGCGCTTTTGCTGCGGCGTCTCCTTGACGTCGTTGGCCCACGCCACCATGTCGCGCGACGCACGCGCCGGCCGGTAGCAGTCGAACAGTTTCAGCGAAAGTCCCTTTGCTTTCAGATCAGCCTGCGCCTTGGCCAGCGCGTCTGCGACCTGTTTCTTCACCACGCATTCCGGCGCGTCATAGCCCGCGAGCTTGCGGCCGACAAAATTGTTCGCCCCCGCGTATCGGATATCCTGAATGATGCTCGAATCGACGTCGCGCAGGTAGATGAAGCCGCCGGGCAAACTCGCGGACGGCTGTTTCGCTGATTGTGCGATCGCCGGCGACAAAGCCAGCGCAGCGAGCACGGCAAGCCAGCCTGCCCCCGTCATCGTTCGCTTCATCGGAATGGCTGCGTCTGAACGTTCAGCTTGGTGATCGCCGTGTCCGAATATTTGCTGCCGGGATAGACAGCCTCGATGGTGAACTTGATCCAGTGTGCCCGAACCGGCGGATCGACCCGGAATGCTTCGGTGGTGATCTGGTCCGCAGGCCGCAGCGTCATCGTCTGGCCTCCGGAAAACTCCGCCTTGAGCTGGCGCACGCGGCCGTTCTTCTGGAAGATATCGGCGTTCTTCTGATAGCCGGTGCGCAGCAAAATCGAATTCACCTCGCTCAGCGAATCGAATTCGACCACGATCCACTCACCGATGCCCTGCCCCGAGCGGCCTTCCACCCACGCAACCGATTGCCCGCCGCTGAACAGGTTTTCCGGCCCGTAGGAATTACCGAACTGCGACGGCAGCACCGAACTCACGCAGTAAGTATCGAGGCCGTTGCGTGCGCAGCGCTCGCCCGGCGAACTCGGCCGCGGTGATCGCGTCAACGCTGCGGGCGGCGGCGCAATCGCGGCTTGCTGCTGCACCGGAGGCGGCGGTGTCACCGCTACCGGCGGCGGCGCGACCGGTATCGGTGGCTGAGGTGCAACGGGTTGAGACGTGCTCGCCACGCCCGGACCGCGGCCCGCAAGGAAGATCCGCCCGCCAACGGTCTGATCGTAGTATCCCGGCGTCTGTTCATGCGGAGCGGGCCGACCGTTATCATCGGTCGCGCTCTGGGCCAGTGCCGCCACCTTCTCACGCACCTCGAATGCAAGATCGGCAAGATGAAGCTCGGGCCGCATCATTTGTTCGGCGAACACCCGCGTAAAGACTGAGTTTCTCGCGAGGTCGTTGTTGTTGAGCCGATCCAGTGCGGTCTGGTTTTCGCCGGCTGAGTAAATCTTGAAGACGCCGCGCAGCGTTTGCCCTTCCGCCAGTCCGCGGGTGCGCCCCAGCGAGCGCGTCGGCCCTGTAGGGAACGGATTTTCACGGCAGGCATCGATCACCACAAGCGCCACGCGAACCGATTTAGCCTGTACCTCGGCCAGCAAATCCGGCTCCGCGATCGATGCGCCGCGCAACCGCGCTTCAGAACTGCCGCTGATCGGCGGGACATCGCTCGGCACCAGATAATTGACGTTCTGGATCGCTACACCGTGACCTGCAAAGAATACGGCGGCGATGTCACCGGGCGACAGACGCGCAGTGAAATCGGCAAGCCGATCGATCATGCCCTGCCGGCCGAGATTTGTTCCAAGGATCACCTCGAAGCCAAGCCGTTTCAGGGAGTCCGAAATGGTGTTGGCATCGTTGACAGCTTTCAGGAGCTGCTGGTCTGCGCCGAGATTGGCGTAGCGGTCGTTACCGATCACGAGAGCTACGCGCTTTTCGGCGAATGCCTCTCCGCACAGGCCGAAGCAGATCACGGCGGCAGCCAGCGCCGTTCTCATCCAGCTCGGTATCGTCCTCGATGTCGTCACGGTATCGCGTCCCCTTGCCGTCTTTGCTTGGTCGCGCCGCTGGCGCGCCCGGTTCGTAGCGATCAGTGTAGCAAATCCGTGATGGTCGTCCCAAGGAAACGCAGTTCCGGAATTGACAGATATTCCCGGGATTTACCCTGAACGACGATAGGCTGGGGACAGCCGTCCCGGTCGGGAAAACAGTCTTGCTCCTCCATCTGCATGCTCCTATAGCTTTCGCTTTAATGACATCCGTTCAGAAATCGACCTTCGTCCTCGGTCACCGGCATTTGCTGGGCATCGAGGGCCTTTCCACAGCCGACATCACCGGCCTGCTCGACCTCTCCGAAGAATTCGTCGAGTTGAACCGCCAGGTCGATAAAAAGCGCAGCAATCTGCGCGGACGCACCCAGGTCAACCTGTTCTTCGAGGCCTCCACCCGCACCCAGTCCTCGTTCGAGATCGCCGGCAAACGCCTCGGCGCAGACGTGATGAACATGTCTGTGTCTTCGATGGCCACCCGCAAGGGTGAGACCTTGATCGATACCGCAGTGACGCTCAACGCCATGCATCCGGACATTCTCGTCGTCCGTCATCACGCCTCCGGCGCGGTTGAACTGCTGGCGCAGAAGGTCGACGGCTCGGTCATCAATGCCGGCGACGGCGCGCACGAGCATCCGACGCAGGCGCTGCTCGATGCGCTGACCATCCGCCGCAACAAAGGACGCCTCGAAGGCCTCGTCATCGCGATCTGCGGCGACGTCATGCACTCCCGCGTCGCCCGCTCGAATATTCTGCTGCTCAACACGATGGGCGCGCGCGTGCGTGTGGTCGCGCCGTCCACGCTGTTGCCGCCCGGAATCGAGCGCATGGGCGTCGAGGTTGCCCGTGACATGCGTGAAGGCCTCAACGGCGCCGACATCGTGATGATGCTGCGGCTGCAGCGCGAGCGCATGAACGGCTCGTTCGTGCCATCGAGCACCGAATACTTCCACTTCTTCGGCCTCGATCAGAAAAAGCTCGCCTACGCCAAACCCGACGCGCTGGTGATGCACCCGGGTCCAATGAACCGCGGCGTGGAAATCGACTCGATCGTCGCCGACGGCGCGCAATCGCTGATCCGCGAACAGGTGGAAATGGGCGTGGCCGTGCGCATGGCCGTGCTGGAAGCGCTGGCGCGGAATCTGCCCAATGCGTGACGTCGCCTATCGATCTTCGGTCGTCGTCCCCGCGAAAGCGGGGACCCATACCCTGTTGAGGATTTGTGGCGGATGGAAGTCTCCGACGCTTACAGTTTCCAATTGTATGGGTCCCAGCGTGCGCAGGGACGACGGTGGGGTTGTCAGCCATGCTGACTGACCGCCGCCCGATCCTGCTGGCCAACGCGCGCGTCATCGATCCATCGCGCGACCTCGACGGCCCGGCCGACGTGCTGATCGCGGACGGCGTCATCCGCGATGCGCGGCGCGGCATTGGCGCAGCCGGCGTTCCGGAAGGCACCGACATCGTCAATTGCTCGGGCAAGATCGTAGCCCCCGGCTTGATCGACATGCGCGCCTTCATCGGCGAGCCGGGTGCTGGCTATCGCGAGACCTTTGCCTCGGCGAGCCAGGCCGCGGCCGCGGGCGGCATCACCACCATCATCTGCCAACCGGACACCTCGCCCGCCATCGATAACGCCGCGACAGTGGACTTCGTGCTGCGCCGCGCCCGCGACACGGCGATCGTCAACATCCATCCGATGGCCGCGCTGACCAAGGGTTTGCGCGGCGAGGAGATGACCGAGATCGGCCTGCTCAAGGCGGCCGGCGCGGTCGCGTTCACCGATGGCATTTCGAGCGTCAGCAACGCGCAGCTGATGCGCCGCGCGCTGACCTACGCCCGCGATTTCGATGCGCTGATCGTGCATCACACCGAAGACCGTCACCTGATCGGCGAAGGCGTGATGAACGAAGGCGAGTTCGCCGCCCGCCTCGGTCTGATGGGCATTCCCAACGCCTCGGAAGCGGTGGTGCTGGAGCGTGACATCCGCCTCGTCGCACTCACCGGCGGTCGCTACCACGCGGCTTCGCTGACCTGCGTGGAGTCGCTTGATGTCCTGCAGCGCGCCCGCGACGCTGGGCTGAAGGTCAGCGCATCGGCCTCGATCAATCACCTGACGTTGAACGAGAACGATATCGGCCCCTACCGCACGTTCCTGAAACTGTCACCGCCGTTGCGCACCGAGACCGATCGCACCGCGCTGGTGCAGGCCGTCGCATCCGGGCTGATCGACGTCATCATGTCCGACCACAATCCGCAGGACGTCGAGACCAAGCGCCTGCCGTTCGCGGAAGCCGCCGCCGGCGCCATCGGCATCGAGACCATGCTGCCGGCCGGCCTGCGGCTGGTGCATTCCGGCGAACTCGACCTGATGAAGCTGATCCGCGCCATGTCGACACGCCCGGCGGAATTGCTCGGCTTGCCGGGCGGCAGCTTGCGTCCCGGCGCGCCCGCGGATGTGATCGTGATCGACACGGACGTGCCATGGGTGCTGGACCCCGCCGACCTCAAGTCGCAATGCAAGAACACGCCGTTCGACGAGGCGAAATTCTCCGGGCGCGTGGTGCGGACCATCGTCGGCGGACGAACAGTGTTCGAGCTGGTATAACCCGTCTTATAATCACGCGAGATAGCCACGCGAGGTCCCATGACGCTCACTCTCATCGCGGCCCTGATCCTCGGTTACCTGCTCGGCTCGATTCCGTTCGGCCTCGTGCTGACGCAGTTCGCTGGCACCCAGGACATCCGCACCATCGGGTCGGGCAGCATCGGCGCGACCAATGTGCTGCGCACCGGCAACAAGGCGCTGGCGGCGGGGACGCTGCTGGGCGACGCGCTGAAGGGCACCGTCGCGGTTGTCATCGCGGGGCTTTATCTCGGCGGACCCAACGCCGCGATGGCCGCAGGTCTCGGCGCGTTTCTCGGCCACCTGTTCCCGGTGTGGCTCAAGTTCAAGGGCGGCAAGGGCGTCGCGACCTACATCGGCGTATTGCTCGGCCTGTTCTGGCCGGCGGCGCTGGCACTATGCGCGATCTGGCTCGCGGTCGCGCTGATCTTTCGCTACTCGTCGCTCGCAGCCTTGGTCTCCAGCGCGCTGATGCCCGCGCTTCTGATGTGGCAGCATCACATCGCGCTCGCGATCCTGTTCGGCGTGCTGACGCTGCTGCTGTGGTTCGCGCACCGCGCCAACATCTCGCGGCTGCTGGCCGGCACCGAAAGCAAGATCGGCGCGAAGGGGTGACAATGAGGCGCGTGGAACATTCACGCGCCTCATTCAGTATTTATGCGGCTTCGCTAATGTCACTCAGTACTTGAGCCTTGATCTTCTCCCACGCACCGTCAGCATCAACGGAGGACGAGCTAACGCGATACCGCGACTCTCCGATGACGAGCAAGTGCTGCCACATAGGTAACACTTTCTTGCTCACCTCTGTCGCATAGGTCGGGCCGGCGGGAAGATCGCTGCGTTCACAATGCAACAAGTTCCAATCAAGCGTTGCTAGCTTCGAGGCCATGACGCCGTAATCAACATTGTGTTCGGCGCAATATAGAAACGCACGCGCGAAGATTGCCATGCCTATACCACGCAGGGCGACATCACCGCCGCGCAGGTCTCGCAAAGACCCCGTTGTTACTTCAGACTGAGGATCTTTTCGGGCTTTTTCCAGCGCCGCAAGCTGAGGAAGATGGCGCACCAACGCTGCAAAAAATTCGTCCACCCCTTGCGTCTTACCCACCTCGTCCAACTCAACATCCTTGTGATGCTCAACAACATGAGCAACAAACATGCGAATTGCGCTCATCGACCAAATCATACGGGACTTGGACGACAGGTTTACGTTCGACGCCGTCGCATCTACGTACTTTGATAAAAACGCATTCTTCGTTACCAACTCGCGGCTGATACGGTTACGGCGGTCGCGTACGTCGAAGGTTGTGACCATCGACTTCGGGATCGCCTTTGCCTTGCCGCAGTCAGCAAAATCCTGATGACTATCAGAGCGGCTGCTCTCAAAGACAATCTTCACGTCAACGGCATTGCGACGAAGCGAATCCTTTTCGTCGTCGCTGATCTTGCTGTTAGTTAGAAGGTCTTCAATTTGCGAGCGACGATGAGCGCCATCGGTAGTGTCCAACTTGGCGCCTTGCGGCAAAAGAAGAATGCCAGGCCACGCATTTGTGCCATCACTGGTGTTTGCAAAAAGCATCAGCGTAGCGACTGGCGATTCATCCTCTAATCCGACTCCATAATTGAATGTAAATGCGGGAAGAATGAACTTGTCTCCAGCACAAGCAGTCTTGATTAGATACTCGCGGACCTGCTTGGAGTGCCCCGGTTCCTGAGGACGATTTGAGTGCTCAGTAACGCCCGCGATGTTGTCCTTCTTCTTTGAACGGTCAGTCTTGCTGACATCGATCATTTTCTGGACTGGCATCGCTGTCGTGAACTGGAGGCGGGAACCCTGCACGAAGGCTGTGCCAAAGAATACTTCTCCGGAATAGCCCATCATTGAACGACGACCGACCTCCGACATAAGTGACTCAAAATTGTCGGTAGTCTGAACTTTGATATGCGGGGGCGTGTTGATGTCAGCGAGAGCTGGGATTACATTACTCATTGCGATGAACTCCTGTTTTATCGCGCTTCTGAAAGCCGTCTCGGGTTCCATCCGGGGCGGCTTTTTATGGTTAATGGCCAATTTCGAAAGAATCAACTTATTTTATACTTAATTTCGAAGAAATTTGTACGAATTCACAAATTTCACGCTTTCGCCGATTAAAGCTATTACCGTTTCTTGGACCTGACATTCCGCTTTCCCCGCGCAAACCTCCCCCGTCTTCCTGGGAGCCCGCGTGGATCAATCCAGCGTCACATCCATTCATCTCACCGACGCGCAGCGGATCGACTGGCTGCGGCTGATCCGTAGCGACAATGTCGGGCCGCGGACATTTCGCTCGCTCGTCAATCATTGCGGCAGCGCGCGCGAAGCACTGGAGCGTTTGCCTGAGATGGCGCGGCGTGGCGGTGGCGATGCCCGCATCTGCACGCAGGCCGAAGCGGAGCGCGAGATCGCGGCCGGAGCGCGTATCGGCGTCGAACTTCGCGCACCGGGAGAGCCCGGTTATCCGCCACGGCTGACCACAATCGACGACGCACCTCCCCTGCTCGGCGTGCGCGGCGAAACGAGCGTATTCGCGCGGCCGATGATCGCGATCGTCGGCTCGCGGAATGCGTCTGGCGCAGGTCACAAGTTTGCCGCAACGCTGTCGCGCGATCTCGGCGAGGCCGGCTTCGTCGTGGTGTCAGGACTGGCGCGCGGCATCGATCAGGCCGCGCACAAGGTGGCGCTGGCGAGCGGCACGGTCGCGGTGCTGGCCGGCGGTCATGACAAGATTTATCCGGGCGAGCATCAGGGCCTGCTCGATGACATCCTGCGCACGGGCGGCGCGATCTCGGAAATGCCGATGGGGCATGTCCCGCGTGCGCGCGATTTTCCCCGCCGCAACCGGCTGATCTCCGGCGTCGCACTCGGCGTCGTGGTGGTGGAAGCCGCGCATCGTTCCGGTTCGCTGATCACCGCGCGCATTGCCAACGAACAGGGACGCGAAGTGTTCGCCGTGCCGGGTTCGCCGCTCGATCCGCGCGCCGCGGGCACCAACGATCTGATCAAGCAGGGCGCGACGCTGGTGACGCAAGCCTCCGACGTGATCGATGCGGTCGCGCCGATCATGGACAAGCCCATCGAGCTGCCGGGGCAGGAACCGGACGACGACTTCACCATCGGCGAGCCCGACAACAGCGCGCGGTCGCGCATCGTCTCGCTGCTCGGCCCCTCGCCGGTCGGCCTCGACGATCTGGTCCGGATGGCGGATACATCGCCCGCGGTGGTGCGCGTCGTGCTGTTGGAGCTCGAACTCGCGGGACGGCTGGAGCGCCACGGCGGCGGGCTGGTGTCGCTGGTGTGAATGGAAACGCCAAAATAGAATTCTGCTGTCATGCCCGGCCTTGTGCCGGGCAATCCACGCCTTGACTGGAAGAAAATCGTGGATGGCCGGGACAAGCCCGGCCATGACGACACAAATGCGAGAGAAGCGCTTTAACTCCCCATTGCCACAGGCCTGAACGCCTGCACGAGATGCTTGTCGAGCTTGCCGCCCATGCCTTCCATGATCGAGAAGGCCTCGGTACGGGTGAACGCGCGCTTGTAGGCGCGCTCTTCCACCAGCGCCGCGTAGATATCGACGATGGTCATCATGCGCACGATGTCCGATATCTGTTCGCCATGCAGACCGTCCGGATAGCCCGAGCCGTCGAGCAGTTCGTGATGATGCAACACCACATCGAGCATCTCACGCGGATAGCCGCCCTGGGCGGCCAGCGCATCGTAACCAAGCCGCGCATGTTTGCGGATCGTCATCATCTCCACCTCGTCGAGCTGCCCCGGCTTGTCGAGGATCGATAGCGGAATGAACGCCTTGCCAACATCGTGCAGCAGCCCCGCCCGCGCCAGCCGGCGCTGGTCTTCCTCGCGCATACCGAGATGTTGCGCGAACGCCACGGCGAAACCCGTGACAAAGAGGCAGTGACGGTAGGTATGATTGTGGTGACGGCCGACCGTGATCAGCCAGTCCTTGATCGACGTGCGCTTGATCGCTTTCAGAATCGGGCCTTCCGCTTCCATCACATCCTGCAGCGTCAGCGGATTGCCGAACGGCAACTTGCTGAAGATTTTCACCATCACCTTGTGCGCGGCGGTCACGCCGGTGTTGAGCGCCTCGCGTTTGGCTTCGCGCTCGTCCTCATGGCTGTCGGGCAATACCGCGCGCAGGCGCTTCTGGATACTGGAGGCATCGAACGGCCGCTGAATCGTGTCGGTCGCGCCGAGCGCCCATGCCTGCGTGGCGCCATGATGCAGCGAACCCGACAGCACGAACAGCCGCGGCACGTTTTCATAGGCCTTGCCGAGCAGTTTGCGGCGCACCTGTTGAACGGCCGCAGTCGACCGCAGATCGATATCGACCACGACGCCGTTGAACTGGTTCTGCGGATGATCAGGTAGTCCGGCGGTCGGCACGATCGAAACATCGCCGACAACCGACAGAATCTGCGCCAGCTCTTCGCTGCCGTCCTGACGATCTGATGCAAGCAGGACTTTCCTGCGCGACCGGATGTCGTCCGCCAAACTCATTATTCCGTTTCCCTTACGCTCCAGATCGGGAAACGATCAAGCCACAGAAAAACAACCGTAACGTTAAACACCCGACATAGTTGTTTTGCGCAATCAATCCGGTGAGTTCCGTCCCGGAAACCTGTGGCTACATTTTTCGCCCTTGATTGAGCCGGACCATCTCTTCCGCCTCGAGCAGCGCCATCTCGAGCAGAAAACCAAGCGTATCAAGGCGATGACGGCGCGAGAGCTGCGCCAGTTCGATGACGGAAGCTGCAACGAATTGCGCTGCCTCCAACGGTCCGCCATCTCCTGATACCGGCGGGCCATCGGTGCACGGACGGACCGCACGAGGGCTCAAGGGTTACACTCCACCATCTATGAATCCAGAATCATGCCCGAAGGTGCATTTTCAGCACATCCTCCAAGAATACAATCTGGGGTTTAGTATCATACAACCTTTAATTGATAAAATGATCGTGCGCATAGGCCCCTGCGGTCATCGTCATTTGACACCGGGGGCCTCTTTACCCATGTTCCGGCGCAACGGGCTGCAGACAATCAACAGAGTCGCACCCCTCTATTTCCCTTAAGCGTTTGGAAAGACATGAATATCGTCATTGTCGAGTCGCCTGCGAAGGCCAAGACGATCAATAAGTATTTGGGTGCGTCGTATGAGGTTCTGGCCTCGTTCGGGCATATCCGCGACTTGCCCGCGAAGAATGGATCGGTTGATCCGGACTCTAATTTCAAGATGATCTGGGAGAACGATCCCAAGGCGGCAGGCCGCCTCAACGATATCGCGCGCGCCGTGAAAGGCGCCGACAAGCTGATCCTCGCGACCGACCCTGATCGCGAAGGCGAAGCCATTTCGTGGCATGTGCTTGAAGTGCTGAAGGAGAAGCGCGCGCTGAAAGATCAAAAGATCGAGCGCGTCGTCTTCAATGCCATCACCAAGCAGGCCGTCACCGAGGCGATGAAGCATCCGCGCCAGATCGATGGCGCGCTGGTCGACGCCTATATGGCGCGCCGCGCACTCGATTACCTGGTCGGATTCACACTCTCTCCCGTGCTGTGGCGCAAGCTGCCCGGCGCGCGATCCGCCGGCCGCGTGCAATCGGTGTCGCTGCGCCTCGTCTGCGACCGCGAGCTCGAAATCGAAAAATTCGTTGCCCGCGAATACTGGTCGCTGGTCGCGACGCTGGCGACGCCGAAGGGAGACACCTTCGAGGCGCGCCTCGTCGGCGCCGACGGCAAGAAGTTGCAGCGGCTCGACATCGGCACCGGCGCGGAAGCCGAAGATTTCAAAAAGGCGCTGGAAGCCGCGAACTATCAGGTCACCTCGGTCGAAGCGAAGCCCGCGCGCCGCAATCCGTATGCGCCGTTCACCACATCGACGCTGCAGCAGGAGGCCAGCCGCAAGCTCGGTCTCGCGCCCGCGATCACCATGCGCATCGCGCAGCGGCTCTACGAGGGCATCGACATCGGCGGCGAGACCACGGGACTCATTACTTATATGCGAACCGACGGCGTGCAAATTGCGCCGGAAGCGATTTCGCAGGCCCGCACCGTGATCGGTCAGGATTACGGCAAAGCCTACGTACCCGATGCACCTCGGGACTATCAGACCAAGGCCAAGAACGCGCAGGAAGCCCACGAAGCGATCCGCCCGACCGATCTGTCGCGCCGCCCGTCCAGCCTGCGCAGCCGCCTCGATAACGATCAGTTCAAGCTCTATGAGCTGATCTGGATGCGCACGCTGGCGAGCCAGATGGAATCCGCCGAGATGGAGCGCACCACGGTGGACATCACCGCGAAGGCAGGCGCGCGCGCGCTCGAGATGCGCGCCACCGGCCAGGTCATCAAGTTCGACGGCTTCCTCGCGGTCTATCAGGAAGGCCGCGACGACGATCCGGACGACGACGACAGCCGCCGACTGCCCGCCATGAACGAGGGCGATGCGCTCAAGCGCAACAGCCTTGCCGTGACCCAGCACTTCACCGAGCCGCCGCCGCGCTTCTCCGAAGCATCGCTGGTCAAGCGCATGGAAGAACTCGGCATCGGCCGCCCTTCCACCTATGCATCGATCATTCAGGTGCTGAAGGATCGCGGCTATGTGAAGCTCGACAAGAAACGCCTGCACGGCGAGGACAAGGGCCGCGTCGTGGTGGCGTTCCTGGAAAACTTCTTCGCCCGCTATGTCGAGTATGATTTCACCGCCGGTCTCGAAGAACAGCTCGACCGCATCTCGAACAACGAGATCGAGTGGCGTCAGGTGCTGAAGGAATTCTGGACCGGATTTATTGGCGCGGTCGACGACATCAAGGAACTGCGTGTCTCGCAGGTGCTCGATGCGCTCGACGACATGCTCGGGCCACACATCTATGCACCGCGCGAGGACGGCGGCGATCCGCGCCAGTGCCCGACCTGCGGCGCGGGCAAACTCAATCTGAAAGCCGGCAAGTTCGGCGCGTTCGTCGGCTGCACCAACTATCCGGAGTGCCGCTACACCCGTCCGCTCACTGCAGGCGGCGATGCCGATGGCGATCGTATTCTCGGCAAGGACCCGGTCTCGGGTCTTGAGATCGCGGTCAAGTCGGGGCGCTTCGGACCGTACATCCAGCTCGGCGAGCCGAAAGACTATGAGGAAGGCGAGAAGCCGAAGCGCGCGGGAATCCCGAAAGGTAGTTCGCCTTCCGATGTCGAACTCGAGATCGCGCTGAAACTGCTGTCGCTGCCGCGCGAAGTCGGTCTGCATCCGGAAACCGGCGAACCGATCAAGGCTGGCATCGGCCGCTTCGGACCGTATGTGCAGCATCAGAAGACCTATGCCAGTCTCGAAGCCGGAGACGAGGTCTTCACCGTCGGTCTGAATCGTGCGGTCACGCTGATCGCCGAGAAGATCGCAAAGGGTCCGAGCAAACGCTTCGGCGCCGACCCCGGCAAACCGGTCGGCGATCATCCGACGCACGGCGCAATCGTCGCGAAGAAAGGCCGCTACGGCGCTTATGTCAGCGCCAACGGCATCAACGCCACGATCCAGGGCGACAAAACGCCGGACACGATCACGCTTGCGGAAGCGATTGCGCTGATCGACGAGCGCGCCGCCAAGGGCGGCGGCAAGCCGAAGCGCAGCGCGAAAGCAAAGCCCGCAAAGAAGGCGAAAGCGGCGGACGGAGCACCGAAGCCTGCGAAAAAGCCCGCGCCGAAGAAGGCAGTTGCCAAGTCTGATGACGCCGCTGCTCCGGCAAAAGCGACCGCCAAGGCACGCACGCCCGTGACCGGCAAGACGGCGAAAACCGCGAAGGCTCCCGCCAAGAAGAGCGCCGGAAAGGCAAGCTGAAGTTTGTGAGCAGGAAACGCGACGCGATGACAGCCTTCCCCTCCCGGGATGACATCATCGCGTTCGTCCGCTCCCAAGACGGCAATGCGGGCACCAGGGAAATTGCGCGCGAATTCGGACTGAAGAACGCCGACCGCACCGAGTTGCGTCAAATCCTGCGCGAGCTTGCCGACGCGGGCGTGATCGAGAAACAAGGCCGCAAGGTCAACGAGCGCGCGACATTGCCGCCGACGCTGATCGCCGACATCACCGGCCGCAACGAGGATGGCGAACTGATCGCCTCGCCAACCGAATGGGATGAAGAGACCAGCGGCCCCACGCCGGTCATTCTCATCCATGTGCCGCGCCGCCCGAAACCCGGCACCGCGTCCGGCATCGGCGAGCGCGTGCTCATCCGTGTGGAGCGCGAACGCGACGGCGACAGCATCATTTACACCGGTCGCGTCATCAAGATTCTCGACAAGGCCCGCGCGCGCGTGCTCGGCATCTTCCGCACGACAAAAGACGGCGGCGGACGCATCGTCCCGATCGACAAAAAACAGGCCGGACGCGAACTCTCGATCGCGCCTGCCGACAACGGCGGCGCGCAGGACGGCGATCTCGTCAGCGTCGATCTGGTGCGCGGACGCGGCTACGGACTGCCGTCAGGCAAGGTGAAAGAGCGCCTCGGCTCACTTTCTTCGGAGAAAGCAATCAGCCTGATCGCGATTCACGCCCATGAGATTCCGAACGTCTTCCCGAAGGAGGCGCTGCGCGAATCCGAAGCGGCGCAACCGGCTACTCTCAAGGGCCGCGAGGATTGGCGCGATATTCCGCTCATCACCATCGATCCGCCGGATGCCAAGGACCACGACGACGCGGTTCATGCGGAAGCGGACAGCGATCCCGCCAACAAAGGCGGCTTCATCCTGCACGTCGCCATCGCTGACGTCGCATTCTATGTGCGGCCGCATTCGGCGCTCGACCGCGAGGCGCTGAAGCGCGGCAACTCGGTGTATTTTCCTGATCGCGTCGTGCCGATGCTGCCCGAGCGCATCTCCAACGATCTGTGTTCGCTGGTGCCGGGCGAGCCGCGCGGCGCGCTCGCGGTGCGTATGGTGATCGCTCCCGATGGGCGCAAGAAATCGCACTCGTTCCATCGCGTGCTGTTTCGCTCGGCGGCAAAGCTCGCTTACGCGCAGGCACAGGCTGCGATCGATGGTCATCCCGACGACACCACCGGTCCCCTGCTGGAGCCGGTTCTCAAACCGCTCTATGCCGCCTATGCCTGCGTGAAGAAGGCGCGCGATGCCCGCGATCCGCTCGATCTCGATCTGCCCGAGCGCAAGATCCTGTTGAAGCCCGACGGCCACGTCGATCGCGTCGTCGTTCCGCAACGCCTCGACGCCCACAAACTGATCGAGGAATTCATGATCCTCGCCAACGTTGCGGCCGCCGAGGCGCTCGAGAAATTCGCGCTGCCGCTGATCTACCGCGTCCACGACGAACCGACGGTGGAGAAGGTTCACGCGCTTCAGGAATTCCTCAAGACGCTCGATCTTCCCTTCGTCAAATCGGGGGCGCTACGCCCCGAACAGTTCAACCGCATCCTCGCGCGGGTCAAAGGCGAGGATTCCGAGCCGCTGGTCAACGAAGTCGTGCTGCGCTCGCAGGCGCAGGCGGAGTATTCGTCCGAGAACTACGGTCACTTCGGCCTCAACTTGCGCCGCTATGCGCACTTCACCTCGCCGATCCGCCGCTATGCTGATTTGGTCGTACATCGCGCGCTGATCCGCGGCCTCAGGCTCGATGACGGCGCCCTGCCCGATCAGGAGACGCCGGAGACGCTCGGCGAAGTCGCAGCCCAGATTTCGCTGACCGAGCGCCGCGCCATGAAGGCCGAGCGCGAGACGGTCGATCGCCTGATCGCCCACCATCTGGCCGATCGCATTGGTGCGACGTTTCAGGGCCGCATCTCGGGCGTCACCCGCGCCGGTCTCTTCATCAAGCTGTCCGACACCGGAGCCGATGGTCTGATCCCGATCCGCACCCTCGGCACCGAGTATTTCAATTACGACGAAACCCGGCATGCGCTGATCGGCTCGCGCTCCGGCGCGATGCATCGGCTTGGAGACGTGGTCGACGTAAAGCTGGTCGAAGCTGCGCCCGTCGCGGGTGCGCTGCGATTCGAATTGCTGTCGGACGGCCAAACCGCACCGCGCGGAAAACGCCGCGATGGCGGCAAACCCATTCGCAACGAGCCGGCACGCAAGCATGGCCCCGGCCGCGCCAAGTCCAGGGGGCCGCGCAAGTTCAAGGCCAACAAGCGCAAGGACAAGAAGCCCAGCAAACGGCGCTAGGTGACCGAGCATCTGTCATTGCGAGCGAAGCGAAGCAATCCACAGCCACAAAGAAAGACTGGATTGCTTCGTCGCAAATGCTCCTCGCAATGACAAAATAGCGTTTCGGCAGATCAGCCATCCGCAGACGTGATGGCATTTCAAAATTTGACCGCTAAGGTCATCTTATCAAAGACACAACAAAAGCAATTCGGTGCCGGAATGGACGCGACCGTGAACGACAAGCCCAAACCAAAAGACAAGGACTTCGAGGAAGACCATCATCCGTATCGGCGGCCCAAGGATGCAGCCACGCTGATCCTGGTCGATCGCTCAGGCGCGGTGCCGAAGGTGCTGGTCGGCAAGCGCCACGACAAGGTGGTGTTCATGCCCGGAAAATTCGTGTTTCCCGGCGGGCGTGTCGACAAGGCCGATGGCCGCGTACCGGTCGCAGCTCCCATTCCGAAAGACCTCGAACGCAATCTCGCCAAGGGCAGCCCCCGAACCGAGCCGTCGCGCGCCCGCGCGCTGGCTGTCGCCGCGATCCGCGAGGCGTGCGAGGAAACCGGCCTTTGTCTCGGCCGCAAGGTCGCCGGCGCGATGCCAAAACTCGCGGGCGTCTGGAAGCCTTTCGGTGACGCCGGCATCGTCCCCGATCCCTCCGGCCTGTTCCTGATCGCGCGCGCCATCACACCTCCGGGCCGTGTGCGCCGGTTCGACACCCGCTTTTTCACCGCCGACGCATCGAGCATCACGCACAAGGTGCCGGGCGTCATTCACGCCGATGCGGAGCTGGTCGAACTGGTGTGGGTCGAGATTGGATCGAAGCCGCTCGAAGACGCCCATGTGATGACCAAGAATGTGCTGCGCGAACTGGAGAAGCGTCTCGCCACCGGGCCGCTGCGTCATGACGCGCCGTTCCCGTTCTTCCATGCGGTCGGCGGCAAGGGCATGCAGAAGGATATTCTGACGAACTGAAAATTGGGAAGTGTTTCGTCATTGCGAGCGGAGCGAAGCAGTACAGTCTTCACGTACACGCTGGATTGCGTCGTCGCGCAATCGCACTCCTCGCAAATGACGAGGCAGATCCGGAATCGAACTCAATCGATCTTGCTCGCGCAGTGGATAATCCATGATCGTGCAATCCGTTTCCCCCGATCCCGGATGCAACGCGCTGCTGCACGGCACGACGTTCGCCGATGCCTATCGCGTTCAAACATCCGAATCCGGTCTCGACGCGATCACCGCGGCGAAGCGCATCATGGCGCGCCGCTCGCGCTGGATCGACGCACTCCTCGTCTTTCGCAACATTCTCGTCGCGCCGTTCGGATTGAAAGACGGCCGTCAGCCGTTGCCCGAAGGGATCGTGCGGCTGGGCCTGTTTCCGGTGGTCAGCCAGGAGCCTGATCGCGTGGTCCTGGGATTCGACGACAGGCACCTGGATTTCCGACTGGTGGTCGATGCGCCGGGCAACGGCGATGTCACCGGCACCACGCTGATCCGGACCCATAACTGGCTCGGCCGGACCTATCTCGCGATCGTGCTGCCGTTTCACCGCATCATCGTGCCTGCGATGCTGCGCAGGGCGCGATTGGGTGGCGGGTAAAGCGCGAAAAGACGCCCGTTCGCCCAGAACTGGCAAAATCTGCGGTTTTTGGCGCGGAACATCCTTGCGATCCGGCCCAAAACAGCGCCCGAATCCTTGACTTTGAGGCGTTTCTGGCTAGTTTCCCGGCCAAACGCGGGACCGGATCTCTGGATCGGCCCAGCCGTATCCCGACATCCAGAATTGAGACCCGGAGAATTCAGCCATGGCGAAAGCCGTCACCATCAAGGTCAAGCTCGTGTCGTCGGCCGACACCGGTTTCTACTACGTCGCCAAGAAAAACTCGCGCACGATGACCGACAAGCTCGTGAAGAAGAAGTACGATCCGGTCGCGCGCAAGCACGTCGAATTCCGCGAGTCCAAAATCAAGTAAGCTGCGGATCAAGTCAGTTTCGAATCAAGTCAGTTTCGAAGATCGCGAAATCGCAAACGGCGCCTCACGGCGCCGTTTTGCATCTGCGGTCAATTTTGACTTCAAAAGTAATACCTCGTTTACGCTCGGCGCCGATTTGGTTGTAGTAGATACGTCCGGCAACCAAATACGAATCTTTCTCGTGCGACAACATCGCCAAACCCAACACAGAATGGGAGGGGATCTTGAGCACTCAGAACCGGGCCGGCGGACAGTTTGCGGTCGCCGTGACAGCTACCGGCGCATTGATCCGCTACAGCTTCTATTTCGTCGGCGCGATCGTATTGGGCGGCATCGGCCTGCTGCTGCTCTGGTTCTGGGGCACCCGCGTCACCGTGGTCGATAGCGCCCCCGCGTTCAATATCTCAGGCCGTTCCGTTCCCAATCTCCCGAAGACCAGCACCATCATCGCCGGAAGCCAGCTCGGCCGCGTCGAGGTGTTGCAGTTCGGAACAGTGCATAACCGCGAGACGGATTTGACCGTGGCGATGGCGATGCCGGCGAAGGGCGTGATTACGAGCGAGCGCGCCCTGATCGATTTTCGCGAAGCCAACCTGATGCGGACCCGTCCGCTGATGACGTCAAACTATCACGATCTTGAAACACGTTTCGGATCGGTGCGCGCCGTCGAGATGCGGGTCAACTCCGACGGCCGCTGGAAACAGTGCCTCGCCTATCAGTCCCGTTTCGACCATCCGTCCGTTCATCTGCTGGGCTGGTTCTGCGACGGCACGGGCAGCAAGCCGAACCCGGATTCTCTCGCCTGCACGCTCGACAAGCTGACGCTGACCAAGCAGCTCACCTCCCGCGAAGCCGACGAGTTCCTCCGCAACCGGATGACGAAGCCCGCACATTGCTCGGCGCAAGGGGTGACGCAGACCACCGACACCGGGTCGCGCAGGATTTCGCCGCCGTCTCGCTGGTCACAACCGACCTCGAGCACGCCGCTCCCGCGTCCCGCAAGATACTACTGAGAAAGCCGTCCCGTGAACACAGGCGCGGGACGTTCTGAGCGCGTCTAGCGCGCGCTGCGCATCTGCGGCGCGCCGTTCGACGGTTGTGCGAATGGCGACGGGGTTGCAACGACGCGGTTGCGGCCATCGTGTTTGGCGCGATAGAGCGACTGATCGGCGCGTTTCATGACGTCGGCGACCGCTTCGGACTTGCCCTCGAGCGACGAGATGCCGATCGACACCGTGACGTCGATGCGGCGCGCGCCCTTCTCGATCGCAAACGTCTCTCCCGCGACCGAGCGGCGCAGCCGGTCGGCAACCATGCCGGCCACATGCAGATCGGTTTCCGGCATGACGATGACGAACTCCTCGCCGCCGTAACGGCAGGCGAGATCGATGCCACGAATCGACTTGCGGATACGCACGGCGAATTCGCGCAACACATCGTCGCCGGCGTCGTGGCCGTAGGTATCGTTGATCGCCTTGAAGAAATCGATATCGAGAATCATCAGCGCCAGCGGCTTGCCGCGTGTGGTTGCCTGCTCGGCCAGCGCATTGACGTGGGTCTCCATGTAGCGGCGGTTGTGCAGTCCGGTCAGCGCGTCGGTGATCGCCATTTCGATCGAGTTCTGCACGTTGTCGCGCAGGTGATCGGTATAGCGGCGCTTGCGGATCTGCGTGCGCGCCCGCGCCAGCAGCTCGTTCTTGTCGACCGGGCGCAGCAGATAGTCGTTGACGCCGATTTCAAGACCGCGCAGCAGCCGGGAATTGTTGTCGGCGTCGGAGATCGCCAGGATCGGCACGTTGCGGGTGCGCTCAAGCGAACGCGCCTGGCTGCACAGCCGCAGGCCGTCGAAGTTCTCGAGGCCAAGCGAGACGATCAAGAGATCGTAGTTGCCCTCGGCCGCATGAAACACCGCATCCGCCGGGTTGGGTTCGACATCCACCGTATGCTCGGTCGCGAGCACCGGCGCGAGCCGCTCATAGGACGACGGACGATCGTCGACCAGCAGCACCCGCCCGCCCTTGCCTTGATCGGCGATCGCATCGCGCTCCGGCGCCTGCACGCCGATCTCGAGCGAGGTGATGGCGCGCATGCGCAGCTCATCGGTCATCATCTTCAGCCGCGTCAGCGAACGGACGCGCGCGATCAGCACCACATCCGACACCGGCTTGGTGAGAAAATCGTCGGCGCCGGCCTCGAGCCCGCGCACGCGATCCGAGGGATGATCGAGCGCGGTGACCATCACCACCGGCACGAAATGCGTCTTCGGATTGGCCTTCAGGCGGCGGCACACTTCGAAGCCGTCCATGTCCGGCATCATCACGTCGAGCAGGATGATGTCGCACTCGGCGCGTTCGGCGATCTCGAGCGCTTGCGTGCCGCAATTTGCCGTCACCACATCGAAGTATTCAGCGGACAGCCGCGCTTCCAGCAATTTGACGTTGGCGGGCACGTCATCGACGACTAATACGCGGGCGGACATTGCACTCTCCTCATCCGATGAAGCGTCGGACGGTTTCAATAAATTTGCCGACCGAGATCGGCTTCGAAAGATAGGCTTCGCAACCGCCTTCGCGGATGCGTTCTTCATCACCCTTCATGGCGAACGCGGTGACAGCGACGACGGGGGTCGCGTGAAGAACCGGGTCGTCCTTGATCCAGCGGGTGACTTCGAGTCCGGAAACCTCCGGCAACTGAATGTCCATCAAAATCAGATCGGGGCGATACTTGCGCGCAAGGGTCAGCGCCTCCATGCCGTTGCGCGCGGCGGCGGTGTTGTAGCCATGAGCCTCCAGGAGATCGCGAAAGAGCTTCATGTTGAGCTCGTTGTCCTCCACGATCAGGACGGTCTTCGCCACCCCGTTCTCCACTTCCGGGCAAATGCCTCAAGTATTGGGCAAATAGTTCGTTTCGGCACACCTCGCCGCCTCATATGGACATGGTGTCCCGAAACCGAAGTTTGCTTGAGTTTGCCGCAGGTTTGGGGCGAACTTCGGATTCGGCAGGACACCAGCATCCATCGACTCTAGTGTGGCTTGGTTCGGAAGCTCCCCTTCAGAAAGCCGCAACGTTGAGGGAGCTTCCGAACCACCACACCACGGTATGATCATTCAAAATAGAGACGATAGGTTACGGAAAGGCAAACACTGGCAGTGAAACCACTTAAGCAAGACCCCCGGCAAGTCGCTGAAATCGTGGCGATTCAAGCGCTTTCCTTTGTTGCCTCGGATGTCGCGCGGCTGGGCCGCTTTCTGGCCGAGAGCGGGATCGGTCCCGAGACGCTGCGCGCGTCGGCCGCCGACCCGCGATTCCTCACCGGCGTACTCGATTTCGTGCTCCGTGACGAAGCCACGGCGAAAGAGTTCGCCGCCTCCGCCGGCTTCGAGCCGCGCACGATCTCGGCCGCCCGCGAGGCGCTCGGCGAGCCGGATTGGGAGCGCGACGTGCCGTGAACACGGAACGTCAGGAAACGGCTGCAT
This sequence comes from Hyphomicrobiales bacterium, assembly GCA_021732215.1. Classification (GTDB taxonomy): domain Bacteria; phylum Pseudomonadota; class Alphaproteobacteria; order Rhizobiales; family Xanthobacteraceae; genus SG-bin9. The sequence goes on from JAKFVL010000022.1 coordinate 39,905, forward strand.
CCGCCGAATCCGATTCAGGATTTTGCCGTGACTGCCTGAACGATATCGATCGCCCGGCGCGGCGTTGTCCGACGTGCGGCTCGCCTCGCCTGCTGCGGCATCGCGCACTGGCGAGCCTCGCGCTGGCCCATATCGATTGCGATGCATTCTATGCCACCGTCGAGAAACGGGACAATCCGGATATCGCCGACAAGCCCGTGATCATTGGCGGCGGCCGCCGCGGCGTGGTGTCGGCCGCTTGCTATATATCCCGCACCTACGGCGTGCGCTCCGCGATGCCGATGTTCAAGGCGCTGGCGCTCTGCCCGCATGCGGTGGTGGTGCGCCCCGATATGGCCAAGTACGTCCGCATCGGCCGCGAGGTGCGCCGCGCTATGCAGGCGCTGACGCCGCTGGTCGAGCCGCTGTCGATCGACGAAGCGTTCCTCGATCTGTCGGGCACCGAACTGCTGCATGGCATGATTCCGGCCAAGGTGCTGGCGCGATTTGCCCGCGACATCGAGCGCGAGGTCGGCATCACCGTGTCGGTCGGGCTCGCGCCAAACAAGTTTCTCGCCAAGATCGCCTCCGATCTGGACAAGCCACGCGGGTTCGCCGCCCTCGATCAGGACGACGCGGTGCGTATGCTGGCGGATCGGCCTGTCGGCTTCATCTACGGCGTCGGACCGGCGACGCAGGAACGGTTGTCCGCGCGCGGCTTTCGCATCATCTCGGATTTGCAGCGCGCCGACGAAACCGACCTGATGAAGCAGTTCGGCGACGAAGGCCGCAGACTGTGGCGGCTGGCGCGCGGCATCGATCACCGCAAGGTGGTGCCGGATCGCGGCGCCAAGACCATCTCCAGCGAGACAACGTTCGAGACCGATATCCGCGATTTCGTGACGCTCGAGAAGGTGCTGTGGCGGCTGTGCGAAAAGGTCTCATCGCGGCTGAAAGCCGGCGGCCATGCGGGCACCACGATCACGCTCAAGCTCAAGACCGCCGATTTCCGCCAGCGCACCCGTTCGCGTTCGATATCGATGCCGACGCAGCTTGCCGCGCGCATTTTCTCCACTGCGCGCGACATGCTGGCCGCCGAGATCGACGGCACCGCGTTTCGCCTGATCGGTGCGGGCGTCAGTGCGCTCAAGCCCGGATCGGAAGCCGACGAAACCGATCTGATCGACCGGCGCACCGCGCATGCCGAACGCGCCATGGACGGCCTGCGCAAGAAGTTCGGCGAGGGCGCCGTCATCAAGGGCATTGCATATGAGGGACCGGGGAAGGACGATTGACGAGCCCGCCGGTGGCGGACGTATCGTCCTCACGCCGCGTCCGGGGCAACACGCCTACTTGCAGGGCTTGGAATCCTTGGCGTCGAATTTCGCCAGCGCGCCTGCTATGACGAAATCGTTGTAGTCGAGCACCAGCGCGCGGGACACGCCATTCTCGTAAAGCTCGAACGACATCGCGTAGACCGGGGTCTGCTCGCCGGTCGCCGATTTGACGCTGCGGTCGTAATAACTCACCGTCACCGGCCAGCGTGTCATGCCCTTGAGCTTGTCGCTGGTCGCCGAGACGTCCGGCGTCGCGGGCGCACGCTCGCCCGGAATGGCCTGCCCGATCACGCTCAGCGTGTTGTAGACCTTCTCGCCGTCGTCGGAGCCGTCATAGACCGAAAGTTCGAGCAGCGACTTGCCGTCCTTCGCGGCGGCGACGATGCGCCGGACTTGCTCGGTCGGAAACACGGTCGCGGAATCGAGCGTGAACGTCTTCGCCTTGGGCTGCTTCAGTTTCACCGTGACCGACTTGCCGCTACGCTCGGCAATGCCATCGACCGATCCTGTCGAGGCGTCGTTCATGCGCGTCTCGATCTTGAAGCGATAGCTTTTCCCCTCGCCGTCTTCCCAGCTCGTCGAACGCAGATCGCTCAGCGTCGTCTTGGCTTCGCCGGTGTCGAGCTGCGAGACCTGCCGGAATTCGGTGGTGTAGCCCTCGCACGAACTGCCGGTGAAATTGTAAAGGATGCGGCCGCGCGCATTGTTGACCGATGCGTTGCCGCGCGCCTTTTGCAGGCTCAGCTCATAGACCGCCTGATGCGCCAGAAACGGCGAACCTAATGATGCGGTTGATGCCGCATGTGCGGATTGAAGCCCGGATGCGGCTCCCCACAGCGCTCCGCCCAGTACGAACGAGCGAGCCATTCCCTGCGCACTGGGCATCCGGATCGGGCAACGCATGCGGCCTCCTGAATTTCGACGATTCGAAACTGTAATAATCCTGCGATTGCGCCGCAACTGGGGCCGGAACCGCCCAAACCAGACTCATTGTTCAATTTGCGTTGAGAATCAGCGCCCTTTCAGGCGCTCGCGATACCGCAATTTGAACCACCCGCTTGCATGCCCTCGCATCATCGGCGAAACAGACGGGCCCGGTTTGGCCAACGCGCATTCGGCTTGACCGGCACCCAGGATTTTCAGTTCAACGCGCAAACAAACATCATCGGGGAAGCACATGACGGGGACAGTCGAGCAGAAACTTGGCACGCTAGGCGTGGTGCTGCATGAACCGGCAAGCCCGGTCGCCAACTACGTCGGCTTCGTGCGTACCGGCAATCTGCTCTATGTCTCCGGCCAGGTCTGTCTCGGACAGGACGGCAAGCTGATCGCCAAGGGCAAATGCGGCGCGGGCGTCACCGTCGAACAAGGCGCTGCCGCCGCGCGCGGTTGCGCAATCAATTTGCTGGCGCAGGTCAAAGCCGCGCTCGGCGATCTCGACAAGGTCGCGCGGGTCGTGCGGCTCGGCGGCTTTGTCAATTCCACGCCTGATTTTCTCGACGGCCCGAAGGTGCTCAATGGCGCATCCGACCTGATGGTTGCCGCTTTCGGCGACAAGGGCCGCCACGCCCGCACCACTGTCGGAGTCGCCTCCCTGCCCTCGGACGCAGCCGTCGAGGTCGAGGCGATCTTTGAAGTCGCGTGATCCGGCGAGACGGGTAACCGCATGCGTGCTCCCGATTGGCTGACCGCAAGACCGGTTGCGCATCGGGGCTTGCACGATATCTCGCGCGGCATCGTCGAAAACATGCCCTCGGCGGTGTCCGCCGCCGTTGCAGGCAATTTCGCCATCGAGGTCGATCTGCAATTGTCCGCCGACGGCGAGGCGATGGTGCATCACGACTACAAGCTCGGCCGCCTCAATGAGGGTATCGGCGAGTTGATCGACATGACGGCCGCGCAGCTCAAGGCCGTCGCATTCAAGCAGACCGCGGACCGCATGATGACGCTCGGCGATCTGTGCGATCTGGTCGGCGGGCGCGTGCCGCTGGTGCTGGAAATGAAGAGCATTTACTCCGGCGATCGCAAGCTCGCCGCGCGCATGGCGCAGGTGCTGGCGAACTATCGTGGACCGGCGGCGGCGATGTCGTTCGATCCCGATCAGGTCATCGCGATCCGCGAGCACATGCCCGGCATCACCCGGGGTATCGTCGCCCAGCGCAGCTACAACGACTCCCACTGGACCCATCTGCCGCAGCCGACGCGCGACGGCATGCTCCATTTGCGCCACGGCTTCCGCACCCAGCCGCATTTCGTCGCCTACTGGGTCAACGAGTTGCCCGCGCCCGCGCCCTGGATCGCGCGCAATCTGTTCGGCTGCGCGCTGCTGACATGGACGGTGCGCACGCCCGAGCAGCGCATCCGCGCCACCCAATATGCCGATCAGATGATTTTCGAGGGATTTGTGCCCTGAACACGAGCATGATCCCGAAAAGTGGGACCCGGTTTTCTGACCGGATCATGCTCAAAAGAACAGGTTTGCATGAGGGAACGGCGTCATCCGCAAACCGCTTGATCTGGCAACGGCAGACACGATCTGTATACTCAACGCGCTGCCGCTTTGCGGATTGAACTCGCCTGATGCCTTCCGAACTGACGCTCGAAGCCGTCTCCTCCGTCAGCCAGATTCCGGCTATGGACTGGAACGCCTGCGCGCACGCCACTGGCGACGCCTACAACCCGTTCGTCAGCCACGCCTTCTTTTCCGCACTCGAAGCCTCGAAGTCCGCCAGCGCCCGCACCGGCTGGGCTCCCCGCCACCTGATCGCGCGCAGCGACGGGGCCATAGCCGGCCTGGTGCCGTGCTATCTGAAATCGCACTCGCAAGGCGAGTACGTGTTCGATCATAGCTGGGCTGACGCCTTCGCCCGCGCTGGCGGCGCGTACTATCCGAAGCTGCAAGCCTCGGTGCCGTTCACACCCGCCACCGGGCCGCGGCTTTTGATCCGCGATGGCGTCGATCGCGAGCAAATCGCCGCAGCACTGGCGCGCGGGCTGGTTGCGCTGACGGAGGCCACCGGCGCGTCGTCAGCGCATGTCACCTTCGCGCGCTCGGGCGAAGCGGCGCTGCTCGCGGAGCACGGATTTCTCCAGCGCACCGACCAGCAATTCCACTGGCAAAATGCGGGCTATGCCACGTTCGACGATTTCCTCGTTACGCTGGCGTCGCGCCACCGCAAGGCGATCCGGCGCGAGCGGCGCGATGCGCTGGCGAACGGCGTCACCATTCATCATCTCACCGGCAGCGACCTCACCGAAGAGGCGTGGGATGCGTTTTTCGAGTTCTACATGGAGACCGGATCGCGCAAATGGGGTCATCCGTATCTCACCCGCGCGTTCTACGCGCAGATCGGAGAGACGATGCGCGACGATGTGCTGCTGGTGATGGCGAAGCGCAACGATCGCTGGATTGCGGGCGCCATCAACTTCATCGGATCGGACACGCTGTTCGGCCGCAACTGGGGCGCGATCGAGCATCATCCGTTCCTGCATTTCGAGGTCTGTTATTATCAGGCGATCGATTTCGCGATCTCGCGCAAGCTGAAATGGGTCGAAGCCGGCGCACAGGGCGAGCACAAGATCGCGCGCGGTTATCTGCCCCGCATCACCTACTCGGCGCATTACCTCGCCGATCCATCGTTGCGCCGCGCGGTGCGCGACTATCTCAAACACGAGCGCAAGTATGTCGAGGAAGCGGCGCGCGAACTCACCGATGCGGGTCCGTTTCGCAAAGGTATGGGCGAAGACATCTGCGAACCTTGACCCGCCGCTGGCCTCCGGGCAACACTGCAACAGGATCGAATCCGGAGCGAGCGCGATGGTCGCCTACGACCCCAAAAACCTGTTTGCAAAAATCCTGCGCGGCGAACTGCCAGCCTACAAGGTCTACGAGGACGACCATACGTTTGCGTTTCTCGACATCATGCCGCGCTGCCCCGGGCACACGCTGGTGATCCCGAAAGCGCCGGCGCGCAACATCCTCGACATCAAGCCGGACGACTTCGCTCACGTCGCGCGGACCACCTGCAAGATCGCTGCAGCCGGAGTGAAGGCGTTCGAGGCCGACGGCATCACGGTGCAGCAGTTCAACGAGACGGCCGGCGGTCAGGTCGTGTTTCATCTGCACATGCATGTGATGCCGCGCAAGGAAGGCGTGGCGCTGTTGCCGCCCGCAAGTCTCAAGGCCGAGCCGAAATTGCTTGAGGATCACGCCACGCGCATGATCGCGGCGCTGAAATCCTGAGCCTCTCATGTCCGCATATGTCATCTTCGATGTCGATATCCGCGACATGCAAAAATATCAGGAGTTCATGGCGGGCGTGAAGCCAGCATTGGAACAGGCCGGGGCCCGGTATCTCGCGCGTGGAGGCGGCCACAAGGTCTACGAGGGCGATTGGGAGCCGCGTCGAATTGTTCTGATAGAATTCCCGTCCGTCGCCGCCTGGGAGGCGTTTTACGGCGGCCCGGTGTATCAGGGCCTCAAGAGTGTCAGGGATGCCTGCAGCTCGGCACGCCTTGTTGGCGTGGAAGGATTGGCGTAACGCGATCCCGGAATCAGCCCAGAAAATACTTGGCCGCGATAATCACGGCCTCGCCCGCGATAACCCCCGCCAGCACAGATTTTCGCAATCCGAGAAATGCGACGAAGCCCGCCGCTGCCGCGCCAAACCGGAACGCGATCGGAACGCTTGCCAGCGCACCCGGCGGTGCAACGAGAATTTGCGTAATGACGCCGGCGAGGATCGCGGTCGCCACCGCCCTCACCCACACCATCACCTCCGATCCTTCGTCGATGCCGCCGCCGACCCACAGGCCGAGCATGCGCCAGACGCCGTTCGGCAGGATGCCCGCGATCAGCAGGATCCACAGAGCGTGCCAGTCACCGATAAAGCCGCTCATCGGCGTCTCCGCCAGACATGGACGCCAAACGCAATCGTGCCCGCAAGGATGCCGCTGATGAGGATATCAACGCCGGTCTTGAATATCGCGACCAGCGGATAGAGAGCGATACCGAGCACGAGCGCAACCTTGTCGGCGGTTTGTTTGGCGTTGAGTGCGGTCGAATAGAGGAACGTCAGCGGCGTCAACGCGAGAACCGCGACGCCAAACAGCGGCGGCAGCTTCGCCGCCATCTGAAAGCCGATCACGGTGGCAATCAGACAGATCAGGACGAATCCCGTTCCCATGCCATTGCCGAACACGATGCGCCGCTCGCGCGGCACCAGCGGAAACAGACGAAAGCCTTCGACCCAGAATGTCACCGCGGTGAAATGAGCCGGCAGGATCAAATGATAGAACCGGGTACCGGGCGTGCGCATCATCGGCAGCAGCGACACCACCATGGGCATCAGCCTGATCGCCGTCAGCGTCACCGCGATTGCCGCCTGGATCGCCGTCGCGCCCGAGTGCAGCGACGACATCAGGATCACCTGCGCCGGCCCGGCCCAGATCAATGCCGAGCTGACGAGCGCCCAGCCGAGACTGAAGCCCGTGTCATGCGCCAGCGCGCCGATGCCGATGAAGGTTCCGAACAGCACGTAGGCGAGCACAGATTTAAGCGATTCCCGTACGCCCAGCGCGAACACCCGCGCCGGATTTTGCCATTGGTCGGAGTCGGGAGACGGGAGAGCCACAGGTTCTTGCTAGCGATGATGCCAAGTCCACAGACGCGCAGCGATCACCCCTCGCGTCAAGCCAACAAAGCGATTTTGCCCTGCGCCAGAGGCATTTAAGCCATGCCGGTGATGGGCCGCGCGAGCCTCGTCGGGCACGTTCCCGTGGCCAATGCGAGGCATTGCCCCCACGACGCACCCACGACGTTTAGGTTAATCATTCGTTTCACAATTCGCGCCTTCCGTGCATTGCCGCACTCGGGTTAGTTGAGGGTAACCACCAGGGAGTACAACCATGATCGAACGACGCAAAGTCCCACGGGGACGTGTCTATTACGGCGGCGTGGTTGAATTCAACGAATGGAAATCGACAGCCAGTTGCACCGTTCGCAATTTCTCGGCCCACGGCGCCAAGGTCGAGATGCCGTTCGGAACGGCCCTGCCGGACAAGGTCGGCCTGACCATCTGGCATCGCGGCGAGGTGTTTCCGGCCACGACGGTCTGGCGTCGCGGCAACGAATTCGGCCTCGCCTTCGATCTGCACAGCGAAACCGGCAACGTCATCGATCTTGCCAAGAAACGCCGGCTGCGCGGCGGTGTGGTGCGCGGCTTTATCGCCGATGACACGGCGGGCACCGCGCTTGGCTACGCCCTGATCGCCGGCATCGGTGGCCTCGTTGCCGCCGGCGCGAGCTACAGCGTCAACACCATGGTGGTCGCGAAAATGGACGCAGTCATCGCGGCGCTGAAGCGCAACTGATGCGCGGGCGCGGGCCGGGCTTGCAAAGGGTCTTTTTTGTGACGCACGCAAGCAATGGTTTACGTTAACCTCTAAAGTCGTCTGCGGTGTTCTTATCTGCTAACCGGCATGTGTCTATGCTGCGGCTCCTGTTTTACGGAGACGGCATCCATGCTGGATCGGCGGCACAGCACGCGCGAACGAGTCATCCTGAGCGGCGGCGTCAGCGCCGAGCCCTCTGGATCGCGCACCGACGTGGTGATCCGAAACATTTCCAATGACGGCGCGGCTCTTGAGGTGCCGTCCGGCGTGAAACTCCCGCCGAAGATCGATCTCGCGATCGCGCGCAAGGGCCGCTCGTTTCTCGCCCGCATCATCTGGTGGCGCAACAACCGCGTCGGCGTCGCGTTCGACAATCCGCTTGAAGCGCCGACCGCTGCAACGTCCGATCTCGAAGACCGTCTGCGCAAGGCCGAGCGGCAAAACCGCGCGCTGAAGCGCCGCGTCAAGCAGCTCTGCGGCGAAGCGTGATCCCGAAAAGCGGGAACCGGTTTTCGGATCAGATCACGCTTAGAGGAATAGTCTGACTATTTATATCGAAACAAAAAGGCCGGCTGAGAAGCCGGCCTTTTTCATTCTGCGATCGATAGCGTTAAGGCTTACGCCTTCACCAGCGGCTTCGCCGAACCTTTCGGTCCGCCGCCGCCCGGCGGCTTCGGCTTGCGCGGCGCACTGCGCTTGCGGGCTCCCGCCGGAAGTTTTTCCGGCTTCGGAGCGACCGGGCCATCGACGAACTCGAAGCCGATCTTCTCCAGCTCGATGCCGGGCGCCGCCTCGTCCTTGACCAGCACCACGCGAACGTGGCCGCCGCCCTTGAGCTTGCCGAACAGCACCTCGTCGGCGAGCGGCTTCTTGATGTGCTCCTGGATCACGCGCGCCATCGGCCGCGCGCCCATCTGCTCGTCGTAGCCATGCGTGATCAGCCAGGCCTTGGCTGGTTCAGACAGTTCGATTGTCACATCACGGTCGGCGAGTTGCGCCTCGAGCTGAAGCACGAACTTCTCGACCACCATGCCGATCACATCCGTATTGAGATGCGCGAACGACACGATCGCGTCGAGCCGGTTGCGGAACTCAGGCGCGAACTGCCGGCTGATCGCTTCGGTATCGTCACCTTCCCGCTTGTTGCGGGTGAAGCCGAACGCCTGCCGTGCGAGATCCGCGGCACCCGCGTTGGTCGTCATGATCAGAATGACGTTGCGGAAGTTGACCTGTTTGCCGTTGTGATCCGTCAGACGGCCGTGATCCATGATCTGCAGCAGCACGTTGTAGAGATCGGGATGCGCCTTCTCGATTTCGTCGAGCAACACCACACAATGCGGATGCTGATCGACGCCGTCGGTCAGGAGGCCACCTTGATCGAAGCCGACATAGCCCGGAGGCGCACCGATCAGGCGCGAGACCGTGTGCCGCTCCATGTATTCCGACATGTCGAACCGGATCAATTCGACGCCGAGCGAGGCCGCGAGTTGCTTGGCCACTTCGGTCTTGCCGACGCCGGTCGGGCCGGAGAACAGATAGGAGCCGATCGGCTTTTCCGGTTCGCGCAGACCCGCGCGCGCGAGCTTGATCGACGCCGACAGCGCCTCGATGGCGCGATCCTGGCCGAATACCACGCGCTTCAGAGTCGTCTCGAGATGCTTGAGCACCTCGGCATCGTCCTTCGATACGCTCTTGGGCGGAATCCGCGCCATGGTCGCGATCGTGGTCTCGATTTCCTTGATGCCGATGGTCTTCTTGCGCTTGTTCTCGGGAACGAGCATCTGCGCCGCACCGGATTCATCGATCACGTCGATCGCCTTGTCCGGCAGCTTGCGGTCATGAATGTAGCGCGACGAGAGCTGCACCGCGGCTTCCACCGCCTCGTTGGTGTACTTCAGCTTGTGATAGTCCTCGAAATAAGGCTTGAGGCCCTTGAGGATCGCAATCGCATCCTCGACGCTCGGCTCGTTGACGTCGATCTTCTGGAACCGGCGCACCAGCGCGCGATCCTTCTCGAAGTGCTGGCGATATTCCTTGTAGGTTGTCGAGCCCATGCAGCGGATCGTGCCCGATGCCAGCGCCGGCTTGAGCAGGTTCGATGCATCCATCGCACCGCCTGAAGTGGCGCCCGCGCCGATCACGGTGTGGATCTCGTCGATGAACAGGATCGCATTCGGATGCGCTTCCAGTTCCTTGATGACCTGTTTCAACCGCTCCTCGAAATCGCCGCGATAGCGCGTGCCGGCGAGCAGCGTGCCCATATCCAGCGAGAACACTGTCGACGCCGCCAGCACCTCCGGTACTTCACTATCGATGATGCGCTTGGCAAGGCCTTCGGCAATCGCGGTTTTGCCGACGCCGGCTTCGCCGACGAACAGCGGATTGTTCTTCTGGCGGCGGCACAGCACCTGGATGGCGCGGTTGATCTCGGCATTGCGGCCGATCACCGGATCGATCTTGCCGTCGCGCGCCTTCCTGTTGAGGTTGACGCAATAGGTGTCGAGCGCCTCGCCCTTTTTCTTGCCGTCGTCGTTGCCCTTGCTCTCGGCTTCCTCGTCGACGCCGCGCACCGGCCGTGCTTCGGAAAGACCAGGCCGCTTGGCGATGCCGTGGCTGATGTAGTTGACCGCGTCGTAACGGGTCATGTCCTGCTCCTGCAGGAAATACGCCGCGTGGCTCTCGCGCTCCGCGAAGATCGCGATCAGCACGTTGGCTCCGGTGACCTCCTCGCGGCCCGACGACTGCACATGGATCACCGCGCGCTGGATCACGCGCTGGAAGCCAGCCGTGGGCTTGGCATCGTCGGCGCCGTCGGTGACGAGGTTTTCAAACTCGGTCTCGAGATAATTGACGAGGCTGGCGCGGAGCTTGTCCAGATCGACGCCACAGGCGCGCATCACGGCGGCGGCGTCGCTATCGTCGATCAGCGACAGCAGCAGATGCTCGAGCGTCGCATATTGATGATGCCGTTCGTTCGCGACGGCTAGCGCGCGATGCAGGGATTGCTCGAGGCTCTGCGAGAAAGTTGGCATTTGCGTCCTTTACGGCCCCCGCCGAAATTTGAGTTGGATCACTCGTTTCTTTTAGGCCGCAATCCCCGTTCGGAGTTCCGGCCGCTTTGAATCATTAGGCTACTTCTTTTCCATCACGCATTGCAAAGGATGTTGATGCTTGCGCGCAAAATCCATCACCTGCGTCACTTTGGTCTCGGCGATCTCGTAGGTAAAGACGCCACACTCGCCAATTCCGTGATGATGCACATGAAGCATGATCTTGGTCGCGGCCTCGGCATTCTTCTGAAAGAATTTCTCCAAGACGTGGACCACGAACTCCATCGGCGTGTAGTCGTCGTTCAGAATAAGTACGCGATAGAGACTGGGACGTTTCGTGCGCGGCTTGACCTTGGTGATGACCGAGGTGCCGGGGCCGCCCGGCGTATTGGACCGGCCATCGTCGCCGGCCATGTGCGGAGCCCTGCCTGCGGCTGCATGCGCGCGATGCATCTGGTGCGCCTGCGTTGAAATGGCGCTTGTCGACGTCTCGTTCGGCACGGCTTGGCTCAGAATGGTGGCTCGCATGGCGGACGGGTTCGGTATTTCCAGCTTCGGCATTCGTACGGTTCGGTCCTCATGCGTATCGCGGCCTCGCGCAACCTCCCGATTTGCGAGCCTGCAGACCCGCAGCGAAGCGCCGCCGGACGTCTCAAATATGGGTCCGGAGCGATCCTTTCGCAAGCGCGTAAAATGCCCGGGAAGTCCGGCTTAACAGCCATCGGAGCGTGCCGAATCGCCGGTCCACATCCTGTGCGGCGTCGGTGCTGGTTAACGGCGGCTGAATCGATGCGCCGCCTTTCGCCTTCGCCGTTCAGGACGCATTGACCTCGTTTTGCGGTTCACGCCCCGGCGTTCCGATTGATCGGGTACTTAACGGCTTTTCTCAGGATGAATTTACCAACGTTTTATCGGCAGTTTCTATGAATGATCGCAAGAAATGCCGGTTCTGGCGCGGGCAAAGTGCCGGGCTGGAAACGCGGCGGGATCGGGCAAAACACGTAAATCCGACCCTTCGATTTTACCTGACCTTCATCGATGGTTCCGTAGACTTTTGTAGAATTCAAACCGGTGTTGCCGCCATGTCCAAAGCGAATGAATTGTGCCCCGCCCGCCAGCTGCTCGGCCGGTTTTACCGGAACGAGCGGGGCAATGTCGCGGTCATCTTCACTTTTGCCATCACGCCCATCCTGTTGCTGATGGGCTCGGCCATCGATTACACGCGCGCCACCAACGCCCGGGCTGCCATGCAGGCAGCGCTCGATACCACCGTCCTCATGATCTCGAAGGACGCGGCGAATTTGACCTCGGCGCAGATCACCTCGAAAGCCGATTCCTATTTCAAGGCGTTGTATACGCATTCCGAAGTGCTGAACGTCAGCACCACCGCGGTCTACACCCCGCCGAGCGGCTCCAACGCCGCGAAGCTCGTCATGACGGGCGGCGGCAAGGTCAACACCCAGTTCATGAAAATCGCGGGCTTTCCGACGCTGGATCTGAAAACCGGCGCGACCGCGACCTGGGGCAACACCAAACTCCGGGTTGCGCTCGCACTCGACGTTACCGGCTCGATGAACAGCGACGGCAAGCTCGCCGCGATGAAAACGTCGGCCAAGAGCCTGATCGACACGCTGAAGCAGTCATCGAACGCCACCGGCGACGTCTATGTGTCGATCGTTCCGTTCGCGCAGATGGTCAACGTCGGCACCGCCAACAAGAACGCAAGCTGGATCGACTGGAGCGACTGGGACGAAAATTACGGATCGTGCAACAGAAGCCAATATGTGACCAAGAGTCAGTGCGAGGGCAACAACCGGAACTGGACAGTCGAGAATCACAACAACTGGGACGGCTGCGTCACAGACCGCAACCAGCCTTACGACACCACCAAGGATGCGCCGACCGCCACTGCGACGAAATTCACGGCTGTGAAGTATGAACAGAACGGCCTCAATATCTGTCCGTCGCAGATTCTGCCGATGACATCGCTGTATTCGGCAACGGACGTGCTCCTGGTCAAGACCAAGATCGACCTGCTGGTGGCCAACGGCGGCACCAACCAGCCGATCGGCATGCATTGGGGCTGGATGTCGCTGCAACAGACATTGCCGCTCAATGCACCGGCCAAGGATGCGAACTTCAACTATACCGATGCCATCATCTTGCTGTCGGACGGCCTCAACACCATCGACCGCTGGTACGGCAACGGCAGCAGCCCCTCGCCACAGGTCGATGCCCGGCAGCAGATCCTGTGCAACAACATCAGGAACACGGCCGTCAACGGCAAGACCCTGGTCTATACCATTCAGGTCAACACCGACGGCGATCCGGAATCCGCGATCCTGAAGTCCTGTGCCGACCCCGGCCAGTTCTATCCGACCACGACGGCCAACGGCATCTCCGGCGCGTTCGCGGCCATCGGCGCTTCACTCTCGAAGTTGCGCCTCGCGAAATAAGAACTCGCATCGGCGTCACACCGCCGAAACAAAAAAGCCCGGCGCGACGCCGGGCTTTTTCATGTCAGCGGTTCGAAATCAGTGGTGGGTGGTGCCCGGCATCTGGCCCATCTTGGCCATGACGCCTTCGAACGGCTTGTAGCTCTGCTTGGCGAGATCGACATACAGTTCGCCGATCTTCTTGCTCTCGGCGACGAAGGTTTCATAGCTCGACTTCGCATACTCGGTCTGCAACTCGACGACCTTCTCGAACGACTTCACGCCCGACAGCTTCTCGACGAAAGCGTTGCCGTTCTCGATCGCCTTCTTCGCATAGTCGCTGTAGGCGGTCATGATCGCCTGCACGCCCTTGGCGAACTCGCCGGCGGAAGCGGCTGCGGATTCCATCTGCTCTTTGCCGTACTTCTGGAACTCTTCGACTTTGTCCATGACAATCCCTTTTCCTAGACTTTGGTTGAATAACCGATCTTGTCCCTGCGCCTTGACCGCCGGGGTGAAATATCGCACCGCACCATAACTGTCAAGAATCTTGTGCGTCGCACAATTGTCTCAAATTACGGGAGAATCGCCCGCAGCCGGGAAATGGTTGCTTAACCGTTTGGAAACCCCGTCGCCCTAACTTTGACAGCTGCACTGCAAGCAGTTCCGGCGAAACCGAAAAGACGCTTGAGTTCAGTCTCTTAGCAGAAGCGGCCAGAATGGCGGCCACGGCGGGAGCAGCAAAGGCGGATCAAGGGGCGCTGGCGCGTAAGGCTCACCGGGTGTTCGGGCACAATTCCGCCTCACGAACCGGTGATCAACATGGAAATTGGACGGGGAAGTTTATGTTTCGCAGCACCTCAGCTTCCTTGCGGTATGCCCGCTTTTTTGTCCTCGGCCTCGCCACCATCATCACAGCCATTATTTTCACCACCGAAAGCGCGGACGCCAAGCGCCGCCATCGTGTGCGGCATCATGCGCGCGTCGCAGCCTACAGTCCGGCCTTCGCCTCGATCGTGGTCGATGCCAATTCCGGATCGACGCTGGCCGCGAACAATCCCGACAGCATCCGGCATCCGGCATCGCTGACCAAGATCATGACGCTGTACATGCTGTTCGAGCGCCTTGAGCAGGGCAAGCTCAAGCTCGACAGCGAAATGGAAGTGTCCGAATTCGCCTCCGAGCAGGCGCCGACCAAACTCGGTCTGCGTCCGGGCCAGACGTTGCGCGTCGAGGACGCCATAAAGGCGCTGGTCACCCGCTCCGCCAACGACGCGGCGGTGGTGATTGCCGAAGCGCTTGCCGGCGACGAGGACGATTTCGCCAAGGCGATGACGCGCAAGGCGCGCGCGCTCGGCATGAACAGAACCGTGTACAAGAATGCATCGGGCCTGCCGGATTCCGATCAGGTCACCACCGCGCGCGATCAGGCCACCCTCGGCCGCGCGATCCAGGATCGCTTCCCCCGCTACTACCGCTATTTCGGAACCAATGCGTTCGCCTATCGCGGCCGCGTCATCCGCAATCACAACAAGCTGCTCGGCCGCGTCGAAGGCGTCGATGGCATCAAGACCGGCTATACCCGCGCCTCCGGATTCAATCTTGTCTCCTCGATGAAGCGCGGCAACCGCCATCTCGTCGCGGTCGTGCTCGGCGGACGCAGCGGCGGCTCGCGCGATGTCATCATGCGCAACCTGCTTGCCGAACACGTCACTCATGCCGCGACCAAACGCACGGTAGCCGCGATCACAGAGCGCGATTCATCCGCAGCCAATGTCGAAGTGGCCGAAGCCAGGCCGGTGCGCGCAGCAGCCGCGCCGCTGGTTCAGGTTCAGGGCGCCGTGCAGACCGCGGCGGCGTTGCCGGAGCCGGTCCCCGCACCCGCCCCGCGTTCGCCTGCCCCGGTCGCGGAGACAGCGCCGCCGGCAAAGACCACGCCGCCCGCCCCGTTTACCAACGGAGTCGTATCGGCGCAGCCGCTCGCCGCCATCCCCGGCTCTGCCGAACCGATGACACCGGTACGGGTCAAGACCGTGCAGATCCGCGCCGGCTCACCGTTGAAACTCGCATCCGCCGGTCCGTCGCAAGGTGCGCCTGCTCCGATCGTCACCGCGGCTCTTCCACAAACGCCTGCCGAAACGTCGTCCAACGTCGTCGCCAAAGCCGAAGCCAAATCCGACTTGCCGCCGCAGCCCGCGGGCCATGGCACCGGCCAAGGCGTGCTCGGCGTGTTGCCGGTCTCGTCCACACCGGCTCAAGGCGCGCAGCCCGGCCCGACCCAATCGATGGCCTATGCCGATCCATCGGTGCGTGCGGTCACTCCGGCCAAGACCATTCAGGAGAACGGCGCGCTCAAGGTCGTCGCCCGGTCCGGCTGGATGATCCAGGTCGGTGCGCTGGAAAGCGAAAGCGAAGCGCGACAACGCCTCGATTCTGCGCGCGACCACGCCCGCAGCCTGCTCGGCAAGGCCGATCCGTTCACCGAGACAGTCGCCAAGGGCGACAAGAAGCTCTACCGCGCCCGCTTCGCCGGGCTCGACAAGGAACAGGCGGAGGCCGCCTGCCGCGCCCTGAAGCGCTCCGCGATTTCTTGCTTCCCGATGCGAAACTGAACCCCCGGCTCGCATCAGCGATGCTTCGGAATGGCCGGGATGTCCCGGCCATTTTTCGTTTTGGTTTCATCGGCGTCTGGCGGCAGACAGACCCAATACATGCGATATCAAGACACCCTGTCCTGCTGCGTCAAGGCCAACGGGCGAACACATCGAACTCGAAAAGCTCTTTTTTGGAGTTGCGTTTGCGCATGGCGCGACATTCAACATCAGCAAATCCGAGTTGCTTCAACATGGCCGCATAGATTTCTTCGACCTGCAAAAGCGTTCCGTAAAAAGTAGAATTACCTACGATGTAATGAAGCTCGGCGTTTTTTGCGAGCACAGCAGTCAGGCTGCGGAAGTGCTGCCACATGTCGTCAAAATACTTCTCGACATAGTTTGCCAACAGCCTGCCATTTTTATTTTCATTCCGGGCAATACATTCGAGAGCATCGTTCAAAAGCGGCGAAGCGAATGACTTTGGCGATGGTTTCCAGTCTTTCAGCCGGCTGGTCGCAACACCCCATGTGCCGCCAATAGCAGCCCAGTCCAGTTCTCCAGCGTCCCGGCCGCTCTCCAGAAATCCAAGCCAGTACATATACGGGCGAAGTTCGCGGATATAGCTCATCCGGTTCGCATAGGGAGGAGATGTAACGACAAGGTCAAATTTGCCGTGGACGGCTGCGGCAACATTTCGTGCGTCTCCCAGAACAACGGAAGCGTTACCTCCAGGATTCTCGGCCGCGCCATTCAGGACAAAATGTGTATCATCGGAAAAAATCTGAGTGGCATCGATGTCGAGAGCCAACGATATTTGTTCGCTATCCTTGAACGACATGGATTGGTGGTTAAAGGCCGCGTTCGAGGTGGCGATAAGGGTTCTGCAAAATGCGATGGAAAGTAGCGTCTGCTCGGGCGACTGCGGTTCTGTAACAGCCTGAATTGCCGGCCGCAGTTTGGTCAAGAAATCCAACGACTCCACCGACCACCAGCGCTCGATATTGTGCAGGGCCGGCCGGGCACAAGGCTTGACGCCGGAAGTTCTAACCAGTTCCAGCGCATCAAGACATGCTCGGCGAGTTGCTCCAATCGTTGCCGCGCCGTAGAAATTCAGTTTCGCGCTGCTCAACCAGACAAGGAACGGGTTGATATCCGTCGTGACTGCCTCGTGTCCATGATAAGCTGCGCTGAGAGCGGTGGTGGCCGTGCCACAGAACGGATCGAATATCCGCAGCGGCCGGCCGGCTTTGGAAATGATTTCGTCGACTACCTTCACTGAATAAGCGGGTGTGAGACGCAGCCAGCCATGCCGGCCGGTTTTGACGTTATGTTTGTGGGTATAGTCTGCGCGTTGGCGCAATTTCTCGGCCGCTGCAGCTCTCATGTCGTCTCCGGCGCAAGGAGGTCCTTCAGCACCAGTTCGATTTCGGCGCGTAGCGTTTGCCTGTTGCGCATGAAAAATGCGGCCATATCGTAGCCGACTACATCGCGCATGAAGTCATATGTCGAAACCAGCGGATTGTTCGCACCTACAATGCCCGTCACCACAGCCCATTTCTCGGCCCGATAGCGAACCAGAATATCGCTATCGATTTGGTTCGAAAGGATAGCTGCACAGGGCAAAAATGCCTTCGTATAGGCAGTCGCAGCGTTCGCGATATCTGCGTTCTGGCGCTTCGAATCCTTGCTTTTGTAACCCTGCCGAACCTCGAAAACCGTGCCGGTAAGGCTTGCAAAGATTTTGCGGTCTACACCGATCTCATCGGCAGACTCCCGCATCCATTGATGGAAGCGCTTCCGCTTGACCGTGTCTCGAATTTTGTCGAGCGGCACGCGGCCATCAAGGCGAAGCGTCCGGGTTTTGCCGCTCGGCAGGGGCACCTCGTAAGACCAGACCACGTCAGTAGCGGTCAGTTCGAACGCATCCTGCAAAATCGTTCGGAATAGCTTCTCGCAGCCGATGCCTATCTGACGGTAGACGCTCGTCATGCCGCCAGCCGCCTTGTGCGCGGCATACATCAAGGGATTGTCGAGGCCGAACCAGGTGTAAGTAAAAAGAGTCGCTTTGATAAAGTTCCTGAAATTGTCCCATTGTCAGGCCGCCACCCGCGGACCCTTGACCGAACTTCGGCTTGTAGTGTGCACAAACTCTGATTGGGTCGAGAACGATCTTGAGATAACGCTCGTCTACGTCGGGCAAGGTTCTCGACCTTTGATCGATTATTTACGCACCAGATATCCTCTTGAGCCATGAGAAACGCTACATCGTTCGATGGAACAAAACTAGAACCTACACGCAATTATTCGCTTCGCGCCTGTCCGGCACCGCCCCCGCCGGCAACCTCCCGTCAACCATTCGCCACTAAAGATGGATGGATGCGGTACCGGTGAAAACACCGGACCAGGAGCGCGTCACGCGGTCCGGGGACAAAGGCATCATCCAGAGCAACTCCAGCCGTTCGTCAGTCGGTTGCGTGATGTTGTCTGGAGTCAGTTGCGATGCGTGCGAAGCAAAGTGTCCTTGGCCTCGTTTACCCGGGCCGCCAGGTACGTCGAGCCCCCCTGGTCGGGATGCAGTTTCTTCATCAGGCCCCGGTGAGCGCGGCTGATGTCTTCCCGGCCCGCCCCAGGCTTCAGGCCAAGGATCTCATAAGCCTCGTCCGTCGTCATTTTGCCGCTCGCCGGCTGGCGGCGCTGCCCGCCTGCCCCTGCGCTCTGCGGGTCCTCACGCCATCGGGGAAACCGGCGGTCCAGATAGCTTTCAAGTAGCGCGCAGCTTTCCGCGTCGAAGCCCGTCATCATCGCCGCCAGCTGTGGCAGATCGAATTCGCCGAGATCGCGGCCCGCGTGCGGACCGGCCACGATGCGCCCGGCCAGCGCGCCGGTGTCGTGATCCAGCACCATGTCGAGATAGTGCGAGCGGACCTGCGAGGTCTGCCCGCTCGATTTGCTGCCGCCAAAGCCGCCGAAATTGCCAAACCCGGCGGCTGACAACGGCGACCAGCCAAGCAGCCCCGCGCCGAACAGCCCGAGCGGGATCGCGACTGCCAGCTCCCCCCTCACTCCGGTAAAGGCCGCCACCGCGAGACAGATCGCACCGCCGGCGAAGCGAATTCCTTTGGCGAGCAGCTTCGGATCGGCTGCGCGGAACATCTGCAAGCCGAGATACAGCACCACCACGGCGAAGATGCCGGCGATCAGGGTCGGCATGGCGTCTGGTCCAGCAAGGTTGCGTCTCGTGCCTGAGGCCAGCCTTCGGGATCGAATGCAGGCCATTTTCAGATGGTTATCCCATGCCCCGGCCGCCACAGCGATGCAACCGCTCGGACGGCTTGCCGCAGCCTGGGAACGGATTAGGCTATATCATACCGTTCGCGAACGTTGGCGGACCGGGAAAGCATTTTGGGAGCTGCCTCATGTCATTCGTTGCCCGGATCGCGCCGCTGGCCGGCGTCATCTTCGCCGCCTCGCTCACGGCCGCGCAGGCCGCTCCTCAGCAGCTCCATAACAAGACGTTGCTGGTCAACATGACGGTCACGATCCCCGGCAAGGGAGCGGACGGTTCGTCGGCCAACCTGCCGCGAAGCATTCAGCGGGTGATCTACGTGTCCAGCGCCGGGCGCGTGTTCTCGCGGGCAACCCGCACCGTTGGACGCAACCAACAGCAGAAAGAACGCGGGCCGGAACAAAATGCCGGCGATGCAAGCGGAAGTTTGAAGTTTGTCGGCAACCGGCTGGTCGGTGTGCTGCAGTTCAGAAGCGGCGCGACCATGATGAACGTCGATTTCGATCCGAGCTTCCAGAGCTGTACGGTCAATGTGGTCATCGGCCGCGACAGCGGCAAGCCGATCGTCTGGACGGGATTGAACGGCGTCATCTACACCTCGACCGGCGCGCCGCAGGTCGGCGGCCTGTCGTGTTCGATCCGCGACGGCAATGCGCTGGCCAATTGAGGCAGGAACCGTCATGCGCAGCCTGATTGCCGCGGGCCTGATGGTCGTGCCGCTTTGCCTCGCCGATACGGCGGCCATCGCCGCGCCGCCCCAGCTTCTCAACAAGACCGTGTTGGTGTCGTGGTCGGAATCGGCGCAGCAAAAACTGCCCGACGGACGCACCATCGCCGAGACAATCAGCCGGACACGCACCGTCTATGTGAGTTCGGCCGGCCGCGTGTTTGTGAAAGCCGTCAGCCGGGGATCGGGCGGCGGCGGCAAATCGGAGGAGGTCGCGCCGGGCAGTTCGAACACCAGCCTGAACTTCAAGGGCAATACGCTGGTCGGCCACGCGGTCTTTGCCGGCTTTGCGCGGCAGGTCGTGGTCACGTTCGACCCCGCGTTTTCGTCCTGCTCCGTCAATGTGACCTACGGCCGATCCGGCGGTCCGCGCACCTGGAAGAGTTACGACGGCCAGCGCACCATCGAGCTGCTGTCGCTCAGCGTTGGCGGCACCTCCTGTTCAATTCGTGATGGCAACGCGCTGGCAAGCTAGCCCGCGATCTGCGACAAGCTGCGACAATCTGGCAAGAACAAGATCGCAGGGAGAAGCGCGTGCGCATTGCAATCATGGGATCGGGCGGAGTCGGCGGCTATTTCGGCGCACGGCTGGCGAAGGGCGGCGCGGATGTCACGTTCATCGCGCGAGGCGCGCATCTGGAGGCGATGCGCAAGAACGGCTTGCGGATCGACAGCACGCATCACCCGATCGAATTGCCGAAAGTCAACGCGACGGACGATCCGTCCAGCATCGGCAAGGTCGATATCATCCTGTTCAGCGTCAAGCTGTGGGACACCGAAACGGCGGCAAAGTCGCTGGTCTCGACCATCGGACCCGAGACCGGGCTGATCTCGTTTCAGAACGGCGTGCAGAAGGACGACATGCTGCGCCCGATCGTCGGCGACAAGGCGCTGATTGGTGGCACCAGCTACATCGCTGCTTCGATCAAGGCGCCCGGCGTGATCGCGCACGGCGGCGCGAACCAGCGCCTCGTGTTCGGCGAATTCGACCGCAAGCCCTCGAAGCGCGTCGAAGCGTTTCACGCGGCCTGCACCGCAGGCGGCATCAACGCCGAGATCAATCCCGACATCGGCGTCGAGATCTGGCAGAAGTTCGTGTTTCTGGTCGGCATGTCGGGCGCGACGGCCTCGATGCGCGCCAACGCCGGGCAGATCCGCAGCAATCCGCAGACCCGCCAGTTCATGCTCGATCTGATGAAGGAGGTCGTCGCCGTCGGGATTGCGCGCGGCGTTGCGCTCCCGCCCGACTACGCCGAGCAGCGCATCGCGTTCATCGATACCCTGCCCGCCGAAATGGTCGCTTCGATGGCGAATGACTTGCGCGAAGGCAAGCCGCTGGAATTGCCGTGGCTCTCGGGCGGCGTGGTCGATCTCGGCGCAGCGGTCAACGTGCCGACGCCTGCCAACCGCGCTGTTCGCGACATTCTCACCCTGCATGTGAACGGGAAGACGAACTGATCGCTTTCACTTGATCTGCGTCAGCAATGCCGCGGCGCCTGACGCCGTCTTCGCCAGCCGCGTCAGCGCCTCGCGCCCGCCCGCAGCATAGGCCGCGACTGCGCGCAGCAGATCGCGCAGTTGCGCCGCCGCTCCCGGATCGAACCGGCACCACGCTCCGCCGGACAATCGCGCGATCTCGCGGAATGCGGCCTCGGCCGTCGGATCATGGCCTTCCTGAAACATGAACACCGGAACCTTGAGCAGACCAAGCTCGCCGGCCTTGGCGCACAGATCGTCGACGTTTTCTTCCATCGCGTCGCCGACGAACACCAGCGCGCGCACGCCGTCCGCGATCGCCTCGCGCCGTGTCTCCCCGAGCACGCGGCCGATCTGGGTATGGCCGCCCTCGACGTGGATACGGCTCATCAGCTTCGCCAGTTGCGCCGTATCCGAAATCCACGGACTGGCGCGGCATTCCGCAAGCCCGCGGAAATACACCAGCCGCACGTCGAGACCGCCGATGGTTCCCGCCTCGGTGAACATGTCGGCCTGCAACTGACAGGCCATGTCCCAGGTCGGCTGGCGGCTCATGGTGGCGTCGAGCGCAAAAATCAGGCGTCCGCGCTTGCCCGAGGCCTGCGGCGTCATCGCCTTTGCCTTGGCGACGAAGGCCGCGATATCGGCCGCCGACGACGACGGCGCGACGCCGGAACGCGAGGATGGTTTGACCGGCTCGTTTGCCATACCCGCTATTTAGCGTGTCCGGCCCGCCGATCAACGGCATCCACCCGCTCTTCGCAACGCAATGAACCAAAAGCCGCAGTGGTGAGCGGCCGATTTGCTTGTTACAAATGGCTGTTGATCATCAACGCATGCTGACCGCGCGCCAAGCCGCGGCAGCCGGGAGGACTATTTATGATGTCACGTCGCACCGCGATCAGTCTGGTCGCGATCGGTCTGTCTGCAGTTATCTCGGTCACAGGTTTGTCGATCACCAGCGCCGCGGCGCAGGATTATCCGTCGCGTCCGGTGAAATGGGTCGTGCCGTATCCGCCGGGCGGCGCGACCGACATTCTCGCGCGCCTGATCGGGCAAAAGCTGTCGGAGCGGACCGGGCAACAATTTATCATCGAGAACAAGGCGGGCGCCGGCAACAACGTCGGCACCGAGTCCGTCGTCAATGCCGAGCCGGACGGTTACACCATCCTGCTGGTCAATCCGGCGAACTACATCAACGCGACGCTTTACAGCAAACTCAACTTCAACTTCATCCGCGACATCGCGCCGGTGGCGGCTTTTAATCGCACCGCAAATGTGATGACAGTCCACAACGACGTACCAGCCAAGACGGTGGCCGAATTCATTGCCTATGTGAAAGCCAATCCCGGCAAGGTAAACATGGCGTCGTCCGGCAATGGCACCTCGGTGCATCTGTCCGGCGAGATGTTCATGATGATGACCGGCGCCAAGATGCAGCACATTCCCTATCGTGGCGCGGCATTGGCCCTGACCGATATGCTGGGCGGCCAGACGCAGGTGATCTTCGACAACATGCCGTCGATCCTTCAGCATATCCGCAGCGGTGCGCTGCGACCGCTTGCGGTCACCACCACGGAAAAGTCGAGTCTGCTGCCGGATGTACCGACAGTGGCTGCGACCGTGCCGGGCTATGAGGCCAGCGCGCTGTTCGGCATGGGTGCGCCGGCGAAGACGCCGCCCGCCACCATCGCCAAACTCAACGCCCATGTGAACGCGGTGCTCGCCGATCCGGCGGTGAAGGCGCGGCTGGTCGAACTCGGCGGCGAACCGTTGATCGGGCCGCCCGAGGCGTTCGGCAAGATGATCGCCGCCGAAACAGAGAAATGGGAAAAGGTCGTCAAGGCCGCCGGCGTCAAGGTGGAGTGAAACGATTGGGCATGACGTGAAGCCCTTGACATTTGCTATTCTAGGATTATAATCCTTGCATCCCGTCCCACGGTGAGGGGCGGTTCGCGATCGTCACGGATTGCGGGGCGGGATGCGGTGGACGCGGCAGCGTCAGGCGCAGAGGTTGAGGTGGCTGGGGATGTGAG
>JAKFVL010000031.1 GCA_021732215.1 Hyphomicrobiales bacterium
AGAGAACCTCAGCAGCTAGAACGCCTCGCCCCCGGGCGAGATCAAATCGGAGAGGTGGGCGACATCGTCTCGGAATCCCCGGGCGACTTCATATCGGTACACCCGGGCGACTTCGTCGGAATCCGCACTCACAGAGCGCGAAAATACACGGAATCCCAGATCGATTCAACTTAAACCCTCATTCCGCTCTGGCTCCATTCATGATGGCGATCATCAACTCGGCTGCGTTTCTCACGCCCAATTTTCGCATAATCCGTGCTCGGTGATCGTCGACCGTGCGCCAGCTAATTCCGAGAACAGAAGCTATCTGCTTACTGGATAGGCCAACCGCGATCTGGTCGATCACTTCCCTTTCTCGCGATGATAACCCTTGACGCCTCGGAAAAATTCCGACCTGAAAGCCCTCGGTCTGGATGCGTCTTTCTGTGAGAGCAATCTCGAGGCGACGGACGATCTCGTGATGGTCAAGCGGCCTCGAAACGAAATCTATTGCGCCAGCTTTCATGATTTTTACCGCCGTTGGGATATCTCCATACCATGAAGTCACAAGCAACGGCGCTGGATAATCCGCAAGATCAGCCAAGATCTCAAGATCGCTGGTATCTTTAGATAACTCGAAAAATATGCATGAGGGCGCCCGGTCCTTTAGGTTTTTCCGTAGAACCTTCTTGTCGGCGAAGCAGATGACATCATATCCCGCTGTTTGCAGGACATCTCGCAATTCCTCGCGCGATTTGCGATCGGCATCAAGAATATAGATACTGCCCTTATGGGGGCCTTGAACGGGATTCATTTGAAATTGTCCCAGTTCAAATTAATTAACAATCCTATTCTCTTGGTCCGCACTGCCTCTTGATTTACCTCAAGTTTCTTGCGGTCCCTAGGGATGCGAAAGCGGGAATCGGCCGAAGTCCGCCTGCGTCCGCTCAAGTGCTTGCTAATGACAGCCAGATGGACGGTGCCAACGGCATCGCAATGCTCGGCGAAGCCATTTCACTCTGTCCAAGGTTTATGGTGAATTGTATCCCAGCTGTGAGCGTCTGGAGGCCTGCCAGCGGTGCGGTCAATTGCCGATCTGCTCAAGAGAAGGACATGTATTTATCGGTGAACCGATTGGGAAAGATCGTCCGTAGTGGCGTTTGAAGCAATTCCCATAGCAAGTCAGTATTGGTCGATCTCGCAGTGCCACCTCGCCCCCTCGCTGACGCCGGTTGCCGGCCCGCTTGCCCGCCAGCAAGGCGCGTTGGCCAACATTCCGCCGAAACGCAACCGCAAAGACCCGATCTGCCTCAGCCCGCTTCTTTATCGCGCGCGCAATATGACCGAACGGTCCTTCAACAAATCGTGCAATGTCGGCGTGTCGCAACCCGATATGCCAAGCTGGCAGCCTACTATCTGGCGTTCGTCAAACGGGGATCAACTGTGTGCTAATGAGTCCGCGCTTGGGGACTCGGTGATTTCGCTTCGGCTTGATATCCTGCCTGAGATTGTCAATTGAGTTGATTCAAGCGAACCATTTGCGTCGTCCAACCAAGCCCGATACGCTTGCCCGTGCTGATCCAGGCGGTCCACGACGAGTTCTTGCTGACACTGACGGCAACATTCGAACATGGCGTGCCCTTTGTCCTTTGGCCCCCTGGGCAGCTGCCATCGCTGCCGGCCGACAGCCTAGCCGGATCATTGGCCGCCACTTTGCCGAATACTGAGTGCCGAACTAATTGAGCGTTTACCGAGCTTAGAGATTCAGCAGACGATAGCATCAGAATCGGCCGTCGCTAAGGTCTCTGCTTAGCCATTCTAAGGCATGCGCTGATTACGCTTTCTAGCAAATGGCCTCTTGATATTACACATCTCGATACCGTACCGATGACCAAGACGAGGCCGAGGAAAAGCCCATGATGTCCAGGCCACTTCGCGACGCAGTGTTCGCTGCCATCGTGCGCGCTACACCGATGTCGATCCTCGGTCACGTCGTGAATGTGACGCTGGCCGTGATTGCCTTCTGGCGCCACGTCGAATCGGCGCCCTTGTTGCTGTGGGCGGCTGGTTCGTACGGTGTCGGAATCTGGGTGTTCTTGCGCTGGGCGACGAGGCGCAGGCGACGGGCAAAGCCCAGTACCTCGCCGCGCTCACGTGCGACCCGCAGGGCTACAATTTTCGGAGCCGCTTTGGCTGCCCCTTGGGGGATTCTTGGCTTCTGGCTACTTGGAGAACTTCCGCAGCAACCGGAATTGATTCTGATCGCCCTGTGCGTCGGCATGTCAGCCAGCGGAAGTGTACTTCTTTCTTCCACGTACCCGGCCGCCATTACTTACATGACCTGCATTCTAGCGCCGGTTGCGCTGAAGTGTTTTGTCGTTCTTGGTAGCGGCGAGTACCGCCTGTTGGGAGCGTTGACCATCAGCTATGGCCTGTATCTGCTCAACTGTATCGGGAGTTGTGCAAAGCTGTTTGCGGACCGGAACCGGGCCGTCGATGAGCTCCAACAAAGCTTGCTCGAAACGCAAGATGCGAACGCTAGGTTTGAGGCTGCGTTGCGCAACATGCCACAGGGATTGAGTATGTTCGACGGCAACGATCGCCTGGTTGCCTTCAACAGCCAATATCTCGACATTTATGGATTGTCGCGCGACAGGGTCTCGATTGGTATGAAGTTCCACGAGGTCTTCGCCGGACAGGAGCTCGTCCCCGACCTTGATGTGTATCTGGCAGACCTCAAGCAGCGCATTGCCATGCCGGAACACTCCAACAATACAATCACCTTTCCGGATGGTCGAGTCATTTACATCTCCTATGCCCTTAACCCAGGTGGCGGCTGGGTAGCCACTCACGAAGACATCACCCAACGGAAAACTTTCGAACGAAAAATCGAACTGCTGGCGCATTTTGACGGACTGACGCGCCTCGCCAATCGAAACCTCTTCAAGAAGCGGCTTGAGGAGGCACTCGCGAGATATCGACGGCTGCAGAGCAGGTTTGCCGTCATGCTGCTCGATCTCGACAAGTTCAAGGGCGTCAATGATGCGCTGGGACACCACGCCGGCGATGTCCTGCTGCGGCAGGTCTCCGACCGAATCAGGGCCACAGTGCGCGAAGTCGACGTTCCCGCGCGCTTGGGCGGCGATGAGTTTGGCCTCATTGTGGCGCTCGGCGACGGACAGTTCGATGAGGCGGCCTCCGTGCTGGCCGAGCGCCTTATCGAGGCGATCGGCGCACCCTACGAAGTTGATGGACATCCCGTCGTGATCGGATGCAGCATCGGCGTCGCCATGGTCCCCGGCCATGGCGAGCGGTTTGACGAGATCTTGCACAACGCTGATCTCGCGCTCTACAAATCCAAGCACTCCGGCCGCAGCTGCAGCCATTTCTATTCTGACAGTCTGAGGGCAGAAGCCGAGGAGCGCAACAAGCTGGAAGTGGAGCTTCGCGAAGCGATCTGGCGTGACGAACTGGCCGTCCACTATCAGCCGATTTTCGATTTGAAAACCGGTGAAGTAAAGCTTGTTGAGGCGCTGGTGCGCTGGGACCACAAGACACGCGGATTTGTGCCGCCGGCCGAGTTTATCCCGATCGCCGAGGAAACCGGGCTGATTGTTGATCTCGGCAAGCTGGTTCTTGGCAAGGCCTGCCGTGACGTTGCGAAGATGCCGAATCACATCAGGGTCGCGGTCAACCTGTCACCAGTTCAATTCGCCAAGAGCGATCTAGTGCATGCTGTAACTTCCGCGCTGGCCGACGCGCGGCTGCAAGCATGTCGCCTCGAACTTGAGATCACTGAGGGCGTTTTTCTTGAAGACAACGCGCAGAACCTGAAGACGCTTGCGCGGTTGAAAGAACTCGGCGTCTCGATCGCGCTCGACGATTTCGGAGCTGGATATTCGTCGCTAGCTTATCTGACAGCATTTCCGTTCGACAAAGTCAAAATTGACAAGTCTTTTATGCAACGGTTCGATCGAACCGAGACACAGATGGTAATGGCCTCGATCGTTCAGCTTGCTAAATTGCTGAAGCTGTCCGTCCTCTCCGAAGGAATCGAAACCGAAGCTCAACTGGAGAAGCTTCGCTCCCTCGGCATCGAGTTCGGCCAAGGCTATCTGCTTGGCCGCCCGAAGCCAGCGGCGGCTTTGGCGTTTGCCAAGTATGAGCTGCACGACGAGATTGAGGCCGCCTAACTCGAGACCCTCGATTATTTACATGGTGCCTTTCTTCCCTTCGAAGCATCTAGCCTGCCTTAACGGCTTCGTATGACGCTTTAGATTAGATAGAAAAGCGTGCGTGCACGTCGAACGTATATACGCCGCTGTAGTAGTCGCCGAGGATCCTCGGCTGCCGGCTGCTTGTGGAACCGGTGCCGGCGTACTTGATTACCACCGGCGTCGAGCTGCTCGGCGCCGTATAGTGAGAGTTACTGACGCGCCGACCACGACCGCTATAGACGCAAATACTGTAGAGGTTGACGCCGTGTACGGTATTATCGGCGGTCTGTAGGGGCTCGGACCGAGACTCCAAGCAATCAGGCGAAGTTCGCATCGGACCGTCGAGTCGTCTGTAATTGCGCGCAATCCGTTCGTCGAGCTATCCTAAACGAGCCTTATCGGCGCTTTTTTGCGGCCAGACCGATTTCTGTGATTCGATACGCTAAATCGCTACCGCTACCCCTGCCTTTCAATCCACCCTTTGGCTAACAGTCGTCTAAGGGTCTTTTGCGAATCGGGAAGCCCAATCGCCTTCACCCACCCTTTGCCCCGAAGCATTGCATGATCTGTCGCTCGGCGTCATTTGCTCATTGTTCTCCGGCCAAATTGCACGAGTTGCTCGACGTCACTCGTGCCGCTTCTCCTTTTTCCGATGATGCAATCATTCGGATTCGCTAATCCCTCAACGGTGGGGTTACTATGGTCATGAAATATCCAGTATAATGTGGGTTATCTTCCGCCGCTGAACGGCAAGTGCTGACCCCTTTTGGGCCATGGGCGGCTCAGAAATGGCCCGCCTGAATCAGGCGACCCGGTCAGCGGAGAATCGGGTGCGCACCGGACCGGTGTCATAAAAGATGAGGATGGCTCCCCCATTTTGCTTCAGCTCCCAAGATCAGCGGCTCTGCTGGAGCGGGCAAATCGTTCAAGCGAGGAAACGGTGGCAACTCAATACGGGCACTCGCCATTGCAGGACAGTTTAACTCCCCGGGCAGGGCGGACAGGCTCTGCCGTTCGTTATCTGGGCCTTCGGATCATCAGCAGATTACGCGGCGAACTATAGCTAGTGTCCTGAACCAGAAGTTCGCAACATCGCATCGTGTTTTGCCGGGGCATTGTATCGGCAGAAGCGCTCGATAGAAGCAAGAATGTCATCGGCTGATTTGGTCCACCGGAACGGTTTGGGATCGGCGTTGTGTCGTTCGATGAACGAGGTGATGTCCGCCCTGATGGCGGCGACGCTGCGATAGACGCCGCGCCTGATCTTCTTGTCGGTTAGGAGCGCGAAGAAGCGCTCGACCTGATTGAGCCATGACGAACTGGTCGGGGTCAGGTGGACATGCCACCGCGGCCTTTTGGCCAGCCATTTCCGGATCAGCGGAGTCTTGTGCGTGGCGTAATTGTCCATGACGAGATGGACGCCGAGCTCGCACGGCACGGCGGCCTCGATCTCGTCGAGGAACTTGCGGAACTCAGCGGCACGGTGCCGTCCGTAGCACTTGCCGATGACCCGTCCAGTCGCGATGTCGAGGGCGGCGAACAGCGACGTGGTGCCGTGCCTTCTGTAGTCATGGCTCCTTCGGGCCGGCTGGCCGGGACGCATCGGCAACATCGGCTGATTGCGGTCCAGCGCCTGGAGTTGAGACTTCTCGTCCACACACAGAACGATGGCGTGCTCTGGCGGCGAGACGTAAAGGCCCACGACGTCGCGCACCTTGGCCACGAAGTTCGGATCGGTCGAGAGCTTGAACGTCTCCAGCCGGTGCGGCTGGAGCCCGAAGGCTCGCCAGATGCGTTGCACCGTCGACACCGACAGGCCGCTGGCCTTCGCCATGCCACGGGAACTCCAATGGGTGGCGTTCTCGGGGCAGCTTTCCAGCGTCCTCACGATCACGGCCTCGATACGGGCATCGTCAACGGTGCGCGGCGCCCCCGAGCGCGGCTCATCGTGCAGCCCGGCCACGCGCAGCTCCACAAAGCGCCGCCGCCATTTGCCTACCGTCTGCCGGTCCAGCCCCAACTTGGCCGCCACTTCCGTGTTCTGACCGCCTTCTGCGCAGGTCAGCACAATCCGGGCTCTCAGAGCCAGCGCCTGCGCCGTCTTCCGCCGCATCGTCAGCGACTTCAGTTCGGCACGCTCGTCATCGCTCAATATCAAAGGGGCAAGTTGCTGGACCGCCATCAGACTCTCCGTCGCTGCCGAGCCTCAACCCTTGGCACAGCGACGCGAATCTATTGCGAATCTACGATTGCGAACTTGTGACTCGGGACACTAGGCTGGCATCTCCGCATCACGCGGTCGCGGTCAGCCGCTGGAGGAACTGCGCAACCTCCCGCCGAAGTATTTCGACCTGCCCGTGGACGCGTTCGGAGGCGCCGTTGACGCGGGTTGCTGCCTGCCCGGTATCGGCGGCGGCTGCGCTGATGCCGCCGACATTGGAAGAAACTTCCGAGGTGCTGGCCGAGGCTTCCTGCATGTTGCGTGCGATCTCGCGCGTCGCAGCACCCTGCTGCTCGATCGCTGCAGCGATCGCAGAAGCGATTTCATTGACCTCGTCGATGGTCCGCGCGATCGCCTCGACGGCGGTCACAGAACTAGTTGTGCTCTGCTGCATCTCATTGACGTTGGCGCTGATCTCCTTGGTCGCCTTGGCCGTCTGATTGGCAAGATTCTTCACCTCCGAGGCGACCACGGCGAAGCCGCGTCCAGCCTCGCCTGCGCGGGCCGCCTCGATGGTGGCGTTCAACGCGAGCAGATTGGTCTGCCCGGCGATATCGCTGATTAATTTGACGACGTCGCCGATCCGCGTCGCCGCGTCCGCGAGGCCGCGAATCTCGCTGCCCGCGCGGCTGGCCTCTGCGACTGCGCGGCCAGTGTTCTCGGTGGAGCGGACAACTTGGCGGCTGATCTCGGCGATGGACGATGCGAGCTGTTCCGCTGCGCTCGCGACGGACTCGACGTTGGTGGAAGCCTGGCCCGATGCTGCTATCACGCTCGCCGTCTGATGGTCGGTCTTCTCAACCGCCGCTGCCATCTGGCCGGCATCCGTTTCGAGGTTGGTGGCGGCATCGACCAGATTACCGGCGATTTCGTTGAGATGGGTGCCGAAGTCTTTTGCCAGGCCGCCGATCTCCACGACCTGCTTGCCTAGACTGTCGGTGCCGGCGTTGATGAGCTTCGCCGAATTGCGGAACGACCCGGGAAGGCCGCGCACTACGATTTTGCGGAAGTACTTGCCGCGGCTCGCATAATCCATCGATGCCGTCGTCTCGCGGACAAAGGCGTCGGTGATATCAAGCATGTCGTTGATAGACTTCTGCATCAGCCCGATCCGGCCTGGTAGCCTTTCGCTCAAGATACGCGACTCGAGATCGCCGCAGGCTGCACTGCCACAGACTCGGTTGGCTTCGCCGATCGCCGCGACCGCCCCCTTCAGGCTCCATATGGAATAGACCATCAGCAGAATGATGGTGCCGAGCAATATCGCAGCGGGCGCGCGGGGTAACGGATCGGCAATGCCTAAGCCCGTGAGCGCGGCGATGGCGAGCAAGCCCGCGACGCAGTTCGCCGCCTGAATCTTAGAGAGAGAGCACAAATTCGTCATAGCCAACGCCTTGGTTCCTCAGCAAGCCAATCATCATATCGAGACTTGCACGCATGCCTTCCTTGGCGTTGCTGTGCCGCGCCTCTTCCTGACAGAGCGCTTTGTATATAGGGCTAATCTTCTCGACCGGACCGAGATCGGGCTTGCGGCGATTGGAATGGTATCCGACCAGGTTGCCGCTGATGTCGAAGGTCGGGGTAACATGGGCGAAGACCCAGTAATGGCTGCCGTCCTTTGCCAGATTGACGACGTAGGCAA
Organism: Hyphomicrobiales bacterium; assembly: GCA_021732215.1. Taxonomy (GTDB): domain Bacteria; phylum Pseudomonadota; class Alphaproteobacteria; order Rhizobiales; family Xanthobacteraceae; genus SG-bin9. The sequence goes on from JAKFVL010000031.1 coordinate 8,060, forward strand.
AGATCTCCTGTCGGGCTTCGAGAGTATCCCAAAGCAGCTTAAAAACGCATCGTGGCATTTCCGGATGCCTGACCAGACTGTGCGGCGCCCCGACTAGCTCCTTCCAGGAATACTTCGCCATGCGGAGGAAGACGTCGTTGGCGTAGGTGATTCGACCCTTGAGATCGGTCTTCGACACGATCAGTTCTTCGTCACTGAGAACGTTTTCGATACCTGTCGGCTTTACGGTTCGCAACATCGTTGGAGCCTCGCGTACTGAATGGCAAGTCGCATGCCGCTCGCTACGATAAGGAAAAGGCATCAACAGCACTTTAACGCTCGACGTTATGGCCTCCTGAAAACTACTGATTGAGTTCGCGGCTGAAACTCATTCGCAATTGAGGGAATTGGTATCCCCGCTCCCGCGTCAGCAGAGAATTTTGGCCGTGCTGGTGTGCGAAGACGATCATCGATCGGCACAACGCTGCCACCAAGCCCGGCTGCGGAGTAAGCCGCCTGGCGTTGCTCGGGCAAATGACCGCCGTGCCCTCAATGGGCTTTTTTTGATCTCGCGCTCCGGAGCGCCTGGCGTAAGCGTCCGAAGAAAGACGCCTTGCGACGGGGTGGTCTGATGGTTGAGAACTGTACGTATGGACAGCCATACGATCAGTGCGTTGAATCGACTCGAAGTGGTGGAGACGGGCCGGCGGCGACGTTGGTCTGAGGAGGAGAAGGCGCGGATTGTTTTGGAAAGCCTGTCCGAGCCGCGCTTGGTTGCGGCGACGGCGCGGCGATATGGCCTGTCGCGTTCCCTGCTGGTGACCTGGCGAAGGGCGCTCGCGGCGGATCGGGCCAAATCTGAGGCTGGCTTTGTCAGAGCGGTTGTCGCGGAAGGTGGGCCGTCCCGTCAACCGCACTTTCGTCGCGGGGCGCGACGGAGCATTCGACCGAGCGGCGAATTGAGATCGAGTTGACGAGCGGGCGGCGTATTATTGTCGATGCGGGCATCGATGTCGAAGTGCTTGGCGCGCCTCATCGGGGTTCTGGATCGACGATGATTCCGGTCCCTACGGGAGTTCGGGTGTGGCTGGCGACTGGCCACACCGACATGCGTAAAGGGTTCGCCTCCTTGTCGTTACAGGTACAAGAGGTGCTGCGCCGCGATCCGCTGAGCGGTCATTCGTTTTGCTTTCGCGGACGCAGGGGCGATCTATTGAACGTGATCTGGCATGACGGCCAGGGCGCATGCCTATTTACGAAGAAATTGGAGAGGGGTCGTTTTATATGGCCGTCGCTGGTGGACGGCGCGATGTCGATCTCGCAGGCGCAGATGAGTTATCTGTTGTCCGGCATCGATTGGCGCAACCCCCAGGAGTCCTGGCGTCCAACGAGCGTTGGCTGAGAGTTTGCCGTTTGATTTTAGCAGCGAATATGATTCCATCTGGTAATGGACCCCAGCGCCGAGCAACTGCCGGCCGATCTTGCCGCCGCGCATGCGATGATCCTGGCCGAGCGCGCGGCCAGGCTTGCGGCGGAAGCCAGGCTTGCTGAAGCGGCCAATGCCCAGGCGAAGCAATCGAGCACTGAAGCGCTGATTGCCCATCTCAAGCTTGAGATCGAGAAGCTGCGTCGCACGCTTTATGGGGCGCGCTCGGGGCGGTCGTCGCGGCTGCTCGATCAGTTGGAGTTGGAACTTGAAGAACTCGAGGCGGCTGCGACCGAAGATGAACTCGCTGCCGAAAAGGCGGCAGAAAAGACTCAGAGGGTGCGTTCGTTTGAGCGCAAGCGGCCGGTGCGCCAACCCTTCCCCGACGACATTGAGCGCGAGCGCGTGGTCCTGCCGGCTCCGACGCAATGTCCCTGCTGCGGGTCGGCGTGGCTGTCGAAGCTCGGCGAATGCGTGACCTCGACGCTGGAAGAGATCCCGCGGCGGTTCAAGGTGGTCGACACGGTGCGGGAGAATTCAGTTGCCGGGATTGCGAGACGATCACGCAGCCGCCGGCACCGTTCCATGCGACGCCGCGCGGCTATATCGGGCCGCAGCTTCTGGCGACGATCCTGTTCGACAAGTTCGGCCAGCATCAGCCGTTAAGCCGACAGAGCCAGCGCTTCAAATGCGAGGGGATCGATCTGTCGGTCTCGACGCTGGCGGACCAGGTCGGCGCCGGAGCTTTTGCCGCCAGGCCGATCTTTGAACTGATCGAAGCCTATGTGCTCTCCGCCGAGAGGCTCCATGGTGACGAGATCCCGATGCTGGCAAAGGGGAGGACAGATACCGGCCGGATTTGGACCTATGTCCGCGACGATCGGCCATTTGGTGGGCGAGATCCGCCGGCGGCGCTGTTTTACGCCTCGCGCGATCGGCGCGGCGAACATCCGGCGCGGCATCTTCAGACCTTCGCCGGCATCCTTCAAGCCGACGCCTATAGCGGGTTCAACGCTCTCTTCGATCCCGGACGCAAGGCGTCGCTGGCCACGCCTGCCTTCTGCTGGGCGCACGGCCGGAGGGCGTTCTTCGAATTGGCCGATACCGCCCAGAACGCGCGGCGCGGACGCTCAGCGACGGCAATCTCGCCGATTGCGCTGGAAGCGGTCCGTCGGATCGACCAGCTGTTCGAGATCGAGCGTGAGATCCATGGGATGAGTGCTGGGGAACGGCTGCGGGTTCGCCAGGTGAGAAGTGCGCCGCTGCTGACCGATTTTGAGGCTTGGCTGCGGGACGAATGTGCCCGGCTCTCGCGTTCGTCCAACGTCATCAAGCCGATTAGCTACCTGCTCAACCGGTGGGATGGCTTTGCCCGCTTTGCCCATAATGGAAGGATTTGCCTGACCAACAATGCCGCAGAGCGGGCGCTGCGCGGTTTTGCTCTTGGAAGAAAGGCATGGTTGTTCGCGGGCTCCGATCGCGGTGCCGAGCGGGCCGCCGTGATGGCGACGCTCATCATGACGGCGCGTCTCAACAACTCTGACCCGAAAGCCTGGCTCGCCGACGTCTTTGCGCGCATCGCCGACTTGCCGCAGAACTGCCTGCAAGAGTTGCTGCCGTGGAATTGGACGCCTCCCACGTCGATGTCCTCCGCACAGGCGGCGTAGCCATGCCTGTCAACAAAGTTCATTCCGTCTTCACCATCGGTCGCGTCGCAAAGGACCTCGGCGAAGACGAGGACTGGCTCTGGGACGTGGCTAACGGAATGGACCCGGAGGACGGCGTTATCTGGGTTTACGGCACAGGTGACGACGGCGTCATGGCGTTCACCGACTTCGGCATCGAAAACCTGATGGAACTCATCAGGGACACAAGGAAGACCCCGAACTCCTCAAGCGGTGAAATCGGTGATCCACTGTCCGCGGCCTAGCTCGGATGGATACCGCCTGGCGTGATCTGCCCGAGGTGTTTGATCCGCGCACCACGTGCCACAACCGCTTCGTCCGCTGGCGGTGCTGGTGTTTGGGACCGCATCATGGCCGCACTTGCTCCTGCCCATAGTGCTGTTCAGCGAGTTCAGCGTGCTTCAGCAAGGAGCTTCATCACAAGAACCTCGAACGGCGATTTTCGGGTCCTCTCGATCGGCTGACGCACGAAGGTACATGTTCTGGCGACGAGCACGAATACGACCAGCGTCGTCGTGAGCAGCCATTACGAAACGGCATAGCGAGTAAGTGACAATTTAATCACGGCAGCAATTTCGGCCGAAGGATTTTACTTTTCCCTTGTCCGCCGTCGGATAGCGGCCAGCTCCGAAAGGAGTAGCTTGGCCACAGTTTTAGGCGACGATTCCCCGACCTGGATGGCCTTGATCCCGAGCCGGGACCGAACATACACGACCGATCTGTCCACAAAATAAGTACCGCGATACGTAACCCCTCGTATAGTAACGGAAACGGGCCTCACCGGAATGGGTCTGCCATCAGTCATAAAGTCACCCTGGCAGGCGAATCCGCCTGACCTTCCGACTTGTACCGTACGGCCGAAACGAGATGTGCCCGGAGTGCCTAGGAGTCCGGGCCCGTCCCTTAGCCTACGTGGCTGGCAGCCGCTCAGCTATGGCATATTCTTGGCGATTTCCGAGCGCACGATATTGATCGTCCTCAAAGTCGAGAGCGCTCACTTGGGGCGCGCGACGGCTAACGACCCAGTGCGCGGGGTAGCGCACACACCGAGCAGTTACCGCAAAGAGATGAGCAAGCGGCGTCCATCGCTTCCCGACCCGCCGACGCGAATGCGTCCAAGAATGCGCAACAGTGAGCCAAGGTTCATTGCCTATTTCCGATAGCAAAATAGCCCGCCAATCCGCTGTTTGGGCGGACTGCTTCAGGGAGGATTCTCTGCGTCAATGGGCGTGGCTTCAGGCGTTGCCGACCCGCTTGGCTCAACGCGATGAGATCGGTGCCACCTTCCTGCTAGGGACGCCGCGGTTGGGAAGGGTGCAGTCCGCTGCGGCAGGTCGGTGACCGAAGCGATCCTCCGGCAAAGTAAAACCGCCGACGCGGATCGACTGCCATGCTGAGTTGCCCCTTTCCGTGAGCGGAATTAACGACGGAGAATTCATATTTCCTTGAAGGTCTGCTCCTCCCGGCACGTAGATGCCAGGAAAGGTGGTTTGCCGGCTTTCTTGAGACTCCGTTCAATCCGGTGGTGTAGATCACGGCTATGAGACGGAGGTTTGCTTAGCTCATGAAAATCATTCGCAAGTTCCTGGCCGACGAGACAGGCGCGACCGCTATCGAGTACGGTCTCATTGCCGCTGGCATCTCGCTCGCGATCATCGCGATCGTGAACGGCCTCGGCAGCAATATCAGAACGAAGTTCACTTCGATCAACACATCACTCAAGTGATGTGATGTCCATCGATCGATGCGATCTTGCTCCATGGTCGCCCGGCGGGGCCTTTTCTTGTGTGTTTGTCTGCAATCACAGTTTTGCGGCACGCCAAGCCAGGATATGCTCGAGATAAGCGAGATCGGCATCCAGGGCTGGATTGTTGTCCGATGAGCACGGAAAGGCGCACCACATTCCGTCAGCGAGTCCTAAAGGCCGGAACGATCGAGTTCGGCGGCAGTGCCATCGACTGCACCATCCGAAACTGGTCTGCGACCGGCGCTGCCCTCGACGTCACCAGCCCGGTGGGGATCCCCGCGCATTTCACGCTGTTCGTTCCGGCCGATGGACGCCACAGGGCGTGCCGGGTGGCGTGGCGCAAGGATAGGCGGATCGGAGTGACGTTCGAATAGCGGTGATTTTGCGAGTCATCTTAGGCTATACCGCAACCTGTCGGTTGATCTTTGTCAAATCGGAATTGGCTCTCCGATAGTTGCGCAAATTGGTTGCTTGTCCCCCGAGCGCGCTGAGGGGTGTTTCGCGATGGTCACGATGGTTGGCGGACGTGCTGCTGCATGGCAGAGATCCACGTTATGGCGCCGGTAACGGACATCGCTTGAGCAGCAAAGCTGGGTAGTCGCCTCAGCTCATTTGCCGAAGATCCTGCGAGCGATCTGCGATTCGGTTGCTAGCTAGGTTTCAGACAAGTCAACGGCCCTTTCGCGCTGAGAACGCAAAAGGGCCGTTACTCCAGCTACGAAGAGTTTCGCGAGCTGAGGCCTTGACCGTTCTGATGGTTTGGCGCCTTCAAACCTGAAGGCAGATGTCGTGGTTGTATCCAGTCATTTTGCCAACGTCACGCAAATCACGCAGCAATATCGCCGTCGAGATCGACTTCCGTCATAGTTCGATTTCGGCCAGAGCGCTTCGCCTGATACAAGGCTTGATCGGCCCGTTCGACGAGATCGCCAATTGATTCGCCTGGTCGGAACTCGGCCACGCCGATCGAAACGGTAATGGCCCCGAGTTCTTCTCCAGTCGATCTCCTATGCATTCTTCGCTCCGCGATCTTGCGTCGAACGCGTTCGGCAATCGCCCGCGCCGTACTGAGTTCGGTGCTGTCCAGTACGCCGATCAATTCCTCTCCGCCGTATCGAGCGGGAAAGTCACTCTCGCGAAGCTGTTCTTTGAACACCCCCGCCGCCAACCGCAAAACTTGATCGCCGACTTGATGACCGTAGGTATCATTGAAGCGCTTGAAGTGATCGATATCAATAAGCAAGATGCTCAATGCGTCGCCGCTCTCCATGGCTCTAATCTGCGCGGCATGCAGCCGTTCATCAAGACCTCTCCGGTTGGCCAAGCCCGTCAATGCATCGGTTCTTGCGTTCTGGTCGGATCGTGCCAACGTTTCTCTCACTTTATCGAGTTCTTGGGTGGCGCTGGTAAAGCTTGCCTCCAGGTTTTGTGCACGAGATGTCGCTCTGAGTAGTTCATCAAGGAGGTTGCTGATCAACGCCTTTGGATCAGTCAGGTCGGCCTGCGCCGCGACATCTCTTAAGCTCAAGATCTGAGCGTTCTGGCTGTCGATTGCGTTTGTCAGGAGCTCTTTGGCTCTGTTGACCAAGCTTCGGACCTTGTCCGGAATATCTCCTCTGTCGTTTCCAAGCAGAAATATACGAACAAGTTCGCTATTCGTTTGTTCGCTAAACGGCTTTCGATTGCCGATTAGCACATCGATCGTCCTATTGAGGTCTACAGACGAACGAGCCGCGTATTCAAACCAGATCGAAAAATTGTCTGGACTCGGCGGTACCTTGTGCTTGTTCATATGTTCCAGCGCTTGCTTGGCAAGCGAAGCGGCGTAGTCGAATTCGATGGAATCAAACGAGGTCAAGGCGACGTGGTCCTAGGATTTCGAATGGTCGCGGCCGTCGGTGCTACAAGTTAGGAAGGCGCTCTGGCAATTCATACCTCGGAGTGGTTGCCGAAGTTCTAAAGCCGACTCGCGAAATTCGGCAACGACTCAGGAAAAGGCTTCCACTAAGACTTCATCACCGGAAGGAATGATCCCTGTGGGTCGCGACCCAGGCTGGGGGTTCGTGCGAACATTCGAGTGGCGGTGTCCCGCTGGATCAAAGAGCATTCCTGGTGACCTAAGCCGACTTCCGCTTGATCTTGCCGATGTCCGGAAGCCAAACTAGCGGGCCGCGCTCCAATACGGCCGAAGAAAATCGTCTATCGGCTCTTGCCACACAGATAGATTTACGTAGATTTAACGAGCCGTTGCACCAGCCAGTCCAATCTGACTTGGCGAGCAGAAGCTTCCAAGCAGGTTTGCTTTGATCGGCTAGCATCTCAATAGTGGTATTAACTTGGGCGATCGCCGGGGGCCCGAATGTCTTCCGACATCAAGCGATCGATAGGGGCAGATGGCGGCACTGCGCTGGACGGGGCGCTGGCCGAACAAGATCGCCAATTTCGCGAACTTCTGGAGTTCTGTCCCGCGGCTTTACTGGTGGTCGATGATGACGGCCGACTGCTTTTTCACAACGCCCGACTACGTGAAATCCTGGGCTACACCCGAGACGAACTCCACATGTTCGACACTCGGTTGACTTGGTATGACTTAGACCAACGCGAACGAATCATTCAGCAACTGAGGGACCGCGGCGGCCAGGTATTGAATGAAAGAGTCACATGGCGAACGAAGAGAGGCTCGTTAGTTCACTTGCTCCTTTCCTACGTGCAGGTTGCATACCACGGAGGTCATATCAGCTTCGTTGGGGGCAAGCGCGTAGTATGGGTTTACGACATAACCGCATTGACGCAACACGAAGAACAAGTAGCCGAGCAGGAACGCCAGCTCCGCGAGATTCTCGACTATAGCCCGGCCGCAGTGGGGGTTGTCGACGAGGACGGACGTCTCCTGTTTCACAATCGTCGATTGCGTGATTTGACCGGCTATGAGAAAGACGAACTGCAACTGTTTGATACCAAACGGTTCTGGCACGACCTCGCTCACCGTGAGCGCATAGTTCAGCTGCTGAGGACCCGCGGCGGACAATTGCTCAATGAGGAAGTGATCTGGACGAGCAAGCAGGGTGAATTACTCAATCTGCTGATCTCTTATGTTCAGGTCGCTTATCATGGCGGTCATGTCGCGGTGGCGGGGGGCAAGCGGCTCTTCTGGCTTTACGATATTACGCCGTTGCGGCGGGCTGAACAGGCTCGACTACGCAGCGAACGGCGCCTCGCCGAAGCGATAGAGAGCATTTCCGAAGGGTTCGTCTGCTATGACGGAGAAGACCGGCTGGTCATCTGCAACTCGTGCTATCGCAATCTGCTCTATCCGGGCCTGGAAGTTGATCTTAGCGCGGGTGTTACCTTCGAGAGCATTATCCGCCGCGCTGCGGAACGCGGTTACATCAAGGATGCGGAAGGTCGGGTAGAGGAATGGATTGCGGAACGGCTGCGGCAGCATGGGAGTCCCGGCGAGCCGCAAGTTCAGCGGCGCCACAGCGGCCGTTGGGTAATGGTCAGCGAACGCCGCACTGATGATGGCGGCACCGTGTCCGTCTATTCCGATATCAGCGAGCTCAAGCAGCGCGAGCAAGATCTTACCGAAAAGTCGAACGCGCTGGCCGCACTATCGTCCAAACTCGCAAAGTACCTTGCGCCTCAGGTGTACGACACGATCTTCACCGGGCAGCAGGAAGTCAAGATCGTCAGTAAGCGCAAGAAGCTCACAGTATGCTTCACCGATCTCGTTGGATTCACCGAGATCACGGACAACATGGAGTCGGAGGACCTCGCCCAACTCCTGAATCACTATCTGACCGAGATGTCGAAGATTGCGTTGCAGTATGGCGCCACGATCGACAAGTATGTCGGTGACGCAATTGTACTGTTCTTCGGGGACCCGACCAGTTTAGGCGTCAAGGCGGACGCGCTGGCCTGCGTGCAGATGGCAATTGCAATGCAAGAGCGCATCGGCGAACTGGCCGATGAATGGGCAAAGGACGGTATCGAAACGCCACTGCGCTGCCGGATCGGCATTCACACGGGCTACTGTACGGTCGGCAATTTTGGAAGCGAGGACCGCATGGACTACACCATGGTCGGGGGCACCGTGAACCTCGCTTCGCGACTGGAACATGAGGCGGCGCCTGGCGGAATATTAGTCTCGTTTGAGACGTATGCGCATGTAAAAGACGATGTCCACTGCGAGGAGGTAGGCAGTATTCGGGTCAAGGGCATCGCCCAGCCGATCACGACGTATGCGGTGATGGGGTCATTGCAGGAAGGGGAGCAGACGGGAACCGCGCACTTGCGGCTCGAGTTTGATGTCGGCCGAATGTCCGATGACGAACGTCAAGCAGCAGCGGCTAAGCTGCGCCATGCGCTTGTGTTGCTTGAGAAAAGTGAGAAATGAAGAGCGGCGCAATTTGAGTAGTCAGTCGAACCGTCGTCTCCGCTTTTAGCGAGCGATCCTATAGCGGTCGTGCTACGCGGAAACCGACGAAGTTATCTCGGTTGCTGGGTCTATTCATGTAGCGTCTCGCCGAGCGAGTAGTATGAGGATAGTTGTTCCAGGATCCGCCACGCATTGTCCGAAGATTGCAGTCGCCCGTTGCCCTCGCGCTGCCGTCCCCGGGATTGTCGGCGTTGGCCGTGCTCCAGCAGTCCTCAGTCCACTCCCACACGTTTCCATGCACGTTGTAGAGCCCCCATGGATTGGCTGCAAAATGGTCGCTGGTCACCGTGGCTTTGCGCCATTCTCCCTTTGGACCGCCGCCATAGGTGACGCTGCCGTTGTAGTTCGCTTGTTCGGTTGAAATGCTCGATCCCCACCAGAATGGTGTCGTTGATCCCGCCCGCGTAACGTACTCGCGTTCAGCTTCGGACAGCAGCCGATATGTCTTGCCTGTGACGGTGGCGAGCCAGTCGACATAGCGCTTCGCATCATTCCAGGAAACGCATACAGCTGGATGCCCGTCGCCCTGTGCGAAGCCAGGCGCCCGCCAACTCCGCTCTGCGCTGTACGCCATCGACGATCCGTCGAAGCAAGCACCGTCCATGCTGTATCCGGTCACTGCGATGAATGCGCCAAACTCGCCTCGCGTGACTGAGAATCGGCCGACAGCGAATGGCTTTGCTATCGTAACCTGTACCTGGTCCTCTCGTTCGCTGGTGCCGGGATGCCGTTCCTCGCTCGAAGGTGCACCCATGACGAATCTGCCGGAAGGGACGAGAACCATCTCAGGGCACCGCTCGCAGTCCTTGAATGGTTGCCCGGCACCAGGGGTAAGGCAGCGTCGCTCGCTTGAAGCAATCTCAATTTCCACCCCAGCACAGTGTTGGGCCGGAACGGCGGTCACGTACAGCGGCCCGGTCAGGCAGATTGCGGTGACGAGAAGACCTTTGCGCATTAACATCCCGCTTGGCATATTTTGTTGGCGCTCATTTTGGGGCATCGTATCACGTATCTCGGGAAGTCATTCCGGCCAAGTCTTACCCTTCTATGGGCGCTTCGGCCAAGTTCCCTCAGTTAGCGGACCTCGTTGCCCTTGGATGCTAGTAGCTTCCGATCCAGCCGGTACGTATGTCGACCTTCTTTGCCGTCAGCCTGGTTATCTCCTAGCTAGGATCTGTACTCAATGAGGATTCCAGCGCGGCCAGAGTTGTGATTCAAGGTTTCCGAATCGAGGGAAGCCTTGATGAGGAAACAGCTACATTGGCTCAGCGACACGGAATGGAAGCGACTTGAGCCGATTTTGTCGCGAGGGCGGCGGGGCGCGCATCGAGCGGATGGCCGTCGTGTGATCAGCGGGATCGTCCATATGCTGCGTTCGGGACTCTCTGGCGCGACTGTCCACCGGAATACGAGTCCTGCACGTCGATCTACAACCGCTTCAATCGCTGGAGCCGGCAGGGCCTCTGGTTCGTGATGTCTGAGGCTTTGACCGGCTCGACCGGCGTCATCGGCACGGTGGCCATCGACAGCTCCTACATTAAGGCGCGCCGCTCGGCAGCGGATGGAAAAGGGGGGCCTTCAAGGAAGCCATCGGCTGCTCGCGCGGCGGGCAGAATCCACGCCCTGACGGATGCCGAGGGCAGGCCGCACGTGCTGCTGCTCTCGCCCGGCAACATCAACGATATCACCTTTGCCCTCGCTTTGACCGCCTGCCGGGCCGATCACGCCCGCCTGGTTCGGGCGCCCCACGGCCATGTAGTCCAACGGGTTGTCGCCATGCACATCGGGGGCTGCGCTGATGGTGCTGCAAGCTATTGATGTGGACCGCCAGCAGGCCCCTCTTGTCGATGACCGAGCGCGCGATTTCGTATCCGACCCACGGCCGAGCCCAGTCTCGGTGCCGACCAGGACGCAGACCACGGAAGCGTGGGCCATGCCGCCGCGATCAGGTTTTCTAAGACCTTCAGGGTCCTTGCGCTGCACCGACTCCCACAGGCTGCGATCGAAGAGCTGACGCTGTCCTCCCGGCCGGGGCGTTGACTTCCAGGCGTTGCGCACGTTGTTGACGCGGATGATGTCGGCGTAGTGGAGGAGAAGAATCTCTTCCGCTTGATGGTGGTCGCCGCGTACATCGGCGCCGGCCTCGCAGGCCACTGGCGGCGCAACAAGGTCGGAGAACGAGGCAGGGCCGAGCGGGCACTACCGGCCGGGCGCCAGGTCGGAAAGATTGAGAAAGGGCGAGAACGGGTTCTGCGGTGTGGACGGGGGCGCAATGCCGCCGAGTATACCAGACCACGCGCCTGTGGAGGGCGCCGACGGCGCGAGGGCGATTATCAGGCCAGCCACGCCACTTGGCGGAGGCGCGATGGGGGCGGCGAAGAACGGCGAGAGAGACCCTGTCCCCGGGGTCGGTTGTCTGTCGGCAGGGGATCGCCGCGCAGCAGCCTTATCAATGCATCCTTGTCATAAGAGCTTGTCATAGACCTGCCTTGCAATGGCGACTGCCGCTATCGCCATGACCGTGAGCGGCAAATAGAATCCTGCGACCGACCAGCTGAAGTATGCCGACCAATACAACGAAACCGCGGCTTGTTGCCCATGTCGAAGGTCGGCGGCGCGTCCCAACCTTCCGCGGTGACCGCGTCAAACCTTCCCCGGAAGCGACGTTCAAGCTGAAGGTATCGGGCATCGAGGAAGGCGAAAGACAAGATCGGCACCAACGTTAGCAGGGCAACGACCGGCCGCTGCAGCGTGATGGCGAAGCCGGCGATTGCGACCGATATCGTACGCAGTAGTTCTTCAGGGTGGCGGATTGTGACGACGTGCGCACCACCACGGCCTGGAGCATCTCCAAGTGTTTCAACCTCAGATTAGCGATTTTCTCGGCAGACAACAGCATAGCGCAATGTTAGAACAGACATGGAACTCCGGCAACGGCAACTCCCGGCGTGTCCTCGGAATCATCGGGTAAAGAACGTCGGATGGGCGCTTTGCATTTCCTCGCCAATCGATTCGGAGGTGCACGAGACCAGCAACATGTTCCCCAGCTCACGCTGTCGGATGTTTCAGCGATCAGGCAGGCCGCTCGACAACATGCGAAAGGCGTGCCTTGCGAGCCTGCGGAGCTCGACATGTCAGCCGCGTGACGATTTCAAACTACGACAGGATCGTCGATCGCACGACGGCCACGGTGGGGTGCGAGCCCGCGACGAGGGGAGCTCACCTTGCCTGAGACGAGATTGTCTGAGCTGCAGCAATGGATACATTGATGAACATCAAATCCCTAGCATTCATTCCGTCCCTGGCGCTTGCCGCGCTCTGCCCTGTCCACGGTGTGCAGGCCCAGCTCTCGCCGGCCGAGAGCCCGGCCTTTCAGGGCCACGCCGCCGAAACGCAAATGCGAAGCGAGGAGGAAGAGCGCAAGAGACGCGCGCTTTTCTTCGATGCCGTTGCACTCGAAATCGGCGAACCGGGCCTGCCCTGCGATCACTTGGCACTATCAAAGCCGCAGGCCATCGCCGGGCCGGCGTTCGTGGTGATCCTGGGTTGGCAGGGCAAGGACGAGGATCGGCTTCGCGTGTGGATCGCGCCCGGCGCCGCCGCATCGGAAGGCGAGGCGCTGCAGCAGGCGCAGGATCTCGCCGGCCGACGCCGCGCGGGTGTCGTCCATGTCATGGTCGACCTGCGGCGGTATCTCGCGTGCCGCTGAGCGGTCGCTTCCTGTAGTTCGACACGTTGGCTGGCGACGCGGCGACGCAATGCTGTTCGCATCCGTCTCCAGTCGACTTCTTGACGGCCTTCAGCCAGGTTGCTCCCTTGACGAGGGCGTCGATCGAAACACTCCCCGACGGCATTTCAGCGTTCCAGCGCCAAGTCGCCCCCTTAACGGTCTCTTCGACGGGGGAGGCGGATCACCAGCCGTTTTCCATGACGTTCGATCGACAACTTAGTCGTTCGTTAAGAAGCCGATTTGAGGGCCGACGGGACGGAGTAATTGTGTCCGATTGCGGAGTGGATGAGAGGATGACGTTGGTGGACGCGAACGGACTCGTGGAGAGTTCTTCGAGTACTTGTCAGGGCTGGTTTCGAACTGGCGTCTATTGCGCTAGCGGGTCGGTTCAATGTGATTGAAGTCCGACCATGTTGAGAGCGAGGTTCACTCGGCTTCCGCGTCCGCTAATGGGATGGACCGGCTGCCTTCCCCGCGGGGATAGTCTCAAGGGCTATCCCGCGGCGTCCAGAGAAGCAGCCCATCATCGCACTCCTAGCCTCGATGGGTATCGACATCTTTCACGCCGTTGGTCTTGGCACGACGGCAAGATTGCTTTTCGTCGCAAGATCAAGCGACTGGCCAAGATCGCCTCCTGCGCCGCCAATTGCTTGGTTCGCCGACCGGAGTTGGGGCCCCATGCCGATTAACCTCAACCACGGTCAGCAACTCTCGAACTCTTGCAATGTTAATGCAACGTACGCTTGGCTCCAAGGGAGAAAGTCGGCAGGCCAAGCGCACGATTCAGCTCCTGCTCAAGCTGCTCATTCACCAGCAACAACGCCTTTATTGCGCCGTGCAAGTCGCCATCGCAGTTGCCCACGATCTCGTCAATCAACGCGTCGTACCTAAATGTGAACTTGTCAGCTAATTGCTTAGGCATGGTCATGTCCTCCGACCGACAACGATGTAACGATGCATCTAATTTTCGATCTATGTCTGACTTTTGCACAGTATTCACAGAGCGGAACTGCATCGAGCGTTAGAGATCTCCGATCATAGCCTGCGCGCGCTTAGTATTGCCGCAGAAGCGTTCCGCGAACGCCGTGTCGAGGAATGCTGCGTCCGCTTTCAAGGGACGATTGTGTTGGGCTCGGCTGATTTTGATTCGGCTCCTGATTTTGGATTCTGCAGGCTTTGCTGGGAATGGCCGTACAAGGGCGTATCGAGCCGCCGCGTCATTCGCGCCAACGCGGCTCTGATTGTCACCGTACCGGCCTCGATCAATACCGCTTAAGCGGCGACAGGAAATAGGCCCGCGCGCCTAGGAAGGCGGATCTCGTAACCGAATCTGCTCATGCGGTTGGATCAAGCACTAGAGAGACTGACACAGTTCTATGCTACAACTTGGGCTGGTGCGATTTCGTGTTCGGAGAACGGTCGCGGTTCATCTACAGAAAAGCCCTGAGCGTAATCAACGCCGATCCTGCGCAGTGCCCCAAGGATTTCGGGAGTTTCGGCAAATTCTGCAATCGTCTTTATGCCCATGACTTTGCCAACTCGGTTAATCATCTCGACCATGGCATGGTCGATGGGATTGGCCAAGATGCCCATGACAAAGGAGCCATCAATTTTCAAATAGTCGACCGACAGGTTCTTCAGGTAGGCGAAGGACGACATTCCGCTCCCGAAGTCGTCCAGCGCGAAGCGGCAGCCTGACTCTCGCAATGATCCGATAAAGGACCTCGCGTTTTCCAAGTTTGCAATCGCGTTGGTTTCCTTTATTTCGAAGCAAACAATGCCGCGCGGTAAGCTATGTAGCGTCAGCTGCCGCCGCACAAAATCACTAAAGCTTTCGTCACCGAATGTTTGTCCACAGATATTGATCCCGCATCTTGCAATAGGGGGCGCGCCAGGCGCCATCAAGGCATTAGACAACAGCTTGAATGCGTTACGAACAACCCATCGATCAATCGACGGCATGAGGCCATACCTCTCGGCAGGCGGAATAAATTCGCCAGGCGATACTAGATTGCCGTTGCCGTCCTTAAGCCGCAAAAGCAGCTCGATATGACGGCCGGTCGCGAGCTCTGGCCGAAGCGGAATGATTTCCTGAGCATAAAGGCAAAAGCGTCCGCTCTCAAGCGCCTCCTGAATTCGATGAACCCAATTCATCTCATGGACGCGCTGGTGCAACTCTTCGTCATTGGAGCGGTACACCTGTACGCGGTTCTTACCCTTGTCCTTGGCGCCGTAGCAGGCAAGGTCGGCCTGACGAAGGGCTTCCTTGACTGATAGGCCAGCCTCCGAGATGCAAGCGTTTCCGATGCTCGCCGTAACGGCGAACGAACGACCTTCCCAGGCAAATCTGAAGTTTTCGATCTCAGATCTTAAGTGCTCGGCAATGCGCCCGGCTTGCTCAGGCCGCGACCTCGGCAGCAGCAGGCCGAACTCGTCTCCGCCGAGTCGGGCAAGGACGTCACCGGGACGAGCCACTTTCTTGATGATGCGAGAGATTTCGCGGAGTAACTGGTCTCCGGCCAGATGGCCGCAGGTGTCGTTCACAACCTTGAACTGGTCCAGATCAACGAAAATTAAAGCGTGGGAAGTATCGCCGCTTCCAACATTGCCGAGCTCCTCTTCCAGTCGTGCTTCAAACTCACGACGGTTGGCAAGGTCCGTTAACGGATCGTGAGAGGCCTGCCATGCCAGCCGCTGCTGTTCCCTGCTGAGAGCTGTTTCAAATGCTTCCCGCTGTTGAACAAGCCGCCGCGTGTGCCAAACGACTAGCAAGACGAGCGCGGTCGCCGTAATGGCATTCAAGGACGTCAGTATGACCTTTATTGCTCGCGAACCTTCGCCCAAGACCATCGAGAACGTGTTGGCTCGAAGCGTCAGCTGCCTGTTTAGGTCGTTCAGTTCTGACGAAAGGGCCATCAGGCGGGACTCGCTTCTTAACGCACCGACTTCAGCTTCCATCTTTATTGCATCACCGAACACAGCTAGCTGTAGCAGCATCGGGTCGGTATCCCTCCACTGCTCTATGGCAGCCTCCAGATAGCTAACACGCTTGAAGTAGCGGAACAGCCAGATTAGGCCGGGTACGTCGTCAGGGTGATTGCCCCCCTGCAAGAAGCCGTCTCGGGCCAATTCCAGATCCGGATTCTCCTGCTCGAGAGCAATGCGGGCGAAGCGATCACCTAATGGTATTGCAAGAGCGGCACGATATTGATCGAAGAAGTCAAGCTGTCCCGAATGCAGATAAAGCGTCAATGCGTATACAGCGTTCTTCTGGGCTCTCGACCAAACCGCCTCGCCGCCTACGTAAGATCTGACGGAGGAGAGTACTTCCAGGCTTAATCCGGCGATTACTGCCTGGAGGAGAACGACGGCAATAAATGGCGAGACCAGCTTCAATAGCCGATATGGAGCTTTTCTGCCCGACATCCAGCGCCTCAGGTCGTCTCTATGGCTTGATCAAACCGCAACTTGCTTTGTGCTCCTTGCAATACAAACGAAGTTGAACCGTTGAACCAAGGCTGGGAAGTTAAATACCAGGCTCATCCTACTGTGATCTAAATTTGAAGGCGGAACTTGTAGGCTTCTCCTGAAGTATAGAGCTAGAGTTACTATCGAGTTGCGCTTGTAAGGGCGATCTAGCGACCATCACGAGTCGCAATTTGGAACGGTTGCGGATTGCGCGCAGGTGTGCGGGAGCATACGTAGATGCCGCTGTGACGAGATGCGCTGCGAACATCTCCGTCGATGTCCGATCTCCTACCACAGGGCAACTTTGGAGGTGCCCATGATCTTGACCTTCTGATTGCATCGACCTGGCCTGCACATCTACAAATCTTCATGACGATCGATGCTTAACGTTGTGTTTGTTTCTGTGGAGGATCGAATCCGCCCGTGCTCATCCGCGGTTTCATGCCTGTAATCGCGCAAAGCGCGTTCATTAATTGCTGAGTGACCATATTTCTTAGCTAGGCAGTCACGGCCAGGTTCTAGGCTCATGGTCACGGGCATGGGCTGGATTTGATGAGTTACCACGACATCGACCGGAAGAGGACCGGAGCTCGCGTTTCTGTGGGCTCAGCTACACTTGTCTTCGTCGCTGCGGTCTGCGCCATTATGCTCGTCGGTCAGTCGGCGAGGATTCGTGACCAGCGAGCGGAAGCTGTTGCGGCCGGTAGGACCGAAACCGCCAATCTCGTCACGTCGCTAACTCAGCACGCCAATCTTTCCCTTCGTGCCACCGAGGTGGTCCTGACGAGCCTGGTCGACAGGTTGCAATCCCGTAACGGGATGCAAGGCGACGAAGCGACACGGCTTAAGAGGTGGCTGCGGGAAGAACTGGGTATGCTTCCTCAAACGGCTGGGTACTCAGTCTCTGATCGCAACGGCCTTATACTGATCAGCTCGGAGAACGAACGGCCGGACGTAACCATCTCTGATCGGGAATACTTCCAGTATCACGCCAGGAATGATAGCCGTGAGCTATTCATAGGTGAACCTATCCTTGGTCGAGTGCTGCAGCGCTGGGTCATTCCAGTTTCGCGTCGCTACAACAATGCAGACGGAAGCTTTGCCGGGGTTGCGACGGCGTTCCTCGAGTTGAATTTCTTCCAGAAGTTTTATGAACAGTTCGATATCGGGAAGAATGGCGCGATACTTCTGATGTCCGGCGATGCGAAGCTGCTCGCAAGGCGACCATTTATCGAAGCAAACATTGGTCGCGATATGTCGCAGAGCAACATCGCGAAGGCGCTTGAGCATGCCTCTTCTGACAGTATAGAGATTAGGGCAGTAACTGACGGCGTGGTTCGACTGAACAGCTACCGCCGCAGCGACGAATACCCGCTTGTCATCGCGGTTGCCCGATCAATGGACGACATGCTCGCTCACTGGTGGGACCGCGCGGTTCGGGAGTTCGCCGAAACATTGGTTCTATTGATGATCATAGCGGGCGGAGGACTTTTTGTTTGGAAACTGGCAAGCCGACTTGCCACGGCTAAGCGGCATCTTGAAACCGCGATTGGCGCGATGCAGCAGGGGGTGTGCCTATTTGATGCCGAGCGGCGCCTCGTCATTTCAAACGATCGCTTTCGTGAGCTGTACAATTATCCACAGAAGCTCTTGCGCCCGGGGACGCCGCTTGCCACCATTCTGAATGACCTTGCGCAGCGAGGCGCTAAACAAGGAGATATGACCGTCCGGCAATATGCCGACGGAATCCTTGAAGACGGTCGCGAGACGGTATTCAACCTGGATGGCAAGCTAATCTCGATTATCAGGACGCCAGTCCCTGGAGGTGGATGGGTCGCCACCCACGAAGATATAACCGAACGATCACAAGCAGAGCGAACGCTTGCCAAGCAGGCGGCAGAACTTCGCCGCGTCAACGAATACTTCGAAACGGCGATCAATAACATGCCGCAGGGCGTCTGCCTCTTTGATGCCGAGCAGCGGGTTATCGTCGCCAACTCCCGCTATGCCGAGATTTATAACCTGACGGCCGAGCAAATCCAGCGTGGCACTACGCTGCAGCAGATCA
This sequence comes from Hyphomicrobiales bacterium, assembly GCA_021732215.1. GTDB lineage: Bacteria > Pseudomonadota > Alphaproteobacteria > Rhizobiales > Xanthobacteraceae > SG-bin9. The sequence goes on from JAKFVL010000031.1 coordinate 26,601, forward strand.
TGGATTATCGTCAGGAACGAGGAACAAGTCTGAACACGGCGGCTGATGAGTATCGTAGTGTCAATATAAAGAAGACGCACGAAGTTCTGGATCTAGCGGACGGACGGACGGTCTCAATTTCACGGCGCATTCTTTCGGACGGCGGTTGGCTCACGACGCATGAGGATATCACGGAGCGCAGGAAGGACGAGAGACAGATCGCCTATCTCGCGGCGCATGATTCGCTCACCGGTCTTTTGAATCGAGCAAGCTTCGTCGAAGCACTAGACAAGATCACTACCAGAGGTAAGGCTGCCGAAAATGCGGCGGTCCTTTTGCTCGATCTGGATCGATTCAAGGCGGTCAATGACACGCTTGGTCACGCTGCAGGAGATCAGCTGCTCAAGGAGGTGGCGAGCCGGCTAAGTTCTGAAATCCGCGAGCAGGACATTGTAGCGCGACTTGGTGGCGACGAATTCGCGATCATCCAGAAGCTCGAAAGCCCGAACCACGAGGCCGCAATCTCCCTTGCCTTGCGAATCATCGGCGTCATCACAAAGCCGTTCGAGCTTGACGGCTGTACAGCAAGCGTTGGAACGAGCATTGGAATCGTACTGTGCCCCGAGCAAGGTACTGATCGCTCAGAGCTGATGAAAAAGGCGGATCTCGCACTGTACGCTGTCAAGGAGGCCGGTCGAAACGATTTTCGCATCTATGACGCGGAGATGACGAAGGTTGAGGAAACCCAGAAGCTATTGGAGATTGAACTGAGCCGCGCCATTGAGCGCGGGGAGTTCGAAATCTACTATCAGCCAATCATCGAGGCGAGAACCGAACGAACGGTTGGCGCCGAGGCGCTGGTTCGATGGCATCATCCTCTGCGCGGTATTCTTTCGCCCGACCAGTTCATTCCGCTCGCCGAGGAGACTGGCCTGATCGTTCCGCTCGGCGAATGGATTCTTCAAAAGGGATGCCAGGATGCTGCTGCCTGGCCCGAGAATCTGAAGATATCCATCAATCTGTCTGCACACCAGTTCAACCGAGGAAATCTGTTTGATGTGGTGCTTTGTACCCTGGTGGAGTCGGGACTCAGCCCTGCCAGACTAGAGCTAGAAATCACCGAGTCCGCGTTGCTCGACAAACGTTCTGAACATCTTCAGACGTTGCGCCAATTGAGAAACATTGGCGTTTCCATCGTGCTGGACGATTTTGGGACCGGCTATTCTTCGGCCACGTACCTGACTCTTTATCCCTTCGACAAGATCAAGATCGATAAATCCTTCGTGCAGGGAATGGCAAACCAGCGCGAAAGCGCTGCTATTGTTGCTTCAACGCTCACATTGGCCCGGGGACTAGGTATCTCAGTGACGGCGGAGGGTGTGGAAACGCAAGAACAGTTGAGTCAGTTGTGTCTCGCCGGGGCAGATTTTGCACAGGGATATCTGATCGGCCGACCCATGACATTGGGCGATTTTCTCACCCGAACCCAGGAGTTGCCCGCGAGGGTAGTGGCGTAGATGTCCGTTCAAACGACCGAGCCTCAGCCGACGCTGCAGGATAACTTCATAGATCAGCTTGAGGATGCCGTATCCGGCAAGAGTATTGCAAAGCGAGCCGACGTTCTCAAGCGAGTGACGGATCTCTTTCTTAGCGGCTCCGGAAAGTATTCCGAAGCACAGCTAGTCCTGTTCGATGAGGTTATGATCAAGCTGATCGAAACCGTTGAGGTTGCAGCTCGGGCCCAGTTCGGCGGCCGCCTGGCGGACGCTCCTGACGCGCCGGCCAATGTCGTGCGCCGGCTGGCTTTTGATAGGGCGATCGAGGTTGCCGGGCCCGTCCTCTCCCGATCGGAGCGCCTTGGCGAGGAAGATTTGATCAAAAACGCTGAAACTATGAGTCAGGAACACTTGCTGGCCATATCCAAACGCCGCTCTCTCAAAGAGGGTTTGACCGACGTTCTGGTTACCCGCGGAAATCGGGACGTCCTGTTGAGCGCCGCAAACAACTCTGGCAGCCAATTTTCGTCGCTGGGAATCTCAACCCTTGTCGAAAGGGCAAGTTCGGACGAGCGGCTCACACTCTCCATGTGGTCCCGGTCGGACATTCCTCGACAGCAGATGGTCAGGCTATTCCGACAGGCGTCCGAAGGACTAAGATTGCAACTCGAAGCCACCAATCCACGACAGGTGGATTCCATCCGTGCAGCGATTTCGGCCGCTTCGGAACGGGTGCAGGCGATTGCCAGGGACGAGTCCGTCGGGTCTCGCGACGCGCATGAGCACCTTAGGCAGCTCCACTCCGACGGCAATCTTGACGAGGCAGTGCTATTTGACCTGCTGGATCAAGGTAACTTCGACGCAATTGCCGCTGCCTTGTCGCTGATGTGCGATCTTCCAATCGGATCAGTCGAACGCGCACTTGCGCAGGGTCGGTTCGAGCAGATGCTAATTTTTGCGAAAGCGGTTGGCTTTTCTTGGAGGACGACCCTGGCTTTGATCCAGTTTCAGGCTTGCGGAAACACCGTTTCTCAAGCTGAGATTAGTCAATATTTTGCCAGCTACATGCGTATGCAGGCGCGGACGGCCCAGATGGCATTGCAGTTCTACAGGCTTCGTGAGAGTGCGGCGTCTCCTTGAGCTGTTCCAGTAGGACCAAGTCGAGGGCGTATCGAAGGATCAGGCGGGCTGGTCGGTTCGATTTAGCGCAAGCCCCAATGAGGGCCCTTTCGGCTGCAGCATGCCGACCTTTGTTCGCGAGAAAAGCACTGCCGGAAGCTCGTAGCGCCACCTTCCTGATCAATCACTGATCACTGTCCCGATGTATAAATATACTTCCACATTTGCCTTGCAGCCATGAGCACCAGCGTGCGGATGAACCGCTGCCTGAAAGCGCCAGTAGTCTTACGGATATGGCTCGTTAGTCAATTCGTAACCCTGGTGCAAAAGACTGGTGATTGAATCGCGACGCACGACGATTGATTCGACCATTATTCGTGCCAGGCTGGGTGAAAAACAATGCGCAAGAATCTTCCGGTCACCAATACCGAATATCCAGTATCGGATGAGACCCTGATCGTTTCCAAGACGGACTTGAAAGGGAAGCTCACTTACTTCAATGACGATTTCGTTGCCGCTGCTGGATTTACCTCGGCGGAGCTTATGGGGCAGCCACACAACATCGTCCGGCATCCGGAAATGCCTCCGGAAGCGTTTGACAATCTTTGGACGACGCTCAAAGCAGGAAAACCATGGCTTGGAGCCGTCAAGAATCGACGCAAGAACGGCGATTTCTATTGGGTATTGGCGACAGCTTCACCGATCCGCGAGAACGGTGAAGTAAAGGGATTTACGTCGATCCGCACAAAGCTGCCTCCGGATCAGCGCGCGCTTGCTGAAGAAGTATATGCGGCCATTCGCGAGCAGCGACGGCATAGCTATCGCATTGATGCGGGCATCATTCGCCGTCGATCGGCTTTCGACTACTTCGCCTTCTTTACTAGGAGCCTCAAGGCCCGCCTTGTCACGATGATGACGATCCAGGTTCTCTTCCTCCTGGCCGTCGGTGTTCCGGCCGCCTTCGTCTCAGGCGGTGCTTGGAGCCTGGCCGTGCTCACGTTTGCAGGCATCCTCGTCTGCGCTCTATTGGGACGACTAACCATAGGCGCGATACGGGGTCCGATGCAGCACTTGAACGATACAATGCTGAACCTGGCGCAGGAAAAGTTCGACAATCGGATTCACATCGAACGAGATGACGAAATCGGCGAAGCGTTGCGCAATCTACAAACAGTGCAAACACTCATACGTTTCAGTCAAGGAGAAGTGGCAGCCACTCAGCAGCGCGCTGAACTTCAACGTAAGGCAGAGATGAAGAAGATAGCCGATGCGTTTGAGGCGGCGATCGGCGAAATTGTCGAAACTGTATCGTCGGCAGCCACCGAACTGGAAGCCTCGGCAACTTCGCTCGCCAATACGGCCGAGCATTCAAAGAAGCTTGCCACAGCGGTGGCTGGCGCTTCAACAGAAGCTTCAACCAACGTCGAATCTGTCGCATCGGCAGCGGAGGAAATGGCTTCCTCGGTTACAGAGATCAGCCGCCAAGTTCAAGACTCTGCGCGAATGGCCGGGGACGCCGTTGGTCAGGCGCGCGCAACCACTGACCGTATCTCGGAGCTCTCAAAGGCGGCTACTCGCATCGGAGACGTGGTTGAGCTCATTAGCAGCATCGCCGGTCAAACCAATCTTCTCGCATTGAATGCGACCATTGAAGCGGCACGGGCCGGCGAGGCTGGCCGGGGCTTTGCGGTTGTGGCTTCTGAGGTCAAGGCGCTTGCGGAGCAAACGGCAAAGGCGACCGGGGAAATAGGTCAGCAAATCTCCGGCATTCAGTCGGCCACTCACGATTCGGTGGACGCGATCACCGAGATTAGCGGAACCATTGCGCGTCTTTCGGAAATCTCCTCGGCCATTGCAGCGGCAGTGGAGGAGCAGGGAGCTGCTACGCAGGAAATCGCTCGCAATGTGCAGCAGGCTGCCCAGGGCACCCAACAGGTGTCCAGTAATGTCGCCGACGTGCAGCGCGGCGCGGCAGAGACCGGGACAGCATCGTCGCAAGTTCTTTCATCCGCACAGATGTTGTCCCGAGACAGCAACCGCCTCAAACTCGAGGTAGAGAAGTTTCTCGGATCCGTGCGTTCAGCCTGAAGCATAAAGCTATCGCGGCCCCGAGCGGCTACGCCGCCCCGAGAGCGGATATCATCATGGCAAGACCAAGAAGACCAGGTTTCTATTGGGCGAAGTGGCACACCGCGGAACATAACGCGGGAGTATCTGAACTGTCCCACTCAAGCGAATGGGAGGTCGTTTGGGTTCTTGAGAATAGTACGGACTCAAGAGATGAGGAGTTTCTTCGCGTTCTGGTGACAGGGGTGGAAGAAACTCAAGCTATCAAGAACTTCGATTGGAGGCTCGGTCCGTTGAAGGCGCCGTCGCCCTCGGCCAAACCGTCTATCAAGAAGAAGCATCGCCACGTTCAGCAGGAGGCTTTCGTTTCAACAGCTCCAAGACTCGTTCCTTGATATCCTCGAGCTCCAGCACCTCTTCCTGCAAGAACTGAAGTCGCTTCTCGACCACAGAAAATTCTGTGATCGACAGTTGTGGTCTCCGCGCCAGGTTCCAAAATACCCCAGGTGGGTTTGGTGCTTCGACGGTGTTCCGCACGCGGGCCACGAGGCCCGCTTTCTCGCGGAATATGTCTTGCATCACCGTGTCGATCGAGTCGGTCAGCAGGCGAATTCTATCCCAGTCGACCTTCGCATCTCGCTCTGGTGAACGAGCAGTGAAGGCCGCTATTGCACGTTCTACTCGCTTTGAAACTGACGGCATTTGTCTTTCGACTTCTTCGTGGGCGCTGGCTGGTCGCATTTTGGACGGGCGCGCATTTCTGACGCGGCGGAGCCAGTGACTCCTTGCTCTATACTCTTTTGCCGCCGGCTATTTGGAGCGCTTGAGCTCTTATCTCTTTGATTCGAGAAGACAGACTGGCTCTGCCTGTCTCGAACGTGGCTCTAGACGCAGTACAGGGCAGTTCAAGGATCATTGCTTCCAGCTTTGCGTCGAGCTCGTCGAGAAGACGAATTGTTGCCATGAGGTCTTCAACAGCCACCCCATAAAGGGCCTCAATATCGATAATCCTCGAACAAACAGCGTTCAGGTCCGTCGATGCGGCCACCGAACGTCTTGAATGGAGCGATACCACTTGTCCCATAGCGTGGCCTCCTTTGACCAGAAGTAGAATTACTCGAAACCGGTGAACCGAGCATGAATTGGCCTATCGATATCCTGCAAATAATACGCTGAAGGTTCGCATTGATTGACGGCCGCGAAGCTCTGCCGAATCGTCTTCGCGTAGCAGGTAAAGCAGGCCATCAACGTAGTATTAACGATGCGCGACGGCGCGCCGCGAGCTTTCCCGGCGGCCACCCGATGTCCATTCATGTTTGAAAATGGTTAGGGTTGTTGGTGATACGCTTGGATCGGTGAATTGGTCTCCCTAGAGTCTAGATCCAGCCAGCTATACCATTGGAACCTTCATAGATGCCTCACGAACCGAGCCATGGCTGCCGCAATCATCCGAAGCGCCCAAAGCGCGGTCGGAACGGGGCCCAGCAAGTTCGCCCGGATTATCAGTGCAAAAGGAATCTCATCGCCGCTGTAGAGGCCGGCCAGGTCGACGAGGTCGTGAAAATTCTTGCATTGGCATGTAAGCTGCCGGTCGCATTGGTCGGCCGCAGTTTCCGCATAAAGAACATCGGTGAAATCGTTGTCTTTGCAAAAGCCGCTTCGCTTCCTTGGCAAGTCTTAGCGGCTCTGCTTGCGCGCCTGAAAGTGCGAACGGATGAAATTGCGTCGCATTCTCGGTGGTATGCTCGGCTAACCGTGGGTACCGCAATAGCGACGCTGCGGTTTTACCGTCTTGGACGCGTGAACGTGAGCACACAAGAGCAACACTGCGTATGAAAGAGATGTCCACGCGGTAAGGTTCTTACTCGCCAAGAACTTGTAAGAGAAATCGACAAAATGCAGAAAAACAAAAGGGCTGCTAGCCGCGTTCAATTTGAGCAAGGACTGGAAGTTACGGTCTTTGCAATTGACGGAACATGGTCTGTAAAGGGGCGCCTGAGTGACATCTCGAAGACAGGTGCGAAGTTTCGAGCGCTCACAGAAGTTAACAAGCGCATTCAATCCGAAGAATTCTTTCTCGCTCTGACGCCAGACAAGAAGGTACATAGGCGAGCCAAGTTCGTTTGGGAAAGGAAGGGACACATAGGATTAAAGTTCATCGCCCGAAGCGAGCTCTGATGGCGTGAAGGCAATATATCCGAACTAAGAGCGCGATGATCGCCCCATGACGATCGAATGACGTCCACCCATAGGTGCATTGTCGATGGCAAGTTCTATTTGGAGGCGAGGTAATTCATAAACTCGATCGCCGCGATGCGGTTGGGGAACTTGAGGTCCCGGGCACTCCTAATCGGGATTTTCGTCAAGCAGAAGAGGCGGCGCCCATGGCGCGTTCCTGTGCTGCTTCTCCTTCCGATTTCTTGCGCTCTTCTGCTGCTCCTCGAATTTCGCTTCATCTTCCTGTGCGCGGTTGAGATGACCAATTGTTCGTTCCACTTCTCGATCGATTTTCGTGGTCATGATGAGCTCCCAGACTACTGGCTCCCGGGCTCGCAAGGGGTCGTGGCGACGCAATAGCTGATATCGCAGTTCGTTCCCTGTCATGCTTGTGATCTTCTCGGGCAGCGATCGTCGAAAGTTGATGTTTGGCAGCGCTGCATCCGGAACTGAGCATGCGTACGGGCATCTCTCCAGCGGGCCAATTCGCACGCCCGTTCTCAATCAATCGGCTCCAGCTCATTAACTCACTGGAAGATTTGGTGAAACACGATTCTCCCTCCGCAAGCTTACAGCTGAGCAATGGAGGTGGCCGAAGTCGGTTGGCTGGACGCTGTTGCATGCACTTGCGATCTGCCGTATAATTAAAATCTTACGTGGCAGCGCGGTAGTTTGCCCCTCCCTCCCTCCCGCTGCGCCGGCAACAACCCTCGCCGCACGGCGGGGGTTGTGTCGGATGCATCATTGCCGCGGCCTGACATCCCCCGCGATCGAATCTGCAGGACAGCCGCGGCTGCGCGGCAAGAGCTACACCCTAACTCTCGTCCGGCAGCGTTGTGGAGAGGCAGTAGAAGTTACACCACTGCTCGAACGTTCGAACAATGCGACGCCTAGCAAAAGGTTCTAGGTCGCGAATCGACCGGCTGAGTGTGGATTGTCTGACCAATAGGAAGTCGGCTGCCTAGCGAAAGCTGCCATAATCGGCGGCTGCTACCGCGAAACGAAAATGCCTTAAATCAACGGAAGCAACCTGCCCTCTAGCAGGCGTTTCAAGGTTCTTTGAGATCATAATTCCCGTTCAAGACTTGGAAAACTCAACAAAACTATCATTCTGAGACGCTTGGATGGCGAAACTAACCGTTGATGTACAACGTACAATTGCAAAGGTCAAAGATAACCAACTCAGCCCAGTTCGCCAACTCACCGGTGCGATTCAAAGCCTGACGCGAAGCGACAGCCAAATGTCCGTCGGCCTTTCTCGATCGACTGGCGGCGACAACACTGGCGGCATCGCGTTCCGGGCGCGGTGACAAATCGACTGCGGAAATCTGCAAATAGCGCCGCGACGGCAATCGCCTTAACCCAATTTTTAGATCGACGGCAGATAATCAACACGACAGAGTTGCGCTGAAGAATCCGGGGTCGCCATGCTGAAACTCTCGAGCCTGCGTCTGGGCGCAAAACTTACCCTTGCCGTGGCGATACCATCGATTGTTGCGCTCGCACTGATCGGATACAATATCGCTGCGAGTTTGAACGAGCGCTCCGAGATGGCGCGGCTCGGACAGTTCGCCGACGGCGTTGCCAACATTAGCAACCTGGTTCATCACATGCAGCGCGAGCGAGGCGCGTCGGCGGTGTTCGTCGGCAGCAAGGGTGCGCAACTCGCCGCCGAACTGCCGCAGCAGCGAGCCCTCACCGACGAGCAACGCCGCAACTTCACAGCCTTGGTAGCGCGACTGCAAACACTGTCGGCCGACGCGGAATACCAGGCGGCAATCAATGCCGCCAGACAGGCCGTCGCGGCTCTCGATGAAAGGCGTAGACAAATCGACTCGTTCTCGATTACGGCCTTCGCGTCAAACGACTATTTCACCTCCTCGATCGCCCGCCTTCTCGCAGTCGGTGCGGAGATAGGCAAGGCCAGTACGCGAGCGGATCTGATGACCGCGATCTCCTCCTATGTGTCCTTCATGCAGGGCAAGGAACGCGCAGGCCAGGAACGGGCCACCGGCGCTGCCGGCATCTCCACCGGAAAGTTCGATATGGCCGGCTATATCCGGGTTCTGCAGCTGGCCGCGGCGCAGAGTACATACTTCAGCATGTTTGAAGCCGTCGCCACCGCCAAGGAACGGGAGTTCTTCTCCCAAACCAAAGCCGAGGCAGTGTTCGGCAAGGTGGACGAGATGCGCAAGGCGATCGCCAGCGGTGGCCTTACTGGAGAAATGGGCGGTCTCGACGGCCAGGCGTGGTTTCATGCCACGACGGCGCGCATCGATTCACTGAAAAAGGTCGAGGATCGCATTGCCGAAGGGCTTAGCGCGCTGGTCGCGCGTATCCAGTCTGAAGCGACCTCGGCTTTGGTCATGCTCGTGGCAATCGTCTTGCTGGCGCTTCTGATCAGCTTGGCCGGCGTGCTGATGATCAGCCGTAACATTTCGCAGGGACTTGCTTCGATCATTCGCCCGATGGCAAAGCTGGCCCAAGGCGACCTGACCGCGGAGATCACCCATCAAGGTGCGAAGACCGAGATCGGTCAGATGGCTGACACGCTGCAGATCTTCAAGGACGCCCTGATTGCCAAGCAGGCGACGGACGAGGCCGCCGCCGCCGAAGCCGAGGCCAAGATCCAGCGCGGCCAACGCGTCGACGGTATCACCCGCGAGTTCGAGGCGATGGTCGGCGAGATGGTCGCCTCGTTATCGTCGGCCGCGACTGAACTCGAAGCTGCCGCCAACACGCTGACTTCTACTGCCGACACTACCCAGCAGCTGTCCGGCTCGGCCGCCGCCGCCTCGCGCGAGGTATCCGACAACGTGCAGTCGGTGGCTGCGGCCTCCGAGGAGATTACCTCGTCGGTCAACGAGATCAGCCGTCAAGTGCAAGAATCGAGCCGCATCGCGCAAAGCGCCGTGCAGCAGGCGGAAAAGACCGACGCCAGCATTGCCGTGCTGTCGCAGGCCGCGGGCCGCATCGGCGACGTGGTCAAGCTGATTACCGCGGTAGCCGAGCAGACCAACCTCTTGGCGCTGAACGCGACGATCGAGGCGGCCCGGGCGGGCGAAGCCGGTCGCGGCTTCGCCATCGTCGCCTCCGAAGTGAAGGCGCTAGCCGCGCAGACCGCAAAGGCGACGGAAGAGATCTCCAACCAGATCGCGGGCATGCAGAGTGCGACCGCGACCTCGGTTACGGCGATCCGCGAAATCGGCAAGACCATCGGCTCGATCTCGGAAGTTTCGGCAGCGATCGCCGCCGCGGTGGAGGAGCAAGGTGCTGCCACCAAGGAGATTGCGCGGAATATGCAGCAGGCGGCGAAGCTCTCCACCCAGGTTGCCTCCAACGTCACTGACGTCAGTAAAGCTACCGGAGAAACCGGCTCCGCATCGACCCAGGTTCTGGCTTCGGCGCAATCGCTGTCGACGGAAAGCGGCCAGCTGCGGATCGAGGTGGACAAGTTCCTCACAGCAATGCGTGCGGCCTAGGCGCAGCGAATGACCGACGAACTCGAGTGGACGGAGGAGCAAAGCGTTCAAGCGCCGGCACCGCTAATCTTTTTAGCGTTATCCGAGGGAAGCTGACATTACGACTCGCAGGCGGTATGGCCGCTGCTGAAGATAGACCGGACCTGGGTAGGTCGCATTCGTCTGCGATGACGCAAATTGCGGGCCCCATGGCGAGGTCAGTAGTGCTCAACGGGTGGAGGAACTTTGCCTCGACTTTGGGGCACAATACTGGTACACACGATGTTCTCGGGCGTACAAGAAATGCCTTATTTTGTTGGTTTTTGTGATAGGACGGCAATCCCTCCCTCTCCGCCATATCGAGGAGCTTGAGGTTTTGTGTTCCTAGCTCTGCTGAGCTGAACGTCAGCACGCCGTTGAGCTGAACCGCGAGGGGCTCATTCTTTCAGTAGCCGACATGACCATGGACGTCGAAAAGCGGCTCTGCTCGGATGTAGGGGCAGAGGGTACCATCACGCCGCACTTTCCGAAGGCTCGGCAAGGGCCAGGCCGCGAAGATAGTCCGCAGCCTTGGATGCTTGGCTACACGCCGTAAAGACTGCCCGTTTGTCAGCCTTCAAAAGCTCAATCCAAGAGCCGATATAACCCGCGCTCCGTAGGTCCCCGTCAAAGCCAAATTCCGCACACAGGAACGCTGCGCACAACTCGGCGATCAGTTCCTCGGCCGCGTAATTGCGTGAGCCGAAACGGTTCTTCAAATCTCGATCGAGACGCGACTTGTGTGCCGTCCAATGCGTCAATTCGTGGAATGCCACGTTGTAAAAGTGATCGGCGCCCTTGAAAGCCTCGAATGCGGGCATCGAGATAAAATCGCGGCTCGGCACATAGAAAGCTTCGCCGTGTCCTTCGCGGATGTCGGCTCCAGTTGAGTGCAAGAATGCGTCGGCGAGTTCGTCGCGCGCGTCAGGATTGCGAGCCCGCATCGGCGTTCCTGTATTGATGCTATCGGGAAGGTTTTCGCATTGGTCAACATTGAAGACCGTATACTCACGCATCATCGGCACTAAGCGCGTTGCTGAGTTATCGTCCGACCACTTATCGTGAACCTGATGTTGCTTCACGAAATACACCTTCGTACCGTGCTCGCCCCTGCACACGTTGCCGCCTAACTCCGCGGCCTGTTTGAATGTCAGAAAGCGAGGCGTTCGATAGCCGGCCTTCTGTGCCATCCACAACAACAAGACGTTGCATCCTGAGTAAGGCCGATTGGTCACGGCGTTGCATGGCGTGTTCATGCCTGCTGTTGCAGACCATGGCTTAACCCAAGGGGCGGCACCGACTTCTAGCTCTGCAACATTGCGCGTCGATACTTCTGCGTAGAGATCACGTTTCATAGCCCGCCTCGCTCGCTGTTATGGCTGACGCGATCACGATTGGCCGCGCGCCATAGCCGCGTTGGGCAAAGCTTCGTTCTACGGTCTCACAAATTACTCCTAGCCCCATGGCCGAGCCCCCGTCTCGCGTGTCGACAGAGGGTGCGGAGAAACATCTCTGGGTCCAAAGAGAACTCAAAGAGGCGAGCAGCCGGGGCCCATTCGGAAGCGACGGGAACGAGCTAGGCCCAACCGCCTGGACCTAACGCTTCGCTGATATCGAAGCCCCTCGCGGTTCATCCTCGCAGGGACTGAAGAAGTCGAAGCCGATGGCGTCTATACCGCCGTCCAACTATGTCCATCTGGATCCATGGCGACCGCCGACCACCGGCGCGCAGGCTCATGCCGCGACGCGAAGGCTGCGAGTTCTGTTTCGATCCGGAGTTGAAAGCCGTCTTGGCCTCGTTGTAAGACCTTCAGACCTTCCGACCGCTACTTGATCAGTGTTGCGCGAGCTTCCGTTAAATGCGCGAGCCCGCCTGAAGCAGAGTGGCAAAGATTGTAGCAAGCTAAGTAGGCAGAGTATCGGGGAAGACGAATTCTGCTATCGACATCGGCACATTTGCTTGGTACAAAGCAGCCATCCGAGGTGGCATTAAGTAATTGATTTTGCTTGCTTTAGGCGGCTTGGGACACAATCCTTTCCTGGGCACCAGATTTCCGCAAGAATCGGATGAGCGGAGCGAGGCGCGGGTTTTCCCGCGCCTCTCGCCGATCCGCGCTCTCTCGCTTCTCGGACAGTTATCGTTGTCTGATATTGTTTGGAAAACCGGTATCCACTTTTCCTGATCATGCTTTAGTTTGGTTGGGTCGATTCGGCGCGAGACGGCCATCGGACGTCTTTGCTGTTGAGCTTTGGACATTGAACTCTGGACACCCGAACGTATGACCATCCGCCTGCATCGTGGCGATCTGCCCGACCTGTCGCGCTACAAGGATTCGGTAGCAATCGACACCGAGACGCTTGGTTTGAATCCGCATCGCGACCGGCTTTGCGTGATGCAACTGTCCAATGGCGACGGCACCGCGGACGTTGTGCAGATTCCGGCGGGCCATACCAATGCGCCCAATCTCAAGGCGCTGCTCGGCAATCCGAAAGTCTTGAAGATTTTTCACTTCGCGCGCTTCGATCTCGCCGTGCTCTCGAACGCCTTTGGCGTGATGCCGCAACCGGTCTACTGCACCAAGATCGTCTCGAAGCTGGTCCGCACCTATACCGATCGTCACGGACTGAAGGATCTCGTGCGCGAGGTGCTCGGCGTCGATCTGTCGAAACAGCAGCAGTCGAGCGACTGGGGCGCGGACGCACTCAGCGAGGCGCAGCTCGCCTATGCCGCGTCCGATGTCCTTTATCTCCATGCGCTGAAGGACAAGTTGGACGCGATGCTCGCGCGTGAAAAACGCGAGATTTTGGCGCAGGCCTGTTTCAGCTTTTTACCGTCGCGCGCGCAGCTCGATCTCGATGGCTGGGCCACCGACGATATCTTCGCGCACTCCTGAGTGCGTCTTGGTCGCCCTGTTTCGGTCATACTCGCTAGGCTGATATCGGGAGCCGCTTGTGATCGACTGGCCAATGGGCCGCACCTTGTCGGGCGGTGATGGGCTGCATAATCCGTTCATTGGGCGTAGAATGCATCCGTATTAACCAATGCATTGAGGTTCCGGTTGTCGACGGCGAACGGTCAGACCTACCAGGCCACGATGGACGCGCGATTCAAGATCGCGGCGCGCCACAGCCGTCGCGTGCGCATGATGCGCGTCGCAGTTCCTGCGGTCGTTGTGCTCGCGATGATGGTCATCGTGGTCGCCTCGATCTTCAATCCATTCCGCATCCTGACCAAGCTGCCTTTTGAAGTCGGCAACCTGGTTGTGTCCGGAACCAAGGTGACGATGGAATCCCCGCGCCTTGCCGGGTTCACGCCCGATCAGCGGCCTTATGAGCTGCGCGCGAAGACTGCGGTTCAGGATATCAAGGATCCGAAGTTCGTCGAACTGAGCGAGCTGGATTCGAATCTGGAGATGGAAGACAAGACCACGGTGCGACTGCGCTCGCGTAAGGGATTGTTCGACAGCAAGGCGCAACTGCTCGATTTGCAGGAAGACGTGTTCGTCAAGAATTCGACGGGCTATGAAGCGCGGATGGCGCAGGCCTTTGTCGATCTCGGGAAAGGCACGGTCTCGTCCGATACGCCGGTCGCGGTGAAACTTCTCAACGGCACCATCGACAGCCAGCGTTTGCGGATCACGGATCGCGGTGCGGTGCTTCGGTTCGAAGGTGGCGTTGTGGTGCATCTGGATGGTCAAAGCGGCGGATTGACGGGGGTTCCCGCAGCCGTGGCGCCGGCAGGCAGCGGCAAATGACAGCATTCGCGATCAAGGCGAGCTTGCGGGGAATGTTGCGCGCCGTTGCGATTTGCAGCGTGACAGCGCTGACGACCAGCGCGTTGATGAATGCGCAAGCGGTTGCCCAGCAATCGAAGCAGGGCGGCTCGACGGTGCAAGGCGTTCCCAACGCGGTGCAGGGCTTCTCGCAGAACCGCGACAAGCCGATCAGGATCGATGCCGCATCTCTCGAAGTTCGTGACAAGGAAAAGGCCGCGACCTTCTCCGGCAACGTCAAGGTGGTTCAGGGCGACACCACGATGTACTGCAAGGTGCTGCTGGTCTTCTACGACCAGGATCAGCCCGGTGGCGCGCAGAACAAGGGTGCGATGAAGTCTGCTTCGCCCGGTCCGGGCGGCAGTTCGTCGGTGCGGCGTCTTGAGGCCAAGGGCGGCGTTCGCGTCGAGCAAAAGGATCAGGTTGTCACAGGCGATACCGGAATTTTCGACACTAAATCCAATCTCGTGACGGTCAACGGCAACGTCGTCCTGACCCAGGCGCAAAACGTCCTGAAAGGGGATAAGCTGGTCGTGGATATGACGACAGGCGTGTCGCGGGTGGAGTCGGCGCCTGGCAAGGGGGTGTCCGCCTTGATCAATACGGGCTCCGGAGGGGGTGGCCCGACCTCGCCGCTCGGTATCGGATCACCCAAAAATGCCAACGGAGCCAATTCAAATGCGTCCACACCGCGCGAAACGGCTCCCGGAACCGCCAGAAAGCCTCTTGATCTCAATAGCTTGTCCGGTGGACAGCAGCGCTAAGGGTTGAAGCGCCCGCGCCTAAACGCTATGTCCTTTGATGCCTGCATCGGACTTGCTTCAAACCAAACCCTTCACCGTCCGATATCTTTTCTGTGTGAGCATCGGCGCTGCGGGATTCGGGCGCGAGATTCGGGCACGATTCAGTGCAGGAATAACCCAAGATAGCCCCAAGATTAGCTCCATGGTTGGGCGATGACCCGGACGACCGACGGCACCGATTGAAGCGCTCATGTTCGATTTCCTGCGCATATTCCAGCGGCGTCGTCCGCAGCGCGGCCCGCAAAGTTTTGCGCGGCCGCAGCGCAATGACATCACCGCGATCAGCGAACGCATCGGCGATCTGATCAAGAGTCCGTTCCGCAGCTCGCAACCGGTTGCACGCGAAGCGGTTCGCAGCGACGAAACATCCACCGCGCGTGTCTTGTCCGGAGGAGCGACGCCGGTTCGGCTGCCGCCGCGCGCGGGCTACCTTGCTGTGCATGGCGTGGAGAAAACATTCGGTACGCGCAAGGTCGTGCGCGGCGTCAATCTCTATGTTCGCCGCGGCGAGGCGGTCGGCATTCTGGGGCCGAACGGCGCGGGCAAGACCACCGTGTTTTATATGATCACCGGCCTGATCAAGGCCGACAGAGGCCGTATCGAGCTTGACGGCCACGATGTCACCAGCCTGCCGATGTATCAGCGCGCACGTCTCGGCATCGGGTATCTTCCGCAGGAAGCCTCGATCTTTCGCGGCCTGAATGTCGAGGACAACATTCGCGCGGTGCTCGAAGTGGTCGAGCCTGACAAGCGCAAGCGCGAGGCCGAACTGAATTCGTTGCTTGAGGAGTTCAATATCGCGCGGCTGCGCAAGTCGCCGTCGATCGCGCTGTCAGGCGGCGAGCGCCGCCGCGTTGAAATCGCGCGCGCCCTGGCGACGCGGCCGAACTACATGCTGCTCGACGAGCCGTTTGCCGGCATCGATCCGATCGCGGTCGGCGATATCCAGGATCTGGTGCGGCACCTTACCAATCGTGGCATCGGCGTGCTGATTACCGATCACAATGTGCGTGAGACGCTCGGCCTGACCGATCGTGCCTATATCGTCTATGCCGGCGAGGTCCTGACCGAAGGCAGCCCGGACGAGATCGTCAACGATCCCGATGTCCGCCGCCTTTACCTTGGCGAAGAATTTCGCCTGTAACCCTTTTTTGCGCTGCGTCAAGGCGTGTACAACGACCTTGGAAAGGGATAAGCAAGAATTGGACCAAATTCAGGAACAATTCTTGCCCTCATGGCACTTTCGCAACGCCTAGAGTTTCGACAGAGCCAGTCTCTGGTGATGACGCCGCAGTTGATGCAGGCGATCAAGCTGCTGCAGCTGTCGAATCTCGATCTTGTGGCGTTTGTCGAAGAAGAGCTGGAGCGTAATCCGTTGCTGGAGCGCGCCAGCGACGGCGCCGAATCGGCCGGGAACCCAGGTGCCGCCCCGGAGTATGCCGCGACGGGCGAGGGCAGCTCCGATGACGGCGGCAACGGAGATGATTCCGGCGGTTTTGATTCGGGCAGCCATGATTCGGGTCTGACCGGCCCGTCAGGCGACAGCGTTGAGGGCGGTGCGGCTCCGGACGAATGGATCAACCGCGATCTCGGCAGCCGGGCGGAGATGGAGCAGACTTTCGACACCGGCCTCGATAACGTTTTTTCCGAAGAACCGGCGGAAGCCGCCGCGCGTACGGCGCAGGAAGCAGCGCCCACGGCCTACACCGAATGGGGTGGCGGTGCGTCGAACGACGACGATTACAATCTCGAGGCATTCGTCGCTGCCGAAACCACGTTGGCCGGTCATCTGGCAGAGCAGCTTGCGGTCGCTTTGACAGTGCCTGCGCAGCGCATGATCGGCCAGTATCTGATCGATCTCGTCGACGATGCGGGCTACCTGCCCGCCGATCTCGGGCAGGCCGGCGAGCGGCTCGGAGCTTTGGCTGCCGATGTCGAACTGGTCCTGAAGACGCTGCAAACCTTCGATCCGCCGGGCGTATGCGCACGCAGCCTGAGCGAATGCCTTGCTATCCAGTTGCGGGAGCGCGATCGCTACGATCCTGCGATGCAGGCGCTGGTGGAGCATCTCGATTTGCTGGCCCGTCGCGACATCTCGGCCTTGCGCAAGATTTGCGGCGTCGACGACGAGGACATCGCCGATATGATCGGCGAGATTCGTCATCTTGATCCGAAGCCGGGGTTGAAATTCAGTTCGTCGAAAGCACAAACCGTTGTGCCTGACGTCTACGTGCGACCCGGACCGGATGGCGGATGGCTGGTTGAGCTGAACAGCGACACGCTGCCGCGCGTGCTGGTCAACCAGGTGTATTATTCAGAGCTTTCGAAAACTATTCGCAAGGATGGCGACAAGACCTACTTCACCGATTGTCTGCAAAATGCGACATGGCTGGTGCGCGCACTCGATCAGCGCGCCCGAACGATTCTGAAAGTTGCAACCGAGATCGTGCGGCAGCAGGACGGCTTCTTCACCCACGGTGTCGCGCATCTGCGCCCGCTCAATCTCAAGGCCGTTGCGGACGCCATCCAGATGCACGAATCGACCGTCTCCCGCGTCACAGCCAACAAATATATGGCGACCAATCGCGGTATTTTTGAATTGAAATACTTTTTCACCGCCTCGATCGCGTCCGCGGATGGCGGTGACGCGCATTCGGCCGAATCCGTGCGGCACCGCATCAAAAGCCTGATCGACGCAGAAAGTCCGTCGGCGATTCTTTCTGACGATACGATTGTGGAGCGCTTGCACGAGGCCGGCATTGATATTGCCCGGCGAACCGTCGCCAAATACCGCGAAGCCATGCGTATCCCGTCATCGGTACAACGGCGTCGCAACAAACAGAGTATGATCGGCAATGCACTTTCTTCTCCAGCGACTCCAGTGGATCGCTCCCGCGACGCCGCTTCCGCTTGACGGACTCGATCCCTATCTCGATGGTGTTGGCTACAGTACGGACGAGCGAGGTGTCGCATGACAATTCGGGTCTCGGGAAAAAGCATCAGTGTCGGCGAGGCATTGCGCGATCGCGTCAACGATCGCACCGATGAGGTGCTGAGAAAATATTTCGACGGCAACTACTCCGGCCACATCACGCTGAGCAAGGATGGATTCGGTTTCCGCACCGATTGCGCGCTGCATCTGGATTCAGGAATTACGCTGGAGGCGGATGCGATCGCCGCCGACGCCTATGCCAGCGCCGATCAGGCGCTGATGCAGATCGAGAAGCGGCTGCGACGTTACAAGAGCAGGCTCAAGGACCGCTCGGGACGCAAGGCGGCTGCGAATGCCGCCGCAATGGCGAGCCTCAATGGCGGCTCGTTCGATGCACCTGGCGCAAACGAACCTGGCATCGACGCTCCGAGCTATGTGATCGAGGCGCTGTCCGACGGGCACGACGGCGAACTCGCCGGCTACAGCCCCGTCATTATCGCCGAGGCGACCACGTCGCTGAAACTCCTGTCGGTCAGCGAGGCGGTGATGGAACTGGACCTGACCGGCGCGCCCGTGCTGGTTTTCCGCCATGGCGGCAGCGGCCGGGTGAACGTGATTTACAGGCGGCCGGACGGGAACGTCGGGTGGGTCGATCCACCGGTGGTCAACCTGCCGGATCGCCATTGACGCCCTGCCGGTGCCTCCCTATGGTCCGGCGCCGTTAACGCCGCCGGACCTGTTTTGAGCGTAACGTTGCCAACCCGATACTGAACCTGATTTCCGGTCCAACCCACCACGGTCCAACAGAACTCCGGAACGACCCATGATGATTACCGATCTGGTCGCACCAGAGGCGATTATTCCGGCGTTGAAGGTCACGAGCAAGAAGCAGGCGTTGCAGGAGATTGCGGCGCGCGCGTCCGAGCTTACCGGCCAGAACGACCGGGCCATTTTCGAGGTTCTGCTTCAGCGCGAGAAGCTCGGCACCACGGCGGTGGGCTATGGCGTCGCGATTCCGCACGGCAAGCTGCCGAAGCTCGACAAGCTGTTCGGACTTTTCTCGCGTCTTGAACGTCCGATCGATTTCGAAGCGCTCGATGCGCAGCCTGTCGATCTGATGTTCTTGCTCCTCGCGCCCGAGGGCGCCGGCGCCGATCATCTGAAAGCGCTCGCGCGGATCGCTCGTCTGCTGCGCGATCAGGATGTCGCCAAGAAGCTGCGGGCGTCGCGCGATGCGCAGGCGATCTATTCGGTGCTGGCGCTGCCGCCGGCGAGCGCGGCGTAATCTTCCAACCTGAAGCGGCTCTTCAACGAGCTTCGACGATCACGAATCTCTCAGACTGAGAGTCCGTCATTGCCGGAGCGGCCGGCAATGACGCCGTTGATTGTGCGACGTCTGAGATACGACGCTTGCGATGAGCGTCATCGCTCGCTCGCTGCGCAACGATCGAATCCTTTACGCGCTCAGTGGACGCTCAGCGTCTCGAGCTCGTTGCTCCAGGCGTTCGCGATCGCAGCCTCGCGGCTGTCGGTCAGCATGATCGGCGTTCCGTCGGCCGCATGCAGTGCAAACAGCTTGATGCCCGGCGCGATCTTCGGCGCCTGCGGGAACAGCCCAGGGACGTCCTCGGAGCGAATCTGCTTCACGTAGGCGATGTGGCCTTCGCCCATGGTGGCCAGCGTCTCCGGCGAGACGGTCGGGTTACTCAGAACATTACCTTCAGTCATGGTCTCGACTCCTTACAGTTATCAAGCGGTCGAGTGCTTCGTTTCCGAAGTTCGTCTGTGGAAGCAGCGCCCTCGATACGAACTTCGGAAACGAGGGCGCTCGAAAACTTTCGGTTCTCCTGCCGCATATCGATCTGAAATTCCTTGAGAGCATGCAGCAAGTGTTCAGGAACTTCAGATCGGCGGCATGAGGTCCGCTGTGAGTTCCTATTATTCGTGTTCATTGATAGCTATTGTCTTAACGACCTTTTCAGGCTCCGGCCTGGCCAGGTCGATCGACAACAGCCCGTTCTTCAGATCCGCCCCCAGCACATGCATCCCCTCCGCCAGCACGAATGTGCGCTGGAAGTGGCGCGCGGCGATGCCGCGGTGGATGTATTGCCGGGACTTGTCGTCCTGTTGGCGGCCGCGGATGACGAGCTGATTTTCCTCAATGGTCACATCAAGTTGATCGCGGGTGAAGCCCGCCACCGCGAGCGTGATGCGCAGCCTTTCGGGCTGGCCGTTGCCACGCTCGCAACGCTCGATGTTGTAGGGAGGATAGCCGTCGGCGCCTTTGACGACGCGGTCGAGCACACGCTCGATCTCGTCGAATCCCAGCAGGAACGGACTGGATAACGAAGGAACACGGCTCATACGTACAAAGTCCTCTCGAAGCGACTTTGGATTTCGGGCCCTTTCGGCACCCGGAGCGGTGGTTGTTGGACCAACCGCCGAATCGAAATATGGCGATGTTCGCGCAGCGGTTCAAGGGCGCGGAAAGCCCTGTCCCAGCGGCGGTTTCGCCGCCTCAATCCCTGACAAGAGATTAACTTTCGGCAAGCCTGCGGCCGTTACCGTCGAACAAGTGCAGCTTTTCGCGCGCCGCGGTGGCGTGGATTTTCGAGCCGAGCGGCGGTGCGCTGTCGCCAAGCACGCGGACGATGGCGTCGCCGCCGCCCTCCATGCTGCCATAGACGAAGGTCTCGGCCCCGACATGTTCTGCCGCATCGACGGTGAGCTCGAGCGCAATGCCACCGGCCGCGGGCTCATGCGCCATCACCACCAGATCTTCCGGGCGGATGCCAACGACGGTGTCTTGCGGCAGCGATCCGGCCCCGCCGATTATGCCGCTGCGCTGGAGCGGCAGCAGGTTCATCGGCGGCGCGCCGATGAACGAGGCGACGAATGTCGTCGCCGGCTTGCGGTAGATATCGAGCGGCTTGCCGATCTGCTCGACCACGCCGCCGTTCATCACCACCAGAATATCGGCGAGCGTCATTGCTTCGAGCTGATCGTGGGTAACGTAAATCGATGTGGTCTTGAGGCGGCGTTGCAGCCGCCGGATTTCGACGCGCATGGCGATGCGCAGTTTCGCATCGAGATTCGACAGCGGCTCGTCGAACAGAAACGCCTTGGGATGGCGCACGATGGCACGGCCCATGGCGACGCGCTGGCGCTGGCCGCCTGAGAGCTGCTTCGGTTTGCGCTCCAGCAGATGGCCGATCTCGAGAATCTGCGCCGCCTCGCGCACCCGCGTCTCGATTTCGGGCTTCGCCATGCCGCGGTTGCGCAGTCCGTAAGCCATGTTGTTGTAGACGCTCATATGCGGATAGAGCGCGTAGTTCTGGAACACCATCGCGATGTCGCGGTCGGCCGGCTCGATCTCGTTGACGATGCGCCCGCCGATATCGATCTCGCCGCTGGTAATGGTCTCGAGACCTGCGACCATCCGCAGCAATGTGGACTTGCCGCAGCCGCTTGGTCCGACCAGTACGCAGAACTGGCCGTCGCCGATTTCGAAGTCGATGCCCTTGATGGCCTCGACACCGCCGGGATAGGTTTTTCGGACGTTGCGGAGCGACACGTTAGCCATTTGCAACTCGCCTCTCGCAACGTGCCGCAGTCTGCTCCCTCCCCCCTTGTGGGGGAGGGGCGGGGAGGGGGGTCGATATGTTCGCAAGCGATTGCGGCTCACCCCCCTCCCGGCGCTTCACGCCGACCTCCCCCACAAGGGGCGAGGTAACAAGATCTCTCATACCTACTTCTCCGTTTCCACAAGGCCGCGCACGAACAGCCGTTGCATGAAGACGACGACGGCGACCGGAGGCAGCATCGCCAGCACGGCGGTGGCCATCGCGAGTTGCCACTCGGCGAGTTCATCGGTCGTCGTCAGCATCTTCTTGATGCCGGTCACTACGGTCTGCATCGAGTCCTGCGTGGTGATCAGCAGCGGCCACAGATACTGATTCCAGCCATAGATGAACTGGATCACGAACAATGCCGCCATCGTCGTTACCGACAGCGGCAGCAGCGTATCCTTGAAGAATCGAAACGGCCCGGCGCCGTCGATGCGCGATGCCTCGAGCAGCTCTTCCGGTATGGTCATGAAAAACTGACGGAACAGCAGCGTGCCGGTGGCCGATGCGACCAGCGGCAGGATCAATCCGCCGTAGGTGTCGAGCAGCCGCAGATCGGCGACCACCTTGTAGGTCGGATAGATGCGCACCTCAACCGGCAGCATCAGCGTGATGAAGATGATCCAGAACGCCGTCTTCCGGAACGGGAAGCGGTAGTAGACGATCGCATAGGCCGACAGGATCGAGATCACGATCTTGCCGACCGCGATGCCGATGGCAACGATAAAGGAGTTCATCAGCATGTTGCCGACAGGTTCGCGGCTGGTGCGCGAGCCGCCGACGAAGATGGCGCGGTAGTAGTTCTCCAGCGCGTGCTCGCCGGGCAGCAGGGGCATGTTGCCCCTGACGACCGTGGCCGCGTCGTGGGTGGATGCAACCAGCGCCAGATAGACCGGGAAGGCGACGATCAGCACGCCGAGCGTGAGGACGATGTAGGCGATGATGCCGCTCAGCGGTCTGCGTTCGACCATCAGCTTGCACCCTCGACAACGACATGCGTTGCTGCTTGCCTTCTCTCGTCCAGAGTCTGCCGAGAAACTCGCCCCCCACCCCCACCCCCACCCCACCGCAAGCGGGGGGAGGGGAAAAAGCGGCAGCATTGCTC
>JAKFVL010000030.1 GCA_021732215.1 Hyphomicrobiales bacterium
GGCATATTCGCGCTGGCGTCAGGACGCCGCTGCCGGCCGTCGCGGCGCGCTCCGCTACTCCGCCGCGGTCTTCCCGGCGTTTTCGTCGGACTTGAGTGCGTCGGGATGCGGCATCGAGATGACGTTGTATCCGGAATCGACGTAGTGCACTTCGCCGGTGACGCCGCCGGACAGGTCGGACAGAAAATACAAGGCGCTGCCGCCGAGTTCATCCAGTGTCACGCCGCGCCCGAGCGGCGAGTGCTTCTGCTGAAACGCAAACATCGCCCGCGCATCGCCGATGCCCGAACCTGCCAGCGTGCGGACGGGACCGGCGGAGATGGCGTTGACGCGAATGCCGTTGCGGCCGTAATCCGCCGCGAGGTAGCGCGTGGACGCCTCCAGCGCCGCCTTGGCGACGCCCATCACGTTATAGTTCGGCATGACCCGCGTCGAGCCGCCGAAGGTCAGCGTGATGATCGAACCGCCGTTCGGCATCAGCTCGGCCGCGCGCTTGGTGACCTCGGTGAACGAGAAGCACGAGATCACCATGGTGCGCGAGAAATTCGCGCGCGTGGTGTCGGCATAGCGACCTTTCAATTCGTTCTTGTCGGAAAAGCCGATGGCATGGACCAGAAAATCCAGCGAACCCCATGTCGCTTTCAGAGCCGCGAACGTCGCATCGACCGAGGCAATGTCTTCAACGTCGCACGGCAAGACCAGACTGGACTTGAGCTGCTCGGCCAGCGGTTTGACGCGCTTGCCCAGCGCCTCGCCTTGATAGGTGAAGGCGAGTTCGGCGCCATGTGCGTGCAGCGTCTTCGCAATCCCCCATGCGATCGAGTGATCGTTGGCGACGCCCATGATCAGCCCGCGTTTGCCTTGCATCAGTGATTGCATTCTCAACCCTCGGCACATCTGTTCCCTCCCCCTTGCGGGAGAGGGTTAGGGAGGGGGGTACGCCTCAAAGCGATTGGTCGAGTCACGAAGCCAGGAGCTTCACCCCCCTCCCGATGCTTCGCATCGACCTCCCCCGCAAGGGGGGAGGGAACAACAAATCAAGCATCCAGCCGTTTGAAAACCAGCGTCGCATTGGTGCCGCCGAAGCCGAACGAGTTCGACAGCACAGTATTCAGTTTGGCGTTGTCGATGCGCTTGCGCACGATCGGCATGTCGGCGAACACCGGATCGAGCTCCTGGATGTTGGCGCTTTCGCAGATGAACCCGTTCTTCATCATCAGCAGTGAATAGATCGCTTCCTGCACGCCCGTTGCCCCCAGGGAGTGTCCGGTCAGCGCCTTGGTCGCGGAGATCGGCGGGCACTTGTCGCCCGTGCCGAACACGTTGCGGATCGCCTGAATCTCCGGCGGATCGCCCGCCGGCGTCGAGGTTGCGTGCGGATTGATGTAGTCGACCGGGCCCTTCACGGTCGCCATCGCCATCTTCATGCAGCGCTCGGCGCCCTCGCCCGACGGCGCCACCATGTCGTGGCCATCCGATGTCGCGCCGTAGCCGACGATCTCGCCGTAAATCTTCGCGCCTCGCGCCTTGGCATGCTCGAGCTCCTCAAGCACCAGCACACCCGCGCCGCCCGCAATAACGAAGCCATCGCGATTGACGTCATAAGGCCGCGATGCGGTCTGCGGCGTCGCATTGTATTTCGACGACATCGCACCCATCGCGTCGAACAGCACCGACATGGTCCAGTCGAGATCTTCGCAGCCGCCGGCAAAGATGATGTCCTGCTTGCCGACCTGGATCGTCTCGTAGGCATTGCCGATGCAATGGTTGGATGTCGCGCAGGCGGACGAGATCGAATAGTTCACACCCTTGATCTTGAACCATGTCGCGAGCGTCGCCGATGCGGTCGATGACATCGCCTTGGGGACGGCGAACGGGCCGACGCGCTTCGGCCCCTTGGTCAGCGTGGTGTTGGCGGCCTCGACGATGGTACGTGCGGACGGCCCGCCCGAACCCATGATGATACCGGTGCGTTCGTTGGATACGTCAGACGGCTCGAGACCCGAATCGAGGATCGCCTGATCCATCGCAACGTGATTCCACGCGCCGCCTTCACCGAGAAAGCGCATGGCGCGGCGATCGACGATCTGACTCGGATCGAGCGTGGGCTGGCCTTGCACCTGCGAGCGGAAACCAAGCTCGGCATATTTCTCGGCGCGCGTGATGCCTGATTTCGCCTCGAACAGGCTCGCCAGCACCTCTTGCGTGTTGTTGCCGATGGACGAGACGATACCCATCCCGGTGACGACGACCCGCCTCATGTTTCTTCCCTTGCTATTGTTGCGCTTGGAAGTCCGCGCCCTTGATTGCCTCAACACCGAATCTTGATGACCGGCAGTTCCAAAACGCGATTCCTCGGGCTGAACAATCCTGCATCACGTTCCCGGCTGCAATGCGGCATCTCGCGGGAGCAGGCCAACTTTCAATTCTTTGGCGCGATAGAAAATCTCGCCATCGGCCGACAGCGTGCCATCGGCGATGCCGAGCCAGAGTTTCGAACGCATCACGCGCTTGATGTCGATAGTGTACACGACCTTGGTGACATTCGGCAGAACCTGGCCGGCGAACTTGAGTTCGCTCAAGCCCAATGCGCGGCCGCGTCCGAGGCCGCCAAGCCAGCCCAGATAAAAGCCGACCATTTGCCACATCGCGTCCAGGCCGAGACAGCCTGGCATCACCGGATCGTTCTTGAAGTGACAACCGAAGAACCAGAGATCACTCTTCACATCGAGTTCGGCGCGGATGATGCCTCTGCCGTATTCACCGCCGGTTTCGCTGATCTCGGTGATCCGGTCGAACATCAGCATCGGGGGCAGCGGCAGTTGAGCGTTACCCGGCCCGAAAACCTCTCCGCGGCCGCATGCCAGCAGGTCCTCGAAGCCGTAACTGTCCTGCCGCTGCAGCATGCCGTTCCACCCTTTTTGCGGCTCCCCCCGGAACCGGTTCGCGGGCTCTGTAACATATGCCCCAGAACGGGCAAAGCTGCGCTACCCGCGCAAATTGTGAGATATATCAGCTACGCCGGAGGCCCTCTTTAGTTGCGAAATACTTGCATCTACAGGGCTTTCTCCCTATAGTCGGTTCAAGAAGCGTATCAATTGAAGGGGCGGGCCTTGAACCCGTAACCGAGCATGAGTGAATCTGTAACCAGCGAAAGCCGTTCCGACGACGTGCTGCACGCCGACCCGGTGAACCCCGATGGGATCAACCTCGGCCGTCCGCCGCTGCTGACCGGCTGTCCGTGGCATGACGTCAACGAGATGTTGCAATCGGTTGGCCTGCGCCCAACCCGTCAGCGCATGGCGCTTGGCTGGCTTCTGTTCGGCAAGGGCGACCGGCATCTGACCGCGGAAATGCTCTACGAGGAAGCCAATCACGCCAAGGTGCCGGTATCGCTGGCCACCGTCTACAACACGCTCAACCAGCTCACCGAAGCCGGCCTCTTGCGCCAGGTCAGCGTCGACGGCACCAAGACCTACTTCGATACCAACGTGACGTCGCATCATCACTATTATCTCGAGGGCAGCCACGAACTCGTCGATATCGACGATCCGCTCGTACTGCAGACGATGCCCGAGGTGCCGGAAGGCTATGAGATCAGCCGCATCGACATGGTTGTGCGCCTGCGCAAGAAGCGCTGAACGATTTCACATTCGCCCTAAAAAAAGCCGCAGGTGACTGCGGCTTTTTTTGTTTGCTGTTGCTCGGTGCATCACAAAATTTCGAAGGTCGTCCCTGCGAAAGCAGGGACCCATAGCCTCTGAACGCCTTGGGATTGACTGAAGAAGTCGTGGAGCCGTTGATGGCATCCGGAAAACATCTACCACGATGTATGGGTCCCTGCTTTCGCAGGGACGACGGTTCAATCCAGCTTCTCGTCGGCGTAGACGCCCCACAGCCGCTGCTGCTCGATCCAGCCGTCGAAGCCCGTGCCGATGACGCGGCACCAGCCGTTCAGACAGCGCTTCACCTGCGCCACCACGCCGGCCTGCAGCCGCGCGGCGACATTGCCCGTCGCATCCGCCCGGTCGTAGATCGGGGCGAGCGCGTCCTTGTCTTTCATGGTGACGACCGCAGTGCGGCGGCCTGACAGCAGCGAGTGATAGACCCAGCCTTCCGCGCCTTCGGAATCGCGGATGCGGCGCCAGTTCTCGAATTCCGCGGTAATCTCGACCGGCAGGCCCGAGCGGGTGAAAATCCAGCTCAGCTCGTTCTCGCGGGTGGGGCCGGCGCGCACATTGACATGATCGGATTTGAGGCTGACGTACCGCGGAATCGGCAAGCCGCTGGTGGTGACCGGTGTTTCCTTTGCGGCAAATCCTGATGTCGCAGAGACGGCCCAGATTGCTGCCGCCCACACCAACGCACACGATACTTTCATTCCCCGTCGTCCCTGCCTTGTCCCTTGCCGGGATTTTCCACCGGACACATCCTGTTCCGGTCACCCCATTTGGCTCGCCATGTTGCAGTGCTCCTGGCTCGGCTCTGGGTTCTTGTCTTGGCCCGGCCTTCTGCTAGGAAGGACCGAAGTCAAACAGCGAGAAAAAGAGCCCGAAATCCTTGCGCACCGGCATGGAAACCGCAGTGTCGGCGACCCCGGTTAATGAGGATTGAACGGCCAGATAAAAGACACTTCGCCGCAAGGAAACGGCCTCAAGGGAACGCGGCCTGAAAGACACATATGTCGGTTCGGAAAAAACCTCTGGTCGTCGTGACCCGCAAGCTGCCGGACAGCGTCGAGACGCGCATGCGCGAGCTGTTCGATGCCAGGCTCAACCTCGACGACAGCCCGATGACGCCGGACCGCCTCGCCGAGGCCGTGCGCACCGCCGATGTGCTGGTGCCGACCGTCACCGACCACATCACCAAGGCCGTCCTCGACCAGCCGGACTGCAAGCTGAAGCTGATCGCCAATTTCGGCAATGGCGTCGACAACATCGACGTTGCCGCCGCGCAGGAGCGCGGCATCACGGTGACCAACACGCCGAAGGTTCTGACCGAAGACACCGCCGACATGACGATGGCGCTGATTCTGGCGGTGCCGCGCCGAATGTTCGAGGGGGCATCGATCCTCACCAGTGGCGGCGAATGGCCGGGCTGGTCGCCGACCTGGATGCTCGGCCACCGCATCGGCGGCAAACGGCTCGGCATCATCGGCATGGGGCGCATCGGCCAGGCGGTCGCGCGGCGCGCCCGCGCCTTCGGCCTGCAGATTCATTATCATAATCGCCGCCAGGTCGCCCCGCAGATCGCCGAGGAACTGGGCGCGACGTACTGGGACAGCCTCGATCAGATGATGGCTCGGATGGACATCATTTCGGTGAATTGTCCGCACACCCCCGGCACATTCCATCTGCTCTCGGCGCGGCGGCTCAAGCTCATTCGCAAGGACGCCTATATCGTCAACACCGCGCGCGGCGAGGTGATCGACGAGGACGCGCTGATCAAGCTGCTCGAAGCCGGCGACATCGGCGGCGCGGCGCTCGACGTCTACGAGCACGAGCCGGCGGTCAACCCGAAGCTGGTGCGGCTCGCCAAGGCCGGCAAAGTGGCTTTGCTGCCGCACATGGGATCGGCCACCATCGAAGGCCGCATCGACATGGGCGAGAAGGTCATCATCAACATCCGCACCTTCCTCGACGGCCACAAACCGCCGGACCGCGTGCTGCCCAGCATGCTGTGAGTTGAACGCAACCGCCGATCGCGACGTCTAAGAGATATTCCGGATCACGGATATCGGACGCTGCCGATGGCCAAAGCATTCCTGCGCGCTGCCTTGCTCTGCGCTGCAACTCTCGCAGCGACGTCGCTCTCCGCCCACGCCGCAGACAACGTGACATGGCGCAACCTGCCACGCGATATCACGCTCGACATCGACCGCGACGGCAAACCGGACCGCGCGTTGCTGATCGATGCCGAGGGCGGCACCGCCGATCTCCATATCTTTCTCGGCACTGGTGACGGCCTGCTCGATCCGTCGCGCAAGCCGGACATTCTCAAGGCATCACTCACGGCCGGTCTCGTGCACACCTTCGAGGCGACGAAACACGGATCGCTCATCATCATGTATGGCTGCGGCGGATGCAGCAACGACACATCGACAACGCTGATCATCGTACACCGCAACGGCGCGTTCCTTGTCGGCGGCTACACGTATGCCTGGGAGACACGCGATTTCGGCGAAGGCACCTGCGATATCAACTTTCTCACCGGCAAGGGTACGCTGTCGAAAGACGGCGGCAAGACGAGACCAATTCGGGCGGCGCTCAAGCTCGTGACGCTGGCGGATTGGTCGGAGGAGAAGCACGCGAAGGTGTGCGGGTTTTAAATGCTCCTACATTTTCAGCGGCCGCCGCTCTCCTCTGTTGTCCCCGCGAAGGCGGGGACCCATACGCCGCAGCAGTCATGTAGCGAATGACGGAAATGGCTCTGCAACTCGTTCGCCGAACCTCTAATGCGCGCTGTGGTTATGGGTCCCCGCCTTCGCGGGGACGACGTTGAGTATGTGGCGCGCGCCCCGGAATGACGAAAATTACTTATGCCCACTCAGGTCCCTGATCGTGGGACTGTCGCCATTCAGGGGATTGGCCGGATCGCGCGCGTAGCGCAGCGTCTCGAAGCGCATCGATCGCGCATCGATCATCACGAGGCGTCCGACCAGCCCCTCGCCGAAGCCGACGATTTCGCGGATCGCTTCCAGCGCCGTCATCGACCCGAGCACGCCGGCCAGCGCGCCGAGAATGCCCGCCTCTTCGCAGCTCGGCACCGTGCCGGGCGGCGGCGGTTCCGGAAACAGGCAGCGATACGTGGGATTGAGTTCACCCGCGGCGTTCTTTTCGTGCGCGCGGATCGTGGTGATCGCGCCGTCGAACACACCGAGCGAGGCTGTGACCAATGGCTTGCGGGCGAGATAACACGCATCCGACACCAGATAGCGCGTCGAAAAATTATCCGAACCGTCGATGACGATATCGTAACCGCCGATCAGCTCCATGGCATTGGCAACTGTGATACGCACCGGATGCGGCTGCAGCGCGACATGCGGATTGAGCGCTCTCATTCTCGCAGCCGCGCTCTCGACCTTGGGGTGCCCCACATCGGGCGTCGTATGAATCACCTGCCGCTGCAAATTGGAGAGCGACACCGTGTCGTCGTCCACCACGCCGATGGTGCCGACACCTGCGGCCGCCAGATACATCAGCGCCGGCGCGCCGAGGCCGCCCGCGCCGATCACCAGCACTGTCGCAGCCTTCAGCGCCGCCTGACCCTGTCCGCCGATATCGCGCATCACGATATGCCGCGCGTAACGCTCCAGTTCGTCGGCGCTCAGCATGCGGATTCTTTCGCGGACGTGCGGATCATGTGCATCAGGATCATGGCTCATTTCGCGTGAAGCGCCTCCCCGGTCAAGCGTCTCCGCATCGCAGCGCCGTTGAACCGCCAAGGTTCTGTGCCAGACAGATCATTTATGGTTTGATATCGAGCGCGCCAGTGCCGGGAAGATCCATGAAATCGCTGATGACCGCCCTCATCATAGCCACTTCGGTCACCACCGCTGTGGCCCAGACGCCGGCAGCGCCGGTCAAGCCGAAGCCGGCGACCACCGCTCCCGTCAGCCCGGCCAAGCAGACCGCCGCCGATACTGCACGCGCATTGCAGCAACCCGAGCGGCTCGGCATTCAGTCCGACCTCGCATGGACCGGATTCTACAACGGCGTGATCAATGGCGAGGTCAACGATCGCATGCTGGCCTCGATCAAGGCGTTCCAGAAAGATCAGGGCGCCAAGGAAACCGGCGTGCTCAATCCGCAGGAGCGCGCGGCGCTCGCATCGGCCGCAAAGAAGGCGCAGGACAACGTCGGCTGGAAGGTCGTGACCGACATGGTCACGGGCGCGCGGGTCGGCATCCCTGCAAAGCTGCTTACCCAGCAAACCAGCGACGCGAACGGCACCCGCTGGTCCGCGCCGCAAGGCACCGTGCAGGTGCAGCTCGCACGCCGGAAGGAAGCAGGCGCAACGATCGCCGCAGCAGCCGAGCGCGAGAAGAAAGAGCCGGCCGGCCGCAAGATCGACTACAGCGCGGTGCGTCCGGATTTCTTCGTGCTGTCCGGTTTGCAGGGTTTAAAGAAATTTTATCTGCGCGGCCAGATCAGCGGCGACGAAGTGCGCGTGCTGACGATCCTCTACGATCAGGCCACAGAGGGCACCATGGCGCCGGTGGTGATCGCGATGTCGAGCGCGTTTGCGGCATTTCCCGGCGCGGCAACCGCTCAAGCCGTTGCCCCGGTGCGCAAGAAAGTCGAATACGCCACGGGCATCGTCGTCAGTAGCGACGGTTTCATCGTCACCGACCGTCAGGCGATCGATGGCTGCCAGATTGTTGCGATCCCGCCCTTCGGTAATGCCGACAGGATCGCTGAGGACAAGGACCGCGATCTCGCGCTGCTGCGCATCTATGGCGTCCCTGGATTGAAGCCGCTTGCAATCGGCAACACTGGCGCAACGAAGCAAAGCGTTACGATTTACGGCATCGCCGATCCGCAATCGCAGGGCGGCGGCTCGGCGGTAACCAGCATGACCTCAAATGTCGCCTCCGGCGTCAGCGACGCTGCGCTGTCACCGCCACCGGCGGCCGGGTTTTCGGGTGCGGCGACCGTGGATTCCGACGGCAAGTTCGCCGGTATGGCGCAGTTGAAACCCGCGGTCGTTGCTTCGGGCGCGACACCCGCGGCGGCCGCGACGGGCGTTGTGGTACCCGCGAATGCGGTTCGCGACTTTCTCGGCAAGAATAGCGTGACGGCCACCGCCGGAAATCCTGACGCGAAATCCTCCGTGGTGCGGGTGATCTGCGTCAGGAAATAGCGATCGTTATTGCGAACGAAGCGAAGCAATCCAGCTTCCCTCCCCCGCAAGCGGGGGAGGGTTAGGGTGGGGCGATTGCTTCGTCGCCATAGGCAAGCGAAGCGACGCCGTTCTTCGAACGGCTATGCCTCGCAATGACGATGCAGAATTACCTCTGGCAAACCGCGCACCAGAACGTCGAACGGCCATTCTGGGTAAAGCGCTTGACGATGCCCTTGCATTTTGGCGTCAGGCACTTCTCGTTCTCGCGATCGTAGACGCGAAACGAATGCTGGAAATAGCCGAGCTCCCCATCGGTGCGGCGATGATCGCGCAGCGACGAACCGCCGGCTTCAATGGCTTCGTTCAGCACGGCGTGGATATTTTTCACCAGCAGCTTCGCCGGTTCGGTTGCAGCGCCGTTTCGCGCCGCGAGGATTGACGCCATGCGTTTCGGCGACAGATGGGAGCGATACAGCGCCTCGCAGACGTAGATGTTGCCGAGGCCAGCGACGACACGCTGATCGAGCAGGGCGGCTTTCAGGCTGGTCTTCTTGCCGGCGCACGCCTCGGCCAGCATCGCCGCGTCGAATGCATTGCCGAGCGGCTCCGGACCCAGACCCTTCAACAAGGGATCGCTCTCGATCTTGCTGCGCGGAATGATCTTCATGTAGCCGAAGCGCCGCGGATCGTTGAACACGACCGCGGTGCCCGTCTCCATCCAGAACACCACATGATCGTGCGCGCGATTCTCGTTACGCGGATAATGAAACTCTCCGGGTACGGTTTCGCCCGACGGCTCGACGATGCGAAACGAGCCGGACATTCCCAGATGCATCAGCAACACATCGCCGGATTCCAGATCGGCCATCAGATACTTCGCGCGGCGGCCGACGCCGACGACAATCTGGCCTTCGAGACGCTTGACGAAATCGACCTGGAACGGAAACCGCAGGTCCTTGCGCCGTGTCTCGACGCGGACAATGCGCACGCCGTCCATCACCGGCTGCAAGCCGCGGCGGACGGTTTCGACCTCGGGTAACTCAGGCATGTTGCATCAGGTGGTGACGATCTCGTCGTTGTATTCGGTGAACATCAGCCGGTTATGGAACGGATCCCATATCGTCATGGTGGTCGCGCCCCACGGCTCATCGACGAGGCCCGGACGAGCGAACCGGTATTTTTGATCGATCACCGCGTGGTAATCGCGAAGCCCGATCATGTGGATCATGATTTTCGCACCCGGCGAACAGTCGCCGTGATGTTCGCTGAGATGCAACCGGATATCGCCGAGCGAGACCTGGAGGTAAAGCGGCAAGTCCGCCGCGAACCGGTGCTCCCAGTCGATTTTGAAGCCGAGATAATCGACGTAGAATTCGCGCATCTTCGCCGGATCGAATATCCGCAGGATCGGCACAATCGTCGTGAAGCTGGTCATCGCATCCCGTCCCGTGCTGCTGCGCCCGCCCTGTTAACCACCGCCGCGCGGAACAGGAACGCCAATAGCCCCGCCCCGGCCCCGCTTGTAGCGCCCGGCGGCGCGGCAGGCTATGGTCGGTCTGCGGAAGGTTCAAGTGATGGAACAGCCTGAGGAAACAACGCATTTCGGCTTCCGGGATGTCAGCCTGGAGGACAAGCAGACGCTCGTGAACGACGTGTTCAAGAGCGTGGCGCGGCGTTATGACCTGATGAACGACCTGATGTCGGCAGGAGTGCACCGCGCCTGGAAGGACGCCATGGTCACGGCGCTCAATCCGCCGCGCTCCGACACGCCCTTCAAGCTGCTCGATGTGGCCGGCGGCACCGGCGATATCTCGTTCCGCGCGGCCGAAGCCTCGGGTCACGGCTTTCAGGCCACCGTCTGCGATATCAATCCGGACATGCTCGCGGTCGGCCGCGAACGGGCCATCGAGCGGCAGCTCGACGGCCGCGTGACTTTCGCCGAAGGCAATGCGGAAGCGCTGACGTTTCCAGATCGCAACTTCGACGGCTACACCATCGCATTCGGCATTCGCAACGTGCCCCGCATCGAGCTTGCGCTGGCGGAGGCTTATCGGGTGTTGAGGCCCGGCGGGCGTTTTCTCTGTCTTGAGTTTTCCAGCGTCGATGTGCCGGGCCTCGACCGGATCTACGACTTCTTCTCGTTCAAGGTGATCCCGCCGCTCGGCCGCGCCGTGACGGGCGATGCCGAGTCCTATCAATACCTCGTCGAATCGATCCGGACATTTCCGCGCCCGCCGGCGTTCGCCGGCATGATCCGAGCCGCCGGATTCGCGCGGGTGACATGGCAGCCGATGTCCGGCGGCATCGTCGCGCTGCATTCGGGCTGGCGTTTGTGATCTCCGCGTTTACTCATATCGTTCGCCTGGCGCGAGCCGGCTTCGTGTTCGCACGCGAAGGCGTGTTTGGCCTCGTCGACCCGACGCCGTTGCCGCCGCCTGCGCAGCTTGCACTGCGGATGGCGCGATTGATCGAACGCCCCGGCGCCAAGTCAGGCGCGCGTCTGTCGCGCGCGCTCACCCGGCTCGGACCGACCTACGTTAAACTGGGACAGTTTCTTGCCACACGGCCCGATGTGGTCGGCGTCGCGATCGCCCGCGACCTTGAGAGCCTGCAGGATCGCATGCCCGCATTTCCGCAAGCCGAGGCCGAGGCTATCGTTGCCACGTCGCTGGAACGTCCTCTCGCGCAGGCCTTTGCGAGCTTCGGCCCTTCTGTCGCCGCGGCGTCGATCGCACAGGTCCACCGCGCCGAAATCGAACGGGACGGCGTTCGCCGCCCCGTCGCCGTGAAGGTGTTGCGGCCGCATATCGCCGCACGATTCCGGCGCGACCTGCGGTCATTCACATTCGTTGCCCGCAAGGCAGAGGAACATTCCGCCGAAGCGCGGCGGCTGCGCATGGTCGAGGTCTTCGACACACTGGCCCGCTCCGTCGCGATGGAAATGGACTTGCGGCTGGAAGCGGCCGCCATGTCGGAGTTGGCCGAGAATACGCGCAACGATCCGGATTTCCGCACACCGCAGGTCGATTGGGATCGCACCAGCCATTCGGTGCTGACGATGGAATGGATCGACGGCATCGCGCTGAACGATCACGCCGGTCTTGAAGCCGCGCAAGTCGATCTGCCGGGTCTCGGACGCAAGGTGATCCAGAGTTTTCTGCGTCACGCACTCCGCGACGGCTTTTTCCACGCCGACATGCATCCCGGCAATCTGTTCGTCGACAAGGAGGGCCGCCTCGTCGCCGTCGATTTCGGCATCATGGGCCGGCTCGGCATGAAGGAGCGGCGATTCCTCGCCGAAATCCTGCTCGGATTCATCACCCGCGATTATCAGCGCGTGGCCGAGGTGCATTTCGAGGCGGGTTACGTTCCGGCGCATCACTCGATCGAGAATTTCGCACAGGCCATCCGTGCGATCGGCGAGCCGATCCACAATCGCACCGCCGAGGAAATCTCGATGGCGCGGCTGCTGACCCTGCTGCTGGAGGTCACCGGATTGTTCGATATGCGCACGCGCCCCGAGCTGATCCTGCTGCAGAAGACAATGGTCGTGGTCGAAGGCGTGGCGCGCAGCTTCGATTCCAAATTCGATATCTGGACCACGGCCGAGCCGGTGGTTCGCGAATGGATCGAGCGCAACCTCGGCCCGGTTGGGCGGATCGCAGGCGCCGTCAGCGGGGCGGGCGAGCTTGGGCGAATCATGTCGGGGATGCCGGCGATCGCGGCCCGCTCCGTCGCCGTGCTCGAGCAATTCGACGCCGCGACCCGCAATGGCCTGATCCTGGCGCCCGAAACCGTTGAGGCGATCGGCCGCGCCGAGGCACGCCACAACCGCTGGAGTACAGTGGCGCTCTGGGTTATCGCCTTGTCATTCCTCGGGATTCTGTGGTCAATTCGACAGTGATATCACTGCAATCAGATTATTGATTGCACCGCAATCATTTGATAACCTGCCGGCGCATCCTGAAAGATCGCGCATGGCCAGCATCACTGTCCGCAGACTCGATGATAACCTGAAAGCGCAACTCCGGTTGCGGGCTGCACGGCATGGCCGTTCGGTCGAGGACGAGGTGCGAACCATCCTGCGCGAAGCGGCGAACTCCTCGACCTCTGCCCGCATGCGGGGAGAGGTCGGCGAGCCGAAAGCAGATTCACGCGCGTCTTCAACGCGCGATGGTGAGCCAGGTAACGGGCAATTCGCACAAGCCCCTCACCCCAACCCTCTCCCCGCCCGCGCGGAGAGGGAACGCAAAATCACGCTGATCATTGGCGGCGGCATCGCGGCCTACAAGGCGCTCGACCTTATCCGCCGGCTCAAGGAACGCGATGCTCACGTCCGCTGCGTGCTGACGCGCGCGGCCCAGCAATTCGTCACTCCGCTCAGCGCGAGCGCGCTGGCGCATGAGCGCGTCTACACAGACTTGTTCGATCCGCAGAGCGAGTTTGACGCCGGCCACATTCGCCTCGCCCGCGACTGCGACATGATCGTGGTGGCGCCCGCGACCGCCGATCTGATGGCGAAGATGGCCCACGGCCACGCGGACGATCTGGCAACCGCGATCCTGCTCGCCACCAATCGTCCCGTGCTGCTGGCGCCGGCGATGAACCCGCTGATGTGGAATAATCCCGCGACGCGCCGCAATCTGGCACGGCTGAAAAGCGACGGAATTCTCGTGATCGGCCCGAACGCCGGAGAGATGGCCGAGGCCAACGAAGCAGGTATCGGCCGCATGGCCGAGCCGATCGAGATTGCGGACGCCGCGATGCAGGTTCTGCGACCCGCGCCGACAGGACCGCTTGCCGGCAAACGCATCCTGATTACGGCCGGTCCCACGCACGAGCCGATTGATCCGGTGCGCTACATCGCCAACCGCTCGTCGGGCAAGCAAGGCTTCGCGATTGCGGCGTCTGCGGCTGCCGCAGGCGCAGACGTGACATTGATCTCCGGGCCCGTTGGCCTGAGCGACCCGCCGGGCGTTCGCGTCATCCGCGTCGAAGTCGCCCGCGACATGCTCAAACAGGTTGAGGACGCGCTGCCGGCCGATATCGCGATCTTCGCAGCCGCCGTCGCCGACTGGCGCGTGGCGCGTGAAGGCGATCAGAAAATCAAAAAAACATCGTCGGGCCTGCCGCCGCTGCAACTGGTCGAGAACCCGGACATTCTGGCGACCATATCCAAGCTGAAACAAAAGCGGCCGCCGCTGGTGATCGGATTCGCTGCGGAGACCGAACACCTGATCGACAACGCGATGTCCAAGCTGCTGCGCAAGGGCTGCGACTGGATTGTCGCCAACGACGTGTCGCCGTCCGGCGGCGTGATGGGCGGCGACCGCAACACGGTTCATCTGCTGATGAAAGGCAAAAGCGGTGGCGAGACACAGATCGAATCCTGGCCTGTAATGCCAAAGGACGGTGTGGCATCGGCGCTGGTCGATCGCATTGCCAGGAACATCTCTGGCGCGGAGACCGCATGAGCATGCCACCCGTCATCGAGGTTCAGCGATTGTCCCATGGCGAGGGGCTGCCGCTGCCTGCTTACCAAAGCGCGCTGGCAGCCGGGATGGACCTGCTGGCGGCGGTTCACGAGAACGAGCCGCTGCTTCTGGCAGCCGGGAAGCGCGCCGTAGTGCCGACGGGGCTGATGATTGCATTGCCGGCGGGATACGAGGCGCAGGTGCGTCCCCGTTCGGGCCTTGCCGCCAAACACGGCGTCACCGTGCTCAACGCACCGGGAACCATTGATGCGGACTACCGCGGCGAGATCGGAGTTCTGCTGATCAATCATGGGGACGCGGACTTCACGATCCGGCGCGGCGAGCGCATCGCCCAGATGGTGATTGCCCCGGTCAGCCAAGCCCCGCTCAAAGCGGTCGCTGCACTGTCGGAAACCGTCCGCGGAGGCGGCGGATTCGGCTCCACTGGCCGCTGACAGGCGGCTTGTTTTGTGCAATTTGACCTAACCTTTTCGCGTTCACGATCTGGACTCTTACGGCCTGACTCCGCTCGGGGTTATTGTCGAATGATTCGCGCGGCGATGCGGCCGTCGCGCGGAGCGTGAGCGCGCGGGCGCGACACGCATAAAGGCCAGACCGCGGCCTCCGGTCGCCCGCATCGGCCGGAGATCGCAGCGCGCGGCAGTTGGGGCATCCATGTCAGGCGTGATTGCGGCCATGCGTCGGACCTTGTTGTCGTGCACTGCGCTCGCGCGCCGCTGCCGCATCGGTGTGGCAACCATTGCGATTCCGTTGACGGCGATCTCCACGACCGTATCGTCTGCCCACGCGGCCGATGCATCATGGATTGGCGGGTCGCTTCTCCATCTGCTCAATCTCGACCGGCAGGAACTGGCGGCGCTGACCACGGCGGCGGCTGTACTCGGCTTTACCGTCTTCGCGACGATCCTTCTGATCCGCACCCGGGTTCGCGCCGCCGACAACGACATGCGCCTGCGGCTGCGCAATCAGGCGCTGCAAGTCGAAACCGACCGGTTTCGAGCCTTGCTGTTCGCCGAGCCGCAGGTGTTGATCGCGTGGCCGGCCGGCGAGGAGCGCCCGCAGATCAGCGGCGATCTGTCCCTGTTGCTACCGCATCACGCCGCCGATTCACATCAGCGCATTCTGGCATTCGGAACCTGGCTCCATCCCGAGCCCGCGCTTCAGATCGACCGCGCCATCGAATCTCTACGCAACGACGGTGAAAGTTTCACGCTGCACCTGACCACCTCGATCGGCCGCACGATCGAAGCGATCGGCCGCGCCATCGGCGGGCAGGCTATCGTGAGAATCCGAGAGCTCAGCGGCGTCCGGCGCGACCACGCCGAACTGTTGCAGAAACACAAGGCCCTGCTAGCGGAGACGGAAATCCTGCGCACCTTCGCCGCCGCCGTGCCCGCACCGGTCTGGACCCGCGACACCGGCGGCCGGCTCGGCTTCGCCAATGCAGCCTATGCGGAAGCAACCGAGGCCAGTTCACCCAACGATGCTGTCAGCCGCAATCTCGAACTGCTCGACAGCGCTGACCGCGAAGCCCTGGCGCACGCGCTCGCGACCAATGGCGTGTTCGGTGCCCGGCTGCCGGTCGCGATCCGGGGCGAACGTCGGATGTTCGACGTCCGCGCGATGCGCGTGCCGCAAGGCAGCGCCGGCGTTGCCATCGACGTCACCGAAGCTGCGGCGTTGAAAGCGGCGCTTGTGCAAATGGCGGAGGCGCACCGCCGCACGCTGGACCAACTCTCGTCCGGTGTCGCGGTATTCGACGGTCAGCGGCGGCTCGCATTCTACAACGACTCCTACCGCAGGCTGTGGGATCTCGATCGCGCGTTCCTCGATACGTTTCCCGACGATTCGAGCGTGCTTGATCGCCTGCGCGCGGCCCGCAAAATTCCCGAACAACAGGATTTTCGCGGCTGGAAAGCCAAGCTGCACGAGGCTTACCGCGCGGTCGAGCCGGCCAAGGACACCTGGTATCTGCCGGATGGCCGCGCCATCAGCATCGTCACCACACCCAATCCGGAGGGCGGCGTCACCTACCTGTTCGACGACGTCACCGAAAGTCTCGATCTGGCGCGGCGCTTCGACAAGCTGATTCGCGTTCAGCAGGAATCGATCGATAATCTTGTCGAAGCGGTCGCCGTGTTCGGCAGCAACGGCCGCGCCCAACTGTTCAATCCGGCTTTCGCCAAAATGTGGAAGCTCTCCACCGAAGCACTGCAACAGCAGCCGCATATCGACATGGTCGAAGGCTGGTGCAGGCCCCTGTTCGACGATGCGGCCGTCTGGCAGCCGCTGCGCAATGCAGTAACCAGCATCGAGAACCGCTCACCGGTTCCGCTCAGACTCGAGCGTAAGGATGGCAGCGTGCTGGACTGCACCACCATGCCGCTGCCCGACGGCGCAACCATGCTTACGTTCCAGGACATCACCGACACGGTGAATGTCGAACGCGCATTGCGCGAGCGCAACGAAGCGCTGGAGACCGCCGACCAGATGAAGGTCGACTTCGTCCACCACGTCTCTTACGAACTGCGCTCGCCGCTGACCACGATCATCGGCTTCGCTCACTTCCTCAGCGATCCGTCGACCGGGCCGCTGACCGAAAAGCAAGGCGAGTATCTCAGCTACATCACCACCTCGACCAACGCACTGCTGGCGATCATCAACAACATCCTCGATCTCGCGACCATCGACGCCGGCGCGATGACGCTCGACCTCAGCCAGGTCGATATACGCTCCGCGATCAATTCCGCCGCCGAGGGCATTCAGGATCGTCTTGCGCGCGATCACATCACGCTCGAGATCGATATTGATTCCTCGCTCGGAGAATTTATCGCCGACGAACGGCGTGTCGTGCAGGTGCTGTATAACCTGCTCGCCAACGCCGTCGGCTTCTCGCCGCAGGACAGCGCGATCTCGATTCGTGCCGCCCGCAACGATCACCACATCACGTTCAGCGTCACGGATTCGGGGCCTGGCATCGCACCGGACGTCAAGGACAAGGTATTCGACTGGTTCGCCACCCATGCCAACGGCTCGAAGCATCGCGGCGCGGGACTTGGCCTGTCGCTGGTCAGATCCTTCGTGGAGTTGCACGGCGGCAAGGTGCGGGTCGACTCCACCGTCGGTAAAGGCACCACGGTGAGCTGCGATTTCCCGCTCGATCAGGCCGCCCATCGCAACGCAGCCGAATGACAGAGCCTGCCAATCCTCCCGTTTCATTCTCCGTGGCGCTCGCCAACGAGACCGCAACGGCCCAACTGATGGCCGATCTCGCGCTGCTCACCGGCACCGGCGACGTCATCACACTGTCCGGCGATCTCGGTGCCGGCAAAACGGCCGCCGCGCGCGCGATGCTCCGCTATATGGCGAGCGATCCCGACCTTGAAGTGCCAAGCCCGACCTTCACGCTGATCCAGGAATACGAACTGGGGCCGCTTTCGGTGCTGCACGCGGACCTCTACCGCATCAACGATCCGGGCGAACTCGAGGAGATCGGACTGGCGCCTATCCCGCAAGGAGCCATGGCGCTGATCGAATGGCCGGAACGCGCGCCGGGAGCGTTGCCCCAAAGCCGGATCGATATCGCATTCAGCCCCCGGCCCGCGCTCGGCTCCAGCGCCCGCGTCGCCGAGATCACCGGTTACGGCAACGCCGCCGCAAAGGTCTCGCGCCTCAAGGCGCTGCGGGAGCTTCTCGACCTAGCGGGCTATGGCGATGCGCGGCGCGAACGCATGCCGGGCGACGCCTCGACGCGATCCTATGCGCGGCTGTATCGCGGCAACGTCTCGACCATCCTGATGAATGCTCCAAGGCGGCCCGACGGTCCCGCAACCTACGACGGCAAATCCTACAGCGCCGCCGTGCATCTGGCCGAAGATGTCAAACCGTTCGTTGCACTGGCGGGCGGTTTGCGCGACCGCGGCTTCTCGGCGCCTGCGATCCATCACGCCGACCTCGATAGCGGATTTCTGATCACCGAGGACTTCGGCGCCGCGTTGTTCGTCGAAGGCGCGCCTCCGGCACCGATCGCTGAGCGCTATCAGGTGGCGACCGACATGCTGGCAGAGCTGCACGGCGAACCGCTGCCGGAGATTCTCCCGATCGCGCCGCAGATCGACTATCGGGTGCCGGTGTTCGACACCGACGCGCTGCTGATCGAAATCGGATTGATGCTGGAGTGGTATCTGCCCGATCGCGGGGTGACGCCAAACGACAACCTGCGAGCCGACTTCGTCATCATGTGGCGCAAGATTCTGGACAAGGCCGCGGACGCGCCCCGAACCTGGGTGCTGCGCGATTTCCACTCGCCCAATCTGATCTGGCTGGAGCATCGCGAGGACACCAGGAAGATCGGCATTCTCGATTTTCAGGACGCGGTGCTGGGCCCCGCGGCCTACGATCTGGTCTCGCTTCTGCAAGATGCCCGCGTCGATGTTCCGGAAGATATCGAGCTTGCCATGCTGACGCGCTATGTGCGTGCGCGGAAGACGGCCGATCCGGCGTTCGATGCGGCAGCCTTTGCCGAGACCTATGCGGTGATGTCGGCGCAGCGCAACACGCGGCTGCTCGGAACATTCGCGCGGCTCAATCGCCGTGACGGCAAACCGCAGTATCTCGCGCACCAGCCGAGGGTCTGGCGGTATCTGAGCCGCTCGCTGGCACATCCCTATCTCGCATCGCTGCGGAGCTGGTACGAAACCAACGTCCCGGCACCCGCGCCGCCAGCCTGACGCACGTCCGCCAAGGCAAAACAGGCTGGTGCAGCGAGATACGGCAGGGCTTTTTACGAATTGTTAGCCACGGCTGCCCTAATCTGAAGGGTGACACTCGGTGTCTGGAGCTCAGACTATGGCATCATCCGAACGGCGAACCGGCGAGCGCGTGACCTTCGAGCGCGGCTATACTGCGCAGATGATGGGTATCGACGGGACGTGGCGGCGCAACTGCACCATGGAAGACGTCTCCGAGACCGGCGCCAAACTCACTGTCCAGGGGTCTGTTGAAGGCCTGCATCTCAAGGAATTTTTCCTGCTACTGTCGTCCACAGGCTTGGCCTATCGCCGCTGCGAACTGTCGTGGGTCAACGGCGAGCAGATCGGCGTGAATTTCCTGAAACAGATCGACAAGAAAAAGAAGTCGTCCCGCCGGCAGGCTGCAGACGCCTGACGACACGAAGGTCACCGTGCCTTGTCCGTCGCATCGCTGTCATCTTTAGCCCCTAGAGCGAGCCGCCCGCGGGGCTTTGACGAACTGATTCGCAAGGACACGCCGCAAAGACTTGCGCTAGATTGAGATTACAGGCTCCGACGAATTTCATGCCCACACGCCCGACCACTGCCATGGTTCTTGCCGCCGGCCTCGGTGTCCGGATGCGGCCATTGACCAACACCATGCCGAAGCCGCTGGTCTCCGTGGCCGGCAAGACCCTGCTCGATCACGCGCTCGACAAACTGTCCGCCATCGGCGTCGAGACCGCCGTGGTCAACGTGCATTACCTGCCCGACCAGATCATCTCCCATGTCGCAGGCCGCAAGTCGCCGCGGATCGTCATTTCGGATGAACGCGATACGATCCTTGGAACCGGCGGCGCGGTGGTGAAGGCGCTGCCGCAACTCGGCGACAATCCATTTTACCACATCAACGCCGACACCATGTGGATCGACGGCGTGCAATCGAACCTCGGCCGGCTCGCGGCCGCATTCGACCCGGCGAAGATGGACATTCTGCTGTTGATGTCACCGACCGCAGGCAGCATCGGCTATTTCGGAAACGGCGATTACGCGATGCTGCCCGATGGCGCATTACGCCGCCGCAAGGAATATCAGGTGGTGCCGTTCGTCTATGCAGGCGCCGCCATCATGTCGCCCGCGATCTTTGCCGGCTCACCGAGAGGCGAATTCTCGCTGACCAGGAGCTTCGATCGCGCCAACGAGCAGGAACGGCTGTTTGGGCTGCGGCTTGACGGCACCTGGATGCATGTCGGCACGCCCGATGCGGTTCACGCGGCGGAACGGGCATTTCTGGCCAGCGTCGCCTGACGCCTCAACAATCAAGTTCTGGCTATTCCCGGTCTCCATTCACCCATGACATGATGCGTCTTGATCTCGAATCAGGCCGTTCATGCGCGTCTTTAACGTTCCCGCCTCATCGCCGTTTCTCTCGACCGTCATCGCGGCGCTGGCCGATGGCGTGCTGGTCGATGGCTTTAGTGCGCGCACCGATCCCCAGCGATTGGCGGATGCAACAATCTATCTGCCGACGCAGCGTGCGGCCCGGATGGCGCGTAGCGTTTTTCTCGACGTTCTGAATGTACAGGCTGCGGTGCTGCCGCGCCTCGTCGTCCTCAACGACATCGACGAGGACGAAGTTGCGTTCGCCGAAGCGGCATCGCCCATACCCGGCAGCGAAGCGGCGCTGGATCTGCCGGCGGCGCTGGGCGGCATGGAGCGCCGTCTGCTGCTGGCGAAACTGGTTGCTGCATGGGCTGCACGATTGCCTTTGCGCGCGGGCGAGGCCCCGCTTGTCGCCGGAGGGCCAGCCCAGATTCTGGCGCTCGCCGACGATCTGGCGCGACTGATGGACGACATGGCCACCCGTGGCGTCGACTGGACCAATCTCGAAAGCCTGGTGCCGAGCGAATACGACGAGTACTGGCAGCTGACGCTCCAGTTCATCGATATCGCGCGTCAGTACTGGCCCGAGGTTCTGACCAGACTCGGCAAGATCGAGAGCGCCGACCGGCGTGACCGCCTGATCGCGGCAGAAGCGGAGCGACTGAAGACGCACACCGCAGGGCCTGTGATCGCGGCGGGCTCGACCGGCTCGATGCCCGCGACCGCGCGGTTTCTAAAAGCCATCGCCGAACTGCCGAATGGCGCTGTGGTATTGCCCGGCCTCGACATTCACCTCGAGGACGATGCATGGCGCATGATTGGCGGTGACGACGGGGCTGACATCGCGCCCGCATCGAGCCATCCGCAGTTCGCGCTCCACGCCCTATTGGCCCGTTTCAGAATTCTGCGTCAGGATGTGATCCCGCTCGGCATTTCCCCGCCACACGGCCGCGACGT
Source organism: Hyphomicrobiales bacterium (assembly GCA_021732215.1). GTDB lineage: Bacteria > Pseudomonadota > Alphaproteobacteria > Rhizobiales > Xanthobacteraceae > SG-bin9. The sequence goes on from JAKFVL010000030.1 coordinate 21,410, forward strand.
GCTGATATCGGAAGCGATGCGCCCGTCCGAAGCAACGGCGCAATGGCATCGGCGGCTCGCGGAGCCCGATATCGCCCGACACATCTCGCAAGGTCTGCAGTCGCTCGCCATCGCTGAAGCGCCGAACTCCGAGATGGAAGCGCTGGCGATTGCCGTCGCCATGCGCGAAGCTGTCGCCGAGAGCCGCTCCGCGGCGCTGGTAACCCCGGACCGCGCGCTGGCGCGGCGGGTGATGGCGGCGCTCGACCGATGGAATCTCGCGTTCGACGATTCCGGCGGCGATTCGCTGATGGATACGTCGGCGGGTCTGTTCGCACGCCTCGTTGCGGAAGCTGCCTCCGAACAACTGGCTCCGCCCGTGCTGCTGGCGCTGCTCAAGCATCCTCTGTTCCGTCTCGGCAAAACCGCCGGAAGCTGGCGGCGAGCGATCGAGACGCTGGAGATGGCGGTGCTGCGCGGCCCGCGGCCGGCTGCAGGAAGTACGGGGCTGGCTCATGACTTCCGGATTTTTCGCGACGAACTCAAGAAACTGAAGCAGGGCAAGCAATCGCTGATCCACGGATCGGAAGCCGGCGCTCGGATCGCCGAAGCCGACCTCGATGCCGCACAGACTTTGATTGCGGCGTTGCAGGACGCGCTGAAGCCGCTCGAGGCGATATCACAGAACAAACTTCATGACTTTGCCGCGCTGGTCGCGTGCCATCGGAGCGTGATTGACGCATTTTCGCGAGACGCCGACGGCAGCATCGCGGCCTATCAAGGCACGGACGGCGAAGCGCTCGAGAGTGCACTGGCGGATTTTTCCGAGGCGGCGGGCGAGGCTGCCGCTGACGCGCTGGCGACATCGCTCGGCGATTATCCGAACCTGTTTCAGACAGCATTCGCCGACCGGATTGTTCGCCAGCGCTTGCGCCCCGATGCGCCGTTACGCATTTATGGCCCGCTCGAAGCCCGTCTCACGCAAAGCGACCGTGTCATTCTGGGCGGACTGGTCGAGAACGTGTGGCCACCGGCGCCGCGCAACGATCCATGGCTCAGCCGTCCGATGCGCCAGCAGCTCGGCCTCGACCTGCCCGAGCGGCGCATCGGTCTCGCGGCACATGACTTCGCGCAATTGCTCGGCTCGCCGGATGTTATTCTCACACATGCGGCAAAAGTTGGCGGCTCGCCTGCGGTCGCATCGCGATTCCTGCACCGGCTTGAAGCGGTGGCGGGCGCAGAACGTTGGCAAGCCGCCAAGGACGCCGGGCTGAAGTACTTCCAGTATGCCGAAGCGCTGGATCGCCCGGTTCAGCCGCCGCAGCCCTGTCCGCAGCCGCAGCCGAGACCGCCGCGAGCGGCGCGGCCGATGCGCATGTCCGTCACCGAGATCGAGGACTGGCTGCGCGATCCCTATACGATCTATGCAAAGCGTATTCTGAGGCTGCAACCGCTCGATCCCGTCGACATGCCACCATCGGCCGCAGACCGCGGCTCGGCGATCCATCAGGTGCTCGGTGAGTTCGGCATTCAGTATCCGGCGGCGCTGCCGGACAATGTCGAGCAGGTCTTGCGCGACATCGGGCACATTCATTTCGCACCGCTGATGGACCGGCCTGAGGCGCGCGCGCTGTGGTGGCCGCGCTTCCTGCGCATCACCGGCTGGTTCGCGAACTGGGAGCGGGACCGGCGTCTCAACGTCGCGGCAATCGACGCTGAAACGCGCGGCGAGATTCAGATTGCCGCCGGCGAGCGCACTTTCACGTTATCGGGCCGCGCCGATCGCATCGAGCGGCGGCATGACGGAACGTTTGCGATCTTCGACTATAAAACCGGCAAGCCGCCGACCGACCTTCAGGTTCGCGCCGGCGTCTCGCCGCAGCTTACGCTGGAAGCTGCCATCCTGCGCCAGGGCGGCTTTCCGGGAATTGCCACTGGAAGCTCCGTCAGCGAACTCGCCTATGTCCGCCTGAGCGGCAACAATCCGCCTGGCGAGCATCAGGACCTGCCTTTGAAACGCGACCGCTCCGACGCCGGCATCTCGCCGGACGACGGGGCCGATGAGGCGTATCGTCATTTGCGCACCCTGATCGCGCGCTTCGATGACGAGACTCAGGCCTATGTCTCGCTGAGCATGCCGATGTGGGCCAACCGGTACGGCCCTTACGACGATCTCGCGCGGATCCGCGAATGGACCATCATCGGCGAGGACGAGGAATGAGCGGTCCCCGCACGCATATTCCGCAAGCCGCCATCGATGCGCAGATTCGCTCGTCGGATCCGGCGGCCTCGGTGTTCGTTTCGGCCAACGCCGGCTCGGGCAAAACTCATGTGCTGGTGCAGCGTGTGGTCCGCCTGCTGCTGGCGGGTGTGCCGCCGGCAAAAATTCTCTGCATCACCTTCACCAAGGCGGCCGCCGCCAACATGTCGCAGCGGGTGTTTGCCAAACTCGGCGAATGGACCAATCTCGACGATGCGATGCTCGACGCGGCGCTGCGCGGAACCGGGATTGCGCGGCCCGATGCCCGTATGCTCGGGCAAGCCCGCAAGCTGTTTGCCAATGCACTCGAGACACCGGGCGGGCTGAAGGTGCAGACGATCCACGCGCTCTGTACGCGGCTGCTACAGCAATTTCCGTTCGAAGCCAACGTGCCGGCGCGCTTCACGGTGCTCGACGATCGCGACCAGACCGAGATGATGGAGCGGGCGCGGCTGCAGGTGCTGCTCGATGCCGCCCGCCAGCCCGACGGCGATGCCGGGCACGCGCTTCGCATCGCGATGGCGAGCGCCGCCGACGTGACGTTTCGCGATGTTGTCAACGAAGCCGTGCTGAGCCGCGACAAGCTGCTGGCGTGGATCGCACGGTCGGGCGGCGTACCGGCCGCGATCGGCGAACTGACACGCGCCCTCGGGCTTGACGCAAATGACAGTCTCGCCGCGGTCGAACGCGAGATCGTCGATGGACCGCATCTGCCGCGTAGCGCGTGGCCGGCGATCGTGGATGTGCTGGACGGCGGCAGTTCAACCGACAAGGACCAGGCAGCGAAACTTCGAGAGGCTGCGCATCAGACCGGCACTGCACAGGTGGATTCGTATTTTGGTCTCTTTCTCAAGACGACGGATCAGACCTTCAAGGCTCGTTTTGTGACCAACGCAATATCTGGGCCTTTTCCGGAAGTCGCTACGCGGTTTGAGGCCGAAAAGCATCGACTGGCGATCCTGCTCGACAAACGCCGCGCCGCAGTCACGCGCGACCGCACGCAGGCGCTGCTGGTGATTGCCGAAGCCGTCGCCGGCAATTACGCGCGCGAGAAGCAATTGCGTAGCGCGCTGGACTATGACGACCTGATCGAAAAGACGCTGGCATTGCTCGGCCGGACCTCCGCCGGCTGGGTGCACTACAAGCTCGATCGCGGCATAGATCACGTTCTGATCGACGAGGCGCAGGACACCAGTCCGCAGCAATGGGACATCGTCGGGAAGTTGATCGGCGAGTTCACGGCAGGCGGCGGGGCGCGCGACGTCACGCGCACCGTGTTCGCGGTGGGCGACGAGAAGCAATCGATCTTTTCTTTTCAGGGCGCGATCCCGGCTGAATTCGATCGGCGGCGAAGGCAGCTCGCATCTGCATTCCGTGAGGCGCGATTGCCGTTCGAGACGGTGCGGCTGAACATGTCGTTCCGGTCGGGCGCGGGTATTCTCAACACCGTCGATGCGGTTTTCCACGAACCGGACAAGTATGAAAGCATCCACCCGGCGGAGAACGGCCGCCCCTTGCATGAAGCGCTGTCCGACGCGGCTCCGTGCACGGTCGATTTGTGGGATCTGGAGCCGCCGCCCGCGCGCAAGCCGCCGGAAGGCTGGCAAGCGCCGCTCGATGCGGTGTCGTCGATCAGCCCTGAAGCGAAGCTCGCCGATCGCGTCCAGCGAGAGATCGCGTCCCTGATCGGGCGCGGCGAACTGACCGGCAGCGCAGGTCAGCGCCGGCCGCTGACCTTTGGCGATGTGCTGGTGCTGGTGCGCCGCCGGGGCAAGGCGTTCGATGCGATCATCAAGGCGCTGAAGCATGCCGGAATTCCGGTTGCCGGCGCGGACCGGTTGAAACTCACGGAGCATATCGCGATCATCGACATGCTCGCGCTAGGCGACGCGCTGTTACTGCCGCAGGACGATCTGGCGCTCGCCGTCGCGCTGAAGAGTCCGCTGTTCGGCCTCGACGAAGACCAGCTCTTCGCGCTGGCCCACGACCGCAAGGGGACCCTGCGGGACGCCCTGCGCGCGCATTCCGCCGATCATGAAACGCTGCGCGCCGCGTGGACACGATTGAGCGAAGCCGAGACAAAGGCGCGCAACGAACAGCCTTTCGCATTCTATGCATGGCTGCTGGGCGCGGATGGCGGGCGCAAACGGATACTTCAACGGCTGGGCACTGAAGCCAACGATGCAATCGACGAGTTTCTCGAACTTGCAATGAGCTTCGAACGGCGCGACACGGCGAGCCTGCAGGGATTTCTCGCCTGGCTACGCGCCTCCGACACCGACATCAAGCGCGACATGGAAATTACACGCAACGAAGTTCGCGTCATGACCGTGCACGGCGCAAAGGGCCTGGAAGCGCCGGTCGTGTTTCTCGCCGACACCACGGCGACGCCGGTCGAGACCCAGCGTTTGCATCTGATCCATTGGGCCGCCGGCAATCAGGCGTCCGATGCGCCGTCGCTCACGGTGTGGGCGGGGCGCAAGGCCGATGATCCAGCCGTGGCCGCAACAGCGCGCACAGAGATGCAGCGCGACACTGACGACGAATATCGCCGGCTGCTGTATGTGGCGATGACGCGCGCGGCCGATCGCCTGATCATCGGCGGCTGCCAGCCGGGCAACCGGAAGGATATTTTGCCGTCGTCATGGTATGCGCTCGTTCGGGACGGGCTGCGACGGTCCGGTTTGCAGGAGACCCTGCTGACCGAAGCGCAAGGCGGACCCGGATTGCGCTTCAGCAAGCCGGATGACGCCGTCGAAGAGGCCATTTTTTCGCCGATCACGGCACCGAGAACGGCCGCAGCAATCCCGCCATGGCTGTTTGCGCCTGCCCCGAGATTGCCTCAACCGCAAAACGTGCTGCGTCCGTCGGATTCCGGCGACCGCCACCGACCTCCGGCGAGCGCAGCCACACACGCATCGCGCCGCCGCGCGATCCAGCGCGGCAACCTTGTGCATCGCCTGCTGCAATCGCTGCCCGATATTGCTGCGGACCGGCGCAAGCAGGCTGCGCAGCGCTACCTCGTGCGCAATACCGGCGATGACTGGACCGAGGCCGAGCGGGCAACTCTGTCAGAGCAGGTTCTGGCGCTGATGGAAGATGCGCGCTTCGCCCATTTGTTCGCGGCAGGCAGCCGCGCCGAAGTACCGATTGTCGGAAAATTGCGACGGGCGGATCGAACCGAGATGCTGGTATCCGGCCAGATCGATCGCCTGCTGATCGCGCCCGACCACATCTGGATCGTGGACTACAAGACCAATGCCGCGCCGCCGTCAGCGATCGCCGATGTGCCGCCCGGCTATATCCTCCAGCTTGCGCTTTACCGGGAGGTGCTGGCTCTGATTCACCCCGGCAGAGCGGTCCGGGCTGTGCTTTTGTGGACGGAAACGCCGGAAATCATGGAGATTCCGGCCCCGATACTCGACGATGCGCTGACGGCCATCATCTCTTTGTGACAGCCCGCTTGACCCGGCAACGGAGCGTTCATACGTTCGATCCAGTCTTCACAGGGGGCGATTCTTGACCCCCGGATTTTCAGTCACGAGGAATCGTCATGAGCGCCACCGTCGGCAAGGTATCGGATGCGAGTTTTGAAACAGACGTCTTGAAGGCGACCGGCCCCGTGGTTGTCGACTTCTGGGCGGAGTGGTGCGGCCCGTGCCGTATGATCGCTCCCGCACTCGACGAGATCGCCGGCGCGATGGGCGACAAGGTCAAGATCGTCAAGCTCAACATCGACGAGAATCCGAAAACCGCATCGAAGTACGGCGTGATGTCGATCCCGACATTGCTGATCTTCAAGGGCGGCGAGATGGCCTCGCGACAGGTCGGCGCCGCACCGAAGCAGAAGCTGCAACAGTGGATCACTGCGGCGGTCTGATCGCTCCATCATTCTCAGTGCAAACGGCCGGCGCATTCGCCGGCCGTTTTTATTTTCGGCAAGAATTATTGCGGCAGCGAACCGTTCGCGGCCAGTACCGAGCCGGCCAGATAGAGTGAGCCGGTGATGAGGATGCGCGGCGGCGTCTCGTAAGCCAGCTGAGCCAACGAGCGCAGCGCGGCTTCGACGCTGTCGGCGATTTCCACCCTCATGCCGAGCGTGCGCGCTGCATCAGCAAGCGCCGCCGGCGGCATCGCATTGTCCTGATCCGGAATTGGTACTGCGATAATGTGCCGTGTCTGGCCCGCGAAGTTTGCAAGGAAGCCAGCCGCATCCTTGTTGCCCATCATGCCGACGACCACCACCAGCGGCCGGGATACGCGCTCCTCGAGATCGCCGAGAGCGGCGGCAATGACGCGGCCACCATCGACATTGTGACCGCCATCGAGCCAGACCTCGCTGTCGGCTGGCCCCGACGCAACCAGCGGCCCCAAGGGCAGGCGTTGCATACGTGCGGGCCATTGCGCATCCAGGATACCGGCTTCGAACGCTTTCGCATCGATCGGAAACGCATCGGTCGCACGCAGCGTTGCGATGGCAAGGCCCGCATTGTCGAACTGATGCCGGCCGAACAGACGCGGCGCGGAGAGGTCGAGAAGTCCTCGATCGTCCTGATACACCAGACGGCCGCGCTCGACATTGACGTGCCAGCTCTGGCCGCAGCCATGAAGCGGAGCGTGTAGGCGGCCGGCTTGCTGCTCGATCACGGCAGTGACTTCGGGCGGCTGCTCGGCATAGACCACCGGCACGCTTTTCTTGATGATGCCAGCTTTCTCGGTTGCGATCTGCGTCAGCGTATGCCCAAGGAATTCGCGATGATCGATTCCGATCGGCGTGATGACAGAGGCGAGCGGCTTGTCGATCACGTTGGTCGCATCGAGACGACCGCCGAGGCCGACCTCCAGTAGCACGATATCCGCCGCATGCTGTGAGAACATTGAGAATGCCGCGGCGGTTTCCATCTCGAACACGGTGATCGGCGCGCCCTCGTTCGCAATCTCGCAATGCGCCAACGCTGCACGAAGATCGTCGTCGGTCACCAGCGTCCCCGCGAGGCGAAAGCGCTCGTTGATACGCACGAGATGCGGCGACGTATAGACATGGACTCGCAAACCGGCGGCCTCGAGAATCGCACGCAAATAAGCGACCGTCGAACCCTTGCCGTTGGTGCCGGCGACATGAATCACCGGCGGCAGCTTGCGCTCGGGATGATCGAGACGATCGAGAATGCGCCACATCCGGTCGAGCGTCAGATCGATGCGCTTGGGATGCAGCGCAGTCAGCCGTGCGAGAATGTCGCCGAGTGGAGGCGAAGGCTTGTGCGAGGAAGGCTTGGCCGCAGGCTGGCTCACGCGGACGGCGCAGCCGGTATCGCGTCCAAGGCAGGAGCATCCGGAATGATCGGCTTCGGCATCGATGTCGATGGAGCGGCGGGAGCCTTGGTCAGCACTCGGCAGAGACGCGCGAGCGTCGGACGCAACTCATGGCGATGCACGACCATATCGACCATGCCGTGCGCCTTGAGATATTCGGCACGCTGGAAGCCTTCCGGCAATTTCTCGCGAATGGTTTGTTCGATAACGCGCGCGCCAGCGAAGCCGATCAAAGCGCCGGGTTCTGCGATCTGTACATCGCCCAGCATCGCATAGGACGCAGTGACGCCGCCCGTGGTCGGGTTGGTCAACACCACGATGTAGGGCAATTTGGCTTCGCGCAGCATCTGAATGCCGACCGTCGTGCGCGGCATCTGCATCAGCGACAGAATGCCCTCCTGCATACGGGCGCCGCCGGATGCCGCGAACATGATGAAAGGCGACTTCTTCTCGACGGCAAGCTCAAGACCTTTCACGACGGCCTCGCCCGCCGCCATGCCGAGCGAGCCACCCATGAAATCGAAATCCTGCACGGCGATGACAACGCCGAGGCCATCGAGCTTGCCGTAACCTACCTTGATGGCGTCGTTCATGCCGGTCTTGGTGCGCGCATCCTTGATGCGGTCCGCATACTTCCGCTCGTCACGGAATTTCAGCGGATCGGCCGCGACCTCGGGCAGCGCGATATCGTACCAGGTCTCATTGTCGAACACCGATTTCAGACGCGCGGCTGCGCCCATGCGCATGTGATAGTTCGAGCCGGGAATGACGAACTGATTGTTCTCGACATCTTTGTAGAACACGAGCTGGCCGGAATCCGGACACTTGATCCAGAGATTCTCCGGCGTTTCGCGGCGAAGGATGCTGCGAATCTTCGGCCGGACGACGTTGGTGATCCAGTTCATCGATAGCTCCAGATGGTAGCCCGGATGGAGCGCGAACCGCGCGCAATCCGGGATGCCTCCCCGGATTTCGCTTCGCTGCATCCGGGCTACGAGATCATCTCATTCAGGCGCTTATATGGACTCTATATGGACGCGGCTCGTCTGCCCGACAACCCGCAGATAGCGAATCCTTCAGCCAAAATAACCTATTCCGCCGCCTGCGGCGCAGCCCGCACGCCCTGCGCGAGGGATCGCACCATGTCCGCAACCGCGTTAACGGTCCCGCTGGTAGCGCGGCCCTCCGCATCGAGGCTGTCGCGTAGCACATCGACCAGCGCCGTGCCCACCACCGCGCCATTCGCGGCGGATGCAGTCGCGCGCGCCTGATCCGGCGTGCGGATTCCGAAGCCGACGCAAACCGGCAGCTTGGTATGCCTCTTGATTCGCGCGACAGCGGCCGCGACTTTCGAGCTATCTGCGCTGGCGGCGCCGGTGATGCCGGTGATCGAGACGTAATAGACGAAGCCGGAGGTATTCGCGAGCACAGCAGGAAGGCGTTTATCGTCGGTCGTCGGCGTCGCGAGCCGGATGAAATTCAGTCCGGCGCGCATCGCAGGGAGACACAATTCGTCGTCTTCCTCAGGTGGCAGATCGACGATGATCAATCCATCGACGCCTGCCGACTTCGCGTCGGCCAAAAAGGCGTCAACGCCATAGATGAAGATCGGATTGTAGTAGCCCATCAGCACCAGCGGCGTCGCCGTATCATCTTTGCGAAAGGCGCGCACCAGATCGAGCGTCTTCTTCAGCGTCGTGCCGGCTTTCAGCGCGCGCAAACCTGCCGCCTGAATCGATGGGCCATCGGCCATCGGGTCGGTGAACGGCATTCCGATCTCGATAATGTCCGCACCAGCGTGCGGAAGTGTCTTGATGATTTCGAGCGAGGTCGCAAGATCCGGATCGCCCGCCATGATGAACGTGACGAAGGCCGAGCGGCCCTGTTTCTTCAATTCAGCGAAACGGGTGTCGATGCGCGTGGTCACTTCTGTCTGCCTTTCAGAATATCTCCGACCTGCGGAATGTCCTTGTCGCCGCGGCCGGACAGATTCACCACCATCAAATGATCGCGCGGGCGCTTCGGCGCGAGCTGCATCACCTTGGCGATCGCATGCGCGGTTTCCAGCGCAGGAATGATGCCTTCCAGCCGCGACAGCAGCTGGAATGCCTCCAGCGCCTCGTCATCGGTCGCCGAGAGATACGTCACGCGCCCGGTCTCGTGCAGCCAGGCATGTTCGGGACCGATGCCGGGATAATCGAGGCCCGCGGAGATCGAGTGCGCGTCCTGGATTTGGCCGTCATGGTCCATCAGCAGATAGGTCCGGTTGCCGTGCAGCACGCCAGCGCGGCCGCCGGCGATCGATGCGGCATGGAGTTGCGTCAGGCCATGGCCTGCCGCCTCGACGCCGAAGATTTCGACCGACGGATCGTCGAGAAAGGGATGAAACAGACCCATGGCGTTGGAGCCGCCGCCGATGCAGGCGAACAGCGAATCCGGCAAACGGCCCTCGGCCTCCTGCATCTGGACGCGGGTTTCCTCGCCGATGATCGACTGGAAATCGCGCACCATCGCGGGATAAGGATGCGGGCCTGCGATGGTGCCGATGCAATAGAACGTGTTCTCGACGTTGGTCACCCAGTCGCGCAGCGCGTCGTTCATCGCATCCTTCAGCGTGCGCGAGCCGGACTGCACGGGAACGACCTTGGCACCCAGCATCTCCATGCGGATGACGTTCGGCTGCTGCCGCGCCACATCGACCGCGCCCATGTAGACGATGCATTCGAGGCCGAAACGTGCGCACAGGGTCGCCGTCGCGACGCCATGCTGGCCAGCGCCGGTCTCGGCAATGATGCGCTTCTTGCCCATCCGGCGCGCGACCATGATCTGGCCGAGCACGTTGTTGACCTTGTGCGAGCCGGTGTGATTCAGCTCCTCGCGCTTGAAGTAGATTTTCGCGCCGCCGAGATGCTCGGTGAGACGCTCTGCGAAATAAAGCGGCGACGGCCGGCCGACGTAATCCCGCAGGTAGCCCTTCATCTCCGCCGCGAACGACGGATCGGCCTTCGCCGCCTTGTAAGCCGCCTCGAGATCGAGGATCAGCGGCATCAGCGTCTCGGCGACGAAGCGTCCGCCGAAGGTGCCGAAATGCCCGCGTTCGTCGGGGCCGGAGCGGAAGGAATTGGGAAGCGGCGAACTCATCACTGTCTTTCTCTCGATCTCTGTCTTGGCGGCTTCACTTAGCGCCCAATCGCGGTAACCCGCGCGGGTTCGCTGTCGGTGGATCGCGCAGCATCGATGAACGCGCGGATCAAGTCGACATTCTTGATGCCCGGCGCGGTTTCAACGCCTGACGACACATCGACGCCCGGTGCGCGGGTGATGTGAATGGCCTCTGCAACGTTCGCGGGCGTCAACCCGCCCGAAACCATGAAGGGTAGCTGCAGATCGAGCTGGTCCAGCACATGCCAGTCGAAAGGCACTCCGAGGCCTCCGGGCCGGGTCGCATCCTTTGGCGCACGGGCATCGAACAGGATACGGTCGCTCACCGCCGCATAGCCCGGCAAGACCGCGAGGTCAGCCGCGGTCGCGACCGCAATGACCTTCATGACCGGCACGCCGAATGTCTGCTTGATGTCGCGGACTCGCGCGACGCTCTCGCTGCCATGAAGCTGAAGCAGGTCCGGCTTCAGCGCGTCGACGATACTGGCAAGCCGCGCATCGTCGGCATCGACCGTCAGGGCAACTTTTTGCGCCCTGCCTTTGACCTGTCGGCCGAGATCGCGAGCGACGCCGAGATCGACATGACGCGGCGAGGCTTCGAAAAACACGAAACCCACCATGTCGGTGCCGGCGTCGAGCGCCGCATCCAGCGTTTCGCTCGTCGACAAACCGCAAATTTTAACGATCAGGGACATGATCCCGCTGGCATCCCGGCACGCGCGCATTCCGCAAAAGTGGGCACCGGTTTTGCGACAAGAATACGCGCAAGTCATTATTGAGAGCATTTTCCTGCGGCTAACCGAAGCCCACCTGGCCGGACAATGCTCTGGAGTGATGGCCGGGTTCTACAACGCCGCGCCCTGCTTGTCTCGCACGAACGGCCCCGTTCCGGGGCCAGGAATGAGCCCGGCAGGGCCCTGCGCCGCCGCATTTCGGGCATCGGCCGCGACGCGCTGCTGCAGGCTCGCCAGTTGCATGCGGACCTCGTGCGCGTCGGCCTCGTGGCGGCGCGCGGCAGTCCGCCAGCGGCGCTGGCCGAACCAGGTCGCGACCCCGCCAGCGATGACGCCCAGCATCGCCATCAGTACGATGACGACAAACAGCGGTAGAGAAAGACCAATTGCGGGATCGCTCGAATTGAAGGGGTCGAACGAGACCGTCACGCGGTGCCGGTTAGCGACTGCAAAGACGATGAAGATCAGGCCGAGCGGCAGCAGGATCAATGCATTGACGATCTTGCGGAGCATGACCTCTCCATGGCGGCAAACGTGACTACGGCAAGAGCTACAAACCTGAAGCGGGCCGCCGACAGGACGGCAAACGGCTCATCTCAAGTCGTGATCATGTGGCCGCGCCGCTGCCGCCGCCGTCTTCGCGATTGAGCCGTTCGCGCATTTCCTTACCGGTCTTGAAGAACGGTACGCTCTTCTGCTCGACAGGCACATGGGCGCCGGTGCGAGGATTGCGGCCTGAACGGGCCGGGCGGTGCTTCACGGAAAACGCGCCGAAGCCGCGCAGTTCGACACGGTCGCCCCGCGCCAGCGCTGCGACAATCTCGTCGAGAATCGCATTGACGATGTTCTCGACGTCCCGCTGGTAAAGGTGCGGGTTATGCTCGGAAATGCACTGAACGAGTTCTGATTTGATCATCGAGGATGAAGTCCGGGCCTAACGCCTTCCATTTCCGTGAAAATATCGCAAGCTGTCAAGCCGATAAATCGTCCTGTAGCAGTGCTAATTCTGGTGACAAGACCGCATCGAAGCGGATGCCACCCGTGTCCGCATCGCAGCAACGCTGCATTGATGAGCCCGGCGAAGTGTCAATTCGATGCCGCCGGCTGCCACAGCGCGAGCAGGCCATCGAGGCCAAGCCGATCCGCCGCGGCGACGACGCCGGTTTGCTCAAGCTGGCGCGCGAGCGCGCTCAGACCGACCGCATCGAGGACGACGGAGGTGGCCGCGCGCAGGAATGTCATGTCTCCGATTCTCGGCGTGAGCTTGAAATCGCGCACCGGCGTATCCGGAACGATCTTCTTCTGCGCAACGAGCCAGGCGATCGCGGTTTTCTCGTCGCCGATCTGGTCGATCAGCTTGAGCTCGATGGCCTGACGCCCGGTAAACACCCGCCCATCGGCCACTTTATCGACCTGAGCTTCATCCATCGCACGGCGATTTTTGACCATACCGCGAAACCAAGCATAGGAATCCTTGACCAGCGCATCGAGCGCGGCACGCGCCTCGGGACTGGTCGGCTCATAGCCGTTCGGCGCAGCCTTCAGCGGCGAAGATTTCACTTCCTCGACTTTGACGCCGACGGTCTTCAGCAGCTCGGAGAAATTCGGAATCTGGAACAGCACGCCGATCGAACCGACCAGCGAGGTTTGCTGCGCGATGATCTGATCCGATGCAAGCGCCGCGATATAGCCGCCGGATGCCGCAAGCCCTTCGATGACGACGACCACCGGTTTCTTGGCTTTCAGGCGGAGCAGCGCATCGTGGAGTTGCTCGGAGCCCGCCGTGGTGCCGCCCGGAGAATTGATATGCACGATCACCGCCGGAGCCTTCGACGATTCCAGCCGCTCAAGCGCTGCGACGCGATCCTGATCGCTGCGGATCAGTCCGTTGATCTTGATCCGGGCGACCGCGGCCTTGCCGGTCAGGGCGTCGCGGCCGGCCGGCGTGGCCGCAAGCGCGACAGCCACGATGGCGACGATGACAGCGAGCACGGCGCTGACCCGCCAAAACGTCAGCTTGCGGCGGATCCTGCGGCGATCGACGATTACGTCCGGTTCGAACGACATCAAATATCTCCCGATGGTGGCAAAGCGAACGCGGATACGACGCGAAGACAGCGATTGGTATGCCAGCCTGAGACTGTGAACGTATGTCCCCGACCGGCGTTGATATCCCGTTTTCAGGATGAATCAATTGCAATGCATCTTGAAGAAAACAAGGTCTCGGAAAAACAGCCAAGCAAAAAGGGGCTCCGGTATGACCGGAACCCCTGATTTTACCGACCCGGCCTGCGTGCCGGGCCCGTCGGGACGTTACTTGTCGGTGCGCTGCTTGAGCGCGGTGCCGAGAATATCGCCAAGGGTCGCACCCGAATCGGATGAGCCGTACTGGGCGATGGCTTCCTTCTCTTCGGCGACTTCCAGCGCCTTGATCGAGACCTGCACCTTGCGCGCCTTCTTGTCGAACTGAATGACGCGGGCATCGACTTTCTCGCCGACGGCGAAGCGTTCAGCACGCTGGTCGTTGCGGTCGCGGGCCAGTTCGGAGCGCTTGATGAAGGTGGTGAAGTCGGTGCCGGCGATCTTCACGTCGATGCCGCCTTCCTTCACCTCGATGATCTCGCAAGTCACGACAGCACCCTTCTTGACGTCGCCCGGTTCGGCGAACGGATCGCCTTCGAGCTGCTTGACGCCGAGCGAGATGCGCTCCTTCTCGACATCCACATCGAGCACCACGGCCTTGACCATGTCGCCCTTCTTGAAGTTGTCGATGACCTGCTCGCCTGGCTGCTTCCAGTCGAGGTCGGACAGATGGACCATGCCGTCGACTTCGCCGTCGAGCCCCAAAAAGAGACCGAACTCGGTCTTGTTCTTGACTTCGCCTTCGACGACCGCGCCGACGGGATACTTCTCGACGAAGACTTCCCACGGATTGCGCATGGTCTGCTTGAGACCGAGCGAAATGCGGCGTTTGCTCGAATCGACTTCGAGCACCTGCACTTCCACTTCCTGCGAGGTCGAGACGATCTTGCCGGGATGCATGTTCTTTTTCGTCCACGACATTTCCGAGACGTGGATCAGGCCTTCGATGCCCGGCTCCAGTTCGACGAACGCGCCGTAGTCGGTGATGTTGGTGACGCGGCCGGTGAACTTCGAGTTCAGCGGATACTTCGCCTCGATGCCCTGCCACGGATCGTCCAGCAGTTGCTTCATGCCGAGCGAGATGCGGTGGGTCTCGTGGTTGATCTTGATGATCTTGACCTTCACCGTCTGGCCGATGGTGAGCACCTCGGTCGGATGGTTGACACGGCGCCACGCGATGTCGGTGACATGCAGCAGGCCGTCGATGCCGCCGAGATCGACGAACGCACCGTAGTCGGTGATGTTCTTGACCACGCCGTCAATGACCTGACCCTCTTCAAGGTTCTGCACCAGTTCCTGACGCTGTTCGGCGCGGGTCTCTTCGAGAACCGTGCGGCGCGACACCACGATGTTGCCGCGACGGCGATCCATCTTGAGAATCTGGAACGGCTGCGAGTTGTTCATCAGCGGACCGACGTCGCGGATCGGACGGATGTCCACCTGCGAACGCGGCAGGAAGGCGACCGCGCCATCCAGATCGACGGTAAAGCCGCCCTTGACCTGGTTGAAGATGACGCCGTGCACCTTCTCGTTATTGTTGAAGGCCTTCTCGAGCTTGCCCCAGCTTTCCTCGCGGCGCGCCTTGTCGCGCGAGAGCACGGCTTCGCCAAGCGCGTTTTCGATACGGTCGAGGAACACCTCGACTTCGTCGCCGACCTTCAGCTGGCTCTCACGGCCAGGACCTGCGAATTCGCGCAACGCGACGCGGCCCTCGGTCTTCAGGCCGACGTCGATGACGGCCATGTCTTTCTCGATCGCAACAACCTTGCCCTTGATGACAGAGCTTTCCTGGAGGTTGCCGCCCGCGAATGACTCATCGAGCATCGCGGCGAAATCTTCGCGGGTCGGATTATAAGAAGAAGCAGTCGAAGCCATTTGTTCTCCACATGCGGGATCTTGCCGGCCGTTCGGGTTGACGAACGCTTCCATCGCTCAGGGCCAAAGGTCCGCAACCCTTGACGACCGCCACGCAAATCATTGCGGAGCGGGCCGGCAGCATGCCTGCGCGATCGAAACGGTGATGAAATCCGGAGCCGGAACGAGTAAATTTACGCGCGTAAGGCCAGAAGCGGGCTGATCCTCCAATGACGGCAGGGGCTTCACCGCCTGCCGGCCCGCTCGGACGGCCTCGACAACGTCGAAGTCAGCCCGGACGCCGCGGATATACCCTTCGGGACAAGGCCGGGCAAGGCTGAATCCGCAGGCAGGACCGCTTCGGAAGGCCCTCAGTATCGTCATGTCAATTCATTAAGCCCGTTTTTCAAGCATCCATTGACCGCTTTTGCCGAAACGGAATGGATCAATCTGGCCAGGAGCAATCATGGAACCGGCATTTAAGGGGTTTTGGGGCATCATGTCCGCACTCAGAAAGAGGGGAATGCCGATGCTCAGAGTCATGTTTCTTTTTGCGTTCGTCGTTCTCGGTGGCGAGATGATTTACGCAGTGCTGCCGGCATCGCCGCAGACCCATCGGGATTTCAGCAACATCATCACGCCGAACCGCGTGCATGCTCAATCGAATTTCGCAGCGAACGGTTGAAGCCGATCTGACCTGGTGCGTTGACTAGCGCGACGCGCGGACTTTTTCGACGATCGCAATAGCAGCCTTCACGCCTCCTTCGATATCCAGATTTGAGTTATCGAGTTCGTGGGCATCGTTCGCGCGCTTGAGTGGCGCAGCGGCGCGGTTGCGGTCGCGCTCGTCCCGCCTGAGGATATCGGCGAGCACAGCTGCTTCGTCAGCAGCCTCGCCGCGCCCATGCATTTCCAGCGCGCGGCGGCGTGCGCGCACCTCCGGAGCGGCCACGACGAAGATCTTCACGTCGGCATCGGGACAGATCACGGTTCCGATATCGCGCCCGTCGAGCACGGCGCCCGGAGGACCGGCAGCGAAACTGCGCTGAAACGCCAGCAGGGCATCGCGCACCCGCGGCAATGCAGAAACAACCGATGCCGCCTCACCGACGGCTTGCGACTTGAGCGCCGGATCGCCGAACAGGCCCGGATCGAGCGCCTGGGCGATCGCGGCCGCGCGCGTCTCGTCAGTCAGCACCGCACCAGCATCGAGCATCGCTTTGGCAACCGCGCGGTAGATCAAACCTGTGTCGAGATGGCGATATCCGTAATGCGCCGCGAGGCGCTTGCCGAGAGTGCCTTTGCCCGATGCGGCGGGGCCATCGATCGCGATGATCATGCGAACTCGGCTCCCAGCCTGCGCATCATCGGAATGAAGTCCGGGAAACTTGTCGCGATAAACCCGACGTCATCGACACCGACCGATTTGTCCGACGCCAAACCCATGACCAGCGCCGACATGGCGATGCGGTGATCCATGTGGGTGGCGACAATACCGCCGCCCTGCACATGGCCGCGGCCCTCGACGATCATGTCGTCACCGGAAATCTCGACCCGAACGCCGTTGACGCGCAGCATCGCGGCGGTCGCCTCGAGCCGGTCGGATTCCTTGACCCGCAGCTCCTGCAAGCCGCGCATGATCGTGGTGCCTTCGGCGAATGCGGCAGCGACCGCCAGCACAAGATATTCGTCGATCATCGACGGCGCACGTTCCGGCGGGATTTCGACCCCGCGCAACTGCGATGCGCGGATGCGGAAGTCGGCCATCGGCTCGCCACCCTCGCCGCGCAGGTCTATCTCATCGATTGCGCCGCCCATTTCGCGCAGCGTCGTGATCAGCCCTGTTCGCAGCGGATTGGTCATCACGTCGGTCAGCATGATCTCCGAGCCAGGAACGATCAGCGCGGCCACCATCGGAAAAGCCGCAGATGACGGATCGGCTGGCACGACGACATCGACGCCATGCAATTCGGGCTGTCCCTTCAGATCGATGCGGCGTCCATGCACGCCTTCGGGCGTCGTCGTGATGGATGCGCCGAACTGTTTCATCATCAGTTCGGTGTGATCCCGGCTCGCTTCATTTTCGATCACGGTCGTCACGCCGGGCGCCGACAGGCCCGCCAGCAGCACCGCGGACTTGATCTGCGCCGACGCCACCGGCGTTCGGTAGACAATCGGGATCGGATCGCGTGCGCCATTGAGTGTCAGCGGCAGCTTTCCGCTCCCGGCTTTGTCTTCCGCGCGGCAACCCATCAACTCAAGCGGATCGAGCACGCGCCGCATCGGCCGCGAACGCAGGCTGGCATCGCCGTCGAATGTCGCCGTGATCGGACAACCCGCCACCGCGCCCATGGCGAGCCTGCAACCGGTGCCGGAATTGCCGAAGTCGAGCGGCTTGCCGGGCTGCGCGAACCCGGCCACACCCACCCCGTTGACCGACCACGCGGTATTGCCGGTACGCTCGACCTTTGCCCCGAGCGCGGCCATCGCCTTGGCTGTGTTGAGCACGTCCTCGCCCTCAAGCAGGCCGGAGATCGAGGTCCGGCCCACGGCCAGAGCGCCCAGAATGAGGGCACGATGGGAGATCGACTTGTCGCCCGGCACGCGCGCAACCCCGGTCAAAGCCGGACTCTGGCGCGCCTGAAGCGGCGTCGGGATGGGAGATTGTGTCAAGAAAACGGTCCTTTACGCGGATGGCGCTCTACCATGCAGAATGCGGCCCGTCACGCGGGCCGCTGCCCGCAATGCGCTATTGACACTGGCGTCGCAACTAGCCAAGTGAAGCACCGTTTTTCAAAGAATTCTCCAGGATTCCACCGTGGCCAAATCCGATCTCGGAACCAAGCGAATCTGTCCGACGACAGGCAAGAAATTTTACGATCTGAACAAGACCCCGGTGATCTCGCCCTATACCGGCGAGGTGGTGCCGATTGCGCCGATCGCACCGCCGCGCGGGCGCGCCGCTGCTGCGGCTGCCGCCGCTGCGCCTGAGGCCGCACCGGAAGTTGCTGAGACCGAAGAGTTGGTGTCGCTCGAGGAGGCTGATGCCGAAGAGAACACCGGCAAGGTCGCAGCTGCGCTACCGGAAAGCGAAGACGATATCGAAGTCGACGAGACGCTCGATGACGACGACGACGATGACTCGACCTTCATCGCCGAGGACGAGGATGAAGACGAGGACGTGACCGACATCATCGGTGACGTGTCCGGCGACGAAGAGGCTTGAGATCAAACGGGAAGTGTGATTTTTCACGGGAATTCAAGCTAGTATCTGCCGCGTTTGGAATTCGGGGCCATAGCTCAGCTGGGAGAGCGCTTGCATGGCATGCAAGAGGTCGGCGGTTCGATCCCGCCTGGCTCCACCAGCCTTCGCCTGAAGGGCGGAGGCGGGCGCATACGATACGTCAAGCAGCGCACGCATTTCACCATGCAAACCTTTGCAGAATTGCGCGCTACCGTTGCGCTGGCGTCGCGTGACATTTCATGCACATAGCGCTTCAACGTCGCACCGGCGCATCAGCCGCAGAAAATAACGTCTGACAAAACGAAGCCAAGGTTTGGAAACATGACTCTACCAGAGCCGGGGGCCATCGCAGGGCTGCGCGTGATCGATCTGTCGCGCGTGCTTGGCGGCCCCTACTGCACGCAAATCCTCGCCGACCACGGCGCCGACATCATCAAGGTCGAACCGCCGGCCGGCGACGAGACGCGCGACTGGGGCCCTCCGTTTCACGAGGACGACGCCGCCTATTTCATCGGCACCAACCGCAACAAGCGCTCGATCGGCCTCGATCTCGCATCCGAAGGCGGCCGCACGGTGCTGATGCGGATGCTCGAAGACGCCGACGTGCTGATCGAGAACTTCAAGCCCGGCACGCTCGACAAATGGGGCATAGGCAACGATATGCTGCGCGCGAAATTTCCGCAGCTCATTCACTGCCGCATCTCCGGCTTCGGCGGCGACGGTCCGCACGGCGGCCACCCCGGCTATGACGCAATCATCCAGTCGATGGTCGGCTTGATGTCAGCGACCGGTTCGCAGGAAAGCGGCCCGACGCGCATCGGCGTGGCGCTCGTCGATATGACGACCGGCCTCTACGCCTGCGTCGGAATTCTGATGGCGCTGGCCGAGCGTGCGAAGTCGGGTCTCGGCCAGTTCGTCGAAGCGACGCTGTTCGAGACGGGCCTCGCGATCATGCATCCGCACACGGCTAACTTCTTCATGCACGGCAAGCCGCCCGCGCTGACCGGCAACGAGCATCCGAACCTCTATCCCTATTCGGTGTTCGCGGCCCGCGACGGCAACATCTTTATGGGCGTCGGCAACGACGGCACTTTCCGCAAGCTGTGCAGCGAACTCGGCAAGCCGGAACTTGGCGCCGATCCGCGATTCGCCCGCAACCGCGACCGCGTCGTCAACCGCAACGAACTGCGCTCCGAACTGGAAGCGATCCTGAAGCAGCACGACGCCGAGCCGATGTGCCGCCGCCTGCTGGCCGCAGGCCTTCCTGCGGGGCCGGTGCAGTCGATCGACAAGGTGCTGGCCAATCCGCATGTCGCCCATCGCGGCGATGTGATCGAGAAGGACTGGTACAAGGGCATCGCCTCGCCAGTCCGTTTCGATCGCACCAAGGCCAGCCTGCGCCACGTTCCGCCGAAGTTCAGCGAGCACGCCGACGCGATCCTGGGCGAGTTCGGCTATTCCAGCGATGAGATCGGCAAGCTGGTCGCTTCGGGCGTGGTCGCCCGCGAACGCAAGCGCTGACCATCAGGCAGCCGGGCATGGGCAGCATATGCCTGCGCCCGGCTTCGCATGTCGTCCCCGCCCGCCGTGGCAGGTTTTTGCCCTTCCAACGCTGCCTGAGCGCCGGTACCATTATAGTCAACGGCACGTCATACAGCGCTGCTAGCGCATAACGAATTCATGACGGCATCAGGGAGATCACCAATGAATTTCCGGCAAATCGGCTTTGGCCTTACGGCTACGGCACTAGCGGCTTCGGCGCTTGTGGCGCTGGCTTCCCCCGCACACGCAGTGACGGAGATCCAGTGGTGGCACGCGATGACCGGCGGCAACAACGACATCGTCAACAAGCTCGCCAGCGATTTCAATGCCAGCCAGTCCGATTACAAGGTCATCCCGACGTTCAAGGGCAGCTATCCCGACACCATGAACGCCGGTATCGCTGCGTTCCGCGCGGGCAATGCCCCGCACATCATTCAGGTGTTTGAAGTCGGCACCGCGACCATGATGAGCGCGACCGGCGCGATCAAGCCCGTGCACGTCCTGATGAAGGAGGCCGGCGAACAATTCGATCCCAAGGCCTATCTCCCCGCGATCACCGGCTACTACTCCACATCGAAGGGCGACATGCTGTCGTTCCCGTTCAACTCGTCTTCGACGGTGATGTGGATCAACCTCGACGAACTCAAGAAGGCGGGCGTCGCGGAGATTCCGAAGACCTGGCCCGACGTGTTCGACGCGGCCAAGAAGCTGAAGGCGGCCGGCCACACCACCTGCGGCTTTTCCAACGCCTGGGCGAGCTGGGTTCACATCGAGCAGTTCTCCGCTTGGCACAATATCGCGATCGGAACCAAGGCGAACGGCCTCGACGGCTTTGACACCGAACTGAAATTCAACTCGCCGCTGCATGTGAAGCATCTGCAGAACCTGATCGACCTGCAAAAGGACAAGACCTACGATTATGCGGGCCGTGCCAACGCCAGCGAGAGCCGGTTTGCCTCCGGCGAATGCGCGATCTTCCTCACATCGTCGGGCTACTACGCCACCGCAAAGGCGACGGCCAAGTTCGAGTTCACATCGGCTCCGATGCCTTACTATCCCGACGCCGCAGGCGCGCCGCAAAATTCGATCATTGGCGGAGCTTCGCTGTGGGTGATGGGCGGCAAGAAACCTGATGAATACAAGGGCGTCGCGAAGTTCTTCACCTTCCTGTCCGACACCAACCGTCAGGCCAAGCTGCATCAGGAATCCGGCTACCTTCCGATCACCAAGGCGGCCTACGAGAAAACCAAGACCGATGGCTTCTACGAGAAGAATCCGACGTTGCAGACCCCGCTGAAAGAACTCACCAACAAGGAGCCCACCGAGAATTCACGCGGTCTGCGCTTCGGCAACATGGTGCAGATGCGCGATCTGTGGGCTGAAGAGATCGAGGCTGCGCTGGCGGGTCAGAAGACGGCTCAACAGGCGCTGGATGCGGCGGTCGCACGCGGCAACGCCATGTTACGCACCTTCGAGAAGACCGCGAAGTAGATTGGTCGAAATGCTTCCAGCAACGAGGTCGCGGCGATGAACCACTCCCCTCCCCCCGCTTGCGGCGGGGAGGGGTT
>JAKFVL010000015.1 GCA_021732215.1 Hyphomicrobiales bacterium
CCCCCTCCCTGACCCTCCCCCACAAGGGGGGAGGGAATAAGAGGACGTCACCCATTGCATCAAAACTGAAACAACCGAGAACACAGCCATGAAATTCTCCCTCTCCTGGCTGAAACAGCATCTCGACACCGACGAGCCGTTGGACACGCTCGCCGACAAGCTCACCATGATCGGACTTGAAGTCGAGAACATCGAGGACAAGGCGAAGGCGCTCGCGCCGTTTTCAATTGCACGGGTGATTTCCGCCGAGCAGCATCCGAACGCGGACCGGCTGCGTGTCTGTATGGTCGATACAGGTGACGGAGGAGCGCCGGTGCAGGTGGTGTGCGGCGCGCCGAACGCGCGCGCCGGCCTCATCAGCGTATTCTCGCCACCCGGCACCTACATTCCAGGCAAGGACATCACGCTCGGCATCGGCACCATTCGCGGCGTCGAGAGCCGCGGCATGTTGTGCTCGGCTGCGGAGCTGCAGCTCTCGGAAGATCACGACGGCATCATGGAGTTGCCGGCGGACGCGCCGCTCGGCAAACGCTACGTCGAATGGGCGAACATCGGCGACCCGGTGATCGAGATCAATCTGACGCCGAACCGCGCCGACGCGACCGGCGTGCATGGAATCGCGCGCGACCTGTCCGCCGCCGACATGGGCAAGCTGAAGGATCCCGGCATCAGGCCGGTGAAAGGCGAGTTTCCTTGTCCGGTTCAGGTCAAGATCGAAGACCAGACGCTCTGCCCCGGCTTTGCGCTCCGCCTCGTGCGCGGCGTCAAGAACGGCCTCTCGCCCGCGTGGCTGCAACAGCGCCTGACCTCGATCGGGCTGCGCCCGATCAATGGGCTGGTCGACATCACCAACTTCATGACTTTCGATCGCGGCCGGCCGCTGCATGTGTTCGATGCGGCGAAGGTGAAAGGCAATCTCACCGTGCGCCGCGCCAAAGACGGAGAGACGTTGCTGGCGCTCGACAGCAAGATCTACGGCCTCGATTCGTCGATCTGCGTGATCGCCGACGAGCAGGGCGTTGAATCGCTGGCCGGCATCATGGGCGGCGAAGCCTCGGGTTGCTCGGAAACAACCACCGACGTGCTGATCGAATCGGCGCTGTGGAGCGAGATCAACATCGCCCAGACCGGCCGCAAGCTCGGCATCAATTCCGATGCCCGCTATCGTTTCGAGCGCGGCGTCGATCCAGCCTTCATGGTGCCGGGATTGGAGATGGCGACGCAGATGGTGCTGGACCTTTGCGGCGGTACACCGTCCGAGACCGTGATTGTCGGCAAGCAGTTCGCCGATGACAAGGTCATCGATTTTCCGCTTTCGGAAGTGAAACGGCTGGCGGGCATCGACGTACCCCTCGTCGAAATTCGTCGCATTCTCACCCATCTCGGCTTCACCGTTGCCGGCAGCGGCGCAGTTGTGAAGGTCGCGGCGCCATCATGGCGTGGCGACGTCGAAGGCAAGGCCGATATCGTCGAGGAAATCGTGCGCATCGTCGGCGTCGATCGCGTGCCGATGACCCCGTTCGACCGCGGCGCTGATGCCCGCAAACCAGTGCTGACACCGATCCAGTTGCGCACGCGCCGCGCCAAGCGCGCACTCGCTGCGCGCGGCATGACCGAAGCCGTCACATGGTCGTTCATCTCAAAAACACATGCCGACCTGTTCGGCGGTGGCAAGGCCGAGCTGAAGCTGGCCAATCCTATTGCTTCGGAGTTGTCCGACATGCGCCCCAGCCTGCTGCCGGGTCTGGTCGCAGCCGCGCAATTGAATGCGGATCGTGGACAGGGCGACGTGGCGATGTTTGAAGTCGGTCAGGTTTTCGCAGGTGACAGGCCGCAGGACCAGATGATGGCGGCGAGTGGCGTGCGCCGCGCGCTTGCGTCGTCCAGGGGCACTGGCCGTCACTGGTCGGGTGGCGCGAGCACCGATGCGTTCGACGCCAAGGCCGATGCGCTGGCAGTGCTCGCGGCCGCCGGCGCACCGATGCAGGCCTTGCAGATCGTCGCCGGAGGCCCCGGTTGGTTACATCCGGGGCGATCGGGCACGATCCAGATCGGACCTCAGAATAGTCTCGGCTGGTTCGGCGAGCTTCATCCGCGCGCGCTCGAGATACTGAAGGCGGAAGGTCCGCTAATGGCGTTCGAGGTGATCCTCGACCGCGTTCCAGATGCGAAAGCCAAGGCGACCCGCGCCAAGCCGTTGCTGGAGCTGTCCGCGTTCCAGCCGGTGTCGCGCGACTTCGCCTTCATCGTCGATCGCGCGGTCAAGGCCATCGACATTGTCCGCGCGGCGCAAGGCGTCGACAAGAAGCTGATAACAGGCGTCACGGTGTTCGACGTCTATGAAGGCAAGGGTATCGATCCCGACAAGAAGTCGATCGCGATTGCGGTGACGCTGCAGCCGCGTGAGAAGACGCTGACCGATCAGGAGATCGACGCGGTGGCCGCAAAAATCGTCGCCGAGGTCACGAAAAAGACCGGCGGCACGCTGCGGGGATGACGCCAGCCGCGCTCATCCCGGATGGTGTGAGCGCAAACGCGGCGGTCGCTGTCTGCGCCATCGCACTTGTCGCGGGGCTTGCACGCGGATTTTCCGGTTTCGGCTCGGCCCTCATTTTCATGCCGCTCGCAAGCAGCATCGTTGCGCCACGCCTGACGGCCGCCCTGCTGCTGATCATCGATTTCGTCGCCGCCGCGCCATTGATTCCGAACGCATGGCGGCAGGCCGACCGCAAGGCTGTCGCCATCATGGCGCTTGGCTCGCTGATCGGAATTCCGCTTGGCACCTACGCATTGCTGCAGCTCGATCCGGTGACGACGCGCTGGATCATCACGACCTTCGTGTTCGCATTGTTGCTGTTGCTGATCTCGGGCTGGCGCTATCGGGGGGCGGAGCATGCATCAATCTCCGTCGGGATTGGCGGCCTCTCGGGATTTTGCAGCGGCCTTGCACAGACCGGCGGGCCGCCGATCGTGGCTTACTGGCTCGGCCGGCCGATTTCCTCGGCGATCGCACGCGCCAATATCATGCTGTTTTTCGCAGTGGCGGATTTCTTCTCCGCCGTAAGTTACGCGGTCGCCGGACTGATCTCATTCGACTCCGTAAAGTTCTCGCTGGTGGTCGGCCCGGTCTATGCGGTGGGCGTTTTTCTCGGAGCGCAATTGTTCGGGCGCGCCAGCGAGGCAATTTTCCGCGCCATCTGCTACGTCCTGATCGCGCTCGCCGCCTTCATCGGATTGCCGCTGCTCGACGGCGTGATCCGCTGATCAGGCAGTATGATATCGCAGTAGCCCAGCCCGTCACGTTCAACGCGCTCGCCAAATGTCACGTCAACCCGGCGCGAGAAGATCGGCGCGTTGACGACGCAGGTGTGGAATTCGCCGTTCTCGCCGCACTGATCGACGCCTTCCGGCAAATCGTCGAGCAGCGCGCGATCGAACCTGCGACCGGCGAATGACGCCGGCAGCTTGTTCAGATCGACCGCGGCGAGATAGGTCTCGAAACCAGCCTCGAGCATGTCCTGCGCGAGTTGATACGTCGGACGGCCCCACAGCGGAAATACCGGCGTGATGCCGGTGCCCTTGAGCTTGTCCTCGCGATAGGCGCGTACATCCGCCAGAAACAGATCGCCAAAGATGATGTGGGTGATGCCGTCGCTCACCGCGCGCGTGACAGCCTCGCCCATCCGCGCTTCATAGATCCCGTTGGGGCAAGGATACGGAATCTCGACAATACGAGGCGGCAATCCTGCCGCATCGAGCTGCGCCTGCAACACCTCGCGCCTGACGCCATGAATCGATACGCGGCCGAATGTTTCGGTGACAGTCGTCAGCGCGCCGACGACATCGAACACACCGGCACGCCGCACCTCATGCAGGGCGAATGCACTGTCCTTGCCGCTCGACCAGGCGATCAGGGCTTTCATCGCATCTTGCTCTCATCTAGGCCGCGTACCGCCGGTCGGCCCCAGCAGATCACCTGCGGCGGGCGCGACGCGCTGAGGCCGCGGACGCTGCTTCCTTGCAGGTTTCTCGGCATCGGTCGCTGGCTCCTTGACGCCGCTCAATCGCCGCAGCGCCGATTCGGCAGCGCGCTCGCCGCTTTCCCATGCGCCGCCGACAGTGCCCCACATCGTCTCATGCGTTGCCTCGCCTGCGAAAAACAGATTGCCGAGCGGCTCGGCCAGCACCCGGCGCATCGGCTGCGCACCCGGCAATGCGCCGGACATCGCACCCAGCGCATACGGCGCCGCGTCCCAGCGCGTCACAGCCGTGCGCTTGACTGCTTCAGCAGCGCCGCTGCCGAACAGTTTTGTCAGCCATTCCTTCGCGAACGCAACCATCGCACCTTCGCCTTGCGCGGCGAGATCGCGGCCGAACGAACCGGCGACATCGACCATGCACAGCGACGACATGTTGATATTGGCGAACAGCGTGGCGGTGCGGTTGTTCGTGCTTTGCTCGATCAGCACATCGTCGCGGCCGAGTCCGAGCGGATTGCCCGGAAGTTCGATCGCGATGCGATCGGTGCTGCCAAGCGGTAGCCGCGCAAACGCATCCACCTGCCGCTTCGGCAAATCCGGAGAGAACCTGATCTTCCCCGCATTGAGCACGCCGGTCGATGCCGTGACGATGATCGCTCGCGCGACGACCTTGCCGGATTGGGTTTCGACGGAAAGCTCGCGTCCGCTCCAGACGATACGGGTCACCGGCGACGACACCACCACGGGCACCGTGTCGGCGAGTTTCGCAACCAGCGTCCCGAGGCCCTGACGGCACACCGCCGCCGTGTCGCGATCCAGCGCACGAAACTGATCCGCCGCGGAAAGGTCCTTCAGATCACGTCCGGTTGCAGCCGGGCCAAGCACGAATTCGGTGGCACCAGCCCAGTCGACCAGATCCTTTGGCAAAAGATTCGCACACGGCAGATCGATCTTTCCGACCGTGCGTGCGTGATCGTCGATCGCACGGTTGGCGCGCACCAGCGTCGCGAGAAAATCCTCGGCTTCTCCCGCGCGCGCATTGCGCCGCCCGATCCGTATCTTCTGACCCGATGCCACGTTGGCAATATCGACGCCTGCGCCACGCGCGAGTTTTGCCAGCGGATTGATGTCGGGATTGTAGAGCCGCGATGCGCCGCGATCGAACGGCACGCCGAACATGGATGTATCAGTCTGGCAGCGGCCACCCACCTGCGCGGTGGCTTCGATCACCACCACCTTGCGGCCGGCAGCCATGATCTTTCGCGCGGCTGCGATGCCCGCGGCGCCCGCGCCGACCACCACCACATCGGCGTCGCGCGGCAACGAGGTGACCGCGGCAAAGGCTGACATGGGCCGGGATGCCGCCAGAAGCGCCGACGCGGCCAGGATGTCGCGGCGGGTGAATGTCATGAGATGGTTTCCAGTCGCTTATGAAGCACGCAGAAGAGAAGGTGAATGCAGGGAACAACTGGCGAACTTGTGGCATGAAATCGCATCGCATAACAGTCATGGTGAATCAGCAATGAACCCCGGCGCAGGAGCGATGAACTAAATTGCAACGGCTTCAGGCGCATCATGGGCGTCAACAAGAAACGCGACAGAAGTCTGCGGGAGCGGAACATGGGGTTCGTGTTAGACACAGTCGGCAAGCTGATTGCGCGCTACCTCCAGAAGGAAGTGCCGGGCTATGAACCATTCACGCCAAGCGATCCCGAGCGGCTTCTCGGCCTGGTTCAGCCCGGCGACGTGCTGCTGGTCGAAGGCAACAACCGCATTTCCGGCATCATCAAGTATCTGACGCAATCGACCTGGTCGCATGCGGCCCTCTATGTCGGTCCGATCGACGGCGCGGAAGAGCCGGATGGCGAACCGCATGTGCTGATCGAGGCCAATGTCGGCGAAGGTGTGATCACCGCGCCGCTGTCGAAGTACTTCGCCTATCACACCCGGCTGTGCCGCCCTGTCGGGCTGTCGTTCGAGGACCGCACCACCGTCTGCCGGTACGCCATCAACCGGGTCGGCTTCGGTTACGACACCAAGAACATCACCGATCTGATGCGCTTCCTGATCCCGCTGCCGATCCCGCAGCGCTGGCGGCGGCGCATGATCTCGCTCGGCTCAGGTGATCCGACCAAGATTATCTGCTCGGCACTGATCGCTCAGGCCTTCGGCGCGGTGCGTTACCCGATCCTGCCGAAGATCACCACAGCCGGCAGCCGCGCCGCACGGCGGGAAATCCTCTCGATCCGCGATTCCTCGCTGTACATGCCACGCGATTTCGATATCTCGCCCTACTTCGAAATCGTCAAGCCGACCATCGTCCACGGTTTCGACTACACGAGCCTGCATTGGGCCGATCGGCCGAAGCCGCCCGAGGAGGTGGCGGAAGATGATCCCTTTCCAGAGGACATCTTCGAAGCGCCGGAAGCCACACTGGTTCCCGAGCAAGAGCCCGTGAACCTGATCGCCGTACCGAAACGCAAGATCGAACGCGCCGCCTGACCGGCTCCCTCCTCATCAGGCTCTTGGCCCTTGCCGAACGGCCAAGCCGTATTTACTTCTCGGTCCGCGCCGACATCGTTGCGGCGAGCGAGGAGAGAGACGGATGTTTGACGCGGCCATCAAGGCGCTGTCGCAAATGGTATCGCCGCCGCTGCGGTCGATCCTGTGGAAAGCCATCGGCCTTGCGCTGGTGCTGATCGCCGTTGCCGCAGTGAGCCTGCAGCGACTGCTGGGCTGGTTCGCGGGTTCGGGCGAGGTCTGGGCCGAGACGATGCTTGGTCCCGACTACCACACCCTGATCAACGTCACGGCCTGGATCGTGTCGATCGCCGCCGGCCTCGGCATCGTTGTCGGCGCGGTGTTCCTGATGCCGGCGATCACCTCGCTGGTGGCGAGCTTTTTCGTCGACGACATCGCCGATCATGTGGAGCGAGAGCATTACCCGGCAGAAAAGCCCGGCACTGCCTTGCCGGCCGGACGTGCATTGATCGAAGGCTCGAAGACCGCGGCCCTGACGATCATCGTCTATCTCTTGGCGCTGCCGTTTGTCCTGCTCGCAGGCGCTGGGTTCATCATCTTCTTTATCCTGACGGCGTGGCTGCTCGGCCGCGAGTATTTCGAACTCGCAGCGATGCGTTTTCGCAGCGTCGAGGAAGCAAAGACGTTGCGCAAGCAGAACGCCGCGACGGTGTTCACCGCCGGGCTTTTCATTGCAGCATTCGTTTCGATTCCAATCGTGAACCTCGCGACACCGCTGTTTGCGATGGCATTCATGGTCCACATGCACAAGCGATTGTCGGGGCCGCGCCCCGAACTGCTCGAGCCGGAGCGTCCGCGCAGGACGCTTCCAGCGGCGTAGCATCTTGAACTTCGATCAACAGCCGGATTGCTTCAGCGCTTCGCGCGCAAGCCGCTCCGCCTTCAGACGCTCACGATTGGCGTGAAAATCCTTCTGCTGCTTGTCATGATCGCTGAGAGCCTTCACGGCTTCAGCCTGGCGAAACACCGCGCGAGCTTCTCGCTCTGCCCGGGTTAATGGTTGCTTATCCGTCATGGACGCCAGACTCACCGGAAGAACAGCCACAGCAGCAAGATCACCGGAATCGGCACACCCAACAACCAAAGTAAAAGTCCGCGTCCCATGATCAAATCCTCCGCAACGTGCTCGACTACGATGAACGATCAACAGGCGTGACCGGCATAGGTTCCATTCCGCGTTCCATCTGCTCCGGACGCGCGCGCTGTGACGACGGCCTGCGATACATATCGGGACTGAACTGGCCGGCCGGTCCGGACGTAAAGCCAAAACCTGCACTTCCAAGTGCATCATGCTGAATCGGCATCTGGTCTATCCCGTCGCGCTGTCTTTGCTCGCATTGTCTTTACTGGTATCGCTTACACGAAGCGACAATTGCAGTGTGTTTGCGGCCACAGTCACCGCGCCGATCGTACGATTCAGCGCTTTTGCAATTTCCGAAACCGTCATCTTCCCTGCCAATGCCTTGAGATGTTCAACTTCATCTTCCGTCCAAGGCTGACCCGAACCGCGAGCCATTCTCAACTCCGATCACACACTCCGGATGCGAAACGTCTCACGCTTTTGATGTTGCCAATAGCAACGGAACTGTCAGCCGTTCGTTCCCGATGCCCAAACCGAACGAAGCAAGCGCGTTCGTCGATCGGCCGCGTACCTGACGGAACCAAAACCCGGGGTGTGAGTTGGCAGTTGTCGTCGTTCACAGGCGCGAGCAGACGATCAGCGACGAACAGGGAAGTCTTAAATTATGGATCAGGATCGTATCGTTGGCGCCGCCAGGAGCGCGGCGGGCAAAGTGGAGAGCGCGTTCGGTCAAGCCACCGGCGATGCACGCACCGAAATGTCGGGCCGCGCCCGCGAGGCGGCCGGCACCGCGCAGAACATTCTCGGACAAGCCAAGGACGCGGTGAGCGATCTCGGCGAAGCCGCAAGCGGAATGGCAAAGGACGCGATCGACCGTGGCGCGGACTATTACGCCGAAAGCAACCGCGCCGTCGCCGCAACCATACAAAACCAGCCGCTGGGTTCGCTGCTGCTGGCCGGCGCGATCGGATTCGGGCTTGCAATGTTCATGCGGCGCTCGCCGCCGCGCAGATCGCGCTGGGACTATCGCTAGTCCGGCTGACCGCTCACGGCGAGAGCACTCTTCTCCGGCCAGCGGCACAGATCCGCGATGATGCAGCGCTCGCACAGCGGCTTGCGCGCAATACATGTGTAGCGGCCGTGCAGGATTAGCCAGTGATGGGCGTGGCGTTTGAATTCTGACGGAATGATTCGCTCCAGTCCGAGTTCGACTTCGAGCGGATTTTTCCCCGGCGCCAGCCCGGTCCGATTGCCGACGCGAAACAGGTGCGTATCCACTGCAATGGTCGGTTCGCCGAACGCGATGTTGAGAACGACATTCGCGGTCTTGCGACCGACACCGGGCAGCGTCTCGAGCGCCTCCCGGTTCCGAGGCACCTCGCCGCCGTATTCAGCCAGTAATTTTTCCGACAGCGCGATCACGTTCCTGGCCTTGTTGCGATAGAGGCCGATGGTCTTGATCAGTTCGCGAACGCGATCTTCGCCAAGCTCGAGCATCTTCTGCGGCGTGTCGGCGAGCGGAAACAGGTTGCGCGTCGCCTTGTTGACGCCGACGTCGGTGGCTTGCGCCGACAGCGCCACCGCAACCAGCAGCGTATAAGGGTTTATATGCTCAAGCTCGCCCTTCGGCTCGGGATTGGTGCGGCGGAAGCGGCTGAAGGCTTTAGTGACTTCGGCCTCGCTCCACGGCTTCAGGGCTTTGGGTTTCTTCAGTGGCCCGGTCTTGGCTTTCGGCTTCGCTGAAACCTTTGGCGCGGATTTACCGGGAGACTTTCTGCCAGAAGGCGTGATCAAGCCTTTCGAACTTACCGCTGATTTTGTCGTCACTTTCGCCATGGTCCCGGTATACTGAAGCGCCATGACCAACCGCAATGAGATTGATCCGGCAGAGACGGTGCTGTTGTCCGCATTGCTGACGCCGCATCGCTCGCTGAGCCGCACCGGCTTTATCGTGCTGATGTGCGCCTTCGGCTTTGTCAGCTTCGCCGCCGGCCTTGCATTTCTGGTGATCGGCGCGTGGCCGGTGCTCGGCTTCTTCGGCCTCGATCTGCTGATCCTGTACTGGGCCTTCCGGATCAACTTCCGCCGCGCAGCCGCCTATGAAGAAATTCAGGTCACGCCGACATCGTTGCACATCCGCCGCGTCAGCCATCGCGGCCACCGGATGGAATGGACGCTCAATCCGCTCTGGGTGCAGTTGGAGACTGTCGAGCACGAGGAATATGGCACCGAGCGGCTCTATCTGGCGTCTCGCGGCAGCCGCATTTCGATCGGGCGGTTCCTTGGGCCGGACGAAAAAGCCAGTTTTGCCAAAGTGTTAAATGCAGCATTGAGCGCCGCCAAACGCGGCCCGACGCTCAACCCGGTGACCTGAAATCGGGTCGGGAAACGGGTGGGTCCAGACCGCGCAAAGCCCTATCTGTTGAGGCATGATGCGGTCCGCGAATTGGCCCGCTTTTCGAAACCACTCCCGGGATTGAGATCATGATGACCCTCGCCAGCGCCCGAATCGATCCGGCCGACCAGCGGCTCGCCAAGCCGGGCGCGCAGAACGCAGCGCTGCGAGATTACGACGCGGTGCGGCGCGCGATCGCGTTTATTTCAGAGAAGTGGCGATCGCAGCCCTCGATCGAAGCGGTCGCAGAGGCCGCTTCGGTCACGCCCGACGAATTGCATCATCTGTTCCGGCGCTGGGCCGGCCTCACGCCGAAGGCCTTCATGCAGGCGCTGACGCTCGACCACGCGAAAAACCTGCTGCGCGATTCCGCAAGCGTACTGGATGCCGCACTCGATTCGGGATTGTCGGGTCCGGGACGGCTGCACGACCTGTTCGTCACCCACGAATCGATGTCGCCGGGCGAATGGAAGGCCGGCGGTCAGGGTCTTCCCCTGAGCTATGGCTTTCATCCCTCGCCGTTCGGGACCGCAGTCGTCATCGCCACATCGCGCGGGCTTGCGGGACTGGCGTTCGCCGATCCGGGCGAGGAGCAAGCAGCGCTCGCGGACATGCAACGCCGCTGGCCGCGCGCGACCTATACGCAGGATCAGACAGGCACGGCAGCCCTCGCACAGCGCATCTTCGAAACCAAACGCTGGCAGCAGAACCAGCCGCTGCGCGTGGTGCTGATCGGCACCGATTTCGAGGTGCGGGTCTGGGAGACGCTGCTGAAAATTCCGATGGGCCGGGCCACGACCTATTCGAACATCGCGAGCAAGATCGGAAACGACAAGGCATCGCGCGCCGTAGGAACCGCCGTCGGCAAGAATCCGATTTCGTTCGTGGTGCCGTGTCATCGCGTGCTCGGCAAGAGCGGCGCGCTGACCGGCTATCACTGGGGCATCACCCGCAAGCAGGCGATGCTCGGCTGGGAAGCAGGGCGGGTGAACTAAGTTAGGCCGCCAGATCGAGCTTCGATGCGACGGTCGCGTCCGCGTTGAGGCGGTAGATCACCGGCACACCGGTTGCGAGCTCGCGCGCGAGAATGCCCTCGGGCGTCAGCTTCTCCAGCACCATGATCAGCGCGCGCAGCGAATTGCCATGGGCCGCGACCAATGTTCGCTCGCCGCGCAGCACGCAGGGCAATATCTCCTGCACGAAGTAAGGCAGGGTGCGCGCCAGCGTATCCTTCAGGCTCTCGCCGCCGGGCGGCGGCACATCATAAGAACGGCGCCAGATGTGGACTTGCTCTTCGCCCCATCTGGCACGCGCATCGTCCTTGTTCAGCCCCGACAGGTCGCCATAGTCGCGCTCGTTCAGCGCCAGATGTGTCCTGACCGGAATGCCGGTCTGGTCCATCTCCTTCAGCGCGAGGTGGAGGGTGCGCTGCGCCCGTGTCAGCACGGACGTAAAGGCGATGTCGAACGTGAAGCCTTGCGCCTTCAGCTTGCGGCCGGCCTGAATGGCTTCAGCAACACCCTGATCGGTCAGGTCGGGATCTTTCCAGCCGGTGAAAAGATTCTTCAGATTCCATTCGCTCTGGCCATGACGCACCAGCACAAGAAGTCGTTCGCTCATGTCTTCCCTTGTTGACTCTCGTCATGGCCGGGCATGACGGCCTGCTAGAACTCACTCAAACCGAGCACATCAGCCATCGAGTAGAAGCCTGGCTTCTGCCCGCGCGCCCACATGGCGGCTTTCAATGCACCGTGCGCGAAGATCATGCGATCCTCGGAGCGATGCGCCAGCTCGATACGCTCGTAGGGCCCGGCGAAAATCACCGTGTGATCGCCGGTTGCCGTGCCGCCACGCAGGGTGGCAAAGCCGATGTCACCGGAATTGCGTTCGCCGGTATGGCCGTCGCGCGAGCGCACCGAGCGTTCCTCGAGCTTGACCTTGCGGCCTTCGGCGGCGGCGCGGCCCAGCATGTAGGCTGTGCCCGACGGCGCGTCGATCTTCTGCCTGTGATGCATTTCGAGAATTTCGATATCGAAATCCTCATCGAGCGAGGTGGCGACGCGCCTGACCAGCGCGGCGAGCAGATTGACCCCGAGGCTCATATTGCCTGATTGCACCACGATGGCGCGGCGGGTGACGCTGCGGATCACCGCATCGTCGGACGACGACAGACCGGTGGTTCCGATTACATGGACGATGCCGCGCTCGGCGGCGATGGCCACGTTGGCGATGGTCGCAGCCGGCACGGTGAAATCGAGGATGCCGTCGGCTTTGCCGGACATCGGCCACAAGTCACCCGACAGCAGCACGCCGTTTTCGGGGAGGCCGGCTAGAACGCCCGAGTCCTTGCCCAGCAATTCGGAGCCCGGTGCTTCCAGAGCGCCGGCCAGCACCGCGCCAGGCGTTTCGGCAATGGTGCGGATCAGTGCGCGGCCCATCCGGCCGCCGGCCCCCGCAACGATCAATCGCATGTCCGCCATGATCCAGCCTCCGCGCTCTCACGCGGTATAACGGGCGAATGACAGGGGGGCAACCGGCGCGCGCTTGCTGATAATGTCAGGACGATCTGATAATGCGATGCGGCACAGTCAGAGGACATCCGTCATGCGCCGCATCCTGCAATTTACCACCGCTGCACTGCTGGTCACGAGCAGCGCCGCCCCGGCGGCCGAGAGCGTCGGCGGCGACAGGGCATTCTCGTTCGTGGCGCTCGGCGACATGCCCTACAGTATTCCTGGCGACTATCAGAAGTTCGACCGGCTGATCGCCGCCGTCAACAAGATGAAGCCCGCCTTCACCCTCCATGTCGGCGATATCAAGGCTTCGAGCCAGCCGTGCAGCGACGAGATTTTCCAGAAGACGCTTGACCAGTTTCAGACTTTCGACGGCGCGCTGGTCTATACCATCGGCGACAATGAATGGACCGATTGCCACCGCAAGTCCTCCGGCGGTTTCGATCCGCGCGAACGCCTGAAGCGCGTGCGGCAGATGTTCTTTCCCGATCCGCAGAAGTCGCTCGGCAAGATGCCCTTGGCCGTCGAGAGCCAGGGCAAACTGATGCCCGAGTTCTCAACCTACGTGGAGAATTCGCGCTTCGAAAAGAACGGTGTGCTGTTCATCGGCATACATGTGGTCGGCTCGAACAATGGCTTCGAGACAATCGATCCGGAAGCGGCGAAAGAATTCTTCGCGCGCGACAAGGCCAACATCGCGTGGCTGCAGGCCGGCTTCAAGCGCGCGCAGGACAGCGCCGCCAAGGCCGTCGTCATCTTCATGCAGGCCGAATTCGATCAGGCGCGCTTTCCAAACGGATCGATGCCACGGCAATCCGGATTCACCAATGTGCTCGACGTAATCGAGGCGGGCGCTGTTGCCTTCGCCAGGCCGGTGCTGGTGGTCAACGGCGACGAGCACTTCATCGAACTGAAACCGATGAAGAACAGCAACGGCAGGGCGATCCCGAACGTGCTGAAATTGATGGTCTATGGCGAGGACGATGTCCACGCCGTGCGTGTCATCGTCGACCCGGACAGCGCCGGAGTGTTCGGCTTCGTGCCGCTGATCGTGCCGGAAAATCTGGGGAAGTAGACCAAGACGTCATCCTGAGGTGCGAAGACCAAGTCAGAGCCTCGAAGGATGACAGGTCTATTTGCACAGATATCTTTCGAGGCTCGCCGCTATCGCGTCTCGCGCCTCAGGATGATGGAGAGCACGCTGCTACTGCAGCTCTTACGGCTGTGCGCCGTCGTAGCCTTCGATGATCACCAGATCGCCCTCGGAGAACGGCGCGCGTTTGGCGACCAGTGCCTGATACTCCGGTGAGTTGTAGCAGGCGAGCGCAGTCTCGTAGTCCTTGAACTCGAGCACGACATTGCGCGAACGCGATGATCCCTCTCGCGCCTCGTACTGGCCGCCGCGCACCAGAAACTTTGCGCCGTATTTCTGAAACACCGCGCCGTTATGGGCGACGTAGTGCGTCTTGTAGCTGTCGAGATCGTGCACATCGACACGGGCGATCCAGTATGCCTTGGCCATGGTCTTTCTCCCTGCTCCATCGTTCCCCTTCATCGTCATGGCCGGGCATAGCCGTTCGAAGAACGGCGTCGCTTCGCTCGCCTATGACCTGGCCATCCACGACTTAATCCAGATACGTCATCAAGACGTGGATGCCCGCGACAAGCGCGGACATGACGAACCTGAATCAGCGCGCAGCCGCTTCGATATCGGCGACAATCTGCTCCGCCGCATGCTTAGGGTCCGTCGCTTCCATTACCGGACGTCCAACCACGAGATAATCCGCACCCGCGGCAATGGCCTTTGCCGGGGTCATGATCCGCTTCTGGTCGCCAGCGTCCGCGCCAACGGGACGAATACCCGGTGTGACAAGCCGCATTTGCGCGCCAGTCACGGCGTGCAGCTTCGCAACCTCTTCCGCGGAACAGACAAGGCCGTCGACGCCGAGCGTCTGCGCCTGCATGGCCCGCGCCTCGGCGAGATCGGTCACGTTCAGGCGGTAACCCGCGGCATGGAGATCGTCGTCGTCGTAGGAGGTCAGCACAGTGACGGCAAGAATTTGCAGCGAAGCGCCGCGCGCCTCGACCGCGGCTTTCATGGTCTGCGGATAGGCGTGCACGGTCAGGAACGTCGCGCCCAGCTTCGCGATGCTCTCGACGCCCTTTGCAACCGTGTTGCCGATGTCGTGCAGCTTGAAATCCGCAAAGACTTTCTTGCCGGAGCCGGCGAGTTCGCGGATCAGCGGCAGCCCGCCGGCGTAACCCAGCTGGTAGCCGATCTTGTAGAACACAACGCTGTCGCCAAGCCTTGCGATCGTGGCGCGCGCTGTCTCGACGTCAGGTACATCGAGGGCGACGATCAGACGTTCGCGCGCAGGAATGGTGACGGTTTTCATCGGCTCAGATCATATGTTGCGCGACATCGACGAGCTGCTTCGCCATTGCGCGCAGGGCGTCGGCGTCGGCCGGATGCTTGAGATGATCGGTGTCGTCATAGGCATCATCGGCAAACGACAGCGTCAACTGATTTGGAATGACCAGTGCGCGGCAGCCCGAGAGGATCAGGCGAAACGCTGCGAGGCAGCGCGTGCCGCCGAGCTTGCCGCCCGATGCCGAGGCCAGCGCAAACGCCCGCTCACGAAACACCTGGCCTTTGGTTTCGCCGCGATCCTCGACCCGGGTCACCCAATCGACGGCGTTTTTCACCAGCGCGGGTAGCGACGAGTTGTATTCCGGCGTGACAAATACCACGCCGTGGTGCGTTCCGATCATGCGCTTCAGGTTGACCGCATTCGCCGGCACGCCGGATTTCGCTTCAAGATCGCCATCGTAGATCGGCAGCGGAAAATCGCCGAGCGAGATGCGCGTCACATCCGCGTCGAGTTTCGTGAACTCGCGCGCGACTGCGCCGGCGAGCCGCACATTGAGCGAGCCGGTTCGCAACGAGCCCGGAATGACGAGAATTTTGACGACGGACATTTTTTGTGGCGCGTATCCTGATCGCAAAACCGGTGTCCGCTTCTGCGGGATACGCGCGAGCGACGAGCCGGATCAGCCCTTGCGATACACCCAGACACGCGCGGGGGGAAGGTTCATCCAGATGCGCTCGGAGGCTTCGGTGAAAACGCCCGGAAGCGACTTCGGTATCGGCGGCGCGACGGAATAGGTGAACTGGATGAAGGGCGCTTTCGGCCCGAGCGCGGCAAACGCATCGCGGATCAGTTTCAGGCGCATCAGCATCGGCTTGGTGACAAGCGGCAGGCCGGATACGACGGCGGATGCGGGCGCCTTCAGCACATCGCGGACCGATTTTTCCAGTGCATAGGCATCGCCCTGAACCACTGTCGCCTGCGGAAAACGATCGCGCAGCAGCGCGCAGAAACCCGGATTGTACTCGACCAGCACCAGCCGCTTTTCGTCAACGCCATGATCCAGCAGCGCCTTGGTGATCGCCCCGGTCCCCGGCCCGAGTTCGATCACCGGACCATCGGAATTGTTATCGACGTAGCTGGCCATGGTGCGGGCCAGCAGGCGGCCCGAGGGCATCACCGCGCCCATGTGCAGGGGTTTTTCGATCCATGAGCGGAGAAATCGAACCTCGTCGTCGAGACGGAGGGGTTTTTTCAACGCACGCGCGGAGGATTGCGAAGGCATGTCTCTACCAGGCGGGACCAAAACCAACGGCTTTCGTTAGAAATCCGTCATAAATGGGTATAGGCGGGAGCGTAAGCGGTCAAGCTGGACAATCACGCGCCATCAGTCCGGCCAGCGAATAATTCCTTGACCCGGGAGAAGAAACCCACAGCCTCGGGTTGGGTTGCACCCGACGATAATTTTTCGAACTCGGCCAGCAATTCCTGCTGCTTCCTGGTCAGATTCTGCGGCGTCTCAACGACAACCTGAACGTACATATCGCCCTTCTGTCGCGAGCGCAGCACCGGCATGCCCTTCCCCGCAATGCGGAAACGCTGCCCCGACTGGGTTCCCGAAGGCACCTTAACCTTGGTTTTGCTTTGATCGATCGCCGGGACTTCGAACTCGCCGC
Source organism: Hyphomicrobiales bacterium (assembly GCA_021732215.1). Lineage (GTDB taxonomy): Bacteria > Pseudomonadota > Alphaproteobacteria > Rhizobiales > Xanthobacteraceae > SG-bin9. Next base: position 16,556 of record JAKFVL010000015.1, read on the forward strand.
CCAAGGCAGCCGTCACCATAGAGACCGGGACGCGGCAATGCAGATCGGCCCCGTCGCGCTGGAACAGCCCATGGGAGGTCAGCCCGAGAAAGATGTAGAGGTCGCCGGGCGGCCCGCCGCGGACGCCTGCCTCGCCCTCGCCGGCCAGACGGATACGGGTGCCGTCCTCGACGCCCGGCGGAATATTGACCGAGAGATTGCGCTCCTTGGTCACCCGGCCGGAGCCCGAACAGGACTGGCACGGATTTTCGATCACCTGACCGCGGCCCTGACAGGCGTGGCAGGTTCGCTCCAGCGTGAAGAAGCCCTGAGCATGACGCAGCCGGCCCGCACCGCCGCAGGTCGCGCAGGCCTTCGGCTTGGAGCCGGCCTTCGCGCCGGTCCCCGAGCAGGACTCGCAGGTCACGGAAACCGGAATCTGCACCTGGGCTGTCTTGCCGGTGAAGGCTTCCTCCAGCGAGATTTCCATGTTGTAGCGCAGATCTGCGCCACGCTCTCGGCCACCGCGGCCGCGCTGGCCCGACATGCCAAACAAATCCTCGAAGATATCGGAAAACGAGGAAGCGAAGCCCGAACCGAACCCGTGACCGCCACTCGCGCCCTGCTCGAACGCGGCATGGCCATAGCGATCGTAGGCGGCACGCTTGTCGCCGTCTTTCAGTATCTCGTAGGCCTCGCTGATTTCCTTGAACTTGACCTCGCTCGACTGGTCGCCCGGATTCTTGTCCGGATGCCACTTCATCGCCAACTTGCGGAACGCGGTCTTGAGGCCCGCCTCGTTGACGGAGCGCTCGACTTCGAGAGTTTCGTAGTAACAGCGTTTGGTGGTGGACATGAGACCGCTCTCAGCCGTCATGACTAGAGGCAACACCCGGTGCGCCGTTCCCTCCCCCCTTGCGGGGGAGGGTCAGGGAGGGGGGCTGAACCTGAGCTGCTAAGCGAATGGTTTCGACCACACCTTCGAGATTGGACATCACCTGCTCGTTCGTGAACCGGAGTGGGCAAAAACCTTTTGCGGCCAAAAATCGATCTCGCCGACGATCCGCAATCTGCCGTTCGAGCAAGTCATGGCTTTCCCCATCAAGCTCGACGATCAGCCTTGCTGAATGGCATACGAAGTCAGCAATGTAAGGACCTATGGGAGTGTGTCGGCGGAAACCAAGACCATCGATCCGATGAGCCTTGATGTATCTCCAAAGCAGCGTTTCCGCTCGCGTCATCTTGTGACGCAAGGTCTTCGCCCGCTGACGACGCGCACTGCCAACATTCGCGTGAGGCACTCCGCGCCACCCCCCTCCCTGACCCTCCCCCGCAAGGGGGGAGGGAACAGTCTGTGCGTGTAGCATCTGCATCTCTAATCAGAACGCGCTTAAGCCGACTTCTTCTTGTCCTTGTCGTCGTCGACTTCGGTGAACTCCGCGTCGACCACGTCGTCCTTTGCAGCATCGCGCTTCGCATCGGCTTCCGCCTGCTGCGTGTACATCGCCTCGCCGAGCTTCATCGACGCCTGGGCCAAAGTATTGGTCTTGGCCTTGATGGCTTCGGCGTCGTCGCCCTTCAGCGCTTCCTTCAGATCGCTGACGGCGTCCTCGATGGCGCGGCGCTCGGGCTCACCGACCTTGGAGCCATGCTCGGCCAGCGCCTTCTCGGTGGAATGCACCAGCGCGTCGGCATGGTTCTTGGCATCGACCGCCTCGCGGCGCTTCTTGTCGTCGGCGGCGTTGGCTTCCGCGTCCTTGACCATCTTCTCGATGTCGCTCTCCGACAGGCCGCCGGACGCCTGGATGCGAATCTGCTGCTCCTTGCTCGTCGCCTTGTCCTTGGCGGACACGTTGACGATGCCGTTGGCGTCGATGTCGAACGTGACTTCGATCTGCGGCATGCCGCGCGGCGACGGCGGAATGCCCATCAGGTCGAACTGGCCCAGAATCTTGTTGTCGGCCGCCATCTCGCGTTCGCCCTGGAACACGCGAATGGTCACCGCGTTCTGGTTGTCCTCGGCGGTCGAGAACACCTGGCTCTTCTTGGTCGGGATCGTGGTGTTGCGATCGATGATGCGCGTGAACACGCCGCCCAGCGTCTCGATGCCGAGCGACAGCGGCGTCACGTCGAGCAGCAGCACGTCCTTGACGTCGCCCTGCAGCACGCCGGCCTGAATCGCAGCGCCGATGGCGACCACTTCGTCCGGATTGACGCCCTTGTGCGGCTCCTTGCCGAACAACTGCTTCACCACTTCCTGAACCTTCGGCATGCGGGACATGCCGCCGACCAGCACCACTTCGCCAATCTCGCCGGCGGTGAGGCCGGCGTCCTTCAGCGCCTTGCGGCACGGCTCGACTGTCTTCTGCACGAGATCGTCGACCAGCGCCTCGAACTTCGCGCGGGTCAGCTTCATGGTCAGATGTTTCGGGCCGGACGCATCCGCCGTGATGAATGGCAGATTGATTTCGGTCTGGGTCGTCGACGACAATTCGATCTTGGCCTTCTCGGCCGCTTCCTTCAGGCGCTGCAACGCGAGCTTGTCGTTGCGCAGGTTGATGCCCTGCTCCTTCTGGAATTCGTCGGCGAGGTAGCCCACGAGGCGCATGTCGAAGTCTTCACCGCCCAAAAACGTGTCGCCGTTGGTGGACTTCACTTCGAACACGCCATCTCCGATCTCGAGGATCGACACGTCGAAGGTACCGCCGCCGAGGTCGTAAACCGCGATGGTGCCGGCCTTCGACTTGTCGAGGCCATAGGCGAGCGCAGCCGCGGTCGGCTCGTTGATGATGCGCAGCACTTCAAGGCCGGCGATCTTGCCGGCGTCCTTGGTGGCCTGACGCTGGGCGTCATTGAAATACGCGGGAACGGTGATGACCGCCTGATCGACCTTCTGGCCGAGATGGGCTTCAGCGGTTTCCTTCATCTTCTGCAGAATGAAGGCGGACACCTGCGAGGGCGAATAGGTCTGGCCATCGGCCTCGACCCACGCATCGCCATTCGATGCCTTGGCGATCTTGTAGGGGACGAGCTTCTTGTCCTTCTCGACCATGGGATCGTCGTAGCGGCGGCCGATCAGCCGCTTCACCGCGAAAATGGTCTTCTCCGGATTGGTGACCGCCTGGCGCTTGGCCGGCTGGCCAATCAGCCGCTCGCCGTCGTCGCTGAAGGCGACGATCGAAGGCGTGGTGCGCATGCCCTCGGCGTTCTCGATGACTTTCGGCGATTTGCCATCCATGACGGCGACGCACGAATTCGTGGTGCCGAGATCGATTCCGATGACCTTACCCATGGTCTCAATTCCTTTTCCTTGCGGCAGGTTGGCCGGGCCCTGAAGGCATCCCGAGCCGAACCCCCAGATGTTCGATGAGCGTTCGATGTGAGTTCAGCGACGCGAGTTCAGTGATGTGTTCAATTGTTCGCGATACTGCGACGTTGAGCCTCATATAGGAGTGAGGGTCCGGGCTGCAAGGACTTGATCGTTGGCAGGATGACGAAAAACGCCGCTGCGCGAGCGCTTTGATGCGCTGACGACTGTCGCAACACATCATGCATTTGCATGATCACGCCGCTGACGGGCGAGAGCGGTTCGGTGATACGGTTAATCGCCCCAAGCCGCCAGCTTTCGCCGCGGCCCTCAACCATTGAACCGCCGTATTGCACCTTGAGGAAGCAGACATGTCCATGATCGCCCGCCTCCTCGCCCTGTCCGTCGTTTTGTTTGCCGCATATCCCGCCGATGCGGCCGACCCAGTTTACCCGCCAGGGATTCGGGTCGGTCTTGTCCCATCGGGTGGCCTCAGTCTGTCCAAGGAATTTACCGGATTTCAGTCGGCCGATCAGGGCGTCAAGGTCATCGCCGGCGAACTTCCCATCGCTGCCTTTGCCGCAGTCGAGGCGGCGCAAAAGGCTGGGCCGCAGGCGGGAAATGCACCCCGGATTGACCCGCTGCAGACCGCGGCCGGGCCGGGCTACGTGACCTCCGAGACTGCCAGAAACTCCGAGACCAGCGTCCAGCTCTATTCCCTGATCGTCTCGGGCGAAACCTTTTCGGGTTATGTCGCCGTTCAGGTGACGGAAGCCGCTAGCAAGACCTATCCTGATGCGGCGATCCGCGCATTCCTGTCGTCGGTTTCGCTCCGCAAGTCGGTTCCGACCGACGAGCAGCTTGCGCTGTTGCCGTTCAAGATGAACGAGCTCAGCAGCTTCAAGACGGTGCGGACGGTCGTGATCGGGTCCGCCATCCTGCTGTCCGACGATATCGAGCAAAAGGACGCTGAAAGCGGCGCTCCATACATGCTGATTTCGCTGGTCCCGGCGGCGCCCGGTGCGCCGGACGAGCGCGACCGCTTCGCGCGGCAGGCAGTTGCGGTCGTGCCGGGCCTCAACAACGGACGCATCACGTCATCCGAGCCGGTTCGGATCGACAGCGCGCCGGGTTTCGAGACGCGGGTCGACGCCACCGCGGGCAAGGACGAAAAGCCGGTGCAGCTTGTCCAGTGGCTGCGCTTCGGCGGCGGCGTGACGCTGCGGATTCTCGCGGTCGCCAAAAAGGACGACTGGGCCAAGGCATTTCCACGCTTCCGCGCTGTGCGTGATGGAATCGAGTCACGCTGAACTCAGGTGCGCCGATTCGAGCGGACTGCCGAAATTTCGGCCAAACCCCGGCCAAAATTCTGAATTGTCATTTGCGGCGGACGTGATTTGCTGATGCGAAATCCCAGCCACGGAGACCGATCATGCTCGACCGTCGACAACTGTTTTGCGGAATCGGCGCCATCGCCGCGGTCCGATTCGCAGGAGATGGCTTCATGAGCGCAGCACTCGCAGCAGAAAAGGTGAAGATCGCAGGCGACTCGGTTTTAATTGTCGTGGACGTGCAAAACTGCTTCCTGCCGGGCGGAAGCCTTGCGGTCAAGGACGGCGACAAGGTCGTGCCCGTCATCAATCGCCTTGCGAAAAACTTCGCCAACGTGGTGATGACGCAAGACTGGCACACCGCGGGCCATGTCTCGTTTGCTTCGAGCCATGCCGGCAAGAAGCCGTTCGAGACCGTCGATCTTGCCTACGGCAAACAGGTGCTGTGGCCTGATCACTGCGTCCAGGGCAGCGATGGCGCCAGCCTTTCGAAGGATTTGTCGATCCCGCACGCCCAGCTCGTGATCCGGAAAGGCTTTCACAAGGACGTCGACAGCTACTCGGCCTTCACTGAGGCCGACGGCAAGACCTCGACCGGCCTCGCCGGCTATCTGAAGGCCCGCAAGATGAAGCGTGTGTTCGTCACGGGCCTCGCGACCGATTTCTGCGTCGCGTGGACCGCAACGGATGCGCGCAAGGCCGGCTTCGAAACCTATGTGATCGAAGATGCGTGCCGCGGCATCGACACCCAAGGCTCGCTCGCGAAAGCGTGGAAAGACATGGCAAAGGCCGGCGTGAAAAAGATTCAATCGGGAGACGTCGGATAGCTTTTATGGATGCGGTGTCATCCGTAGCCCGGGTGGAGCGAAGCAAAACCCGGGATGGTGCAAATCATTTCGCCCCGGATTACGCTTCGCTTCATCCAGGCTACGAGCGCTTCAAACCTTCTTCGCAATACCGACCAGCGCCGGGCGCAGCACGCGCTCCCCGATGGTGTAACCGGCCTGCACCACCTGCACCACGGTGCCGGGCGCCACCGACGAATCGGGAACTTCGAACATCGCCTGCTGGAAATTCGGATCGAACTTCTCGCCGATCGGATCGAACTTCTTGACGCCGTTTTTCTCCAGCGTGCCGAGCAGCGAGCGCTCGGTGATCTCGACGCCCTCGATCAGCGCCTTGAGTCCTGGATCGGCCGCGGCCTTCGCTTCCACCGACACCGCATCGAGCGTGCGCTGAAGATTGTCGGCGATATCGAGCACGTCACGGGCAAAACCGGTGATGCCGTAAGTGCGCGCGTCGGCGACTTCCTTTGTGGTTCGCTTGCGCAGGTTTTCCATCTCGGCCAGCGTCCGCAGCGTCCGGTCGCGTGCGTCCGCAAGTTCCTTCGCCAGCGCCTCGGCCGATCCTTCTTCCGGATCGTCCGGCATGATGTAGGGCTTCGACACCCGAGGCTGGGACGCTTGTGGCTCGCCCTGCGGCGCCGCCGTTTCAACGCTGTCCTTTTGCCCGTTCGATTCGGTCATTGCTCAGTCCCGTACTCAATGGATGGTTTCTGGTGGGATATCAGGGTTTCAGAGCCGGAAATCAAGGTTTCTCGTGGCCTTGGCAGCAAGGATTCCTGCCTATACGCCCTGTCCGCCGAGCAACTGCGTGACCATGCGCGCGGCATAATCCACGGTCGGGATCACGCGCGCATAGTTCAGCCGCGTCGGACCAATCACGCCGAGCACGCCGACGATGTGGCCCGCGCCATCGCGATAGGGCGCGATGATGGTCGACGAGCCGGACAGCGAGAACAGCTTGTTCTCCGAGCCGATGAAGATGCGCACACCGTCCGCCTGCTCGGCGCGGCCGAGCAGATCGATCACGCCGCGCTTGGTTTCGAGATCGTCGAACAGCAGCCGCACGCGCTCGAGATCTTCCAGCGCATGCAGGTCTTCGAGCAGGTTGGCATGGCCGCGCACGATCAGCTGACGCTCGTCCGTAGCGCCGCCCGACCAGCTCGCGAGTCCAGCCGCCACCACCTTCTGTGTAAGCTCGTCGAGCTGCACGCGGTTTTGCGTGATGACGTCTTCCAGTTCGAGCCGCGCTTCGGCCAGCGTGCGGCCACGAATCCGCGAATTGAGGAAGTTCGAGGCTTCGACCAGCGCCGACGACGGCACACCCGGCTGCAACGGCAGCACGCGGTTCTCGACCTGGCCGTCCTCGGAAACCAGCACCACCAGTGCTTTCTCAGGCTCGAGCCGCACGAACTCGATGTGCTTCAATCGCACGTTCGCCTTTGCCGTGGTGACCACGGCCGCCGCGCGCGTCAGGCCCGACAATCGCGCCAGCGCTTCGCCCAGCGCCGCCTCGACCGACTGCCCCTTGCCCACGGTCGCGAGCTGGGTCTCGATCGCCCTGCGCTGCACGTCGGTGAGTTCGCCGACCTGCATCAGCGAATCGACAAAAAAACGAAGGCCGAGTTCGGTCGGCAATCGCCCGGCCGAAGTGTGCGGCGCATAGATCAGACCGAGCTGTTCGAGGTCCGACATCACGTTGCGCACCGATGCCGGCGACAGCGGCATGGTGATGAGGCGCGAGATGTTGCGTGAGCCGACCGGCTCTCCGGTCGCGAGATAACTGTCGACAATTTGCCGGAAAATATCGCGCGTGCGCTCGTTGAGCTGCGCCAGCCCGGTGCGGGGCGTGATCAGATGACCGGTCGGTTCGTGATGGGCCAACGCAAGCTCCTGCGCGGATCGATAGAACCGCTCCCCGTCAGATTTGGCTATCTTTCCCGCGGAGACAAGCGCCTTGTGACGGCCGGTTCCGCCCCTTGCCGGAACGAACATCCGCCCCTAAAAGCGGCCGATAAATACCGATCCCCTTTACGTCCGGAGAATTCGCCATGCGGCCCAGCCGTCGCGCGCCAGATGAGTTGCGCCCCATATCGCTCGAACGCGGCGTGGTGAAGTACGCCGAGGGCTCGTGCCTGGTGAAATTCGGCGACACCCATGTGCTGGTGACCGCCACGCTGGAAGAACGGCTGCCGCCATGGCTCAAGGGTCAGGGCCGCGGCTGGGTCACCGCAGAATACGGCATGCTGCCGCGCGCCACCCATGAACGCACCCGCCGCGAGGCGGCGGCCGGAAAGCAAGGCGGACGCACCGTCGAAATCCAGCGCCTGATCGGCCGATCGCTGCGCTCGACGGTGAACCTTGAAGCGCTCGGCGAACGTCAGATCACGGTGGATTGCGACGTGCTGCAGGCCGATGGCGGCACCCGCACCGCGTCCATCACCGGCGCATGGGTTGCGCTCGCCGACTGTCTGAACTGGATGAAAGCGCGCAACATGCTGCGCAATAACATCAACGACATCATGCGCGACAACGTTGCCGCGATTTCCTGCGGCATCTACAACGGCACGCCGGTGCTCGATCTCGATTACGCCGAGGATTCCGAAGCCGAAACCGACGCCAACTTCGTCATGACCGGCGACGGACGCATCGTCGAGGTGCAGGGAACCGCCGAGAAAACGCCGTTCACGCAGGACGAGTTCCTGGCGCTGATGGCACTGGCCAGGAAGGGCGTGAGCCGGCTGGTCGAATTGCAGAAGATCGCCATCGCCTGATCGCACGTTTGCCCAACAGGCGCTTTGGAATAGGCTAACGCATGCATCGCCGAATCACGGAGCGTCTCGTGATCGCCACCCACAACCCCGGCAAGCTCGCGGAAATGCGCGAACTTCTGGCGCCCTATGGCATCGCTGCGGTGTCGGCGGGCGAGCTTGGACTCGGCGAGCCTGACGAAACCGGCGATACGTTTCAATCAAACGCACGGATCAAGGCTGTTGCCGCGGCGCAGGTCGCAAAACTTCCCGCATTTGCAGACGATTCTGGACTGGTCGTCGATGCGCTCGGCGGGCAACCCGGAATCTATTCGGCACGCTGGGCCGGCGAAACCAAGGACTTCAATGCCGCGATGGCGCGCATCGAGCGTCTGCTGCAGGAACGCGACGCGACGACAGACGATCGGCGCAAGGCGCACTTCGTCTCGGCGCTGTGCGTGGCGTGGCCGGACGGGCATCTCGAAGAAGTCGAAGCGCGAGTCGACGGCACGCTGGTCTGGCCGCCGCGCGGCACCGCTGGCTTCGGTTACGATCCGGCGTTTCTGCCCGATGGCCACACCCGCACGTTCGGTGAAATGACCAGCGACGAGAAGCACGGACTGCCGCCGCGCGGCATGGGCCTGTCGCACCGTGCCCGCGCCTTCGTGAAGCTCGCGGAGATCTGCCTTGATCCGCGCTGAGCAAATCGCGAACGCTTCGCCCGCCTTCGGCATCTACGTGCATTGGCCGTTCTGCCTGTCGAAGTGTCCTTACTGCGACTTCAACAGTCATGTCCGTCATGCGGCGATTGACGAAGAACGATACGTCGGAGCGTTCGTGCAGGAGATCAAGCACGCTGCTTCGCTGACGTTCGATCGCACCGTCTCGTCGGTCTTCCTCGGCGGCGGAACTCCCTCGTTGATGAAGCCGCAGACCGTCGGAGCCATCCTCGATGCCATCGGCAAGCACTGGACCATCGCGCGCGATGTCGAGGTCACGTTAGAGGCCAATCCCACCAGCGTCGAAGCGGAGCGCTTCCACGGCTATCGCGCGGCAGGTGTCAACCGCGTCTCGCTCGGCGTGCAGGCGCTTGACGATGCATCGCTGAAATCTCTGGGACGCCTGCACACGGCGAAGGAGGCGCTCGATGCGGTCGCAATCGCGCGTGCGGCCTTCGACCGCTATTCATTCGATCTGATCTATGCGCGGCCGGACCAAACGCCGCGGATGTGGGCGGATGAACTGAAGCAGGCGATCGATCACGCCGCCGAGCATTTGTCGCTCTATCAGCTCACTATCGAACCGGAGACACCGTTCTTCGGCCTGCACGCCGCCGGCAAATTGAAAATTCCCGACGAGGCCAATGCACGCGCGCTCTACGACGTCACGCAGGAGGTCTGCACGAAATCCGGTCTGCCGTCCTACGAGATTTCAAATCACGCGCGGCCGGGCGCGGAGTGCCGGCACAACCTCGTCTATTGGCGCGGCGACGAATATGCCGGCGTCGGCCCAGGCGCGCACGGACGGCTCGATATCGACGGCGTGCGCCACGCGCTGGTAACCGAGAAACGCCCCGAAGCGTGGCTGATGCGCGTCGAAGGACGCGGCCACGGCATCGTCACCGACGATACGCTCAACAGTGAAGAGCGCGCCGACGAGTTCCTGCTGATGGGATTACGGCTGGCTGAAGGCATCGATCCGCAGCGCTACGCGATGCTGGCTGGGCGTCCGCTCGATCCGGCACGGATTGCATTCCTGCGCGACGAAGGCGCAATCACAATCGACGCGAGCGGACGACTGCGCGTGACGCAAGAAGGCTTTCCGGTGCTCGACGCCGTCGTAGCGGATCTGGCGGCTTAGAATTTTTTGACGGCTTGGCGTTTTTTATCGAGCATGATCTGGTCCGAATACCGGTTCCCGCGTTTCGGGATCATGCTCCAAAACTCTTCGGCGAACCGGCGACGAGCTGACCGCCGCCCGCTGCGACACGCAACACTGCAAGACCGCGATCGTTGGTGCCATCAGCCTTGAAGCGGAACAGCCCGTCGATCCCGGCAAAGCCCGACGGATTGGTGAGCGTTTCCGGCGCGAAGCGCTGCCCGCCTTGTGTCTTGGCCAATGCTGCGACCAGCGCAACAGCATCGTACGCGAGTGTCGCGGTGCGGACCGGATCGCGGCCGAACCTTGCGCGATAGCGATTGGCGAACGCGCGATAACCCGCCGCATCCGGCGCGGCATACAGCCCACCTTGCAGCGGTGGATAGCCGAACACCGCGGGATTGTCCCACAGGCCGGTGCCGATCAGTTGCAGGCGTTTCAGATTTGCACCGGTGGCGTTGATCGATTCAGCGGTCGCGACCAGGGCCTCGCCGTCGTCCGCCAGAAACAGCGCATCGGCGTTGGGGAGAGCTGCCGCAAGAGCACGAGACGCGCTGGCGCGATCGCCGCTGTAGCGTTCGAACGCGACGATGCGTCCGCCGCGGCGGCTGACCGCCTGTTTGAAAGCCGCTTCGACAACATTGCCGTAGGCATTCTCCGGCAGCATCGCAGCAAACGATTTCCGGCCGCTGCCCGCGGCATAATCGACGATCCGGTTGACGTCGGACTCGGGCAGGAAACTGAGCAGATAAACGCCCCGGCCGGCGACGCTCGAATCCGTCGAAAATGCAATGACAGGAACGCCGCGCGTCCGCGCGACCTGAGCGACCGCGGGAACGGCAGCGGCAAACAGCGGGCCGAGAATGATTTCCGCGCCTTCATCGACGGCCTGCTGGGCGCCTTGCTGGGCGCCTTGCGGCGTACCGGCGTCGTCCTTCACCAGTAGCTGGATGTTCGGAGCCTGGAATTCGGCGAGCGCCATCTCGGCGGCGTTCTTCATCGACTGCGCCGCGACGCCGGCGTTGCCGGCCCCGGACAGGGGCAGAATGAGACCGACACGGACCGGGCCGCTGCCGACCGCCGTTGGCTGCTGCGGCGGACCCGACGGGCCGGGCGCGGACTCGGAACTGAAAATGCCGCCGAAATTGGGAAGGTTGGATTGAAAGCCGGCGCAGCCAGCCATCAGCGGCGCGCCGAGTATAAGCCCCACGGCGGTTCGCCGGGTGGACCCGGAACGCACGAAAGAACTCAGATACAGCGGGGCAACCATCTCAAACTTTCCACGATGCGGCAGGCGGCGTCCGCCGATCGCAATCCCTCAAGCCCAATAACTGGGCATGGATTCAAGGCATATTGTCGGCGAATAGTTAACCAAAACAAAAGGATTGTAGCCTGCCCAGGTCCGGGCGGTAAAAAGAAACTGCGGCCATCAAAGGCTGGAAACCGTCAAGACGACCGCGGCCTTACCGGCTAGATTGCACCGCCATGCCGTCGAAATCTCCGCCCCGCATCCATGAACCCGCTGCGCCCGAGCCGCGTCAGTTCGCGATCGGCAGCCATACTCTGCCGGCCGCGAAAGCCAGACCCGGTCTCTATCTGGTGGCAACCCCGATCGGAAATCTTGGCGACGTCACGATCCGCGCGCTGGAGACGCTGGCTGGCGTCGATGTCGTGGCCTGCGAGGACAGCCGCATTACCCATCGCCTGATGGAGCGCTTCGCGATCCGCACGCCTCTGACGCCCTATCACGAGCATAACGCCACAGCCGCGCGGCCAAAGCTGCTGGCGCGGCTGGCGCAGGGCCAAGCGATTGCGCTGGTGTCGGATGCCGGAACGCCGCTGATTTCGGACCCCGGATTCAAGCTGGTGCGCGAAGCTAGTGTCGCGGGTCACACCATCATCGCGCTCCCGGGCCCGTCGTCCGTGCTGGCGGCGCTGTCCGTCGCGGCATTGCCGACCGACCGGTTTTTCTTCGAAGGATTCTTGCCGGCCAAGCAAGGCGCGCGGCGCGCTCGCCTCGCAGAACTCGCTCGAATCGATGCGACGCTGGTGCTGTTCGATGGCGGCGCCCGCATTCAGGACACGCTGCAGGATGTTGCGGCAATCCTGGGGCAGCGTGACGGAGCGATTTGCCGCGAACTGACCAAGCTCCACGAGGATATCCGCCGCGGATCGCTTGCCGAACTCGCAGCGCAAGCCGACGCTCTCGAGACCCGCGGCGAGTTCGTGCTGGTGATCGGTCCGCCGCCAAAGGACGCGCCGATCATGACAGCCGATGCGCTCGACGAGTTGCTGCGTGCATCGCTCGAGCACGACAGCGTCAAGGATGCGGTGGCGCATGCGGTGACCATGTCGGGGCTGCCGAAGCGCGAGGTCTATGCCCGCGCGCTGGAATTGTCGCATCGGTCAAGAGCCGGCGACGATGAAAACTGAAAAGCCCAAACGCGAAATCCGCGCTGCCGCGCCGAAGCGGGTCGCCGCCTTCCGCGCCGGACTGGCTGCGGAAAGCATGGCGTCGGCGCTGCTGATCGCGAAAGGTTATCGCATCCTCGCGCGGCGCTTCCGCACGCCGCATGGCGAAATCGACCTCGTCGCACGGCGGCGCAACCTGCTGGCCTTCATCGAGGTCAAGGCGCGCGGCAGCCTCGATGACGCGGCCTATGCGGTGACGCCGCATCAGCAGCAGAGGATCATCGCCGCAGCCCAGGCCTGGATGATGGCGCATCCGGAGCATGACGGTTTCGACATGCGTTTCGACGTGATCCTCATTGCGCCAAAGCGGCTGCCGACCCATCTCATTGCAGCATTCGACGCAAGCCAGTAAGCATCCACCAGCCACTCATGCCGGATCGCCTCCCGATGAAGTTAAAAGTCGCCGTCCAGATGGACCCGATCGCACGCATCAACATCCGCGGCGATTCGACGTTCGCGCTGTTGCTCGAAGCGCAAAAACGCGGCCATGAGCTGTCGTACTATACGCCGGACAAGCTCAGCCAGAAGGGGACGGAGATCGTCGCGCCGGTGCAGTCCCTCACCGTGCGAGACGAGGACGGCAATCACTTCACGCTGGGCGAACCCAGACGCACAAATCTCGCATCGTTCGACGTGGTGCTGTTGCGGCAAGACCCGCCATTCGACATGGCGTACATCACATCGACGCACATGCTCGAACTGATCCACCCAAAAACGCTGGTGGTCAACGATCCGGCCAGCGTGCGAAACGCACCGGAGAAGATGTTCGTCCTGAACTTTCCCGAACTGATGCCGCCGACGCTGATCTCACGCGACCGCGCCGAGATCGACGCCTTCCGCAATGAACACGGCGACGTGGTGATGAAGCCGCTGCACGGACATGGCGGCTCGGCGGTGTTTCGGATCACGCGCAACGACATGAATTACGGATCGTTGTTCGATCTGTTCTCCGTCACCTTCCGCGAACCGTGGGTGATCCAGCGCTTTCTCCCCGAGGTCAAGGATGGCGACAAGCGCATCATTCTGGTGGACGGCGAGTTCGCGGGCGCGGTCAACCGCGTGCCGGCTGCCGACGATCTGCGCTCCAACATGGTGCGCGGCGGAGCAGCAAAATCGACCGAGCTTTCGGCGCGCGAGCGAGAAATCTGCGCGCGTATCGGTCCAAGCCTGCGGGAGCGCGGGCTTCTTCTGGTCGGCATCGATGTGATCGGCGGCAACCTCACCGAGATCAACGTCACCTCGCCGACCGGAATCCGCGCGGTTGCCCGGCTCGGCGGACCGGACATCGCAGCCCTTGTCTGGGACAAGATCGAGGCCAGGCGGCGCTAACGTCTCCGTCAAACGTGCCGGCGGTATTGATCCGAGGATTCGAATTGCGATGCCGAGGCAATGCGGTGCGAATGCCCGGTCCACCCCGCCGGTGACTACATTTCCTTAAAGGTTTTGCCTCACGGTAGTAATGACGGCCGACGCGCGGCGGCGGGCGCCTTGCTAGCGTTTGCGAATGACTGACTACGAGGAGATTTTCCTCGCTCGGCTGGGTGACGGATATCGACATGGCACTTGAAGTCATTTATGGCGCGTCGATTCCCCGCGAGCTGACCACGCCGACGATGGAATATCTGTGGGTCAAATGGAAGACCCTGCGGGCGACCAGCCAGCTTGATCTGCAACGGCTGACCGAGGAGTCCCGTGGCTCGCTGCGTCCGAACATCGTTTGCTTGATCTCCACCGGCGACGATTTCATGTTTCTCTATGTCGGCGAAAACGTTAAATCGGTCCACCAGCCTGCCAGCTCGGGAAGTCTCGTTTCAAAGGTCGCCAATCCTCGCGCACCCGATTTTCTTCAGGTTTACCGCAAGGTCGCCAGCACCATGAGCCCGGCCTTTGTCCGCTTCACCAGCGATAGCCTGGAAAGCGGACAACTGTGGGTGAGGATCGTCCTGCCGATTCAGCTGTCCGAGAATTCGGTGATGCTGGTGAGCTATTCGGAAATGATCAGCCACCAGATCGAGGTCTATGAGCAGCTGTTCCGCACCGCGCCCGACGCGATGCTGGTCGCCTGCGCCATCGCCAACGACGCCGGCCATACGGTGGATGGCTGGATTACAATGATGAACGATCGTGCGCGCGAGATGTTGGGCTTTAGCGGCAGCATCGCCAATCTTCGGCTGAGCGAACTCCCGCAATTCAAGAACGTAGATTTCTGGGGACGACTCTATGCGTCACGGCCGGTAGCGGGTCCGCAAGCCCTGAAGACCGAAGATTTCGATCTGGAAGTGCTTCGCTTTCCCCACGCATTCGGCCTGCGCCTGCGGCCGAAAATACTGACGGACGTCCGCGAAGCCATTCCGCTTGCGCCCGCTGCAGCAGCGAGCAACTCACGCGAGCGCGCCTAGCTCTCTCCGACTGCTTCACTCTGAAAACGCGACCTTGGGCTCACCGGTGGCGAATGCGGACCAGATTCTCTGCGCAGCAACAAATTCTGCAGCCTGTCTCCTGCCGTTCCCCGCCCTTGAAACGCCGCGATCGCAGGCGCAGCGTGCTTGGGCTCGATCAATCGAGCGCTCCGCTGCGAAGCGGAAGATAACGCAGACGATGAACTGTGGAGGATAACCCATGCTGCCCGATCTTTCGCGACGATCACTGATCGCCCTCGGCGCCGGACTCGCTGCCGGACTCGGCGCCACCGCCTTGACGCATCATGCCTTCGCGCGTGCGCCCAAACTCGGCACGCAGTCGCCGTACTTCTATCGTTTCAAACTCGGCGACGCCGAAGTGACCGTTGTCTCCGACGGCCAGCTTCCGCTCGGCGATCCGGGAGGCGCGTTCCTCGGCGTGCCGAAGGAAGAGGTCGCAAAGATGCTGACCGATAACTTCATGTCGCCGACCAATGTCGTGCTCGAACAGAACGCGCCGATCGTGAACTTTGGCGAGCGTCTCGTGCTGTTCGATACCGGGATGGGATCATCGAAAGCATTCGGACCGACCACCGGCCGGCTGACCAGGAGCATCAACGAGGCCGGCATCAAGCCGGACGAGATCGACGCCATCGTGTGCTCGCATGCCCACATCGATCATATCGGCGGCATCGTCGATGACGGCGGCAAACCTTTGTTCCCGAACGCGCAGGTTTATCTCGCGCAATCCGATTTCGATTTCTGGACCGACGAAGGCAAACTCGGTTCGCCGCTGAAGGATTTCGTCGTTCATGCGCGCAAGAACCTGATGCCGGTGCGTGACCGCATCAAGTTCTTCAAGGATGGCGAGCAATTTCTCCCCGGCGTCACAGCGATCGCTGCGCCCGGTCATACCGTTGGCCACACCATCTTCAATGTCGAGTCGGCCGGAAAGTCCTTCATCTTCATGGGCGACCTCTCGCACCATTCGGTGCTGCTGATGGAGCGGCCGCGGATGGAATTTGCCTACGACACCGATCCGAAGCAGGCAGCGGCGACGCGCGTGAAGCTGCTCGACACCATCGCCGCCAACAAGACCGCGGTGATGTCCTATCACTTCGCCTGGCCGGGCTTCGGGCACGTGGTGAAGGCTGGCGACGGCTACCGCTACATTGCCGAGCCGATGCAGATGCAGCTCTGACGCCATCAAGGGACGCGGCGGCCGCTATGGCCGCCGCCCCCCGGTGACGGCGGCACACGATGGTGCAATACCCAATTCTTGTTCCCTAATTGTTCTTGCCGAATATGGAGCCGCGCGCTACCCTGAGTTGAGGATTGGGTTCATGGTTCAGCGGGTATCCACTGTCGCCTTTGAGGGCATCGAGGCCCGGACCGTCGATGTGCAGGTCCAGGTCGCGCCCGGCCTGCCCGCCTTCACCATCGTCGGGCTGGCCGACAAGGCCGTCTCGGAAGCCCGCGAACGGGTTCGTTCCGCCCTGATTGCTTCAGGTCTTGCGCTGCCGGCGCGGCGAATCACCGTCAATCTCGCGCCTGCCGATTTGCCCAAGGAAGGCAGCCATTACGACCTGCCGATCGCGCTCGGCCTGATGGCTGCGATCGGCGCCATTCCCGCCGACGCGCTGTCGAATGTCACCGTGCTCGGCGAGCTCGGCCTCGACGGCTCGATTGCGCCGGTTGCCGGCGTGCTGCCGTCCGCCATCGCAGCCAGCGCCCGTGAGGAGAGCCTGATCTGCCCGGCGGCCTGCGGCTCGGAAGCCGCATGGGCAAGCCCCGATCTCGAAATCATCGCCGCAAGCTCGCTGATTCAGCTCGCCAACCATTTCAAGGGTTCGCAAGTCCTGAGCCGCCCGCAGCCGAAGGTGCATCGTCACGGACCTGCGATGCTCGATCTGCGCGACATCAAAGGACAGGAAAGCGCCAAACGGGCGCTAGAGATCGCCGCCGCCGGCGGACATCATTTGCTGATGATCGGATCGCCCGGCTCCGGCAAATCGATGCTGGCGGCGCGGCTGCCGTCGATCCTGCCGCCGCTGTCTCCGGCGGAACTGCTCGAAGTGTCGATGGTCGCATCCGTCGCCGGCGAACTCGAAGGCGGCGCACTCACCGACCGCCGCCCGTTCCGCGCACCGCATCATTCGGCGAGCATGGCGGCGCTGACCGGCGGCGGCATGCGCGCAAGGCCCGGCGAAATCTCGCTGGCTCACAACGGCGTTCTTTTTCTCGACGAGTTGCCGGAGTTCGATCCGCGCGTGCTGGATTCGCTGCGCCAGCCGCTGGAGAACGGCGAGGTCGCGGTCTCGCGCGCCAATCATCGCGTGACCTATCCGGCGCGCTTCATGCTGATCGCCGCGATGAACCCGTGCCGTTGCGGCAGCGCCTACGAGCCGGGCTTCTCCTGCAAGCGCGGACGGATCGACCGCTGCACCGCCGACTATCAATCGCGCATCTCCGGCCCGCTGCTCGATCGCATCGACCTGCGCATCGAGGTGCCGGCGGTGAGCGCCGCCGATCTCATTCTGCCTCCGCCTGCGGAAGGCTCGGCGGAGGTCGCGGTCCGCGTCACTGCTGCGCGCGATCTGCAGCGCGAGCGTTTCGCCGCGATGGGGCTGCCGCAGATTCGCACCAACGCCGAGGCTCCGGCCGCGGCGCTGGAAGATATCGCCCGGCCGGACAAACAAGGATTGGCGTTGCTGCGCGACGCGGCGGAAACCATGAAGCTGTCCGCCCGCGGCTATCATCGCGTGCTGCGGGTGGCGCGGACGCTGGCGGACCTCGATGGAGCGGACGCAGTCGGACGGCTGCATATCGCGGAGGCCCTGTCGTACCGGGTGCTCGCGGAAGATTTGCGTCGCGCGGCCTGACGCTTGCACCCACCGCCCGGCGCAGCCCAAACGTCTCATCAAAAAAATTTTGGCGACCCGGCGCGAGAAACGGCCGCTGCAAACGCTCTGGTAACGAGTTTTATTTACGCTTCACAAACCATAAGGCGCGTCTGGAACCTTGTGCGGAGTGAGTGTGATGTTGCGTTTGAAAATTATCGCGTCCGTGATCCCTCTGTTCGTGGTCGGCGTCTTTGCCCGCGACCGGCTGTTGCACGATACACATCCTTGTATCGCACTCGGCGACACCACCGTTCAGCTTGCCTCGGGGCCCTGGCAAGACCCGTTCCGGGTCAGCTTTACAGAAGACCGCAATTTCGCGAGCGTGCGCGTCCAGCTTGTCGATGGTCCGGAAATGGCTGATTTCACCGTGGCCGACGACGCCGAAACCGCAAATGACGACTCCTGTCGCGCCTCCGCAACCACGCGATACGTCGCTATCAGCGAGCGCGACCCCGCTCCAAACCTGACCGTCCATCTGTCAACCGAGCCGAATGCGGACTATCGCGTGTTCGTCAGTTCGCGGCGCTTGACCGCCTGGGAGGCGGCCGCGTTGATCGCCACCGCCCGCAGCGGCCCGCAGCGGATCGCAGCCGCGTTCTGACCCCAACGCGGCGATTCACCGATCGTTAACCATGAGCTTATCCGCGCGACGTGCGGATGTGTTTCCTCAAGTACTTCGCAAGATGGGTACGCCATCGTGCAGCCGGGGCGGCGAACGAGGACGGCGATGAAGCAATACGCGGTCAGGTTTAGAGCAGCACGCCGTCGTCTGGCGGCCCGCTACCCCCGGATCGCCGCCGCCATCAAATGGGCATCGCTGTTCTCGGCAGCGTTCGGCGGAACATACGGCTTCATCACCGGCGCGGCTTCAGAAGAGGCGCGCTACAATCCGCATGACTTCGCGATCGGCGTCAGCCTGCTGTTCGCCATTGCCTGCGTCGCCATCGTCGCACTCAACATGCGGCTGCGCTGGATGAAAAAGGCGATGCGCGACATCGTGCTGCGCAGCGAGGCAATGTCCGACCGGAACTGGGAACTGAAAGAAGCCGAGGAGCGCGCGCGAAGCCTGTTCGAGACGCAGGGCGACCTGATCGTGCTGCGGGACGCCACCGGCAAAATCACGTTCGCCAACGATGCTTATTGTGTGCTGGCGCAGAGGCCGCGCGAGCAATTGATCGGAACAGCATTCGCGCTCGAGATTATCGCCCAGGGCGAGATCGCGACCTCGGCCGACGGGACGCGCATGCACGACCAGAACATCGCGAGCCACACCGGTCCGCGCTGGATCGCCTGGCGCGAGGGGCTGGTCCGGCGCGACGCCGGGCAACCGGCCGAATGGCAGAGTGTCGGACGAGACGTCACCGACCGGGCCGAAACCGAACGCGCTCTCGAAGACGCCCGCGACCACGCCCATGCGGCGAGCCGGGCGAAGTCACGTTTCCTCGCGATGGCATCGCATGAAATCCGCACGCCGCTGAACGGCATTCTCGGCATGAGCAATCTGCTGCTCGATACGCCGCTCACGCAGGAGCAAACCACCTACGTCAACGCGGTGAAGTCCTCCGGCGATGCGTTGCTGTCCCTGATCGAGGAGTTGCTCGACTACTCCAAGATCGAGGCGGGCAAGATCGACCTCGCCCAGCAGCCGTTCTCGCTGACGACGATGATCGAGGACATCACCGAGCTGCTGGCGCCCCGCGCGCACGCCAAGGGCATCGAGATCGCCTGCACGATCGACGAACGATTGCCTGCGCTGGTGAGCGGCGACGCCGCACGGCTGCGGCAGGTGCTGCTCAACCTTGCCGGCAACGCGATCAAATTTACCTCGCAGGGCGGCGTTGCGCTGATTGCCGAGCCCGGCATCTGGCAGGGCGAGATCAGCTTCCTCGTCCGCGACACCGGCATGGGGATCGCGCCCGAAGCACAGGAGCGTATCTTCCGCGAATTCGAGCAGGCCGATGAGCACACCGCGCGCGACTACGGCGGCACCGGTCTTGGACTGAGCATCAGCGACCGGATCGTCAAGCACATGGGCGGGCGCATCGTGCTCGACAGCAAGCCCGGACACGGATCGACATTTGAAGTGGCTATTCCGCTGGACGGATCGGCAAGCGATGCAATCGAACAGATTCAACCCGAACAATGGCCCGATCTGACTGGCCAATCGGTCATGATCGTGACGGCGCAGCCGGTCGAGGCGTCGCTGATCGAGAAGCGGCTGGCGCGGTGGGGCGCGCAGGTCTGCGTCGTGTCCGACATCGCCGTCGCACAGGCTTTGCTGCCGGAACGCTCGTGGCATGCGCTGCTGATCGACGGCAGCTACACCGAGACCGCGCAGGAGCTGGCCAGCGCCGCCGTTCCGCGCGCGCGCCATCGCATCGTCATGCTGACGCCGGCGATGCGCCACGATACCCGCATGATCACAGCGCCAGGATTCAACGGCTATCTGGTGAAGCCGCTGCGCGCCGCTTCGCTCGCCGCCCGCCTGAGCCTTGAGCCGCAAACGGACACGCCTGCTGTCATAGACGAAACCGATGCTCCACCGATTGCGGGCGCTGCGCCAGCAGGTTCGGGCCTTTCCATTCTTGTTGCCGAGGATAACGAAATCAACGCACTGCTGATGCGCTCGCTGCTGACCAAGCTCGGCCACCGTGCGGTGATCGCCGTCAACGGCCAGCAAGCGCTGGACTCGTGGATGATGGCCGCGACCGCCGGTACTCCTTATGACGCCGTGCTGATGGATGTGCAGATGCCGCTGCTGAACGGCGTCGAAACTGCCAAGCGCATTCGCGCCGCCGAGGCAGGGCAACACGCTCGCAGAACGCCGATTCTCGCACTCACCGCGAACGCGCTGGTCGAGGACCGCTACGCCTGCTTCGAAGCAGGCATGGATGGCTTCCTCGTCAAGCCACTCGATCGTGACAAACTTGCGACAGCGCTCGGGGGAATCCCGGTCGCCGCGAACGTCGCTGCCTGATCCGCACACACCCGAACGAGCGTTGTCATAAATCTATTGGGTGTGCGTGATTTATGGCGCGCAGCGTCTGCATCGATGTGATTCGTTGCAGACCTTGCGCGGGACAAACGATGCACGGCGACCATCAGCTTCGCCCGAAATTCAATCTGATAGAAATGCTGCGGCCCGAACAGGCCAGGATCGCAGCGGCCAACGCCGCGAACTGGCTGATGCCGGGCTTGCGCGATCTCGACGCTTTCAGGTTCGTCACCGACCCTCCAGCGAACGTGACGCAGGGACAGACGCTCGGGCGGATCGGGTCGCTCGAGGTGCGGCTGGCCCGCAAGAAAAGCGAGATCAAGCGCGCGCAAAAGCTGCGATATCGCGTTTTCTACAAGGACGGTCTGGCGATCGCCGACGCAGCAACCATGCTGGCGCAACGCGACAAGGACGCCTACGACAAGATTTGCGACCATCTGCTCGTGATCGACCACGCCGCGAAGCCCTCGCTCAGCGGCAAGCTGCCGGTGGTCGGCACCTATCGGCTGCTGCGTCATGACATGGCAATGCGTCACGGCGGATTTTACACGGAAAACGAGTTCGATATCTCCGGCATGATCGCGCGCCATCCGCAGTTGCGCTTTCTCGAACTCGGCCGCTCATGCGTGCTGCCGCAGTATCGCACCAGGCGCACGGTCGAACTGTTGTGGCACGGCATCTGGAGCTATGTGCGGCAGCATCGCTTCGATGCCATGATCGGTTGCGCCAGCTTTGAAGGCACCGATCCGAACAGGCTGGCGCTGCCGCTATCGTTTCTGCATCACTTCGCATCCGCGCCGGACGCCTGGTGTGCGCGCGCCCATCACTCTCGCCGCATCGATATGAACCAGATGCCGAAGGAAGCGATCGACAAAAAGGCCGCGCTTCGCGGGCTGCCCCCGCTGATCAAGGGCTATCTGCGGGTGGGGGCCTATGTCGGGGACGGCGCGGTGATCGATCGGCAGTTCGGCACCACCGATGTGTTCATCGTGATGCCAGTATCCGACATCAGCGAACGCTACATCGGCCACTTCGGGATCGATGCCACACGTCACGCGGCTTGACGGAACTCAGAGCCTTCTCAATGCGACCTGCTCGACGATGTGGTCCGGACCTTTTTTCAGGATCAGTGTCGCGCGCGGCCGCGTCGGCAAGATGTTCTCGGTCAGGTTCGCGAGATTGGTACGCTCCCAAATCTCGAGCGCGGTCCTAGTCGCCTCTTCGTCCGAAAAGCTGGCGTAGCGGTTGAAGTACGACCGGGGATCGGCAAACGCCGTGCTACGCAGTGCAAGAAAGCGCTCGACGTACCACTCACGCAGCACGTTCTCGTCTGCGTCGATGTAGACCGAGAAGTCGAAGAAGTCCGACACGTAAGGCACCGCCTTGCCGTCCTTCGGCAGACGGCCGGTCTGCAACACGTTGATGCCTTCAAGGATCAGAATGTCAGGCTGATCGACCTGCACCCACTCGTTCGGAATCACGTCGTAGGTCAGATGTGAGTAGATCGGCGCGCGCACGGCGCGGCGGCCGGCTTTGAGATCCGACAGGAATTGCAGGAGCGCCGTCAGGTCGTAGCTTTCCGGAAATCCCTTTTTCTGCATGAGGCCTTCGCGCTCGAGCACCGCATTGGGATAGAGAAAGCCGTCGGTTGTGACGAGATCGACCTTCGGCCGCGGCGACCATCGCGCCAGAAGCGCCTGCAGCACGCGCGCCGTGGTGGACTTGCCGACCGCGACCGAGCCGGCGACGCCGATGATGTAGGGCATCTTGCGATCTTCGATGCCGAGAAATCGCCGCTGCGCGACAAACAGGCGCTGCATCGCCGACACGTAGATCGACAGCAATCGCGACAGCGGCAGATAGATTTCTTCCACCTCGCGCATATCGAGGCGATCGTGCATTGAGCGCAGCGCCGAGATTTCGCTCGCGGCGAGCGTCATCGGCGTATCTTCACGCCGCGCGGCCCATTCGGCGCGGGTGAACAACCGGTAAGGGTTGTAAAGCTGCTCGGTACGCACATCCATCACACACATCCCCGCCCGGACCGCGGTCGCTTCCATAACCGCACTCTGAGTTTCATGAACATGATCCGAAACCGGTCTTCCCTTATCTTCGGATCACGCCCTACTCGCTCTTCCGCGATGCCTTCTCCTGGAGCCCCGACATCTGCGTCCGCTCGGCGAGGGCTGCTTCGACCTCGGCCAGCGTAACCCCGCGGGATTTCAAAAGCACGAGAAGATGAAATACCAGATCGGCGCTTTCGGCGATGAGATGATGACGATCATTCTCGACCGCCGCGATCACGGTCTCGACCGCTTCCTCGCCGAGCTTCTTGGCGCAATGCTCCGCGCCCTTGTCGAGCAGTTTTTTCGTGTACGACGCTTCGCCGCCCGCAGCCGCGCGGGCGTCGATGGTGTCGGCAAGGTCATGGATGGTAAAACGCGCCATCGTCCCGGTTTTCATTCCGCCCGTTGAATTTCCAGTTCACCAGTATCAGGTCCGGAGCCGGACTTGGAGCCCAGACTTGGGGCCCAAACTTGGAGCCTAAAGCCCTGACAGGTTTAAGATAATCAGATGTCCCGCCGCATCGGCAGGCCGGCGCGAACCATGTGTTCCTTGGCCTCAAGGATAGAAAACTCGCCGAAATGGAAGATCGAGGCGGCCAGTACGGCGCTCGCGTGCCCGTCGCGGACACCCGCGACCAGATGATCGAGATTGCCGACTCCGCCAGACGCGATCACCGGCACCCGGACGCTGTCGGCGATCTGGCGGGTGAGCGGGATGTCGAAGCCCTGGCGGGTACCGTCGCGGTCCATCGAGGTCAAAAGGATCTCGCCAGCGCCGAGCGACACGACTTCCTGCGCGTATTCGACGGCATCGATGCCGGTCGAGTTTCGTCCACCGTGGGTGAAGATTTCCCAGCGATCCGATCCACCCGCCCGCGACACACGCTTGGCATCGATCGCGACCACGATGCATTGGTCGCCGAACTTCTCGGCGGCTTCCTTGACGAACTCGCGGCGGCTGACGGCCGCGCTGTTGATCGACACCTTGTCCGCACCGGCGCGCAGCAGCGTGCGGATGTCGTCGACCGTCCGCACCCCGCCGCCGACGGTCACCGGCATGAAGCAGGCTTCCGCCGTACGCCGGACCACGTCGAGGATCGTGGCGCGATTCTCATGCGTCGCGGTGATGTCGAGGAAGGTGAGCTCATCCGCACCGGCTGCGTCATAAGCAATCGCAGCTTCGACCGGATCGCCCGCGTCGCGCAGATCGACGAAGTTGACGCCCTTGACGACGCGGCCGTCCTTCACATCGAGGCAGGGAATAACGCGGACCTTGAACATGATGAAGCCTTAATGGTTGGCGCGTATTCTTGTCGCAAAACCGGTTTCCACTTTTGCAGAATACGCGCTAT
Source organism: Hyphomicrobiales bacterium (assembly GCA_021732215.1). GTDB lineage: Bacteria > Pseudomonadota > Alphaproteobacteria > Rhizobiales > Xanthobacteraceae > SG-bin9. Next base: position 40,830 of record JAKFVL010000015.1, read on the forward strand.
CCGCGCTCGATCTTGTTGACCAGCAAATAGAGATACGCGCAGACCGCAACGACGATCGGCAAACACCCGAGCCCGATCAGCGCTTGAGAGAAATCGCCGCGATCGCTGAAGAATCATGCTCCGGCCCAGCACAACGGCGCTGCTATCACCGCAAAGATCATAATCGGCGTTAGCAGCTTTTGCGGCGAAGCCGCGAACTTGCCGGGCTTGTTCGCTGGCGTGTTCATGCCGCAGCCCGCGCCGCTCGTATCAGCGAGAGCGCTTCATTGGGATCGACCCGGCCGTCGTAGAGCGCGCGGCCCGCGATCGCGCCTGCCAGCTTCCTCGCGCGCGGCGACAGCATCGCATGAATGTCATCGATCGACGCAAGGCCGCCGGATGCAATCACGGGAATCGAAATATTCTCTGCCAGCGCGATCGTCGCATCCCAGTTGATGCCTTTCAGCAGACCGTCCCGCGCAATATCTGTGAAGATGATCGCGGCGACACCTGCATCTTCGAAACGCTTCGCAATTTCGAGCGCGGTGACCTGCGAGGTTTCCGCCCAGCCTTCGACCGCGACGTTGCCATCACGCGCATCGAGACCAACCGCGACGCGGCCCGGATACTTTTTTGCAGCCGCTCTAACAAACGCCGGGTCGCGCACCGCGGCTGTGCCGATGATGACACGCGCGATTCCCTTCGTCAGCCAGGCCTCGAGCGTCGCCAGATCGCGAATGCCGCCGCCAAGCTGCACCGGCATTGTCACCGACTTCAGCATGCTTTCGACGGCTTGCGCATTCATCGGTTTGCCTGCGAACGCGCCGTCAAGATCCACGACGTGGAGATACTCGAAACCCTGTTGCTCGAACGCGCACGCCTGCGCTGCGGGATCGGTGTTGAACACGGTCACCCGCGCCATGTCGCCCTGCTGCAAGCGGACGCACTCGCCATTCTTCAAGTCGATCGCGGGAAAGAGAATCATGATGGTCGATCGAGGAGAGCTGCCCCCCACCCCCAACCCCTCCCCGCCACGCGCAAGGTCGCGCGTGGGG
>JAKFVL010000025.1 GCA_021732215.1 Hyphomicrobiales bacterium
CCCCCAACCCCTCCCCACCGCAAGCGGGGGGAGGGGAGATGATTTTCCTCATGCAAATTGGGAAACTCGCTGGCGCCGGTCAGCACGTCCTTGCGGCGGGCGATGTTCCTGTCGCGTTCGGCGCGCGATGCGGCGACTTTCTGCTGGATCAGGTTTTGCTCCAATGCTGCCCACACGCCGCCCGCGCGCTCGATCTCCTGAAACAACGACCACGCGGAGTTGCACAGTTGTTGCGTCAGGGTTTCGATGCCGCCGGAGCCCGCCGCCGGATCGGCGACCTTCGCGAGATTGGATTCCTCAAGCAGGATCAGCTGCGTGTTGCGCGCTGTCCGCCGTGCGAATGCATCGGGCAGGCCGAGCGCCAGCGTATGCGGCAGCACGCAGATGCTGTTGGCGCCGCCAAGGCCAGCCGAGAATACGGCACCGGTCGCGCGCAGCATGTTCACGTTGGGATCGCGCTGCGTCAGCATCCGCCAAGCCGTTTCGGCTGAAATGAAAAGCGGTTGCGGTGTCAGGCCGCAGCTCTGTTCGACGCGCGCCCAGAGCAGCCTCAGCGCGCGAAACTTCGCCATGGTGAGAAACTGATCGGCATCGGCGGACAGCCGCGCGTAGATCATGTGCCGTGCATCGTCGAGCGCGATGCCTCCAGCCTCCAGCGCACGCAGATAGGCAACGGCGGATGCGATGACGAACGCAAGCTCCTGTGCTTCGGTGCCGCCTGCGTCATGGATCACACGGCCATCGGCGGCCGCGAAGGGGCCCTTGAAGCCCATCGCGGCCAGCCCGGCCACGTCGCCCGCGACCGTCTTGGCAATATCAGCCCAGGAATGAGGGCTAGATCCCGATACGGCCGCAGCCCCGATCGGATCGAAACCGAAACGGCAATCGAGTTTGGCCGGCGCGACGTTCCGAGCTTTCAGCAGTTCGGCAAAATGCAGCGCCGCGCTGCGCGACTGCGCGCCATGGTCGAACTTGATGTCGAATTCGATGGCGATGCCAGCGTCGAGATAGATACCGTCGAGCGCGCGGGCGAGCGCCTCTGCGGTCGGCTCAAGCCCTGTGCCGCGTGCGCCGTTGCTGCCTGCGAACACCAGCGTCAGGCCGTTGGCGCCGTTCTCCAGATCGTGCAGCGCCTGCGCGTTGGCTTGCGCCGCGTCGGGATGATCGACGCGCTGCATGATCTGCCACGGCTGCGCTGCGCCGCGTCCGGCAATCGACGACGCACCGGTTGCGCGCGGATAGATCGGTTCGATCTTGAGGCCGTCATAGGTCTTGCCGACCAGTTTTTCGAACGGCGCGCCTTTCAGCACGCCATCGACGAGCTTCAGCCACGCCTCGCGGTTCGCGGGCGGAAATTCGGCTGCCAGGCGCAGCTCTTCGGATTCTGATCCCATTCGTCGCTCAACTCCCGGCAGATAACTTCGGCAAAAAATGCACGAAATGCCAACGCAAAAAGTGCCAACCCCTGCCGATGCTTAACCAGCGCTGTTTTCCGCCAAAGCGGGCTCAGGTCAAGGGCGGAAGACGTTCGATTCCGGTGGTGTTGAGGTCTGCCAGGACTGCCGACGGCGTCCGCCCGGCGATCCACCGGTCAGGAGCGATTTCGGCCAGCGGCACCAGGACGAAGGCGCGCTCGAACAGGCGCGGGTGGGGCAGCGTCAGTCCGGGCTTTTCAAACCGCACGTCGTCGTAGGTGAGGATGTCGAGATCGAGCGGGCGCGGCCCCCAGCGCCGCTCGCTTTTCCGGTCACGGCCGAATTTGGCTTCGATCCGATGCAGCACGAACAGCAGAGCGTGCGGATCGAGGCCGGTATCGATCTCGATGCAGGCGTTGATGAAACGATCCTGCTGCTCGTCGCCCCATGGCGGTGTGGCGTAGTCCGACGAGCGAGCGGTCAGCGCCGCCTGCGTCATGCCGCAGATCATCGGGATCGCCTTGGCAAAGGTGGCGCGGACATCGCCGACATTGCCGCCCAGCGCGATCAGGACACTGGCCATGATGGGTTCAGCCGCGCGTCCGTGTGAGAATGACACCGGCGTCGTCGAAGATCGCAGCGATTGGCGCGTGCGGCTTGTGAACGGTCACCTTGATGGCCTGAACCTTGGGGAAGCCAGCCAGCACGGCATCGGCGACGGCGCCTGCCGCGCCTTCGACCAGCTTGTAGTTGACGTCCTTGAAGGCGGCGGTCGCGGTCGCCACCACATTGGCATACGAGACCGTATCGGCAAGGCGATCCGATCGGGAGGACGCCGACAGATCGACGGACAGTTCGAGGTCGATCACGAAGCGTTGGCCGACCTCTCCCTCATAATCCAGAATGCCGTGGTGTGCGTGCAGCACAAGACCGCGGACAAAGATGGTGTCGCTCATGCCAGTACCCCGGTTCCGAAATTCGTAATCCTCGCAGCAACCCTTCAACGAACTTCGGAAACGAAAGGGTACTGGCTAACTATATTCTCTAGTACCGCTTTCGATCTGAAGTTTCTGGTTGAACTTGCAGTGAGCGGCGCAGGAACTCAGATCGGCGGTGCCAAGTCCTCGATGGCAGCGCTGACGCGCAGCGCCTGAACGGTGTCCGCCACGTCATGGGCGCGGATGATATTTGCACCTCGGCTCGCGGCCATCAGGTGTGCTGCGATCGAGCCGCCCAGCCGCTCTCGGGGTTCGGACGGGACGACGCTGGCGATGAAGCGCTTGCGCGAGGCGCCGATCAGCAGCGGACAGCCGAAGCCATGAAGCTCGCCAAGCCGTGCAAGAACGGTCATGCTCTGCTCGGGCGTCTTGCCGAAACCGATGCCGGGATCAAGCACGATGCTGCCGTCGGGGATGCCAGCTTTGGCTGCGATCTCCAGCGAGCGGCGGAAAAACACCGCGATGTCCTTCAGGATATCGATCGCCGGATCGGCGGCATCGCGGTTGTGCATGATGATGACCGGAACGTTTGTCCGCGCCACCACGCCGGCCATTTCCGGGTCGCGCTGCAAACCCCAGACATCGTTGACGATGGCGGCACCCTGCGAGATTGCCCAATCTGCGACCTCGGCTTTCATGGTGTCGATCGAGACCGGCGTGCCGAGTGCGGCGACGCGGCTGAGGATCGGCTCAAGGCGGCGCTTTTCTTCTTCTGCCGATACGGGTTCAGCACCGCCATATGGCCGGGTGGATTCCGCGCCGATGTCGATGATGTCCGCGCCCGCGGCGATCATGGTCCTGGCCTGCGCGATCGCATCTGCGGGTGCGAGGAATGCGCCGCCATCGGAAAACGAGTCCGGCGTCACATTCAGCACGCCCATTACCGCGGCGAACGGCCGCGCAAAGAGCGGCGACAGGGTCCTGTGGACCGGCTGGCGCGGGGACATGGCAGCGGACGGTCTCGGATGGGCCATGGCGGTGGATTTGCGCGGTCCCACCGGGGGAGTCAAGGCGTGCAAAACCATCTGCGCTCGAGCAGAACTGCTTCTCGTATCAACTGGAAGGGTTTTAATATGTGATCTTGGGTGGCAGCTTCTTGGCACGCTCGATCAGTTGCTCCAAGGACCGTTCCGAGGGCAGAATATCGACCAGCTTGCGTTTGCTGTTCGCGTCCTTCATGGCTTCCGCCAGGCGCTTCGGGTTGCGCATGGCAAGCTCGCGCACAGTCGTGACGCCGGCTGCCCGCAAAAGTCCATTCTTGCCAGAGCCGATCCCGGGAACGCGCATGTAGTCGGCCTGCTTTGCCCAATCCAGAACCTGCTTTTCTGTGGCGCCGATACGTGAAGCGAGTTCCTTGCGCGCCTTCGGGGTACGCGCGGCGTCCAGAAGTGCGTCCGTAGTCCGGACGCCGATAGCTTTCAGCTTCGCGACCGTATGGACGTGAAGATTTTCAATCTTGGAAAGGGGGTATGTCATGATACTCGAAAGCAAATTTGGCGACGGGCGGGCAACTCTCTTGACAGACGGACTGCTGACGGCGTTCCGAGTCAGTCGCTGTCCCACCTGAAACGTCCGCTGTCCGGTTCGTCGCGGCGGATCGCATAAAGTTCACCGGAGATTGCATTCGACGAAATGCGACTTCCGAAGCCGCCCGTCGCCGTTGCAATAACTGTCTGTGCGCTGACCGGACGGGTCAGTTGACTGATGATTTTACGCATTGTGCCCAACCCCACCGGCTGTTCGCCGGACTTTCCTCGCGATTTATCTTGAGCCGATGCCGCCTCAATTACAAGCGACGAACGTGGCGCGCGATGTGTTTGTCATTGATCGCGGGCGAGTGTTGCATCAATGCAAGACTTGCGGCACGGCTTTCGCGGGATTGTATCTCGATCGACGGGAGGGATCGTCGTGCGATTGGACGCCGCCGGATCGAAGCGGACTGCACCAAGGAGGGGTTCCTCGGCGCTTTACGAAGGGCGGTTCAATCGGTTTCAATATCGCGTATAATATTTGCAAGGCTGATGCCCGTCTTGATGCGGGTATGCAATGACTACTCGTTCTGATGCGAAAGCGGTCCGCTCCGATACGATATCGGCCGGACGACGAAGGAATGGATCGATGGCGAACGGCGATACCGCAGAAAAGATTTTTATCGGCAAAGGCGATGATCTGGCCTGGCTGACGCTCGGTCTGGCCAATCGGCACGGGCTCGCAACAGGCGCCACCGGAACCGGTAAAACAGTGTCGCTTCAGATCATGGCCGAAGGTTTTGCCAGGGCAGGCGTTCCGGTTTTCGCCGCCGACATCAAGGGGGACCTGTCAGGTATCTCGGCGCCGGGCGAAGCAAAAGACTTTATTCTCAAGCGGGCCAAGGACATGGACCTCGTTTTCGAGCCGGACGAGTTCTCGACGGTGTTCTGGGATGTGTTCGGCGAGCAGGGTCATCCGGTGCGCGCGACCGTCTCGGAAATGGGGCCGCTGCTGCTGGCGCGGATGCTGGATCTCAATGATGTGCAGGAAGGCGTCCTCAACGTGGCGTTCAAGATCGCCGACGAAGAGGGATTACCGCTGCTCGATTTCAAGGACCTGCGTTCGATCCTCGATGCGATCTCTCCCGCCGACAAGAAGCGCAAGGGCGACGACGATGGCGGCAGTGGCCTCGACGATATCAAGGCCGCAGCGCAAAAATTCGGCAATGTCACCAAGCCGACAATCGGCACCATCCAGCGACAGTTGCTGGTGCTGGAAAATCAGGGTGGCGAGCGCTTCTTTGGCGAACCCGCGCTGCAATTGAAAGACTTCATGCGCACCGATAGTGCAGGCCGGGGCATGATTAACATCCTGGCCGCAGACAAGCTGATGTCGTCTCCGCGGCTCTATGCGACCTTCCTGCTCTGGATGCTGTCGGAGCTGTTCGAGGAACTGCCGGAAGCCGGCGACCCGCCAAAGCCGAAACTGGTGTTCTTTTTCGATGAGGCGCATCTGCTGTTTACTGACGCGCCAAAGGCGTTGCTCGACAAGATCGAGCAGGTGGTGCGGCTGATCCGCTCCAAGGGCGTCGGCGTCTATTTCGTCACGCAGAATCCGATCGATGTGCCGGATCGGGTGCTGGCCCAGCTCGGCAATCGTATCCAGCATGCGCTGCGTGCTTTCACCCCGCGAGATCAAAAGGCGGTCGCCGCGGCCGCACAAACCTTCCGGCCCAATCCGAAGCTGGACACCACCAAGGTCATCACCGAACTCGGCAAGGGTGAAGCGCTGGTGTCGTTCCTCGAAGGTAACGGCACGCCGGCAATGGTGGAGCGGGTTTTCATCCGCCCGCCGACGGCCCGGATGGGGCCGATCACAGCCGAGGAACGCAAGGCGATCATGGCCAAGAGTCCGGTGAAAGGAAAATACGACAAGGCGATCGATTCCGAATCCGCTTACGAGATGCTGCACAAGCGGCTGACCCAGACCGCGGCGCCGGTCGGCACGCCGGGCACCGATCCGGGCGTTCCGGCGCCGGGCGGCGGCGGCATTCTCGACAAACTGACGAATATCGTCGGCACTATCTTCGGCACCAACCGGCCGCGCGGCCAGAAGCTCTCGACCGGACAGGTGGTCGCTCGCGACCTCGCGCGCTCGGTCACCGGCGTGGTGATCGGCGGCGCGGCCGCAAAGGTGGGGCGCTCGGTCGCGGGATCGATGGGCGGTTCGATCGGCCGCTCGATCGTGCGCGGCGCGCTTGGCAGTCTGCTCAGACGGTAGCGCAATTCAACTTCGTTGAAACCAGACTCGGCGCTTTCTTTCTGGTTTAGGCATGATCTTGTCCGAAAACCGGTTTCCACTTTTCGGGATCATGCCCTAGCGCCGTTCCGGCGGAATGTCGCGGACCTGAGCGGCAAAGTCTGCGACGTCGTCGCGGCTGTATTTGAGATGCACGCGATCGGTGGATGCCGGATGACTGCCAAGGCTGACGCCCTTGCGTCGTTCGGTTTCGGGACGGATCGGCCGGAGCACGAAGCCGCCGCCGCAATTCGGGCAGACGTTCGAGAGCTTCGTCGTTACGCAATCGGCACAGAAGGTGCACTCGTAGCTGCAGATCATCGCATCCGTTGCAGACGGTATGAGATCCTTGTCGCAATACTCGCAGTTCGGCCGAAGTTTCAACATGGCTTGCCTTCAAAGTGATTATGCGCGCGGTCTGCCGTTGCAAAGGACATAGATTCCTCGTTATCGCCGCTCAACGATTTTCCTCAACTCTTCGATATATCGGGACCTCCCGACAAAGGATTCATTCTCTTCCACGATCATGACCTGAACCTCACGGAGGGCATCGAGGTCGCCGTCGGCCGGCGTTCGCTTCAGCACCCGATACGGTTCGCCGCCATACGTTTCGAGTTTCAGGTAGAACAGGACCTTCAGATTTTTAAGACAGTCGTGCCCGATCAGAAGTTCGGCCGGCAGGTGAGAAAAACTGCTTCCGACAATGACGGCGTTCAGAGTGCTCGCAGGAGTGCCGGCGCATGGTACGTCGCGCTCCAGTTTGATCTTGTGGGTCGAGTAGGCGACGGGCGGGGACAGGACATTCAGAAATTCGGCGAGATCGCGATCCGAACCCTCGATCACGCGGGACGATGTATATGCAAGGGATAATTTGGGCAGCAGTTCCCGTTGTGCCTGCCGGTTGACCTCGTCAATGATGGCCAATGTCGTCTTGCCCGCTCCGAGGCTATCCCAATGAAGCGCGCCCCGTGGAAACAGGTCCAATTTCAGGGTTGTCCTCAGTTCGTGAACCAGACTTGCCGCGTCCAGCACGATGATCCCGCTCGCGCGCAGGCGCGAGACGTATTCCGGGATGAACCCGGCACGCGCAGACTCGGTGCTTGGGCAGGGCCACAGGCTGACGAAGTACTCAGGAAGATGGGCGATTTTCGACGGTGTGATCAGGTAAATGAACACAGCGCCCTTGGCACGGTAGTAATCCTGAATCTGCAGCAGGTCCGGGACGATTGCGTCGGCGCGCTGTTTGGCAAGGCCGGCCGTCCGCTGGCAATACTCCGCCAGATACAAACTTTGACCCAGCTGTCCGTTGCTGCCGACGATCACTTCCTTGAGGAAGGTTTGACCGAAAAACCGAAACCGCAGTTCGTTGTTGAGCCGGATCAGAAAATTGCGGAAGGGAATGGCTTCGATCACCCGTTCCGAAATCGCTTTTTGCAGGCGTCCCTCTTCGACGGCCTTCCATGACCAGTCGAGTTGCAGAGCGCGCGTGACCCCGATCAGCGGCGGGCCGAAAGAGATCGCAGGCCGCCCGATGGTCTGGATCGTAATCAGATTCCAGATCGTCAAGGCCGGAACAGCTACAAGTACAATAGCCGCGAGCCATCGCATTACAGGTTGGAATGAGAGCGTGCGGCGCATGCTAGAACCTGAAATAGATAAATGGCTGGAACGGCGCGGCAATCGCCCGTGCAACGGCGATCACATAGATCGATATCGCGCCGGCCATCGCAAGTCCCTTCAGCCAGCGATGTCTCGCATAGAAATGCTGGGCCGAAACCAGCATCGGTGTGGCCGGGATCAGCGAGATTGCCGCAGCAAACGCCAGCGTGATTGCGACCTCGGACGATGCTTCGATCCGCACGCCCCCGTGCGACAGGCCGAACAGTGCGCCGAGGAACGGGCCGAGATGGGTGAGCGATTCCGAGCGGAAGATCGCCCAGCCGATCATCACAATGAAGAGCGTGACCGCGGTAGCGATGGCGGGTCCGCATCGCTGAAGCAGTCTCAACAAAAACAGCCTGTCCAGAACCAGAAACAGACCGTTGTAGGCGCCCCACAGCAGGAAATTCCATCCCGCGCCGTGCCAGAGACCGGATAGCAGAAAGCAAATCCAGAGGTTGATGTAAGTCCGGACCGTGCCCGCGCGATTGCCGCCGAGCGGTTTGTAGAGATAGTCGCGTATCCATGTGGTGAGGGAAATGTGCCATCGCCGCCAGAACTCGGTGATCGATTGCGACGCATAGGGACTGTTGAAGTTCTCGTTCAGGCGAAATCCCAACATGCGGGCGAGGCCGATCGCCATATCCGAATAGCCCGCGAAATCGAAATAGATCTGGAGCGTGAATGCTGCCAGTCCCAGCCATGCGGTGCTCGCCGCAAGGCCCGAGGGATCGGCGGCGAAGACCTGATTGGCGAAGGCGCCGAGAGGGTCCGCGATCAGGAGTTTGCGTATCAAGCCACGGATGAAGCGGAGAAACCCGTCGATGAAGCCGTCCCATGAAGCGCCGGGTGGAGACGATATCTGATCCTTCATCTCGTGGTATTTGAGGATCGGGCCGGCCAGCAATTTCGGAAAGAACAGCACGAAGAGGCAGTAGTCCGCAAACCTCTCGGCCGGACGGGAGATACCCCGATAAGTATCCACCAGATAGGTGATCTTCTCGAACACCACGAAAGACACGCCGATGGGAAGCGCCAGCCGCAGCAGCGGAACGGCATCCACCGGCATCAACAGGGCATTGAGCGTCTGGATCAGGAAGTCCAGGTACTTGTAGACGATCAGGATGCCGAGATTCTGAAAGATTCCCGCAGACAGTGCGAGCACGCGCACCTTCCTGATGCTGGAATCGCCGAGATAGAACGACAGCGCGTAATCGATCGCGGTTGATATCAGCAGGATAAGGACGAAAACCGGTTCGCCCCACAGGTAGAACAGCAGGCTGGCCGAGAGGAGAATCCATTTCCGTGCGTCAGCTCCGGTCATCAACAGATAGAGCGCATAAACGATCGGAAAAATCGTGAGGAACAGGGGTTCGTAAAACAGCATTTATGAAAATGTCTCGGTCGCCAGAACCAAATTTGCCGGTTGAACTCGATATCGATGATAGCGCAGACTGCGATATCCCGTCCATGTACCGGAACGCAAAGCGTTGGCCGGTCAACCTTCAAGCAGAGTGATCGACGTGTCTGACAACCAGAATTTGCAAACAGTCCTCGCGCGGATTGACGCGGACCTCGACGCCAGCCTCGAGCGGCTGTTCGCGCTGCTGCGCATCAAGTCGATCTCGGCCGATCCGGCATTCGCAGGCGACTGCAGGAGGGCTGCGGAGCATCTGGCCACCGATATCGCCACGCTCGGTTTTGCCACCGAGGTGCGACCGACTGCGGGACATCCAGCGATCGTCGGCAAGAGCAACGGTCAAGCCGGCAAGCCGCACGTGCTGTTCTACGGGCACTACGACGTGCAGCCGGTCGACCCGCTCGACCTGTGGCACCGTCCGCCGTTCGAGCCGGTGGTGACCGATCACGCCGATGGCCGCAAGATCATCGTCGCGCGCGGCGCCGAGGACGACAAGGGTCAGCTCATGACCTTTGTCGAGGCCTGCCGGGCCTGGAAGAATGTCACGGGCTCACTGCCTCTGAACGTCACCATTCTGATCGAAGGCGAGGAGGAGGTCGGGTCAAAAAACTTCGGCCCGTTCCTGCAAAGGCACAAGGCCGACTTCGCCGCCGATTTCGCACTCGTCTGCGATACCGGCATGTGGGACCAGAATACGCCCGCGATTACCACGTCCCTGCGCGGACTGGTTTATGAGGAAGTGCGGATCACGGCGGCGAACCGCGATCTGCATTCGGGCATCTATGGCGGTGGCGCGCAGAATCCGATCCGCGTGCTGACCCGCATTCTGGGCGGCCTTCACGACGACAGCGGCCGTATCGCCATTCCGGGCTTCTACGACGGGGTAAAGGATCTGCCTGCTGATGTATTGGCACAGTGGAAAGGACTGAACCTCTCGGCGGATTCGTTCTTGAAGCCGATCGGGCTCTCGCTGCCGGCGGGCGAGAAGGATCGCCTGCTGATCGAGCAGGTGTCGTCCCGGCCGACCTGCGACATCAACGGCATCTTTGGTGGCTATACCGGCGAGGGCTCGAAGACGGTGATCCCATCGCATGCATCAGCCAAGGTGTCGTTCCGTCTCGTCGAGGGACAGGACCCGGCTACGATCCGCGCGGCCTTCCGCAAATTTGTGACTGATCGTTTGCCCGGCGATTGCACGGCGGAGTTTATCGATCACACCGGCGCGCCGGCGATTGCGCTTCCCTGGGACATGAAGCCGCTGGCTGCTGCCAGGCAGGCGCTGACCGACGAATGGGGCAAGGACGCGCTGCTGATCGGCTCGGGCGCATCGATCCCGATCGTTGCGGATTTCAAGAAGACGCTGGGGCTCGAGACCGTGCTGATCGGCTTTGGACTCGAGGACGACAACATCCACTCCCCGAACGAGAAGTACGATCTCAGGAGCTTCCACAAGGGCATCCGCTCATGGGCGCGGATTCTCTCAGCGTTCGCGGAGGCAAAAGTCTAGGCGCGTGGCGCCCGCTTCAAGCGGTCGATGTATGCAACGGTTTCGGGCGGAAGCGATTTCAGGCCGGTCTTGGCAGCCGCCGAAAGTATCGGTCTCAGATAGGAGCCCTTGAGAAACGCGGGTTCCTGTTTTGCCGGGATGAGGCGGTCGAACACGAGGACAATTGTGATTGCGACGAGCCCGATACGAACGGCGCCGAGTATGGAGCCGGTCAGGCGGTCGGGGAGGCTGGGCGTCGGGCCAACCGCTTCATCCACAGCCTTGCGGAATGCCAGCCCCACCAGAATTCCGCATATCAAGAATATCGCGAAGAAGATCGTCAGGTTCCATGTTGTCTCGGTCCCGGTATTGCCAGCAAAAGCCGCCGTAACCGGCGGCGTCATCGTGACAGCAATAGGTGCTGCAACTGCATATCCCAGGATAGTGGCTACGCTACGCAGCAACCCGGATCTGTAGCCGAAGATGATCGCTGTCGCCGCAAGAGCGCAGATGACGATGTCGAATGGATTCATGGCCCGCCAAGCAATCGCTGATCCGCTTGTTTATCGCTCGCGCGTTACCGAAGCATTGATCTGTGTGCGAAAAGCTGCGCGATTGTTCCATGGGCACGTTCACCAATGAAAACGCCACCCGGAATTGGGCGGCGTTTTGATTCGATACGTGCAGAGGTCTTGCAAACCGGACCTTACACCTCTGATTTGATTCAGTGAAGTAAAATTCAACCTTCGGCGCATGATCCAGTTCGAAAAAACGGTATCCACTTTCCGGGATCATGCGCTGATCTCAGTTTTTGTAACCGGGGTCGATGCGATCGAGCTTGCGCAGCAGCGGCGGCCAGACCAGCTTGACCGAGCGCGCTTCGAGCGACTCGCGGTCGTCGAAAATCGCGGCGTTGCTTTCCAGCACCAGCTTTTCGATCGGGTAGGCCGTCGGTCCCAGCATGCGCGTGCGCACCTGCATCGTGCACGAGCGCTCGAGGTGATACATGCGCTCGAACGCGGATGCGACGGTGCGGCCGACGGTCAGCGTGCCGTGATTGCGCAACAGCATGTGGTTCTTGTTGCCGAGATCGCGCTGCAGACGCGGGCGCTCGTCATGATCCAGTGCCACGCCTTCGTAGTCGTGATAGGCGAGGTCGCCAGTGACGAAATGCGCGGTCTGGTTCAGCGGCAGAAGTCCGTCGGTGCAGGTCGCGACCGCTGTGCCGTCGGGCGTATGCAGATGGATCACGCATCCGGCGTCTTCGCGCACCTCGTGGATCGCCGAGTGGATGGTGAAGCCGGCCGGATTGATCTTGTATTCGCTTTGCGTGAGCTGGTTGCCGTCGAGATCGACCTTCACGAGGCTGGACGCCGTGATTTCGTCGAACATCAATCCATAAGGATTGATCAGGAAGTGATGCTCGGGGCCGGGGACGCGGGCCGAGATGTGGGTATCGACCAGGTCGTCCCAGCCGTAATGGGCGACAAGTCGATAGGCGGCGGCGAGGTTGACCCTCTGCTCCCACTCGGCATCGCTCATCGTCGATGAGACGTCTTTCAGGCGTGCTTCCGCTTGCGACATGGACGGTTTCTCCCAAAACTTCTGACGATTGTTGGAGCGGATGCTAACCCCGCGCATCGCGCGCGGCAACGGACGCCGTCCCGCGCAGGAACATGGCAAACCCGCATTTACGGTGGGTTCCGGCCGAATCTGGCCTACGGTGCCGGGATCGCCAGGAGATCGGCAATGCTGTTGCCGCGAATGTCGTAGACCCGGGCGAACACGACATCGTCACGCTTGACCTCGAGCAGCACGGGCGCGGTGAGGCCCTTGCAATAGAACTCGCCGAGCGTCATGGCGAAATCGGCCTGCTTGCTGTCCCATCCGATGGTGAAGTCGGGCCCCAGCGCAACCTGCGCCGGCCGCTGCGGTCCGCAAACCGCGACCTTCCACTTGGTGCGGCCTCGCGGCGGCACTTCCTGGCGGTCTTCAAGCTGCTGCCGCAGCCCGTCGGAGGCCTGCTTGAGGGCGAGCCCCCAATAGTCGAGCATGAAGCGGTCGTCCGCCTCGCGCACCGTGCCCGCGATGTGATTGAAGTGGGTGTACTGGTAGGGATGCAACCGCACCATCTCGGTCAGCGGCAGCAGCAATGACATACCGAACAGTCCCACCACAGCCATCTGCGGCGCCGGACCGTAGGCCTTCACGCGATCCAGCAGCCAGCCGAACGCAATGCCGCCGAGAACCGCCATCGGCGGAATGACGAAGATGAAGTGACGGATGCCGTTATAAAGCGCCGGGCGCTTCACCATGGCGATCACGAGCGGCAGCGTCGCGGCCAGCGTCAGCATCAGCAGGATCGCCTTCAGCCGTGGCGAGACGCGAGATTGCGGAAGCGCCGCGAAGGTCGCGATCGCGGCTCCGCCTGCGAGAGCGATGAGGACTTCGGGAAGCTGTAACGCGAACAGCGTCGGCAGATAGGACCACGGCATGTCCGGAACAGACACCAGCGTGCCGTCGAACATCTCCTTCCACGGCTTCTCGAAGAAGTGCGAGAAGTAGGTGACCGCCTGAAGCGGATTTTTGAACTCAAGGATTGCCCACGGCCAGATCAGCCCCATCACCAGATAGGCCAGCACGAGACCCGGCAGCGTCACATAGACCGCGTGGAAGAAACGATGTGCGGCTTCCCGCGCGCCACGTTCGCGCACCTCGCTTGCGAGGAGGGGAATGAAACCGGCCACCGCGTAAATCAGGGTCAGTCCGCCAAGGATGCGGCAGCCGATCGACAAGCCCGCGCCCAGGCCGAGGATCAGCACGGTGCCGGGCGACGGCTTCGGATATTCCTGCACCAGCCTGACCAGGCCCAGCATCAGCACCGCCATCGCCACGGCAAACGGCGCATCCTTCGGGTTCATGAACATGTGGCCGTAGAAGGTCGGACACAGCGCCAGCAGAAGCAGCGCGGCGAGGCCAGCGGGAGCGCCGCCGACGCGGCGCGCAAGCCGCCAAGTAACGGCGAGGCCGATCACGCCGACAACGGCGCCGAGCAGACGGCGGGTTTCAAACAACTGAAGCGGAATGACCTTGTGCAGCAGGGCGGCCAGCATGTCGAAGCCGCCGCCGTACATGTACAGATTGGCAAACGACAGCGCGCTGGTGTCGCGGAATCCCGACCCGTACATTTTCAGCAGCAGATCGGCGTATTCGGCGTGAGTGTAGTCGTCCCAGCCAAGTCCGTAGTCGTGAAAGGTCACGCCGGCAATGATGGCGACAACAGCGAGCGCCGTGATGGCAAGGTCGTCGCACGTTTGCTCAATCGAACGCCGCGACGGCGTGTCGATCACCGAAGTCGTAATGGATGACATGGTATCCCGATTAACCCGCTATCCTCAGAAGACCCCGCATTTGCGCTGTTCGGCCTTCTTCCCCAGGTTCCATATAGCGCAGTCAGTGGATCAAGTAATTGTAAATTGTGGCGCAATTCTCCCAGTGCAACGCAGCAATATCAGCAAGGTAAAGAATAAAAAGTGGCTGTCTGCGAGGTTGCTTCAGGTTCCGTTCAGGTTGCCGGTCCGCAGCGGCAACGGCGGGTGGCGGCAGGAAAGCTGCCGCGAGAATGATGTGGATGCAGGGCCAGCGCCAACCATTCCGGAATTCTCGTTTGGTGATGCGCATAATATGACAGTAACGTTGCTCCGGGGTGACCGGCGTGCCACGCGGGCCGGCGGGTTGGGAGACTGAAATGATCGTGCTGTTGATTGCCGGGATTGCCGCTTTTACGGCCGGCATTTTGGCGCTCGGTTTCGGTGTGCCGATCAAGGAGTTCAGCTTCGGCAACACCATGATCATCACCGGCGCGATCGTGGCATCGGCCGGTTTGCTGCTGATCGGGATGTGGGTCGTCGGGCGCGAACTGCGTGCCATCGCACGCCGTTTCGAGGCCAGCGAATTGCCGGCGCTGCCACGAGCGGCCGCTACCGCTTCGGCTCCACCGGTGATGCAGGCGCGCGCGAGCGAGCCCGAGCCCGTGGTGATCGGCGATATCACTGCACCTCCTCGGGTCGAAGAACCGGAAATGTCTCCCTCATGGTCCGAGCCTGAGCCGCCGGCGCCCGAACCAGCGCCAGCGCCAAAGCCCAAGCGGAATCTGCTGTTCTCGTCATCGTCGCGCAAGGAGCGCGAGCGCGCCGCCGCCAAGGCGGCCGAGAAGGCCGCAGAGGAATCGAAGACGCCGCCGTCACCCGAGGCGAACCCGGCGGAGCTCGCGCCGGATGTCAGTCCACCGGCGCCCGATATCGACCCGCGCGCGTCGTTTGAGGCTGCATGGCCTCAGGCGGAGCGCGCGCGTCCCGGCGGCATGCCACTCCGGCGCGAGGAATCAGTTGCCGATCTGCCGGCCGTACCGCCCGTCGCACCGCCGCCGCGCGTGCGTCCGGACCCGAAACCGCTGACGTCGGAAATCACCATCCTGAAGTCCGGCGTGGTCGATGGAATGGCCTATTCGCTGTATTCGGACGGATCGATCGAAGCCCAGATGCCGGAAGGCATGGTGCGGTTCGCCTCGATCGACGAGCTGCGGGCTCATCTCGATCAGCGGCCCTGACAGCGTCTCTCGCCAATATTTGCGGTTTATTGTTCCGGGCTGAATTTGTGCTTCGGGCGAGCGGAAATTGTTGCCTCAAAACCGGCAAATCGCGTTAGCTTGCAAGTATTGATGGATTGGCGGCAATCACGGGCCGGAGCATGAGCGAGCAGTCAGCAGGCAAGGGTCTCGTCGATCTGACGGCCACCATCGTATCTGCCTATGTCAGCAACAATCCGACGTCAGCCGCCGACATTCCGGCGCTGGTCAGTCAGGTCCATGCGGCGCTGCTGCGGGTCTCCACCGGCCGGCCGGAAACCACGGCTGAGCCGGCAAAACCCGCGGTTCCTGTCAAGAAGTCGATGACCGGCGAGTATCTGATCTGCCTTGAGGACGGCAAACGCTTCAAATCGCTGAAACGGCATCTGCGCACGCAGTACAACATGACCCCCGAGCAATACCGCGAGAAATGGGGACTGCCCGCAGACTATCCGATGGTGGCGCCGAACTACGCGATTGCACGCTCTCAGCTCGCCAAGAAGATGGGACTCGGCCAGCAGCGACGGCGCGTGCGTTGATCGAACGCCGAATCGCCTGAATCGTTCTCGACGCTTGGCTGCGGGATATTCGCCAGGGCAACGCTCGGAAAAAATCTTGCCCGAACGCTATCCCCGGGTGACCAGACTTGGGTTAGGGTGTAGGTATAAAATCCTAAACCCGAGGTCGTAAATGCCCCCCATCGTTTGTTCGTCCGCCTCTTCGCTTTCGGCGCCTGCATGTGGTCTGCTTTCGGCGCGAGCGGTCTGCGATCGCGTAACATCCGTGGTCGCAGGGGATTTTGCGATTCCGCCAGCGGCCTTGTTCGCCCGGACGCGGTCGCCGCATGGCGCGCTGGCTCGGCAGATCGCGATGTATCTGGCTCACACGGTCTTCGCGATGAGTTTCGGCCGGATCGGACGCTTGGTCGGGCGCGACCGCACCACTGTGGCTCATGCCTGCCGGCGCATCGAGGATGCGCGAGAACAGCCTGGTTTCGACGAGCGGCTGCGCCAGCTTGAATTGCAGTGCCGGGATTCATCGGCGGTCAATGCGAGCGCCTCGCGCGTCACGCTGAAGGTGGTGCGATGACAAAGCCAGCGAAGCGCATCGCTGCGCCGAAAGCTCTGCAGGGCCTGTCTGGTCCTGCGATCGACGGTGTCGGTGCGTTCCGTGCCCAGCATCTCGATCTTGCCTTGCGCGAAGTTGCGACAGACGCCGGCATCGTCAGCGCGCTTGTCAACGATAGCGAAAGTCCACTGGCCTGGCTGGCGCGCCGCAAAGGGCGTGACGGGCGCAGCCTGATCGATACCCGGCAATTTCTGGCCGGCGAACGCTTGCGTGCCGACTTTACGCGGGGAAACCTGACGCCGCGCGTCACGTCGAGCTGGTCGATGCCGACAAGCGGCGGGCCTCAGCGCGGCGGCGCAGCCGAGATGACCGATCTGATCGTTGCCTCGCGACAGCGGCTCAAACACGCGCTCGAAGCCTGCGGACCCGAGTTTTCGGGTCTGCTGATGGACGTTTGCTGCTTTCTGCGCGGGCTCGACGATGTCGAACGCCAGCGCGGCTGGCCTCAGCGGTCCGCCAAGATCGTGCTGCAGCTCGGCCTCGACCGGCTGGCGCGGCATTATGGATTGAAGTCCGAACTGCAGGGCTCGGCGTCCGGGCGCATTCGCGTCTGGGTTGACGACGATTCGTCGCCGAGTGGAGAATGAACGCCGTCCGTCAGGATGCTGTGGCGAGCGCCTCGCGGGCATCGGTGCGAACCCGCTCGACCATGGCGCGCAATCCGTTGGAGCGCTGTGGCGTCAGATGTTCGGCGAAGCCAAGCTCGTCGAACACGGCGATGGCATCGGCGGCAAGAATCTCGCGCGCGGTCTTTCCCTCGTACAGCGCCAGCAGGATTGCGATCAGGCCGCGCACGATATGCGCGTCGCTGTCACCGATGAAATGCAGCACCGGTTCGCCCGGCTTGCCGTTATCGACCTTGCGCGAGAGCCAGACCTGGCTGGCGCAACCTTGCACCTTGTTGGCGGCCGAATGCTCTGCGTCCGGCATCGGCGCGAGCGTGCGGCCAAGCTCGATCACATAGCGATAGCGATCGTCCCATTCGTCCAGCAGTTCGAAATTTTCGCGTATGTCGTCGATCGTCATGGCGTCCTGCGTCCTTCAATCACAGGACATATATGAGATCGCAGGGGGTCGAAAGCGAGTGAGGAGCGATATTTCACCGGAACTGCCGGCAATCGTGGAGGCCGGTGGCAACGTCTACTCGGCAGCCTGCGTGGTCTCGACGCCGGAGATCGCCCAGCCGGCTTTCAGGTCCTCAGGCGTCAGCGTGGTCTCGGGCACCTGTGCCGCGTAGTCCGGTACATTGATATCTCCGATAGAACCGGTGTGGTCCGGATTCTTCTTTTCGGGTTTGTTCTCCGACTTCTCGGACTTGCTGGGTTTGTCGGCCTTGTCGCTCTTATCGGTGATGAATTCGTAGACCTTGCGCGCGCCGGATTGTGCGCGATGGCCGATGACGGTCGCGGCCTGGCCTCCGATGTTGCACGCCGCGGGTTGCCGCGTGCAGAACTGGCTCATGTCGGATACGGCTGCGGTTGCCGCCGTGACGGCCTCGGTCGCACCGATCTGCGGCAGCTTCTCTGAGTCCGGCGTTTTGTCCGTCGGCAACAGCACGAGCACCAGCCCAAGCCAGAATGCCATTCGCATCAGGAAAAACATGTCGCCACCGTCCCGGAGCCGTTTCTTGTCGCGTTACTTCGCAATCTGCGTCATGCGTAGCAGACGCAATTAAACTGCCGGTTTCAGCTTTCGGAAAAATTGCCGAAAAACGCACTGATTTGGTTCGGCGTAAATTTTCCATTGACGTGCGGGTGGCGCGGCGTGGCGCTATCCACCAATTCGAAACCATAAGGCGCAGTGCCCGGAAACGCAGCGTTCACCATTCCGGGCAATTGGCTGCCGCAATTGGGCAAATACGGCGTTTGCCATGGGCCAGCGTCTATTCCGGGCGTGCGCCTTAGCGTTCGTTTAAGGCGGCTCTGACACGATCCTGCAACGACATAAGGGGGCGTTCCGGTCCGGTTGTTCGATCAACCGGTCGAGACGTAAAAATCAGTGATCGTACCGAAGCTCATCCGCGACTGTCTCGATGCGTTGCTGCATCCCTCTGCGCGCTATGACGCGCTGGTCAGTGCGCGCCACCGTGCCTTTATGGCGCCCCGGCTGCTGGGCAGCCTCGCGGCTTTCGCGGCGTTTCCGGTGTATCTCGCCATGCGCGGCGCGCCGACGGCGATCGAAGTCCTCGTATTCGGATGGCTGATCGCGCCCATCCTGCTGTCATATTTTCTGTCGCGCACGGGACGATACGAGAGCGCTCACGTGCTGTCGTCGCTCGCGCTGACCGCGCTGGTTCTAACGGTCGCTTTCAAGACCGGCGGGGTCGACTCGTTCATTGCTTTCTGGCTGATCGCCATTCCGCTCGAGGCCGCGCTCTCGGCATCGCGCCGCGTCGTCGGTTTTGCATCGGCGCTGGCGTTGAGCGCCGTCGCGCTGCTGATCGCGGCTTCGTATTTCGACGTTATGCCGGTATCCGAGGTCACACCCGCGGCGGAACGCATCTTCATGGTGATCGGCATCGCATCGGGCGTGCTCTATGCAGCCGGGCTTGCGTACGGGGCCGAATCGCTGACCCGCATCAGCGTCTCGCTGCTTTACGTGGAAGAAGATCGCTACCGGCTGCTGGCGCGCAACATGAGCGATGTCATCTCGCGGCATCATCGCAACGGCGCGGTCGAGTTCATCTCGCCTGCGGTCGAGCAAATGCTTGGCGTTCCCGCGTCGCGCCTGATGGGACATGGATTGTTCGACCGGGTTCATGTGGCCGACCGCCCGGCGTTTCTGACGGCGCTGTCGGATGCGGCGCGGAGCGAGGAAGCGCGAGTCGATTTCCGTCTGCGCCGCGATCGGCCGCGCAATGCAGATCATCCGCGCGAGGCGGTTGCCGACTTCATCTGGGTTGAAATGCGCTGCCGCCTGATGGAGCAGGCGCCGGGTCAACAGGAGATGCGCAAGCCGGAAGTCGTCGCGGTGATGCGCGACGTGACCGACCGCAAGGCGCAGGAGCATGATCTGGACGGGGCGCGGATCGAAACCGAGCGCGCCAACGCGGCGAAAACCCAGTTCCTGGCGACGATGAGCCACGAACTCCGCACACCGCTCAATGCGATCATCGGCTTCTCGGAGATGATCGTGCATGAGGACGAACTCATGATCAATGCCGAGCGCCGCCGTGAATACGCCAAGCTGATCAATGAATCCGGCCAGCATCTGCTGTCGGTCGTCAACGGCATTCTCGACATGTCGAAGATGGAGAGCGGCAAGTTCGAGATCGTGCCGGAGCCCTTTGCGCCGCGCGAGGCGCTGTTGAGTTGCTGCAACCTGCTCGCGCTCAAGGCGCGCGACGGCGGCGTGGAACTGGTGACTCGCACCCCCGCGGACATTCCGGAAATGACCGGCGATCCGCGGGCCTTCAAGCAGATCCTCATCAATCTCGTGTCGAACGCGGTCAAGTTTACCGAGCAGGGCGGCACGGTGACGGTGTCCGCGCATGTGGAAGGCGCACGCCTGATGGTTCGCGTGGCCGATACCGGCGTCGGCATCTCGGCGGACGACCTGAGGCGGATCGGCGATCCGTTCTTCCAGGCCGGCAAGACCTATCAGCGGCGGCACGAAGGCACTGGCCTCGGCCTCTCCATCGTCAAGAGCCTTGTGGCGCTTCATAACGGCGAGATGACCGTGGAGAGCAAGATCGGCGAAGGCACCACGGTGTCCGTCGCCTTGCCGTTGTCCTTTGTCGCGCCGGCAGAACCCGTGGAAATCAGCAATGTCCGCCCGCTCGGTGCGGCGCTGCGTTCGGGACAGCAAACCTATCAAGTGAGGAAACGTGCCTAAAGCCAGAGCCAAAGCCATGTCGGCGCGCGACCGATTCGATGCGGAAGAAAGCGGAGGGCTTGTCGCTCTGCTGATCCGGCCGGTCATCAACCACCCGAAGGATGCGCTCGCGATTCTGATAGCGGCCGCAATGGTCGCCGCGATCGCCGGCAACGCATTGTTCATGCAGGCCGGCCGGCATCCGTCTCCGATGTTCGGCGCGCCCGCCGCCGTCCCGTTTCCGCAGGCCGCATCGGTCAATCCGACGCCGCGTTCGCGTCCTGCTGGAGCGGAAGCAAGACTGGCGGAAGTTCGCCCCGAGCCGAAGCAGATCGAGTCGAGACAGCTCGAGCCCAAGCAGCCTGAGCCCCGCGCCAACGATCCGATGGGGCAACTGGTTGCGAAGTCAGTCTCTGCGCCTCCCGCGTCGACTGCGGCTGTGCCGCGCCCACCGGCGCCGATCCCGGCGGCTTCCAGGACCAACGATCCGGTCGCGGCGCTGATTGCCTCGCAGCGCCGGGTGGCAACGGTGCAGCGGACCTTGACCGAGTTCGGCTATGCGCAGCTGAAACCGACCGGCGTCGCGGGGTCCGAGACGCAGGCCGCAATCGCGAAGTTCGAGAAAGAACGCAAGCTGCCAGTGACCGGGCAGGTGTCCGATCGCATGGTGCGCGAGCTGGCGGCCGTGACCGGGCGGCCGATCGAGTAAGTCCGGAACGGCCTTTCCCTTTCGAGCGCCATGCCATACAGCTTTGGGGCGCGCACTCTCGTCGCACAACCGGCGCCACTTTTGCGGAATACGCGACAGCAGGTCCGGGTCTTACCGGAGCCGTCGTCAACGAATGCGCCTGAAATCAAGTATCTGGGTTGCTGCCTATTTGCGCCGATGTCAGACCGAAGGCATCTACGGCGCGGTGGTGCGTCGCGGCGCCGAGGAGGCGGGAGCTGTTTTCATCAAGGTGGCGCGGCTCGACGGCACGGCGACGTTGTATACGCCTGCGCCGCAGACCGAATACGATGACAGCCGTCCGGTCGAGCGCGTGTTCGTGCCGACGTCGCCGGAGCCTTTGGCTGAAGCAGCGATCGAACAGCGTCTGGCCAGGGAAATCCGGTTCGATCCGGATGTCTGGATTGTCGAAATCGAGGACCGAGCCGGACGACATCTGCTCGATGTGGCGCGCTCGTAAAGCTAGCGGCGGACCGTGGATTTTTCCGATTGCAGGCTGCGCGGCTGCGCGGGGCGGACCTGACCGAATGTGGGTCGTGCGCGTTGGCGTTCGTCGTCGTGCAACGATGGACGAAACCGCGCCCGCGTGTTCGCTGCCGACGTGTTACGCCAGATGCCGAGCATGATCAGTGCAGCCTGTTCGCTGATGTGGTCGTAGAGCCGCGCCAGACGGAAAACCGTCATCACCGATGAGCCGACTTGCGGATCGAGGAACATCAGGACCCGCTGATAGACTTCGGACGGCATGCCGAGCGCCTTCATTGCGCAGGCCAGCGGCTCGCCGCCGCGATCCGTGACGATCTGGGACGCGAGTTGCTGCGGCAGCAACAGGGAGTCGCCGACCTCGCGCGTGAAATTTTCCGTGTCGGCGGCGACCGCTGCCATTTCCAGCGCCTCGATCGCGTGCTGGCGGCGGCGCGCGTCGGTTCGCCCCGCTTGCCTGAGCGACGTATCGGCAAGACTGTCGAGGATCGCGGCGCGCTCGCCCGCGCTCGCCTTGAAAAACGCTTCATGGATCAAGGCGGCATCTTTCGAGTCCGGCATCGGGGCCGATGCCGCGGGCACGAGAGGCGTTTCGGTTGCGGTAACTGCAACCGGAGCCGTGGCTGGTGGTGCGGGCGTCGGACTTTGCTGTATGGACGGAGCCGGAGAGCCCAGTTTCTCGCGCAGGATGGTTGGCGTGTACGGATAGATCGAAAGCCGCGCGCGAACCGCGGCGCGGGTGGCGTCATCGACCTCGTCGATCAGACGCGAAGTCAGCTCGACGAATTGCCGTTCTTCGTCAGCGGTGTGCGTTCCGGCCTGAACATAAAGGTCCGTCAGCACGCGAAGCAGGGTCGGCCGGATGTCCACCCCCTCGCGGCGCGAGAGCGTCATCAAACCGTCGAAGCCCGCAAACATTGGTCCTGTCGTCATGTCACTTAACGCAACCGGATGAACTGATGATGCGATCCTAACCGGCTAGCCTTAAGAGGCCGTTAACCATGACCGTCTCAAATGGGTTCAGCGCCGTTCGTTTCGAGACCGGCGAGGAGAGATCGACATGGGTAATGTCATTGAGTTTCCGGCCGACTCTGCGTCGCGCCGGTTCGGGACAGGTCTGGACGGGCCGCGCGAGGCGTTGGGGACGCTGCTCATTCTTCCCGTCGTCCGGGTCGAGCGCCTGATCGACGATACCACCGGCGGCAACGATCCCGAGCAGGGCTCGAAACCTGGCGGCGGCCGGCGCCGGCGAGCGCGTTCCTGATACACGGAGATTTCCGGCATGCCCGGTCTGCGCGCGCCGCGCCTGGCTAGGCGTTTCAATTTGTTTTCTGCATGCGCTGCTTTGTTTTGCGCGGCAACCTTGGGCGGCTGCGCCAGCGGCGACTTCGGACGCACCCGCGATTTTGGCCGCAGCGATGATTCGCACCGCTGGGTCGGCGCCGAAGCGAATGCCAGTCGCGGATTAGCGCCTTCGCAGTTCCAGCTCACCGAATCCGAACGGCTGCTGCGCGACCAGGCCTTCTTTTTCATCGAACCGCCGCGCTCACGCCCAGCCTGGAAAAGCGTGTTCGGGGACTATCAACCGCTTAAATCGCCATGGCGGCAGGACGTGAGTTTCGATCGCACCGCCTATGGCAGGCAACTGATCGACGAACCGCATCGCTCGCACATGTCGCGCTACGGCGTTCTGATGGACGACGTGCGCAGCGATCTGACCCGGTTCGATCCGTTCTTCCTCACCGCCGCGCGCGTCAACGATCTCGACAAGAAGCGCTTTGCCGCCTTCAATCTGGTCTCTGGAATGACGCCGCAGGAGCGCGAAGATGCGCTGGCACGTATGAAGGAGAACGCGGCGATCGTGCAATGGTCCGAAACCTGCCTGGAACAGCGCGTCGCATCCTATCAATGGGCGTTGCAGAGACTGGTGATCCATACGCCCGACAACACTGCCGCCGATGCGGATCGTCTGATAGCCGAACTCGCAGCACGTTTGAAACGCCGGCCGAACCTGACAACGCCGGTTGCTGCCGTAGTCGGGAAGGGATAGCTGCCTTCCTGACTGCGTCCGATCAGATTTGCCGTTGTTTCTGTTTGAGCATGATTTGATCCACTTTTCGGGATAATGCCCTACCGCTTCGCCTGCGGTGACGCTGGCGGTTCTGTCTGAACCCGGCAATTCGCGGCAGCCAGCGTGGCCTGCGCCTGTGTCATCAGGCTGGGTTCGGCCGCCAGCGCCCGCATCACGATCAAGCCTTTCGGCGTCGGCGATTCGATGATGAGCCGGTCGGCGGCGGTGATTTCCTCGTCTTCCGGGAGTTCGGCTTTCTGCTCGGGTGTCATCAGATCGAGTTCGATGACGCGCCGTCCTGCCGAGCGATCGTTGATCGCATAGTATGCGACTTCATTGCGGGTGTAGAACGACACCGACGTATAGGCCTGACTAACCGGTACGGTGAGCTTGATCGAACCGCCGGATAGGTCGTAGCGGCAGACAGCGGTGGCGAAGGCCGGGTCCATGAACGGCATCGGCGCGTTGCCGGGCCCGGTTGCCGGCAGTTGCGTGACCGTGTTGAGTCTGGTGATCGGTTCGAGCCGCGAATAGGCATCCTGCGACGCGATGCGCGGCAGCGCCAGCACGCTGACAAGATGCACGACAATCCCCAGTACGACACCGGAAACCAGGGTGAACACGATCCGGATCATGGACACCCCACCGTGATCACCGACGGCATCGGCGCATCCTTCTGGGTGCGCGTGGCGACACCGACCGGCGTATCGTAAAGCCGCAGCGCCAGCACGTAACGGTCGAGCCCGCCTGTCGGCAGCCAGTTGCCGGCGCGCGATCGCGCGGCAATCCGGACCTCGAAACCTCCATCGGAGCCGCGGACAATCTCCTGGCTGGTGAAGCCGAAACGCTGCAGTGAATTGGCTACCAGACGCCCCTTGGTGTCGTAGAGGGTTACGGTCCAGAACCGTGCGGCCGGCGTCACGCCGTTGACGACCACATCGCAGCGTCCATCGAGCGGACGCTTCTTGTCGTCGGTCGATGCAATGAACGTGACGCCGTCGCCGCTGCCGACCGGCAACTCGCCGCTGCGCGCGATGGAGGCGCGGGAGTAGGGGTCGATGTCGCTGGTGCCGGTGCGCGGCCGTGCGGTCCACGCGCCAATGGTGATGCTGCCGATGTCGGTGCCGCGTGTCGCCGTCGTCCAGGTCAAACCGAGGCCGACCGACGTGGCGAGCAGCAAAACAACGAGTGTGACGACAATCAGCCGCACGATTCCGCCGCCATCATGTGCGCATCAATTTCTGCGGGCCGCCGCCGCAGGTGTCACCGGCGCGGCCGCGGCAAAACTCTCCACAGCCGGAATGCTGCTCGATGACAGCGGCTTCGACGGCTTGTCCGCTTCACCCGAGAGAACCTTGCCCGATCGGCTGGCGTCTTCCAGCAGTTTCTCGACGCGCACCAGAACATCCGCGCCCCGTTTGGTGAGGATCGGCGGCGGCCCCGGCTTGATTTCGCCGGCCGATGGTCGCGCCGCTGCATTTGCCAGCGCCTGACCGGGCGGTGTCTTCGCTGCCGGACCGACGCCGGGAATATCCTTGATCTCGACGCCCTGATGGGCGGCGACCATGATTTCGCGCCAGGTTTGCGCTGGCAGCGAGCCTCCGGTCATGCGGTTGGTCGACGAATAGTCGTCGTTGCCGTACCAGACCGCCGCCGTAAAATTTCCGGTGAAGCCGGCGAACCAGGCATCGCGGAATGCGTTGGTGGTGCCGGTCTTGCCTGCCGCCGGAATGCCGTCGAGCCGCGCACGTTTTGCCGTGCCCTCGGTGACGACGTGGCTCATCATTTCCGACATGTCGGCGGCGACCGAAGCGGGAATGGCCTGCACCGGCTTCTTGCCGTCGCGATCCCAGCGCCAGACCAGTTCGCCGGCGCCGGTGCGCACTTCGAGCACTGCGTGCGGCTTCACCGCGCGGCCCCTGTTCGGGAACGCGCCATAGGCAACCGCGTGCTCAAGCACGTTGACCTCGGCCGAACCGATCGGCAGCGACGGCGTATCGAGCAACGGCGCCGTAATGCCGAATTTGCGCGTGGTCTCCACGATCTTGGCGCGGCCGCGTTTGGCCGCCTCCCACTGGTTGTTACTGCGCGGGATCACGCCGATCGCGACCGACAGCTTCACCGGAATCACGTTGATCGAGCGGGTAATTGCGGTCGTCAGTGTCATGCTGCCGGAGTAGGAGCGGCCATAGTTTTGCGGGCACCAGTTGCCGAGGCACACCGGACCGTCCACCACGATTGACGTCGGCTTGAAGCCGTTCATCAGCGCGGTGGCGTAGACATAAGGCTTGAACGACGAGCCGGGCTGGCGCATCGCGTCCACCGCGCGGTTGAACTGGCTCGCGCCGTAATCGCGGCCGCCGACCATCGCGCGCACGCCGCCGTCGAGATCGGCGAGCACGGCCGCGGCCTGCGTTGCGTGATAATCACGGCCGAACTGGCGCAACTGGCTTTCGACGGTTTCCTCGGCCACCTTCTGTACGTTCATGTCGATCGCGGTGCGCACCACGAACACACGCTCGGTATAGGATTTCGGGAACGTCAGGACCAGCTTGCGCATCTCCTCGAAAGCGTAGTCGAGATAGTAGTTCGGTGAATTCTCGTCGCGGCGATCGACCGCGTTAGCCGGATTACGCCGCGCGCCGAACACCTGTCCTTCGGTCATGAAGCTCGCATCGACGAGATTATCGAGCACGACGTTGGCGCGGGCCCGCGCCGCGGGCAGGTTGATGTGCGGGGCGTAGCGGGTCGGCGCCTTGAACAGGCCCGCAAGCATCGCGGACTCGGCGAGGTTTACATCGCGCGCCGACTTGTTGAAGTAAAAATGCGCGGCTCCGTCGACACCGAAGGTGCCGCCGCCCATGTAGGCGCGGTCGAGGTAGAGTTTGAGAATCTCGTTCTTGGTCAACCGCGTCTCGAGCCAGATCGCGAGAAACGCTTCCTTGACCTTGCGCTCGATGGTGCGTTCGTTGCTGAGGAACAGGTTCTTGGCAAGCTGCTGGCTGATCGACGAGCCGCCCTGGCGCACGCCGCCGGCCTGCGCATTGGTCAAGAGCGCGCGCGCGGTGCCCGGAATGTCGATGCCGAAGTGATCGTAGAAGCGGCGATCCTCGGTGGCGAGCGTTGCCTTGATCAGGTGATCGGGAAAATCTTCCAGCGGGATCGCATCGTTGTGCTTGATGCCGCGATTGCCGATCGCGTTGCCGTAGCGATCGAGGAACGTCACCGCGAGATCGGACTTCTTCAGCCAGTCGTCGTCGGAGGTTTCGCGAAACGCAGGCACAGCAAGCGCCAGCATCAGCACCAGCACGCCGGCACCGATCGTCGCGCCTTCCGAGAGCGGCTCGATGAAAACCCAGCGCTTCCAGCGTCCGACATGGAAGCGGTCCATGAACGCCGTATAACGCTCGAACAGTTCGCGCGCACCGGAGCCGGACGAGAACAATGTGGAATCGATACGGGCATCGAGATCCAGCAGGAAATGCCGGATTCGCTTCGTCCATTCCGATGGCAGAATGTTGCGCACCGAAGTCCCGTTCAATTGCGACGCGAGAGCGCGCCGAAGCACGCCGGTTCAGCGTCTTGCGTGAGTGTTACGGCAATCTCAGGGCGCGCTTTGGCGGCGCCCGGAGATTCTCCATCTTGTAACCGAGACGCGGCCGCAAACCAATGGTTCGCAAGGCATTTTCGATCCACAGAGCTAACAGTAGGGGTGCCCAATTCCTGAGCCTGTCCATGGCTGAACAGGATGCCCGGATTGGCCGGGACGAGGGCTGGAATCGGCGCTAAAAGGACGCCTACAAATGGGGTCCAACCGAGATGACGGCGCCGCCCGGCAAACTATCAGAACAGAGCAATTCTTTCTGGAAAACCAAGACGTTGGACCAGATGTCCGACGCCGAATGGGAGAGCCTGTGCGACGGCTGCGCCCGCTGCTGCCTGGAAAAGCTCGAGGACGAGGACACCGGAAAAATCTACTTCACGCACGTGTCCTGCACCCTGCTGGATGAGGGGCTGTGCGCCTGCAAGGACTATCCGAACCGCTCGGCCAAGGTGTCGGACTGCGTGCGGCTGACCCCTGAGAATGTCCGCACCCTGAACTGGTTGCCGCCGAGTTGCGGCTACCGGCTGGTGGCGGAAGGACGCGATCTCTACTGGTGGCATCCGCTGATCTCCGGCGATCCGAACACGGTGCATGAGGCCGGCGTGTCGGTGCGCGGCCGCGTGTTCGGCAGCGAGGACGAAGTGCCGGAAGCCGACCTCGAAGACCACATCGTGCAGTGGCCGGGTTTGTTGCCGAAAAAGGCGCGGGGGAAGAGGCGGCCGAAGGATCGGTGAGTAGTGATGTGTAGGGCCAGAGCCGGGACATCGCGAAAGCGCAACAGATGGCAAAGGAGGTCTGACATGCCCCTCAAAACCACCAAGTTTGATGTGACAGATCATCTCAAGACCAAGAAGAAGCAGATCGCCTATCTGTCCGCAGCACTGGATGAGGACGATCCTTCATTCATCGCAACTGCGATCGGCGATGTCGCCAAGGCCCGTGGGATCAGTTCGTTCGCCGCCGAAACCGGTCTGAGCCGAGAGGCCATCTACAAATCCTTCCGGCCAGGCGGAAATCCGACACTGGAAACGATGAACAAGGCACTGAAGCCTTTGGGCTTGCGGCTTGCCTTGGCCACGAGCACGGCGGCTTGAGTGGTAAGGGCGAAGACAAGATCGCCGAAGCCGATCTCGAGGATCACATCGTGCAGTGGCCGGGATTGTTGCCGAAGAAGGCGCGGGGAAGAAGCGGCCGGCGAGACAGGCTGCGGTCATTCGCACGCAGTTTGCTGCGCTACCTCACCCTCGCCAGATAATACGCGAGGTCGTAGATCTGTTCGACCGTGACGGTCTGGAGCAGGTCGGTCATCGTCGCTTCATAGCCGCGGCGGGTATTGTCCTTGTATTCGCGCATGGTGCGCGAAAGATAATCCTCGCGCTGGCCGGCGAGGCCCGGAATGGCGTCGCGTCCCGCGTAGTTGTCGTTGTGGCACGAGGCGCAGCGATGCTGCCGCGCGAGCGCCTGCGCCCGCTGCATCCGCGCCGGATCGGCATCGGTGATGGCGACGGGCTTCGGCAGTTTCGAGATGAAGTCGGCGAACGCGCGCAGGTCGTCGTCGGAGAGATCCTTCGCCATCTCGTTCATCAGCTCGACGTTGCGCATCTTCTCGCGAAACATGAAGAGCTGGATGATCGTGTAGGCGGACTGTTGTGCGCCAAGCGAGGGTGTTTGCTCGGTCTGCGAGGTGCCTGTCTCGCCGTGGCAGGCGAGGCAAACATCCATGCGCTCCTTGAACGATTGTGCGTGCGCGGCTCCGGTCATTACCAGCGACAGCAAAACGAGCAGGCATAGCGGCCGGAGCATCATGACTTACATCCAAACGTCATCAGGCAAAAGAAAAGCCGGGAGCGGCGAACCGCTCCCGGCTTGGTGTCGTTACTTAGCGGCCGGCGACTTTCTGCTTGCCGTAGGTGATGCGATAGATCGCGCCGTTGTAGTCATCGGAGACAAGCAGCGATCCGTCCTTCAATTGCAGCACATCGACCGGACGGCCGAGGTAGCTGTTGTTCTCGAGGAAGCCGGTCAGGAACGGCTCGATCGATTTCACCGTGCCATCCTTGTTCAGCTTCGCCATCACCACGTCGCCGCCGAGCTTCACGGTCTTGTTCCATGAGCCGCGGCGCGCGATGAACGCGACGTTCTGATATTCCTTCGGGAACATCTTGCCGGTGTAGAAACGCATGCCGAGTGCTGCGGTGTGCGCACCGAGCAGGCCGACGGGTGCCACGAACTCCTTGCACGAGCGGCCCCAGCCGAATTCCGGATCGGGGAAGTTGCCCTGATGACAGAACGGCGAGCCGAAGTGTTCGCCCTGCTTGGTGACGCGGTTGAGCTCGTCTTCCGGCAGGTCTTCCGACACCCAGTCGCGGCCGTTGTCGGTGAAGTAGAGCTGTTTGCTCTGCGGATGCCAGTCGAAGCCGACGGTGTTGCGCACACCGCGCACGTAGACTTCGGCGTTCTTGCCGTCGAGGTCCATGCGCCTGATCTGCGCATGCTTCTCGCTCGCCGCCACGTTGTTGCCCGGCAGGCCGACCGGAACGTAGAGCTTGTTATCCGGGCCGACGCCAATGAACTTCCAGCCGTGGGCTTCGTCCTTCGGCAGATCGTCATAGATCATCGTCGGCTTCGGATTGTCGAGATTGTCCTCGACCTTGTCGATCCTGTGGACTTTCGACAGTTCGGCGATGTAGAGCGCGCCGTTGTGAACGGCGAGGCCGTTCGGACGATGCAGGCCCGACACCAGCGTCTTCACTGTGCGCTTGCCGTCCTTGTTGGTGATGGCGATGACCTTGTCGACGAAGCGGCTGCCGACGAAGATCGTGCCCTTGTCGCCTTCGCGCAGCGTGCGCGCGGTCGGAATGCCCGATGCATAAACTTCGATGTTGAAGCCAGGCGGCAGCTTCAGCTTCGCGGTCGGCAGCTTGTCGGCTGCGGCCGGAAGCGGCGGCGCGGGAATCGGTGCGAGCTTGACCGCGGCCGGGTTGTCCGGACGTCCGATCAGCGGCGATCCCGGCGGCAACGCGGGCGCCGCAGCCGGAGCCTGTGCGGTCGTTGGCGCCGGCGGAGCAGAAGCAGGTGCGGGGGCTGCAACCGCTGGAGCGGCGGGAGCCGGAGCGGCTGCAGCCGGAGCGGGTGGCGGTGCCGGCGCTGCGGCCGGAGGAACTTCAGGCGCAGGCGTCGCGGCTGGAGGTGCGGCGGGCGCCGGTGTTGCCGCAGGCGCGGCCGGTGTGTTGGTGTCGCTGGCTGGCTGTTGCGCGGCTGCGTTGAGTGCGAACAGGCCGGTAAAGACGCTCGCGAGCAAAACGCTGCGTGAGGAGTACGCGAAGGGCTTCATTGGAGTCTCCCTGACTGGAAGCCTTTTGGAGACCGGCTGTTGCGGCGGGTCTGCTTCCTGATGCGAGTGTCGGACAAATCGAACGCATTGCGCAATCGAAACATCCGCTGCAGTGCGGCACGCCGCCGCAGTCAGGACGAAAAAGAAATTGCCAGATCGGTATTGGGCATAGAACGCAGAAATAGGAAAATACTCCTTGACAGCGTAACGCTGCCGGACTATGGTTCCGGCATGCTCCAGAGTTGTGAGTGAGCGCACCGCATCCAACCAGTCGTTTCTGACCAATCATTGCAGCCCTTGGTCACGTCGTCACTTTATCGAAGCTGCCGGTTTCCATTTTTCCTCTGCGTGCGGTTCCACAAGTGCGGAACGTCACAAGCCATCGCGCGTTGCCTAGATGTCGCAATCACGAGATTGCGAACAAGGATGCAGCAACGTCGTGATGGAGAACAGCCATGCCGAAGAGTGAACATGGCCAGATCGTGGAAACTGCCCAGGAAGCGCGGCAGGGCGAGCCCGGTCCGTCGGTTCTTCTTGTTCTGACGATAAGCCTGACCGCGGTGATTTTTATGCTCGCGGTGATCTGGCTGATCTTTTTCAAGATATGAGGCGGGCATGATCCCGCGTCAAAGCGCGGGTCATATCATTCATGCCGATTGTCATGACGCGCGGACCGGCCAAACGGCCAGTGCGCAAAACGCCCGTGGCCAGAAAGGCCAAACCGACCGTCAGGCCTGCAAGGACGAGGAGAATTGTCGTCGGCACGATCGAAGCGGCCGACGCGCTTGTTGCGGGAGAGGCCGATACAGTGGCCCTGCAGGCGATTGCCTGTACGAAGCAGAAACTGGCAAAAAAACGCGGACCGAGCCCGAAGCGCCGAACCGCTATCGAGCGACTCGACGATCCGCCGCCGGCGTCGGGCGCGGAGCTGATCGAGCGCGTCAGCCGCGCGGTCGAACGTGAGCTGTCGCAGATCGAGGTGATTATCGGCGGCCATCACGTCAAACCGGCGCAGCGGACGGAAGCCGAGCGGCGCGCACGAACGCTGGCAAGTCTGGCCCGCACGCTCGGCGAAGTAATGCGGCTGCGCCGGCAGGATCAAAGGGTGAAGCCTTTCGATGACGACGTGCCCCGCGATCTCGACGAATTCCGACGAGAGCTTTCAAGACGCCTGGAGCAAATGGTCCGAAGCCGAGAGGCTGTTTCTGCTGGCGGGAATGAAGCCGGGTGAAGTCGGGTATCTATCTTCATGCTGGGAAGCGTTCGCGCATCAGCATCAGGTGCCGCCTGGGCTGGCGCCGAACGGCGAACCGTGGCTGACGTGGCTGCTGATCGGCGGACGCGGTGCGGGCAAAACGCGCGCGGGCGCAGAGTGGATCAGCGCGCAGGTGCGAGGGCAGCCGCCATTCGCGACCTCGAAAGCAGGCCACATCGCGCTGATCGGCGAGAGCGAGCACGACGTTCGCGAGGTGATGATCGAGGGGCCGTCGGGCGTGCTTGCAGCACACGGGCGGCACCAGCGTCCGGTGTGGGTATCGTCGCGGCGCAGACTGGAATGGGACAATGGCGCGGTCGCTTATGCATTTTCGGCGGAAGACCCCGAGAGTTTGCGCGGGCCGCAATTCGATTGCGCCTGGGCCGATGAACTCGCGAAGTGGCGATATGCGGATGCCGCATTCGACATGCTGCAGTTTGGCTTGCGGCTCGGCGACAATCCGCGCCAACTGATTACGACGACGCCGCGTCCGATGGCGCTGATCAAGCGGCTGATGGCCGATCCGTCGACCGCAGTGACCCGCGCGCCGACAAGGAACAATGCTTACTGCCTGTCGCCGGCGTTCCTCAAAAACGTAATGGCGCGCTATGCGGGCACGCGGCTTGGGCGGCAGGAGCTTGAGGGCGAGATCATCGAGGATCGTGCCGATGCGCTGTGGTCGCGCGCGATGCTCGAGGCGGGTCGTGTACGTGACGCGCCGTCCCTGAACAGGATTGTCGTCGGCGTCGATCCGCCGGCTTCGTCGGGCAAACGCGCGGACGCATGCGGCGTTGTCGCCGCGGGGATCAACGGCGAGGGAACCGTTTTTGTGATCGCCGACGAGACGGTGTCGGGCGCTACGCCCGCAGTGTGGGCGGCGAAAGCCGTCGCGCTCTATCGCAGGATCGAGGCCGACGCCCTGGTGGTGGAAGTCAATCAGGGCGGCGAGATGGTCAAATCCGTCATTTACGAAGTCGATGCCGGCGTGCCGGTGACGGCGGTGCGTGCAATGCGCAGCAAATGGTTGCGTGCCCAACCGGTGGCGACGCTCTACGAACAAGGCCGCGTCCATCACGCCGGCGCGTTCGCGGCGCTCGAAGACGAGATGTGCGACTTCGGCGTCAACGGATTGTCGTCCGGCCGCTCTCCGGACCGTGTCGATGCACTGGTGTGGGCGATCTCGTCGCTTGCGCTTGCGCCGCGCGGGGAGCCACGGGTGAGGGGGTTTTGAGTTAGGCGTCGTCGCTGCGAAAGCAGGGACCCATACGCCATGTTATCAAGTGCTTGATCGCTAAAATCTTCCTTTAGCTTTGAATTCAGCGGTTATGGGTCCCGGCTCGCGCTTCGCTTGGCCGGGACGACGAAACGGAATTTCCATGTTCGAACGCTTCAAACAGCTCATCGCTCCGTCCGAACTCAAATCGAGCCGCACCGCCCAGGTGCTCGCTTTCGAGAGCGGCGGACGGGCGCGGTGGACGCCGCGCGATTATGCGGCGCTGGCGCGGGAGGGGTATCTCGCCAACGCGATCGTGCACCGTGCGGTGAGGCTCGTCGCCGAGAACGCAGCGTCGTGTTTGTTGCTCGCCTATGATGGCGCGATGGAAAAACCCGCGCATCCGCTGTTGCAGCTCTTGACGCGGCCCAATCCACGTCAGGACGGCGCGAGCTTTTTCGAGGCCGTCTACGCGCACCTGCTGCTGGCGGGAAACGCCTATGTCGAAGCAGTGACACTCGGCGATCAGGTGCGGGAGCTTTACGCGCTGCGGCCGGATCGCATGAAGGCGGTGCCGGGAGCGGACGGCTGGGCTGAAGCGTATGATTACAGCGTGGCCGGGCGCAGTGCGCGCTTCGACCAGAACGCTGTGCCGCTGCCACCGATCCTGCATCTCACACTATTCCACCCGCTCGACGATCACTACGGGCTTGCGCCGCTCGAAGCGGCGGCTGTCGCTGTCGATACCCACAACGCAGCTGCGAAGTGGAACAAGGCGTTGCTTGACAACGCCGCGCGGCCTTCAGGCGCGCTGGTGTATTCGGGGCCGGAGGGCGCGGTGCTGTCCGACTCCCAGTTCGACCGGCTCAAGCGTGAACTTACCGATACGTATCAGGGCGCGGTCAATGCCGGGCGTCCGTTGCTGCTCGAAGGCGGCCTCGACTGGAAGGCGATGTCGCTGACGCCGAAGGACATGGATTTTCTCGAAGCCAAGCAGAGTGCCGCGCGCGAGATCGCGCTGGCCTTCGGCGTGCCGCCGATGCTGCTCGGCATTCCGGGCGACAACACCTATTCGAATTTCCAGGAAGCGAACCGCGTGTTCTGGCGGCAGACCGTGTTGCCGCTGGTCTCGCGGGTCGGCGCGTCGCTCGCGCACTGGCTGTCGCCGCAGTTCGGTGAAGACGTGCGTCTTGCCATCGACACCGACCGCATCGATGCGCTCGCTGCCGACCGCACCGCGCTCTGGGAGCGCGTCGCAGCGTCGCCATTCCTCACGCTGAACGAGAAGCGCGAAGCGGCCGGCTATGCCCCGCTCGAGGGCGGCGACCGGCTGGGGTGACTGCTTATCCCTCCCCCGTGTGGGGAGGGTGGC
>JAKFVL010000024.1 GCA_021732215.1 Hyphomicrobiales bacterium
TTCCGGAAGGAACCGAGATGGTGATGCCGGGGGACAACATCGCGATGGAGGTGCACCTGATCGTGCCGATCGCGATGGAGGAGAAGCTGCGCTTCGCCATCCGCGAAGGCGGACGCACCGTCGGCGCAGGCGTCGTCGCAAGCATCATCGAGTAATTGATGTAATCCGAAAGCGCCATCCGCAGTGAATATGCGCAAGTGCGAAACTTCGCACTTGCGGTCGGCGCAGACGACGTCGCCATCATCGAGCAACAACGACTTTCGTCATGCCCCGCGAAAGCGGGGCAGCCATGATCCTGATGGCTTGATGCTTAGCCGCGCGGTTCGTACTTCGGCGATAGCAGTTTGACGTGACACACCAGACCCGAGGGCGCGTAGCGAGGTTCGAAACTGCCATGCATTTGCCGCGTCAGGTTTGAGATCAGTTTTGATCCAAACCCGTCCAGTGACGGCGACTTGACCGGCGGTCCTTTCTCCTCGCTCCAGATCATGCTGATGGTGCTGCCGCGTTCCTCGGGCACGGCGGTCCAGCGAATAGTCACCGTGCCATCGGCATTCGATAGGGCGCCGTATTTCATGGCATTGGTGCACAACTCGTGCAGGATCATCGCCATCGGCACCGCGGTTGTCGGCGGCAGATCGACAGCCGGGCCTGAAAATGAGATCCGGTGGCCATGCTGTTCGTTCACCGGAGCGACCGCAACTTTAACCACTTCCGACAGGTCGGCGTGCCTCCAGTCCTTCTGCGTCAGAAGGTCGTGCCCACGCACCAGCGCCTGCAAGCGATCCTGAAAGCCGCGTAACGCTTCCGGTCCCTGGCTTTGCCGGAAGCTCATCGAGGCGATGGACTGAACCGTCGCCAGCGTGTTCTTGACGCGATGAGCGAGTTCGTGAACCAGAATCTCGCGGCGGGCCTCGGCGGTGTCGCGTTCTTCCTGCCGCGCGGCATTCTCCTCCATCAGATGATCGAAGGTCTGATCGAGAATGCCGAATTCATCGCGCCGCTCGACGCCGGGCCGGCCGTTCTGTCCGCGCCGCCATGCTTCGGCGGCAGCGACCATGCGCATCAGCGGGCGGCGAATGATGCCGTCACCGACGAGCCATGCCAGCGTGATCGCGACGAGACTACCCAGCGCGAACAGGAGGATGCTGGCCCGAACGGCGCTCTCGATCGGCGCGAACGCTTCCATCCGCGATACGCCGGTCGAGACAAACAGCCCGAAGGGCGTCAGCGAAGATGGTACGAAGCCGGTGATGCGTTCGACGCCGTCGATGTTGACGATATTGCGGACGTCGGCCACAGGCGACTTCAACAGCTCGGCGCCGCGCTCGCTGACCGGCTTGCCGACAAACTGTTCGGACATCGGCTCTCGCGACACGATGATGCCGTTGCGATCGACCACCGAAACCGAGCCGCCGCGGGCGACGCCACGCTCCTTGAGCTGCGCGCCGAACCATTCGAGATTGAGGCCGGCGAGCACAACGCCGTCGATGGTGTTGCCGTTGAGGATAGGCAGCGCAACCGGGATGATATTGCGGTTGGACAGGCGGCTTCGCGTATACGCGCCGATGGCGAATTTCCGGGTACCGATAGCCTCACGAAAGTAATCGCGGTCGCCGAGATTGGGCGTCGCGATGGCAGCGCCGCCGAAGCAGCGGATAACGCCGTCGGGGTTGACGATGACAATCGATGTAAGCGACTCCAGTTTGCCATGGACCCGCCAGAGATAGTCCGAACACACGGCGGGCTCGGACAGTCTCACCTCGGATGCTTGTGCGACGGCGGCCAACACGCCCTGGATGCCGTCGAAAATCTGATCGATCTCCGACACGACGAACTGGGTATTTCGCAGGGCCTCGACCCGCACTTCGGCATAGCGCGAATTGCGCAGATCGACCGCGTTATAGATCAGCGCAATCAGGCCGGGCAGCGAAGCCACAAGTGTAAGCGCCGCGAGGCGATGCGTCAGTGACAATCGACGGATGAAGTTGCCATGAGGCACGCCGCGACTTTCTCCGCTTTCCCGCAGCACCGTGAATGCCAAGGGACCTTGTGGAATTAATAGCTGGTCGCTCGTGGAATTGTAAAATGCGCAGATGACATATGCTTTCCTGCGCGACTGTTTTGGGACGGCTCATGATTCTTGAAGTTGCAATTTTGAGCGTGACCTCTGGACAGGGCGCGTCGTCCGGGGTGCGATGGCGAGTGCGCGCCACTTGATCGCAAGCGCCCGGGTTCCAGTGCATCGAGGTGCGGCCATGCACCGCTCACCGGTATCTCCTGCCCGGGTGGTAAGCACTCTTGAGGATCACACTGTCGGGTCCCGCCAGTCGGATCGCTATCAGGAATGGCGTGCCGCGCTGCACCATTTTTATGAGCCATTCCCGCTGGCCGAGCATATTCCGAGCCGATCCAGCCCGGTTTTGTTGCTGGTTTTTCCGGCGCGGGGGCATCAAGAGGGGCGTGACGTCGCCAGAACCGTTCGCTATAGAACCGTCACGTAGGGGTGTAGCTCAGTTGGTAGAGTACCGGTCTCCAAAACCGGTTGTCGCAGGTTCGAGCCCTGCCGCCCCTGCCAGTTAAGCCCTTGAATCGCCTGAGTTCGCTCCCTGCGATCGCGGAAATCGCTTCCGGGCTTGTGACGTGGCTCTGCCTTGACCTTTGGGCCGGTCCGCAGTACCAAGCGGCACTCGCTGCCGGCCCGTTTTGCGGATATCCGGCGCGGCTTTGAATTCCCGGACAATCGAGCCCGCTTGGCGGCTCATCCTCCACAAGAGGATTGGGCGCGCGAGAGGGCTGTCCGGATTCCGAAAAATTGAGTTGTACGACGCCAAATCGGCATCACGGAAGCGGATCACAGACGATGGCTTTCAGCCCGTTCAAGTTTTTGCAGGAAGTGCGGGACGAGACCGCCAAGGTCACGTGGCCGACGCGCCGCGAGACCATGATCACCACTCTCATGGTGTTCATCATGGTCGCTGTATCGTCGGTGTTCTTTTTCGTCGCCGACCAGATCATCCGCGTGCTGGTGACATTCATTCTCGGCATCAAGGCCTGAGCGCACGGAAACGAAACATGGATATGCGCTGGTACATCGTTCACGCCTACTCGAATTTCGAGAAGAAGGTCTCTGAATCCATTCGCGAGCAGGCCAAGCAGCGCGGCCTCGAAGAACTGTTCGAGCAGGTGCTGGTCCCGACCGAGAAGGTCACCGAGGTGCGCCGCGGCCGCAAGGTCGATGCCGAGCGCAAGTTTTTCCCCGGCTACGTGCTGGTGAAGATGAAGCTGACCGACGAAGCGTTTCATCTGATCAAGAACACGCCAAAGGTGACCGGTTTCCTCGGCGCCGACAACAAGCCGATGCCGATTTCGGAGGCGGAGGCGATGCGCATCCTGCATCAGGTGCAGGAAGGCGTGGAGCGGCCGAAGCCGTCGGTGTCGTTTGAGATTGGCGAGAACGTCCGCGTGGCCGATGGACCGTTCGCATCGTTCTCCGGCGTGGTCGAGGAAATCGACGAGGGCCGTTCGCGCGTCAAGGTCGCGGTGTCGATCTTCGGACGTGCAACGCCGGTCGAACTCGAGTTCGCACAGGTGGAGAAGGTTTAAACTCGCGAATAGCGAGTGGCGAATAGCGAATAGAGGAAGTGATCGGCGACCATTCGCCATTCGCTACTCACTATTCGCTTCAATCGTGGGAGGCAGCGGCCGGACGCCATCCGGCTCGTGATGCCGCACCACTAACAGGAGTGAGAGAATGGCAAAGAAGATTACCGGATACCTGAAATTGCAGGTGCCGGCCGGTGCGGCAAATCCGTCGCCTCCGATCGGTCCCGCGCTCGGTCAGCGCGGTCTCAACATCATGGAATTCTGCAAGGCGTTCAACGCCCAGACGCAGAAGGAAGAAAAGAACACCCCGATCCCGGTGGTTATCACCATTTACGCGGATCGGTCCTTCACATTCGAAATGCGCACGCCGCCGATGTCTTACTTCATCAAGAAGGCGGCGAAGATCGAGTCAGGCTCGAAAGCGCCGGGCCGCGACAAGGCCGGCAAGGTGACGTCGGCCCAGGTTCGTGAAATCGCCCAGGCGAAGATGAAGGATCTGAACTGCGACACGATCGAGTCGGCCATGAAGATGGTCGAGGGCTCCGCCCGTTCGATGGGCATTGAGGTGGTGGGGTAACGGTCATGGCAGCAGGAAAGAAGATCACGAAAGCCCGCGAGGGCATTAATCGCGAGAAGCTCTATCCGCTCGCGGAAGCCGTAAAGCTGGTCAAGGAACGCGCGAAAGCGAAGTTCGACGAGACCATCGAAGTCGCCATGAATCTCGGCGTCGATCCGCGTCATGCGGACCAGATGGTGCGTGGCGTCGTCACGCTGCCGAACGGCACCGGCCGTACGTTGCGCGTCGGCGTGTTCGCGCGTGGCGCCAAGGCTGAGGAAGCAAAGGCCGCTGGCGCCGACGTCGTCGGTGCGGAAGACCTCGTCGAGAAGGTGCAGGGCGGTGCGATCGATTTCGATCGTTGTATCGCCACACCGGACATGATGCCGCTGGTCGGACGTCTGGGTAAGGTGCTCGGCCCGCGCGGCATGATGCCGAACCCGAAGATCGGCACCGTGACGATGGATGTCGCCGGCGCCGTGAAGGGCGCGAAGGGCGGTTCGGTCGAATTCCGCGTCGAGAAGGCCGGGATC
Organism: Hyphomicrobiales bacterium; assembly: GCA_021732215.1. Classification (GTDB taxonomy): domain Bacteria; phylum Pseudomonadota; class Alphaproteobacteria; order Rhizobiales; family Xanthobacteraceae; genus SG-bin9. The sequence continues at coordinate 4,696 of JAKFVL010000024.1, forward strand.
ATTCAGGCCGGCATCGGCAAGGCGTCGTTCACCGAAGAGAAGCTGGTCGAAAACATCAAGGCGCTCGCCGACGCGGTCGCGAAGGCAAAGCCCGCGGGCTCGAAAGGCACCTACATCCAGCGCGTGGCGGTCTCCTCCACCATGGGTCCCGGTGTGAAGATCGATACGGGCACGCTCTCCTGATAGATTTGACCTGAAGCATTGCAAAAGGCGGAACCGGGCCATGTCCAGTTCCGCCTTTTGTTTTTGAGCGCCATTCGGAAGATGTGATTTCTGTCGCTCCTCAATCTGTTTCCTTCATCGCAGGTTTTTCATGTCCGATCCGGTTCTGGTCTATTCGCGTTTCCCAAAGAGCCTGATGGTCCGCATCGGCGAGAAGTTCGAGCTGATCGATGCGGCGGGAAAGCCGCCATCGACGGTCTTCGCCAAGGAGCAGCTTGCGAACGTGCGAGCGATCATCACCGCCGGCGGGCAGGCGCTCGGTGGCGACGTGATGGACGTGCTGCCGAAGCTCGGCGCCATTGTCTGCTACGGCACCGGCTACGACGGCGTCGATCTAAAGGCTGCGAAGGCCCGCAACATCGTCGTCGGCAACAGCCCGGCGGCCAATGCATCGGCGGTTGCTGATCTTGCGATGACGCTGATGCTGGCCGTCACGCGCCGGATCATTCCAGCCGATCAGTATGTGCGCTCGGGCGGATGGGCGTCGGCGACCCCGTCGCCGCAGATGACGCCGCTGATGGGGATGCCTGGCGCGAAGATCGGCGTTTACGGCATGGGCGCGATCGGCCGCAAGATCGCCTCGCGCGCGGCAGCGTTCGAGATGGATGTCGGTTACTTCAATCGCACGAAATACGGTGACCTGCCGTACACCTATTATCCGACGCTCGAGAAGCTAGTCGAATGGTGCGACATCCTGATGGTCGCGGTCCGCGCTGGAGCCGATACGCAGCACATCATCAATGCGGGAATGCTGAAGAAGCTCGGGCCGAACGGCACCATCGTCAACATTTCGCGTGGTTCGACCATCGATCAAAAAGCGCTGATCGCGGCGCTGCGCGACAAGGCTATCGCCGGGGCGGGTCTCGATGTGTACGAGGTCGAGCCGCACAAGCCTGACGCTCTCAGCGAATTCCCGAACGTTGTCGTGACGCCGCACATCGGCGGCCACACCATTCAGTCGCACATTGCCATGCAGGATTGCGTCATCGCCAACCTCACCGCGTTTTTTGCCAACAAGGGTATGGCAAACCCGGTGATGTGACGCGATTGCGATTCGCGTAAGCACTGGCAATGCGCCGGACAAGAGATCGTTCCGCCGCAACCGAAAAATTTATTGTGAGTGCCCGGCAGCGGTAATTCGTTGCTCTTTAGAATGAGTCAACGATACTGCATTGCATCCTACCCAGCGTGCGCGATGACGCACCAACAGCAGGGGATGCGTGATGACGCAGCTCACACTCAAGATCAATGGACAATCCCACTCCATCGATGCCGACCCCGATATGCCTTTGCTTTGGGCAATTCGCGAAAGCGTCGGCCTCACCGGCACGAAATACGGATGCGGCGTCGCGCAGTGCGGCGCCTGCACTGTTTTTGTCGCAGGACAGCCGGTTCGCTCGTGTTCGATGCCGGTCTCGGCGGTCGGCGCCGATGAAATTACCACCATCGAAGGTTTGAAGAGCAAGGAGGCGCTCGCTGTCCAGAAGGCATGGGTCAAGCTCGACGTGCCTCAGTGCGGTTACTGCCAGTCCGGCCAGATCATGAGCGCGACGTCGCTGCTCGAACTCAACGCCAAACCGACCGACCGCGATATCGATCTCGCCATGAACGGCAACATCTGCCGCTGCGCCACTTATGTCCGCATCCGCGCCGCGATCCACGATGCAGCCAAATCGCTGGAGGGTTGAGCCATGATCCGCTTGGAAAAGTCCTTCGTTGCAACCGAACTACCGCGCGCCATCGCACGGATGACCGTCGAAGACGCCACGCGCCTGTCGCGGCGCTCGATCCTGAAAACCGGCGCGGCGGGCCTTGCGCTCGGCGTTTATCTCGCGCGTGGCAACAAGGCTTTCGCGCAGCAGCCGCCGGCTTCCCCTGTCAACGTCGCGCCGAACACATTTCTCATTATCGGCTCGGACAACACGGTGACCGTGCTTTGCAAGCACATCGAGATGGGTCAAGGCCCGTTTACGGGCATGGCGACGCTGGTGGCGGAAGAACTCGATGCCGACTGGTCGCAGATGCGCGCCGATCACGCGCCGTCCAATCCGGGGCTATACAAAAATCTGGCGTTCGGCGTGCAGGGCACCGGCGGTTCTACAGCCATTGCCAATTCGTTCGAACAGATGCGCAAGGTCGGCGCGTCCGCGCGTGCGATGCTCGTTGGCGCCGCGGCGGCCGAGTGGAATGTCCCGGCTGAAGAGATCACCGTCCAGAACGGCGTGATCCGCCATTCGTCCGGCAAGGAAGGCCGCTTCGGCGAATTCGCCGAGAAGGCAAATCAGCAGCCGCTGCTGGAAAATCCCAAGCTCAAGGATTCGTCGCAGTTCAGGCTGATCGGCAAGGAAGGCGTGGTGAAGCGCCTCGACAGCGCCGCCAAGTCAAACGGCAGCGCGGTCTACACCATGGACATCAACGAACCGGGCATGCTGACCGTACTGATCGCGCGGCCACCGCGGTTCGGTGGCACGGTTGCCTCGTTCGACGCAAGCGCGACCAAAGCCATTCCTGGTGTGGTCGATGTGAAACAGGTGCCGATGGGCGTCGCGGTTTACGCCAAAGGCTTCTGGGCCGCGAGGAAAGGCCGCGAGGCGCTCAAGGTCACATGGGATGACAGCAAGGCGGAGAAGCGCGGCACGGCGCAACTGCTGTCCGAATTCCGCACGCTATCGAAGACGCCCGGCAAGATCGTGAAGCAGGAAGGTGCGGTTGATGCGGAGTTCGCCAAGGGCGGCGGCCGCATCATCGAGGCGGAGTTCGTCTTCCCGTATCTGGCGCATGCGGCGATGGAGCCGCTCAATTCGTATCTGAAATGGGACGGCGAGAAAGTCGTCTCGCGGTTCGGCAGCCAGTTTCCGACACCCGATATGGCGGTGATCGCTAAGGTGCTTGGCGTCAAGCCGGAGAATGTCGATCTGAAAACGATTTTGGCCGGCGGCAGTTTCGGCCGCCGCGCCCAGCAGACAACGCACATCGCGTTCGAACTGGCGAGTGTTGCGAAGGCGATTGGACCGGGCCCTGGAGTCAAGGTGGTCTGGACGCGCGAGGACGACATGCGCGGCGGTTACTATCGTCCCTACGCGGTGCACAAGATGCGCGGCCTCGTCCGCGACAAGAAGATTGTGGCGTGGACCGACACCATCGTCAGCCAGTCGATCATGAAGGGATCGCCATTCGAGGCGATGACCATGAAGAATGGGCTGGATTCAACGGTCTATGAGGGATCGAACGAGATTCCCTACGACGTCGAGAATTTCCGTTGCGATCTGCATCAGGTCGAGATCGGCGTTCCCGTGTTGTGGTGGCGCTCTGTCGGCCATACCCACACCGGTTATGCGGTTGAGGCCTTTGTCGATGAGTTGCTGGACGCTGCCGGGATCGACCCCGTTGAGGGCCGCCTTGCACTGATGAGCAAGAAGCCTCGGCATGCCGGCGTGCTCAAGGCTGTCGCCGAACTCTCGAACTGGAAGAATGCGAAGCTCGCGCCGGGCCGCGCGCGAGGCGTGGCGGTGGTCGAGAGCTTCAATACCTTTGTCGCGCAGGTCGTCGAACTGTCGATGACGGAAGAAGGACCGAAGGTGCACAAGGTCTGGTGTGCGGTCGACTGCGGTGTTGCGGTCAATCCCGATATCATCCGCGCGCAGATGGAAGGCGGCATCGGATTCGGCCTTGGCCATATTCTCTATGCGGACATTCCGCTCGAGGAAGGCCGGCCGGTGTCGGGCAATTTCGACACCTATCGCTCGCTTCGCATCAACGAGATGCCGGAGATCGAAGTCACCATCGTCCAGTCCACAGAAAAACCGAGCGGCGTGGGCGAACCGGGCGTGCCGCCGATCGGGCCTGCGGTTGCCAATGCGATCGCAAAACTCGGGCTGACGCGGCCGCGACAATTGCCGATGGTGCCGGGGGCATCGGTATGATGGGCTCGGCCAGTTTGAAGAATGCCGCGCTTGCGATCGCGGCGGGCGCCTTCGCTGCCGGCATTCTTATGGTCGCCCAAGGTTTGCTGACGAGCGATGCTGATGCGGCCATTCAGCCTGCGCTCAAGCTGCAGCCGGTGGCGAGTTTCGACAAGATCAAGAACAAGAGCCAGCGCGCAGTGGCGCTGTTTCAGGAAGCGGGCAAGGTGATCAACTCGCCACGTTGCATGAATTGTCATCCTGCGACCGAGCGCCCGACCCAGACCGACCGGATGCGCCCGCATCAGCCGCTTGTGGTGCGCGGCGAGGGCGGCATGGGCGCGCCTGGCATGATGTGCACGACGTGTCATCGCGAAGCCAATTTCGATTCAGCCGGAGTGCCCGGTAATCCGAAGTGGCATCTCGCGCCGGCAGAAATGGCGTGGCAGGGCAAGTCGCTCGGCCAGATTTGCGAGCAGATCAAGGATCGCAAACGCAACGGCGACCTGACGCTCGCGGCGCTCGTGAAGCATATGGCGGAGGATGAGCTTGTTGGCTGGGCGTGGTCACCCGGTACCGGCCGGACCCCGGCGCCCGGAACCCAGAAGGAATTCGGGGCGCTGATCAAGGCTTGGGCTGATGCCGGAGCGACCTGCCCGAAGGGGTGATCCAGGTACCAAATGAGCTGTCTGGCCGGGCTGCCGGAAAGGGCGTTTTTGCCCTAGACGGCCCCGTGAAAATTGCCCGGATTTTGTTCTTGGCAAGCGGCCATTGACTCGTTAAAGAACCCTTTCCGGGCGTGCTGGCTGTCGCTGGCGCGTCCTCGCACGTTTTCAAAAAATCAAACTGTTAGGAGAGCTTTCCTCATCGCACATCCGTTTGGATTGTAAGCTGAGGGAAGAGAACCCGTAACTGTCTGATTTGATGGATTTAGTGCGACGGTCGTTTTCGGATGACCGGGATCCTGTCCAAGACTGCGGGTGCGGGCAAGGCCATCGGCCAACCCTGCTTAATGTCCCGCATAGACGGGTGAAGACCGGATTTTAGCTCATTCGCCGCGGATGCGGCGTCTGAGTCGTATCGGGTTCGAACCTCGACACCCCATCCGCTTCGGCTCAGGCCGTGTGGTTGGGAGGGCAGGCTACTGAAGTGTCGTCCTGCCCGACGTGTGGAAACCGGTTTGACCGGGTCCATTTGAAGGCCGGACGGCGGGTGCAACCCGGCGGTCCAGCATTTCGCGAAGACCGCCAACCGGAGAGAGCTTGCTGTGGAACGAGCGGCAAAAAAAGAGGCGGTCCAGTCGCTGAATACGGTCTTCAAGGCCACCGGCGTCGCGATCGTTGCTCAATATTCCGGCCTGACCGTCGCCCAGATGCAGAAGCTGCGCATGCAGATGAAGCAGGCTGGAGCTTCGGTGAAGGTCTCGAAGAACCGTCTCGCCAAAATTGCTCTTGAAGGCACCGACGTCGTTGCCATCGGCCCCATGCTGAAGGGGCCAACCGTGATCGCGACTTCCGACGATCCCGTGGCTGCGCCGAAGGTTGCCGTCGAGTTCGCCAAGACGAACGAACAGTTCGTCATCATCGGCGGCTCGATGGGCAAAACTGTCCTGAATCTCGATGGCGTCAAGGCGCTTGCCTCGTTGCCGTCGCTGGATGAACTGCGCGCAAAGATCGTCGGCCTCCTCGTGGCGCCTGCGACCAAGATCGCCCAACTCTCCACCGCACCGGCGGCCAAGCTCGCCCGCGTGGTTCAGGCCTATGCCTCAAAGAGCGAAGCGGCGTGAGGCCCTTCGCATCATCAACCTGGTTCGAACTGATACGCTTAAGGAAACAGATCAATGGCTGACTTGCAGAAGATTGTAGACGACCTCTCGAGCCTGACCGTGCTCGAAGCTGCCGACCTTGCCAAAATGCTTGAAGAAAAGTGGGGCGTGTCGGCTGCCGCCGCTGTTGCGGTTGCCGGTCCGGCTGCTGGCGGCGCTGGTGCCGCTGCTGCTGAAGAAAAGACCGAGTTCTCGGTGGTGCTGGCAGCTGCCGGCGACAAGAAGATCGAGGTCATCAAGGAAGTGCGTGCGATCACCGGTCTTGGCCTCAAGGAAGCCAAGGACCTGGTCGAAGGCGCTCCGAAGGCGGTCAAGGACGGCGTCAACAAGGAAGAAGCCGACAAGATCAAGGCTCAGCTCGAGAAGGCTGGCGCCAAGGTCGAGCTCAAGTAAGCGCGGCGTTCTATCTGGTTTGGTGGCGGGGCTTCGGCCCGGCCACTGCCAGACACAACAATGTGTGACGATTTTGGGTTCACTGGGCCTCGAATCGTTGCAGAAACCGCCTATATCGGGCGGGAGGCACGAAATCGCGGTTTGCACAGGGAATCGGTTACAGGTTTCCAGCAGGCCGGCAGGAGAGCGGCAATTTCGGGCTCTTACAGGCTGTAAGACAGGTTTCGACGGGCAGGGCGCTGAACAGCGTCTCGCGCGTCATTTTGCGTTGTGGGGTTCAGACCTGGGCACCCGACGTTCGGATTAAACCCGGGGGCGATGTCGCGTCGTACTTCGGAAGGTCCGCCCCATCGGGCGGCGTAATGAGAGGCCAAGATGGCGCAGCAGACGTTCACCGGTCGCAAACGCGTTCGCAAGTTTTTCGGACACATCAAGGAAGTCGCCGAGATGCCGAACCTCATCGAGGTTCAGAAAGCATCTTATGACCAGTTCCTGATGGTGGACGAGCCCGTCGGCGGACGGCTCGACGAGGGCCTGCAGGCGGTTTTCCGGTCGGTGTTTCCGATCTCGGATTTCTCCAACACATCGATGCTGGAATTCGTTCGTTACGAATTCGAGCCGCCGAAGTATGACGTCGACGAGTGCCGCCAGCGCGGCATGACGTTCGCTGCACCGTTGAAGGTGACGCTGCGCCTGATCGTGTTCGATATCGATGAGGAAACCGGCGCGCGCTCCGTCAAGGACATCAAGGAGCAGGACGTCTACATGGGCGATATCCCGCTCATGACCATGAACGGCACCTTCATCGTCAATGGCACCGAGCGCGTCATCGTCTCGCAGATGCACCGTTCACCCGGCGTGTTCTTCGATCACGACAAGGGCAAAACCCATTCGTCGGGCAAGCTGCTGTTTGCAGCGCGCGTGATTCCGTATCGGGGCTCGTGGCTCGACATCGAGTTCGACGCCAAGGACATCGTGTTTGCGCGTATCGACCGCCGCCGCAAGATTCCGGTGACGTCGCTGATGTTCGCCCTCGGTCTCGACGGCGAGGAGATTCTGTCGACGTTCTACAAGAAGATTACGTACAAGCGCGCCAAGGCCGCCAGCGCCAAGGAAAAGGAAGGCTGGCGCGTGCCGTTCGACGCCACCCGTTTCCGTGGCTACTCGACCATCAATGACCTGATCGATGCCGACTCCGGCAAGGTCGTGCTCGAAGCCGGCAAGAAGCTCACGGTTCGCGCTGCGCGTCAGTTGCAGGAAAAGGGCCTGAAGGCCCTGCGCCTGTCGGACGAAGAACTCGTCGGAAACTATCTCGCGGAAGACCTCGTCAATCCTAAGACCGGCGAAATCCATGCCGAAGCGGGCGACGAGATCACCGAGAAGTCGCTGAAGGGTCTGGTCGAGCACGGCTACAAGGAACTGCCGATCCTCGACATCGACCATGTCAACGTCGGGCCGTACATCCGCAACACGCTCAACGCCGACAAGAACATGACGCGGGAAGACGCGCTGTTCGACATCTATCGCGTGATGCGTCCGGGTGAACCACCGACGCTCGATTCCGCGCAGAACATGTTCCAGTCGCTGTTCTTCGACAGCGAGCGCTACGACCTGTCCGCGGTCGGCCGCGTCAAGATGAACATGCGTCTCGACCTCGATGCGCCGGATACCCATCGCACGCTGCGCAAGGAAGACATCCTCTCCGTCATCAAGACGCTGGTGGATCTACGCGACGGCAAGGGCGAGATCGACGACATCGACCATCTCGGCAACCGCCGCGTGCGTTCGGTCGGCGAGCTGATGGAAAATCAGTATCGCATCGGTCTGTTGCGCATGGAGCGCGCGATCAAGGAGCGCATGTCGAGCGTCGATATCGACACCGTCATGCCGCAGGACCTGATCAACGCGAAGCCCGCGGCTGCCGCGGTGCGCGAGTTCTTCGGCTCGTCTCAGCTCTCGCAGTTCATGGATCAGACCAATCCGCTGTCGGAAATCACCCACAAGCGCCGCCTCTCGGCGCTTGGCCCGGGCGGTCTGACCCGCGAGCGCGCGGGCTTCGAGGTGCGCGACGTGCATCCGACGCACTACGGCCGTATCTGCCCGATCGAGACGCCGGAAGGCCCGAACATCGGTCTGATCAACTCGCTTGCGACCTTCGCGCGCGTCAACAAGTACGGCTTCGTTGAAACGCCCTACCGCAAGGTGAAGGACGGCCGCGTCACCGACGAGGTCGTGTATCTCTCGGCGATGGAAGAGGGCCGCTACCGCGTCGCGCAGGCCAACGTGCCGCTCGACAACCGTGGCCGCTTCACAGAAGACCTGATCGTGTGCCGTCATGCCGGCGAGGTGCTGCCGATCACGCCGGACAAGGTCGACTACATGGACGTGTCGCCGAAGCAGCTCGTCTCGGTTGCTGCGGCGCTGATTCCGTTCCTCGAGAACGACGACGCCAACCGCGCTCTGATGGGCTCGAACATGCAGCGTCAGGCCGTGCCTCTGGTGCGCGCCGAAGCGCCGTTCGTCGGCACCGGCATGGAAGGCATCGTTGCGCGCGACTCGGGCGCTGCGATCGCGGCCCGCCGCACCGGCGTGGTCGACCAGATCGACGCGACCCGCGTCGTTATCCGCGCGACCGAAGATCTCGATCCGACCAAGTCGGGCGTCGATATCTACCGCCTGATGAAGTACCAGCGCTCGAACCAGTCGACCTGCATCAACCAGCGTCCGCTGGTGAAGGTGGGCGATAACGTTCGCAGGGGCGACATCATCGCCGACGGTCCGTCGACCGATCTCGGCGAACTCGCGCTCGGCCGCAACGTGCTCGTCGCGTTCATGCCGTGGAATGGCTACAACTTCGAAGATTCGATCCTGCTCTCCGAGCGGATCGTGAAGGACGACGTCTTCACCTCGATTCACATCGAGGAATTCGAAGTCATGGCCCGCGACACCAAACTCGGGCCTGAGGAAATCACCCGCGACATTCCGAACGTGTCGGAAGAAGCGCTGAAGAACCTCGACGAAGCCGGCATCGTCTACATCGGCGCCGAAGTCCGCGCCGGCGACATCCTGTGCGGCAAGATCACGCCGAAGGGCGAAAGCCCGATGACGCCGGAAGAAAAACTTCTGCGCGCCATCTTCGGCGAGAAAGCGTCGGACGTTCGCGATACGTCGCTGCGAGTGCCTCCTGGCGTGCAGGGCACGATCGTCGAAGTGCGCGTGTTCAACCGTCATGGCGTCGACAAGGACGAACGTGCGTTGGCGATCGAGCGGGAAGAAATCGAACGTCTCGCCAAGGACCGCGACGACGAACAGGCGATCCTCGACCGCAACGTCTACGGCCGCCTCGGCGACCTGCTCGACGGGCGTCAGGGCATTGCCGGTCCGAAGGGCTTCAAGAAGGACTCCAAGATCACCCGCGCGGTGCTCGAAGAGTATCCGAAGTCGCAGTGGTGGCTGTTCGCTTCGCCGAACGACAAACTGATGACCGAAATCGAAGCGATGCGGAAGCAGTACGACGAATCGAAGAAGGGCCTTGAACAGCGCTTCCTCGACAAGGTCGAAAAGCTGCAGCGCGGCGACGAACTTCCGCCCGGCGTGATGAAGATGGTCAAGGTCTTCGTCGCGGTGAAGCGCAAGATTCAGCCCGGCGACAAGATGGCCGGCCGTCACGGCAACAAGGGCGTGGTTTCCAAGATCGTTCCGATCGAGGACATGCCGTTCCTCGAGGACGGCACCCACGCGGACATCGTGCTCAATCCGCTCGGTGTGCCTTCGCGCATGAACGTCGGCCAGATTCTCGAAACCCATCTCGGCTGGGCCTGTGCGGGCCTCGGCAAGCGGATCGGGCAGGCGGTCGATGCTTATCTGGCAAGTGCAAAGCAGGACACCAGGCCGCTGAAGGAGACCTTGAAGAAGGTCTACGGCGACGATGAGACCATCAAGACGCTGAACGATAGCGAATTGATCGAACTCGGCCGTAACCTGAGCCACGGCGTGCCGATCGCGACGCCGGTGTTCGACGGCGCCAAGGAAGCCGACATCGAGCAGATGCTCGAACTCGCCGGCATGGACAAGTCGGGGCAGTCGACGGTTTACGACGGCCGCACCGGCGATGCGTTCGATCGTAAGGTGACGGTGGGCTATATCTACATGCTCAAGCTGCACCATCTCGTTGACGACAAGATCCATGCCCGTTCGATCGGTCCGTACTCGCTCGTTACCCAGCAACCGCTGGGCGGCAAGGCGCAGTTCGGCGGTCAGCGTTTCGGCGAAATGGAGGTCTGGGCGCTGGAAGCCTACGGCGCAGCCTACACGTTGCAGGAAATGCTCACCGTGAAGTCGGACGACGTGGCCGGCCGCACCAAGGTCTACGAGGCCATCGTGCGCGGCGACGACACGTTCGAGGCCGGTATTCCGGAATCGTTCAACGTGCTGGTCAAGGAAATGCGTTCGCTCGGCCTCAACGTCGATCTCCACAACTCGAAGGTGGGTTCGGGTCCGACGGCAGAGGCTGCCGAGTAACAAAGGTCATGGCCGGGATTTTTTATCCCGGCCAATCGCGCTCTCGCCGGCTGTTCCGGCTTGAGAGCGTGGCTGCTGCGAAATTCTTGAGCCGGTGAAAGCCGGCAGACGGAGAAGACGATGAATCAAGAGATTATGAATCTTTTCAATCCGGCAACGCCCGCCCAGGTGTTCGACCAGATCCGGATTTCGATTGCCTCGCCGGAAAAGATTCTCTCGTGGTCCTACGGCGAAATCAAAAAGCCGGAAACCATCAACTACCGCACTTTCAAGCCGGAGCGGGATGGCCTGTTCTGCGCCCGCATCTTCGGGCCGATCAAGGATTACGAGTGCTTGTGCGGCAAGTACAAGCGCATGAAGTACAAGGGCATCATCTGCGAAAAGTGCTCGGTCGAGGTGACGTTGTCGCGCGTCCGGCGCGAGCGCATGGGCCATATCGAACTCGCAGCTCCTGTCGCGCACATCTGGTTCCTGAAGTCGCTGCCGTCGCGCATCGGCCTCTTGCTGGACATGACGCTGAAGGATCTCGAGCGGATTTTGTATTTCGAATACTACGTCGTGCTTGAGCCGGGACTGACCGCGCTCAAGGACCGTCAGCTGCTGTCGGAAGAAGAGTATCTCCGCGCGCAGGACGAATACGGCCAGGACTCCTTCACCGCCATGATCGGCGCCGAAGCGATCCGCGAACTCTTGAAGGGTCTCGAGCTGGAAAAGCTCGAAGGCCAGCTTCGCGCCGACATGGCGGATACGGATTCCGACATCAAGCACAAGAAGCTCGCCAAGCGCCTGAAGATCGTTGAGGCGTTCCGTCACTCGGGCAACAAGCCGGAGTGGATGATCCTTACCGTTGTGCCAGTGATCCCGCCGGATCTGCGTCCGCTGGTGCCGCTCGATGGCGGCCGCTTTGCGACCTCTGACCTCAACGACCTCTATCGCCGCGTCATCAACCGCAACAATCGTCTGAAGCGGCTGATGGAGCTGCGCGCGCCGGATATCATCATCCGCAACGAGAAGCGCATGCTTCAGGAAGCGGTCGATGCGCTGTTCGACAACGGCCGCCGCGGCCGCGTCATCACCGGCGCCAACAAGCGTCCGTTGAAGTCGCTCGCCGACATGCTCAAGGGCAAGCAGGGCCGGTTCCGTCAGAACCTGCTCGGCAAGCGCGTCGACTATTCGGGCCGCTCGGTGATCGTGGTCGGTCCCGAACTGCGCCTGCATCAGTGCGGTCTGCCGAAGAAGATGGCGCTCGAACTGTTCAAGCCGTTCATCTATTCGCGGCTCGACGCCAAGGGTCTGTCCACCACGGTGAAGCAGGCGAAGAAACTGGTCGAGAAGGAGCGTCCCGAGGTGTGGGACATCCTCGACGAGGTCATTCGCGAGCATCCCGTACTGCTCAACCGCGCGCCGACGCTGCATCGCCTCGGCATTCAGGCGTTCGAGCCGGTGCTGATCGAAGGCAAGGCGATCCAGCTTCACCCGCTGGTTTGTGCGGCGTTCAACGCCGACTTCGACGGCGACCAGATGGCCGTGCACATTCCGTTGTCGCTTGAAGCGCAGCTGGAAGCGCGCGTGCTGATGATGTCGACCAACAACATTCTGCATCCGGCAAACGGGCAGCCGATCATCGTGCCGTCGCAGGATATCGTGCTCGGCCTCTATTATCTCTCGGTGATGCGCGAAGGTCTGCCGGGCGAGAACAAGACGTTCGGCGACATGGCTGCGTTGGAGCATGCTCTTCATTCGAAGGTCATCCACCTGCACACCAAGATCAAGTACCGCTGGGAAGGCCTTGATGAGGCCGGCAAATCGAGCAGGCGCTGGATCGAGACCACCGCGGGCCGCGTCATGCTCGGTCAGGTGCTGCCGAAGTCGCCGAAGATTCCTTTCGAGAACATCAACAAGCTGATGACGAAGCGGGAAATCTCGAGCGTCATCGATCAGGTCTATCGTCACTGCGGCCAGAAGGAGACGGTGATCTTCTGCGACCGCATCATGGCGCTCGGTTTCTACAATGCGTTCAAGGCGGGCATTTCGTTCGGCAAGGACGACATGGTCGTCCCGCACGGCAAGTGGAAGATCGTCGACGACACCCGTACGATGGCGAAGGAATTCGAGCAGCAGTACAACGACGGCCTCATCACCCAGGGCGAGAAATACAACAAGGTGGTCGACGCCTGGTCGAAGGCCACTGAGAAGATCGCCGACGAAATGATGAAGGAAATTTCTTCGGTGAAGAAAAATCCGAAGACCGGAGAGGCTGCGCAGATCAACTCGATCTACATGATGGCCCACTCCGGCGCCCGTGGTTCGCCGGCCCAGATGCGTCAGCTCGCGGGCATGCGCGGACTGATGGCGAAGCCATCGGGTGAAATCATCGAGACGCCGATCATTTCCAACTTCAAGGAAGGCCTCTCGGTTCTCGAATACTTCAACTCGACCCACGGCGCCCGCAAGGGTCTCGCCGATACGGCGTTGAAGACCGCGAACTCCGGTTACCTGACCCGCCGTCTCGTCGACGTCGCGCAGGACTGCATCATCACGGCCGACGATTGCGGCACCAAGCTCGGCATCAAGATGCGCGCCATCATCGATGCCGGCACGGTGGTTGCGTCGCTGGCGTCGCGTATTCTGGGCCGCACCAACGGCGAGGATCTGCGCGATCCGGCGACCAACAAGATCGTCGTCAAGCGCGGCACGCTGATGGAGGAGACTCACGTCGACGCCATTCAGCAGGCCGGCATCCAGGAGGTGAAGATCCGCTCGGCGCTGACCTGCGAACTGGTCAACGGCATCTGCGGCAAGTGCTACGGTCGCGATCTTGCCCGCGGTACGCCAGTCAATCACGGCGAAGCGGTCGGCGTTATCGCCGCTCAGTCGATTGGCGAGCCGGGAACGCAGCTCACCATGCGTACCTTCCACATCGGCGGCGCTGCGCAGATCAACGAGCAGTCGTTCATCGAGTCGAACTTCGACGGCAAGGTGGTGTTCAAGAACACCGCCATCGCTAAGAATGCCGAAGGTCACACGGTGGCGATGGTGCGCAACATGGTCGTCGCCGTCGTCGATTCCGATGGCACCGAGCGTGCGACCCATCGTATCCAGTACGGCGCGCGGCTGCGCGTCGAGGACGGCGATATGGTCAAGCGCGGCCAGCGTATCGCCGAGTGGGATCCGTACACCCGTCCGATTCTCACCGAGGTCGAAGGCATCGTTGGCTTCGAAGATCTCGTGGAAGGTCAGTCGATTTCGGAAACGCTCGACGAGTCGACCGGTATCGCCAAGCGCGTGGTCATCGACTGGCGCACGACCGGCCGCGGCGCCGATCTGCGTCCGGCGATCGTGATCAAGGGCAAGGACGGCAAGCCGTTGAAGCTCGCGCGAGGCGGCGACGCCCGCTACATGCTGTCAGTCGACGCCATTCTGTCGGTCGATACGGGCGCCAAGGTGAAGCCGGGCGATATCCTCGCGCGTATTTCCACCGAGAGCGCCAAGACCCGCGACATCACCGGCGGTCTGCCGCGCGTGGCGGAACTGTTCGAAGCGCGCAAGCCGAAGGATGCCGCCATCATCGCGGAAATCGCCGGCACGATCCGCTTCGGCCGCGATTACAAGAACAAGCGCCGCATCTCGATCGAGCCGATGGACAAGACCGAGGAGCTGCGTGAGTACCTGATCCCGAAGGGCAAGCACATCCATCTGCAGGACGGCGACATCGTCGAAAAGGGCGACTTCATCGTCGAGGGCAATCCGGCGCCGCACGACATTCTGGCGATCAAGGGCATCGAGGAACTCGCTGCCTATCTGGTCAACGAAATCCAGGAGGTCTACCGGCTGCAGGGCGTGCTCATCAACGACAAGCACATCGAAGTGATTGTCCGTCAGATGCTGCAGAAGGTGGAGATCACCGACCAGGGCGATACCGACATGATCTCTGGCGAACAGGTCGACAAGATCGAGTTCGACCAGACCAACGAGAAGGCGAAGGAAGAGGGCAAGAAGCCCGCGACCGGAACGCCTGTGCTGCTCGGTATCACCAAGGCGAGCCTGCAGACGCGGTCGTTCTTCTCGGCGGCATCGTTCCAGGAGACCACCCGCGTGCTCACCGAAGCCGCCGTCAACGGCAAGGTCGATCCGCTCGAGGGTCTCAAGGAGAATGTCATCGTCGGCCGTCTCATCCCGGCCGGTACTGGCGCTTCGATGTCGAAGATCCGCGAAGTCGCCACCAAGCGCGACAAGCTCATCCTCGACGAGCGCGAGAAGCAGGCGGCGGCGATCGTGCCGACCGCTCCGGAACCTGAGCCGCTGGCGCTGCCGCCGGCGGAGTGATCCGAACGGAACTCAAATGCGAAGGCCGGGGATTTCCCCGGCCTTTTGTTTGGGTTTTTGTCGTCGCGGATCAGGCTGCGGCAGGTCCGAAGCCGGACCGGGGCGGGGCGATCGCCGTTTGCCGCATTGCAAACATCGCAATCCGGGCCAAGGCTTTTCAGGATAATCAGCTTTTCGGTCTCCGCCCCCGGTTTGTTCATCTTCCTTTCAGGTGAAAAACGCTCTTCCTTATGGTCGGATTCAAAAGTGAATCCCGGTACGAAGCGTTGGGTGGCGGATGCTCGATCTTGCAATCATAGGTGGCGGTCCGGGCGGACTGATGTCCGCGTGGTATCTGAAGAAAAAACTCAACGGTCTGTGCCGGATCACGATCTATGAGGCCACCGATCGCGTCGGCGGCAAGGTGCTGACGCAAAAATTCGACTCTGCACCCGCAATGTATGAGGCGGGCGTCGCCGAGATTTACGATTACTCGATGACCGGTCCCGATCCGCTGCGCGAACTGGTCCAGCACTTCGGCCTGCAGACGATCCCGATCGATGCCGAGCAGGTCATGCTCGACGGCCAGTTGATCGACGACGTGCCCGGCATGCGCCGCAAGTACGGCGAGAAGACCGCCGCCGCGATCGAGGCGTTCCGCAAGAAGTGCGCCGGGATGATGACGCCCGCCCAGTACTACGAGGGCGTTGGCGCGCACGACAACGAACATCCGTGGGCCTTCATCAACGCCGACGAATTGCTCGATCGCGAAGTTACCGATCCCATCGCCAAGCGCTTCTTCAAGACGATGGCGCGCTCGGACCTCGCCACCGAAACCTACAACACCAACGGCCTCAATGCGCTGAAGAATTTCGTGATGGATGTGGAGGGCTACATCGGCCTGTACTCGATCCAGAACGGCAATGAACAGCTGATCGATTGCCTGCGCAGCGAGATCGACGCCGATATCCAGCTCAACCATCGCGTCCTCAACGTCGGCAAGAACGACGCGGACCGCTATCGCCTGACGATGATGAACGGCAAGGGACCGGTGACGAAGGATTTCGATCTGGTCGTGGTCTCGCTGCCGCACAGCTGGCTGTCCACCATGCAATGGCAGGGTGAAAAACTACGCGCGTCGATGGTCAAGCACACCGCCTATTTCGATCGTCCGGCGCACTACCTGCGCGTCTCGATCCTGTTCGATGAGCCGTTCTGGGGCGACAAGATTCCCGGCGCCTGGTTCATGTCCGAGGCCTTTGGCGGCTGCTGCATCTATGACGAGGGCAAGCGCCACGATGTCGGCCGCCACGGCGTGCTGAACTGGCTGATCGCTGGCGCCGATGCACTCGCTTATGTCAACATGACCGACGAGCAACTGTTTGATATGGCGCTCAAGACTTTGCCGGCGGAGCTTGGCAATGCGCGCGCGCATTTCGTCGAGGGCAAGACGCACCGCTGGCTGTCGTCGGTCAATGCGCTGCCGGGCGGTCTGCCGGCACGCGATGTGATGACCAACCATCGCCCCGAGCCGCAGGAGCATCCGGGAATCGTCGTGGTGGGCGATTACCTGTTTGATTCGACGCTCAACGGGCTGCTCGATTCCTCGGACGCCGCCACCGACATCATCGTCACCGAGATGATGAAGCTGCGCTATGCACGCGGCGAAGCCGGAAAACCGGTCACGAAAATCGACCGCGGCTATTTCGAGAATTACCGTGGCGCGGGTCCGTATCGCGAAGCATGGAAGCAGTTCACCGATCCCGATTACCTGCGAGATCTCATCAGGATCGTGTGGGGCCGCACCAAGGGCTACAAGCTGCTGATCGCAGGCTCTGCGAGTGGCGAAGTGGTCGGCGCGTTGCGTGAGCGCGGCATCGATGCCTGGGGCATCGAGAATAACCGCGCGATCCATGCCAAGACCCCGAAAGAACTGAAGAAATACAATCTCCTTGGTTCGATCGTCGACCTGCCCTTCAAGGACGAGCAGTTCGATTTCGTCTATGAGACGAGCTTGTGTCATGTTTCTGACAGGCAGGTGACGCGCGCAATCGAGGAACTGAATCGTGTCATCAAGACCGGTCTGGTTTTCGGCTCGGTGACGAGCGATATGGCGCCGGCGCTGATCGATCGTTACGATCTGCTTCGCGGTGTCAGGAAACTTGGCACCTGGTGGGAATGGTCAGAGTTGTTCTTCGGCAACGGCTTCGATCTGTCGATGAATCGCAAGGACAAGACCGACGAAGTCTGGGCTACGACGCTCAAGGCCAACAAGGGGCCGGGCCACTGGTTCGCCGATGCCGACAGCCTTCGCTATTCGTTCTTTGACAAGATCGACGCCGACGATTAATCGCTTGAGGCAGGCTTCTGAAAAGAGCTGCCACCGAATTGGGCCAGACAGGCCGGAGTAAAGCGATCCTTCAATGGCGGCACGGCCACCACTCCCTCCTGAAACCGGCCCCGTTGCCGAAGGCCAGGTGGCCAAGGCGGATGATGCCGAGGCGTTGCGCCTGGCCGCAAGCCGCCCTGCCGACGACAAGCTCAATCCCGCTCCGCCGACAGTTCTCGACGATCACGACGATGACGATGAGGATCTCGTTGCCTATACAGCCAGCGAGGCCGCCGGCGCGTTCGCGACGATCTGGCGGTTCACCTGGCCATTCTTGCGGAACTATCGCAAGTGGATGGGCTTTGTCGCGTTTGGGCTGCTGATCGAGACGCTGTTCAACGTCATCATGCCGTTGAGCCTGAAGTACCTGATCGACGATGCGCTCGGCGAGGAAGACTTTCAGGCGCTTTATATCATTCTATCCGTGCTCGCGGTCGCGGGCATCATCACCTCGATCGTCGCAATCTGGTACGAGCGCTGGGATGCGCGGCTCGCATCGGCTGTCGTGTCGGACGTGCGCAAGCGCCTGTTCGAGCATGTGCAGAGCCTGCCGGCGGGCTTCTTTCAGCGGACCAAGCGCGGCGAGATACTGTCGCGCTTCTCGGTTGACATGGCGGGCTTCGAAAGTTCGGTCAAGCATGTCGCAAACGGCGCATTGTTGCCGTTCCTCGAACTGCTCGCCGGTATCGGTTTGATGATCTGGTTGAACTGGCAGCTCGCTGCGGTCGCGCTTCTGATTTTTCCGATCACGCTGATCGGCCCGCGTATTCTCACGCCCAAAGCCGTGCAAGCCAACTACGAGCAGAAGGTCAACGAGGCAGCGATCCTCGGCGTGGTGCAGGAGAACATCGCGGCGCAGATGGTGGTGAAGGCGTTCGGGCTGCACCGCCGTGCTCTGGGCTGGTTTACGATGCGCAATGAGGACACCCGTCGCGCCATGGCGGACGCCACGTTCCTGTCGACCATGGTCGAGCGCTCGGTCACGGTCTCGGTGCTGTTGCTGCATCTTATCGTGCTGGCAATAGGCGCCTATCTCGCAACCAAGGGCCAGATTTCCATTGGAACGTTCGTTACGTTCGAAAGCGCGTTCTGGGAAATTTCCTACAATATCGCCCACCTGATGCATTTCATTCCGGTCGCGATCCAGTCGGCCGCCGCGATCCGGCACATGGAAGAGATTCTGGACGAGCCGGCTCATCCGGTGGACCGGCTGGGCGCGCCCGAATTGCCGCGCATCACCCACAATATTCAGTTCGAACGTGTCGGGTTCAAGTACGAAGGCAGCGATCAGCCGGTGCTGGACAACCTGACGCTGAAGATCGACGCCGGAAAGAGCATCGCGATCGTCGGCCCGAGCGGCTCAGGCAAGAGCACGCTGCTGAACATGATCCTTCGGTTGTACACGCCGACCGACGGCCGCGTCACTATCGACGGCGTCGATATCCGCCGGGTCACCCGGGACTCGCTCCGGCGCAGCATGGCGGTCGTGTTCCAGGAGAACATGCTGTTCAACATGTCGCTTCGCGAGAACATCCGTCTCGGCAAGGAGGACGCGACCGACGCCGAAGTCGAGGAGGCGGCAAGGAAGGCCGAAATCCATCAGTTCATCATGAGTCTCCCTGAAGGCTATGAAACCCAGGTCGGCGAGCGGGGAGATACCCTGTCGGGCGGCCAGCGCCAGCGCATCGCGATCGCGCGCGCCATCGTGCGCAATCCGTCCGTGCTGCTGCTGGATGAAGCGACGTCAGCGCTCGATCAGACAACAGAGGCTGCGATCAACCGGACGCTGCTCGATATCGCCAAGGGGCGAACCATGATCTTCTCGACCCATCGGCTGACCTCGGTCGTCGAAATGGACGAGATCATCGTGATCAGCGCGGGCAGGGCGATCGAGCGCGGCTCTCATCTTCAACTGCTTGAGGCGAACGGGGTCTACCGGAAACTGTGGGACGATCAGTTGCACCAGTCGTATCATCATCAGGAAGCGGACGACGATAGCGATGATGACGATGACGACGAAGACGACGAATAATCCGGTACGAGCATGACGCCGGACCGAGTGTTTGTGCGCGTCGTTAACGCTATGGAAACCGCGCAACTTGATGTGAAGTGCGGCATTTGCGGAAAATGCTAAACTCCTCGCATGCGGATGCAGCTCGAAGGTCGAGCATTGGTTTTCCAAGCCGAAGGTGCAGGTTCGATTCCTGCCGTCCGCTCCAGCTCTCCCCAGCTTAAATCGAACTCTAGCTCGCGGCGCGGCATCCGGTTGCGCGAGCCGCCGGCCAAGCGCGGCACATTCAAAATTGAAGCATTAACGGTTAACCGGAGGCTTCAGCGGCTGCACAGCGATGCGGCTGCGCGAATGTTTGCCGGTGGATAGTTGCCGGGCGCCTGCGGGGGCCGATCCCGGCGTCCTGTATCATTTAACTGAACTGAAAGACGCCTGCGCCAACATGCCGCCTGTCACTTTTGTCGCGGTCACGACGTCCTGATGGTTACGGTAACGATATCTTCACCGCGTTCTGATCTCGCCCAGGCCTGGAGCGAGCTTGTTTCGCGTGCGTCGCCGAACGTCTTCATGAATCCGGCGGTGCTCAAGGCTGTGCAGGACACGATGTTCGCCGTCGTCCATGTGCTGTGCGCCTGGGACGGCGGCATCGACTCGCAAAAGCTGGTGGGGCTGTGGGGTCTGCAGGAGCGGCATCTGTTTCCACTATGGCCCGCCGTGCTCGAGGCGCTGCCGTATGAATATGCCTTTCTGTCCAGCCCGGTCGTCGATCCCGCTTACACCGACGAGGTGATGGCCGCCTTTTTCCTGGCAATCCGCAACAACCGCTCATTGCCGAAGGTCGTCAGCCTTAAGCAGCTCGATGCGGAAGCGCCGTCCTATCTGGCGATGCGGAGGATTTTCGCCAAGGATGGCAATCGCGTCATGATGCTTGGAGAAAGTTTGCGGCCCGTCGCGTCGCCGGAGACTGGCGTGAAGAAATCCGGCTCGACACGCAAGAAGCTGCGGCAGGACTGGAACAGACTGTCCGCGCTGGGGTCGGTCGATATCGTCAACGTCCGCAATGGCCGGCTTGCCAATGACGATTTCGAGACGTTTCTGGCGCTCGAGGCTGCGAGCTGGAAAGGCGCTGAAGGCACTGCATTGCTGTGCAGCGCGCCCGATGCGCGATTTGTCCGCGAGATGTTCGCCAATCTCGCCTCGCGAGGCGAGGCATCCGTTGCACTGTTGCGTGTCGATGGGCGGGCTATCGCCGCGCAGGTCCTGATGTATTGCGGCAAGACCGCCTTCACCTGGAAAACCGCGTTCGATGCCGAGTTCGGCAAATTTTCGCCCGGCGCGCTCCTGATCGACAAGGTCACCGAGGAGCTCTTTGCCGAAGGGGATATCGAGATGATCGATTCCTGCTCGGCAGAAGGTAGCTTCATGGCCAACCTCTGGACCGGGCGGCGGGCCATGATCGACATGGTTGTGAACGTGAACCCGCACTGGTCGACCAGCTTCGCCATGGAAGCCGGACGCCAGATCGGTCGCCAGAGGTTTCGCCATTTGCGCGATCGGATGAGAGGGCTGTCCTGGTTTCAGCCGGCCAAGAAGGTCGGCCTGGCTGCCAATCACTAGCGGTTTGCGGACCTGGATTTTATAAGTATCTGATTTATATTATTATTTTAGCGTTTGTTCGCGCTCCAGGCCGTGCCGGATGCGTGCGAGCTTTGCGTCCGGCACTATTTTGCGTTCGACAGTCTGGAGTTCGCCACCGGTTTCCGGAGCAGAATCGCTCATGCGGCCGGCGCCAGAAACAGCCATTTTCGGTGGGGCTGCGAATACAAGAAGTCCTTGAGTCATGGCCGCTTCTTCCGCTCAGCTTTAGCCTTGACTTGCACCCGACCCGACTATAGAACCCGCGCACTCACGACAGGCGGTGAGCTTCGTTCACGTCGGAACGGAACACCCTTTTAGCTTCGAGGCTGGTTTCTGGCCTCCGGCTGAGGCGGGCACCAACCTCGACGTATGTCGCTCAAACGCTGTCGATCAAAGCTACGCAATGCCAGATACGACGGCCGGTTGCTGGAGCCTTTCATCCAGTCCGGTCTCGGATGCATGACCTCGAAGGTCCAGGAAAGCCGATCGCTTTCTTGCGAATTCGCGGTCCTCTGTAGCGTCGAAGCGCTTTCCCCTCGGACACGAGAGGTTGGCGCGATTTCGTTTTGCGCATGTGTCTATGCGTGATGCGGGCCGCGGGAGCCGGTTGCTCCGAACAGATTTCGAGGCCGTTTTGGTCTCGCGTGAACAGGGTGAACGATGCCGACGATCAACCAGCTGATCGCACAACCGCGAACGGTGCAGAAGGCACGCAAGAAGGTGCCGGCGCTCCAGCAGTCGCCGCAGAAGCGCGGCGTGTGCACGCGCGTCTACACGACCACGCCGAAGAAGCCGAACTCGGCGCTTCGCAAGGTTGCCAAGGTGCGCCTGACCAACGGTTTCGAAGTGATCGGCTACATCCCGGGTGAAGGCCACAACCTTCAGGAACACTCGGTGGTCATGATCCGCGGCGGCCGCGTCAAGGATTTGCCCGGCGTTCGCTATCACATTCTCCGCGGCGTCCTCGATACGCAGGGCGTCAAGAACCGTAAGCAGCGCCGGTCGAAGTACGGCGCGAAGCGTCCGAAGTAAGCAGGAGGGTCAACCATGTCTCGTCGCCACTCTGCTGAAAAGCGCGAAGTCAATCCGGATCCGAAGTTCGGAAACATCATCATCAC
Source organism: Hyphomicrobiales bacterium (assembly GCA_021732215.1). Classification (GTDB taxonomy): domain Bacteria; phylum Pseudomonadota; class Alphaproteobacteria; order Rhizobiales; family Xanthobacteraceae; genus SG-bin9. The sequence continues at coordinate 27,020 of JAKFVL010000024.1, forward strand.
CAAGTTCATGAACTCGGTGATGTACGATGGAAAGAAGTCGGTTGCCGAAGGCATTGTCTACGGTGCGCTCGGCCTGATCGAGAGCAAGACCAAGCAAAGCCCGCTCACGGTGTTTGAGTCGGCGCTTGAAAATGTGATGCCGACCATCGAAGTGCGCTCGCGGCGCGTCGGCGGCGCCACCTACCAGGTGCCGGTCGAAGTCCGCACCGTTCGCCGTCAGGCGCTCGGGATTCGCTGGATCATCACCGCGGCTCGCGCGCGCAACGAAAAGACCATGACGGAGCGGCTCTCGGCGGAGCTGCTGGATGCGTCGAATAACCGGGGGAACGCCGTCAAGAAGCGTGAAGACGTGCACAAGATGGCGGAAGCCAATCGCGCCTTCTCGCACTATCGCTGGTAACGGCGACACGTACGGACATCAGAAAGCCCCGAGGAACTGAATTATGGCCCGCCAACATCCGATCGAGGACTACCGCAACTTCGGTATCATGGCGCATATCGACGCCGGCAAGACCACGACCACCGAGCGCATCCTCTATTACACCGGCAAGAGCCACAAGATCGGCGAAGTGCACGAAGGTGCCGCGACGATGGACTGGATGGAGCAGGAGCAGGAGCGCGGCATCACGATCACGTCCGCCGCGACGACTGCTTACTGGAACGGCAAGCGCCTCAACATCATCGATACCCCGGGCCACGTCGATTTCACCATCGAAGTCGAGCGTTCGCTGCGCGTGCTCGACGGCGCCGTGTGCGTTCTCGATTCCAACCAGGGCGTCGAGCCGCAGACCGAGACGGTCTGGCGTCAGGGCGACAAGTACCGCGTGCCGCGTATCGTCTTCGCCAACAAGATGGATAAGACCGGCGCTGACTTCTACAAGTGCCTCGACGATATCGTCGACCGCCTCGGCGCCAAGCCGATCGCGATCCAGCTGCCGATCGGCGCTGAGAACAACTTCAAGGGCCTCGTCGACCTCGTCCGCATGAAAGCCGTCGTCTGGAAGGACGAAGCGCTCGGCGCGAAGTACAACGACGAAGACATCCCGGCCGATCTGATCGACAAGGCCAAGGAATATCGCGAGAAGATGGTCGAAGCCGCCGTCGAACTCGACGACGATGCGCTGGCTGCCTTCCTCGATGGCAACGAGCCGGACGAAGCGACGCTCAAGCGCCTGATCCGCAAAGCGGTGCTGACCGGCGCGTTCTATCCGGTGCTGTGCGGTTCGGCCTTCAAGAACAAGGGCGTGCAGCCGTTGCTCGACGCGGTTGTCGATTATCTGCCGTCGCCGCTCGACGTGCCTGCGATCAAGGGCGTCGATGAGGACGGCAACGAGGTCATCCGCAAGCCGAACGACAAGGAGCCGCTCGCGCTGCTCGCGTTCAAGATCATGGACGATCCGTTCGTCGGCACCATCACGTTCTGCCGTATCTATTCCGGCACGCTGACCAGCGGCACCGGCGTCGTCAATTCGACGCGCGACCGCAAGGAGCGTATCGGCCGCATGCTGCTGATGCATGCGAACAACCGCGAAGATATCAAGGAAGCCTATTCGGGCGACATCGTCGCGCTCGCCGGCCTGAAGGAAGCGCGCACCGGTGATACGCTGTGCGATCCCGATCATCAGGTCATTCTGGAAAAGATGGAATTCCCGGAGCCGGTCATCGAAATCGCGATCGAGCCGAAGTCGAAGGCCGATCAGGAAAAGCTCGGCGTCGCATTGGCAAAGCTCGCTGCGGAAGACCCGTCGTTCCGCGTGTCGACCGATCAGGAATCCGGCCAGACCATTCTCAAGGGCATGGGCGAACTCCACCTCGACATCAAGGTCGACATCCTGCGCCGCACTTACAAGGTCGATGCCAATATCGGCGCGCCGCAGGTGGCGTTCCGCGAGCGCATCACCAAGCGTGCGGAAGTCGAATACACCCACAAGAAGCAGACCGGCGGTACCGGTCAGTTCGCGCAGGTCAAGTTCATCGTCGAGCCGGGCGAGCCGGGTTCGGGCTTCATCTTTGAATCGAAGATCGTCGGCGGCGCGGTGCCGAAGGAATACATCCCCGGCGTCGAAAAGGGTCTCGAGAGCGTGCTGAACTCGGGCGTGGTGGCCGGCTTCCCGGTCGTCGACGTCAAGGTGCAGCTGATCGACGGCAAGTATCACGACGTCGACTCGTCGGCGCTGGCCTTCGAAATCGCCTCGCGCGCGGCATTCCGCGATGCTCTGCAAAAGGGCAAATCAGTGCTGCTCGAGCCGATCATGAAGGTCGAGTGCGTGACTCCGGAAGACTACACCGGTTCGGTCATCGGCGATCTCAACTCGCGGCGCGGCCAGATCCAGGGTCAAGACATGCGCGGCAATGCCAACGTGATCAACGCGATGGTGCCGCTCATGAATATGTTCGGTTACGTGAACACTCTGCGCTCGATGAGCCAGGGCCGCGCGACCTTTACGATGCAGTTCGATCACTACGCGGAAGCGCCGGCAAACGTGTCGGCTGAAGTGCAGAAGAAATTTGCCTGATTGCCGTTGACGACAGTCAACGCCTGAACGGAGAAGACGATGGCCAAAGCAAAGTTTGAGCGTACCAAGCCGCATTGCAACATTGGAACGATTGGTCACGTTGACCATGGCAAGACGTCGCTGACGGCGGCGATCACGAAGGTGTTGGCGGAGTCGGGCGGCGCGACGTTTACGGCGTACG
>JAKFVL010000013.1 GCA_021732215.1 Hyphomicrobiales bacterium
CAAGCAGCATCACTTTCGGCGTCAGGCGACGATCGGTCCCTACTTCGCCGACTTCGCCAGCCACCAACTGAGAATGGTCATCGAAGTGGATGGCGGGCAGCATTCCGACACCGCTGCGGATAATCGGCGGACATCCCATCTTGCTTCCGAAGGCTATCGTGTCTTGAGGTTCTGGAATAACGAAGTGCTGGAAAACATGTCGGGCGTTCTTGCGGCAATCGACACAGCCATCAACGCGGATGGACCCCCCACCCTCGACCCCTCCCCGCCGCAAGCGGGGGGAGGGGAGATACTCTCGCCAACCGATTCATCCTCGTTGCCAACATCGAGGCGACCGACGGCGGAAAGGCCATTGTTGCCGGCAACGAGCGCGTCATCCGCGCGCGGCTGTCGGACGCGAAATTCTTTTACGAGACTGATCTCAAGACCAGGCTCGAAGATCGTCTGCCGAAATTCGAGAGCATCGTGTTTCACGAGAAGCTGGGCACGCAGGCGGAGCGCATCGCGCGCATTGAACGTCTTGCCGCCGAACTCGCGCCGCTGGTCGGTGCGGATGTCGAAAAGACAAAGCGCGCGGCGAAGCTCGCCAAAGCCGATCTGCTCACCGAGGTGGTCGGCGAATTCCCTGAGGTGCAGGGGTTGATGGGCAAGTACTATGCGCTGGCGCAGGGCGAGGACGCCTCGGTCGCCGCCGCCTGCGAGGATCACTATAAGCCGCAGGGTCCGAATGATCGTGTCCCAGATGATCCAGTGGCTATCGTTATCGCACTTGCGGATAAGATTGATACGCTTGTTGGCTTCTGGGCAATTGATGAAAAACCTACCGGTAGTAAAGATCCTTATGCTCTTCGGCGTGCTGCCCTCGGAGTAATTAGGCTTCTGGTGGAAAATGGTATCCGCTCGAATCTAGTTGCTATTTTTGATCAGCATATTCCGCTCGTGATTGAATCCATGGTTCGCGCGCTTCAAAATAAAGGTGAGACCTTTGTTGCAGGCGCGCAAGCCATGCGCTCATGGAACGGTCGGCAAGTGGACAGTAAATCTATTGAACTCCTTTCCTTCTTCGCCGACCGCCTAAAGGTGCAACTCCGCGATCAGGGCGCGCGGCACGATCTGGTGGACGCTGTTTTTGCTCTGGGCGGACAAGACGACCTGCTGATGGTCGTCCGCCGCGTCGAGGCGCTCGGCAAATTCCTCGATACCGATGACGGCAAGAACCTGCTCGCCGGCACAAAGCGCGCCAGCAACATCCTCGGCATCGAAGAGAAGAAGGACAAGCGCGCGTTCGATGGCGCGCCGGACGCGAAGCTGTTCAACTCGGACGAAGAGAAGACGCTCGCCGCTGCCATCGCGCAGGTGAAGACCGATGCCGGTGCCGCCGTCGGCAAGGAAGACTTTGCCGGCGCCATGACCGCGATGGCGAAGCTGCGGCCCGCGGTCGATGCCTTCTTCGACAAGGTGAAGGTCAACGACGACGACAAGGCGGTGCGCGAGAATCGCCTGAAGCTGCTGGGCGAAATCCGCGCTGCCACTCGCGCGGTAGCTGATTTTTCAAAGATCCAGGATTGATTTAATCCCTCCCCCGCGAAGCGTGGGGAGGGTCGGCCGAGCGAAGCGGAGGCCGGGGTGGGGGCAGTTCGTAGACCCCCACCCGGCGCTCCATTCGCTAACCGCTCACTCGCGCCACCCTCCCCACAAGGGGGAGGGATTAAAGTCATCAATGCAGCAAGTCGCAAAAACAAAAAGCCCCGCGCCGGTGCGCGGGGCAGTCTGCTGGATCATCGGTCTTCGTTGCTACGTGGTGAGGCCAGCGCGCCCTTAATCAAGAACCTGCATGATCCGGCGCGAGCGCGGATCGACCAGCACGGTGCGATCGTTCACCACCGTGTAGCGATAGGTGGTCGCGCCATACTGCTGCGGCACGTCATAATAGGTCACGCCGCTCTCCGGCAGCACGCTGCCGCGCGCGACCGGAACGGTCACTGCATATGACGGTACACGCTCGCGCACCACATATTCCCGAAACGCCGGACGCTCCGTCTCGCTGATGAAGTAATCCGCCGATGGCGGCGCCGCGCCGACGGTGCTGCGCTCCTCGATGATGGTCGTCTGCGCCTGCGCTGCCAGCGGCGCGCCAATCGCACTCGCCAGCACCGCGAGCGCAATCAGTGTTCTCGGCTTCTGCATGCTCATCTCCTGTGCACAAGGAAGGATCGGTCAATCACCGCCGTGAGCACTCGCACGACGGTACAGAACGAAAATGCGCTGCTGCGCGCATCCGTTCCGCCTTGCTCGTGATTTCATTGCGGCCATTTCGTGGAACAAATGGCGGTCGCAACGGTCTTATAGTTCCGGATCATGCCTCAGTGGGAGCGAGTGATCCGTTTATTGTCCCAGGAGAACATTCATGACCCTTAGCGTCGCCAACATTCAGCCGATCGTGGCTCTGATCGCCGGTATTCTCATTCTCGTTATGCCGCGTCTGCTGAACTACATCGTTGCCATCTATCTGATCTTCGTCGGCATCGTCGGCCTTGGAATCATCAAGTAAAAACTCTCCGTTAAGCGCAACTTTTGAGGTGGTTGAACCCTTTACGCGGCTTGCGCGACGGCGCTCATCCGTGGTGTAACGCGGCCAGCCGCTTTCCCTTGCGAAACCCCTTGGAAGTCATGGCCAAATCCCCGAAGAAGTCTGCAAAATCGAAGCCCGTTGCGCGCAAGCCCGCAAAGGCAGTCGCAAAGTCGTCCGCCCGCAAGCCGTTGAAAAAGGCCGCGCCCGCAAAGGCCCTGGCCAAGCCAGGCGTTGCGGGCAGGGCTGGCAAATGGGTCTACACCTTCGGCGACGGCAAGGCAGAGGGCGCGACCAGAATGCGCGAACTGCTCGGCGGCAAGGGCGCGAATCTCGCCGAGATGGCCAATCTCGGCCTGCCGGTGCCTCCGGGCTTCACGCTGCCGACGTCGGTCTGCACCTATTTCTACGACCACAAGAAATCCTATCCGAAGGAATTGAAGGCGCAGGTCGAGCAGGCGCTCGGCCATATCGGCCGCATCGCCGGCAAGACGTTCGGAGACGCGAGAAATCCGCTGCTGGTGTCGGTGCGCTCCGGCGCGCGGGCGTCGATGCCGGGCATGATGGATACGGTGCTCAACCTCGGCCTCAACGACAAGACGGTGGAAGCCCTGTCCGGGCTGTCCGGCGACAAGCGCTTCGCCTACGACAGCTATCGCCGCTTCATCACCATGTATTCGGACGTGGTGCTCGGTTTCGATCACCATCACTTCGAGGACATCCTCGACACCTTCAAGGACAGCAAGGGCTACTCGCTCGATACCGATCTGGAAGACAGCGACTGGATCGATATCGTCGGCAAGTACAAGGATGCGGTGCGCCGCGAGACCGGCCAAGAGTTTCCGCAGGATCCGCATGCGCAGTTGTGGGGCGCGATCGGCGCGGTGTTCTCCTCATGGATGAATGCGCGCGCGGTGACCTATCGCAAGCTGCACGATATCCCCGAGTCATGGGGCACCGCCGTCAATATCCAGGCCATGGTGTTCGGCAACATGGGCGAGACGTCGGCCACCGGCGTTGCGTTCACGCGCAATCCGTCCACCGGCGAGAAGAAGCTCTACGGCGAGTTTCTCATCAACGCTCAGGGCGAGGACGTCGTCGCCGGAATCCGCACGCCGCAGGACATTACCGAGGCCGCGCGCAAGGAATCCGGCTCCGACAAGGCGTCGATGGAAGCGGCGATGCCGGATGCCTACAAGGAGCTGACGCGCATCTACACCCAACTCGAGAAGCATTACCGCGACATGCAGGACCTCGAGTTCACGGTCGAGCAGGGCAAGCTGTGGATGCTGCAGACCCGCAACGGCAAGCGTACCGCAAAGGCCGCGCTGCGCATTGCGGTCGAACTGGCCAGTGAAGGCCTGATTTCCAGGAAGGATGCCATTGCGCGCATCGATCCGGCGTCGCTCGATCAGCTGCTGCATCCGACCATCGATCCGGACGCCAAGCGCGATGTGATCGCCACCGGCCTTCCGGCCTCGCCCGGCGCTGCGTCGGGCGAAATCGTGTTCTCGTCGGACGAAGCCGCCAAGCTGCGTGGCGACGGCCGCAAGGTCATTCTGGTCCGGGTCGAGACCAGTCCGGAAGACATTCACGGCATGCACGCGGCGGAAGGCATCCTCACCACGCGCGGCGGCATGACTTCTCATGCGGCGGTGGTTGCGCGCGGCATGGGCAAGCCGTGTGTGTCTGGCTGCGGTTCGGTGCGCGTCGATTACGGCCGCGGCACCATGACGGTGGGCTCGCGCACCTTCAAGGCGGGGGACATCATCACCATCGACGGCGGCACCGGCCAGGTATTGTCCGGGCGCATGCCGATGATCGAGCCTGAGCTGTCCGGCGAGTTCGGTACGCTGATGGGCTGGGCCGATCAGGTGCGCAAGCTCGGCGTCCGTGCCAACGCGGATACGCCGGAAGACGCACGCACCGCCATCAAGTTCGGAAGCGAAGGCATCGGCCTGTGCCGCACCGAGCACATGTTCTTCGAGGAGACCCGCATCCGCACCGTGCGCGAGATGATTCTCTCCGAAGACGAACAGTCGCGCCGCGCCGCGCTGGCCAAGCTGCTGCCGATGCAGCGCGCCGACTTTGTCGATCTGTTCGAGATCATGAAGGGTCTGCCGGTCACGATCCGTCTGCTCGATCCGCCGCTGCATGAATTCCTGCCGCACACCCAGTCGGAGATCGAGGAAGTGGCGCGCGCCATGAACACCGATCCGCGCCGGATTGCGGACCGCGTGCGCGAATTGGCCGAGTTCAATCCGATGCTCGGTTTCCGGGGCTGCCGTCTCGCGATTGCCTATCCGGAAATCGCCGAGATGCAGGCGCGGGCGATGTTCGAGGCCGCGATCGTGGCGCAGAAGCGCACCGGCAAGGCGCCGGGGCTCGAGGTCATGGTGCCGCTGATCGCGACCCGCGCCGAGTTCGATCTGATCCGCGCCCGCATCGACGCCACCGCGCAGTCGGTGACGCGCGATACCGGCGCCAGGCTGGTCTATCAGGTCGGCACCATGATCGAGCTGCCGCGCGCGTGCCTGCTTGCGGGCGAGATCGCCGAGACGGCCGAGTTCTTCTCGTTCGGCACCAACGATCTGACGCAGACCACCTACGGCATCAGCCGCGACGATGCCGCCGGTTTCCTCGGGACCTATGTGGCGCGCGGCATTCTCGAAGTCGATCCGTTCATCTCGATCGATCGTGACGGCGTCGGCGAGCTCGTGAAGATCGGCGTTGCGCGGGGCCGCAAGGTTCGCCGCGACATCAAGGTCGGCATCTGCGGCGAGCACGGCGGCGATCCGGCGTCCGTGACATTCTGTCACGAGATCGGTCTCGATTACGTCTCGTGCTCGCCCTATCGTGTGCCGATCGCGCGCCTCGCAGCTGCACAAGCAGCCTTGGGCAAGACCGCAGCCAGCCAGGCGTAATTTTTTACGCTGCAAACGAACTGATTTTCGTCGCCGCCGCGTTCATCGCGGCGGCGATTGCATTTTTGGTTCTGCAAAAAATTTCAGGTGGCCGGAACATTGTGTTTCATCGCGAGACAATCCGCGTCAATTGACGGTATCGCGTCAACGTTGCGCAGCGCGATGTGAATGGCGCATTGACCGGATGTTTACCACTTCGATGCACGCGGAATTCACCACTGCGCTCGAAGTGAGTGCGCCATTGAACGACATGGCTTGCGTGTGTCGCGCGTGCATCGGCGATTAACTCCCGCGCAACTTTAATTCGATATCACCAGAACCGGTCGCTTTGTACCGATCGTGCTTAACGGCCCCTGGACTGAGTAGCGTATGAGTTGCGTAAGCGTTGCGTGAGCGTATCGATGTCTGTGTTGCGTCACCGGCCGAAGGGTACGCGGATTGTACCCTTCGGCTTTGGTCTCTGTATCTTCGCAGTGATCCCGAGCGAGATCGGCTATCAGGACATCGGCGCGCTGCTGGCGCGTCAGCCGGGCGTTGCCGAGCGTTTGCAGAAGCACGTCGCGTCGTCCGCATCCAAAATTCAGGTGGCCACGTTCAGTTTCCCGCGCCCGCTCGGATCGGCGCTGCCGCAAACCGTCACGTACCGTCTGGCGAGCCTCGATACGTCTTCATCCGGCATCACAGGTTCGGTGACGCGCCATCCGCTGGCGCAGCAGGGCCGCCCGTTGCAGCGATCGGATTTTCCCGTCGTCGAGCGCGCCATGAAGGGTGATCGGCTCCCGCTGTTCCAGCCGGAAGCGCCGGTCGCGAGCGAAGCCGAAACGCCGCCGTCCGATTCGGTTGAAACTCACACACCGGTCCGCGGCGCCAAGACTGTGGATGCCAAGACTTCGGATGGCGCGAGCACGGGGGATGCCGCGCCGTTGCATGCCGAACTCGTCGAGGCTCTGAAAGCGCCGCCGCTGCCGCAATACGATGTGGCACTGTCGCTGGAGCACGAGCCGCGCGCCGAGGCGGACGACAAACCGGCCGAGCAACACAGGCGGCGTCGCGATGGCTTCTCGGTGCAGACCGCGCATCTTTACTTCGGTCACAGCTCTCTCGGCGTCACCGGCGAGTCCATGGAGCGCTGGCAGCCGGGGGAAGAGCCGATGGTGGTGCTGCCCGGCGCGCGCGATCCGGACATGAAGGCGACGGCTTCGCTGCCGGCCGTCACACCGAATATAGCCAGGGACATTCTGAAAGAGGGGTCGAGCACCGCCAGCAAGGGCGAAGTCACTGGCGACAACCAGCGCCCAAAAACCCCGGCGGAGCGCCTCGGTCTGCTTGATCCGAAAAAGCGCGCGGCGCAGGAAAAATGTCTGGCCAACGCCGTCTATTTCGAGGCGCGCGGTGAACCGGTGCGCGGTCAGATCGCCGTGGCGCAGGTCGTCGTCAATCGTGCGTTCTCCGGTTACTATCCCGAGACGATCTGCGGCGTCGTCTATCAGAACTCACATCGTCATCTGGCGTGCCAGTTCACCTTCGCCTGCGACGGCATCCGCGACGTGGTGACGGAGCCGGAGCAGTGGGATCGCGCCACGCGCATCGCCAGGGAAACCCTCGACGGCCGCATCTGGCTGCCCGAAGTGGGCAAGTCCACGCATTACCATGCCTACTACGTGCGGCCATATTGGGCGCGCACCATGAAGAAGCTCAATCGCACCGGCGCGCATCTGTTCTATCGTCCGCGGCAGTGGGGCGATGGCAGCGACGCCCCGGCCTGGGGCACACCGGCGCAAACGGCTGAAATCGCCAAGCAGCTCGCGACCGAAAGCGAATAACCGGCATCCCCATTGCCGGTCCGGCGTCATGCAATTGCGTCATCGCCAAATTTGCATCGCTGCAATGCTCATCGCCTTGTGAGCCTGATCGCGCTTCCGTAATCCATGCGAATGCATTAATTACCGGATTCGTGGCCACAGGGGCCGCGCGTGCCGGGATTTTCTCGCCAATGTCCGTTGTCTCCAACGCCCGCCCCTTGTCTGCAAGCTGGCGCACGCCGCTGGTCGTCATTCTGTGCGGCAGCCTGATGGGCATGCTCACCTTCGGTCCGCGCTCCACCTTCGGCTTCTTCCTGCAGCCGATGAGCATGGAGTTTTCGTGGGGCCGCGATGTGTTCGCGCTGGCCGTCGCGATACAGAATCTATTGTGGGGATTGGGGCAGCCTTTCGCCGGCGCGCTTGCCGATCGTTTCGGCACCGTGCGGGTGTTGTGTGCGGGTGCCGTGATGTATGCGGCTGGCCTGTTTCTGATGCGCTATGCCTCGACGCCGCTGGCGCTCGATCTCACCGCGGGCGTCCTGGTGGGCTTCGGACTGTCGGGCTGTTCGTTCAATCTCGTGCTGTCGGCATTCGTGAAACTGGTGCCGGAGGAATGGCGCGGTATCGCGCTGGGTGCGGGCACTGCGGCCGGTTCGTTCGGCCAGTTCCTGTTCGCGCCGTTCGGCGTCGCGTTGATCGACAATGTCGGCTGGCAATCGGCGCTCGCGATATTCGCGGTCATGACCTTGCTCGTGGTGCCGCTGGCGTTCGCGTTGAAAACGCCGACCGCGGCTGCGGCGGATTCCGCCGCTGCGGTGCCCGCCCAATCGCTGCGGCACGCGCTCGCCGAGGCGTTCGGACACCGGTCCTACGTGCTTCTTGTTCTGGGCTTCTTTACCTGCGGTTTCCAGCTCGCCTTCATCACCGTGCATCTGCCGTCCTATCTCGTCGATCGCGGCATGTCGGCCCAGGCGGGCGGCTGGGTGATCGCGGCGATCGGGCTGTTCAATATCGTCGGCTCGATCGGCGCCGGTTATCTGTCCACCAGGATGCCGAAGCGTTATCTGCTGTCGGCCATCTATTTCATCCGGGCTCTCGCCTCGCTGTCGTTGCTGGTGTTTCCGGTGACGCTCACCAATCTGCTGATCTTCGGCGTGGTGACCGGCCTGACCTGGCTGTCGACGGTCCCGCCCACGTCCTCGCTGATATCGCTGATGTTCGGCGCACGATGGATGGCAACGCTGTACGGCTTCGCGTTCTTCAGCCATCAGGTCGGAGGATTTCTCGGCGTGCTGCTGGGTGGCATTGTGTTCGAGAAGTTCGGTTCCTACACCCCGGTCTGGATTCTCTCGATCGTCTTTGGCGTATTGTCGGCGCTCATCAACCTGCCCATCGTCGAGAAGCCGGTCGATCGCGCGGTGCCGCAACCGGCCTGAGGCAAGCGAGCGTCAGATTCTGGACATGAGCGCGAATATCGGAAACAAACGCGGTCAAAATCAAAATCGGGAGGAATTCGCCGTGGCGACATTCAAGGCTATCCGCATCGACAAGGCGGACAAGGGCACGACCGCGGCGCTGACCCAGTTCGACGAGACCGAGCTGATGGAGGGCGACGTCACCGTTCGCGTCGAATGGTCCACCCTCAACTACAAGGATGGCCTCGCCGTCACCGGCAAGGCGCCGGTAGTACGCCGTTTCCCGATGATCGCCGGCATCGATTTCGCAGGCACCGTCGAGCAGTCCTCGCATCCGGCCTGGAAGGCGGGCGACAAGGTTGTCGCCAACGGCTGGGGCATGGGCGAAACGCATCTTGGCGCTTACGCCGAAAAGGCGCGCGTGAAGGGCGATTGGCTGGTCAAGCTGCCGGACGGCATGTCCACGCGCGATGCCATGGCGATCGGCACGGCCGGCTATACGGCCATGCTGTCGGTCATGGCGCTGCAGAAGCACGGTCTCACGCCGAAAGACGGCCCGATGGTCGTCACCGGCGCCGCCGGCGGCGTCGGCTCGGTGGCGATTGCGCTGCTGTCGCGGCTCGGTTTCCATGTGATTGCGTCCACCGGACGCGCTTCCGAAGCGGATTATCTCAAGAAGCTCGGCGCAAACGAGATCATCGATCGCAACGAACTGTCCGCGCCCGCCAAGCCGATTGCCAAGGAGCGCTGGGCCGGTGGCGTCGACAGCGTCGGCTCCACCACGCTGGCTAATCTGCTGTCCATGACCAAATACCGGGGCGCGATCGCGGCCTGTGGGCTGGCCGCCGGTATGGATCTGCCGTCATCAGTGGCGCCGTTTATTTTGCGAGGGGTGTGCCTTTTGGGCATCGATTCCGTGATGTGCCCGATCGAACTTCGCAAACAGGCATGGGCGCGTCTCGCCAGCGAGCTTGACCATCAGAAACTATCTGAAATTACTCAAGAAATTGGCTTGTCCGATGTCATCGACGCAGGCGCGAAAATTCTCGCCGGCCAGGTCCGTGGCCGGATCGTGGTAAAAATTCCCTAACCGCGTTCAGACTTTGCCAACTATCCTGCTCCAATGTTGCCTTGGTTGGTATGGTAAGCACCGGGTTAAGGCGCGTAGTCGCCAGTCCACCGGCGCAGTGCAGTTGGAGTGCAGCATGAGAATGCTTGGCGTGATCGGAGCGGTTGCCGCTCTCGCGTTTGTGTCCCCCGGATTCCTGGTTCCGTCCGCCGCCGAAACCTTGGGTCCCGAACAGGCCCGCCAGTTCATCGCCGGCAAGATGTTCGCCTTCACCTGTTTCGACGGCAGCAAGGGCGCTGGCCGCATTCATCACGACGGTTCAGTCGCCGGTTCGATCCAGCTGTCGGGTCAGGGTCCGGTGCGTCACGCCCGCCTGCCGGTGAACACCATTCAGGTGCGGTCCAACGCGGTGTGCGCCTCGATCAAGGGCATTCCGTTCGAGCCCTGCTTCAATCTCGAGAAGACCAACGAAGTCAGCTTCCGCGGATCGGTGTCCGGCATGGGCTTCGCCTATTGCGACTTCCGCAAGCACGGCAACGCCATTCTCGTTTCGCGCGCGGAGAAGCCGCGTTCGCTGCGTGCGCGTCTTGCCCGTGCGGCTGAACCCGCACAGCAAACGACGGGCCGCGCCGATATTCCGGTCGTCGAAAAAGTCCGCACCGAGCCGGTGAAGTCAGAGCCGCTGCCGGAATTACGCAAGTCGACCGAGTAAATCGGCTGCGCGATCCGGCTGGCCGCTTTCGCCTAGCTCGTTGACGGCGCCGCCGCGGCGCGTTGCCTGAACAGGATGCGCTGGTAGAGCCAGCCGATCGCCACCAGCACCAGTCCGAGACCGATGAACGACAGCGCGCGGTAGATGCCTGTCAGGTTCGACATGTCGATCGCAAACACCTTCAGCACCGTCAGCGCGATGATGATGGCGGAGGCCAGCCGTGCGCGCTGCGAGTCGTACAGCAGTCCGACGCCCAGCAGGATCACGCCGAACAGCAGCCACGCCACCGAGTAGGTGTACTGCTCGGCGGCGCTGGTCGCGCCGATCGTCAGGTTAGGCCCGTGATAGTAACGGCGAACCTCCAGCGAAATCCAGGCCAGCGCGAGCGTCAGCGAAAAGGCCGCGATGGTGTTGGCGTAGGTCGGCGAGCGCTGCCCGGCAACCGTATGCGACAGCCACAGCGTCAGCACGGCCGGGATGGCGTAACCCAGCAGCAGTTCGTTGAACATCACGCCACGGATTTCGACATACCAGAGAACCGGGTTCTCCAGGATGAACAGGCCGAAAACGACCGCGAGCAGGGCGAACACCGTCAGCATGATTGCTGCCGCGTTGTGGACGATGCTCCCGCTGCGCACGCGCAGCCGCTCGAGCCCGATCGCCATGGCGAGCGCGACGCAGACGTGCAGCGCGACCTCGACCAGCGTGAGGTTGGCGCGGTAGATGTTTCCGCCGGTAGCGAAATGCCTGATCTCGGTGAACGCGAGCAGCACGGTGAACAATATGGCCGCGGCTTCCACCATCCGTAGCGGCGGATCGTCGCTCCGTTTACGCAGGAAATAAGCACCGGCCCAGAACGCGAGCGCCGGGACGCCGTAGCCCCACAACAGCCAGTTGAAGACCGGCGTGGTGCCGACCGCATTGCCGGCGATGCGCGGATCGTAGCCGATGCGCAGCGTGACGATAGCCGCGAGTATCGCGGCCAGCCAGCGCAGGAACGGAATCGGCCGCTTCATCGAGATCCATGCGGTCGCCATCGACATCAGCGCCAGTGCGATGGTGAGCCAGCCTTTTTCGAGCGCAAACGTCAGCGCCAGCGCCAGCGCCGACAATGTTCCGGTGGCGAACAGCGCAATCGAGATTGCCTGTCCGGGGCGCTGTTCGCGCTTCACCAGAAGTTCGGTCGCGATGGCGAACGCACCCGCGACCGCAAGCGCCAGCAGCGCAAACGGGATCGAGCGGTCGAGTTGCGCGATGCGTGCGTACAGGGCGATCAGCAATGCGAGCGGCATGAACACGGCTACTGCAGCCCATATCACCGGAATCTTCGCGCTCGCCGAGCGGCCTTGGGCCAGAAAGCCCGCCACGCCGAAGGCCGCGCCAAATCCGGCAGCGGTGACCAGATGCACCGCCACCGAACCATCGGTCGCGCCCGGTGCGACGCCGGGCAGGGAGCCTGCGGGCACCACGAGAAATTGCGGATTGCCGCGCACCGCCCATTCGAAAAAGACAACCGCGGTGAATGCGGCTGCCGACACAACCGCGCCGGTCGCGGCCTCCGCGCGCCAGGCCACGATCAATGTTGCGGCCACCATCAGCGCGAATGCGATCATGGCCGTATCCGCATGCGCGCTGCTGAGCACGATCATCAGTGCGCCGAGCAAATAGGCGCCGAGCGATACCGATGAGACCGTTTCGATCCTGCCGCCTGTCGCGGCCGGGCCGAACATGAAGCCGCACACCACGAGCAATGCCGCGAGGACGAAGCCCGCGATCACATGAAATACGTGCGGTGCGACCATCGACGGCCCGCAATCGAGGCACGGCAACGTCCACAGCAGCGCGAACACGATCGTGGTCATGGCGAGCCAGCGCCAAAGCCGTGCGCGGGCGAGCGCGAACGCCGCCGCGGAGACGATGGCGAGATAGAGATACAGCGCCCAGAAATCCGGTTTCGCGGACGATACGAGTATCGGCGTCACGAACGCCGCGGCGATGCCGAGGCCGGCCAGCGCCGGGCCGTGCAGCAACGCGGCCGCCAGCGTGCACATCGCAACGATGCCGAGCAGGATGAAAGCGGACGCGGGCGCGAGGAAATCATACAGCGCGTAGCTCGCGTAGACCGTACCGAAGGCGACGACCGTGCCGGCGGCGGTCAGCATCGAGGGAATGTTCGCGATCGGCAGCGGTCCGGTTGCCGTTGCGGCTTCCTTGCGGCGCGTCCATTCGCCGGCGGCAAGGAGAACTGCGGCAAATAGCCCGCCGAGCATCACGCGCACACCCGGTCCGATCAGGTCCTGCTCGATCGAGTAGCGCACCAGAAACAGTCCGCCGAGCGCCAGCGTGAGGCCGCCGACCCAGACCACCCAGCGGGTGCCGAGCCGCTCTTCAAGGCCCGGCCGCGCCGGAGACGTCACTGTGGCCGCGGGATTTGCCGAAGTACGGTTTGCCGAATTGCCAGCGATCGTGTTGCCGGATGCCGGCGGCGTATTTATCGGCGGTGCACCTGCTCTCACGCCGGCGATCACGTCATCGACGTTGAACGGCTTTGCGGTCTCTGACGGCGTCGAACCCGGCACGATCGGCGGCGCGGCCTCCGGCGCACGAGGTTGCACCTGCGGAGCCTGCGCTGGCGCTGCGCCAGCGATCAGGGCTTCCAGCGCCGATACCTTCGCGCCGAGCTCATTGGCCCGGTTCGATGCCTTGCGCGCCCAGATGAAAGCGACGATGGCGATCACGAGCGCCAGGAATTCCATGGTTCGACCTCAGCCATGCGGACCAGGGCGGTCCAAAATTTTGCGGGCAAGGGGCATCGACCGCGAGCCCGGCGGTTGCACTGCTGTAAGTCTCGACAGGTGGCTTAAAAGTTCAAGGGTTGACTATGTGGTTGAGTCGAGCCAGCCGCCAGCGGGGATGACCAGCGCCCTCATCGATCTCACATCATTCCAGATCGACGCGGAAGGGCCTGCCTTCGATGGTGAGGTCGCCGGGGCCGATGGCTTCGAGCGCGCGCAGCATGCGGCCTTCGCGGCCAAGCGCACGGTCGGCATGCATCACGATCAGCCGGTTCGGATAGGCGCTCGGCGACGCCTGCCGGATTTGCCGGGCGATGGAAAGCTCATCGCGGTGCGGATTGAGCGCGCAGGCGGCGGCGAATGCGCTGGCGGTCGAGCGGCTGATGCCGGCATAGCAATGCACCACCAGAGGCGTGGCGCGGTCCCATCGCCGCACGAATTCCAGCACGCGATCGATATGCTCGCCCGATGGCGCGACGAAGCCGTCGGCGGGCTCCGTGATGTCGTCCATCGAGATCATCAGATGATTGGCCTCGAGCACTGTCGGCGGCCGCATCACCTTCGAGATATTGCCCATCACCGTCAGCACATGGCGCGCGCCGGTGGTTGCGACAGTGTCGTGCAGGGCGGCGAGGGAGCAGACGTGGATCATGATGTCTCTTCGGGCGTCGGCCGGATTATAGACCTGCGCGATCGCATGCGGAAGCGGGCTGCCTGGATTTCATCAGCCGCCATGAAGCAGCTTGAAGCGTGTCGCGAAGCGTTTTTCAGCCCGCCCGGCTGGCCATGGCGTGAGGTAGTCCCGTTCGATCGCGGCCGGCAGTTTCGGATCGCGGCCGAATAGCCGCCGCGATTCGGCCTCGCTGAAGCCTGCCAGCCGTGTCGCTTCGAGATAGGCTGCGCCCATGTCCGCGGCCTTGATCTGCCGTTCCGTATCGATGGGGGTGATCGCAGGCAGACCGAAGCGAATGTGGATCGCGCCGAGCAGCCGCTTCTCCACCTGCTTGTACGATCCGCCGATCACCGCCTTGAACGGCGAGATCATGTCGCCGATGACATACTCCGGCGCGTCGTGCAGCAATGCCATCAGGCGCGTGCGCGTATCGATGCGAGGATTGGCCTCGCGCATCACCGCTTCGACCAGCAGGGTGTGCTGCGCGACCGAGAAGATGTGCGCGCCGTGCGTCTGCCCGTTCCAGCGTGCGACGCGCGCGAGACCGTGGGCGATGTCCTCGATCTCGATATCGAGCGGCGAGGGATCGAGCAGATCGAGGCGGCGGCCCGACAGCATCCGCTGCCAGGCGCGGGAGGATATTTTCGGCGCGGGCTTGCGCGTCGTCATTTCTTGACGGCGGATGGTTTGAGAGACCGCGGCCGTTTCGCCTTGCCGCAGGTCGCATGGCAATGGCAATCGACCAGATGATCGTTGACCATGCCGGTAGCCTGCATGAAGGCGTACACGATGGTCGGACCGACGAACTTGAAGCCGCGCGCGGATAAATCTTTCGAGATCGCGATCGAAAGCGGCGTCGCGGCAGGGACGTTCCTGGTGGTCTTGAAGGCGTTGACTTTCGGTTTGCCGCCGACATGGTCCCACAGCAGCTTCGAGAAGCCCGGGCCATCCTTCATGATCTTGAGATAGGCCTTTGCCCCGGCGACGGTGCCCTCGATCTTGGCGCGGTTGCGCACGATCCCGGCGTCGTTCATCAGCGCTTCGATTTTCTTCGCGTCATAGCGCGCGATTTTTGCTGGCTCGAAGTTGTCGAAGGCTTTGCGGAAGTTGTCGCGCTTGCGCAGGATCGTGATCCACGACAATCCGGCCTGAAAGCCGTCGAGGATCAATTTCTCGAACAGTGCGCGGTCGTCGTATTCCGGCACGCCCCATTCAGTGTCGTGATAGGCAACATACAGCGGGTCTTCGCCCGGCCAGGTGCAGCGGACCAGTCCATCGGCATGCTTGACGGGCTTTTTCATGCGGACTGATTATGCCGATGCACTCTTTGCTGCAATCCGAATGTCTTCCGGTGCTGCGACGCGCACAGAAATTCCACCCGCGGTCAGCGCGAGACCCGCGTCGATTGCGTCGGCCACGCGATCGATCCGCAGCAGCGCGATTCCCGCGCCGTCCGCAGCCGACCCCATGATGCCGAGCGGCTTGCCGCCGGCCTCGACGCCGATGCCGGGTTCGGGCGACGGGCCGTCGATGATCATGCGCACGATGCGTGTTCGCGCCGCGCCGCGATGCTGCATCCGCGACACCACTTCCTGTCCGACATAGCAACCCTTGTCGAAATCGACGCCATGAAGGCGATCCATGTTGGCTTCGTGCGGAAAGGCGTCGCTGTAGCTGAAATCGCTGCCGCCGCGCGGCAGGCCGCAGCCGATGCGGTGCACGTCATACGCCCGCGCATCGGCAAGCTCCGCGCCCAGCGCCTGCGCCGTGTTCTCGGCCTGATCGGCCGGCACCAGAATACGCCAGCCGAGCGTCGTCATGCGGGGATCGGCAAATCCGTGATGTGCCGCCACATCCGGCTTGCCGTCCCAGACTGCAAGCACGCCGAGCGAATCGCTCAGGTTTTCGATCGTCGCCTTGGCGCGTAGCTTGTAGAAACCGAGCTTGGTTGCTAGCGCAGGCGCCAGCGCTTTCGGGCAATCGAGCAGCAGGTCGCCGTCCGGCCCCGCTGTGACGAGAAAATCGATGATGATCTTGCCTTGCGGCGTCAGCAGCGCCGCGAACTTCGCGGTTCCTGGCTGCAGGTCCATGACGTCGCTTGTCACCAGCCCGTTGAGCAAGTGGCGCGCATCCTCTCCGCCGATCTTGATGATCCCCCGGTCGGGCAGGAACGCAGCTTTCATTGTGATGTCTCTTCGAGGAATCCGCGTTGAGGATTCCGGGGGAAAACGCTTGAATTGTCGCGGTGTGCTTGCAACACACTAAGAGTAAGGCGCTTGGGTTGCCGCCACAAGCCCCGCACGATCACACTCTTTCGCGGACGTGTTCAAAATGGCGCGCAAATCGAGGATCAATGAGCCAGACTTTCGATGCGATCTTGAAGGGCGGTATTGTCGTCAACCATGACGGCGATGGTGCACGCGATATCGCGATCGCGAACGGACGCATCGCGGCCATTGGCGAGCTGGGCTCTGCCAGCGCCGGCGAGATCATCGATTGCAAGGGGCTGCATATCCTGCCCGGCGTGATGGACACGCAGGTGCATTTCCGCGAGCCGGGCCTCACCCACAAGGAAGATCTTGAAACCGGATCGCGCAGCGCAGTGCTCGGCGGCGTGACCGCCGTGTTCGAAATGCCGAATACCGATCCGCTGACGATCACGGCTGAAACGTTTGCCGACAAGATCAGGCGCGGCCATCATCGCATGCACTGCGATTTTGCCTTCTTCATCGGTGGCACCCGCGACAACGTGCGCGATCTGCCGGAGCTGGAGCGTGCGCCCGGCTGCGCCGGCGTCAAGGTGTTCATGGGCTCATCGACGGGCAGCCTGCTGGTGGAAGACGATGGCGGCCTGCGCGAAATTCTCAAGGTCATCCGCCGCCGCGCGGCGTTCCATGCCGAGGACGAATACCGTCTCAACGAGCGCAAGAATCTGCGCATCGAGGGCGATCCGCGCTCGCACCCGGTCTGGCGCGACCCCGTGGCGGCGCTGAAGGCCACTGAACGGCTCGTAACCATCGCGCGCGAAACCGGGGCTCGCATTCACGTGCTGCATATTTCGACCAAGGAAGAGATCGCCTATCTGCGCGATCACAAGGACGTCGCCTCTGCCGAAGCCACGCCCCATCATCTGACAATGGCCGCGCCCGAATGCTACGAACGGCTCGGCACCCGCGCGCAGATGAATCCGCCGGTGCGCGACGCCAGCCACCGCGACATGATCTGGTACGGCGTCAATCAAGGCATCATCGATGTACTCGGCTCCGACCACGCGCCGCATACGGCCGAGGAAAAAGCGAAGACTTATCCGGCGTCGCCGTCCGGCATGACCGGGGTGCAGACGCTGGTGCCGCTGATGCTCGATCATGTGAACGCGGGAAAGCTGTCGCTGGCGCGCTTCGTCGATCTCACCAGCGCCGGTCCGGCGCGATTGTTCAACATCGCCATGAAGGGCCGCATCGCCGCCGGCTACGATGCGGACTTCACCATCGTCGATCTCAAGCGCGAGGAAACCATCCGCAACGGATGGATCGCGTCGCGCGCCGGCTGGACGCCGTATGACGGGGTGAAGGTGAAGGGCTGGCCGGTCGGCACCTTCGTGCGCGGCAAGCGCGTGATGTGGCAGGGCGAGGTCGCAGCGCCGTCAACCGGCGAGCCGGTGCGGTTTCTCGAAACGCTGAAGGCTTGATCGAATCGTCATTGCGAGCGAAGCGAAGCAATCCAGCACCACTGCAATCTCAGAATGGATTGCTTCGTCGCGAGTGTGCTCCTCGCAATGACGCGAGCGAAAATCTACTGTTTCGCCACCATCACCGAGAATTCGCCGTTGCGAATCCGGGCCGGGAGGCCCTCGGTGAGTGTCGCCACCGCTTCCTCGCCATAGGTGCCGACGAGTTCGGCGAAGGCCGTGAACATGCTGGCCTGAGCGAGGCAGTCGCCGTCGACGCCATCGTGCAGCGCTTCCGCCCACGCTTCGTGCAGATAGTTCAGCGCGGCTTGCTTCTGTTCCTGATCGGCCAGAAGTTTCTGAGCGAAGTGCGGCGAGTGGTGCATGTCAGTCCCGGCATTGTCGGCGTGCCTTTCGGGACGCCGGTCTTCAATGCCCAAGGCTTAGCACGCCGGATCGGCCGGGCGAGGCAGTTCTTTAGGAAAGGTTAATCGAGCCGTCACAAGGTTTCAGAAACCGCGCCACGCCGGTATTCAGTTGGCGTATCGCGCCGTGAGGTCGCGCGAGATTTTGGAGCCCTCGTCGAGGAAGCGCTTGATCGTCACGGTCGCCGCCGGCGTGCAGGTCCGGTAGGTTTGCTGGAAGCCGTTATAGCCACGGTTGAAGCCCGCGATCATGCGCCCGCGGCGATCGCCCGACGGCGTTTCGGCGTCGACCAGCGCCTGCATTTCGTTGCGCCATTTCTGGCCTTCATTGGCGCCGCAGATGCCCCGCAGATAGTGCAGCGTGCCGAGAATTTCCGCGAGCCGCTGCAACTCGGCATCGAACGGCGCGGCCGCGTCCTGCGTGCGGGCGGGGCCAGCGCCTGCGAGGCAGGTCACGATCAGGGCGGCGGCGAGAGCTTTGCGCATCGGGGTTCCGGGACCGGCGTCATATGCCTGCCGCCTGTGGAGGAAGCAAGGCGGATGACCCGCCTCAAAGGCCAGCCAGACCGCAAGCCGAGGCGACGATCTCAGCCAGCCCTTCGGTGGTCCGGAAGCCGCCAAGTTCGCCGGGCTCGATCCAGCGGAAGTCGTCCAGTTCCTCGTTGAGCCGGACCTCGCCGGCGAGCCAGCGCGCCGCGAACGGAAGGATCACGTAGTGGCCGCCCTGGCCGTGATCAGGTCTCGGCAGGCCCTCGCGGAAGCCGGCGAGTCCCATGATCCCGATGGTCAGGCCGGTTTCTTCCTGCACCTCGCGGTTGAGCGCCTGATGCAGGCTCTCGCCGAATTCGACCCGTCCGCCGGGGAGGGTCCAGACGCCAAGCGCGGGCTTGCGGGCGCGGCGCACCAGCAGCAGGCGGTCGTTCTGGAAGATGGCCGCGCTGACCGCGAGTTGGGGCCGCATCGGCGCGGACGGCTCTGACACGGCTTCAGGCGCTCATGATGGTATCGACGTCGGCGCCATTGACGCCGTTGATAACGCCGCCGGCCAAGGCGACCAGCGGCTTGACCCAGAGGGTCGCCTGATCGGCCAGGGTCGCGCGGGTATCGTCGTGGCGGGCGTTTCGCATGGCCGTCCCGACGGCCGTCAGGATCGAGGTCATGGTGGCCGCGATGGCATCGAATTCGCCGCGAATCGAGGGATGCGCCGAATCATAGGCCTCGATGGCGAGTTCGCGTGCCTTGAAATTGGAGGCGATGAAGTGTTCGGCGTAGGATAGCGGCTTCCAGCTCAAAAAATCCTCTGCACATTCCGGCATGTCCGGGATCATTTCGAGCAGCATGATAGCCTCGTTGAAATGATTCAGATAATCGGTGGCAAGGCCGGTGCGGGGATTGATATTGGCGGCCGCAAGCTGTTGCGCCCGTTCAGCGCTGATCGTGCAGGCGGCGGGACTTCCGGCAGGGTTGGCGTGGAGTGCATTTGAGCTCATCCGGCCCAGTGTTAACGGGGACGGTTAATACGGGATCAACACAGCGTCGTTCGGGCAGATGAATGTGCGGACGTTTCGTCATTTCCTCCTCCCCTCAGGCGCTCCGCGCGCGCTTGGGTTATGCCGGGCAGCCCAATTTCCCGGCCCGGTACAATGTCGCGCCGACCCAGCCGGTGCCGGTCATCAGCGCCGCCAACGGCGTCCGGCACTTCGCTCTGATGCGCTGGGGGCTGTTGCCGTCGTGGGTGAAAGACCCGCGCAAGTTTGCCCTGCTCATCAATGCACGCGCGGAGACCCTGCTGGAGAAACCGGCGTTCCGGAATGCGGCACGGCGGCGGCGCTGTCTCATTCCCGCCGACGGTTATTACGAGTGGCAGGAGCAGGGCACGCGCAAGCGGCCGTTCTTCATCTATCCGGCCGACGGCCAGCCGATCGCCTTCGCGGCATTGGCCGAGACATGGGCCGGGCCAAACGGCGAGGAGATGGATACGGTCGCCATCATCACGGCCGCGGCCAGCAAGGATCTCGAACCGCTGCATCCGCGTGCCCCGGTGACGATCGCCGAGGATTATTTCGACCGCTGGCTCGATTGCTCGACCGAGAGCGCCGACGAGATGGATACCGCGCTGGCGCTGTTGCTGCCGCCCTCCGAGGGGCAATTCCTGTGGCACGAGATTTCGACGGCGGTGAACCGCGTCGCCAATGACGATCCCGGCCTGATCCAGCCGATCTCGGCGGAGCAATCCGCTGCGCAAGCTGTTCCGGAAAAGAAAGCACCGCGTGTGAAGACTCAGCCGGATGACGGGCAGGGATCGCTGTTTTAGAGTGTAGCGGCATCCCATGTCGTCATGCCCGCGCTTGTCGCGGGCATCCACGTCTTGAGAAATGATCAGCGAACACCAGCGTGGATGGCCGGGACAAGCCCGGCCATGACAGTAAAACGCAGGGGCTTCGCAAGACGAACATCACCCCTTGAACAAATGCAGCGCGGCGTACTGCAACAGAATGATCGTCTTCGCATCGGCGATGCGGCCGTCGTCGATCATCGCGAGCGCCTCTGCGATCGGCAGCTCGAGCACCTCGATGTCCTCGCCTTCGTCCGCAAGTCCGCCGCCGTCGCCGACGCGCATCTGCGGCTCGTATTCGGCGACGAAGTAATGCAGCTTCTCGGTCACCGAACCCGGACTTGAAAAGGCGTCGAAGATTTTCCGCACCGCGCCGAGGCGATAGCCGGTTTCTTCCTCGACTTCGGCGCGGATGCGGATTTCCGGGCTCTCGTCATCGAGCAGACCGGCGGCGGCCTCGATCAGCATTTCGCCATGGCCGTTGACATACGCCGGATAGCGAAACTGCTTCGTCAGGATTACGGTGCCCTGCCTGAGATTGTAGGGCAGCAGCGTCGCGCCATTGCCGCGGTCATAGGTTTCGCGGTGTTGCGTCTGCCACTGGCCGTTGGAATGCTGCCACTCGAACTCCGTCGTCTTCAGCGTGTACCAGTTGTCCGACAGCAGGCGGACGTTTTTGACGCGAATGCGTTTGTCGATGCTCATGACCGCATTTTACGGCGTCGGTTTGCGGCCGTCGAGCCAGCGGGCGTAATTGATACGCTCGGCCATGGCGTAGCCGATCTTCTCGTAGAACGATCGCACTCCGGTGTTCTCGGCGCGCACCATCAATTGCACCTTGGGAATGCCGCGATCGCGCAGCCAGTCCTCCGCCGCGGCAACCATGACACGGCCGTGGCCGCTTTTGTGGAGGACTGGTTCGACGGCGAGATAATAAAGCCAGCCGCGATGACCGTCGTGGCCGACCTGAACCGATGCGACGAGCTTGCCGGCCTGCCGTCCGACCAGAATTTCGGAGTTCATGTACTGACGCGCGAGCGCGATGTCGGATTCCGGATCGTTCCACGGCCGCACCAGGTCGCAACGGGTCCACAGCGCGATCAGCGCGTCGATATCGCCATCGGCGATGGGCATGATGTCGAGAGGCACGTTGCCGCTCGACATCGTCAGACCACCTTACCCGGATTGAGAATATTCAGCGGATCGAGCGTCGCCTTCAGCGAGCGCATCACCGCGATCGCAGTGGCATCCTTGAAGTGCGGCAATTCCTCGCGCTTCATCACGCCAATGCCATGCTCGGCCGAGATCGAGCCGCCGAGCCGCGCCACGATACCGTGTACGACGGCATGCACGTCGTTCCAGCGCGCCATGAACGCCTTCTGGTCCCCGCCGGATGGCTGACTGATGTTGTAGTGGATGTTGCCGTCGCCGAGATGGCCGAACGGAAACGGCCGCGCGCCGTCGATCAGCTTCACCACGGCCTCGTTCGCTTCAGCAATGAGCTGCGGCACCATTGCGACCGGCACCGAGACATCGTGCTTGATCGAACCGCCTTCGGACTTCTGCACCGGCGATATTACTTCACGCAGTTTCCAGAATGCCTTGCGCTGGTCGAGATTGGCGGCGATCACAGCGTCCTCAATCGCGCCGTCTTCCATGGCCTGCGCGAGAATCGCCTCGATGGTGTCGCGCGCATCGTTGCGCGGCGACGAAATCTCCATCAGCACGTACCACGGATGGCTCCCGGTCAGCGGATCGCGGATGCCCGGCCCGTGCTTGATGCAGAAGTCGATGCAGATGCGGGCGATCAATTCGAAGCTGGTCAGGCTGTTCGAGGCCATGCCCTGCGCAATGGTCAGCAGTTTCAGCGCATCGGCGGGCGATTTCAGCCCGACGAACGCGGTCTCGACCGTGCGCGGTCTTGGAAACAGCTTCAGTACCGCTGCTGTGATGATGCCGAGCGTGCCTTCGGCGCCGATGAACAGGTTGCGCAGGTCGTAGCCGGTGTTGTCTTTCTTCAGCTTCGACAGGCCGTTGATGATGCGGCCGTCGGCCAGCACCACCTCCAGCCCAAGCGCCATCTCGCGCGCCACGCCGTAGGCCAGCGCGCCGTTGCCCCCGGCGTTGGTCGAGAGGTTGCCGCCGATGGTGCAGCTTCCCTCCGCACCGAGTGAGAGCGGAAACAGCCTGTCCACACCGGCTGCGGTCTGCTGCGCGGTGGCAAGCACGACGCCGGCCTCCACCGTCATGGTGTTCGACTGCACGTCGATCTCGCGGATCTTGTCGAGCCGCCGCAGCGACACGACGATCTCGCCGTGATGCGGCGTCTGTCCGCCGACGAGGCCGGTGTTGCCGCCTTGCGGCACGATGGCGGTGCGGGTTTCGCTGGCGAGCTTGCAGATCGCAGCTACCTCCGCTGTCGAGCCGGGGCGCAAAACCAGCGGCGAATGCCCCTGATACAGATTGCGCTCCTCGGTGAGATACGGCGCGATGTCCTGTTGCGCGGTCACCATGTGCCTGTCGCCGACGATGGCCGCGAACCGCGCCGCAAGATCGGGCGGAAGCGTGACGGCTTTCGGCGGCGGGGACACGATGGTCATGTCATGGCTCGTTTTTCGGATCAGGCAATTGATGTGGCGGGGACGGCAGCGCGGCGCAAGCGGTCGTTGATGGCTTCGCCCAGTCCATTCATCGGCACGGTCATGGCCGCGATGCCGGATGCGCCTTTGGCATCGAGTGCACGCAGGTGGCCGAACAGGTTGGCGGCGGCCTCGACCGGATCGCCGCGCTCGGACAGGTTCAGCACAATGCTGGCTTGATCGAGACCTGCGGGAATGGATTTGCCGAATGCCAGCACCGCTTCGCCGGCTTCGATGCGCGTTGCATTCAGCCGCAGCGGCGTTCGCGGAGCGTAGTGTTGCTCCAGCATGCCCGGTGCAAGCGGATGCGGGGTGGACACGTCCGCATCGTCGGTGACGTTGAGCAGCGTCTTGCCGAGCACGGCCTCGATCGCCGCGCGCGGCAGTCCGCCGGGCCGCAACAGCATCGGCTCGCCGAGGCAACTGATGATGGTGGACTCGACACCAACAGCGACAGGTCCGCCATCGACGATGAGATCGATCCGGCCGGCGAGGTCGCTCTCGACATGCGCAGCCGTCGTCGGCGACACATGACCCGAGATATTCGCCGAAGGCGCGACCACGGGTTTGCCGAGCGTCCGCAGGATATCGCGTGCCGTGGGATGCGCGGGCACGCGCACGGCAATGGTGTCGAGACCGGCGGTGGCCAGTTCGGCAACCGGGCAGTGGGTTGTCTTGCGCAGCACCAGCGTCAGCGGTCCCGGCCAGAAGGCATTGGCAAGCCGAAGGCTCAGTCCGTCGAACACGGCGATATCGAGCGCGGCGGCGACGCTCTCCACATGCGCGATCAGCGGATTGAACGACGGGCGGCCCTTGGCCTGATACAGCCGCGCGACTGCATCGGCGTTGGTCGCATCGGCGCCGAGGCCGTAGACGGTTTCGGTGGGGAACGCGACGAGACCGCCATCCTCGAGACAGCGCGCCGCGTCTGCCGCCGCGTGGGCGTCGCCCGCGATCGTTCGCGTGGTCAGGCCGACCGTCATCGGCAGATGTGTCCTTGCATGCGAGTCCGCATCAGTCGCGCTCCTCGCCCGGGATATGCTTGCTGCGGATGCGACGCACGATCAGCCAGATCGAAAGCGCGGCAACGGGCACAAAAACAGCCGTCGCGTAGCCCGGCTCGATCCGCACCAGACCTGCCTCGTGCGCGGCTTTCGCGACATAACTGAAAAGTGCGACGACGTAATAGGTGATGGCCGCGACCGACAGGCCTTCGACCGTCGTCTGCAGCCGCAGTTGCAGCCGCGTGCGCCGGTTCATCGATTGCAGCAGTTGCTGGTTCTGGTCTTCGAGCGCGACATCGACGCGGGTGCGCAAAAGGTTGGCCGCGCGCGCGAGCTTCACGGAAAGATTGGCCTGCCGGGCTTCGATCGCGGCGCAGGTTTGCGTCGCCGGTTTCATGCGGCGGGCCAGAAACGACGACCATGTCGGCAAGCCTTTGACCTTGGTCTCGCCGATGGTTTGCAGGCGCTGCTGCACGATATCATTGTAGGCCCGTGTCGCGCTGAAGCGATAGCCGGTGGCCGCCGCGCCGGCCTCGACCTCGGCGGCAAGCGCGGTGAGCTCATCGAGCAGCCCGCGATTGGCGGCGAGATCGCCCGCGCCCTTCATCGCCTCGGTGACTTCCGCGAGCCGTTGTTCGATCTTGCCGATTGACGGCGCAACGCGCTGTGCCTCGGGCAAACCGAGCAGCGCCAGCGTGCGATAGGTCTCGATCTCGATGACGCGCTGGACCAGCGCGCCGGCTCGCTCGGGGCCTAACCCGCGATCGACGATCAGGATGCGGATGAACCCCGCCGGGTCGGGCCGGAAATCCGTCGCATAAAGTGCAAGCCCGTCGGAATTCTCCGCGGCCGCGAGGCTTGCGCGATCGAACAGCCGTTCGGGCACGGCGCGTTGCGGATCGTCGCGCATCAAACAGAGATCGATCGCAGCCAGCAGGGGGCCGGGCTGCGGCACCAGTTGCATCAGCGAGACGAGCGAGGCCGCATCGGGATGAAACGGCGTCTGGTCTTCCGGCGCCGGCATTTCCCAGGTGTAGGTGGTGAATTCCGAATGCTGCTCCCAGCGCAGCACGGTCGCGCCGAACGCGACCCGGTGGTGTTTTTCGGCGGGCAGGGGCGCGGTGAGGCCCCGTCCCCCGCAGAACGACACGAGGTTCGCGCGGTCGGCCTGCGCCCGTCCGCCGCCGGTATCGAACGCGAAATGCAAAATCCGGCTCGGAACCGCGATCGCCGTGAACGGGCGCGCGTGCACCTCGCCGAGGATCGCTGCGCGCAGCGGATGCGGCGTGAAGCGAACCGCGCCTTCGGCGTCCGGCGCTTGCGGCGGAACGAGGGTGGTCTTTTCCGGTGCGTTGCTCATGTCCAATGGTGCTACCACAAACCCGGGGGCAGGGCGAAAGCCTGCTGTGGCGGTTCGGACCCGTGAAATCGCCGATTTTCGCGGTGAAATCCGTGCCTTGCGGTGCTGGAAAGCCGGGGCTATAAGCCGCGTCACGTCGGAGTGTGGCTCAGTCCGGTAGAGCACTGCGTTCGGGACGCAGGGGTCGCAGGTTCAAATCCTGCCACTCCGACCAGTTCACCTAATCGATTTTTCCGCTGCCGCTGCCTGCGATTCTGACGCGCGGTTCTGACGATGGTCGGGCCGCCGCATCGCTGGTTTCAGGAGACCTGCGAACACGCGCTGGTTTATGCGCCTCCCGGTTTCGCCGGCCCATTTCCGCACTGCGGATCGGCATGCGCGCCGGCAAGCTCGTCCATACGAGCGAGGGTGTTGCCCCGCGCTGCGGGCTGCGCCATATGGGTTCCCCGGCGCTTTTCGATGAGTATCACATGCCCCATTCGATCCCCGATGTTCTGAAGGCCTTCGCCAGCGGCGAGATGGTCGTCGTCACCGACGATGACGATCGCGAAGGCGAGGGCGATCTGATCGTCGCTGCATCGTTCTGCACGCCGGAGAAGATGGCCTTCATCATCCGCCACACCTCGGGCATCGTCTGCGCGCCGATCACGGCGGACGACGCGCGGCGGCTGCGGCTCGATCCGATGGTGTCCCACAACGATTCCGCGCACACCACCGCCTTCACCGTTTCGATCGACTACAAGCCGGATGGCGGCACCGGCATCTCGGCCGAAGAGCGCGCCTCGTGCTGCCGCGCGCTGGCCAATCCCAATGCGGGCGCCAGCGATTTCACCCGGCCGGGCCATATTTTTCCGCTGATTGCGAAAGACGGCGGCGTGCTGCTGCGGTCGGGTCACACCGAAGCCGCGGTCGATCTGTGCAAGCTGTCGGGTCTGGCCCCGGTCGGCGTCATCTCGGAACTGATGAACGACGACGGCACCGTCATGAAGGGCGAGCAGGTTTCGGCCTTCGCCATCAAACATAATCTCAAGCACGTCACGATCGCCGACATGATCGCCTATCGTCAGGCGCGCGAGAAATTGATCGAGCGGGTCTCGACCTTCACCGTCGAGAGTCCGATCGGTCCGCTGCAAGGCTATGCCTACCGCTCGCCGTTCGATCCGATCTATCACCTCGCGCTGGTCTACAACGGCATCGGCGACGGCAAGAACGTGCTGACGCGCTTCTACAAGCCCAACATCGTCAAGGACCTGTTCTCCGGCCCGCAGAAGGTGCGCGCCGCGCTGGATCATTTCAAGAAGGCCGGCTCCGGCGTGCTGGTATACCTGCGCGACGGCGCGGCCGGTGTTCCCGTCGCGCCGCTCGGCGAGGAAAAATCGGCGGAAGCCGATCGCAACCGCCAGTGGCGCGAGGTCGGTGTCGGTGCGCAGATCCTACGCGACCTCGGCGTATGCTCGATCCGGCATCTGACATCGTCGGTGCACGACTACAAAGGCCTGTCGGGTTTCGGTATCGAAATCCTGTCGAACGAACCGTTCGAGGGCTAATCTTTTCGTCCCCGCTTTTTGTTGTCGTCCTCGCGAAAGCGAGGACCCATACAGTGACATTTCGATAGGGCCCGGCGTATGGGTCCCTGCGTGCGCAGGGACGACATGATTGCAAGGCCCTATGCAATAGCGCTTCATCGAACTACTCTATGCCATCAGGACGCAACGATCGAAAAGGACACACCCATGACTGCGCGCGCCCAGACCAAGGACAAGCCGACGCAGGCGGCCTTCCAGTGGGACGATCCGTTTCTGCTCGAGGATCAGCTCACCGAAGACGAGCGCATGATCCGCGACACCGCGCGCGCCTATGCGCAGGAGAAACTTCAGCCGCGCGTGTCGCAGGCCTACCTCGAGGAAAAAACCGATCGCGACATCTTTCACGAGATGGGCGAACTCGGTCTGATCGGCGTGACGTTTCCTGAGGACTACGGCTGCGCCAACGCCGGTTACGTGTCCTACGGCCTCGTCGCGCGCGAGATCGAGCGCGTCGATTCCGGTTATCGCTCGATGAACAGTGTGCAGTCGTCGCTCGTGATGTATCCGATCTACGCCTACGGCGACGAGAGCCAGCGCAAGAAATTCTTGCCGAAGCTCGCGAGCGGCGAGTGGGTCGGCTGTTTCGGCCTGACCGAGCCGGACGCCGGCTCCGATCCCGGCGGCATGAAGACCCGCGCCGAGAAGGTGTCGGACGGCTATCGCCTCAACGGCTCGAAGATGTGGATTTCCAATGCGCCGATCGCCGATGTATTTGTCGTTTGGGCCAAGTCGCCGTCGCACGACAACCAGATCCGCGGCTTCGTGCTCGAGAAGGGCATGAAGGGCCTCTCGGCTCCGAAGATTCAGGGCAAGCTCTCGCTGCGCGCCTCGATCACCGGCGAGATCGTGATGGAAGACGTCGTGGTGCCGGAAAGCGCGCTGCTGCCGAACGTCTCGGGCCTGAAGGGTCCGTTCGGTTGTCTCAACCGCGCCCGTTACGGCATTTCCTGGGGCGCCATGGGCGCCGCGGAAGACTGCTTCCATCGTGCGCGCCAGTACACGCTCGACCGCAAGCAGTTCAATCGCCCGCTCGCAGCAACGCAACTGGTGCAGAAGAAGCTCGCCGACATGCAGACCGAAATCGCGCTCGGTTTGCAGGGCTCGTTGCAGGTCGGCCGGCTGATGGACGCCGGCAAGATGTCGCCTGAAATGATCTCGATCGTGAAGCGCAACAACTGCGGCAAGGCGCTCGATATCGCCCGTGTCGCCCGCGACATGCACGGCGGCAACGGCATCTCCAGCGAATTTCAGGTAATGCGTCACGCGCAAAATCTGGAGACCGTGAACACCTACGAGGGCACGCACGACGTCCACGCGCTGATCCTCGGTCGTGCCATCACCGGCATCCAGGCGTTCTCGTAACTGACTCCCTCCCCCTGAAA
>JAKFVL010000014.1 GCA_021732215.1 Hyphomicrobiales bacterium
CAAACGCGCCTACAGCACTCATCCATTTCCTGATCATTTTTATCTCTCCTTCTTAGTCGCTTATTTTACTTCGACGCTTGCGAGCATTCCCGCTTCGCGGTGTCCGGGGATCAGACAACCAATTTCAGCGGCGCGAGCCGGCAACGAGCAGGCGTCAATCAGGCGATGGGAGGTCTGTCGATACGAACTGGGCCTTGACCTTCGACAGCGTCGAGCGTTGGCACGGCGATGGAGGACTCAGTGACGGGACCGGGCGTAAGATCACGGGTTTCGGTCAGCAGGGTTGAGCATGAAAACAGACCACAGCAGGCGGCTGCCGGCCCCTTCTCATCCGACGAATTCTTTTGATCGTCGGCTTGCGGCGCAGCGTGGGTATGTTCGACGCTGTCCGCATGCTTGTGTTTAGTCTGACCGTGATCGTGGGCATTTGCGCTTGCAACGGTGAGACAATGTGCTGCGCCTTGGGTGTTGCCGAAGGCCATCGCGGCGTGCGGAGCAATGACCGTAAACGCGTATAGGACGGCCAAAAAAATGGCCGCCTTCGTGCGCATGGTCTTGATGAGTGTGCTCAGCATCGGATCTTAAGATAGATTGGAATGGGAATTTTGCAACCGATCTTTATTTGCGGAACCTTGCTATGTGTGAAGGTTTCGCGACGCTTATGAGCCTTCTTTGGGTTTTGGCAAGGTTTGCCGCATAATGCGGAGCAACTTGTCCTCCGCTCAAATCCGCCATGATCGGACACTCGGCGCGGTTCTCGCCGCGGCAGGATTTCACTAGATGCTGCAGCGTGCCGATCATCCCTTCGAGCTTTTGCGCCTGCGCTTGCAGCTCGGTGATGTGCGCATTGGCCACGGCGCGCACGTCTGCGTTGCCGCGCGCACGGTCGTTCCATAGGTCCAGCAGATCGCGGATGCGGTCGATGGAAAAGCCCAAGTCGCGAGCGCGCCGCACGAAGACGAGCCGATGTACATCGGCTTCGTCATAGTCGCGATAGCCGCTGTCCTTGCGGGCCGCCTCCGGCAGCAACGCTATGGACTCGTAATAACGGATCATCTTGGCGTTCACGCCCGATGCCCTGGATGCCTGCCCGATATTCACGTGTTCTGCTCAAGTTACGATTCCGACAAGTCTAGACCTTCCCATGATAGGAAGGTCAACAACCATTGAGCAGAGACTTCAATTCAGTGCCATGTCTGGCGCAGCCTCAATCATGGCAGCGATGCACTTCTACTGTGACGTGAGACAGCCCCGGCAAATCTTTTAGTCGTTCTTTATAGATCGCGCGGGGTCCTGCGGCTCGTCGGCGACGATGCTGACCACTAGCGCCGTGTGTCCCGGTCCTGGCCGCCAACAGAACAAATCGAAATCCTATCAAGAAAAAAAGCGGTTGAAATGTGGTATGTTACTATCCCTCAACTGCTTAAACCTAATATTTCATGGCACTTTTTGGCAGGTTCTGGCGGAGGGGGAGTCCAAATATGGTTATATTGCCCTCATTCGCACACGTTCGCCGAAATTCAAGAAATACCTGCGCCACAAGCGCAGGCCGTTCGCCGGACCTCACGCACGTTCATCCCCAACCGCGTGCAATCTTCACGCAAATATGGGCTGGAGTGTGGGCTAAAAAGTTCGACGGACAGTTGCGCTGCGTAGCCGCGACAGGTTCGCATAAAATAAACTCATCGTATTGAGAGCTCTCAGTATTGAGAGCTCTCAACGCGACACCGTCATAAATAGGATTGCGACCGCCGGGTGCCGCATCAACGTGCCTCACTTCGACTATTATGATTTAGTGAGCTAAGCCAGTAAGATCGTCGGCCAAAGAAGGCCGCCGTATCGTCGCTATCTGCCCAATCACAAAACTGGAATTCAGTGATGATGGTGATGCCGGTGATGGTGATGAGGAATGACATAGACCGGCGGCGGCGCATAATATTGCGGCGCGTAGTATTGCGGGCGGTAATGATGATGGTGTCGATGTCTGCGTACCTGATGGCGACGTTGATGATGGTGGTGATGCTGCACCGTCTGCACGAGACTCAGATCGTCAACGGGAGCCGTTGGCAATAACGGCGCGGCCTGCGCGGTTGGCGAAGCCAAGGCAAAGCCAAGTGCGAGCGCGGCGGCACCCAACAAAGAGCGAAGTCGATGCATGCTCTGTCTCCGTTTTAAGGACTTTCGAAGCGTGACGTCTTCAAAATGAACGGGGGCTGAATGCCAGGTTCCGTCAATTAAGGCAACGATTGATTTATCCAATTTACAAAACAAGAAACAATCTGCGTCGATATCAAGGGCATGAACTGTGAGCCAAAGCGATAGCCACGATCACGCACATGCTCACACACCGAAGGATTTCGGGCGCGCGTTCGCTGTTGGTATTGCCCTAAATTCTGTCTTCATCGTCATTGAGGCAACCTACGGCTTCATTAGCAATTCAACCGCGCTCTTGGCCGACGCAGGCCATAATCTCAGCGACGTGCTCGGCCTCCTTGTTGCGTGGGGCGCGGTGGCTCTTTCCAAGCGCGCGCCCACAGCGCAATACACATACGGACTTCGCGGATCATCGCTGCTAGCCGCTCTATTCAATGCGATGTTCCTCCTGGTTGCGATCGGCGCGATCGGATGGGAAGCGATCCAGCGCTTTGGCAATCCTCAGCCGGTTGAAGGTGTGACTGTAATGGTCGTGGCGGGAATTGGCATCCTGATCAACGGTGTTACCGCGGCGTTTTTTGCCTCCGGGCGAAAGGCGGATATCAATATCGAAGGCGCGTTCCTGCACATGGCCGGCGATGCAGCCATTTCGCTTGGCGTGGTTCTGGCTGCGCTGCTTTACCTGTTTACGGGCTGGAACTGGATCGATCCCGCTATCAGTCTCGTCATCTGCGGCGTGATCTTTCTCAGCACTTGGGGACTGCTCAAGAACTCCGTGCGCATGTCGCTAGGCGGCGTGCCGCCGTCAGTTGATATCGCCGGAGTTCGTACGTTTCTCGAAAAACAGCCGGGTGTGGCACGTCTGCATGATCTGCACGTGTGGCCGATCAGCACAACCGACACCGCTCTCAGTGTTCATCTTGTGATGCCGGACGGCCATCCCGGCGACGCCTTCCTCATGAAGATTGCAACCACGCTGGAACACGATTTCGCAATCAACCATCCCACCGTGCAAATAGAGGTCAGCGAAGAAACCGCATGCGCTCTCGCATCAGACACCGTGGTCTGACCGGGCAATACTGCGGATCGTTGCACCAGATGTGGTTGGCTTCATCCGTTTCAGACGGATCGCGGATTGTGATACTATAACGTTGCCAAACCTGGCCAATTTCAATCACTTGTTGCGTTTGCCTCGCTGCATGGCTGTGGACTTGACCCTGTCATGATCCGAGCTTACCAGTGTCGTAGTGGAGATGAATGCACTTGCGCGGACTAGGGCTCCTTGGCGTTGGACGACGATGGCACAAGCTGGTGACGCTTGCCTGCCTGCTTGCGTTCGTTTTCGTCGCTGCTGCTCACGCGGGTCATTCCCTTGCTGGCTTAAACGATCTAGCCGTTTTAGCGAACGCAACTGTGCCTGCCAGCGGTGGGGATGACGCTGAACCCGCTGCCAACGATAACGTGTGTACGTTCTGCGCTTTGATCGCGGCTCAGCTTCAGCCCATTCCCATGATCTCAGCCGATACGCCGCGTGTGTTTGTCGAGACAAGCGACAAGACACTTGCAGCGCGGCCACCCGAGGCCGAATTTCCGCCTCCTATCGCCTGACACTGAACAAGCCTGAGCGTCCGGATCGGCCCTGCAATTATCCTGCGGGTCTTCACCCGGTTACCCGTTGGTTCATGTCAGGAATATCCGTTTCATGCGTCCGCGCTTCACGTTGGCTCTCGTTGTTCTTGCGAGCCTCACCTCCACTCAAACAACCGCCCAATCTAGCGGGGGCTTGCTGACGCTCAATTCGGCGCTCTCCCGCGCGCTCGCGGCAAGTCCACGCTTGACAGCGGCCGAACGCGATATCGGCATTGCTTCTGGACAACGCCTTCAGGCCGGCGTTCTGATTAATCCAGATATTTCCTATGAGCTGGACGACTCGTTTGGAACTGGTCGCTATCGCGGTACTCGTTCTGCTGAATCGACGCTGCAAATCAGTCAATTGTTCGAGTTGTTCAGCAAGCGTGAGGCGCGCATCGCCGCTGGACAAGCGGGCGTAGATACCGCCGCAATCCAGCGCCAGGCAATCCGGCTCGAAGTCTTGTCGGAAACAGCCGTCGCGTTTCTGAGTGTGCTGGGTTCACAGCGCCGGATACAGATTTTGGACGAGCAGGTGGCTGCGCTCGACAGGCTCACTCCGCTTCTTCAGCGGCGCGTCGATGCCGGTGCATCTTCGCCAGCGGAGACAGGAAGAGCCGAGGTCGCGTCGGCGCTGTTGAAAGCCGATCGCGAGCGTCTGCGAGCAGTCCTTGCGAGCGCAAGGCGCGAACTCGGTGTGCTGATAGGCGACAGCACAGCCAAATTCTCGTCAGTGTCCGGACAATTGGACGTCACCGGCCGGCCTCCATCGTTTCAATCGGTTGTGGCAGCGATTGACGCTAATCCGCAACTGGTGCGCTGGACGGCGGTCTATGCGCAACGCAACGCGGAATTGTTACTTGCGCGTTTGAAGCCGTATCCTGACGTAAGGCTGTCGGTCGGCTGGCGGCATTACAGCGAGACGAATGACAACGCAGTTCGTTTGTCGGTGTCGGTACCCATTCCCATCTTCGACCAGAACCAAGGCAATATTCTCTCTGCTCAAGAAAGCCTGGCTAAAACGCGTGCCGAACGCGAAGCAAATCGCAACGTACTTATCGTGCTTGCCGGTCGAGCCTATGACACCTTGCAAGGGTCTCTTCGCGAACTTTCGATTCTTCGCGAAACTGCCATACCGAAATCCAGGCTGGCATCCGACGCCATCTTCTCGGGCTACGGACAAGGCCGTTTCACATTGCTGGAAGTGCTGGATGCGCAATCCAGCTTGGCTCAGGCGCTCCTGCGTGAGCAGGAGGCACAGCAAAATTTCCACATCGCAGTCGCGACCATCGAGGGCCTTGTCGGCAATCCGTTCGCGCTGACCAGAGGATCGTCCCGATGAGTCGCATTGTCAAAGCAGGGGTAGTGCTCATTCTACTGGCCGCCGCAGTTTTTGCCGGCATGAAGATTCTTGGCGCGCCACCAAGCAAGGGGGCGACCAAAACACACGCCGGTCATGGCGCACATGAAGAGCACAGCGATGGTGTGACATTGAGTGATGCCAAGGTCGCTGCCGCCGGTATCGAACTATTAAAGGCGGGGCCTGCCACGCTGCGCGACACCATCGTCCTCAACGGGATGATTCAGCCAAACCAAGAAGCTCTGGTGCAGGTTTCGCCACGCTTCCCCGGCATTGTTCGCGAGGTAAATCGCCGGGTTGGTGAGGCTGTCAACAAAAACGATCTTTTGGCCAAGGTTGAGAGCAACCAGAGTCTCACCGTCTACGATCTTCGCTCGCCGATTGCGGGCACCATTATCGACCGGCAGGTCGCGCTTGGTGAATACGTCACTGAACAGAAAGCAGCGTTTACCGTTGCCGATCTTTCGACGGTATGGGTCGATCTTTCCGTCTTCCGCCGCGACATGAAACGAGTTCGCGTCAAGCACAAGGTCCTGATCGACGCGGGGGATGGTGGGGAGCCAATTGAGGCAGCAATCTCCTACATCTCGCCGGTCGGAAGTGCAGACACGCAAAGCTCACTCGCCCGTGTGATCGTCAACAACGCCGAGCAGCGTTTGCGGCCCGGCCTTTTCGTGTCCGCGAAACTGATCCTCTCGGCGAAGGAGGTCCCTGTCGCGGTGAAGCTTTCCGCGTTGCAGACAATCGAGAATCGCACGGTCGTTTTCGTGCGTGAAGGAGACAAATTTCAGCCGCGCGATGTCGAACTCGGTGAGCGAGACGGGGAATTCGTCGATGTCATGTTCGGCGTGACGGAGGGGGAGACTTACGCCGGCAAGAACAGCTTCGTTGTCAAAGCGGAGCTCGCCAAGGGAAGCGCAACCCATGAGCATTGATCGCTCGATCGATCGGAATCGTCATGCTTGACAGCATCCTCTCGTTCTCCATCCGCCAGCGCTGGCTGGTCATGTTGATGGTCATGTTCGTCGCTGCCCTTGGCGTGTGGAACTTTACACGCCTGCCCATTGATGCAGTACCCGACATCACCAACGTGCAGGTTCAGATCAACGCGACGGCGCCCGGTTATTCGCCGCTTGAAGTCGAGCAACGCCTGACCTTCCCCATCGAGACCGGAATGGGCGGCTTACCGAGCCTTGAATATACGAGATCGCTGTCACGCTACGGCCTCAGTCAGGTCACCGTCGTCTTCAAAGACGGTACAAACATCTACTTCGCGCGGCAGCTCGTAAACGAGCGTATCCAGCAGGTGAAGGATCAACTGC
The DNA here is from genome assembly GCA_021732215.1 of Hyphomicrobiales bacterium. GTDB lineage: Bacteria > Pseudomonadota > Alphaproteobacteria > Rhizobiales > Xanthobacteraceae > SG-bin9. Next base: position 6,466 of record JAKFVL010000014.1, read on the forward strand.
CATCCGGAATCGAACTTGCAATGGGGCCGATTTCAACCGGTCTTGGCGAAATCTACATGTTCAGCGTGGAGGCTAAGGAGGGTGCGAAATCCGCCTCTGGCGAGCCGTACTCACCGACTGACCTGAAGACGATTCAAGACTGGATCATCAAGCCGCAGCTTCGCAATGTTCCTGGGGTTGTCGAAGTCAACGCGATTGGCGGCTACGAAAAGCAATTCCACGTGCTGCCCGACCCGACACGGTTGATGGCCTACAAGCTAAGCTTCCGCGAAGTGATGACCGCGCTAGCAAGCAACAATGCCAATGTCGGCGCAGGCTACATTGAGCGGAATGGCGAACAGTATCTTGTCCGCACGCCGGGCCAAGTCGCCAACATCGAGGAAATCCAAAGCATTGTCGTCGGCACGCGCAATGGCATTCCGGTTCGCGTGGCAGATGTTGCTGAGGTGCGTATTGGCAGTGAGCTTCGGACCGGCGCTGCGACGCTGAATGGCAAAGAGACTGTTCTAGGAACTGCGATGCTGTTGATCGGCGAAAATAGCCGGACGGTTTCGCAGCGCGTCGCCCAGAAGCTTCAGGACATTGCGAAGTCATTGCCGGAGGGCGTTGTTGCACGGACGGTTTATGACCGCACCCATCTCGTGGAAGCGACCATTGCCACGGTGGAAAAAAACCTGCTCGAAGGCGCGCTTCTTGTTGTCGTGATCCTGTTTTTGATCCTTGGTAACTTTAAAGCGGCAATCGCAACGGCCTGCGTTATTCCGTTGTCCATGCTGATTACGATCACCGGCATGGTGGAAAACAAGGTCAGCGCCAATCTGATGAGTCTCGGCGCGATCGATTTCGGCATCATCATCGACGGCGCAGTCATTATCGTCGAAAATTGCCTGCGATTGCTGGCGGTCGAGCAGCATGCGCGTGGACGGTTGCTCACGACCAGCGAACGCTTCGACACGATCCTGCGTGGTTCGCGCGAGGTCATCGGTCCCAGCCTGTTCGGGACAATCATTATTGCTGTTGTTTATCTGCCAGTCCTCACTCTTACCGGCGTCGAGGGCAAGATGTTTACGCCCATGGCGCTGACCGTGCTGATTGCGCTTGCCGGTGCTGCCGTTCTTTCAATAACCTTTGTGCCCGCAGCACTTGCGCTCCTGGTGACAGGTAAGGTCTCGGAAAAAGAAAATTGGTTTATGCGCGCAAGCAACCGACTTTACGAGCCTTTGCTGGCGGCAAGCATCCGCCACCGCGGTATCGTCGCATTATCAGCCGCAATCATCGTGGTGCTGACGGGCCTCATTGCAACGCGCATGGGTGGTGAGTTCATACCCAGTCTCGATGAAGGAGATGTGGCCGTTCAAGCCCTGCGGGTTCCTGGCACCAGCCTGTCGCAATCAGTTGAGATGCAAGCTGCCTTGGAGCGGCGGCTTCTTCTGATTCCGGAGGTGAAGGAAGTCTTCGCCCGCACCGGCACGGCCGAGGTTGCGACCGACCCCATGCCACCTTCTATCTCCGATGGTTACGTCATGCTGAAGCCGCGCGAGCAATGGCCCAATCCCAAAAAGAGCAAAGCAGACGTCGTACTCGACGTTGAGAAGGCTTCGGAAGAAATCGCCGGCAGCGCCTACGAATTGTCGCAACCCATTCAACTGCGCTTCAACGAGTTGATTTCCGGCGTCCGGAGCGATGTCGGCGTGAAAATCTTTGGCGACGACCTCGACACGCTGGTTCAGGTTGCAGGGCAAGTGCAGAACGTATTGCAAGGGATACCGGGCGCGGCAGACGTCAAGACCGAACAGGTGCAAGGCTTGCCTGTCCTGACGGTGAAACTGAACCGTAACGCGCTAAGCCGTCTTGGTCTCAGTGTTTCTGATGTTCAAGCGCTCGTCGAGGTCGCGGTTGGTGGCAAGACTTCGGGCTCGGTATTCGAGGGTGACCGCCGCTTCGATCTTGTCGTTCGGCTGCCGGAACATCTCCGCGCCGACATCGAAACCCTCCGCAATCTGCCAATTCCTTTGCCGGAAGTTCCTGCGGCTACTGCGCGGGCAAGCTGGACGACCACGCCCCTTTCGCAGATGCGCTACACGCCGCTTTCAGCAGTCGCTCAGATCGATATTGCTCCGGGTCCAAACCAGATCAGCCGGGAGAATGGCAAGCGCCGAATCGTGGTATCGGCAAATGTCCGTGACCGCGATCTCGGATCGTTCGTTCGAGACGCGCAGCAGCAAATCGGCGAGCGAGTGAAACTGCCCACCGGCTACTGGATCGGCTGGGGTGGCCAATTCGAGCAACTTGTATCGGCGACGCAACGTTTGGCTATCGTCGTTCCCATCGCGCTTCTCCTAATCGTAATCCTTCTCTTCATGAGTCTCGGCTCAGCCGCCGACGCTGCGCTAGTTTTCAGCGGGGTGCCACTGGCGCTCACCGGCGGAGTGGTTGCGCTACTGCTCCGTGGAATCCCGCTGTCCATAAGTGCAGGCATAGGCTTCATCGCGCTTTCAGGCGTTGCCGTTTTGAACGGACTTGTCATCATCAGTTTCATCCAGCGATTGCGCCTGGATGGCAGGCCGATCCTCGAAGCCGTTACGGAAGGCGCGCTGACGCGCCTTCGTCCGGTGTTGATGACGGCGCTGGTGGCGTCGCTTGGCTTTGTGCCGATGGCAATCGCAACAGGGGCCGGAGCCGAAGTTCAGCGTCCGCTCGCGACCGTCGTCATTGGCGGCATCATTTCCTCCACCATCCTGACCTTGCTCGTCCTGCCTGCGTTGTATGTCCTGTTCCGCCGCGAAACCCGCGTTACCGTTCCAACCACCGATGGAGTCAACCCATGAGAATTATCGTTGCTTTGATTGCTTCGTTCTTCCTCGTCGCAGCACCAGCCTTTGCGCAGCATAAGCATGGCTCGAAGGGACCGAATGGTGGCCAAATGGAGGACGTCGCGGGCGTGCATGCCGAGATGTTGGCCAGCGGAAACACGATCACGTTCAATATTTTTGATGAAGACAACAAGCCAATCAAGATAGCAGGATTCTCTGGTTCAGTCTTGGTCGTATCAGGCGGCGAGCGCGAAACCGTACAGCTCGTAGTTTCCGGCGAAGCGCTGAAGGCCGAGACGAAGAAGCCGGTGGCGAAAGGCTCGTCCGTGACACTCCTGTTCAAGACCGACAAGAATAAGACCGGACAGGCAAAATTCTCACAATGAGAACCTTTGGCAAATTGACTTCATTCGCACAGTTCGCCTTGTTGATGAGCGGACTGTTGGCGAGTGAGGTGGCTTGGGCGCGCTCTGCATTCAAAGACAGAGCGGCCTGGGCAGACGTAAATATCGATGCGTTGCCGAATGAGATACGAAATCGTGTAAAGGCGCTTCAAGGGACTTGTGGAGATCGCATTGCGGCAACGCATTTCTTTGCCCGCCCTGTCAGCAATGGCAGATTTATGGTCCTTCATTACGAAGTGCTTTGGTGTCCCAAGCCGGGGTTTGTCTGCAAAAACGATACCTGTCTCCACGAGGTCTATAAGTTGTCAGGTCGGAGCTACGAGCGAGTGTTCTCAGGATTTGTAAACGATGAAGCTCTCTTCCCCGGCAATAGCGGTCTCAATTTGAATCTCAAAACTGAACTGCAATGGGACGGTAAACGGTTCTTGCCTGTGCGATAGTTCGGAAAGCGAGAGAGGGGATTATCTCCGAGCTCGAACAATGGTCACGCGCGAAAGCCACTCCGCAACACTTTCCAAACGCTTGATCTGGTTAAAACCGGCTTCTTCGAT
>JAKFVL010000027.1 GCA_021732215.1 Hyphomicrobiales bacterium
CTCACATCCCCAGCCACCTCAACCTCTGCGCCTGACGCTGCCGCGTCCACCGCATCCCGCCCCGCAATCCGTGACGATCGCGAACCGCCCCTCACCGTGGGACGGGATGCAAGGATTATAATCCTAGTGCAGCAAATGTCAAGGGATTCGAGGACGCGCTGAAAATAGCTACAGCCACTTCTTCCACTTGAAGAACATGTACGGCCCGGCGGCGGCGATCGCCATCAATGCCAGCGCCATCGGATAGCCCAACTCCCAGGACAGCTCCGGCATCGCCTTGAAGTTCATGCCGTAGACCGATGCGATCAGTGTCGGCGGCATCAGCACCACCGCCATCACCGAGAACAGCTTGATGATGTTGTTCTGCTCGAGGTTGACGACGCCGAGCATGGCATCGAGCGTGAACGTGATCTTGTTGGCGAGATAAGAGGCGTGATCGGACAGCGACTGCACGTCGCGCGCCAGCGTCTTGAAGGTCGCCTTCTGCTCCTTGGTCCAGCGCCCGGCGTCGGTCTCGACCGCAACGAACGAGATCAGCCGGCCGAGAGACACCAGGCTCTCGCGCACTTTCGACGTGAGGTCGCCCTTTTTGCCGATGGTGCGCAGGATACCCGAATAGTTCGCCGCGTGGCCGCGCGTCGCCGACGGCTCGAAGATATCGAGGCCCACCTCGTCGATGTCGGCGCCGACGCGCTCCAGAATATCGGCGCAGCGGTCGATCAGCGCATCGAGCAGATCGAGCAGCAGGCTTTCGCCGTTGACGCCCTGCGGGCAGCCGCGGCCGAGCTTGGCCGCGACCAGATTGAACGGCTTGGGCTCGTCGTAGCGCACGGTCACGAGGCGATGATCGGCGAGAATGAAGGAGACCGGCGTGATCCGCGGCGACCCGGTGTCGGTGGCGCACATCAGCGCCGCGGTCATGTAGCGCGCGCCGTTCTCGACATAGAGACGGCTGGAGATTTCGATCTCCTGCATGTCCTCGCGGGTCGGAATTTCGATGCCGACTAGCTTTTGGACCGCCCTGTCTTCCTCGGTCGTCGGCTGCTTTAGATCGATCCACACTGCCTCCGGCGGCAGTTTCTCCAGATTCTCGATCTCGGTCCGCTTCAGCGCAGACCCGGTGGGCACGAAAACAGTCAGCATGGAGAACTCCGGGCGGCGTCAGGCAGGTCTCGGTGAGAAGCCAAACCGAGCCGATTCCCGCAAGCACGGATTCTGGCAAGCAGTGGATCGGCGGTTCGGCGGTTGGGGCATCGGCAACGATAATGCCGGGCTGGAGATTCTCTTGGTTAATGCCGCTCGACCTTTATGGCACATCGGTGTCAGTCATGTGGCGGTACGCCGCATCGATAGCCGGTTTCGCCCAAAAAACAGCCTCGGCTGAACTCCACCTCAAGAATTATGCGGCACAAAAGCCACAGCACGGTTGCTGCGAAGCAATTTCATCATCAAAGAACTGGAAATATTGCCGTTTTCGAGGATACTCAAAGACATGAATCGACGGTGGCCTGCCACGTTTGTGGCGGCGGGGATCGTGGCGAGCCGTAACCAGCCTTTGCCGATATCCTTGGCGAAAGCAGCGACTTGAAGCCGCGATCTGAACCGCGAACCTTGGAATTCAAAAGCCTGGAATTCAAAAACTTGGAATTTAAAAACTTGGAATTCAAAAAGATGTCTTCGTTCGTTACCAAACTCGGTCTGCTCGCGGCCAGCTTGATGCTGGCCGGCTGCATGCAGACAGCCACCTTCGAGAAAGCGCCCGAGGCGAGCCTCAAGCCGCGCGACAAGGAATTGCTGGCCAAGGCGCGTTACGAAAAAGTCCAGGTTGCAGAGCCGTATCGCCGCGCCATCGTCACCTACCATCGCAAGGAAGCGCCGGGCTCGATCGTGATCGATTCCGACAACCACTATCTTTATTATGTGATGGATGGCGGCAAAGCGATCCGTTACGGCGTCACCGTCGGCGAGGAAGCCCTCGCCTTCTCCGGCGTCGCCAAGGTCGGCAACATGCAGGAATGGCCGAAGTGGACGCCGACCGCCGACATCCACAAGCGCATCGAGGGCCTGCCGCAGCAGGTGCCGGGCGGCCCGGACAATCCGCTGGGTGCACGCGCGCTCTATCTGTTCCAGGGCAACAAGGACACGCTGTTCCGGATTCACGGCACCAACCAGCCGGAATACATCGGCGAGTCGATCTCCTCGGGCTGCATCCGCATGACCAATGAGGACGTGATCGATCTCTACACCCGCGCCAAGATCGGCTCGATCGTCGTGGTGCTCGAGCCGAAGGCCGGCGACTCGCCGACCAAGCCGAAGCTCGCTCTGCAGGGTGGAGGGTCCGCCTTTCAATAGGGGCGGCGGCCGCTAGGATTCCGGAAATTTCTGAAGGTTTTAAAAGCGCCGGGTGACCGGCGCTTTTATTTTCTCTTGTCATTGCGAGGAGTGCTCTTGCACGACGAAGCAATCCACGCTGCCGAGCAAGACTGGATTGCTTCGCTCCGCTCGCAATGACGGAAAGTCACTGCTTCTTCTGGCCGCCCTTCGGCATCTGTTCCTGCTCGCGCGGAGATGCCTCGGCCGGACGCTGCTCCGGCAGCAGCGGCGCGACCTCGGGCAGCGGGTCATAGACGTTCCACTGGCACAGGCGATAGCCGCCGCGCCGCTCGGCGAGATCGAGGTGGATGTGATCCTCGTGATACCAGTCCGAGCCGGGGCCGAGCACGGTGGTAAAGCGCGCGCACACCTGCGTCAGCACTGTTTCCCGCAAGCTGCGGTCGACGCTCCGCTCGGTCAGCGCGATGGCCTGCCCGCTGGCCAGCTTGAAGCCGCGCACATCGAGCGCATTGGCAAGACCGTGCTCCGACATCTTCGCGCCCTCGACGCGATTGCGGCCGCGGCAATCGAACGAGTCGTAATTGTCGAGTTCGGCCACGCTCGAGCCGAGACTCTCGGCGAGCGGAGCCAGATCGCGCCTCACCCAGTCGGCCACCTCCGACGCCATGGCGCAGCGGAGGATCGCAGCGGATGTGAGCCGCACGCGCTGGCCGCCGGGCAGCACCACCGCCTCGAGCCGCACCAGATCGCCGCCGCCGCATGCGCCCGGGCCTGTGATCGGGGGGATCGACGGCGCGATCGCGATCTCCTCGGTCAACGCGATGCGGCACGCCGATGCGACCGGTTCGGGCGCATCCGCGGCCGGGGCCTCGCGCGGCTGCGCCTCAGCCGGCCGGGGTTTCGGCAGCAGCAGGGGCTCGGTTGGCTGGGCCGATGCGGACGGCGTGACGATGCCCAGCACGGCGGCAACGGCCAGCCCAAACAGATCGCGCCAAACGGACCATTTGCGGCACGCCCGCGACACGCTAAAACCATGACCAATCCCCTGACGGGGCGACACAACAAGATTTGGGCGACCAGGAGGAACCATCGCATGCAAGGGTTGATGCAAAATTGGCCGATGCTGTGTCATCGCATTATCGATCACGCAGCCTCGATCCATGGTGACCGGGAGGTCGTGACCCGATCGGTCGAGGGACCGATCGTCCGCACCAACTATCGCGAGATCCGCGTCCGCGCCCTGAAGGTCGCCCAGCAGCTCGACCGCAGCGGCATCAAGCTCGGCGACCGCGTCGCGACGATTGCATGGAACACCTGGCGTCATCTGGAATGCTGGTACGGCATCATGGGCATCGGCGCCATCTGCCATACCGTCAACCCCCGCCTGTTCCCGGATCAGATCTCGTGGATCATCAACCACGCCGAGGACCGGATCGTCATCACCGATCTCACCTTCATCCCGATCCTGGAAAAACTTGCACCCAACCTTCCGAGCGTCGAGCGCTACATCGTGCTGACCGACAAGGCGCACATGCCGCAGACCACGCTGAAGAACGCAGTCGCCTACGAGGACTGGATCGCGGAAGCCGACGGCAATTTCAAATGGAAGGACTTCGACGAGAACACCGCCGCCGCCATGTGTTACACATCCGGCACCACCGGCAATCCGAAGGGCGTGCTGTACTCGCATCGCTCGAACGTCCTCCACGCGCTCGTCGCCAACAACGGCGATGCGCTCGGCACCACATCGAAAGACACCATGCTGCCGGTGGTTCCGCTGTTCCACGCCAACAGCTGGGGCATCGCGTTCTCGGCGCCTTCGATGGGCACCAAGCTGGTGATGCCCGGCGCCAAACTCGACGGCGCATCGGTCTATGAGCTGCTGAGCACGGAAAAAGTCACCTATACCGCGGGCGTGCCGACCGTGTGGCTGATGCTGCTGCAATACATGGCGGCGGAAAAGAAAACGCTGCCCGACCTGCGCGTGCTGATCTGCGGCGGCTCGGCGATGCCGCGCTCGATGATCAAGACGTTCACCGACATGGGCGTCGATGTGCGCCACGCCTGGGGCATGACCGAAATGTCGCCGCTCGGCACCGTCGGCGGCCTGCAGGGCCAGTTCGCGCATTACACCGGCGAGGAAAAGCTCGATGTGCTCGCGACGCAAGGCTATCCGCCGTTCATGGTCGAAATGAAGATCACCGACGACAACGGCAAGAACCTGCCGTGGGATGCGAAAACCTTCGGCCGGCTCAAGGTGCGCGGACCCGCGATATCGGGCGCATACTTCCGCCTCGACGACAATATCCTCGACGAGGACGGCTACTTCGACACCGGCGACGTCGCGACGCTGGACAAGCACGGCTACCTGCGGATCACCGACCGCTCCAAGGACGTCATCAAGTCGGGCGGCGAATGGATTTCGTCGATCGATCTCGAGAACCTCGCCGTCGGCCATCCGGCGGTGATGGAGGCCGCGGTGATCGGCGTCTACCACCCGAAATGGGACGAGCGACCGCTTCTCATCATCCATCTCAAGGACGGCCAGACCGCAACGCGCGAGGACATCCTGAAATACATGGACGGCAAGATCGCCAAGTGGTGGATGCCCGAAGACGTGCAGTTCGTCACCGCCATTCCGCACACGGCGACGGGCAAAATCCTCAAGACCGCGCTGCGCGAGCAGTTCAAGGACTACCGCTTCCCGTCGGCGGCGGCGTAACGCCCGCGGCTATCACAAACACGAACGCCCGGGCTCACGCCCGGCCGTTTTGTTTATGCGCGACAGGGAGGAAAACAGCTTTCAACGAAGAGACACGGCCCGCATCAGCACCGTGTCAGCGATGCATTGCGCAGCGGCGGATGTTTCGGGCTGTGACGATCTCCGGCGATCGCCGATAGCGCTGAGACCACCGAGCGATAGGCCGTCCGCACGGCGTCATCGAGTGCAGCCACCCGCTGACCGCGGGCGATGCTGTCGTAGGCCGCGATATCGATGCTGCCGTCGGCCCGGCGGAGCACATGGTCTTCAAACCCGATGGTCTTCAAATTGCTGATGTTCATGGCTTTGGTCTCCGTTTGAGGAGACTGTATTCGTTCCTTGAAATATGATAATATGCATATTATGACACTCATTCATGAATTGAATTCACGAAATTCGGCGTCCGCCGACATGGCGGCCTTTGTGCGGATTGTCGAACGCGGCAGCTTTGCAGCTGCCGCCGCCGATCTGGGGCTGAGCCCGTCGGCCATGTCCAAGCTGGTGACGCGGATCGAGGAACGGCTCGGCGTTCGCCTGCTGACGCGCTCGACACGCAAGCTGACCCCGACCGCCGAGGGCGACCTGTTCGCACGTCATAGCCGGGAGATTCTGGCCTCGATCGAATCGGCCGAGGCGGAAGTCACCGCTTCAAGCCGCGTGCCGCGCGGCCACATCCACGTCAGCGCCGGCACAGCGTTCGCCAAACGGCAGCTCGCGCCGGTTCTTCCATTGTTTTTCGAGCAGTACCCGGAGATCACCGTTCAGCTCGATCTCTCGGACCGTCAGGTCGATCTGGTCGCCGAGCAGGTCGATGTCGCGATCCGGTCCGGCGTGCTCGCGGACTCATCGCTGATCGGGCGCAAGATTCTCGACGCCAACCGCGTGATCTGCGCAAGCCCGGCCTATCTGAAAAAGCACGGCACGCCGACGAGGCCAGCCGATCTGCTGCGCCACAACTGTCTGACGTTGAGAGGCTTTGCCGCCCTTGCCCAATGGCCGTTTCACACCGCCGAGGGCATCAACCGGCTCGCGGTTTCCGGAACATTCACCAGCGACACCGCCGATCTCATGCTCGACCTCGCCATCGCCGGGCTCGGCGTGGCGCGGTTCGCGAACTTCATGGCCGAGCACGCGCTGAAGGACGGCAGACTCGTTTCGCTGCTGGCCGACGTTCACATGGCCGAACCGTTTCCGATTCATGCGGTGACCGTTCCGGGACGCCATCGCGCACCGCGGATCAAGGCCTTCATCGACTTCCTCGTCGAACAATTCGGGGACCAGCGCTGACGCGATCCGATACCAATATTTGAACGTAATTCATGGAGCAGGTTGCTTCCCTGCCGATGCCAAAATGGGCTATTCCCGGCCGTAGATCTGGATCCCGCGCAGCAATGGCCCGAAGTTTTTCCTCAGCCTACAAGTCAGAACCCATCTCGAGCCTCGCGTCGTGGGCGCGGCGGTTCGCCGTGTTTTCGCTGATCGCGACGGTTGCCTCGATCGCCATCGTCCGGTTCGGCTTTCTCGAGGTCAAACCCGCACTGACCGCGTTCTTCGGAGCGTTGGGTTTCGCGGGCCTTTCGATCCTCGTCGCATTCGCCGCGTTCGTTTCGATCTGGAACAACGGCTCGCGCGGCATGAGCCGGATTCTCTTTGCGCTGATCCTGGATGCCGTGATCCTCGCCTACCCGGCCTATCTTTTTTACCAGTATCGCAAGCTGCCGGCGATCTACGACGTGACCACCGATCCGATCGATCCGCCGCGTTATGAAGCCATCGCCCGGCTGCGCGGCTCCGACGGCGCCAACCCGGCGGCGTATGCGGGGCTCTACTCGGCGGAGCAGCAGCGCGCCGCCTATCCCGACATCGAGCCGATCAGCCTCGATATTCCCGCACCTCAGGCCTACGAGACGACGCTGAACATCATCAAGCGGCGCAACTGGCGGATCATGGTCGAACGCGCGCCGCAGCCGCCGCGCCGGGAAGGCAAGATCGAAGCCATCGCGCGCTCGCCGGTCATGGGCTTCAGCGAAGACATCTCGATCCGCGTGCTGCCGAACGGCGAAGGATCGCGCGTCGATCTGCGTTCCTCGTCGCGCTACTTCGACCACGATCTCGGCGCCAATGCCTCGCGGCTAACCAGGCTGATCGAGGATATCAACGAGCAGGCGGACAATATCAAGCCGGTCAAGAAACAGCCGGTGCAGCCGAAAACGTTGCCAAAGACGGTGAAGAAGTAGTTCTCGTCTCTGGATCGAAGCGCATTGTCATTTTCGGTCGTCATGCCCGGACTTGATCCGGGCATCCATCTTTTCTTTTCCGGGATGGATTGCCGGGTCATAGGCGAGCGAAGCGACGCCGTCCTTCGAACGGCTACGCCCGGCAATGACAAGTTGATAGTCTGGCGGATCACGCCAGCCGATACGTCCCGCCGATCACCGGGTCGCCGTCGGTCGCAACCACGCCGCGCGCAACGAGATCCTCCAGATGCGCCAGCACAGAATAACCGGCCGCGCCGGCAAGACGCGGATCGAGGCCAATGTAGATCGCACGCACCATGGTCGGGATATCCGCCTCGCCCTTGGCGAGACGATGCAGCACCGACGCCTCGCGCGCCTTGCGATGGCGGGTGAGAAATCGCACGTAGCGCGGCCCCTCCGGAATGGCAGGACCGTGGCCCGGATAATAGAACTGCTCCGGACGCGCCGCGAGCCGGTCGAGCGAAGCCATGTAATCGACCATCGAGCCGTCGGGCGGCGCCACGATCGACGTCGACCAGCCCATCACATGATCGCCGACAAAGTTGATCGACTTCTCCGGCCAGGCAAACGCCAGATGATTGGCGGTATGGCCCGGCGTCGCCACCGCTTCAAGCGACCAGCCGTCGCCCTCGATCGTATCGCCGCTCTTGACCCGCACATCGGGCATGAAATCGCGATCGGCCCCGGACTCGGTCGAGATTTTCTCGCTCTCGTAACGCGGCCGCGATGCGCGATGCGGGCCTTCGGCATAAACGGTCGCGCCGGTCGCAGCCTTGATGCGCGCGGTGTTCGGCGAATGATCGCGATGCGTATGGGTAACGACGATATGGGTGACGGTCTCGCCCCTCACCGCATCGAGCAGCGCCTTCGCGTGGACTTCGTCATCCGGACCCGGATCGATGATCGCGACGTTACCTCCCTTTCTCATGGGCCCGACGATGTAGCTCACCGTGCCGCTGAAAGTGAACGGCGACGGATTGTTGCACAACACCCGCCGCACGCCGGGCATCACCCGATCGGCAACGCCGGGCTTGAGCGGGAAATCGCGATTGAAGGGAATGTCGTCTTCGGAGGGCGTGTCGGTGGAGGACATGGGACGTGTACTCTCGGGAGACTTCACCTCCCCCTGCAAGGGGGAGGTCGGCGCGACGCGCCGACCTCC